>NZ_VNHW01000038.1 GCF_008124835.1 Blastococcus xanthinilyticus | reverse complement strand
CTAGGTGTACCCGGCCATCAGGTTGGTGCCAGGCGGCTGACCGGCGGGAGTCCGCCGAGTGCGCTGTGGCGGCGTTGAGTGTTGTAGTGCTCGATCCAGGGAGCAAGGGCGGCGGTGCGCTCGGCGTTGCTGGTGAAGGGCTGCCGGTAGGCCCACTCGGTGGCCAGGGTGCGGTTGAGGCGTTCGACCTTGCCGTTCTGCCACGGGCAGTGCGGGCGGATGAACTTCTGTCGGGCGCCCAGTTCGGTGATGACCGCGCTCAGAGACCACCGGTAGGCCCAGGCGTTGTCGGTCATGACCCGCTCGATCCGGTCGATGCCGTGGTCGGCGAAGTAGGCCGCAGCCCGGGCGAGGAAGGCTGCGCAGGTGGCGCCCTTCTCGTCGGGCAGGATCTCGGAGTAGGCCAGCCGTGAGTAGTCATCGACGAGTGAGTGCACGTAGTCATAGCCCAGCGGGGTTTTTCGGTCTTTGGTGGTTTCCCGGGCCGCGCGTCCCAGTGCCCGCCAGCCACCGCCGTCGGGGATGCGGCCGAGCTTCTTGACGTCCATGTGCACCAACTCGCCGGGGCGGGATCGCTCGTAGCGGACCGCGGTGGCCTTGGAAGCCCGGATCAGCTGCCCGGTCATCGGGTCCAGGGCAGCCAGTCGCGGCTGCCCGCGGCGGACCAGAACCCGGGAGACCGTGCGGGCCGGCACGCCCAGCTCGGCGCCGATCCACGCCGGTCCTCGGCGCTCACGACGGCGGAGCTCCACGATCCGCTCCTCCACCTCCGCAGGCGTCCGCCGCGGGCTGGTGTGCGGACGACTGGACCGGTCCACCAGTCCCGCCTCGCCCTCGTCCTCGAACCGGGTGATCCAGGTCCGCACGCACTTGCGCGAGATCCCCATCGCCGCAGCGATGTGCGCCTGCCGCCAGCCGGAGGCATGCCGGGCGACGATCAGCTTGCGACCGTGGACGGTCAGGCGGGCATTACCGTGGGACACGAGAACCTCCGGGCGGATGTGGGCCTTAGACAAGCCACACCCCACTCGGAGGTTCTCCTGCGTTCAAGCCCGACCGCCGTCACCAACGTCATGGCCGGGTACA
>NZ_VNHW01000037.1 GCF_008124835.1 Blastococcus xanthinilyticus | reverse complement strand
TGAGCTTGCCCGGGTTTCGCGGACACCGTCACAGTGGCGGCATCGCCACGGGAGGGGTGTCTTCGTGGGCAGGGTCTACACGCAGGAGTTCAGGGATCAGATCGTCGCGTTGCATCGGCGAGATGGCCGAACCTTCGGTGAGATCGCGACCGAGTTCGGGTTGTCCGCCACGTCGGTGGCCAAGTGGGTGCGGGAGGCTGAAAAGGCCGAGAGGCCGGTGCGACGCGCTGCGCTGTCCGAGCAGGTCGACCGGTCATCGGAGGCCGCACGTATAGCCCAGCTGGAACGCGAACTGGCACAGAAGACCGAAGAAGTGGAGATCCTGGGAAAAGCGCTGGCCTTCTTCGCTCGACGTACGGAGCGGTAGAGATCTACCGCTACATCGCGGCGGAGAAGGCGAAGAAGCCGGCGTTGAGGATCAGCATCATCTGTCGATTACTGGGCGTGTCAACATCGGGCTACTACGGCTGGCTGTCCCGCAGCCGGAGACCGCTGAAGGGTCGAGCCGCTGAAGACCGCGAGCTACTCGCACACATTCGGCTGATCCATGGCCGCTTCTCCTACTACGGAGCACCACGGATTTATCGCTCGCTTCGAGCCAAGGGACTCACGGTGGGCCGGCATCGGGTCGCCCGGCTGATGCGCGCGCACGGGATCCGGGCTCGACGGGGGCCGATCAAGGCCCGACGACGGTCGGCGCCACCGAGCCGCCGCCCCGAGGTGATCGACCGGGTGCGCCGGCAGTTCCGCGCCTCCGCGCCGGACCGACTTTGGTTCACCGATCTGACGGCGATCCGCACCAGCGAAGGCTTTCTGCGAGCCGCGGTCGTTCTCGACGCACATAACCGCCAGGTGATCAGTTGGTCCACCGACACTTATGAAACGCCCAAGACGGTGATACGGGCATTCCGTGAAGCGATCGACATTCGCCGCCCCGCGCCCGGTTGCATCATCCACTCAGATCGCGGCTACCAGTTCACCTCCCACGAGTGGCACGAACTCGCGGCTCGCCACGGGCTGGTTGTCTCTCTCGGTGAACGGAAAAGCGCACTGGACAACGCTGCCATGGAGTCCTGGTTCGGGTCGTTGAAGAACGAGGACATCCATCCTGGCGGCGCCATCAAGACCTTCGCCGATGCCCGCAGTCGGCTCTTCCACTACATCTGGGACTACAACAACCACCGACTGCACTCCGCCCTCGGCTACCGAACCCCCGCTGCCTACGCCATGCTCAGTACCTAGCCGTCCGCTGGACCGGGGCAAGCTCA
>NZ_VNHW01000036.1 GCF_008124835.1 Blastococcus xanthinilyticus | reverse complement strand
GTGACTGTGAGGCTGGCCGGGTCAGTCCTTCGGTGATGGGCTGATGGCTGGCAGCGGTGGGCGTGACCCGTCATGTGACTGGCTTCGTGCCTTCATCTGGACTTGTCCGTCCGCTGCTGCCGGCACCGGCCCGGCCGGAGACGTTGGCCTGATCAGGAGCTTGACCGCCAGTGGCTGCTGGCGTGTCTCATCACAGTCCTGCCATCTCCGCACCGGACCGGGACCTGCTGCGTCCCCCCGGTCAAGGAGAAGAACGCATGACCATGCTGGCAGACCTGGTCGAGGTCGTCATCGGCGTCGACACGCACAAAGACACCCACACCGCCGCGGTGCTGGACACCGGCACCGGTGGCGTGCTGGCCCGAGCGACGGTGGCCGCCGACCCGGCCGGCTACGCAGAGCTGGTCACACTGGCCGAACAGCACTCGGGGCTGCGGGCGTGGGCGATGGAGGGCACCGGCGGCTACGGCGCCGGCCTGGCCCGCCACCTGGCAGACGCCGATGAACTCGTCATCGAGCTGGATCGGCCCAAGCGCCCAGCGCGGCGGGCCGGGGCGAAGTCCGACCCGATCGACGCCGAACGCGCCGCCCGCGACGCACTGGCCCGCACCCGGCTCGCTCAGCCCAAGACCGGCCCGCAGCGAGCCGCGCTGCAGATGCGCCTGACCGCCCGCCGCGCCGCGGTCGAGGCCGCCACCGCCGCCCAACGTCAACTGCTGGCGATGGTCACCACCGCCCCGGAGGCCGTTCGGGCCCGGTTCCGCGGCCAGAGCACCCGCGGCGCCATCGACACCGCCGCCCGGCTGCGCCCGGGCGCCAGCCGCGGCGACATCGAGATCGTCACCGCGCTGACCGTGCTACACGACCTCGCGCGCCGGATCCGATTCCTCGAGACCGAAGCCCTCGACCACGAGAAGGCCATCCGCGCCATCGTCCGGTCCTGGCGCCCGGACCTGCTCGACCTGACCGGAGTCGGCCCGATCGTTGCCGCCACCGTCCTCACCGCCTGGTCCCACCCCGGCCGCTGCCGTGACGACGCCGCCTTCGCCATGCTCGCCGGCACCGCACCCATCCCGGCGTCCTCGGGCAAGACCGTGCGCTACCGGCTCAACCGCTCCGGCGACCGACAGCTCAACCGCGCCCTGCACACCGTCGTCCTCACCCGGCTGCAACGAGACGAACGCACCCGCACCTACGCCGACCGCCGCCGAGCCGAGGGCAAGACCGACCGCGAGATCAAACGCTGCCTCAAGCGCTACATCGCCCGCGAGCTCTACCGACGCCTCGAATCACCACCGCTCGCGGCTTGACCCGTCATAGGAGCGTCCTGATC
>NZ_VNHW01000035.1 GCF_008124835.1 Blastococcus xanthinilyticus | reverse complement strand
TGCATTGATGGAATCGGGCTCCCGTAACCGGTCCCTCCCGGGCAGGCTGCGGGGCACGGACGCCGGGTCCGGGGCGGTCTGACTCCCACATTTGCTGACGCCCTGCGGGGCTGTCTGGAAGATGACCGGTCGGCTGCTCCGGCCCGGTGTCTGCGGCACGACCGGTCGGGCGGGGTGACTTCAGAGGAGCTTGTGCGACCAGGCCCACTCAATGTCCTGTCCGCCGTCCCGGCCGTGCGTGCCGCGCCCTCTTTCGGCCCTGCAGCAGTGGAAGGAACGGCGATGCCCAGGCTCCCAGAACGGCCTGCCCGCGACCAGCTCGAGCGCCCCGAATGGCCGCCCGGCGCGGTCATCGGCGGTGTGGACACCCACAAGCACATCCACGTCGCCGCCGTCTGCGATCCGCTCGGCCGTGTCCTGGCCAGCCAGTCTTTCCCCACCACGACCAACGGGTTCAAGGCGCTGCTGCGGTTCCTGCGCTCCCACGGTGAGCTGGCCGCCGTCGGCGTCGAGGGCACCGGCTGCTGGGGCGGTGGACTGGCACGCTGGCTGGCCGCACGCGACATCACCGTCGTCGAGGTCGACCGGCCCAACCGCCAAGCCCGCCGCCGGCGCGGCAAGTCCGACACCATCGACGCCGAGGAGGCCGCCCGCGCCGTCGTGGCCGGCCGGGCCCGAACGGTGCCAAAGACCGGCACCGGCCCGGTGGAGATGGCCCGCCAGCTGCGGGTCGCCCGCCGCTCGGCGATCAAGCAGCGCACCCAAGCGCTGCTGCAGCTCCAAGCGCTGGCCGACACCGCCCCCGACGAGCTACGCGACTCGATCAAGCCGCTGCGCTACGCCGCCCTGATCGAGACCGCCGCCCGCTTCCGACCCGGCGACATGACCACCACCACCGCCGCCGCGAAGTACGCGATGAGCGCCCTCGCCCGCCGCATCCAGCACCTCGACACCGAAATCGCCGGCCTGGACGCCCACCTCAAAACCATCCTCACCACCGCCCACCCGCGGCTGCTGGCCGCCCACGGAGTCGGCCCCGACACTGCCGGCGCACTGCTGGTGGCCGCCGGGGACAACCCCGAACGGCTGGTCACCGAACAAGCCTTCGCCGCCCTCTGCGGCGCCTCACCGGTCCAGGCATCCTCCGGCAACACCCACCGCCACCGGCTCAACCGGGGCGGCGACCGGCAAGCCAACAGCGCCCTCTGGCGCATCGTCCTGGTCCGGATGAAGACCCACCCACCGACCCGGGACTACGTCACCCGCCGCACCGCCGAAGGCCTCGCCAAACGCGACATCATGCGCTGCCTCAAGCGCTACGTCGCCCGCGAGGTCTACCACCACATCAACCCCACACCGCCCGCGGCCACACGGCTTCGACTCGTCCCACCGCTCCCCGTCGTCACCCCCGGAGGAGCCGCCCTCAGCACCGCTTGACACAAGAGGAGCGTCATC
>NZ_VNHW01000034.1 GCF_008124835.1 Blastococcus xanthinilyticus | reverse complement strand
TCCGACCGCCAGACCACGATCGCCTCGGCGGTGGAGGAGCAGACCGCCACCACCAACGAGATGTCGCGGTCGGTGCAGGAGGCCGCCGGTGGCACGACGCAGATCGCGGAGAACATCTCCGGGGTCTCCACCGCCGCGGAGTCCACCACCCAGGCGCTGACCCAGACCCGCACCGCCGTCGACGAGCTGTCCCGGATGGCCGCGGACCTGCGCTCCACCGTCGGGCGCTTCACCTACTGACCGACAGTGGCCGAGCCGGCCGCCGACCTCGACGACGAGCGCATGACCATTCCGGTCATGCGCTCGTCGCCAGTTCCGAGCCGTGCTTCGGCGCGGTCCGGCGAATCGAATGGCGTCAAGTCGACACGGGAATGCGGGGACCGAGCGAATCGCACCGCGCTCGACACGACACACCCGTAACACCGAATGACGGTCGGTGTATCTGTTCTAACGTTTCCCCAACCGCGCAGCCCCAACAGCTCTCCGCATTCGGGGCGTCATGTGCACCACCTGGCCCCACGCCTCGTCCCACCGAAGGAATCGCGATGTCCAGCACCTCCTCGAGCCCTCGTCGGTTCGGGAACATCCGAGTAGGCCGGCGCCTCGGTCTCGCCTTCGGCGCCATCGGCGGCCTGGTGCTGCTCAGCGCCGGCGCCGGCCTCCTGGCCGTGTCCGAGCAGCGGGAGATCGCCGACGACCTCACCGCCGTCGGCGGCGTGCTCCAGGAGGCGGAGACCGCCCGCTTCCAGATCGCCGACGTCAGCGGCTGGCAGGGCCTGGTGCTCACCGACGTGGCGGCCTTCGGGCCGCAGGTGGGTCTGGCCTCCGACGCTTACAACCGTGCCGGTCTGCTGGAGAGCAAGAAGGCCGTCTACGAATGGCTGGACGGTGTGGACACCGACGCCATGGACGCGGACGAGAAGGCCGCCTGGAGCGAGCTGCGGCCCGCCTGGGACTTCTACTTCGAGATGGACGACCAGGTCGTAGCGTGGATCTCCGACGGCTCGCCCGAGGGCTTCCGTACCGCGGTGGAGAGCATCAACGGCGGCGAGGCCGGCAAGGGCTACGGCATCATCCTGGACATCGCCGACCGGGTGGAGACCTCCGCCGGCGAGCGTGTGGAGCAGCTGCAGGTCGACCAGCTCGACGCGCAGGAACGGGCCACCGTTCTCCTCGGTGTCGTCGGCGCGCTCGCGGTCGTCCTCGCCGCCCTGCTGGCGGTGACCGTCTCCCGTTCCGTGGTCCGCCCCCTGGGCCGGGTCACCGGGGCGCTCGAGGCGCTGGCGAAGGGCGACCTGACGGTGGAGCCGCACGTGCGAACCCGCGACGAGGTCGGCCGGATGGCCGCCGCGCTCACCACCGCGCAGGAGAACCTGCGCAGCCTGATCGGCTCCGTCGTCTCCTCCGCCGACGCGGTGGCGGCGAGCTCGGAGGAGCTGTCGGCATCTGCGGGGCAGATCGCGTCGTCGGCGGAGGAGACGTCGGCGCAGGCGGGGGTGGTGTCTTCTGCGGCGGATGAGGTGACCCGCAGCGTGCAGACGGTGGCGGCTGGTGCGGAGCAGATGGGCGCCAGCATCCGGGAGATCTCGCAGAATGCAGCGGAGGCCAGTGAGGTGGCGGCGCGTGCGGTGACGGCTGCGGAGACGACGACGGCGACGGTGGCGAAGCTGGGCGAGTCCTCGGCGGAGATCGGCAACGTGGTGAAGGTGATCACGAGCATCGCGGAGCAGAC
>NZ_VNHW01000033.1 GCF_008124835.1 Blastococcus xanthinilyticus | reverse complement strand
TGTAGTAGTTCATGACGTTGCTCACACGCCGCCGAGGTCGTCGAAGATCGACATCTGATCCGTGGTGACCTCCGGCAGGTCTGGCGTCTGAGCCTCGACCTTCGGGCCGACGAGCGGCACGCGGGTGATCGGCGGAAGCCACCCGAGGGCGGAGTGCTTCCGCTCGAAGTTGTAGTAGTTCAGGAACTCGGCGAGCGCCTGCGTGCGGTCCTCCTCCGAGTCGTACGGGCGGCGCCGCAGCCACTCGGCGAGCATCGTCTGGTTGTACCGCTCGACCTTCCCGTTCGTGCGGGGCGTGTAGGGCCGCGTGCGCTTGTGCCGGGTGCCGGTGGAGGCCAGTGCCTCGGCGAACGCCTGGGAGCGGTAGCAGGCCCCGTTGTCGGTCAGGCAGCGCACGATGTGCGTGATGCCGTGCTCGGCGAAGTAGGACGCGGCGCGCAGCCAGAACGCGGCGGCGGTCGGTCCCTTCTCGTCGTCGAGCACCTCGGTGTAGGCCAGGCGGCTGTAGTCATCGACGGCGGAGTGCAGGTAGGCGTAGCCGACCTTGCCGGTGCGGGCTGCTGCGCGCTTGCTGGCGCGGGCCTCGTCGGTGCCCTGGCCGTGGACGGCCCAGCCACCGCCCTTCGGGATGCGGCCGACCTTCTTGATGTCGACGTGGACCATGTCGCCGGGGCGCTCGTGCTCGTAGCGGATGACCCGCATGGGCTCGCCGGTCGGTGGGTCCATGTCCCGGACGCGGCTCATGTCGTTGCGCTTGAGCGTGCGGTGCACGGTGCTGGCCGACACCTCGATGCCCTTCTCCTTGAGGTGTGCGGCGATGCGCGCAGCGCCCCACTTCTCGCGCTTCCGCAGTTCCATGATCGCGTCCACGATGTCGTCCCCGATGGCCGCCGGGCTGTGCTCCGGCCGCGAGGTGTGGTCCATCAGTCCGGCGTCTCCCTCGGTCTGCCAGCGGCCGTACCACTTGGCCAGCACCGCCCGAGAGATCCCCGCCTCAGCCGCTACGTGGCTGATCGGGCGACCGCTCGCGACGCGGAGACACAGGCGCTTGCGCCCCTCCGGGCTGAGCGGTGCGTTCGGATGCTGGGGCAGGACGCGGCCTCTGTTTGTGCTTGCATTGTTAGCAGTACGACGCTAACATAGTGAGCATGACAAACACCAAGCACGAGGCGCTCCAGGCCATCGACCTGTTCCTCACGTACCGCAACGAGCACGGCCTGACCGATGAGCAGGCCCGCGAGCACGCCGTCGCCGACATCCAGAAGGCGACCGCCGACGTGCCTGTCGGCATCTGCGGCGCCCGGCTGCACTACGTCAGCACCTACGACGGCGCGAACGTCCTGTGCGTCTGCACGAAGGCGCCGGGGCACGTCCAGGCGGGCGACGCCGAGCACGAGGACGAGACTCGCGGCGGCGCTCCGAAGGCGAAGTGGGAGAACCCGACGTGGTGAGCGACGTACTGGACAACGTCTACGACCCGCGCAACCACAGCCTCGTCGCGGTCTGGAACCAGCAGCCGTTAGCGCCGCGTCACGCGATGCACCCGAGCAACTCCCGCACTGTCTGCGGGATCGACACCCGCAGCGGCTCCTGGGAGACCTGGCAGACGGGCTGGCATGGGTTCGTGGACGGCGGGGGCACCGCGTGTCGGCGTTGCGTTCGGATGACCCGGCCGTGACTGCAGCGGACCGGCTCGCGATACCAACCTGCGGCGCCCCATGCCCCTACGGAGGGGTGGCGGCGACCCGGAAGCACAGCCGCGCAACCCTCGGCTGGATGGGGCACTGCAACCGCCGCGTCCGAGCGAAGGACCAGCGTTGCTGGCAGCACCGTCGTGCTATCCCTGCGCTGGGGGGAGGATCCCATGACCACCCCCGCTAACCTCAGCAGCGTGGTCATGGACGGCGAGATGGCGCGCCGCCTCACTGCCGCCGGCCGCAAGGCCGACGAGTGGAAGGACCGCCGCGACGACCTGATCCGCGAGGCCGCCAAGCAGGGCGCGACCTTGCGCGAGATCGCCGCCGCCGTCGGGCTCTCCAACCCCGGCGTGCTGCGCGTCATCCGCCGAGGCCCACTCGAGACCCGCCACATCACCCCGCTGCACCAGGGCGGCAGCAAGGACGACCCCGACAACATGAGGTTCGTCAGCCCAGAGGAGAACGCCCGGCTGCCCCGTGACGAGCCAGAGGCGTGACTACAACCTCATGACACAACACA
>NZ_VNHW01000032.1 GCF_008124835.1 Blastococcus xanthinilyticus | reverse complement strand
TCCGACCGCCAGACCACGATCGCCTCGGCGGTGGAGGAGCAGACCGCCACCACCAACGAGATGTCGCGGTCGGTGCAGGAGGCCGCCGGTGGCACCACGCAGATCGCGGAGAACATCTCCGGGGTCTCCACCGCCGCGGACTCCACCACCCAGGCGCTGACCCAGACCCGCACCGCCGTCGACGAGCTGTCCCGGATGGCCGCCGACCTGCGCAGCACCGTGGGCCGCTTCACCTACTGAGAGACAGCGCAGCACCCGCATCGCCGGTGGTGCCCGGGAGATCCCGGGCACCACCCCGATGTGCATTTCGGCACCAGGTGCCCGCCGCCTCGCCTTAGGCGATGAGCGACGTGTCGACATGGGAGGAACGGTCACCGGACAAATGTGCGAGGTGTGCCCGACACGCCACGTTGCAGCCGTTCCAGGCCCGTTTCCCCGCCATTCTCCTTCCGGGAGCCACCACCCTCGCAGCCGTCCCGTTGCTGCGATCCCCCCTCTTCTTCGCACAGGAGTCGTCATGAGTTCTCGTTCTTCCCGGACGCGTCTGCCGGGTGGTGGTGGCTGGTTCGCCGACCGCCCCCTGGGCGTCCGCATCGGTGCCGTGGTCGCGTTGCTCCTCGTCGTGCTGGGGGGCGCCGACGCCCTCGCCATCTCCCGCATGAGCGAGATGCAGGGGGACCAGGAGCGGATCTACGCCGAGAACCTCAAGCCGCTCAACTCGCTCTCCGCCGTGCAGCGGGCGACCGCCGCCCACCGTGCCCGCGTGCTCGAGTACGCCGTCTCCGACCCGGCGCGCCGGCAGGAGCTGATCGGCGAGATGGCCAAGAAGCAGGCCGACGTCGAGACCGCCCTCGCCGAGTACGAGCCGTTCGTCATCGACCAGGCCGCCATGGACAAGTACCTGGGCGCCCGCGAGCAGTTCCTGGCCTCCAACACGGCGCAGCTGTTCCCCGCGGCCGACGCGGGTGACCTCGCCACCTACGCACAGATCTACCGCGAGGTCTCCAGCCCGCTGCTGAGCGACATCGCCGACGGGCTCGAGGAGGAAGGTGTCGCCCAGTCCGCCGAGGCCGCCGAGCGCAACGCGGAGGCGAACGAGGACGCCAGCTCGGCCACCCAGCTGCTGTTGATCGTCTCCGGGCTGGCGGCGCTGGCGGCCGTGGGCCTCACCGTCCTGGTGGTCCGCCGCATCAACCGCACCGTCCGTGCCGTCCAGACCACCGCCGAGGCCATGGCCGCCGGCGACCTGACGACCGCCACGAACGTCACCAGCAAGGACGAGCTCGGCCGCATGGCCGCGTCGCTGGACAGCGCGCAGGCCAGCCTGCGCGAGGTGCTCGGCTCCGTCGTCGCCTCGGCCGACGCGGTGGCGGCCAGCAGCGAGGAGCTGTCGGCGTCGTCGGCGCAGATCTCTGCCTCGGCGCAGGAGACGTCCGCGCAGTCCGGTGTCGTCTCCGGTGCCGCGGAGGAGGTGTCCCGCAGCGTGCAGACCGTGGCCGCGGGGGCGGAGGAGATGGGCGCCTCGATCCGGGAGATCGCCTCGAACGCCGCGGAGGCCAGCCAGGTCGCCGCCCGCGCCGTGGACGCCGCCGCCGCCACCACCGCCACCGTCGCCAAGCTGGGTGACTCCTCGGCCGAGATCGGCAACGTCGTCAAGGTCATCACCTCGATCGCCGAGCAGACGAACCTGCTGGCGCTCAACGCCACCATCGAGGCCGCGCGGGCCGGTGAGGCCGGCAAGGGCTTCGCCGTGGTCGCCAACGAGGTCAAGGAGCTGGCGCAGGAGACGGCGAAGGCCACCGAGGACATCGCCAAGCGCGTCCTGGCCATCCAGGGCGACACCACCGCCGCGGTGGCCGCGATCGAGGAGATCAGCTCGATCGTCGCCCAGATCTCCGACCGCCAGACCACCATCGCCAGCGCGGTGGAGGAGCAGACCGCCACCACGAACGAGATGTCGCGGTCGGTGCAGGAGGCCGCGGACGGCACCGGTCAGATCGCCACCAACATCGCCGGTGTCTCCGGCGCGGCGGACTCCACCACCCAGGCGCTGAGCCAGACCCGTATCGCGGTGGACGAGCTCTCCCGGATGGCGTCGGACCTCCGCACCACCGTGGGGCGCTTCACCTACTGAGCACCTCCACCCGCGGATCGGCGCGGTGACCGGGACACCGGTCACCGCGCCGATCTGTCGTCGGGGGCAGGTGCCGCCGAGTCGCTCGACGGGCCGGGAAATGCGGTCGGAATCGGCCGGAACGGCGTCAAGTCGACACAGGAAAGTCGGTCACCGACCATTCTTCCGCGGGCCGCGCGACACGTCCGCAATTCCGTTCGTCATCGGAAGATTGCGCCCTAGGTTTCCCCCGTTCCCCCGCACGAGGCGCGCAGACACGAGCCGGCTGACGTGCGGCGCCGGCTCTCCCTTCCTCCCTGGAGCACAGTCATGACCGCAGCCGCCCGACCCGCGACCGCCCCTGGTGGCCGTCGCGCCGACCAGCCCGCCGGCCGGTCCGCTCTGTCCCGGTTGGCCGACCTGTCGGTCCGGACCAAGGTCCTCAGCGCGGTCGGGGTCACCGCCGCGGTCGCCGCCGGTATCGGTGCCCTCGGCATCTCCGGGATGAGCACCGCGGCTGCGGACGCCGACGAGCTGTACAGCAACAACTTCCAGGGCGCGATGAACGCCGCCGTCATGGACGGTCTCGGCAGCGACATCCGCGTGGCCGCCCGGGACGCGCTGCTCGTGCCCACGCCGGAGCTGACGCTCGAGCAGTACGAGAAGATGGACGGCTACCAGGCGGCGTTCGAGCAGGAGCTCGACGACTACGTCGCGGGCACCAGCCAGGCGGAGAAGCGAGCGGCCGCGGAAGAGCTGCGGGCGGACATCGTCGAGTACGTGGCCCTGCAGAACGAGCTCCTCAAGCCCCGCGCGCTGGCCAACGACGTCGCCGGGTGGAACCAGGTCAACACCGCGCAGGTGAAGCCCCTGATGGACGAGATCACCACCGACCTGCAGGAGCTGACCGACCAGGAGCTGGCCGAGGCGGGGGCCGCCGCCGGGCACATCGCCGCCGGCTACGAGTCCACCCGGACGACCACCCTCGTCGTCATCGCGGTGGGCATCGCGGTGGCCCTGGCGCTGGGCTGGTTCGTCGCCAGCGGCGTGGCGCGTGCGGCCCGGCGGGTGGAGGACGTGGCCGTCGGTCTGGCCGCCGGTGACCTGACGCGCACGGCCGGTCTGACGTCGAAGGACGAGCTGGGGCGAATGGGCTCGGCGCTGGACGAGGCGGTGGTGAACCTGCGCTCGGTGATGGCCACGGTGGTGTCGTCGGCGGATGCGGTGGCGGCGAGCAGCGAGGAGCTGTCGGCCTCCTCGGCGCAGATCTCGGCGTCGGCCGAGGAGACCTCCGCGCAGTCCGGTGTGGTGTCCGGTGCGGCGGAGGAGGTCTCCCGCAGCGTGCAGACGGTGGCGGCTGGTGCGGAGCAGATGGGCGCGAGCATCCGGGAGATCGCCAGCAACGCGGCCGAGGCCTCGGAGGTGGCCGCCCGCGCCGTCACGGCTGCGGAGACGACGACGGCGACGGTGGCGAAGCTGGGCGAGTCCTCGGCGGAGATCGGCAACGTGGTGAAGGTGATCACGAGCATCGCGGAGCAGACGAACCTGCTGGCGCTGAACGCCACGATCGAGGCCGCCCGCGCCGGTGAGGCCGGCAAGGGCTTCGCGGTGGTCGCCAACGAGGTCAAGGAGCTGGCGCAGGAGACGGCGAAGGCGACCGAGGACATCGCCCGCCGGGTGCAGGCTATCCAGGGCGACACCGGAGCTGCCGTCGACGCGATCGCCGAGATCTCCTCCATCGTCGCGCAGATCTCCGACCGCCAGACCACGATCGCCTCGGCGGTGGAGGAGCAGACCGCCACCACCAGTGAGATGAGCCGATCGGTGCAGGAGGCCGCCGGTGGGTCGGGGCAGATCGCGGAGAACATCACCAGCGTCTCCACCGCCGCGGACTCCACGACCCAGGCGCTGACCCAGACCCGCACCGCCGTCGACGAGCTGTCCCGGATGGCCGCCGACCTGCGCACCACGGTGGGCCGTTTCAGCTACTGACACGGACGGCGCCAGGGGCGCGGGGGGAGAGCGCGGGACCGGGTTACCGGTTCCGCGCTCTCGCGAGTCCCCGGCCCCTGCCATTCGATGCCCGAAGGCGCCATGTCGACACGTCAAGAATGGTCACCGACCATTCCGTGACACGCCGATGGGTCCATGGCAACAGAAGGGCCGTCCATTCCCTCTCGGCCGCCATGCTTTGTGCCGCACCCACCGCTCCGTCGTGGTGGGTCGAGCCGGCACGTGCCGTCGGCGTCGCAGTCCGGCTCCACACCCACGCACCCCAGCAGGAGAACCGATGAGCAGGACCCCCGCACGCCGTCGCTGGATCGCAGACCGCCCCATCGGTGTCAAGATCGGCATCGTGGTCGGTGCCCTGGCCGTCGTGGCCACGGGCACGAGCACGCTCGCCGTCACGCATCTCGAGGCGCTGGCGGCCGATCAGCGCACCATCTACGAGGAGAACCTCGAGCCGCTCACGGCACTGGCCGGGATCCAGCGCGCGAACGCCGGCTACCGGCAGCGGATGCTCGAGTATGCCGTTGCGGACCAGCCGCGCCGGATCGAGATGCTCCCGGAGTTCGACGAGAAGCTGGCCGACCAGCAGGCGGCCCTCGACGATTACGCACCTTTCGTCGTCGACTCCGCGGCGATGGCCGCCTTCGATGCCGCGGTGGAGGGGATGATCGCCAGCACCGAGACGCAGCTCGTGCCGGCGGCCGATGCCGGTGACCTGGTGACGTTCAACCAGGTGTTCCAGACCGTGTCCCGACCGACGATCGGCGATGCCGCCCAGGCCCTGGAGGACGAGGCTGCGGCGCAGTCGGCCCAGGCGGACCAGCGCAACCGAGAGTCCGCCGCGGAGGCGGACAGCGCTCGGACCCTGATCATCGCCTCGCTCGTGGCCGGTCTGCTGGTGACGGTCGGCCTGGCTTTCTGGATCATCCGGCGGATGCTCGCGACCGTGCGATCGGTGCAGGCCAGCGTGCAGGCGATGGCCGAGGGCGACCTGACGGTGGCGCCGGACGTCCGCGATCGCGACGAGATCGGCGAGATGGCGTCGGCGCTCATCGCTGCCCAGGGCGCCCTGCGCGAGGTGATGGCCGGAGTCGTGGGTGCTGCGGATGCGGTGGCGGCTTCTTCGGAGGAGCTGTCGGCGTCGTCGGCGCAGATCTCGGCGTCGGCGGAGGAGACCTCCGCGCAGTCCGGTGTGGTGTCCGGTGCGGCGGAGGAGGTCTCGCGCAGCGTGCAGACGGTGGCGGCTGGTGCGGAGCAGATGGGCGCCAGCATCCGGGAGATCGCCAGCAACGCGGCCGAGGCCAGCCAGGTGGCGGCGCGTGCGGTGACCGCGGCGGAGACCACCTCGGCG
>NZ_VNHW01000031.1 GCF_008124835.1 Blastococcus xanthinilyticus | reverse complement strand
GTTGTCCGGCGGCGTCCTACTCTCCCACCCCGTCTCCAGGGCAGTACCATCGGCGCTGAGAGGCTTAGCTTCCGGGTTCGGAATGTTACCGGGCGTTTCCCTCTCGCCATGGCCGCCGTAACTCTGTGAACCTGCGAACCATTTCTGGTTCGTGCGTTCAGAACCGCACAGTGGACGCGTGACATCTTATTTGGCTGACTCGTTTCACAGCACCCGTAGGAATGGTGTGTGTGGTCAAGCCCTCGGCCTGTTAGTACCGGTCAGCTCCACACCTTGCGGTGCTTCCACTTCCGGCCTATCAACCCGCTGGTCTGGGCGGGGGCCTTACCCGGTTAACCCGGTGAGAGACCTCATCTCGAAGCGAGCTTCCCGCTTAGATGCTTTCAGCGGTTATCCCTGCCGAACGTAGCTAACCAGCAGTGCACCTGGCGGTACAACTGGCACACCAGAGGTTCGTCCGTCCCGGTCCTCTCGTACTAGGGACAGCTCTTCTCAAGTCTCTTACGCGCACGGCGGATAGGGACCGAACTGTCTCACGACGTTCTAAACCCAGCTCGCGTACCGCTTTAATGGGCGAACAGCCCAACCCTTGGGACCTACTCCAGCCCCAGGATGCGACGAGCCGACATCGAGGTGCCAAACCATCCCGTCGATATGGACTCTTGGGGAAGATCAGCCTGTTATCCCCGGGGTACCTTTTATCCGTTGAGCGACACCGCTTCCACATGCCGGTGCCGGGTCACTAGTCCCAGCTTTCGCTCCTGCTCGACCCGTCGGTCTCGCAGTCAAGCTCCCTTGTGCACTTGCACTCGACACCTGATTGCCAACCAGGCTGAGGGAACCTTTGGGCGCCTCCGTTACATTTTGGGAGGCAACCGCCCCAGTTAAACTACCCACCTGACACTGTCCCTGATCCGGATCACGGACCGAGGTTAGACATCCAATTCGACCAGAGTGGTATTTCAACGGCGACTCCACGAACACTGGCGTGCCCGCTTCGCAGTCTCCCACCTATCCTACACAAGCCGAACCGAACACCAATATCAAGCTATAGTAAAGGTCCCGGGGTCTTTCCGTCCTGCCGCGCGTAACGAGCATCTTTACTCGTAGTGCAATTTCGCCGAGCCTGTGGTTGAGACAGCTGAGAAGTCGTTACGCCATTCGTGCAGGTCGGAACTTACCCGACAAGGAATTTCGCTACCTTAGGATGGTTATAGTTACCACCGCCGTTTACTGGCGCTTGAGTTCTGAGCTTCGCACCCGAAGGCACTAACCCGTCCCCTTAACGTTCCAGCACCGGGCAGGCGTCAGTCCGTATACATCGTCTTACGACTTCGCACGGACCTGTGTTTTTAGTAAACAGTCGCTTCTCACTGGTCTCTGCGGCCACCCACCGCTGCCCACCGCAAGGATGTTGACAGTAGATGGCCCCCCTTCTCCCGAAGTTACGGGGGCATTTTGCCGAGTTCCTTAACCACAGTTCGCTCGATCGCCTCGGTATTCTCTACCTGACCACCTGAGTTGGTTTGGGGTACGGGCCGCTCGGAACTCGCTAGAGGCTTTTCTCGGCAGCATAGGATCATCCAATTCGCCGCAATCGGCTATGCGTCGGGCCTCACCCTGTATGTGGGACGGATTTACCTACCCCACGGGCCACACCCTTGCACCGGTACTACCACTCACCGGTAGGACTACCTTCCTGCGTCACCCCATCGCTTGCCTACTACCAGTCCAGGTCCCGCGCTCCCCCGGATCAGACCCGAAGGTCGATCACCGGCTTTGGGCGGTTAGTATCGCTGGGTTCAGCATGGGCGTTCCTTCGCGGGTACGGGAATATCAACCCGTTGTCCATCGACTACGCCTGTCGGCCTCGCCTTAGGCCCCGACTCACCCTGGGCGGATTAGCCTGGCCCAGGAACCCTTGGTCTTCCGGCGGGGGAGGTTCTCACTCCCCTCTCGCTACTCATGCCTGCATTCTCACTCGTGTGGCGTCCACGGCTGGATCACTCCGCCGCTTCCACCGCCACACGACGCTCCCCTACCCATCCACACACCTGGCCGGCACCCCGAAAGGTGACGGCGGGCAACATGTGAATGCCACGGCTTCGGCGGTGTGCTTGAGCCCCGCTACATTGTCGGCGCGGAACCACTTGACCAGTGAGCTATTACGCACTCTTTCAAGGGTGGCTGCTTCTAAGCCAACCTCCTGGTTGTCTCTGCGATCCCACATCCTTTTCCACTTAGCACACGCTTAGGGGCCTTAGCCGATGATCTGGGCTGTTTCCCTCTCGACTACGAACCTTATCGCCCGCAGTCTCACTGCCACGCTCTCACTTACCGGCATTCGGAGTTTGGTTGACGTCAGTAACCTTGTGGGGCCCATCGGCCATCCAGTGCTCTACCTCCGGCAAGAAACACGTGACGCTGCACCTAAATGCATTTCGGGGAGAACCAGCTATCACCGAGTTTGATTGGCCTTTCACCCCTACCCACAGCTCATCCCCCAGGTTTTCAACCCTGGTGGGTTCGGTCCTCCACGCGGTCTTACCCGCGCTTCAACCTGGCCATGGGTAGATCACTCGGCTTCGGGTCTAGAGCACGCGACTCACTCGCCCTGTTCGGACTCGCTTTCGCTACGGCTACCCCACACGGGTTAACCTCGCCACGTACCGCTAACTCGCAGGCTCATTCTTCAAAAGGCACGCAATCACCCCCACGCAACAAGTGCGCATAAGGCTCTCACGGCTTGTAGGCACACGGTTTCAGGTACTATTTCACTCCCCTCCCGGGGTACTTTTCACCTTTCCCTCACGGTACTTGTCCGCTATCGGTCACCAGGGAGTATTCAGGCTTAGCGGGTGGTCCCGCCAGATTCACACCGAATTTCACGGGCTCGGTGCTACTTGGGAAACAAGCTCGGGAGAGACTCGGTTTTCGTGTACGGGGCTCTCACCCTCTACGGCGACCCCTTCCAGAGGCCTTCCACTAACACAAGTCTTTTATGACTCCCCGCCACCTCGGCAGAGGCGACTGAACTGTCCCACGACCCCGACCACACAACGCCTGCCGGCTATCACATGCGATCGGTTTAGCCTCTTCCGCTTTCGCTCGCCACTACTCACGGAATCACTGTTGTTTTCTCTTCCTGTGGGTACTGAGATGTTTCACTTCCCCACGTTCCCTCCACACGCCCTATGTGTTCAGGCGCGGGTCACACCACATGACTGGTGCGGGGTTCCCCCATTCGGAAATCCTCGGATCAACGCTCGGTTGACAGCTCCCCGAGGCTTATCGCAGCCTCCTACGTCCTTCATCGGCTCCTGGTGCCCAGGCATCCACCGTGTGCCCTTAACAACTTGGCCACACAAAAATCCCGCACCCCGCCCCCGGAAGGAAACGAAGATGCGGGCCATACCTACAAGAACTCTGCTAATCAGAGTCAGAAGATGCTCGCGTCCACTGTGCAGTTCTCAACGTACGACCAGTCACCACCCGAACCGACCCCGCCAGCCCCGACCCACCCCATGAGGCAGATCAGCGGTACGAGACCCAGGCAGCCCCGACAAGGCAACACACACCCGGCAACACACACCGGACGCCCGTTCCCTCAGGACCCAACAGCGTGCCTACGAACCAGCTCCCACCCCGACCACCCCGCTCCACGCACACACCAGAAGTGTGTGCAGTACTAGGGGCAGCACCAGGCTGCCGGCCGAACTGGTCAGCGTTCCACCCTCGAGCACCACCCCACACGCTGCGCCGGCACCCCACAACGAGGCACCGATCATGGTGTGAGCGCGGCTCTGCACCAGCAAACCCAAGGCTCGCCGGTGAAGTGCTCCTTAGAAAGGAGGTGATCCAGCCGCACCTTCCGGTACGGCTACCTTGTTACGACTTCGTCCCAATCGCCGATCCCGCCTTCGACGGCTCCCTCCACAAGGGTTGGGCCACCGGCTTCGGGCGTTACCGACTTTCGTGACGTGACGGGCGGTGTGTACAAGGCCCGGGAACGTATTCACCGCAGCGTTGCTGATCTGCGATTACTAGCGACTCCAACTTCATGGGGTCGAGTTGCAGACCCCAATCCGAACTGAGACCGGCTTTTTGGGATTCGCTCCACCTCGCGGTATCGCAGCCCTTTGTACCGGCCATTGTAGCATGTTTGCAGCCCTAGACATAAGGGGCATGATGATTTGACGTCATCCCCACCTTCCTCCGAGTTGACCCCGGCAGTCTCCTATGAGTCCCCACCATGACGTGCTGGCAACATAGGACGAGGGTTGCGCTCGTTGCGGGACTTAACCCAACATCTCACGACACGAGCTGACGACAACCATGCACCACCTGTGCACGGCCCTTACGGACCCCCCATCTCTGGGAGATTTCCGTGCATGTCAAGCCTAGGTAAGGTTCTTCGCGTTGCATCGAATTAAGCAACATGCTCCGCCGCTTGTGCGGGCCCCCGTCAATTCCTTTGAGTTTTAGCCTTGCGGCCGTACTCCCCAGGCGGGGCGCTTAATGCGTTAGCTGCGGCACGGAACTCGTGGAATGAGCCCCACACCTAGCGCCCAACGTTTACGGCGTGGACTACCAGGGTATCTAATCCTGTTCGCTCCCCACGCTTTCGCTCCTCAGCGTCAGTTTCGGCCCAGAGACCCGCCTTCGCCACCGGTGTTCCTCCTGATATCTGCGCATTTCACCGCTACACCAGGAATTCCAGTCTCCCCTGCCGAACTCAAGTCCGCCCGTATCGACTGCAGACCCGAGGTTGAGCCTCGGGATTTCACAGCCGACGCGACGAACCGCCTACGAGCTCTTTACGCCCAATAATTCCGGACAACGCTTGCACCCTACGTATTACCGCGGCTGCTGGCACGTAGTTGGCCGGTGCTTCTTCTGCAGGTACCGTCACTTTCGCTTCGTCCCTGCTGAAAGAGGTTTACAACCCGAAGGCCGTCATCCCCCACGCGGCGTCGCTGCGTCAGGCTTCCGCCCATTGCGCAATATTCCCCACTGCTGCCTCCCGTAGGAGTCTGGGCCGTGTCTCAGTCCCAGTGTGGCCGGTCACCCTCTCAGGCCGGCTACCCGTCGTCGCCTTGGTAGGCCACTACCCCACCAACAAGCTGATAGGCCGCGGGCCCATCCCCAGCCGATAAATCTTTCCACCACCAGACCATGCGGTCAGCGGTCATATCCGGTATTAGCCCCAATTTCTTGGAGTTATCCCAGAGCTGAGGGCAGGTTGCCCACGTGTTACTCACCCGTTCGCCACTGATCCCCCACCGAAGCAGGTTCACCGTTCGACTTGCATGTGTTAAGCACGCCGCCAGCGTTCGTCCTGAGCCAGGATCAAACTCTCCGTAGATGATTTGATCGCAGCTGAGAACCGAGAGCTAGCACTCTCGATATCAATCAACCAAAGGAATCCCTGCCACGACTGCACGAGCCATGACACGGGGTATTACTTGGCACTGACTTTCGGCACGCTGTTGAGTTCTCAAGGAGCGG
>NZ_VNHW01000030.1 GCF_008124835.1 Blastococcus xanthinilyticus | reverse complement strand
GATCTCGAGGACCTGGT
This sequence comes from Blastococcus xanthinilyticus, assembly GCF_008124835.1. Taxonomy (GTDB): domain Bacteria; phylum Actinomycetota; class Actinomycetes; order Mycobacteriales; family Geodermatophilaceae; genus Blastococcus; species Blastococcus xanthinilyticus. The sequence goes on along the minus strand of NZ_VNHW01000030.1, from coordinate 16,486 downwards.
CGACCCGTCCACGGGTCCCGGCGCGGCCCGGCTGGGCTTCGGGGCGACGATCTCCGCCGCCCGCGCCCGCTGGCTGGCGTGTGACGGCAACGTCACCCGCATCGTGATCGGCCCCGACGGTCAGCCGCTGGACCTGGGCCGCACCCACCGGGTCTTCCCCGCCCGCCTCCGGCGGGCCGTGGACGCCCGCGACGGCGGCTGCATCTTCGCGGGCTGTGACGCCCCGACCCACTGGTGCGACGTCCACCACGTCCTGCACTGGGCAGACGGCGGCGAGACCTCCCTGACCAACGCAGGCCTGCTCTGCGAACGCCACCACACCAAGGTCCACCACGGCTTCCGGATCGAGCGAGACACCGCCGGCCGATGGCACACCTACCGGCCCGACGGCACCGAGATCCTCGTCCTGGCCCGCATCACCACCGAGCCCGCCCGGTCCCGCGCCGGCTGACCGGGCCGCTCGGCCGGCCCCCCGCACCCGCGCCGTAGCCTCTGCGCCCGATGGAGCTCTACGAGTACGAGAAGGACGGCGCCGAGATCTACCGGCGGTCGTTCGCGACCATCCGCGCCGAGGCCCGGCTCACCGGCCTGCCCGCCGACGTGGCCCAGGTCGCGGTGCGGATGATCCACGCCTGCGGCCAGGTCGACCTCGTCGACGACATCGCCTCCTCCCCCGGCGTCGTCGCCCGGGCCCGGGAGGCGCTGCGTGCCGGCGCCCCGGTGCTGTGCGACGCGGAGATGGTGGCCAGCGGCGTCACCCGCCGCCGGCTGCCGGCCGGCAACGACGTCGTCTGCACGCTCAACGACCCGCGCACCCCCGGCCTCGCCGCCGACCTCGGGACCACCCGCACCGCCGCGGCGCTGGAGCTGTGGCGCGACCGTCTGGACGGCGCGGTCGTGGCGATCGGCAACGCCCCCACCGCGCTGTTCCACCTGCTGGAGATGGTGGCCGCCGGAGCGCCCCGGCCCGCCGCCGTCATCGGCATCCCGGTCGGCTTCATCGGCGCCGTCGAGTCCAAGGACGCGCTGGCCGCCTCGGACCTGGAGTTCCTCGTCGTCCGCGGGCGGCGGGGCGGCAGCGCCATCACCGCGGCGGCGGTCAACGCGATCGCGAGCACCGAGGAGTGAGCGTGCAGCACGGCAGCGGCCGCCTCTACGGCGTCGGACTCGGCCCGGGCGACCCGGAGCTGGTCACGGTCAAGGCCGCCCGGCTCATCGGCGCGGCCGACGTCGTCGCCTTCCACGCCGCCCGGCACGGACGGTCCGTCGCTCGCGCGGTCGCCGAGCCCTACCTGCGCGACGGCCAGATCGAGGAGCTCCTCGTCTACCCCGTCACCACTGAGACGACCGACCACCCCGGGGGCTACCAGGGGGCCATCGACGAGTTCTACGAGGCGGCGGCCGCCCGGCTGGCCACGCACCTGGACGCCGGCCGCGACGTCGTCGTCCTGGCCGAGGGCGACCCGCTCTTCTACGGCTCCTACATGCACATGCACAAGCGGCTGGCGCACCGCTACCCCACCGAGGTCGTGCCCGGCGTCACCAGCGTGACCGCGGCCGCCGCCGCCGTGGGCCGCCCGCTCGTCGAGCGCGACGAGGTGCTCACCGTGCTGCCCGGCACGCTGCCCGCCGCCGAGCTGGCCGAGCGGCTGGCCCGCACCGACTCCGCCGCGGTCATGAAGCTCGGCCGCACCTTCCCCCAGGTGCGCGAGGCGTTCGACCGCGCCGGCGTCCTCGACCGCGCGCTCTACGTCGAGCGGGCCTCCAGCGACCGCCAGCGCTGCCTGCCGCTGGCCGACGTCGACCCGGCGAGCGTCCCCTACTTCTCCCTCGCCCTGCTGCCCAGCCCGCTGACCCCGGAGACACCCGCTGCACCCGCGCCCGCTCCGGCACCGGCGCACCGCGGCGAGGTGGTCGTCGTGGGCCTGGGCCCCGGCGCACGGGCCTGGACCACGCCCGAGGCCGCCGAGGCGCTCGCCGCCGCCGACGACCTGATCGGCTACGGCCCCTACCTCGACCGGGTCGCGGTCAACCCCCGCCAGGCCCGCCACCCGAGCGACAACCGGGTGGAGGCCGACCGCGCCGCGCACGCCCTGGAGCTGGCCCGGTCCGGCCGGCGGGTGGCCGTCGTGTCCAGCGGCGACCCGGGCGTCTTCGCCATGGCCGCGGCGGTGCTCGAGGTGGCCGACCGGCCCGAGTTCACGGGCGTCCCGGTGCGGGTCGTCCCCGGCCTCACCGCGGCGCAGGCCGTCGCCGCGCGGGTCGGCGCGCCGCTGGGGCACGACTTCTGCGTCCTGTCGCTGTCCGACGTCCTCAAGCCCTGGGACGTCATCGTCGACCGGCTGCGGCACGCCGCCGCCGCCGACCTGGTCATCGCGCTCTACAACCCCCGCTCGAAGCACCGGCCGCACCAGCTCGGCGAGGCGCTCGGGGTGCTGCTGGAGCTGCGCCCGCCGGAGACGGTGGTCGTCGTCGGCCGGGACGTCGGCGGCCCGGAGGAACGGCTCACCGTCACGAGCCTCGGGGAGCTGGACCCGGGGACGGTGGACATGCGCTGCCTGGTGCTCATCGGCTCGTCGCAGACCCGGACGAGCGCCTCCGGGGCGGTCTGGACCTCGCGCCGCTACCCGGGCTGAGCCGCCGGCCGGGAATGCCGGGGAGATCGTTGGTCTTGCCCACCATCGTGGCGCTCCCGACGATGACCCGGACCGCGGCCTTCTGGACCACCGCCGGCCTGCTCCTGCTGGTCCTCGCCGCCTCCGGTGTCCCGACGCCGCTGTACCGCGTCTACCAGGAGCAGTTCGGCTTCGGCGCGGGCACGCTGACCACCGTCTTCGGCATCTACGCCCTCGCCCTGCTGGCCGCCCTGCTGGTCGTGGGCGGCCTCTCCGACCACGTGGGCCGGCGGCCCGTGCTGATCGGCGGGCTGCTCCTGCAGGCGGTCTCGATGACGGTCTTCCTCGCCGCCGACGGCGTCGGCTGGCTCCTGGCCGCCCGGGTGCTGCAGGGGCTGTCCATGGGTGCGCTGACCGGCACGCTGGGCGCGCTGCTGCTCGACACGCAGCGCGCGGGTCGTCCCCTCGGCGCGCTGGTGAACAGCGCGGCACCGGGCTTCGGTCTCTCCCTCGGCGCGGTCGGCGCCGGCCTGGTCGTCGAGTACGTGGCCGAGCCGACCCCGTGGGTGTTCGCCGTCCTCACCGTGGTCCTGCTGCTCGCCGCCGGCGCCGCCGTCCTGCTCCCGGAGACCTCCCCGCGGGCCCCCGGCGCGCTGCGCTCGCTGCGCCCGGCGGTGCGGGTGCCGCGGTCGCAGCGGTCGGCGTTCCTGACCGCGCTGCCGGCCATCGTGGCCGCCTGGGCGCTGGGCGGGCTCTACCTCTCCCTCGGCCCGTCCCTGGTCGCCACCGTCTTCGGCATCGAGGACCACCTGGTCGGCAGCCTGCTGGTGCTGGCCATGCAGGGGATGGCGGCGATCGGCGCGGTGCTCGGCCGCGACCTCGTCCCCGTGCGGGCCATGGTCACCGGCGCGTCGGTCTTCGCCGCCGGGGTGACCGGCACGATCGCCGCGCTGCTCACCGGCTCGGTCGCGGTGCTCTTCGGCTCCGCCGTCGTCTCCGGTCTCGGCTTCGGCCTGGCGTTCCTCGGAGCGGTGGCGACGGCCAGCGCCGGAGTCGCCCCGGGCGAGCGGGCCGGGCTGCTGTCCAGCGTCTTCGTCGCCGGCTACCTCAGCTTCAGCGTCCCGGCGGTCATCGCCGGCGTGGCCGCGGGAACAGTCGGGCTGGAGACGGTCGCCGAGGTGTACGCCGCCGTCCTGGTCGTGCTGGCGCTCGGCGCGGTGGCCGGGGTCCGGCTGCGCCGCCGGGCCGCCCGGCGGCCGGAGCCGGCCCCCGAGGCGGCCCGGAGCTCGCTGGCGGCCTGAGCGGTCAGCTGCCCGGGTACGGCGCAGCCTTGAGCGCCCGCGCCAGGTGCGCGGCGTTCTCCGCCAGCGTCGAGGTGGTGGAGGCGACGGCCTCCGGCGTCTCGTCGAGGTCCATGTAGTCGGTGCCGCCCATCGCCTGGTCGTTCCAGTAGGTCGACCCCTGGGACGGGATGGTGAAGCCGATGTCGTTCAGGCCCTGGAAGAGGTCGGCGACGATCTTGTGCGCGCCGTCCTCGTTGCCGACGACGGACACCACGGCCACCTTGCCGGCCAGCAGCGGCCGGCCGGAGTCGTCGGTCTCCGACAGCTCGCCGTCCAGCCGCTCGAGCACCCGCTGGGCGATGCTGCTCATGTGCCCGACCCACGTCGGGGTGGACACGACGAGGATGTCGGCGGCCATCATCTTCTCCCGGATGGCGGGCCACTCGTCGCCCTCACCCATGTCCACCTCCACGCCGGGCTTCACGTCGTGGTCGGCGACCCGCACGACCTCCCCGGTGACGCCGTGGGTGCCGAGCTGCTCGAGCACCTGACGGGCGATCAGGTCGCTGCTGGACGGCGAGGACGACGGCTTGAGGCTGCAGGCGAGGGCGAGGGCGCGCAGAGGCGTGGCTTCGGTCATGCCCTCCACCTGCCCCTTCGCCCGGGCCTGACACACATGACGATCAGATTGCACACGACCGGATCCGTGCCAGCACCGCCTCGACGGTCGGCACCACCGGGATGCCGGGCGGCAGCGGCGGACGGCGCACCAGGACGACCGGCAGCCCGAGCTCCCGCGCCGCGGTGAGCTTGGCGGCGGTCATCGACCCGCCGCTGTCCTTGGTGACGACCACCTCGACCGCATGCCGCCGCAGCAGCGCCCGCTCGTCCGCGACGGTGAACGGACCCCGGGCCAGCAGCACGGTGGCCCGCCGCGGCAGCGGGGGCGCCGGCGGGTCGACCGAGCGCACCAGGCAGTGGCCGGGGACGTCGGCGAACGCCGCCAGCCCCTGCCGGCCGGTGGTGACGAACACCGAGCCGAAGCCGACGACCGCGGCCGCGGCCTCGGCCAGCGAGTCCACCCGGCGCCAGTCGTCCCCCGGTCGCGCCGTCCAGCCCGGGCGCTGGAGCCGCAGCAGGGGGACGCCGGTCACCGTCGAGGCCTCGGCCGCCGCCGCCGTCATCCCGGCCGCGAACGGATGCGTCGCGTCGACCACCGCCGCGGTCGGCGCCGCCCGCAGCCACGCCACCAGCCCGGCGACCCCGCCGAACCCGCCGATCCGCACCTGCCCCGGCGGCAACACCGGTTCGGCCACCCGCCCGGCCAGCGAGCTGACCACGTCGACCCCCGCGTCGGTCAGCGCCGCCGCGAGCCGCCGCGCCTCCCCGGTGCCGCCGAGGACCAGCACCCGGCTGGTCATGCCGCGCCGCCGTGCATGCTGATCGGGTGACGACGGCGGAACGGGCGGAGGGCACCGGCCTGCGCTCGGGCTGGACCACCGGCGCCTGCGCGACCGCGGCGACCACCGCCGCGTACACCGCGCTGCTCACCGGCGAGTTCCCCGACCCGGTGACCATCGACCTGCCCAAGGACCGGCACCCCTCCTTCGCGCTGGCCACCGAGCACCTCGGCGACGGCGCGGCGAGCGCGGGCGTCGTCAAGGACGCCGGGGACGACCCGGACGTGACGCACGGCGCGCTCGTCCGCGCCCGCGTCACCCACGGGGAGCCGGGCAGCGGGGTGACCTTCCGGGCCGGCGAGGGCGTCGGCACGGTCACCAAGCCGGGGCTCCCGCTCGACGTGGGCGAGCCGGCGATCAACCCGGTGCCTCGCCGGTTCATCCGGGAGCACGTGGCCGCGGTGGCCGCCCGGCACGGCGGGAGCGGCGATGTCGTCGTCGAGATCTCGGTCGAGAACGGCGCCGAGCTGGCCCGGCGCACCTGGAACCCGCGGCTGGGCATCCTCGGCGGGCTGTCGATCCTCGGGACCACCGGTGTGGTGGTGCCGTACTCGTGCACGGCGTGGATCGACTCGATCCGCCGCGGCATCGACGTGGCCCGCGCCGCGGGGTACGAGCACGTCGCCGGCTGCACCGGCTCGACCAGCGAGCAGACCGTGCAGCGGCTGCACGGCCTGCCCGAGGACGCGCTGCTGGACATGGGCGACTTCGCCGGCGCGGTGCTCAAGTACCTGCGCCGGCACCCCGTGCCGCGGCTGACCGTGGCCGGGGGCATCGGCAAGCTGGCCAAGCTCGCCGACGGCCACCTGGACCTGCACTCGGGCCGCTCGCAGGTCTCCCTGGAGTCGCTCGCCGCGCGGGTGCGGGCGGCGGGCGGGGCGGCAGACCTGGTCGCCGGCGTGCGCGCGGCCAACACCGCCCTGGACGCGCTGCGGCAGTGCCAGGCGGCCGGGCTGCCGCTCGGCGACCTGGTCGCCGCCGGGGCGCGGGAGACCGCCCTGGAGGTGCTGCGCGGCGCGCCGGTGGCGGTCGACGTGGTGGTCATCGACCGCGCCGGCACCGTCGTCGGCCAGGCCTAGGCGCGGCATCTCGCCGTCGAGTAGAGGTGGCTGTCCGGGAACTCCCCGGCGGTGAGCACCGGCCCCACGACGACCACCGCCGTCCGGCGCACCCCGGCCGCCTCGACCTGCCCGGCGATGTCGGCCAGCGTGCCCCGGAGGATGAGCTCGTCGTCCCGGCTGGCCCGCGCCACGACGGCCACCGGGCCGTCGGCGCCGTAGTGCGCGGCCAGCTCGGGGGCCAGCTCAGCGATCCGCTGCACGGCCAGGTGCAGCACCAGCGTGGCCCCGGTCGCGGCGTAGGCGGCCAGCTCCTCCCCCGGCGGCATCGGGGTGGAGCGCGCCGACGTCCGGGTGAGGACGACGGTCTGCCCCACCCCGGGCACGGTCAGCTCGCGCTTGAGCGCCGCCGCCGCCGCGGCGAACGCCGGCACGCCGGGAACGACGTCGTACGGGACGCCGGCCGCGTCGAGGCGGCGCATCTGCTCGGCCATGGCGCTGTAGACCGACGGGTCGCCGGAGTGCAGCCGGGCCACGTCGAGGCCGGCCTCGTGCGCCGCGACCAGCTCCGCGGTGATCCGGTCGAGGTCGAGCTCCGCGGTGTCGACCAGCCGGGCCCCCGGGGGCGCGGTGTCCAGCAGCTCGCGGGGCACCAGCGCGCCTGCGTAGAGGCAGACCGGCGCGGCGGCGATGATCCGCGCCGCCCGCAGGGTGATCAGGTCGGCGGCGCCGGGCCCGGCTCCGATGAAGTGCACTACCACGCTGTCGCCCTCCGGGCTCCGATCGCGGCCAGGAGGCGTTCCCCCGGTTCGCGGAGCCGCTCGCCGGGTTCCTGGCGGGAGGCCTCCGGCCCCCGCACCAGGTCCCCGGATGACCTCGCCGTCATTTCCGCACCACCCAGATCGTCACCGGCATCGCAGCCTTCCAGCCGGTGAAGCCACCCACCGGGGCGGCAGTGGCGACGCCGAGCCGCACCAGCTCGCCGCCGTGCGCGGCGAACCGCCGGGCGAGCACCGCCTCGCTCTCCAGCGTCACCGCGTTGACGACCAGCCGCCCGCCCGGCGGCAGCGCCGCCCAGCAGGCGTCGAGCACGCCCGGGACCGTCGCCCCGCCGCCGACGAACACCGCGTCGGGGGCCGCCAGCCCGGCCAGGGCCTCGGGCGCGCGACCGTGCACCACCTGCAGCCCGGGCACCCCGAGCCGGCTGCTGTTCCGCGCGATCCGCCCGGCGCGTCCCAGGTCCGACTCGACGGCGACCGCGCGGCAGGACGGGTGCGTGCGCATCCACTCGATGCCGATCGAGCCGGCGCCGGCGCCGACGTCCCAGAGCAGCTGCCCGGGCAGCGGGGCCAGCCGGGCGAGGGTCACCGCGCGCACGTCCCGCTTGGTCAGCTGCCCGTCGTGCTCGAAGGCGTCGTCGGGCAGTCCGGGCACGGCCGGCAGCGGCACGGTGCCGGGGTCGGCGACGACCTCGACGGCGGTGATCACCAGGGGGTCGGTCTCCGGGAGCGGCCAGTCCGCGGCGGTGCCGGTGGACGCGCGCTCGCCCGGACCGCCCAGCTGGGCCAGCGCGGTCAGCCGGCTGGCGCCGAGGCCGAGGCCGGCCAGCAGGCCGGCGACCTGCGCGGGGGTGCGGCCGTCGGAGCCCAGCACGAGCAGCCGGCGCCCCGGGGTCGCGTGCGGCACGACCAGCTGCACCGGCCGCCCCACGACGGTGACCACGCCCGTGTCCTCCACCGCCCAGCCGAGCCGGGCGCAGGCCAGCGACACCGAGGAGGGCACCGGCAGCACCTGCACCCGGTCGCTGCCCAGCAGCCGGACCAGGGTCGTGCCGATCCCCGAGAGCATCGGGTCGCCGCTGGCGAGGACCACCGTGGCGCGGCCCGCCTGCCGCTCGACGATGCCGGGGAGCGCCTCGCTCAGCGGCGAGGGCCACCGCAGCCGCTCCGCGGTCACCGACTCCGGGACCAGCGCCAGCTGACGGGCGCTGCCGAGCAGCACCTCCGCCTGCTCAACCGCCGTCCGGGCGGTCTCCGGCAGCCCGGCCCAGCCGTCCGCGCCGATGCCGACGACCAGGATCGGGCGGTCGGCGGGAACCTCGGAGGCGGGCACGGGCGCCGATCCTAGGGAGACCCGGCCCCCTCGTGACGCGGTCGGGGTGCCCGTGGTCTGATGACGCCGCCACACGCGACGGCAGCGGAGGAAGCCCGGTGAGATTCCGGCGCGGTCCCGCCACTGTGAGCCGGCCCCCGGGCCGGTGAGTCAGGAACTCCCGCCGTCGCGCTCCTGCCACCTCCGGGCGTGGACACCCGGGGAGAGGACGCGTGTTCCGTGCGCCGAATTCGCGCATGACCTATCCCTTCAGCGCCGTCGTCGGCATGGACGACCTGCGGCTGGCCCTGCTGCTCAACGCCGTCTCCCCCGCCGTCGGCGGCGTGCTGGTGCGCGGCGAGAAGGGCACCGCGAAGTCGACCAGCGTGCGCGCGCTCGCCGCAGTCCTGCCGCCGGTGACCGTGGTCGCCGGCTGCCGGTTCGGCTGCGATCCCGCCTCGCCCGATCCCGGCTGCCTCGACGGGCCGCACGAGCCCGGCGCCGCCGCCCGCACCCGGCCCGCGGCCCTCGTCGAGCTGCCCGTCGGGGCGTCGGAGGACCGGCTGGTCGGCTCGCTCGACCTGGAGCGGGCCCTCACCGAGGGCGTCAAGGCCTTCGAGCCGGGGCTGCTCGCGGCCGCCCACCGCGGCGTGCTCTACGTCGACGAGGTGAACCTGCTGCACGACCACCTGGTCGACCTGCTGCTCGACGCCGCGGCGCTGGGCACCGCCTACGTCGAGCGGGAGGGCATCTCGGTGCGGCACGCCGCCCGCTTCCTGCTGGTCGGCACGATGAACCCCGAGGAGGGCGAGCTGCGCCCGCAGCTGCTCGACCGCTTCGGCCTCACCGTCGAGGTCGCCGCGCCGCGGGACCCGGCCGTCCGGGCCGAGGTGGTCCGCCGCCGGTTCGCCGCCGACGCCGACCCGGCCGGCTTCGCCGCCGGCTGGGCCGGCGAGGAGACCGCGCTGGCCGGGCGGATCGCGGCCGCCCGCGACCGGCTGCCCGGTGTCGTCCTCTCCGACGCCGCGCTGCGCCAGGTGACCGCGGTCTGCGCCGCCTTCGACGTCGACGGCCTCCGCGCCGACCTGGTCACCGCCCGCGCCGCGATCGCGCACGCCGCCTGGTGCGGCCGCGACGAGGTGACCGAGGACGACGTCCGGGTCGCCGCCCGGCTGGCCCTCCCCCACCGCCGGCGCCGGAACCCCTTCGACGCCCCCGGCCTCGACGACGAGACCCTCGACCGGGCGCTCGAGGACAGCCGCCCGGACGACGACCCGCCGCCCCCGGACGGCGACGGCCCCGACGACGGCGGCCCCCACGACGGCGGCCCGGACGACGGCGGCCCCGACGACGGCGGCCCGGACCCAGGCATGGGAGGCGATACCGGCGGATCGGACGCCGAAACGCAGGTAAAGCCTCCTATGCCCGGGGGCGACGAAGCCGCGGGCGAGCCGACCACGGCGCCGCGCGGCGAGGGCGGCGGCCGCGCCGAGGCGGCGCCGGCGCCCGACCGGGCCGCCGTCGCTCCCGACGCGCCGTTCCGGACCCGCCGGCTCGAGGTCCCCGGCATCGGCGCCGGGGCGGCCGGCCGCCGGTCGCGGGCCCGCTCCGAGCGCGGCCGCGTCGTCGGCGCCACCCGGCCGGCCGGCCCGGTCACCCGGCTGCACCTGCCGGCCACCGTGCTCGCCGCCGCGCCGCACCAGCGGGCCCGCGGGCGCACCGGCCCCGGACTGCGGCTGGTCCGCGACGACCTCCGCCAGGCCGCCCTGGAGGGCCGGGAGGGCAACCTCGTCCTGTTCGTCGTCGACGCCAGCGGATCGATGGGCTCGCGGGCGCGGATGGCCGCGGTGAAGGGCGCGGTCCTGTCGCTGCTGCTCGACGCCTACCAGCGCCGCGACAAGGTCGGCCTGGTCACCTTCCGCGGCACCGACGCCGACCTCGCCCTGCCGCCGACGTGGTCGGTGGAGGCCGCCGCGGCCCGGCTCACCGACCTGCCCACCGGCGGGCGCACCCCGCTGGCCGCCGGTCTGCTGCGCGCGCACGAGGTGCTCCGGATCGAGCGGGTGCGGGATCCCCGGCGGCGCCCGCTGCTGGTCGTCGTCACCGACGGGCGCGCCACCGGCGCCCGCGGCGGCGACCACCTGGGCCAGGCACGCCGCGCGGCCGGGCTGCTGGCCGCCTCGGAGGTGGCCGCCGTCGTCGTCGACTGCGAGGCCGGGCCGGTGCGGCTCGGGCTGGCGGCCGCGCTGGGCGTCTCCCTCGGCGCCCAGACGCTCCGCCTGGACGAGCTGGGCGCCGACGCCCTGGCCGGCACCGTCCGCGCCGCCCGATCGGCGGCCTGACCGTGCCGCAGGGGCAGCTCGCCGTCACGCCCCAGGACGGGCTCACCACCCGGCAGCGCCGCAACCGCCCGCTGCTCGCCGTGCACACCGGTGAGATGAAGGGCAAGTCCACCGCGGCCTTCGGCATGGCGATGCGGGCGTGGAACCAGGGCTGGCCGATCGCGGTCTACCAGTTCGTCAAGAGCGCGAAGTGGAAGGTCGGCGAGGAGAACGCGCTGACCGCGCTGGGGCGCCTGCACGAGCAGACCGGCGAGGGCGGCCCGGTCGTCTGGCACAAGATGGGCTCGGGCTGGTCGTGGTCGCGCCGCCAGGGCACCGAGGTCGACCACGCCGCCGACGCCGCCGAGGGCTGGGCGCAGATCAAGCGCGACCTGGCCGCCGAGGCGCACCGCTTCTACGTGCTCGACGAGTTCACCTACCCGCTGAAGTGGGGCTGGGTCGACGTCGAGGACGTCGTCGCGACGCTGAGGGACCGGCCGGGCAGCCAGCACGTCGTCGTCACCGGGCGCGACGCCCCACCGGCGCTGATCGAGGCCGCCGACCTGGTCGTGGAGATGACCAAGGTCAAGCACCCGATGGACGCCGGCCAGAAGGGCCAGCGGGGGATCGAGTGGTGAGGACCGTTCCGCGGATCGTCGTCGCCGCGCCCAGCAGCAACGCGGGCAAGACGTCGATCGCCACCGGGCTGATCGCCGCCCTGACCGCCCGCGGGCTCACCGTCTCGCCGCACAAGGTCGGCCCCGACTACATCGACCCGGGCTACCACGGCCTGGCCGCCGGCCGGCCCGGCCGCAACCTCGACCCCTGGCTGGTCGGCGAGGAGCGGATCGTCCCGCTGTTCCTGCGCGGCGCGCGGCACCCGCGGCCGGCCGACGTCGCCGTGGTCGAGGGGGTCATGGGCCTGTTCGACGGGGCCGCGCACCCCTCGGTCGAGCCGGGCTTCGCCTCGACCGCGCACGTGGCCCGGCTGCTGCGCGCACCGGTGGTGCTGGTCGTCGACGCGGCCTCCCAGGCGCACAGCGTCGCCGCGCTGGTGCACGGGTTCGCCACCTTCGACCCGTCGGTGCGGCTCGGCGGGGTGGTGCTCAACCGGGTCGGGACCGACCGGCACGAGGCGATCCTGCGGGACGCCCTCGGTGCGGCGGGCGTCCCGGTGCTCGGCGCCGTCCGGCGGGACGACCGGCTGCACACGCCCTCGCGCCACCTCGGGCTGGTGCCCGCCGCCGAGCGGTCGGCCGAGGCCGTCGCGACGGTGCGCCGGCTGGGCTCCGTCGTCGGGGACGGCGTCGACCTGGACGCCGTCCTGGCGCTGGCGCGCACCGCTCCCCCGCTGGACGCCACCGACTGGGACCCGGCCGCCGAGGTGCCCCCGGTCCCCGGCCGGCCGCGGATCGCGGTGGCCGGCGGGCCGGCGTTCACCTTCGGCTACGCCGAGAACACCGAGCTGCTCGAGGCCGCGGGCGCCGAGGTGGTCACCGTCGACCCGCTGCGCGACGAGGCGCTGCCCGAGGGCACCGCCGGGCTCGTCGTCGGCGGCGGATTCCCGGAGGTGCACGCCGCCGACCTGTCGGCCAACACCGCGCTGCGGGCCGACGTCGCCGCCCTGGCCGGGTCCGGCGCACCGGTCGCCGCCGAGTGCGCCGGGCTGCTCTACCTGGCCCGCGAGCTCGACGGGGTCCCGATGTGCGGAGTCCTGGACGTGGCGACGGCGATGGGCGCCCGGCTGACCCTCGGCTACCGGGCGGCGGTCGCGGCCGGCGACTCGGTGCTGGCCGCGGCCGGCACCCGGGTGCGCGGCCACGAGTTCCACCGCACCACCGCCGACCCCGGGGCGGGGCCGGCCCCGGCCTGGCACTGGGCGCCCCACGCGGCCGAGGGCTTCGTCCGGGGCGGCGTGCACGCCTCCTACCTGCACCTCAACTGGGCCGGCAGCCCCCAGCTCGCCCGGCGCTTCGTCACCGCGTGCGCCCGCACGCACGACCTCCGATCGGAGTCGCGTCATGCACATCGCTGAGGGGTTCCTCCCGGCCGGCCACGCGCTCGGCTGGACGATCGCCGCCGCGCCGTTCGTCGCGCACGGTGCCCGCGCCGTGGTGAAGGAGGTGCGCGAGAACCCGGAGTCGACGCTGCTGCTCGGCGCGGCCGGCGCATTCACCTTCGTGCTCAGCGCCATCAAGCTGCCGAGCGTCACCGGCAGCTCCAGCCATCCGACCGGCACCGGCCCCGGCGCGATCCTGTTCCGGCCACCGGTGATGGCCCTGCTCGGCACGGTGGTGCTGCTGTTCCAGGCGCTGCTGCTGGCCCACGGCGGGCTGACCACGCTCGGGGCCAACGCGTTCGCCTTCGCCGTCGTCGGGCCGTGGGCCGGCTACGGCGCGTACCGGCTGACCCGCGCGGCCGGCGCCGGGTTGCTGCCGGCGGTCTTCGCCGGGGTGGCGCTGGCCGACCTCGCCACCTACGTCACCACCTCGCTGCAGCTGGCCCTGGCCTTCCCCGACCCGGCCGGCGGACTGGCCGGGGCGCTGGCCAAGTTCCTCGGCGTCTTCGCGGTCACCCAGATCCCGCTGGCCATCGGCGAGGGGCTGCTCGGCGTGCTGCTGTTCCGCGTGCTCACCGTCAACGCCCGCCCCGAGCTGGAGCGGCTCGGCGTCCTGCGGCCGGCACCCGTCGCCGCGACCCCCGGAGGTGTCGCGTGAGCCGTCGCGCGCTCGTCAACGTCCTGATCGTCGTCGCGGTCGTCGCGCTGTTCGCCGTCCCCCTGCTGGTCGACGGCGGCACCTCCGAGTACGGCGGCACCGACGCCGCGGTCACCGAGGAGCTCGAGGCCGACGGCTACACGCCGTGGTTCGACTCGCTGTTCAGCCCGGCCGGCGAGGTCGAGTCGGGGCTGTTCGCCCTGCAGGCGGCGCTCGGCGCCGGCGTGCTCGGCTACGTGCTGGGCCGGCTGCGCGGCCGGCGGACGGCGACCCCGACCGCACCGGCGGAGGCCGATCCGCGGTGAGGAGCCTGGCGGTCGACGAGGCGGCGTGGGGCAGCGCCTGGCGCGGGCGCTCGCCCGGCGACAAGCTGCTGCTCTGCGCCGGCCTGGTCGGCTGCGCGCTGGTGCTGCCTGCCTGGCCGGGCAGCGTCCTCGTCGGGATGGCCGCGGTCGGGCTGGCGCTCGGCCCGGCCCGGGTGCCGGCCCGCACTTTCGGCCGGGCGATCCGCTGGCCGATGGCGTTCATCGCGATCGGCGCGCTCACCGCCGTGGTCAGCGTCGGGGACGGCGGCCTCGGCTGGGCGCCGGACGCGGCGCAGCGAGCCGGCTCCCTGGTGGGTCACGCCCTGGCCGGCAGCGCCGCGGTGCTGCTGCTCGCCACCACCACCCCGATGTCGGACCTGCTCCCCGCGCTGCGCCGGCTGCGGGTGCCCGAGGCGGTGGTCGAGGTGGCCGGCGTGACCTACCGGCTCCTGTTCGTGCTGCTCGACAGCCTGCACACCATCCGCGAGGCGCAGACCGCGCGGATGGGCTGGTCCTCCCCGCGCCGCTCCTATCACTCGGCCGGGCTGCTGGCGGCCGGGGTGCTCACCCGATCCTGGGACCGCGCCCGCAGATTGCAGGAGGGCCTGGCCGGCCGGGGCATGGAGACCGGCCTGCGGGTGCTGCCCGAGGTGCTGCCGTCGTCCCGGGCCTTCCTGGCCACCGCGGTCACCGGGCTGGCCGGGATCGTCGCCGTGAGCGTGGTGGTCGCGTGAGCCACCGGGCCCTGGGCGCCGCCGGCCTGGTCGTCGGCTACGACCGCGGCCGCCCGGTGCTCGACGGCGCGCGGCTGAGCGTGCCCCCCGGCCGGCGGCTGGCGGTGCTCGGCGCCAACGGCTCGGGCAAGACGACGCTGCTGCGCTGCCTCTCCGGCGCGCTGCGCCCGGCCGCCGGCACGGTCACCGTCGACGGCCGGCCGCTGGAGCACAGCCGCGCCGGCCTGCGGGCGCACCGGCAGGTGGTCCAGCTGGTGCTGCAGGACCCCGACGACCAGCTGTTCAGCGCCTCGGTCGCGCAGGACGTGTCGTTCGGCCCGCTGAACCTGGGGCTGGACGAGGCCGCCGTCCGGGAGCGGGTGGCCGAGGCGCTGGCGCTGCTGGCCGTCGAGCACCTGGCCGCCCGGCCGACGCACCAGCTCTCCTACGGCGAGCGGAAGCGGGTCGCGATCGCCGGCGCCGTGGCGATGCGCCCGTGCGTACTGCTGCTGGACGAGCCGACGGCCGGGCTGGACCCGTCGGCGGTGGCCGGCACCCTGGCCGCGCTGACGCGGCTCCAGGAGCACGACTCCACCGTGGTGATGAGCACCCACGACGTCGACCTGGCGCTGCGCTGGGCCGACTCGGTCGCCGTGGTGGTCGACCGCGCCGTGGTGCAGGGCTCGCCCGCCGTCGTGCTGGGCGACGGCGCCCTGCTCGCCCGGGCCCGGCTCGCCCGCCCGTGGGCGCTGGAGGTGGGCGCCCGGCTGCGCGACCTGGGGCTGCTGCCGCCCGGCCCGCTCCCCCGGGACGCCGCCGGGCTGCTCGCCGCCCTGCCCGACAGCGGCCCGACGACGGTGGGGATCGGCCTGGCCTCCGGGGTCAGCGCCGCCGAGGTGCTGGCGGCCGTCGACGCCGTGCTGCCCGATCCGGCCGGCCCGGTGCGGCTGGCCACGCTCGACACCCGCACCGGCGAGCCGGGCCTGCGGGACGCCGCGGCCCGGCGCGGCTGGCCGGTCACCGGCCACCCCGCCGAGGTGCTGGCCGGCGTTCCGGTGCCGTCGCCGTCGGCGGCGGTCGCCGCCCGTGTGGGAACGCCGTCGGTGGCCGAGGCGGCGGCCCTGCTGGGCGGCGGCGAGCTGGTGGCGGGGAAGAGCGCGCACGGCCGGGTGACCGTCGCCGTCGCCCGCGGCCCGGCGGCCGGCACGGCGGCACCGCACCCCGCACCGACGACCGGGGAGCACCCGTGACCGCCGACGTGCTGCACCCCGTCGGGCTGCGGCTGACCGGCCGGCCGGTGGTCGTCGTCGGCGGCGGCCCCGCGGCCCACCGCGGCGTCCTCGGGCTGCTCGGGGCGGGCGCGGCCGTGGCGGTCGTCGGCACCGAGGTGACCCCCGCGCTCGAGGCGCTGGCCGGCGCGGGGCGCGTCACCTGGCACCGGCGCCCCTACCGGTCCGGCGACCTGGACGGCGCCTGGTTCGCGCTCACCGCGGCCGGCGACCCGGTGGTGGACGCGGCCGTGGTGGCCGACGCCGAGCGCCGCCGGATCTTCTGCACCCGCGCCGACGACCCGGCATCGGGCAGCGCCACCTCTCCCGGCCCGGCGACGGCCCCGGCCGTTCCCGACGGAGCGGGCGGCCGCGTCGTGCTCGTCGGCGGCGGGCCGGGCGACCCGGGGCTGATCACCGTCCGCGGCCGGCAGGCGCTCGCCGGGGCCGACGTCGTGCTGGTCGACCACCTCGCCCCCCAGTCGCTGCTCCCGACGCTCGCCCCGGGCGCGGAGGTGGTCGACGCCTCGAAGCTGCCCCGCGGCCGGTTCATGGCCCAAGAGCGGATCAACGCGCTGCTGGTCGAGCACGCCCGCGCCGGCAAGCGGGTCGTGCGCCTCAAGGGCGGCGACCCGTTCGTCTTCGGCCGCGGCTA
>NZ_VNHW01000029.1 GCF_008124835.1 Blastococcus xanthinilyticus | reverse complement strand
AAACGCTGCCTCAAGCGCTACATCGCCCGCGAGCTCTACCGACGCCTCGAATCACCACCGCTCGCGGCTTGACCCGTCATAGGAGCGTCCTGATCATTCCGGGTCCTGGCTCACCACCGGTGGTGAGCCAGGACCCGTGATGACCAGGTCACCTGATCGTTCCGGGGCGGCTCGACGGGGCATCACCTGGTTCACAGCGCGGATCCATCTCCGGCTGGGATGCTGGAGCGCGTGCCGCTTCCCCGGACCGCTCTCGCTGCTGCCCTGCTCGCCCTCCCCGTCGGCTGGGTGGCCCGTGCCGCCTGGGGGATCCCCACGGCGCTGGGCGCGCACCGCCGTCGGCTGCGCCCGGTCGTCGCCGGCTCGCCGCACTTCAGCGAGGGCCGGTTCCACAACACCATGCCCACGCCGGCGCTCTCCCCGGCCAACGCCCGCAACGGCCTGCTGCGGCAGTGGCACGAGGAGCGGCACGTCGGCCTGCCCGGTGGCCGCATCCCGCTGGCCACCTCGCAGCTGCCCTCCCGGGCCGGCGAGCTCGCCGTCACCTGGTTCGGGCACGCCAGCGCCCTGCTCGAGGTGGACGGCAGCCGGGTGCTGGTCGACCCGGTGTGGGGCGAGCGGGTGTCGCCCTCGCCGCTGATCGGGCCGACCCGGCTGCACCCGGCGCCGATGCCGCTGGCCGAGCTGCCCCCGGTCGACGCGATCCTGATCTCCCACGACCACTACGACCACCTCGACCTGCCCACCGTCCGGGCCCTGCTCACCGGCCAGACGGCGCCGTTCGTCGTGCCACTGGGCATCGGGGAGCACCTGCGCAGGTGGGGGGTGCCCGACGAGCGCATCGTCGAGCTGGACTGGGACGGCGCCACGACGGTCGGCGAGCTGACCCTCACCTGCACCGAGGCGCGGCACTTCTCCGGTCGCTTCTTCTCCCGCGACACCACGCTGTGGGCGTCGTGGGCGATCACCGGGCCGCGGCACCGGGTGTTCTTCGGCGGGGACACCGGCTACACCCCCGCGTTCGCGCGGATCGGCGCCCAGCTGGGTCCCTTCGACCTCACGCTGCTGCCCATCGGCGCCTACAACGACGCCTGGCACGCCATCCACATGGACCCGGAGGAGGCGATGCGCGCGCACGAGGACCTCGGCGGGCGCCTCCTGCTCCCGATCCACTGGGCCACGTTCAACCTGGCCTTCCACCGGTGGGCCGAGCCCGCGCAGCGGCTGCGCGCCGCGGCGGAGAAGCGCGGAGCGCAGCTGGTGGTTCCCCGGCCCGGGCAGCGGATCGACGTCCTGGAGCCGCCGGAGCTGGAGGACTGGTGGAGCGCGGTCGGCTCGGCGGCGGAGCAGCCAGACCCGGCCGGCGAGCCGGGCCCAGGCCTGTCCACCGTCGCCCGCCTGGTCGCCTGGCTGCCGCTCGGGCGCGCCTGACCGGGCGGCCGGTCAGTACAGCTAGCGGAGGAGCTTGCTCATCCGCCGGTCGGCCAGCGGCTTGCCGCCGGTCTGGCAGGTCGGGCAGTACTGCAGCGACGTGTCGGCGAAGCTCACCTCGCGCACCGTGTCGCCGCAGACCGGGCAGGGGAGGCCGGTGCGCGCGTGCACCTGCAGGCCCGAGCGCTTCTCGCCCTTCATCGTCGCCGCACGCTGGCCCACCTGGCGCTCCAGCGCACCGGTGAGCGTGGCCCGCATCGCCTCGTGGAGACGGACCAGTTCGTCGTCGGTCAGCTTGTCGGCCATCTTGAACGGCGAGAGCCGCGCGGCGTGCAGGATCTCGTCGGAGTAGGCGTTGCCGATGCCCGAGAGCAGCGTCTGGTCGGTGAGTGCGCCCTTGAGCTGCCCGGACCGGCCGGCCATCAGGGCGGCGAAGGTCTCCCGGTCCACCTGGAGGGCATCGGGCCCCAGCCGCGCGATGCCCGGCACCTCGGCCGGCGAGCGCACGACGTAGAGCGCCAGCCCCTTGCGCGTCCCCTGCTCGGTGAGGTCGAAGCCGTTGCCGTCGTCCAGGTGCACGCGCAGCGCCAGCGGCCCCTTGCCGGGCTTGGGCGGCGCCGTCGGCAGGTTCTCCCGCCAGTGCAGCCAGCCGGCCCGGGCCAGGTGGACGACGAGGTGCAGGCCGGAGACGTCGAGGTCGAGGAACTTGCCGTGCCGGCCGGCGCCGGTGATCTCCAGCCCGCCCAGCGCCGACAGCGGGGGGTCGAACGTCTTGATCGCCTGCACCGCGGCCAGGTCGGCGCGGGTCAGCACGTGGCCGACGGCGTCCTCGCGCAGGAACGCGGCCAGCGCCTCCACCTCGGGCAACTCGGGCACCCGACCATGATCGCCCCGATCACCCGCGCCCGCCGCCCCCGATCAGCGGAATGCCCGTTCGACTGATCCGACATCCTGACTAGATAGACATCCTGACTAGTCGGCATTGCGCTCTAGTCATGCCGAACGACACCTGGCCCAGCGAGTGGCTGCGCGCAGTGCTGCCACTGTGCGTGCTCGCCGCGGTGGCCGACGAGGAGACCTACGGCTACGCGGTCGCTCAACGCCTGCAAGCAGGAGGGCTGGGCACCGTGAAGGGCGGCACGCTCTACCCGGTGCTCAACCGCCTCGAGGAGGAGGGCCTGGTGACCTCCTCCTGGCGCGAGGGCGCCGGCGGGCCCGGCCGCAAGTACTTCGCCGTCACCACGGCCGGCGCCGAGCACCTCGCCGCCCGCGCCGCCGCCTGGCAGTCCTTCACCGAGCGGGCCGCCGGTCTGCTCCCGTCCGTGAGGAGTTCCCGATGACCACCGACACCGCGACCTACCGGCGGGACCTGCTGCGCGCCCTGCGCAGCCACCACGTGGCACCCGAGCGGATGGGCGAGATCGTCGCCGAGGTCGAGAGCCACGTCGCCGAGACCGGCGAGACGCCGGTCGAGGCGTTCGGGCCGGCCGCCGAGTACGCCGCCGGTTTCGCCGGACCGCGGCCGCTCACCGCCCGGCTCGCCGGGATCGGGCTGATGGTGCTCGGCCTGGCGTGCGGCTGGCTCATCGCCAACGGCATCTTCGGCCTGGTCACGGACGAGCGGGTGCACGGCATGCCGGCCGGGGTCGCCCTGCTCGTCGGCGCGCTGCTCTGGCTTCCGCCCATGGTCGGCCAGCTCCGGCGCCAGCAGCCGGTGGCCGACCCGCGCACCGGTCGCCGGATCACCCCGGGACCGGGGGCGGTCGTCGCCTCGATGAGCGTGTTCCTGGTCCTCCTGGCCGGCGTGACCTGGCTGCTCGCCCTCCTGACGCAGTGACCTCCCGCCGGGCGGGTGGCGGGGAACGTTCCTAGGCTCGGCCGGTGCCGACCGCGCTGCTCTGGTTCCGCCGCGACCTCCGGCTGGGCGACCACCCCGCCCTGCTGGCCGCCCGCGACGCGGCCGGCCCGGACGGCGACGTCGTCCCCGTCTTCGTGTTCGACGACCGGCTCTACGACCCCTCCGGGAACCCGCGCCGTCGGTTCCTGCTCGACTGCCTGGCCGCGCTGGACGCCGACCTCGGCGGCGCGCTGGTCCTGCGGCGCGGCGACCCGGCCCGGGTGCTGCCCGACCTCGCCGCCGAGGTGGGGGCCACCTCGGTGCACGGAAGCGCCGACGCCGGCCCGTACGGCCGGCGTCGCGACGCGGCGGTGGAGCGCGCCCTGGGCGACGTGCCGCTGGTGCGCACCGGCTCGCCGTACCTGGTCACCCCGGGGCGGGTCACCAAGCGCGACGGCACCCCGTTCCAGGTCTTCTCCCCCTTCGCCCGGGCCTGGCGCGAGCACGGCTGGCGCGCCCCGGCGGCCTCCCCCGACGACGTCCGGTGGCGCACCGGCGTCCGCTCCGACGCCCCGCCCCCGGCGCCGGAGCTCGGGGGCGTCGCCCTTCCGCCCGCCGGGGAGGCCGCGGCGCTCGCCGCCTGGGCGCGCTTCCGCGACGAGCGGCTGACCGGCTACGCCGAGGGTCGCAACACCCCGGGCACGAGCGGCACCAGCCGGCTGTCCGCCTATCTGAAGTACGGCTGCATCCACCCGCGCACGCTCGTCGCCGACCTGGCCGGCGAGCAGGGCGAGTCGGTGCGCCGGTACACCGACGAGCTGGCCTGGCGGGACTTCTACGCCGACGTCCTGTGGCACCGGCCGGAGTCCGCCCGCGAGTACCTGAAGCCGGAGCTGCGGGCCATGGGCTACGACAGCGGTCCGGACGCCGACCAGCTGGTCGCCGCCTGGAAGGCCGGGCGCACCGGCTTCCCGATCGTCGACGCCGGCATGCGGCAGCTGCTGGGCGAGGCCTACGTGCACAACCGGGTGCGGATGATCGTCGCCTCGTTCCTGGTCAAGGACCTGCACCAGGAGTGGACGCTGGGCGCGAAGTACTTCATGGAGCACCTGGTCGACGGCGACCTGGCCAGCAACAACCACGGCTGGCAGTGGGTCGCCGGCACCGGCACCGACGCCTCGCCGTACTACCGGGTGTTCAACCCGATCACCCAGGGGAAGAAGTTCGACCCCGACGGCGCCTACGTGAAGCGCTGGGTGCCCGAGCTGCGCGACCTCGACCCGAAGCACGTGCACGAGCCGTGGACCGCCCCCGGCGGCATCCCGGCCGGCTACCCCGGGCCCGTGGTCGACCACGCGCACGAGCGGCAGGTCGCGCTGGACCGCTTCACCCGCCTCCGCGGCCGCTGATCCGGGCCTGTCCGGCGGCCCCCGGGACCGCCGGGATTGCGGTGGCGCGACGACGGCATGACGCCCGCGACGACCTGGTGGAGAGGCTGTTGCGGCGGCTTTCGGCGCCCCGATCCGGGAGTACACCTTTCCTCGCAGGCCCGCGCCAACGGGGCACGGGCCCGGCTGATGGAGGGCATCGTGAACAGATTCCGACTCGGTCCCCTGGCGGTCCTCGCCGGGGTGGTCGCGCTGCTGCTGGGGTTCCTCACCCCGGCGGCCGCCGCGGGCTCGGCCCGCGCGCCGTACTGCGGCCTGGTGTGGGGCTCGCTGCCGGAGAGCAGCGCGGCCGCCGCCGCCGGCCTGACCGTGAGCGACGTGCGCGCCGGACGGCACGCCTGCTTCGACCGCCTGGTCGTCGACCTGCGCGGCCCGGCGGCGGCGACCGGCTGGTCGGTCCGCTACGTCGACGCGGTGCACGAGGTCGGCTCGGGCGCGCCCGTGCCGCTGGCCGGTGGCGCCGCCCTGGAGGTCGTCGTCGACGCCCCGGCCTACGACCGGCACGGCAACGCCACCTACCTGCCGCCCAGCCGCGGCGCGGTCGTCGACGTCGCCGGGTTCCGGACGTTCGAGCAGGTCGCCTGGGCCGGCTCGTACGAGGGCAGCACCACGCTGGGGGTGGGCACCCGCGCCCGGCTGCCGTTCCGGACGTTCGTCCTGCTCGGCGCCCCGGGGAACGACGACGCCGTGCGCCTCGTGATCGACGTCGCGCACCGCTGGTGACCTCCCCCGCCCGTGCGGGATCTGCACGCCGGTGGGCTCCCCGGTCCGGGAGCGCGCCGGTGTCCAGCTCCCGCGCGGATCAGCCCTGGTGCAGCACCTCCACCACCACGCGGCTGGGGTCCTGGAGCCGGTAGACCCGGAAGGGCCGCTCGGCGGCGGTGCCGAGGAAGGCCACCAGCTCCCCCTCGAACACCGAGTCGACGGACACCTCGTCAACGGCCGGCCCGCCGAGGCCGAGCGGGTCGGGCCCGGAGTACGGCGCGACGCCGGTGTCCCCCGGCAGGCCCACACCGGTGAGGACGACCCGGAGGACGGCCTCCCCCGCCACCTCGACCGGCAGCCCGCTGCCCGCCGACCGCGCCTCCGGCACGTAGCGCACGTCCCAGCCGGGGAGCCCGGCGCCGTCGACCACGAAGACGACCCGGTCGAAGCCCTCGTGCTGCCCGACCCGCACGTCGGTCACGGTCACCGCCGCGCCGGCGGAGGGCACGGCGGTGTCCGGTCGGGTGTCGGCGACGAAGGGGCGTGGCGCGGTGGGGGACGCCTGCGGCTCCGTGGTCGAGGGCCGCGGCGTCGCGGGAGCAGCCGGGCCGGTCGCCGGCGGGGGGCTGAGGAAGACGGCGTAGTCGGCCGGGAGCAGCGGCTCGTCGGTGAGCGCGCCGGAGGGCAGCGGGGCCTCCACCGGCTCCCCCTCGCTGGTCAGCAGCACCGCCTCGACCCCCGGCAGGCTCGTGGCGGTCAGCACGATCTGCGCCACAGCCTGCCGGCTCGCCACCCCGGACGGCAGCGGCGCCGCCGCGGAGAGGTCGATCGTCGCGGTGGCACCGTCGATGCCGCCCACCGAGAGGGTCACCCCGGCGGGCAGCGCGGTGGACAGCCTCCGGGCCCGCTCCTCGTCGGTCGGCCCGTCCGCCAGCGCGGCGAGCAGCATGCCGAGCCGCTGCTCGGGCGAGCCGGCGCCGCTGTCGCGGGCCAGCGGGACGAGCGCCCCGTCGGCGCCGACCAGGTAGGCCCAGCCGGCCTCCTCGCGGGGGACGGGCGTCTGCTCGGCGGTGGCCCGCGGCGCCGGCGCGGCCAGCCCGTACGGGACGTCGGACGGCGCGATCGTCGACGGGTCGTCACCGGTGGGCACCCCGCACGCCGTCGCCGTGAGGAGCACGCCCAGCAGGCCGGCGGCGCCCAGGCGGCTCATGAGCGCGCCGCCGGCAACGAGAGCACGAAGCGGGCGCCGCCGGCCGGGCTGTCGGCGCACTCCGCCGTCCCGCCGTGCTGCGCCGTGGTCTCGGCCACGATGGCCAGCCCCAGCCCGGCCCCGGGCACCGAGCGCCGGGCCGAGCCGGGCGCGCGGGCGAAGCGCTCGAAGATCCGCTCGCGGTCGAGCACCGGCACGCCCGGCCCAGCGTCGTCCACGGTCACGAGCACCGTGCCCTCGCAGCGGTGGACCGCCACCCGCACCGGCCCGTCCCCGTAGCGGTCGGCGTTGTCGAGGAGGTTGCGCACCGCCCGCTCCAGCCGCGACTTGTCGCCGAGCACGGTGGTCCCGTCGCCGGGCTCGGCCACCAGCAGGCCGACGTCCCGGCCGGTTCCCTCCAGCACCTCCCGGACGAGCTCGCCCATGGAGACCGGGGCGGCGTCCAGCAGCGGGCCGGCGCCGTCGAACCAGGCCAGCTGCAGCAGGTCGTCCAGGGTCACCCGCAGCCGCGTCACCTCACCCTCCACCAGCGCCAGCGCCTCCTGCGCCCGCGCCGGCAGCTCCTGGCGCCGGGTGGCCAGCACCTCGACGCTCGTGGTCAGGCTGGTGAGCGGGCTGCGCAGCTCGTGGCTGACGTCGCCGACGAACCGGGCGTCGCGGCTGATCCGCGCGGAGAGGGCATCGACCATGCTGTTGAAGGCGGCCACGATGCCCACCAGGTCGGGGTCGTCGGTCGCCGGGAGGCGGGTGGACAGCTCGCCGCCGGCGATCCTCGTCGCGGCGCCGGCCACCTGCTCAAGCGGGAGCACCGCGCGCCGGCTGGCCCACGCCCCGAAGCCCGCGCCGGCCAGGGTGGCCACGCACGCCCCGGCCCCCAGGACGAGGGCCAGCGTGCGCAGCAGCCGCTCCAGGTCGTCCAGCGGCGACACCGCGTAGAACTCGATCCCGGCGCTCACCACCGGGACGGCGACGACGAGCTGCGGGCCGTCGGGCGTCTCCACCCGCATCGCCCCCGCCGCGCCCGTGGCCACGACGTCCTGGAGCTCCCCCGGGACGTTCCGGCCGCCGACGTCCAGACTCGAGGAGAACCAGTCCTCCCCGCTGCGCACGACGACCTCCGCGTCCCCGAACGGCACCAGCTCCCCGAGCACCCGGCCCACGTCCGCGCCCGCGGTGGACATTCGGTTGCGCAGCACGTCGGCGTCGGCGAACGCCTGCTGGGTGAGCGCCTGCTCCCGCTGCTCCACCACGTAGCTGCGCGCGAGCAGCCAGGTGGTCGTGACCAGCACGGCCGACACCAGCAGGGTGCTGGCCGCGAAGCCGAGCACGATCCGCGCCCGCAGCCCCCGCCGCCCCGGAACCCGGCTCACCAGCGGCTCACTGCGGGTCCAGGCGGTAGCCCAGGCCCCGGACCGTGACCACGAGCTGCGGCGAGCTCGGGTCGCGCTCGATCTTCGTCCGCAGCCGTCGCACGTGGACGTCGACGATCCGCTCGTCGCCGAAGAACCCGTGCTCCCAGACGCGTTCCAGCAGCGCCTGCCGGCTGAACACCCGCCCCGGCGCGCCGGCCAGCTCGCACAGCACGCGGTACTCGGTCAGCGTGAGCGGGACCTGCCGGTCGCCGCGGTGGACGGTGCCGCTGGCCTCCCGGAGGACCAGCGGCTCGTACGGGTCGGAGTCGAGGACGACGCCCGGCCGCGCGCCGGCGGACGGCGCGCCCGCCGGCGGCGGCGCGGTCCGGCGCCGCAGGGCCCGCAGCCGCGCGGTGATCTCCTTGATCTGGAAGGGCTTGGTCACGTAGTCGTCCGCGCCGACCTCCAGCGCGGCGACGATGTCCTGCGTGTCGGCACGGGCGCTGACCACCACGACGGGCAGGTCGTGGCCCTCCCGCACCTCGCGGATGACGGCGAAGCCGTCCATCGACCCCAGCATCAGGTCGACGATCATCATGTCCGGCGCCGCGATGCCGACCATGCGGACGGCCTCTTCCCCGGACGCCGCCTCGGCGACGTCGTACCCCTCGTCCTCCAGAGCCCACCGCAGCGCGGTGCGGATGGAGTCGTCGTCCTCCACGATGAGGATCCGCAGCGACACGCGGTCATGCTGCCACCGCGGAACGCGGCCCCAGGGTCCGCCGGCTCCCGTCATGCGATCGCAATGTCGCTGCCCGGGAGGTCGCAACCTCGGGCCGCGAAGCTGCTGGCAGACCGCGCGGACACCGACCGCCGAGGAGGCCGACGTGCGCCCTGCCGACCGCGTCCACCGGATTCCCCTCCCCGGCGGTGTCGCGCCCGGGCACGGCCCCGACGAGGTGGTGCTGCGGGTGACCGACGACATGCTCGCCGAGGGGGTGGCCGACATCCGCTGGCTGCTGCACGACGCCCTGCTCACGGGTGCGCGCTGGGTCGTCGTCGACGTCCGGGGCGTGGAGCACCTCACCGGGGCGGCGGCGGCCAGCCTCCTGTCCGCGCACCGCACCTGCCGGGCGCGGGGCGGCAGCGTGGTCCTCCGCGGGCCGAGCCGCCGGACCCTGGAGCTGCTGCGCCGCACCGGCCTGTCGCGGGTGCTGGGCCTGGAGGGCCTGGGCCGCTCCGCCTGAGCCGGCAGGCTCGCCGGAGCGCGGGCCGGGTGACGTCAGCCGACGAGCAACGTCGCTGGGTCCCGGTGGACCGCGGTGCGGACGACGAGCGCGACCGCGACGGCCGAGGCGGCGGCGAAGGCGGCGATGACGACCGGGGTCGGGGGCCCGGCGACCGCGACGGCGACCAGCCCCCAGACGACGGCGAGCGCGAACGGTCCGGCGGCGTGCCGCGCCGCCAGCACCAGCGCCGACGCGATCAGGCTGACGACCGCCAGCACCACGACCGCCCACACCTGGGCGGTGGTGCCGGACGCCGGCGCCCCCAGGGCCACCCCGGCCTGCCCGGCGTTGACCGCCGCTGCGACGGTCACCCAGCCGAGCAGCAGACCCGTCACCGCGGCCGGCAGCAACCGGCCCAGCCCTTCGATCCTGAGGTCCTGCAGCCGCGCCCAGGCGACCGCGGTGGCCGCCACGATGCAGAACAGCAGCACCAGCGGGACCAGCGGGACCGAGATGCCGATCAGCGGGAAGGCGATCTCCCACGCCGTGTTGCCGGCGAAGGCCGCGGCCAGCGGCCACCCGGTGCGCCGGTGCAGCTCGCGGCCGCGCTGGGCCGGCAACGCCTGGTAGGCCGCCCAGGCCAACGAGCCGGCGAAGATGACGCCCCAGATGGCGAAGGCGTAGCCGGCCGGGGTGATCAGCGAGCCGGTCTCGTCGCTGACCGCACCCACGCTGCGATCGGCGATCGCGGTGCCCAGCGGGCTGCCGGCGATCTGGGCGACGGCGGCGGTGAGCACCGCCGCGATCCGAAACCCATCGCCACGCGTGGCGTTCGTCGTCATCGTCGCGGTGTGCCCCGGTCGTGCACCGCCGAACCGGTCAACCGGGGGGCGACAGCGGCCGGGTCGGCGCCCGAACCCGGCGCTGCGGCCAGGCTCCTCGCCCACGCCCCCAGCCCGTCGACGTCCACCCCGTGGGGCGGCGCGGCCGCGTAGCCGGCGATGTTCCCCGCGCCACGCTCCAGCAGGGTCCGCGCACCCCGGCCGTTGCCCCGGGCCGCGTGCGTCAGGCCGACGGCGAGCTGCGCCAGCCCCCGCCACAGCTCGCGCTCGGCCTCCGGCGCCGACTTCCAGGCGTCCTCGAGCACCTCGTGGGCGTGGAAGGGGCGGCCCGCGTCCAGCAGCGCCTGGGCCTCGGCCAGCGCCACCGCCGGCGCCCGGACGACGCCCTCCGGCGCCCGCTCCTCACCGACCGCGCCGTGCGGCAGCGGCCGGCCCAGCGCGTCGCGCGGCCGCGCGTTCCGGGCCCGTCCCTCGACGTCCCGGTCCCGATCGCCCACGACCTCATCGTGCCGTACCTGCATCCGCACGGCCGACCCCGCCGGAAGCAGGGGTGTAGCACAACACTTCGACGAGAGGAACCACCGTGAGCACGAACCGCACGCTCGGCCGAACTGCCGGTGTCCTCAGCGCCACGGGTGCGCTGGTCCTGATGGCGACGCCGGCGCTGGCCGACAGCCACACCGCGACCGTCTCCGTCCTGCACGGCGTACCGGACACCCCGGTCGACGTCTACGCCAACGGCGAGCGACTGATCGACGACTTCCAGCCCGGCACGCTCGCCGGCCCGCTGCAGCTGCCGGCGGGGAGCTACGACCTGGCGCTCTACCCGGCCGACGCCGCCGACGCGTCCGGCGACCCGCTGCTGTCGGCCGACGACGTGGCGGTGCCCGCGGGCGCCAACGCCACGGTGGTCGCCCACCTCACCGAGGGGGGCGAGCCGGCGCTGACCCCGTTCGTCAACGAGACCGGTGACATCCCGGCCGGCCAGGCCCGGGTCACCGTGCGGCACGTCGCCGCCGCGCCCGCCGTCGACGTCCGCGCCGGTGGCCAGGTCGTGGTCGACGGGCTCACCAACCCCAACGGCGAGTCCCTCACCGTGCCGGCCGGCACCGTGAGCGCCGACGTCGTGCTCGCGGGCACGGACACCGTGGCCATCGGCCCGGCCGACCTGACGCTGGCCGAGGGCACCACGACGATCGTCTACGCGTGGGGCTCGCAGGAGGCCGGCTACGAGCTCGCCGTCCAGAACATCGACGGTTCGCACTCCGCTCCGGCGGGCGTCCCGGGCGGGAACGCCGGCCTGGCCGACGACTCCGGCGTCCCGCTGCCGGTGGGTGCGGCCGCCCTCGCCGGGGTCGCGCTGGCCGCGGCGGGCGCCGTCCGGCTCGCCCGCGCCGGCCGCTGACCGCGGTCGAGCGCAGGAGCACCTGATGCGTCCCGCCGCCGCAGCCGTCGCCGTGGGCCTGGCCCTCGCGGTCGGAGCCCCGACCGCCTGGGTCGTCACCCGGCCGGACGCGGCGGCGGGACCATCGCTCGAGCAGGCGCTGCCCGCTCCCGCCGTCCCCCCGACGGCGCTCCCGGAGCGGGCGGACCCGCCGTCGGTCGGGGTGCGCGACGCCTCCCCCGCCGCCGAACCGGGAAGCCCGCCCCCGGTCCGGGTCGAGCTGCCCGGGCTCGGGGCGGGCGCCCCGCTGGACGCCGTCGGCGTCACCGACGACGGCCAGATGGCGCTGCCCGAGGACGTCGGCCGGGTCGGCTGGTACCGCTTCGGGCCACGCCCCGGGGAGGCCGGCAACGCCGTCCTGGCCGGGCACGTGGACGACGCCGAGCAGGGGGCCGGCGCCCTCTTCCGGCTCCGTGAGATCGCTCCCGGCGACGAGGTCACCGTGACCGACGACGCCGGGATCACCACGCGCTGGCGGGTGGTCAGCCGGGAGCTCCTGCACAAGGAGACGCTCCCGGTGGAGACCCTCTTCGCCCGCGCGGGGCCCCCGCGGCTGGTGCTCATCACCTGCGGCGGTCCCTTCCTCCCGGAGTACCGCAGCTACCGCGACAACGTCGTCGTGGTCGCCGAGCCGGTGGTCGGCAGCGCGCCGTGACCGGGGTGCTCCCCCCACGGACGGCCGGCCTCGGTAGCGTCCGGGGCGTGACCTCCGATCCGCGACCCGCGCCGCCCGGCGCCGCGGAGCCGGACGACGCCGAGGTGGGCCGCCGGTTCGCCGCCGGCGACGAGCAGGCGCTCGCGCTGGCCTACGAGCGGTGGGCCGGCCAGGTGCACGGCATGGCGGTGCGCGCCTTCGGCTCCGGCCCGGACGCCGAGGACGTCACGCAGCAGACCTTCATCTCCGCCTGGACCGGGCGCACCCGGTACCGACCGGAGCAGGGGCCGCTGCCCGCGTGGCTGACCGGGGTCTGCCGGCACAAGATCGCCGACACGTGGGCGCGACGGGACCGGCTCCGGCGGGAGGCCGAGGCCGCCATCAGCCAGGCTCAGGCCGCACCGGGCGACGGGGCCACGCCCGCCGTCGACACCGCCGTCGCCGACCGGATGCTCGTGCTCGACGAGCTGGACCGCCTGGGGCAACCGCAGCGCGGAATCATCGAGCTGGCGTTCTTCGCCGACCTCACCCACGCCCAGATCGCCGAGCAGACCGGCATCCCGCTGGGCACGGTGAAATCCCATATCCGCCGCACTCTCGAACGCCTGAGGACCCGATTGGAGGTGGACGGTGCCGCACTCACAGCCTGACCAGATCGCCCTCGCCGCGCTGGGCGAGACCCTGCCGGCGGACGACGCCGCCCACCTCGCGTCCTGCGCGCAGTGCCGGGCGGAGGTGGCCGCCCTGCGGCGGGCGGTCGACGCCGTGGCGGTGCCCGAGTTCGCCGTCCCCGCCGCGCCGGTGACACCGCCGGCGTCGGTGTGGGCGTCCATCGCGGCCGCCACCGGGGTCTCCGTCGCGCCCCCCGCCGTCGCGGCTCCCGCCGACGAGCCTCCCGCCGTCCTGCCTCCCGCCGTCGCGGCCTCCGCCGCCGGCTCCACCGCCGCCGAGCCGCCGGACGAGTCCGCGCCCGGCGCCCGGGTGGTGCCCCTCCGGTCCCGCCGCCCCCGGCTGCTGCTGGCCGCGGCGGCCGCGGTCGTCGGAGCCGTGGTGGGCGCCGGGGCGGTGGCGGTGCTGCAGGGCGGGGACGACGCCGAGCCGGTCACCGCGGTGGCGCTGGACCCCCTCGGCGAGGACCCTGCCTCCGGCCGGGCCGAGGTCGTCGTCCGGGACGACGGGTCCCGGGCCCTGCAGGTCGACCTCGACGCGCCTGCGCTGGCGGGGGAGTACTACGAGATCTGGCTGATCGAGCCCGACGTCGTGGAGATGGTCCCGCTGGGGGTCCTGCGGCCGGGCAGCCAGACCTTCGAGCTGCCGGAGGGTCTCGATCTGGCCGCGTACCCGATCGTCGACGTCTCCGTCGAGCCCCTGGACGGCGACCCGGCGCACTCGGGGGTCTCGGTGGCCCGCGGTGTGCTGGACAGCTGAGCGGCGCCCGGCGTGTTCCCGGTGACCGATCCGGACCACGGCGCCCTTCCCTCGGGAGGCCTGCCCTCCGAGGACCTGGGCGCCGCCTGGCGGTCGGTGCGGCCCCGGCCGCCCGGCATCCACCTGGACAGCGCCGCGTCCAGCCGGCAGAGCCACCGGGCGTTGGAGGCCGCGGCGCACCACGCCCGGCACGAGGCGGAGCTGGGCGGCTACGTCGCAGAGGCCACCGCCGACCACCTGCTGCAGCAGGGCCGCTCCGTGCTGGGCGGCCTGGTCGGCATGGCGGCCGCCGACGTCGCCTTCGTGGAGTCCGCGCAGGCGGCCCTGGCGGCGCTGCTCGGCGGCTGGCGGCTGCCGGCCGGCAGCCGGGTGGCCTGCCTGCCCGGTGAGTACGCGCCGAACGTCGCCCAGCTCCGGGCCGCGGGCCTCCGTCCCGAGCCGCTGCCGGTCGACGGGCTGGGCCGCGCCGACCTCGACGGGGTGGCGCGGCTGCTGGCCACCGATCCGCCGCGGTTCGTGCACCTGACGCACGTCGGCAGCCACCGGGGGCTGCTCCAGCCGGCCCGCGAGGTGTCCGACCTGTGCCGCGCCGCGGGCGTACCGCTGGTGCTCGACGCCGCCCAGTCCCTCGGGCACGTCGACGTCGACCTCGGCGCCGACGTCGTCTACGGCACCTCCCGCAAGTGGCTGGCCGGCCCCCGGGGCGTGGGGATGCTGTTCGCCCGGCCGGCGATCGCCGCGGAGCTCGTCCCGGTGCTGCCCGAGCCGGAGGGCGAGCCGCCGCTACGGGCGTTCGAGTCCGGCGAGGCGCACGTGGCCGGCCGGGTCGGGCTGGTCGTGGCGCTGGGCGAGCACCTCGCCGCCGGCCCGGACCGGGTGCGCGCGCGGCTGGCCGCGCTAGGCCGGGCCACCCGGGAGCTGCTGGACGGCGTCGCCGGGTGGCGGGTCGTCGAGCCGGCCGCCGAGCCCACCGCCACCACGACGCTCCGGCCGCCCGAGGGCACCGACGTCGTCGAGACGCGGACCCGGCTCCTCACCGAGCACGGCATCGTGCTGAGCGCCATCGGCCCGGAGCGCGCACCGGGGGAGATGACCGGCCCGGTGCTGCGGGTCTCCCCGCACCTGGACGCGACCCTCGAGGACCTGGAGGCGCTCGCCGCGGCCCTGTGAGGCACGGTCAGCCGGCGTACTCCGGCGCGGCTGGCAGCCCGAAGAAATCCTCCAGCGTGGCGACCCCGGTGTCGTGCAGCTCGGTCGCCAGCTCCACCCCGACGTACCGGACGTGCCAGGGCTCGAACTTGTAGCCGGTGATGCCCTGGGACCCGTCCGGGTACCGGACGAGGAATCCGAAGCGGTGCGCGTTGGCGGCCACCCACTGCCCCTCCGCCGTGGTGGCGAAGCAGCTCTCGATGTGGCACCCGCCGCCACCCAGGTCGGCGGCCAGCCCGGTCTGGTGCTCGCTGAAGCCGGGACGGGCGCTGCGCTGCTCGGCGCCGTCCTCCCCGAAGCGCGCCACCGCGTTGGCGAACAGGCGCTGCTGGTGGTCGTAGGGCCGGAAGGCGCTCTCCACGGAGATGACGAGCCCGGCCGCGGCCGCCTCGGCCAGCATCTCCGTCATCGCCCGGGCGGCCTCCGACCGCAGCTGGTAGCCGCCGCCGACGTCCACCAGGTCGGCCGGCCGGTAGTCGATCGGGGCGAGCGAGCGGAGCTTGTCGACCACCACCCAGATGCTGTCCGGCGCGTCGATGGACAGCCGGCTGCGGTCGAACGTCGGCGGAGCGGGGGGCGGGGCGGGCTCGGGCGGCGTGCTCGGCGGCGTCCGCGGGGTCGGTGCCGTGGTCGTCGGTGCCGTGGTCGTCGGTGCCGTGGTGGTCGGTGCCGTGGTGGTCGGTGCCGTGGTGGTCGGTGCCGTGGTGGTCGGTGCCGGGGTGGTCGGTGCCGTGGTGACGGTGCCCGCGGAGTCCGCGGGATCCAGCAGGACCACTGCCGTCGCAGCGCCGGCCGCGACGAGGACGACGGCCGAGGCACCCAGCAGCCACCGCCGGGAACGGCCCCGCCGCGGGGCTCGAACGGGGGTGGTGTCGGTGCGCAGGTCGGGTCCTCTCCTCGTGGTCGGCCCCCACTGTCGCACCGGGCCCGCGCCGGCAGCCCGGAGCCCCGGAACGTGGTGCGGCGCCACGGTCTTGCGTCCAGGGCGACCATGGTCCTATGGTTCATTACATGAGTAATGAACCAGAGCACCTGTTCGCAAGGTGCAGGGGGCCGTACCCGTGATCGACGACGGCGGGCCCATCTTCCGCCAGGTCGCCGACCTGATCGAGAACGCGATCGTCGACGGGTCCCTCGCCGAGGAGACCCAGGCGCCCTCGTCCAACGAGCTCGCCGCCTTCCACCGGATCAACCCCGCCACCGCGGCCAAAGGCCTCAACGAGCTGGTCACCGACGGGGTCCTCTACAAGAGACGAGGAGTCGGGATGTTCGTCGCCACGGGCGCCCGCGAGCAGCTGCTCAAGCGTCGGCGCAGCGAGTTCGCCGACCAGTACGTCCGCCCCCTGATGGCCGAGGCCCAGAAGCTCGGCATCCCCGCCCGCGACCTCGCGGCCATGATCCACGAGTGGGAGACCCAGCGATGACCGCCGCAGCGACCGTCCAGGACGTCACCATGCGCTTCCGGGGGCACACCGCGCTCGACGGCGTCGACACCGCGTTCGAGGAGGGCGCCATCACCGGCCTGCTGGGCCGCAACGGGGCCGGCAAGACCACCCTGATGCAGGTGCTGACCGGCCAGCGGGTGCCCACCAGCGGCCGGGTCGAGGTCTTCGGCGCCCGCCCCTACGAGAACGACCGGGTGCTGCGGGACATCTGTTTCATCAAGGAGGGGCAGCGGTACCCGGACCACTTCCGCGTGCAGGACGCCATGACGGCGGCGGGCCTGTTCTTCCCCGACTGGGACGCCGACCTGGCGCGCACCCTGCTGGCCGACTTCGACCTGCCGGGACGGCGCCCCATCAAGAAGCTGTCCCGCGGGATGAACTCCGCGGTCGGCATCATCATCGGCCTCGCCTCGCGGGCACCGCTCACGCTCTTCGACGAGCCCTACCTCGGGCTGGACGCCGTCGCGCGCCAGCTGTTCTACGACCGGCTGATCGCCGCCTACGCCGAGCACCCGCGCACCGTCGTCCTCTCCACGCACCTCATCGAGGAGATCGCCGGGCTCCTGGAGCACGTCCTCCTGCTCGACCGGGGAAGGGTGCTGCTGGACGCCGACGCCGAGTCGCTGCGCAACAGCGCCCTCACGGTGACCGGCCCCGAGGAGGCGGTGCAGGCCTTCGCCCGGAAGCACGAGCTGCTGCACACCGAGTCGCTCGCCGGCCGGTCGCGGGCCGTCATCCGCCTCGCCCGACCGGCGGACCGCGGCTCGGCCGCGGCACATGGCCTCTCCGTCGAGCCCACCAACCTGCAGCAGCTCGTGGTCGCCATGAGCCTGCAGGCCCCCGCCGCGCGCGGCCCGCGCTCCCTCACCCCCGCCACGGACCTCGAGGAGGTCTCCTGATGCACCGCGTCCTGCAGGCCGCACGCCTGCACCTCATCCACCCGCTCGTCATCCTCGGCATCCCGTGGCTGGTCGTCTCGATCAGCTTCGCCGTCAACGTCGTGGTCTGGCACCTCACGCCGGCCGGCGAGGACGAGAACAGCTTCTCCGGAGGCGTGCTCGCCCTCTACTTCACCGTCCTGGCGGTGTACGTGCAGGCGGTGACCCAGCTGCTGCCCTTCGCCATGGGGGTCAGCCTGAGCCGGCGCACCTTCTACCTCGGGACAGCCCTCGTCGCCGTCGTCCAGTCCCTCTTCTACGGCGTGGCGATCGCCGTGCTCGTCGCCATCGAGAACGCGACCGGCGGCTGGGGCGCCGGGCTGGACTTCTGGGCGCCGGCCGTGTTCGAGGCGGACAACCCGTTCCTGCAGATCCTGAGTTCCGGTGCACCGATGCTGATCTTCACGTTCGCCGGCGTGGGCGTCGGCGTCGTGCACAAGCGCTGGGGGCAGGGTGGCACCTGGGGCCTGATCATCGCGTCGCTGCTCTTCTTCGGCGGCCTCGCGATCCTGATCACCTGGCGTGATGCCTGGGGGAGCGTGGGCCGCTGGTTCGTCGACCAGTCGGCCGCCACCCTCACGATCGGGTTGCCCGCCCTGGTCGCGCTCGTCATCGCACTGATCACCTACCCGGGCATCCGTCGCGTCGTGCCCTGATCCCACTGGCGAACACCCACCCGGGCGCTGACCGCATCGAGGCCCTGTTCCGCCACGTGACGGAACAGGCCCTCGATGCATCGGCCGCGATGCATGTGTGCAGGCCCATGCCGCGCCGCCGGCCTGACGACCGGGGCACGCGCGACCGACTCGGCCGACACCTCCGACGACGCGCTGCTTGAGAGTGAGCGCACGAAGACCGAATGGACGAACGGGGAACGCACGAAGGGGCCCCAGCACGGATGCTGGGGCCCCTTCGGGAATGGTTGTCCGGCGGCGTCCTACTCTCCCACCCCGTCTCCAGGGCA
>NZ_VNHW01000028.1 GCF_008124835.1 Blastococcus xanthinilyticus | reverse complement strand
AGGGCCTCGTTCACGGCGGTGAGCAGCACGGCACCGGACGGCCGCACCAGCGCCGCCGGCTCGGCACCATCGATCCGCAGGGACGTCAGTCGCACAGCTCTTCTCCTCCGGGCGTCGGGATGGTGGACCGGCCGGCGGGCGCGCTCACGCGGCGCCGGCCGTGTCGGTCCCGAGCACCTGGTCGACCACGTGCTCGGCGATCGCCAGGCACGAGGTCGCGCCGGGCGAGGGGGCGTTCCGCAGGGCCAGGACCGCGCCCCGGCGGCTGATCCGGAAGTCGTCGACCAGCGCCCCGTCGGTGTCCAGCGCCTGGGCCCGGATCCCCCGGGGACCGGGGACGACGTCGGCGACCGAGAG
Organism: Blastococcus xanthinilyticus; assembly: GCF_008124835.1. Classification (GTDB taxonomy): domain Bacteria; phylum Actinomycetota; class Actinomycetes; order Mycobacteriales; family Geodermatophilaceae; genus Blastococcus; species Blastococcus xanthinilyticus. The sequence continues at coordinate 21,888 of NZ_VNHW01000028.1, read as the reverse complement.
CTCCGGCACGTACCGGCGGGCGGCGGCGACGAAGGCGCGCTTGTTGAGCGAGCCCACCATCTCCTTGATCCCGGTGCGCCAGTGCTGCCGGGCGAAGCGGCGGAAACCCGGGTAGCCGACGACCTCGGCGAGGTCCCGCGGGGAGACGGTGGTCCAGCCGTAGCCCTCGCGGGCCAGCGCCATCACCGCGTTCGGGCCGACCATCACCTCGCCGTCCACCCGGGGGGTCAGGTGCACCCCGAGGAACGGGTAGCGCGGATCGGGCACCGGGTAGACCAGGCCCCGGACCAGGTGCCGGCGCTCGGGCCGGAGCAGGTAGTACTCGCCGCGGAAGGGCACCACCCGCGGGTCCGGCGCATCGCCGGCCAGCTCGGCGACCCGGTCGGCCTGCAGCCCGGCGCAGGCCACGACAAGGTCGAACAGCTCCTCGCTCCGCGACCCGTCGGTGGCCCGTCCGGTCACCAGCACCTGCGCGCCGCGTTCGGCCAGCCCGACGACCTCGACGCCCAGCCGGACCTCTCCCCCGCGCTCGACCAGGTCCGCGGCGAGCGCTCGGGTGACGCCCGGGTAGTCGACGATCGCCGTCGTCGGCGAGTGCAGCCCGGCCACGCCGCGGACGTGCGGCTCGATCCGGCGGAGCTCCTCGGCGTCGATCCGCCGCACGCCGGGCACGCCGTTGGCCCGGGCCCGCTCCTCGATGTCACCGAGCCGGCCCTCCTCGGCCGCGTCGAGCGCGACCAGCACCTTGCCGATCTCGTCGTAGGCGACGCCGCGCCGCTCGCAGTACTCCTTGAGCAGCCCCACGCCCCGGCGGCACAGCGTGGCCTTGAGCGAGCCGGGGGCGTAGTAGAGCCCGGCGTGCACGACGCCGCTGTTGCGGCCGGTCTGGTGCCGGGCCAGGCCCTCCTCCTTCTCGATCAGCACGACCCGCGCGGTCGGGTCCACCCGCGTCAGCCGCTCGGCGACGGCGGCGCCGACGATGCCTCCGCCGATCACCGCGATCCTGGGTCCGGTCATCGGTCGACCACCTCTCCTCCCTCGTGCTGCCCGAGCACCGGCGGCGCGATCGGGCTGCTCGCCGGCACCCCGTCGAAGCGCAGGGCCGAGCCGGGGACGGCCACGGTGCCCAGCGTGGGGTGCTCCATCTCGTGCACCAGGCCCAGGTGCCGCACCTGCTCCCAGTCGTAGACCTCGGGGATCGTCCGGATCCGCCCGGCGGGCACCCCGGCCGCGCTGAGCTCGGCGAGGGTGTCGTCCGCGGTGCGGGTCCGCAGGATCTCGCCGATCTCCTCCTCCAGGGCGTGCACGTTGCGCACCCGGTCGTCGTTCGAGGCGATGTCCGGCCGGGCGGGGTCGATGCCGACCGCCTCGGCGAACCGGCGCCACAGGCTCTCCGAGCCGACCGCCACCACGATCGAGGCATCGGCGCAGGGGAACACCCCGTACGGGGCGATCGAGGGGTGCCGGTTGCCGGTGCGCACCGGCTCGACGCCCGCGGTGAGCCACCCGGCCCCGTGGAACGCCTGCACCGCGACGACGGCCGACAGCAGCGAGGTCTCCACCGCACGGCCGCGCCCCGTCGTCTCCCGCTCCCGCAGGGCGGCGCTCACCCCGAAGGCGCCGAACATCCCGGCCAGCAGGTCCGCGATCGGCAGGCCGACCCGGGTCGGCTCCCCGTCGGGTGCACCGGTCAGGCTCATCAGCCCGGCCTCGGCCTGGAGGATCTGGTCGAAGCCCGGGCGGTGCCCGTCCGGACCGCCCGTCCCGAAACCGGTGATGGAGAGGGTCACCAGGCGGGGGTTGTCCGCCCGCAGCGACTCCAGCCCCAGGCCCAGCCGGTCGAGCAGCCCCGGGCGGTAGTTCTCCACGAGCACGTCGGCCGTCCGGCACAGCTGCCGCAGGCCACGGGCGCCGTCCTCGGTCTTGAGGTCCAGCCGCACCGACCGCTTCCCCCGGTTGGCGGCGAGGAAGTAGGCCGACTCGCGCGCCCCGTCGCGCTCGACGAAGGGCAGCCACCCCCGGCTGTCGTCCCCGGTCGGCGGCTCGACCTTGACCACCTCGGCCCCGGCGTCGGCCAGCATCATCGTCGCGTACGGACCGGCCAGGGCCCGGCTCAGGTCGACCACCCGGACACCGCTCAGCGGGCCTGTCACGATTTTCCTCCCATCAACTTCATACCGAGGCTCATCAGCACGATCACCGACGTGATCCGCAGGACGTGCACGGTGAGGACGAGTGGCGCGTTGACCTTCGCCTCGACCGACAGCGCGCCCATCTGGGCGATCCCCCCGGGCGCGGTGGCCAGCAGCGCGGTGTGCACGTCCAGGTCGGTGAACCGCCACAGCCCCCAGGCCAGGACGAGCCCGAAGACCAGGAACAGGACCACGCAGACCAGCACGGCGACGACGTGCGACCGGAGGACGACCAGCGCGTCCTTGGTCACCGTCTGGCCGAGCAGCCAGCCGACCGCCACGTACACGATCCAGCGCCCCGCGTTCGGGATCTGGAAGGTGAGCTCGCTGGTCAGCTTCACGACGCCGACGCCCACCATCGCGCCGAGCAGCGGGGCCGCCGGCAGCTTGAGCAGGGTGGCGAGGGCGGCGCCCACCAGCGCCGCGGCCAGCGTGGTCGCGACCGAGGCAACGGTCACACCGACGTCCGGTCCCGCTCCGACGAGGCCTCGGCCTCGTCCCGGCGCTCCTGCCGGCGCCGGCTGAGGGCGTCGAGCCGGCTCGCCGTGAAGCGGCGCAACCGCGGCGTGAGCAGCGGCACCAGAACCAGGACCAGCATGATGCTCAGCAGCGCGACCGAGGTGCCCCGCTCGAGGAAGATCCCGAACTCACCGCCGGAGATGAGCATCGTCTGGCGCAGCGTCTCCTCGCCCAGCGGCCCGAGCACCAGGGCGATCACCAGCGCGGCCGGCGAGAAGCCGTACCGGCGCATGAAGAACCCGAGGACGCCGCAGGCCAGCATGATGCCGACCTCGATGATGCTGCCGTTGACGGTGAAGGTCCCGACGATGCAGACCAGCAGGATGATCGGCGCCAGCACCCGGAAGGGCACGCGGGCGACGCTGGCGAACACCGGGATGCAGAAGATGTTGACCAGCAGCAGCATCACGTTGCCCAGGTACATGCTCGCGATGAGCCCCCAGGCGAACTCCGGGTTCTGCTCCATGAGCAGCGGCCCGGGCTGCAGCCCCCACATCAGGAAGCCGCCGATGAGCACCGCGGTCGACGCCGACCCGGGGATGCCGAGGGTGAGCAGCGGGACCATCGCGCCGGCCGAGGCGGCGTTGTTCGCCGCCTCCGGGCCGACCAGCCCGGCCATCGCGCCCTTGCCGAACCGCTCGGGCTTCCGGGAGATGGACTTCTCCAGGTTGTAGGACATCAGCGAGGCCACGGTGGCGCCCGCGCCGGGCGCCGTCCCCACGAAGAAGCCGAGGAACGAGCCGCGCAGCATGGGGCCCCGCGACTCCCGCCGGTCCGCCTTGGTGGGCCAGAACCCCCGCTTGCGGGCGCTCACGCTGAAGTAGCCGATCTTCTCGAGGTGACCGCCGCGCCAGAGCGTGTGCAGCACCTCGCCGACACCGAACAGGCCGATGGCCACGGGGATGAAGTCGATGCCGTTGATCAGCTCGGTCGACCCGAAGGTGTAGCGCTGCTCCCCGCCACCGATGTCGATGCCGACCGTGGCCAGCGCGAAGCCGATCAGCGCCGAGAGCGCCCCGAGCAGCCGGTTCTTGCCGACGATCACGATCAGCGTGAGCAGACCGAGGATCACGACGAGGAACAGCTCCGGCGGGCCGAAGCTCGCCGCGACCGAGGCCGTGAGCGGCGCGGCCACGCTGATCAGGATGGCGCCGATCGTCCCGGCCACGAACGAGGCGACCGCCGCCATGACCAGGGCCGGGCCGGCCCGGCCCTGCTTGGCCATCGGGTAGCCGTCGAACGTGCTGGCCACCGTCGCCGACTCACCGGGGGTGTTGATCAGCACCGAGGTGATCGTGCCGCCGTACATCGCGCCGTAGTAGACGGCGGCGAGCATGACGACCGCGCCGGTCGGGTCGAGGGTGAACGTGATCGGCAGCAGGATCGCCAGCCCGGCGGAGGGCCCCAGGCCGGGCATGACGCCCACGACCATGCCCATGAGCACGCCGGCGCCGAGCAGGAGCACGTTCTGCACCGTCAGGATGGCCAGGATCCCCTGGCCCAGATCATTGAAGACGTCCAACGTCGGGTCTCCGGGTTCTAGAAGCGCGGCAGGATGCCGCCAGGCAGGCCCGCGTTCAGCAGGGTCTGGAACAGCAGGTACACCGCGACCGGCACCGCCAGGCTGAGCACCACGTTCATAACCGGGCGCCCGCGGTTGAGCAGGAAGAGGACGGCGGCGAGGAACAGCGCGCTCGCGACGATCATCCCGAGCGGGATGAAGACGATCACGACGAGCGCGGCCAGCCCGATCACCACGAGCATCGGCAGCGGGTGCCGGCCGAGGTCGGCCGCACCCGCCTCCTCCTCGCCACCCAGCTCGTCCTCGCCGTCCACCGCGCCGGGCAGCAGGCTGACGACCAGCGCGTAGGCGGTGATCGCCAGGGCGAGGATCCCGATGATGCGGGGGAAGAAGCCGGCGCCGATCCGGCCGGCCACCGTCCGCCACTCCATGTCGAAGGCCATCTGGGTGTAGACGGCGAGGACCACGAGCAGGACGGCCAGGAAGAGGGTCCTGCCGGTGGGACGGCGCAGACCGCGCCGCCCCACCGTCGTGCTCCCCGAGGGCGCGGTCACAGCGCCCCGTGCTCGGTGAGGATCTCCTCGAACCGGTCCTGGGTCTCGGTGAGGTACGAGGTGAAGTCCTCGCCCCACCGGAGGTCCTCGGACAGGTAGTTCTCGTCCAGGTACGCCTGCCACTCAGGGGTCTCGACGACCTCCTTCATGGTGTCGATCCACCACTCCTGCGCCTCGGCCGGCGCGTCCGGCGGCAGGATCAGGCCACGGGGCATGGAGGGGATGCCCTCGAAGCCCAGCTCCTCGGCGGTCGGGACGTCGGGGAGGACGTCCAGCCGCTCCGGCGCGGTGGAGATCAGCGGCTGCATGTCGCCGGCCTCGACCTGGCCGAGGATCGACCCGGGGTTGGAGATCATCGCGTCCACCGCGCCGGACAGCAGCGCCGTCTGCAGCTGGCCCTCCTCGTTGAACGGCACGTACTCGACCTCGTAGCCGGCCTGCTCGGCGAGCATCGCGCTGACGATGAAGTCGACGTTGACCGTGCCGATGCCGCCGACGACGAGCCGCTCCGCCTTGGCGGCCTCGACCCACTGCTCCCAGGTGTCGATCGGGCCCTCGCCCGGCACCAGCAGCAGGGCGTCGTCGGTGGCGAACAGCCCGACGGGCGTGAAGTCCGTGGGCTCCCAGCCGGTGTCGGCCTGCAGCGGCGTGGTGATGAACGAGCCCGACGTCGTGGAGACCCCGTAGCCGGAGCCCGACTGGCCCAGGAGGTACCCCCAGCCGGTCGCCCCGCTGCCGCCCTCCCGGTTCTGGATCTCGATGTTCTCCGGGTAGAGCTCCTCCTTCTGGAGGATGTCGACCATGGTGCGGGCCATGATGTCGTTCCCGCCCCCGGGGCCGAAGGCGATGGTCCAGTCCAGGGGCTCGGACGGGTAGTCCCCGCCCCCGGAGCCCTCGGAGCCGGTCGAGCCGGCGCCACAGGCGGTGAGCGAGACGGTCAACGCTGCTGCGGCGGCCGCGGTGATGAGCTTGGTACGCATTGCTGTACCTCCAACCGGCGTCAGTGCCGGGTCCGGATCATCAGGAAGGGTTCTGGACGCCGTCCAAGCGGTGCCAGGAGCCGGACGCGAATGCGGCCAGCCGGTCGTGCTCGTCGTACAGCCGGGACTCCAGGTGCACGATGCGCCGCCCCGGTCGCAGGAGCCGGCCCTCGATGCGGCCGGTCCCCGCCAGCGGGCGGAAGAAGCGGAACTGCATCTCCACGGTCACGGCCGTGGAGAGGAAGCGGTGGCACAGATGGCCCATGGAGATGTCCATCGCCGTCGCGATGATCCCGCCGTGCATCGTCCCCTGCGGGTTGCAGAGGAACGGTGCGTACGGAAGCACCACCGTGGAGGTCTGGGCCTCGTCGTCGTAGCTGATGTCGAGGTCCAGGAACCGGGCCAGGAAGAAGTTGCCGAACTCCGCGGCCGGGTCGGCGGCCGCGGCCCGGGCCCGCTCGACCGGGTCGACGGCGACCGACGCCACGGCGGGCTCGGTCACGACCACTCGAAGCGCGGCGGGCGCTTCTCGAGGAAGGAGCGGACGCCCTCGGCGAAGTCCTCGGTGTCGAAGGAGGAGTTGCGCAGGTCGGTGGTCGCCTCGTCGTCCCGGACCTGCCCGGCGACGACCTTCTGCACCATGACCTTTCCGGCGCGGACGCTGAACTGGGCCCGGGTGGTGATGAGTTCGGCGAACTCGTAGGTCGCCTTCTCGAGCTCCTCCACCGGGAACAGCTCGTCGAACAGGCCCAGCTGCAGGGCGCGCTCGGCCTGGATCTGCTGGCCGGACATGAGGATCCACTTGGCCCGTGAGGGGCCCGCCAGGTCGACGACCCGCTTGCTGGACTCGAGGCTGTAGACCAGGCCCAGCTTGGCCGGCGTGATGGCGAACTTGGCGCGCTCGTCGGCGAAGCGGATGTCGCAGGCCATCGCCAGGCCGGCGCCGCCGCCGATGCAGTAGCCGTGGATCATCGCGATCGTCGGCTTGGAGACGTTCTCGATGGCCTGCTCGGCGGCCGCCACGTGCGCGTTGTAGTTCTTGGCCTTGGCCGCGTCCGAGCGCTCCTGCTCGAACTCGCTGATGTCGGCGCCGGAGGCGAAGGACTTCTGCCCCGCGCCCCGAAGGACGACGACCTTGACGTCCTTGTCGGCGTCGAGCTCGGCCATGATCGCCGGCAGGTCGCGGTACATGTCGATGCTGATGGCGTTGTGCGCCTGCGGCTTGTTCAGCACCACGGTGGCGATGGCACCGTTGCGCTCGACGAGAAGGTGGTCGGACACGGTCAGCGCTCCTGCAGCTCGGGGTGGGCGTCGAACAGGACGCCCTCGGTGAACAGTTCCTTGATCTCGCCGTCGTCGATGCCGGCCTCGCCGAGCACCACGGCGGTGTGCTGCCCCAGCCACGGGGCGGGGCCCCGGACCGCGAAGTCCAGCCCGGAGAACTTGGCGGGCGGGCCGATGGTCTTCATCGGGCCGATGATCGGGTGCTCGAGCTCCACGACCATGTCCCGCGCGAGCACGTGCTCGTCCCGCAGCGACTCGTCGTAGCTGAGCACCGGGCCCCCGACGACGCCGGCCTTGTCGAGCCGGTCGATCCACTCGTGAGTCGGGGCCGTGGTGGTGATCGCCTCGATCTCGCGCTCGAGCTCGTCGATGTTCGTCATGCGGTCGGGCAGCGTGGCGAACCGCGGGTCCTCGGCCCACTCCGGGACGCCGAGCACGTCGTTGATGAGGCGCAGCCACAGCCGGTCGTTGTTGGCCCCGATCACCACGTAGCCGTCTGCCGTGCGGTAGGCCTGGTACGGGGTGGAGCGGCGGTGCCGGGTGCCGGTCGGCTGCGGGATCTCGCCGTCGGCGAAGTAGGCGCCGGACTCCCAGACGGTCCAGGCCAGGCCGGCGTCGACCAGCGAGATGTCGATGTACTGCCCCTCGCCGGTGGCCCGGCGCACCATCTCGGCCGCCATGATCGAGTAGACGGCGGTGACCCCGGCCGCGATGTCGTTGATGGCGATCCCGACCTTCGCCGGCTTGCCGCCCGGCTCCCCGGTCATCCGCATGAAGCCGGCGACGCCCTGGGCCATGATGTCGAAGCCCGGGCGCTCCTTGTATGGGCCGGTCTGCCCGAAGCCGCTGATCGAGCAGTAGAGGATGTCGGGGTTGATCGCCTTGACGTCCTCGAAGCCGATGCCGAGGCGGTTCACGACGCCCGGACGGAAGTTCTCGATGATCAGGTCGGCGTCCTTGGCGAGCTCGAGGAAGAGCTCCTTGCCGCGCTCGGACTTCAGGTCGAGGGAGACGCTGCGCTTGCTGCGGTTCGGCATGGCGAACGGGTAGCTCTCACCGTTCACCTTCGGCGCCATGCGACGGGAGTCATCACCGGTCACGGGCTGCTCGATCTTGATGACGTCTGCACCGAACTCGGCCAGCACCATCGTGCAGTAGGGGCCGGAGAGGAAGCGGGTCATGTCGAGCACCCGGAAGCCGTCGAGTGGAAGCATGGGCTCTTTCCGTAATGTGGGATACAGTTCCGTGTCGTGGGACGACCGTAGGGTGACGTGCGCCATAGCGTCAAGGTCTCGGGCATGCTGATTTCCGACAACCGCGGGCGAGGTCCGCGGGGACGCACCATCGAGCGACCGGGAGAGACCGTGGGAGACGGGGACAGCGCTGCCGGCCGGAGCAGCGTCCAGTCGATCGACCGGGCGGTGGCGCTGCTGCGCTGCTTCGACGCCCGCCGGCCGACGCTCGGGATCTCCGACCTCGCCCGCGCGACCGGGCTGTCGACGACGACGACGCACCGCCTGCTCATGGCGATGCAGGCCAACCGCCTGGTGCGGCAGACGCCGGACCGCCGGTACGGGTTGGGGCCGCTGCTGGTGCAGTTGGCCCGCAGCGGCGCGCTGCCGACGACGCTGCGGGACGCGGCGCTGCCGGTGATGACCGAGCTGCGCGACGAGGTGGACGAGACCGTGGGGCTGCACGAGCTGCTGCCCTCGGGCGAGCGGGTGGTCGTCGACCAGGTCGAGAGCCACCACGAGCTGCGCCGGACCTACACCGACATCGGGGTGCCGATCCCGCTGCCGCACGGCGCGCCGGGCAAGGCGATCCTGTCGATGCTGCCGACGGCGGAGCAGGACCGGTGGCTCGTCCAGCCGATCACCGCCATCACGCCCGCGACCATCACCGATCCCGAGGTGCTGCGGGCGGAGCTGGCGGAGGCGCGGCGGCGCGGTTACGCCGGGTCCAACGCCGAGCGCACCTCCGGGATCCGGGCGGTCGCGGCCCCGGTGTTCGACCACACCGGAGGGGCCATCGGCGCCGTGGGCATCTCCGTCCCGGCCGTGCGCATCGACGATGCCCGCGCGGACGAACTGGGACGCCGGCTCATCGGGTACGCCTGGGCCATCTCCGAGCAGCTCGGGGCGACCGAGTCCAGCGTCGAGGAGACCGCGCGGCGGGCCGGCGGTCGCTGACCGCCGGCCGGTCGGTCAGCCCGTCAGTCGGCCGAGGGGGTGCGCGCGGCCTTCTCGGCGCGGCGCAGCTCGTGCGGCAGGGCGAACACCAGGCGCTCCTCGGCGGCCTTGACCGTCCCGACGTCGGCGTAGCCCCGCTCGGCCAGCCAGTCGAGCACCTCGCTGACCAGGATCTCCGGGACCGAGGCCCCGCTGGTGACCCCGACGGTGCCCACGCCCGCCAGCCAGGCCGGATCGATCTCGGACGCGAAGTCGACCAGGTACGAGGCGCGGGCGCCGGCCTCGAGCGCGACCTCCACCAGGCGCACCGAGTTCGACGAGTTCGTGGAGCCGACGACCAGCACCAGGTCGCACTCGGCGGCCATCTGCTTCACGGCCTGCTGGCGGTTCTGGGTGGCGTAGCAGATGTCGTCGCTCGGCGGGGACTGCAGGCCCGGGAAGCGGTTCCTGAGCTGGTCCACCGTCGCGAGGGTCTCGTCGACCGACAGCGTGGTCTGCGACAGCCAGACGACCTTCTCCGGGTCGCGCACCTGGACGTTGGCCACGTCGTCCGGGCCGTCGACCAGCTGGATGTGCGCCGGCGCCTCACCGGAGGTGCCCTCGACCTCCTCGTGACCGCGGTGGCCGATCAGCAGGATGTCGTAGTCGTCGCGGGCGAACCGCTTGGCCTCCTGGTGGACCTTGGTGACCAGCGGGCAGGTCGCGTCGATGGTGTGCAGCTGCCGCGCAGCGGCCTCCTCGTGCACCGCCGGCGAGACCCCGTGCGCGCTGAAGACGACGACCGAGCCCTCGGGCACCTCGTCGGTCTCGTCCACGAAGATCGCGCCGCGCCGCTCGAGGGTCGCCACCACGTGCTTGTTGTGGACGATCTGCTTGCGGACGTACACGGGCGCGCCGTGGATCTCCAGCGCCCGCTCGACGGCGACCACCGCCCGGTCCACACCGGCGCAGTAGCCCCGGGGATCGGCCAGCAGGACACGTCCGCGCTGATCAGCCATGCGCCCATGGTAGGTGGGCCCGGCGGCGGGGCGGGCCGCAGCGGAGTGGCACCCGCCACGGATGTGACCGGTCCCATCCCCTGGCCGGGCGCATCATCGCTGGTCGGTGTGTCGGGCGGCGCGTTCTGGGGCACGCTGTGCCCATGGCCCGTGAGATCCCCGAGGTTGTCCGCGCCGCCGCCGGTCTGGCGGCCACCGTGCTCGACGAGACCCGCAAGCTGCCCGCGACCCTGCCCGGGCTGCCCGTGCGCGCGCTCGGCATGGCCATGCAGCACGCGATGAAGGTGCAGCAGGCCTACGCCGGCCTGGTGGCCCGCGGCGACGAGCTGCTGGTCGGCCTGCGCGGGGACGCCGAACCGGGCCTGGCCACCTTCGACGACGACGAGGACGCCGAACCCGGCGCCGCCACCACCGGCTTCCGCGACTCCGCCTTCGACCGGGTGCCCGACGGCGCCTCGATCAGCGACGAGGAGGTGGCCGACCTCCCCGACGACCCGGCCGCCGACGCCGTCGTCGCGGCGATCGACGACCTCGGCCAGGGGCTGGTCGAGGACCTCGCCGAGGGCGCCGAGGAGCTCGCCGACGGGGCGGACCGGACGCAGCAGGCCCTCGAGGACCTGCCGGCCGACGCTCCCAGCACCGACGAGGTCCTGGACGAGCTGGCCATCGACGAGGTGGTCCCCGAGGTCGCCGACACCGACCCGCTCGCTCCCGCGGCCGCCGACGGCGTGGCCACCGAGGACGCCGAGGCCCTGGAGCAGACCCTCCTGGAGTCGCCCTCCTCCGGCACGGACGCCCCGTCCGCGGACGAGGTCGCCGACGACGGCGCCACCACCGTCGACGTGCTGACGCCGGACGGCGGGATCGACACCGTCGAGGCCACGGTCACCGACGAGGGCATCGCCGCCGTCGAGGCGCCGCTGGACGAGGCGGCCACCGACGAGACCGTGGCCACCACCGATGCCGCCGCCGGGCCGGACGGGACCGAGCCCGGGTCCGACGCGGTCGCCGTCGACGAGGGCGGCTCGCCGGTCGCCGCCGCCACCGGCGTGCGCACCGACGTGGGGAGCAGCGACACCGACGACGTGGACGCGGCCATGGCCGAGGGCGCGGCCGTGGACGCCGTCGGGGAGACCTCCGCGGCGCCCACCGACGACCCGCAGGGCGGCAGCGAGGTCTCGGGGGCGCAGGCCGCCGGTGCCGCGCCGGTCGAGGGCTACGACAGCTTCTCCATCGCCCAGCTCCGCGGGCGGCTGCGCGGCTACCAGCTCTCCACCGTGGACGACCTGCTCGCCTACGAGGAGGCGACGCGGGCCCGCGACCCCTACCTGCGGATGCTGCGCAACCGCCTGGAGAAGCTCGAGGAGCAGGCGGCCGACTCCAGCCCGCTGGCCCCGCGCGGCGGTGGCGCCTGACGGAGGCGTCCTGGCGCCCCGGTCCAGGGGCGCCCCGGTGGTGTCGGAGCCGTCTGGCACGCTCGGGAACGTGACCGCGCCGTCCTCCCCCGAGTCGCCGTGGCCGGTGCGCACGGTGGCCCGCAAGGTGGCCGACTGGATCGGCCGGCTGGGCGAGGTCTGGGTGGAGGGCCAGGTGGCCCAGCTGTCGCGGCGCGGCGGCGCGGCGACGGTCTTCCTCACGCTCCGGGACCCCGCCGCCGACCTGTCGGTCCCCGTCACCTGCCACCGCGACGTCGCCGACCGGCCCGGCCTCGAGCTCACCGAGGGCGCCCGGGTGATCGTCCGCGCCCGGCCCGACTACTACGTCGCCCGCGGCTCGTTCTCCCTGCGCGCCACCGAGATCCGCGCGGTCGGCCTCGGCGAGCTGCTGGCCCGCATCGAGCGGATCCGCCGGCTGCTGGCGGCCGAGGGGTTGTTCGACGTCGCCCGCAAGCGCCCGCTCCCCTTCGCCCCCGCCGTGGTCGGGCTGATCACCGGCCGGGACAGCGCGGCCGAGCGGGACGTTCTGGTCACCGCCCGGCGGCGCTGGCCGGCCGTGCGGTTCGCCGTGCACAACTGCGCCGTGCAGGGCCCCCAGGCGGCGGCGAACGTCATCGACGGGCTGCGCCGGCTCGACGCCGACCCCGCCGTCGAGGTGATCGTGCTGGCCCGCGGCGGCGGCTCCGTGGAGGACCTGCTCCCGTTCTCCGACGAGGGCATGGTGCGGGCGATCGCCTCCTGCCGGACGCCGGTGGTGACCGCGGTCGGCCACGAGACCGACACCACGCTGGTCGACCACGTGGCCGACGTCCGGGCGGCCACCCCGACCGACGCGGCGCACCGCATCGTGCCGGAGATCGGTGAGCAGCGGCAGCTGGTCGACGGCCTGCGCGCCCGCGCCCGGCACCTGGTCACCGCCCGCCTGGACCAGCAGCTGCACTGGCTGGAGTCGGTGCGCAGCCGCCCGTCGCTGGCCTCCCCCGAACGGCTGCTGCACGGCCGCGCCGACGACGTCCTGGGGCTGCGCACCCGGGCCCACCGGACGCTGCTGCACCGCGTCGAGGGCGCCGAGCGCGACCTGGAGCACGCCCGCGCCCGGGTGTCCGCGCTCTCCCCCGCCGCGACGCTGGAGCGCGGCTACGCGGTGGTGCAGCGCGACGACGGCTCGCTGGTCCGCGACCCCGCCGCGGTCGCCGACGGCGAGCTGCTCCGGGTGCGGGTCGCCGGGGGCCGGCTGCCCGTCCGCGTCGACCGCACCGCCGACCCCGCCGGCCCTCCCGAGGAGATCCCCGCATGAACGCCCCCGACGAGCCGACGACCACCTACGAGCAGGCCCGCGAGGAGCTCGCCGACGTGGTCCGCCGGCTGGAGGCCGGTGGTCTCACCCTGGAGGAGTCGCTCACCCTCTGGGAGCGCGGCGAGGAGCTCGCCCGCGTGTGCCAGCACTGGCTGGACCGCGCGCGGGAGCGGCTGGCCGCCGCGGCCCCGGGGGACGCCGAGGAGGGCTGAGCGGCAGGAAGAGCCGAGTGGGCCGGGTCAGGCCGGCGAGTCCAGGCGGAGCTCCGGGGAGACCACGAGGCCGGCGTCGGCGAAGGCCGCGAGCACCCGGTCGACCCGCTCCTCCACCCCGGGCTGCGCCGTCCCCGCCGCGACCGGGCCGGGAACGCCGTCGTCGAGGCAGCGCGCGAGCACGTCACGCACGTCCGCGTTCGCCGGAGCGGGGGCCGCGGGGATCCGGGTCACCATCCCGCAGGCGCAGGAACCGCCGAGGTCGGGCGTCCGGTGATCGCCGGCCGGGCAGTCGTCGCTGGGCTGCATCTCGGTCTCCTCGGGAGGTCGGTGTTCCGTGGCCGTATGGGCGACAGCTTGCTGGGTGCGGCCGGTGCCGTCGTCCCGACGCACGGGAAGTCACGAAGTCGTGACCTGCGACGTCGCCCGTCCAGCGGCGCTCGCCGGTCAGCCCTCGTACGGCTCCACCGCGCCGGCCACGGTGCGCAGCTCGTCCTCGTCGGCCGACCCGCTGACCAGCAGGGTGACCCCCTCCTCGGTGCGGGAGAGGGCGGTCTCCCCGCGCGCGGTGGTCGACCGGAGCCACTGCTCGCCGTCGATCTCGACGGGGTCGCCGTCGGCGTCCGGGGTGCCGAGGACCGCCGTCAGCGCCTCCGCCTCCGGGTCGTCGCTGACCACGAAGCCGGCGTAGGCCCCCGACGGGGTCAGGTAGCCGATCTGCAGCGTCACCGGCTCGCCCTCCGCGGCGTTGCCGGCGTCGGTGCGCGCACTGGTCGGCCGGTAGCCCTCGTCGAGGTCCTCGGGCACCAGCAGGCCGTAGCCGGCCCGCGCGTCGGCCAGCCGCAGGGTGTTGGTGGGGTCGATCTCGAGCACCGGGTCCTCGGGGTTGCGGAGGAACGCCTGCCAGCCGACCACCAGCAGGCAGATCACGATGAGCGGCAGCAGCGAGCGGATCATGTTCGCGGCGCTCATCCGGTTGGCCCGCTCCACCGCGGACGCCGCCGGCGGCGGCTCCTGCTGCGGGGCGGCCGCGTCGTCGGGGAGCGGAGGACGCTGGCTCGTCGGGCCGATTCCGGTCATGCCCCTAGGATCGCAGGAGAGCTCCCCCACCCCGCTGCCCAGCGTCCGTGCGGCCTCCCACCGGCGCGGACGCGCCGGCCCGGCCAGGATCGGGCGGCGCCACCACCCGGTGGCCCAACCAGGAGGTCCCGTGTCGCTGCCCCTGCCCGATGGCACCCTTCCCGCGTCCACCTCCGGGCGCAGCTTCAGCACGGACCGCCCCGCCCCCGACCGCAACCTCGCCCTCGAGCTGGTGCGGGTCACCGAGGCCGCCGCGATGGCCGCCGGGCGCTGGGTGGGGCGCGGCGACAAGAACGGCGGTGACGGCGCCGCGGTCGACGCGATGCGGGCGCTCATCGGCACGGTGAGCATGAACGGCGTCGTCGTCATCGGTGAGGGCGAGAAGGACGAGGCGCCCATGCTCTACAACGGCGAGCAGGTGGGCGACGGGAACGGCCCGGAGTGCGACGTGGCCGTCGACCCGATCGACGGCACCACCCTGATGGCCAAGGGCATGCCGAACGCGATCGCTGTCATGGCCGTCGCCGAGCGGGGCGCCATGTACGACCCGTCGGCGGTCTTCTACATGGAGAAGCTGGCCACCGGGCCGGCCGCCGCCGACGTCGTCGACATCACCGTCCCGGTCGCGGAGAACATCCGCCGCATCGCCAAGGCCAAGCTCTGCTCCACCGGCGACGTCACCGTCTGCATCCTGGACCGGCCCCGGCACGCGACGCTGGTGCAGGAGGTCCGGGAGGCCGGCGCCCGGATCAAGTTCATCACCGACGGCGACGTCGCGGGCGCCATCGCCGCGGCCCGCGAGGGCACCGGCGTCGACCTGCTGCTGGGGATCGGTGGCACCCCCGAGGGGATCATCGCCGCCTGCGCGCTCAAGTGCATGGGCGGCGCCCTCCAGGGCCGGCTGTGGCCGAAGGACGACGAGGAGCGGCAGAAGGCGATCGGCGCCGGCCACGACCTGGACCGGGTGCTGCACATCGACGACCTGGTGCGGGGTGACGTCTTCTTCGTCGCCACCGGCATCACCGACGGCGAGCTGCTGCGCGGGGTGCGGTACGTCGCCGGCGGCTGTACCACGCAGTCCCTGGTCATGCGGTCCCGCTCCGGCACGATCCGGTCGATCGACAGCCTGCACTCGCTGGCCAAGCTGCGGGCGTACTCCGCGGTCTCCTTCGACGGCGACGGGTAGCCGGCGGCAGGCCACGAGCGCGAGCCCGACGGAGGTCGCGCCGAGCGGGGCCCGGAGGGTCCCGCGCAGCCGTGACGCAGCGGCTCAGCGCACCCGGGGACGGCACCTGGCCGCGGTGTGGTCCGGAGGATCACGGTGTCATCGTCACCGCTCGGCGAGCCGGTCCAGCAGCGCACGCCACCGGCTGGCCGACTCCCCCGGCGCGAGGCTGCGCAGCCGGAGGTCACCGAAGATCGACTTCCCGTGCACGACCACCAGCGGGGTGCCCGCCAGCCGCTGCACCGGGGCCAGGTCGACCGTGCGGTTGCCGAAGATGGTCCGGCCGTGCAGCTCGGCGTCGACGCCCTCGGCGACGATCACGTCGATGTTGCCGAACGTGCTGCCGAGGTGCAGCTCGATCCGGTCGGAGACGGTGCGCAGGTTGCGCAGGTCGATCCGGATGTCGCCGAACACCGAGGAGACCCGCCGCGGCGGCTCGGTGGTGACGGTGAGCCGGACGTCGCCGAACACGTCGGAGATGATCTCCGGCGCGACGCGCTGCCCGACGATCTCCGGCGGCGGTGCGGCACCGGCCGGCAGGTCGGCCACCAGCGCGTCGAGCTCGGCGCGGGTGACCGCCGCGTAGGCGGCGCCGGCCCGCTGGCCGAACTCGTCGAGGTCCAGCCGGCCCTCGCCGACGGCGGTCTGCAGCTGGGCCACCACGGCTTCCCGCTCGGCGTCCGAGACACGCACCGCGGGGGGCGTCGCCTCGTGCTCGCTCACGGTCCGGACGGTAGCCGAGATCGGCCGCCCAGCCGACCTTCCCGAGCCCGGTCCGGCCCGGTGCTCACTCCAGCTCGGTGCACAGCGGCACCGCGTAGGGCTTCACCCGGCCGCCGCAGGTGGTGGCGTAGGTCTCGTAGTCCGACAGCGGGGGCGACTCGTACAGCAGGTCGTCGCAGGCCTGCAGGTCGCCGTCGAAGCAGCTCAGCGCGTAGGCGTCGAGCGTCGCGTCCGGGCCCAGGTCGGCCGGCGGCACGGCCGGGAACTGCTCGACGTCGCCCGCGGGCATCCCGCCGTACCAGCCCAGGGCCTCCTCCTCCAGCAGACCCATCGCCGACTCCATCTGCTCGCGGGTGCCCTCGGCGATCCCCTCGGCGATCCCCTCGCTGATCCCGGGAGCCAGCTCCTGCGCCATCGACCGGCCGATGTCCTCGGCGCTGCCGACGAAGACGGCGGCCACCAGGGCCCCGGCCGCCACCGCGCCGACGGCCGCCCCGGCCAGCGCCGCGCCGGCGACGCCCCAGCGGGCGCCCGCGGGCGCCGGCGGGACCGCGGGGACCGGTGGCTGCGGCACCGCCGGCTCCCAGGCGGGGGTCGACGCGGCCCAGTCGGGCAGGGGTGGCTGGGACATGCGGCGCTCCTCGGGGCTCGCGCCGGGCACCGGCGCTGCGTCGGGCGCCACCGGCGCCCGGCGACGGCATCGGCGGCCGGCACCGAGGCCGGGACCGACGCGCCGCCCCGCGGGTGTCTAGGGTCCCGTGCGGAGCACTGTCACCATCCACACCACCGGGAGCACAGCGTGGCCCAGCAGAACGGCGCAGCGCAGGACGGCAACGGCCAGGACACCGGCGACTTCCGCATCGAGCACGACTCCATGGGCGAGGTCCGCGTCCCCTCATGGGCCAAGTGGCGGGCGCAGACCCAGCGCGCCGTCGAGAACTTCCCGATCTCCGGCACGCCGATCGAGCGGGAGCTGATCGGCGCCCTGGCGGCGATCAAGGGCGCGGCGGCCGCCGTCAACGCCGATCTCGGCGTCCTCGACCGGTCGATCGCCGACGCCATCACCGCGGCCGCCGCGACCGTCGCCCGCGGCGACTGGGACGAGCACTTCCCGATCGACGTCTTCCAGACCGGCTCGGGGACGTCGAGCAACATGAACACCAACGAGGTCATCGCCTCGCTGGCCACCGAGGCGCTCGGCGCGCCGGTGCACCCGAACGACCACGTCAACGCCTCGCAGTCGTCGAACGACGTCTTCCCCTCGGCGATCCACATCGCCGCCACCCGCGCCGTCGTGGTCACCCTGATCCCGGCCCTGCGCCACCTCGAGGCCTCCCTGCAGCGGAAGGCCGAGGAGTTCGCGGAGGTCGTGAAGAGCGGCCGCACCCACCTCATGGACGCCACCCCGGTGACGCTGGGCCAGGAGTTCGGGGGCTACGCCGCGGCGGTCCGCTACGGCGTCGAGCGGCTCGAGGCCTCGCTGCCGCGCATCGGCGAGCTGCCCCTCGGCGGCACCGCCGTGGGCACCGGCATCAACACCCCGCCCGGGTTCGCCGCGGCGATCATCGAGAAGCTGGCCGGCCAGATGGAGCTGCCGCTCACCGAGGCGCGCGACCACTTCGAGGCGCAGAGCTCCCGGGACTCGCTGGTGGAGGCCTCCGGCCAGCTCAAGACGATCGCCGTCGGGCTGATCAAGATCGCCAACGACCTGCGGTGGATGGGCTCGGGCCCCCGCACCGGGCTCGGCGAGATCGCCCTCCCCGACCTGCAGCCGGGCAGCTCGATCATGCCCGGCAAGGTGAACCCGGTCATCCCCGAGGCGGTCATCCAGGTGGGCGCCCAGGTGATCGGCAACGACGCCGCGGTCACCTACGCCGGCACCACCGGCGTCTTCGAGCTCAACGTGACGCTGCCGCTGATGGCCCGCAACGTGCTGGAGTCGATCCGGCTGCTGGCCAACGTCAGCCGGCTGCTCGCCGACCGGTGCGTCGACGGCGTCACCGCCAACGTCGAGCAGTGCCGCACCTACGCGGAGTCCTCCCCGTCCATCGTCACGCCGCTGAACAAGTACATCGGCTACGAGGAGGCGGCCAAGGTCGCCAAGCAGTCGCTGGCCGAGCAGAAGACGATCCGCGAGGTCGTCGTCGAGCGCGGCTACGTCGAGCAGGGCAAGCTCACCGAGGCCCAGCTCGACGAGGCGCTCGACGTCCTGTCGATGACCCACCCCTGAGCCGCTCGCCGCACCGGCCCCCGCACCCGGGGCCGGTGCGGCGGCTCAGCCCGCGCTCGTGCGCGCGAGCCACCACTCCCAGGCCGGTCGCAGCGCCTCCGGCGGCGTCCACGACGTCGTCGGCTCCTCGTTCCCGTAGCGCTCGGCCAGCGCGGCGATGTCGTCCCCGCCGAGCCCGCCGCGGCTCATGCCGACCTCGTTGACCCCCTGCACCCGCGCCGGTGAACCGAAGGCCTTGGCGAAGGGCGGCACGTCGCGGGTGACCACCGACCCCATGCCGACCATCGCGCCCGGGCCGACGACCCGCCGCTGGTGGACCGTGCAGGACATCCCCAGCGTGACGCCCGCTCCCAGCACGACGTGACCGGCGAGGGTCGCGTTGCCCGACAGCGTGGCGTCGTCCTCGACCAGGCCGTCGTGGCCGACGTAGACCTGGTTCATGACGTAGCAGCGGCTGCCGATCCGAGTGGCCCGGTACGTCCCGCCGTGCACGGTGGTGAACTCCCGCAGCACGGTGTCGGCGCCGATCTCCACGCCGGCGCTCACCGGCTCCCCGCCCCAGGGGAGCCCGTGCTCGTGGCCGCGGACCTCCGGCGGCGCGCCGATGACCGCGTGCGCACCGATCCAGGTGCGGTCCCCGACGCGCAACGGCCCCGTGAGCACGGCGTACGGACCGATGACGGTGTCCGCGCCGAGCTCCACGCCGGGACCGATGATCGCGGTCGGGTGCACCAGGTTGCCCATGCTCGTCCTCCGGTCGGCGGGTCCGGCCCGCTCGGCGTCGTCGTCCGGCACCGCCCGGATGGGAAGCGGGAGGTGTACCGGCGGTTACGGTACGGGGGGCGTCCGCGCCCATCCGTGATCCTCGTCGGCAAGGTCTGAGCCTCCCCAGTGATCCCCATCAGCAAGGTCGACGTCCGCGACGCCGAACCGTTCGTCCTCGACGTCCTCCGGTCCGGCTCCCTGGCCCAGGGACCGGTGGTCGAACGGCTGGAGCGGGCCTTCGCCGAGGTCGTCGGCGTGCCGCACGCGGTGGCGGTCAGCAACGGGACCACGGCCCTGGTCGCGGCGCTGCAGGTGCTGGACCTGCGCCCCGGGGACGAGGTGGTGACCTCCCCGTTCACCTTCGCCGCCACGCTGAACGCGATCCTGGAGGCCGGGGCGACCGCCCGGTTCGCCGACATCCGGGAGGCCGACTTCGCCGTCGACCCCACCGCGGTGGAGGCGGTCGTCGGCGACCGGACGGCGGCGCTGATGCCGGTGCACCTCTACGGCCAGACCGCCGACATGGACCCGCTCACCGCGATCGCCGACCGGCACGGCCTGCGGCTGGTCGAGGACGCCGCCCAGGCCCACGGCGCCGCCTACGGGGGCCGGGGCGCCGGCGCCTTCGGCATCGGCTGCTTCTCCTTCTACGCCACCAAGAACCTGACCACCGGCGAGGGCGGCATGGTCACCACCGCCGACGCCACGGTCGCCGATCGGCTGCGGGTGCTCCGCAACCAGGGCATGCGGGCCCGCTACCAGTACGAGATGGCCGGCCACAACTACCGGATGACCGACCTGCACGCCGCCGTCGGGCTGCCCCAGGTTGCGCGGACCGCCGAGATCGCCGACCGGCGCCGGCACAACGCCGACCGCCTCACCGCCGGGCTGGCCGACGTGCCCGACCTGCGGCTCCCCCGCCAGCTGCCGGGCCGCTCGCACGTCTGGCACCAGTACACCGTGCTGCTCCCCGAGGGCACCGACCGCGACCGCGTGGTGGCCGACCTCGCCGCCGGTGGCGTCGGCAGCGGGATCTACTACCCGCGGACGGTGTTCGACCACGACTGCTACCGCGCGGACCCGCGCGTGGTGTCCGCCGACGTCCCGGTCGCCGAGTCCGTCGCCCGGCGCTGCCTGTCGCTGCCGGTCCACCAGCACCTCACCGAGGCCGAGCTGGACACCGTGGTGGCCCGGTTCCGCGGCGTGCTGGGAGCCTGACCGTGCCCGGACCTGCCATCGCCGTCGTGGGCGCCGGCGCCATGGGAGCGCTGCACGCCCGGGTGATCCAGAGCTCCCCACGTGCCGAGCTGGCCGTCGTCGTGGAGCCCGCCGAGGCCGTCGGCCGCGCGGTGGCCGAGCGGTTCGGTGCCCGCTGGGCGCCGGACCTGTCCGGCCTGGACGGCGCGGACGCCGTCGTCGTGGCCGCCGCGACGAGCGCGCACCACCCGATCGCCCTCGAGGTGATCGGCGCCGGCCTCCCGCTCCTGGTCGAGAAGCCGCTGGCCGACAGCCTGGCCGACAGCGAGGCGATCGTGGCCGCCGCCGCGGCCGCCGACGTGCCGATCATGTGCGGGCTGCTGGAGCGGTACAACAGCGCCGTCGCGACCGCCGCCCGGCTCACCCGCGACCCGGTGCACGTGAACGCCCAGCGCCACTCGCCGTACGCGCCCCGGATCCGCACCGGGGTGGCGTGGGACCTGCTGGTGCACGACGTGGACATCGCCCTGGGGCTGCTGGGCGACCAGCCCTCGTCGGTCGCCGCGCAGTTCGGCCACTTCCACCCGTCCTCGGCGTCCGACGCCGAGGACGTCGCCGAGGTCCAGCTGGGCTTCCCGGGCGGGCGGCTCGCCGCGCTGTCGGCGTCGCGGATCGGCCAGCGCAAGGTCCGCAGCGTGACGATCACCGAGGTCGACCGGGCGATCGAGGTCGACCTGCTGCGCCAGGCGGTCACCATCTACCGCCACGTGGCCGGCGAGGCCGCGACCGACGACGGTCTGGGGTACCGCCAGCAGACGGTCATCGAGATCCCGATGATCGCCCCGCTCGGGGAGCCGCTGGCGGCGCAGCTGGCGCACTTCGTGGACCTGCTCGAGGGCGCCGCCGATCCCGCCGCGGAGCGGGCGGCGATCCTGCCGGCCCACCGCGTGGTGGCGCGCGCCGTGGAGAGCGCGGCGGCCTCAGCCCGCCGGTAGCGGGTCGAAGCGGACGTCGTCCCCGGTCAGGACCACGCGCGCGGTCGGCCGGGCCGGCACGCCGGCGACGACGGTGAACGGCGGGACGTCGCGGGTGACCACGGCGCCGGCCGCCACGACGCTGTGCTCGCCGATCGTGACGCCCATGCTGACGACCGCCCCGGCGCCGACGAACACGCAGTTCCCGATCCGCACCGGCGCGCGCTCCACCTCGGCGAACGCGCGGCCGGAGACGCACCGGCGGGCCGAGGAGTGGGTGTAGATCTGCGCCCCCGAGGAGATGTCGCACCCCGCGCCGATGGTGAGCCCGCCGGACCCGTCGACGACGGTGAACGCGCCGATCCAGGTCCCGGGGCCGATCTCCGGGTCGCCGATCACCCAGGCGTGCGGGTTGTACGGGTTGGCCGGCAACGCGACGGCATCGTGGGGGACGGCATCGTGGGGGACGGCATCGTGGGGGACGGCATCGTGGGGGACGGCATCGTGGGGG
>NZ_VNHW01000027.1 GCF_008124835.1 Blastococcus xanthinilyticus | reverse complement strand
GCGATCACCGCCGGGTCGGTCTCCCGCCCGGTCGCGGCCACCTCCGCGGCGATCGCGTGGGCCCGGGGCCGGTCCAGCACCCCCGCGGCCAGCGCTCCCAGCGTTCCCGGCAGCACGGTGGTGAGCAGCTCGGCGTGCTCCAGCAGCGTCACCGCCGCCGCCCGGCTGCAGTTCTGGATCGCGGCCAGCTCATCGGGCAGGAACTCACTCACCCCGGCCGGCCCCACCGCACCCGCACCGTGCCCACCGGGCAACGGATCGGCCGGCGCCGGGCGGGCCGCGGCCAGATCCCTCACCAGCTCCGCCCGCAACGCCGCCAGCTGCGCCTCCGCGACCACGATCTGCCCCAGCAACCCCGCCGCCTCACCCGCCGACCGGCGGGCCGGCAACCAGCCCGACAGCGGCTCACCCAGCCGCGGCAACGGATCGGGATCGATCAGCTCCCACTCCGACGGCGGGCTCACCGGCATCACGGTCACCCCGACCGCGAACCCGACACCCGACGACATGACCGCAGGCTAGGCGGGGGGTACGACAGTTCCGGGGCGCCGCGGCACGGGCGACCGGATGCGCCGGGGAGGATGGCCGCGTGACCGGCAAACCCGTGCCCGACGTGATCGCACCCGGGCTCGACATCCTCTTCTGCGGCATCAACCCGTCGCTGATGTCGGCCGAGACCGGGCACCACTTCGCCCGGCCCGGCAACCGGTTCTGGCCGGCTCTCCACCTGGCCGGCCTCACCCCGCGCCGGCTGCAGCCGGCCGAGGGCCGGGAGCTGCTGCGCTACGGGCTGGGGGTGACCAACGTCGTCGACCGGCCCAGCCGGACGGCGGGCGAGCTCTCCCGCGACGAGCTGCGGGCCGGCGCCGCGGCCCTGGAACGCCTGGTCGCCACCTACCGGCCCCAGGCGCTGGCCGTCCTCGGCGTCACTGCGTGGCGGGACGGGTTCGCCCGGCCGAAGGCGGTCATGGGGCTGCAGCCCGAGCGCATCGGTGGGGCGCTGACCTGGGTGGTGCCGAACCCGAGCGGGCTCAACGCGCACGTCCAGCTGCCCGACCTGGCCCGCATCTACGGGCAGCTGCGACCCGCAGCGGGAGACGGGAGCTGAGCCCGGGTCAGCCGACCACCACGTTCCAGGGCCGGATCGTCCACCCGGTCACGAGGCCCTCGAGCACGTACGGGTCCTCCGCGACGAACCGCTCGACCACCTCGCGCGGGGCGGTCCAGACCAGCAGCGCGCGGTCGTAGGGGTCCGGCAGCGCGCCGGCGAGCAGCAGCTCACCCCGGTCGTGGGCCTCCCTGGCGAGGGCGAGGTGGTCCTCCCGCAGCGCGGTGCGGCGCTCCAGGTAGTCCGCGGCCAGGGTGTACTCGAGCAGCAGGTGCATGCCGCCACTCTCACACCCCCGCCGCCGAGGTGGTCGGCCGGCCGGGCCGGCGGCAGGATGGCCCCGTGCCCCGCCTGCTCGTCGTCCACCACACGCCGTCGCCGGCCCTGCAAGCCGTGCTGGAGGCGGTGCGGGAGGGGGTCGCGCTCGTGGACGAGGTCGACCTCGCGGTGCGCCCGGCCCTCTCCGCCGGCCCGGCGGACCTGCTGGCCGCCGACGGGGTGCTGCTCGGCACGCCGGCCAACATCGGCTACATGTCCGGGGCGCTGAAGCACTTCTTCGACACCGTCTACTACCCGTGCCTGGACGCCACGGCCGGGCTGCCGTTCGGCGTCTACGTGCACGGCAACGACGACACCGCGGGCGCTCTGCGCAGCATCGAGCGGATCACCGGGGCGCTGCGGTGGAAGCAGGTCGCGGCACCGCTGAGCCTCACCGGCGCAGCCGGCCCCACCGAGCTCGAGGCGGTCCGGGAGCTGGCGGCCACCGTCGCGATCAGCCTCTGAGCGGCCCGGGCCGGTCGCCCTCCACCCGGAGGGCCACCAGCGCCACGTCGTCGGAGAAGTCCGGTGCCACGCGACCGAGCACGGCATCGCAGATCGCCTCGACCGGCAGCGCGTGGAGGTCGGAGGCGGCATCGGCCAGCCGCCGCAGCCCGTCGTCGAGGGTGGCGTCCCGCCGCTCGATCAGCCCGTCGGTGTAGAGCACCACCGTGGCGCCGGGCGGGAGCAGGAGCGCGTGCTCGGCCCGGGCGCCTTCCGGGGCTACGCCGAGCAGCAGGTTCCGCGGGCGGTCGAGCAGCTCGACCGCACCGTCCGGCCGGATGAGCAGCGGCGGCGGATGGCCGGCGTTCGACCACCGCAGCACCCGCCCCGCCCCGGGAGCCGCTCCGGCCGGCGACTCGATGCGCGCCAGAACCGCCGTGGCCAGCGTGGTCATGCCCAGGTCGCTCATCGCGCGGTCCAGTGACCCGAGCACCGCCGCCGGACCGCTGCCCAGCGCGTGCGCGACCCCGCGCAGCAGGTTTCGCAGCTGCCCCATGACGGCCGCCGAGGTCCGGTCGTGGCCGGTCACGTCGCCGACGACGAGGGTGGTCGCGCCGTCCCGGGTCGGGAACGCGTCGTACCAGTCACCACCGACCTCGGCCTCCCGTGCGGCCGGCCGGTAGCGGACGGCGATGCCGAGCCCCTCGGGGCGGGGCGGCTCGGTGAGCAGCGACCGCTGCAGCGTCTCGGCGAGGCTGCGGGTGTCCCGCGCCTGCCGGCGCTCCCGCTCGAGCCGCGCCGCGCGATCCATCGCCTGGGCGCACTGCGCGGCGTACGCCTCCAGGACCTGCACGTCGTCGTGCTGGAACGGCCGGGGGGCGCGCCAGCCGACGGTCAGGGACCCGAGGACCCGCTCACCGACGCGCAGCGGGAGGGCGGCCCACGCCCGCAGGCCGGGGCCCGGCGCGGGGGCGGCCGGGTCCAGGGCGCCGTCCGGCACGAGCACCCGCCGGCCGGAGGCGGCGACCGCCGCGGGGGCCGGGGAGTCGACGGGGATGCGGTGGCCGCTGCCGGCGGACCCGTCCACGATCGTGACCTCTGCCGCGCCCGGCCGGTGCAGCGCGACCGCCAGGTGGTCGGCCGCGAGCCCGGGCCGGCCCCGATCGGCGACCAGCCGGAGGAGGTCCTGGCGGGTCTCGGCGGCGGAGAGCGCGGAGACCGTGCGGGCCAGGCCGGCGAGCGCGCGGGAGGTGCGCTGCTCGCGCTCGCGCAGTGCCCGGAGCTGGGCGTTGCTGTGCTCCAGCTCCCGGGTGCGGGTGAACAGGTCGGCCTCCACCTGCGCCACGCGCCCCTGGTCACCCGCCCCGGGCGCGCCCGCGTCGTCCCGGGCGCGGATGTAGTCGGTGATGTCGTCGGAGCGGTGCAGCAGCAGCACCACCTGCCCGTCGTCGTCCAGGACGGGCACGTTCCGGGGGCTCCAGAACCGCTCCTCGTAGCCGCCGTCGGGCCGCGGGATGTCGTAGCGCTGGATCGCCATGGTGTGCGGCCGGCGGGTGTCGCGGGCGCGCTCCAGCGAGGCACGGAGGTTGACCAGGCCGTCGGCGGCCGGGTCGTCGGGGTTCATCGGGAAGACGTCGAAGAGGTTCCGGCCTACCGTCTCCGCGAGGGTCGTCGCGGTGGCCTCCAGCCGCGCCTGGTTCGCGTGCACGATCACGTGGTCGGGCGTCAGCAGCAGGAACGGGGTGGGCGAGACGTCGAAGACCCGGCGGAAATCGGGCGTGGGCAGCTCCTCGGTCACGCCCACCTCCCCGCCCCGGCGCCCGCCGGCCGGGCCCCCGCAGTCTCCCCGATCGGCGCCGCGCCCCGCTCGGGGGACGGTGGCGCCCCGGTGCCCGCCCTCGGGTCGGAGGAGGGCGGATCGGGTGGATACCGTGCCGGACGTGGGGGAGATGAAGGACCGGATGCTGGCCGGGCTCCCGTACCGGCCCGACGACTCCGACCTCGCGGCGGACTCCCGGCGGGCCGGGCCTCGGACTTCATCCGGGTCGATCTCTACGACGTCGACGGCGAGGTGTGGTTCGGCGAGCTCACGCCCTGTCCGGGCGGGGGGCCCGACCCGTTCGACCCGGAGCTGGACCGGGTGCTCGGGCGGTACTGGACGCTGCCGCGCCGAGCCGACGTGCGGGCGCGGTAGCGCCGGTCACCAGCGCAGCGGGTGCGTGGAGCGCGAGTGCGCCGTGCGGCAGGCCCGGCAGTTGCCCCACGAGACGATGCACAGCGGGGTCGTCGGCCCACCGCACTCGGGGCACTCGACGGCCTGCTCGGCGTCCGCCCGCGCCTCGGTGACGGCGCGGCTGCGCTCCTCGTGGATGGTCTGGTCCCCTCGGCACGGGCAGCCGAGGTGGGCTTCCGCGCAGCGTCCGACGTGGGTGGCGATGGGATGCCCCTCGGGGTCGGTGCGGTCGCCCGGACGGCGGCCGCGGAGATGCGAAAGGGCCGCGGCGCAGTGCGCCGCGGCCCCCGTCACTCGCCGATCAGAGCGGGCGGACGTTCTCCGCCTGCGGGCCCTTCTGGCCCTGCGTGACGTCGAACTCGACCTGCTGGCCCTCGTCGAGGGACTTGTAGCCGCTACCGGTGATGGCGGAGTAGTGGCAGAAGACGTCGGCGCCGCCGCCGTCCTGGGCGATGAACCCGAAGCCCTTCTCCGCGTTGAACCACTTCACAGTGCCCTGAGCCATGTCGTTCTTCTTCCGTGCTGGGAGGTGACCGCACCGGTACCTACCGGAGCGGGGCCGCCGCACCGACCGGCAGGACCGAGAGGAACGTCAGGCAGAGACGACTGCGGACGTCCAAGAACGAAAGCAGAGGCGCAACAGCGACCGGACAGGACTGTACGGCATTCCCGAGGTCAGCGGGGAGACCGGCTCGCGCGACCCCCCGGAAGGAGGGGGCGGTGACCGCGCCAACGCCCCTCCCGGCGGCTCAGCGGGCGGCCGCGAGGTCCTTCGCCGCCTTGGCCACGTACATGACCGACAGGACCAGGAACACCGCCCCGATCGCGGCGCGCACCTGGTCGTCGGTGACCGGCGCCCGCCGGGACACCGGCCCGGCCACGGCATCGGCCAGGCGTGCGCGCCAGCCCTTGAGGCCGGCCTTTCCGAAGGAGATGGCATCCATCGCCGGTCCCTACCCCGCCGCCGGCCGACCTAGGCCGGATGCTGTGCATCGGCGGCCGCCGAGCGGGGCACTGCCCGGTCTGTGGACGTACCGGTCGGGAGCACCCGCAGCATCGACGTCGGCGACGGCCGGCTGCACGTCTGGGCGGCCGGTGACGCCGGACCGACGGTCCTGCTCGTCCACGGCATCCCCACCAACCACCTGCTGTGGCACGACGTGGTCCCGGCGGTCGCCGGTGCCGCACGGGTGCTCGCCGTCGACATGCTCGGCTACGGCGACTCCGAGCCCGCGGGCCGCCCGCGGGTCGACCTGGCGGCCCAGGCGGCCCGGCTGGTGCGGCTGCTGGACGTGCTCGAGGTCGACCGCGCGGTCGTCGTGGGGCACGACCTGGGTGGCGGGGTCGCCCAGATCATGGCCACCTCCGCCGCCGACCGGGTCGCCGGGCTGGGCGTGGTCGACGGGGTCTGCTACGACGGCTGGCCAGTGCCGCTGGTCCGGGCCATGAAGGCCGCGTGGCCGGTGCTGGCCCAGCTGCCGCCCCCGGTGCTGGCCGCCGGTCTGCGCCCGGCACTGCGGACCCTCTTCGCCCACCAGGACCGGGCGACGGCGTTCCTCGACCGGTTCGTGGAGCCCTGGTCCCGGCCCGGCGGGCCCGCGCTGCTGGCCCGGCACCTGCGGTCGCTGGACTCCGTGTACACCCAGACCGTGGCGCCCTTCCTGCCCCGCCTGACCGTGCCCGCCGAGGTGGTGTGGGGGCGGCTGGACCACCAGCTGAAGCAGGAGTACGGCCAGCGGCTGGCCGACGACATCCCCGGTGCCCGGCTCACCTGGGTGGACGACGCCAGCCACTTCGTGCCGGCCGACCGCCCCGACGTCGTCGCCGAGGCGGTGCTGCGGCTGGTGGCGCGGGCCTGACCCGGCGGGTGTTCCCCGGCGACGCCCCGGGTAGGGCCTGCGCATGGCATCGACACTGGTCAGACCACGTGGGCAGAAGGTCATCGCCGGGGTGTGCGCCGCCCTGGCCAACCGGTTCGGGGTCTCCCGGACCCTCGTGCGGCTCGGATTCATCGTCTTCGGCGTCGTCGGCGTCGGGGAGCTGGTCTACATCGCGCTCTGGATCATGATCCCGAAGGAGCGCTGACCGGAGCGGGGGACGGGCGGGTCCGGCTGTGATTGGCTGTCGGCCGTCCCGCCCACCTGCGAAGGGTCCGCGATGTCGCTCCTGTCCAGCCTGGCCGACGCGCTGGTCACCGCGCGGGTCGAGGTCGTCGACCTGACCGCGCCGCTGTCGGCCGAGACGCCGGTCATCCAGCTCCCCGAGCAGTTCGCGCAGACGGCGCGGTTCGAGCTGGAGGAGCTGAGCCGGTACGACGACCGGGGCCCGGCCTGGTACTGGAACAACTTCCGCACCGGTGAGCACACCGGCACGCACTTCGACGCGCCCAACCACTGGGTCACCGGGCAGCACGGGGACGACGTGGCCTCCGTGCCGGCCCGCCGGCTGATCGCCCCCGCGGTGGTCCTCGACTTCTCCGCGGAGGCGGCCGAGGACCCGGACTTCCTGCTCGAGGTGGCGCACGTCCGTGCCTGGGAGGCCGAGCACGGGCCGCTGCCCGAGGGCGGCTGGCTGCTCTTCCGCACCGGTTGGGACGCCCGGTCGGGCTCCCAGCAGGAGTTCCTCAACGCCGATGACACCGGCCCGCACACCCCGGGGCTCTCCCCGGCCTGCGCCCGGTGGCTGGCCGAGGAGTCGCCGGTGCTGGGGCTGGGCGTCGAGACCGTGGGCACCGACGCCGGGGCCGCGCACTCCTTCGACCCGCCGTTCCCCTGCCACGCCGGCCTGATGGGCAGCGGGAAGTACGGCCTCACCCAGCTGCAGAACCTCGACCGCCTGCCGCCCACCGGAGCGCTGCTCGTGGCCGCCCCGCTGCCGATCGTCTCCGGCTCGGGGTCGCCGTCGCGGGTGCTGGCGCTGGTCGAGCGGGGATGACCGCTGCCCGGCGGACGGTCGCGCACACGGTCGGGGAGGCGCTGGTCGCCGGTGGGGTCGACACGGCCTTCGGGGTGGTCGGCTCCGGCAACTTCGTCGCCACCAACGCGATGGTGGCCGCCGGCGCCCGGTACGTCGCCGCCCGCCACGAGGGCGGCGCGGCCACGATGGCCGACGCCTATGCCCGCACGAGCGGCCGCCCGGCGGTGCTCACGCTGCACCAGGGGTGCGGCCTCACCAACGCGCTGACCGGCATCACCGAGGCGGCCAAGAGCCGCACCCCGCTGGTGGTGCTCACCGCCGAGGCGACCTCCCGCCGGTCGAACTTCTTCGTCGACCAGCCGGCGCTGGCCGAGGCCGTCGGCGCCGTCTCCGTCCGGGTGACCTCCCCGGAGCACGCCGCGGACCAGGCGGCGGCCGCGGTGGCCACCGCGCTCGACGAGCGGTGCGTGGTGGTGCTGAACCTGCCGCTGGACGTGCAGCAGCGCGACGCACCCGGTGCGGTGCCGCCCGCGCGCGCCGGCCGGGGCGCCCGCGCGCCGGAGCCGGGGGAGACCGACCGGCTGGTCGAGGCGCTGCGGGCCGCGCGGCGCCCGGTGTTCGTGGCCGGCCGGGGCGCCCGCGGTGCCCGGGAGGAGCTGGCGCGGCTCGCCGACCGCTGCGGCGCGCTGCTGGCCACGTCGGCGGTCGCGAAGGGCCTGTTCCGCGGCAGCGACTGGGACCTCGACGTCTCCGGTGGCTTCGCCACCCCGCTGGCGGCCGAGCTGATCGCCGGCGCCGACCTGATCGTCGGCTGGGGGTGCGCGCTGAACATGTGGACGATGCGGCACGGCCGGCTCATCGCCGGGGACGCCGTCGTGGTGCAGGTCGACGACGAGGCCGCGGCCATCGGCGCGCAGCGCGAGGTGACCTTCGGCGTGGTCGGCGACGTGCGCGCGGTGGCGGGAGCCGCGGCGGCCGCGGTCGGCGACGAGCGCCCCGAGGGGTACCGGACCGCGGAGGTGCGCGAGGCGCTGGCCCGCCGGCGCCGCTGGCGGGACGAACCGTTCGCCGACACCGGCGACGGGGAGCGGATCGACCCGCGGGTGCTGACCGCCGCGCTGGACGACCTGCTGCCGGCCGAGCGGGTCGTGGCGGTGGATTCGGGCAACTTCATGGGCTACCCGAGCATGTTCCTCGACGTGCCCGACGAGCACGGCTTCTGCTTCACCCAGGCGTTCCAGTCGGTGGGCCTGGGCCTGGCCACCGCCATCGGGGCGGCCCTGGCCCGGCCGGACCGGCTGCCGGTCGCCGCGCTCGGCGACGGGGGAGCGCTCATGGGGGCCGCGGAGCTCGAGACCGTCGTCCGGCTCGGGCTGCCGATGGTCGTGATCGTCTACGACGACGCCGGCTACGGCGCCGAGGTGCACCACTTCGGCCCGGACGGGCACCCGCTGGACACCGTGCGCTTCCCGGAGACCGACTTCGCGGCAATCGGCCGCGGGTACGGCTACGCGGCGGTCACCGTGCGGCGTCCGGCCGACCTGGACGGCGTCGCCGGCTGGCTGGCCGGCCCGCGGTCGGCGCCGCTGCTGGTCGACGCCAAGGTCACTCGCGACCAGCCGTCGTGGTGGCTGGAGGAGGCCTTCCGCGGGCACTGAGCCCGGTTCCCGCGCCGCGTCAACCGAGCTCCGCCAGCAGCTCGTCGACCGCCGCGACCACCGCCTCCGGCCGCTCCGACGGGATCTGGTGCCCGGCCGCCACGACGACCGACCGCGAGCGCGTCGAGAGCGCGGCCAACGCCGCCTGCCCGGCCGTCCAGGACGCCGAGGCGCCCTCGCCGCGGCTGAGCACCACGGTCGGCGGGTCGCCCGGCAGGTCGGCGACCGCCGCCGCGGCGCTCTCCACGTCGGTGAGATCGAGCCGCTCGTCGGCCATGGGGACGCCGGCCAGGTCGGCCGCGCCCGTGCCCCGCAGCACGCCGACGGAGGGGGCCAGGGCGTCGACGAGGACGAGGCCCGCGACCCGGTCCGGGTGCCGCTGGGCGTGGACGAGGGCGAGGTAGCCGCCGAAGGAGTGCGCGACGAGCACCACCTCGCCGCTCCCGGCCGCGTGAGCCACGACTGCCGCCAGCTCGGCGTCCAGCTCGTCGGCTCCCCGGTCCGGCCCCTCCGGTGCGGGGCTGTCCCCGGTGCCGGGCCGGTCGTAGCGGCAGACCCGGGCCCGGTCGGCCAGCTCCCGCTGGACCTCGCGCCACTGCTGGGCCGAGGCGTCGTCCCCGATGCCGTTCACCAGCACGACCGCCGGGCCCGATCCGGCGCACCACACCCGCTGCGCCGCGACCGTGCTCGCCTGCTCGCCGGGCACCGGCTCCGCAGCGCTGCCGCAGCCGGCCACCACGGCGACGGCCAGCAGCGTCCCCGCCGCGCTCCGCCTGGCGCGTCCCGCCGGCACCGTGGGCCTACCAGGCCGTGGTGGCCTGGAGGACCGCCTCGGTGAGCGCGCGGGTGCGCAGCTCGGTCACCTGCTGGTACTCGGGGTCGGCCACCATCCTGCTGAACGCCTCGCGCGTGGGGTAGCGGACCAGCAGCACGGTGTCCCAGGACTGCCCGTCCTCGGCCACCAGCGCGGTCGAGCCGTCGCCGGCGTAGAGCACCTCGCCGCCGTAGCGGGGGAGGAAGGTGCTGCTCAGCGCCTCGGCGTACTGGGCGTACAGCTCGCGGCCGCCCTCGGCGTAGCGCAGCAGGTTGAGCATGACCACCGGCCCGCCGGGGTCTTCCTGCAGGTAGCGCTTGAGGTCGGCTCCGCGGGGATCGATCGCCATGTCCCGCAAGCTAGCAGCCGCGCACCGCTGACCCCGGCGCCACGGACACCTGACGGGGTGCCGGCTCAGGGCCATCCCTGCTCGTGCAGCGGTGTCACGGTGACCTGGTCGAGCACCAGGTTGCCGGGGGCGGCGACGATCCACGCGATGAGGTCGGCGACCTGCCCGGGCCCCAGCGCATCGCTGCCGGGCTGCGGCCGCGCCCCCTGGTCGGCCGTCCGGCGCGCGGCGGGGTCCCAGGCCCCCCAGGACGTCGCCATCGCCCCGGGGTAGAGCACGCAGGCCCGGATGCCGTGCGGTCGGCCGTCGGCGGCCAGGGACTGGGTGAAACCGGTCAGGGCGAACTTCGAGGAGCAGTACGCCGCGGCGGCTCCCCAGCCCCGGAGGCCCGCGACCGAGGAGACGTTGACGATGGTTCCGCCGCCGACCCGGCGCATGTGCGGGAAGACCGCCCTGCTCAGCACGAACGGGGCCCGCAGGTTCACCGCGAGGACGCGATCCCAGTCCTCCATGGTCGTCTCCTCGACGGTGCCGGGGACGTCCGTGCCGGCCGCGTTGACCAGGACGTCCACCCGCCCCCACGCCGCGGCGACCTCCTCGACCGCGGCCCCGGCGGCCGCCGCATCGGCGAGATCCACCGGCCGGCTGAGGCCGGCTGCGCCGATCCGTTCCAGGGCCTCGCGCGTGGCGGCGAGACCGGCCGCATCGCGGGCGAGCAGGGCCACCGCCCAGCCGTCCTGCGCCAGCCGGTGTGCCACCGCCCGGCCGAGTCCGCTGCTGGCGCCGGTCACGACGGCGACCCGTCCCGGTGGCTCCTGCATGCTGATCACCGCACCTCCGGTCCGGCCCCGCGCGGCCGCCGGCCGGAGCCGGTCACACCTACCCGCCGGAACCCGCCGGACACACCTCGGCACCGGGCGGTCGTCGGGCGGGACGGTGCTCGTCCCCAGGTCGGATCGGGCCGCGACCGGGGTAGGGACCGGCGATGGACGAGGAACGCGAGATCCGGGAGGGCGAGCTCTGGCTGCCCGACGGCCGGACCCTGGCCTACGCCGAGCACGGCGATCCCGACGGGCAGCCGGTGCTCGGCTGCCACGGCTCGCCGAGCTCGCGCCTGGAGCGGCACGTCGAGGACGTCGCGGACTACCGGCGGTGGGGGGTGCGGCTGATCGTCCCCGACCGGCCCGGCTTCGGGCGCTCGGACCCGCACCCCGGCCGCCGGGTCGCGGACTGGCCCGACGACGTCGCCCGGCTGCTGGACCACCTCGGCGTCGACCGGTGCGCGGCACTCAGCCTCTCCGGCGGCGCCGCCTACGCGCTGGCCTGCGCGCACGCCCTCGGGGAGCGGGTGACGACCGTGGGCATCCTCGGCGGGGCGCCGCCGCCCGACGTCCCCTGGCCGTGGCCGCGGTGGGTGCCCGGCCGGGTCCGTGCCAGCCTGCACCGGCCGCAGCTGTCGGCGGTGCTGCGCCCGGCGTTCGCGCCGCTGGCGCTGCGCCCGGCGCTCATCCCGCGCTACCTGCAGCTGCGGCTGAACGCGGCCGACCGGCGGGTGATCGGCCGGCCGGCGGTCCGGCGGATCCTCGCCGACACCTTCACCGAGGGGATGCGCAACGGCACGGCGGCGCTCGCCGAGGACCGCGCGCTGCTGTTCCGCCCGTGGGGCTTCCCGCTCTCGGAGGTGCGCCAGCGGGTGCACATCTGGCACGGCACGCAGGACTGGCAGGTCCCCGTCGTCCTCGGCCAGGTGCTCAGCGCCATGCTGCCGGACAGCTCGGGGCACTGGCTCGCCGGCGAAGGGCATTTCCTGGTGTTCGACCACGCCGAGGAGATCTACCGGACCCTCCGCGGCTGAGGATCACGCGAGCTGCGCGGCCACCAGCGGCTCCAGCGTCAGGGCGGTGTGCCGCTGCTGCAGCATGCGCAGCGCCCACTTGTCGGGGAACAGCGCCAGCAGCTCGCCGTCGGTCCGCTGCACCACCTCGACCCCGCCGGAGGAGGCGATCAGCGGGAGCGAGGCCTCGTCGGTGCGCATCGCGATCGTGTAGGGCAGCCGGTCCAGCGCCACGGGGGCGTTGAACTCGTGCTCCATGCGATGGGTCGCGACCTCGAACTGCATCGGCCCCACGACGGCCAGCACCGGCGAGCCGTCGCCCCGCCGCTCGGAGCGCAGCACCTGCACGACGCCCTCGGAGTCCAGCTGCTCGATGCCCTTGCGGAACTGCTTGTGCTTCGCGGTCTCCCGGCTGCGGACGACGGCGAAGTGCTCCGGCGCGAAGGTGGTGAGCGGCGGGAAGGTGACCGGCCGGTCGGCGTAGAGGCTGTCGCCGACCCCCAGGGCGTTGGCGTTGACCAGGCCGACGACGTCACCGGGGTAGGCCAGGTCGACGCTCTCCCGCTCCCGGCCGAACACCTGCTGGGCGTACTTGGTGGCGAACGGACGCCGGGTGCGGCCGTGGGTGACGACCATGCCGCGCTCGAACACCCCCGAGCAGATCCGGATGTAGGCCAGCCGGTCGCGGTGGGCGGCGTCCATGCCCGACTGCACCTTGAACACGAAGGCGCTGAACGGCTCGTCGAGGCCGCGGACGGCGCCGTCGGCGTCCGGCCGCCCGACCGGGGGCGGGGCGAGGTCGACGAGCACGTCCAGCAGCGCCCCGACGCCGAAGTTGGAGACGGCGGAGGCGAACAGCACCGGTGTGGTGACCCCGCCGAGGAAGGACTCCTGGTCGTGCTCGGCGCCGGTGGCCTCG
The DNA here is from genome assembly GCF_008124835.1 of Blastococcus xanthinilyticus. Taxonomy (GTDB): domain Bacteria; phylum Actinomycetota; class Actinomycetes; order Mycobacteriales; family Geodermatophilaceae; genus Blastococcus; species Blastococcus xanthinilyticus. The sequence continues at coordinate 9,658 of NZ_VNHW01000027.1, read as the reverse complement.
AGCAGCTCGCCCTCCTCCTCGGCCTGCCGCCACACGTCGCCCTCGCGCTCGGCCGCCTGCTCGGCGGAGAGCAGCTCCTCGGGGGCGATCGTCGCGCCGCCGGCGGTGCGGGTGAACCGGCGGAAGCTGCCGTCGCGCCGGTCGAGCACGCCGCGGAAGTCACCGGCGATGCCGACCGGCCAGGTCAGCGGGGTGGGGGTCAGGCCGGTGCGCTCGGTGATCTCGTCCATCAGCTCGAGGGCGTCCTTGCCCGGGCGGTCCCACTTGTTGATCACCGTGACGATCGGGATGCCGCGGTGCTTGCAGACGGCGAACAGCTTCATCGTCTGCGCCTCGAGGCCCTTGGCCGCGTCGACGAGCATCACCGCGGCGTCGACGGCGGTGAGCACCCGGTAGGTGTCCTCGGAGAAGTCGGCGTGCCCGGGGGTGTCCAGCAGGTTGACCACCGCGTCGCGGTACTCGAACTGCAGGGCCGCCGAGGTGATGGAGATGCCGCGGGCCTTCTCCATGTCCATCCAGTCCGACACCGTGCCGCGGCGGCCGGCCTTGCCGTGCACCGCGCCGGCCTGCCCGATCACCCGGGCGTGCAGCGCGAGCGCCTCGGTGAGGGTCGACTTGCCGGCGTCGGGGTGGCTGATCACGGCGAAGGTGCGGCGCCGGGCGGCCTCGGCCACCGCGGTCCCGGCCGGCTGGGCGGACGTGGTGGGGGCGGCGGTCACGCAGGAAACGCTACAGGCGTCAGCCCACGACAACCCGGGTCGGCTTCCGGCCGCGCTCCGCTCCTCGCTCGCCGGCGCTCACTGCGATGCTCACGCCACCGTCAGCCCACGACAACGCGGGTCGGCTTCCGGCCGCGCTCCGCTCCTCGCTCGCCGGCGCTCACTGCGATGCTCACGCCACCGTCAGCCGACGTAGCCCGCGCGCATGTCCTCGACGATCAGTGGCCGGTCCAGGGTCGAGGGCGCCAGCCGCTGGCGGGGCCGGTCAGCGGGGAACACCGCCGCGGCCGCCAGCACCGCCGCGTCCAGGAACCGGGTCGCCGGGGCCGCCGGGGAGAGCGCGAGCTCCGGCGGCTGCGTCCCGCGCGAGGCCAGCGCGAACCCCCAGTCACCGAAGCTGGGCACGTGCACGTGGTACGGCGTCGCCGCGAGACCGGCCGCCTCGATCGAGGAGACGGTCCGCCAGAAGGCGGTGGGCGTGGAGTACGGGCTGCCCGCCTGCACCGACACCAGCCCGCCGGGGGCCAGCGCGGCGGCGACCAGGCCGTAGAACTCGGTGGAGTAGAGCCGGCCCAGCACCGGGGTGTCGGGGTCGGGCATGTCGACGACCACCGCGTCGAAGCCGCGGGCCTGCGGTGAGCGCAGCCAGCGGAACGCGTCCGCCAGCACGACCTCGACCCGCGGGTCGTCCAGCGCGGCGTCGTTGAGGCCGGCCAGCCGGGTGCGGGCCAGCTCCACCACGGCGGGATCGAGCTCCACCTGCACCACCTCGCGGACGCCGGGGTGGCGCAGCACCTCCCGGGCGGCCAGCCCGTCGCCGCCGCCGAGGACGAGCACCCGCCCGGGGTCGCGGGCCAGCACGGGGTGCACCAGCGACTCGGTGTACCGGTACTCGTCGCGGCTGCTGAACTGCAGGTCGCCGTCGAGGTAGAGGCGGAGGTCGTCGCCGCGCTCGGTCAGCACGATCTCCTGGTAGGCCGAGCGCTGCGCCGCCACGACGGGGTCGGCGTAGAGCCGCTGCCGCGCGGTGGTCTCGATGTCCCGCGCCTGCACCAGCAGCACGCCGAGCACCGCGGCGGCGGCGAGCAGCGCGGCGGTCGCCGTCCGCAGTGCCCGCCGGCTGATCTGGGGCCGCAGCAGCAGCCCGGCGACGACGGCGGCGGCGAGCAGGTTGACCAGCCCGGTGATCGCCGCGCCGCGCACCTGGCCGGCCACCGGCAGCAGCAGGAACGGCCACAGCAGGCCGCCGAGCAGGGCGCCGGCGTAGTCGGCCGCGTTCAGGTCCGCGAGCAGCCGGCCGGAGCCCTCGGCGTCCACGCCGTCGCGGCCGGTCTGCAGCAGCGTCATCAGCAACGGCACCTCGGCGCCCACGAGCACCCCGAGGACCGCGGTCGCGACCAGCAGCACGGCGCTGCTGGTGCCGTAGAAGGAGAAGGACACGTAGAGCGTGACGGCGCTGAGCCCGCCCGCGATACCGAGCAGGATCTCGACGGCGACGAAGGTGACGGCGGCCCGGGACAGGAACGGCTTGACCAGCAGCGCGCCCACGCCGAGCGCCGCCACGAAGCCGGCGACGATCAGCGAGGTCTGGGTGATGCCGCCGCCGACCAGGCTGGCCGACAGCGTGAGCAGCACCAGCTCGTAGATCAGCCCGCACGCGGCGCAGACCGCGACCGCGGCCAGCAGGAGGGGGCGGGAGCGCACCCCGTGCCCGCCCGCCACCGGCGGGGCCTCGGGCGCGGGTGCGGACACGGCCGTCAGGACAGGGCGGCGGCGTTGACCGCGCCGATGGCGACGAGGGTGGCGGCGACCGCCCAGGCCGAGCCGCGCAGCCGCGGCTCGTTGACCAGGTCGCGCAGCTTGGCCGGGATGACCGCGTCCAGCACCCGCAGCGCCACGGCCTGCAGCAGCACACCGACCAAGCCGTAGACCGCCGTGTCCACCAGCCCCTGGCCGAGGCCGTCGGCGCTGGTCATGATCGCGGTCACGACGATGATCGCCAGGGCCAGGTGGTTGGCGGCCAGCAGGATCGCCGCGTTCGGGTTGTGGTCGAGGTAGACCTGGGTGCGCAGGTTGCCGGGGGTGAGCAGGTCCAGCGCCAGGAACCCGAGCGCCAGCACCCCCACGCCGATGACGAAGAACAGCAGCGTCGCCACCACGCCCTGGACCAGCAGGTCGCCGTCGACGGTGCCGAACTCCAGCGCCTGCCACGTGGTGCTCATGTCGGGGTTCTCTCCTGGGACGGGGGACGGGAGGGGTGTGGTCACTTGACGTCGCCGGGGCCGCCGCCGCCGCTGGTGCCGACGGGGGAGCCGGGCCGGAAGCCCGGCCCGAGGAAGGCGAAGAAGCCGCCGCGGTAGCGGCCGTCGAGGTCCTCGACGCGCACGGTGCTGCCCCCGGCGGCGGCGCTCACGATCACGATGTCGTCCTCGTAGCGCAGGTACTCGTTGCCGCCGTCGGCCTGCCGTTCGGCCGGCGGGACGGCGTCGACGATCGCCTCGGTGGTGGTGCCCACGGGGTCGGGGGAGGCGTAGACCGAGGTGTCGTCGAGGATCTCGGTCCGCTCGTAGTTGGCCTCCAGGAAGTCGCGGATGCGCGTGCCGCTGCCGCAGCCGCTCACCAGCAGCAGCACGGCGGCCAGCGCGAGGGCCAGCGTCCGGGGCATCGTGCTCACGGCGTCCACCTCGTCCGGGTCGTGACGACCTCGCCGCGGTCGCCGGCGGGGTAGAGGTGCCAGGTCTGCCACGCCCAGCCGCCCCCGGGCACGGGCTGCGCGGTGAGGGCGGTGAGCGCGCCGGCCGAGCCGGGGAAGGCGCCGCACAGCCAGGCCGGGTCGGCCGCGGCGAGCGCCCGGAGCCGGTCGGCGGTGGCGTCGAGCTCCGCGCGGTCGGTGGCGGTGACCGCGGAGGTCAGCCGGTAGCCCCCGGAGCGGGTGCTGCGCGGGAGCGGGTCGCCGCCGGCGCCGACGGCGTCGCAGGAGACCTCCTCGGTCACCCGCGCGCGCCCGAGGGTGGCGGTGACGACGTGCGAGGCGCCCAGCACCCCGAGGACGATCGAGCCGCCGTGCCCGTCGGCGAGCTCCAGCCGCGCCAGCGCCGCCGGCGCCGGCCGGTCGAGCAGCAGGCCCAGGGCGGCGGCCGAGACGTCCCGGGGCTCGACGTCGAGCAGGTGGACGCTCACGCGGCCTCCTCGCTGGCGCTCGTCGGCTGCGTTCGCGGAGCTGTTCTGCCCATCGGTGAGCTCGCGCGCTCGCTCACTGGTCCGGCGTCCGGTGGTAGACGGTGAGCTCGCCGCGGCTGACCGCGCGGCCGGTGGAGACCTCCCAGGACTGGGTGGCCGCCCACCGCTCGAAGGCGATCAGCCCGGTCTTGTCGGCGGTCGCGTAGTCGGCGTAGTCGACCGTGCCACTGGGCGGGGTGCCGGTGGTGCCCTCCGCGGTGTACGTGGCCCGCCCGCGCTCGATCTGGCGGTGCACCCGGTCGTCGAGGATCACGTCGCCGTCCGGGGTCAGGTTGGTGCCCTCCCGGCGCATCCAGAGGGTCAGCTCCAGGTCGCCCTCGTCGTCCTCCACGGTGAGCCAGCGGCGGCCGGTGGAGCCGTCGAGCAGGTGCTCGCGCCAGGTCATGCCGCCCTCCTCCAGCACGATCGTGCCGCGGACGACGTGGTCGATGCCGGCGTAGGTGATCACGTCGCCGACGCCGATCTGGTGCGGGTCGTAGACGTCGGGCTCGTCGGCCAGCGGGTCGACCCGGCGGCGCGCGCCGGCGGCCTTCGCGAGGTTCCGGCGGCGCAGGACGAGGATCACCGCCGCCAGCACCGCGAGGGCCACCAGGAACACGATCAGCAGGACGAGGAGCACGTCGGACATCGGATGGCCTCCTGGCGGGTGGGCGGACGGGCCGCTGAAAACCTATCGCGCCCGCCTGCGCAGCGAGATCGCGGCCGTGCACGGCCGGCCCGGGACGGCAGCGGAAAAGTCGGTCGACGGCGATGAGTCCGGCGCGCAGAGTCCGTCGAACAGGAGACAGGTCCGACGCCCGCCGACCCCCGGAAGGCACCCATGACCCTGCAGGCCCCCCTGGCCATCGAGGCGACCGCCCTCGCGAAGTCCTTCGGCGACGCGACCGCGGTCGCCGGCATCGACCTCGCCGTCCCCGCCGGCGTCATCTACGGGGTGCTCGGCCCCAACGGCGCGGGCAAGACCACCACGATCCGCATGCTGGCGACGCTGATCGCGCCGGACTCGGGCAGCGCCCGCGTCCTCGGCCACGACGTGGTCGCCGAGGCCGACGCGGTGCGCGACCTGGTGAGCCTGACCGGCCAGCTGGCCTCGGTCGACGAGGACCTGACCGGCTGCGAGAACCTCGTCCTGCTGGGCCGGCTGCTGGGCCTGCGCCGGGCCGCGGCCCGCGCGCGGGCCGACGAGCTGCTCGAGGCGTTCGGCATCGCGGCCGCCGGGGGCAGGCTGGTCAAGCACTACTCGGGGGGCATGCGGCGGCGGCTCGACATCGCGGCCAGCCTGGTGGTCACCCCGAGCCTGATGTTCCTGGACGAGCCGACGACCGGCCTGGACCCGCGCTCGCGGAACCAGGTCTGGGAGATCGCCCGCGCGCTGGTGGCGGAGGGGACGACGATCCTGCTCTGCACCCAGTACCTCGAGGAGGCCGACCAGCTGGCCGACGGGATCGCGGTGATCGACCGCGGCAGGGTGATCGCCGAGGGCACGCCCGGCCAGCTCAAGGCATCGGTCGGCACCGGCGCGCTGCACGTGCGGCTGCTGGACCCGGCCACGCGCCCGGCGGCCGCGGCGGTGCTGGAGCGGGCCGTGGGCACGGTGGTGCCGGCCCCCGACCCCGGCCGCCTCTCGGCGCAGTGCGCCGACTCGGCCCGGGCCGCCCTCGGGGTCGCCGAGCTCGCCCGCGCCGGTATCGGCCTGGCCGACTTCTCCCTCGACCAGCCGAGCCTGGACGAGGTCTTCCTGGCGCTCACCGGTCACGCCGCCGAGGACGCCGCGGCCGGGGAGCCGCCCGCACCGACCCGCGAGGAGCAGCCGTCATGACCACCACCCCCACCGCTCCGGACGCCGCCGACACCGCCGCCGTGCGCCGGGCGATCTCCTCGACCCCGCGGCCACCGCGGCCCGGCCCGCTGTCGGCGGCCCTCACGTTCGGCTGGCGCGGGATGCTCAAGGTCAAGCACGTCCCCGAGCAGCTGCTGGACGTCACCGTCACCCCGGTGATGTTCCTGCTGATGTTCACCTATCTCTTCGGCGGCGCCATCGCCGGCTCGACCAGCGCGTACCTGGACTACACGCTGCCCGGGCTGCTGGTCATGTCGGTGCTGTTCACGACCGTCTACTCCGGCGTCTCGCTCAACACCGACCTGACCAAGGGCGTCGTCGACCGGTTCCGGTCGCTGCCGATCTGGCGGCCGGCGCCGCTGCTGGGCTCGCTGCTGGGTGACAGCGTCCGGTACGTCATCGCCGGCACGGTGATCATCGTGGTGGGCGTGGCGCTCGGCTACCGGCCCGACGCGGGGGTCGCCGGCGCGCTGGCGTCCCTCGCCCTGGTGGTCGTCTTCTCGTTCGGGCTCTCCTGGGTGTTCTGCGTGCTCGGGCTGTTGCTGCGCACCCCGAACGCGGTGATGAACGCCGGGTTCATGGGCATCTTCCCGCTGACGTTCCTGTCCAACGTGTTCGTCGACCCGGCCACCCTGCCCGGCCCGCTGCAGGCGTTCGTCGAGGTCAACCCGATCTCGGTGCTGGCGACGGCGTGCCGCTCGCTGATGGCCGGGGAGCCCGACGGGACCGCCATCGTCGTCTCGCTGGTCGTGGCCGCCGCCCTGGCGCTGGTCTTCCTGCCGCTGACCACGCGGCTCTACCGCGGCCGCTGAGCGCCGGGGTCAGGGGGTGGCGGCCGGAACCGCCGCCGGGCGGGCGGCCTGCCGCGGGATGAGCAGGCCGCCGGCCAGCCCGGCCGCCAGCACGGCGGTGCTCACCGCGAAGGCGGCCTGGAAGGAGACCGCGTCGGTCAGCCAGCCGGCCACCAGGGGTCCGGCGACCGCGCCGAGGTCGGCCGACATCTGGAAGACCGCGACCACCCGGCCACCGCGGCCGGCGGTGAGGTCACCGACCAGGGCCGCCGGGGCGCTGGCCAGCAGCGAGGCGGCCAGGCCGAAGACCGCCATGGACACCAGGAAGGCGGGAATGGCAGGCGGCGCCACGAGGATCGCCATGGCGGCGGTGCCCAGCGCGGCGCCCAGGACGAGCGAGGGCCGCCGTCCCCACCCGTCGACCAGCCGCCCGGACCGCAGCAGCCCCAGGGCCTGGGCGGCCGACCCGGCGAGCAGCCCGGCCCCGGCCCAGGCGACCGTGCGGCCCAGCTCCTCGGTGACGTACAGCGGCACCAGGGAGTTGCGGACGCCGAAGAGCACCCAGCCCACCCCGAAGTTCGCCAGCAGCGCGGCGAGGTAGACCCGGGACCGCAGCGCGGTGCCCAGCCGCATCGGCCCCTCGCCGAGGTCGGGGCCGGCCGCCTCGGCCGCCGGCGGCGCGTCCGGATCCGGCTCCGCACCGCGCAGCAGCAGCATCCCGACGCCGCCGGCGACCAGCAGGAAACCGGCGTAGAGGAAGAAGGGCAGCCGGGGGGAGAGCTCGGCCAGCAGGCCGCCGAATGCGGGCCCGGCGATGCCGCCCAGGATGAAGCCGCCCTGCCAGGTGGCGGCCGCGCGGCCCCGGTGCGACGGCGGGGCGACCCGCAGCAGCAGCGAGAGCGCGGCGACGGTGAACATGGCGCTGCCGATGCCGCCGGCCGCGCGCAGGCCGAGGAACAGCGGGAAGTTGCCGGCCAGCCCGGCCGCGCCGGTCGCGAGGGCGACGATGACCAGCCCCGCGGCGAGGACCAGCCGCTCGCCGAACCGCTCGACCAGCGTCCCGCCGCTGAACGCGGAGACGAACCGGAAGAACGCGAAGGCGCTGATCGCCAGCCCCACGGCGGTCGTGCCGACCCCGAACGAGCGCGCGAACAGCGGGATCGCGGGGGCGACGATGCCGAAGCCCAGTGCGACGACGAAGGCGATGACCGCCAGGACCTTGACCTCTCGGGGGAGGTCTCCCCGTGTCGCGACCCGCACGGAACGCGATGGTCCCACGACGGCTCGCGGCGGCCCCCCGGAGGGGACCGCCGCGAGCGCTGCTGCCGGAGGGAGGGGGTTTGCTAGGCGATCCGCCGGGCGCTGTTGTAGCCGGGCATCGAGTCGATCGAGGCGACCTTCACCGGGACGCCGGACGTCGAGGCGTGCACCATCTGCCCGTTGCCGATGTACATGCCCACGTGGCTGACCGGGCTGTAGAAGAAGATCAGGTCGCCCGGCTGGAGCGCCGACCGGGACACCGGGGTGCCCAGCTGCGACTGCATCCGGCTGGAGTGCGGCAGGCTGATTCCCGCGGCGGCGTAGGCGTACTGCATCAGGCCGGAGCAGTCGAACGCGTTCGGGCCGGAGGCCGCCCAGACGTAGGGGTCGCCGACCTGGGCCAGCGCGGTGTCCACGGCCGTCCGGGCCGCGCCGCTGCCGCCGCCGCCCACCGCGGGCGGGGGCGGCGGTGCCGCCGGAGCCGGCGCCGCCGGAGCCGGCGCCGCGGGGGCCGGCGCGGCGGCAGGTGCGTCGTCCGCGGGCTGCGGTGCGGCGGCCTCCTGCTGCTGGGCCTGCTGTGCGGCCTGCTGCGCCGCCTCCTCGGCCGCGCGCCGCTCGGCCGCGGCGCGCGAGGCCCGCTCCTCCTCGGCGGTGAGCCGCGCGTACTCCGCCTGGTAGACGGCGATCTCCTCGTCCAGCTGGGCCCGCTCGGCGTCCACCCGCTCGACGTGCGCCTGGGCGTCCGCGGCGGCCTGCTCGGCCGCGACGCGGGCCTGCTCGGCGTCCTCGCCGGCCGTGCGCGCGTCGCCGAGCACGCCGTTGTTGTGCGCCGCGATCGTGTCGAGCAGGCCGACCCGGTCGACGAGGTCCTCGGCCGACCCGCTGGTCAGCAGGGCCTCCAGGGTGCCCAGGCCGTCGCCGGTGTAGGCGCTGCGGGCCACGGTGCGGACCCGGTCCTGTGCCTGGCCCAGGGCGGCCTGCGCGGCGGCGAGCTCCTCGGCGGCCAGGTCGGCGGCCTGCTGGGTGGCCTTGAGCTGCTCGCGGGTCTCGTTGAAGCGCTCGGTGAGCACCTCGAGGTCGTGCGCGCGGCCGGCGATGAGCTCCGCCGCCTCCTGGGAGGTCGCGGGCCGCTCGGGGTCGGCGAACGCGGGGAGCGGCGTCAGGGCGACGCCGCCGGCGGCCACGAGGGCCACCAGGGCCCGGCGGCCGGAGAGCCGACGCTGGGCAGGGGTGAGCGAACTCGCCATGTTCGGCGGGTGGTCCTTTCTTCCACGGCCGCCTACCGGGTTAGCTGACGGGTTCGGGCGGGAAGACGCCCGGCGTCCGGCGGCCCCAGGGGACCGCCGGTCGCTTCACCCCGGGAGTGCGATGGGTCCCCGGTCCTGCTGCCGGCCGGAGCCGGCGGGTGGTTCGGCGGCGTCCGGTCGGCTGTCACCGGTTGAGCGACGGATGGGTCCGCCCGGACGGGCCCACGCTAGGCGGGGATCGGAGGTGTCACCAGGTCGAGTGACGACTTCCTCGGCACCTTTCCTCCTGGGTCGACGACCCGCTCACGCGCCGTCACGGCACACCGCCGGGGCGGCGGCGCGCGGGGTGGAAAGGCTCACGACCTCACCGACCACCCAGACGGCGGGCGGCCGGATCCCGGCGTCGACGAGGGCGGCCGGCAGGCCGGCGAGGGTGGTGCGGACGGTGCGCTGGGTCGCGGTCGACCCGTCGGCGACGACGGCCACCGGGGTGTCGGCCGCCCGGCCGTGGGTGATGAGCGCGGCGGCGATGGCCGGGGCGGTGTCGACGCCCATGAGGAC
>NZ_VNHW01000026.1 GCF_008124835.1 Blastococcus xanthinilyticus | reverse complement strand
CCGCGGCCACACGGCTTCGACTCGTCCCACCGCTCCCCGTCGTCACCCCCGGAGGAGCCGCCCTCAGCACCGCTTGACACAAGAGGAGCGTCATCTGCGGTGGCAGAACTCGTTGCTACGAAGAGGCACTAGCCGAGGCACGCGCTCGAACAGTCAGCCTGGCTGTCCCTGAGCGGCCGGCGGTTTCAAGCGGTCGTCGCAACGACTGGCTTTTCGGGGTCGGAGAGTAGTCGCTGCATGGCTTGGGCGGGGGTGCTGAATCCGAGGGTCTGGCGGGGTCTGCCGTTGAGTTCGGCGGCGACGGCGTCGAGGTGCTCGGCGGTGTGGACCGAGAGGTCGGTGCCCTTGGGGAAGTACTGGCGCAGCAGTCCGTTGGTGTTCTCGTTGCTGCCGCGTTGCCAGGGCGAGTGCGGATCGCAGAAGTAGATGGCCATGTCGGTGGCCAGGGTGATGGCCTGGTGCTGGGCCAGTTCGGTGCCCTGGTCCCAGGTCAGTGAGCGGCGCAGCTGGTCGGGCAGGGTGGTGATCGTCGCGACGAGCCGGTCGGGGACGGTCTGGGCGCCGTGCCCGTCGGGCAGGTGGACCAGCAGACAGAACCGGGTCTGGCGTTCCACCAGGGTGGCGATCGCCGAGCGGCAGTGGGTGCCCAAGATCAGGTCGCCTTCCCAGTGGCCGGGCACCGCCCGGTCGGCGGCTTCGGCCGGCCGTTCGCTGATCGAGACCATCCCGGAGATCTTCGCCGTGGTCGGGCTGGAAAACCCGTGAGGCCGGCGCCAGGCCCGACCGGTGCGCAGATGCCGGTGCAACTCGGTGCGCAGCTGACCGCGGCCCTGCACGAACAACGCCTGGTAGATCGTCTCGTGGCTCACCCGCATCGCCGCCTCATCGCCGTGCTCGCCGGCCAGGTACGCGCTGATCTGGGCCGGGCTCCACTTCAGACACAGCTTTGCCTGCACCGCCAGGGCCAGCCGTGCCTCCTCCAGTTTGAACGGCTTGGGCCGCCGCGCCCGCAGCCCGGCGCGTTTGTGCGCCGCGTACGGGGCGTACCTGGCCCGCCTCGCCCGCCCGGCCGCCGGCGCGGGCCCGTTGCGGCCCAGCTCGCGACTGATCGTCGACGGGGCGCGGCCCAGCCGGGCAGCGATCGTGCGCATCGACGTGCCGGCCAAATGCAGGTCGGCGATCTGGAATCGCTCCTCCAGCGACAGGTATCTCGCCGACACCACCCGCGGTGCCGCCGGCGGGCGACCGCCCGAGTCGCGTCGCCACCGATAGCCCTGCCGCCGATCCACGCCGACAGCCTCACAGGCGTGCGAAGACGACGATCCCGCCGTCACCAACTCCCAGAAGCGCTCCTGCCGCTCATCCCGAATACGCCGCCACTCCGAAACCACCACAACACCTCACGTTCGAAAGGTGTTGCGACGACCGCCTGAGTCCGCCGCCCACCATGGGACACGTCGGTCCACTCGAGCTGTGCCGCGTTGGTGGGCGGCCCAGGACCACCGACAGCGGAATCCGATGGAAGAACGGAGTACTGACACGTTCGCCGAGGACTGCGAGTGGACGCCGGAGTTGCTAATTCTCGCTAGGGGTACGTGCTGCACGACGGTTGGCGAAACGCGGCCGCCTCAGGGTGTAGCTCACGGCGTGCCGATGCGGCTCGCCAGTTCCACGAGCCGCCGGTGTTGCTCCCCCTCCACGGTACGAGCGAACGCGAAGACATCACTGCGCAGCTCGATCCGTTCCCCTGCATTAGGCGTGTCCGCTGACCACGCCTCGTGGTGCTCCTGGCATCGCATCGCCAGCGGCTCGGCGACAGTCCGGTCGCCGCCGAGACGGAGCGCCTCAGGGAGCCCCGCGGGAAAGAAGAGCCGAATGCGCTTCAGGGCAGGTTCAGCAAGCTTGTTCGCCCGCTCGCGTGTGCGCTCGTGAGCAGCCAGCAGCAGGACGAAGGCGACCTGGCCGAGCTGTGCGTCTTGGACCCGCAGGTGCCCGTACACCGCGCGCAGGATCCTTTTGCCATGAAAGCGATCAAGCTGCGTGCCGGCGGCCACGATGGCGTCGACCTCGGCCTGCGCCGCCGTGGTCAGCGAAGGTAGGTCCAAAGCGGCGAGCTTCTTGAGCCAGCCATCGGACTCGGACCGTGCCACCGCCTCGGCGTCATCGAGCTGGTCCGGACGCAGGGCCAGGCGGCCTACAGGGAGTTGCCGTTGCACTCGGAGGCGAACCTCATCCTCCACCCGGTCCTCCACAGCCCGTTCGAGGGCTGCTTGCACGGAGGGCACTGAGACTGCGTCAGTCTGAACCCCGAACGGTGCTAGGACGGCATGGATCGCCTCCGCGTCTAGGAGCAGGTTCTCAATCATCGCGACGGGCCAAGACACAACGTGCTCGTCGGTGGTTCCCCCGTCGGTGTCGGCGTCGACCAGTCCGAAGACGGGCGTGCCCGGGAGCTCCAGGCCCTCTTGTCGCAGTCGTTGCACAGAAGCAATCACGTCGCGCTTGGCTCGACCGGGCACGAGCGCCCAGGACTTGGTCTGGGGCAGCAGGCTGGTGACCACTCGGACGTCGCTGCTCAGGCCGCTGCGCTCCTCCTCCCCCTCGAGAAACACGATCGGCTTGGCACGGGTCAGCAGGTGGGTGGAACCGGTGATCGCGCGGGCCACCTCAAGCCGTTCCTGGCTCGTGGTGAGCCGACTGAGCTGATTGTCGGGACTGAGCGTCGCCGGGCTCACCAGGTACAGCTCCTCGTCCGTCAGCGCGTCGAGCAGGGTGGTGGAGTGCGTGCTGAGGATGAACTGCGCCGCCCCGCGGGCGGCGAGGTCGCGGAGGTACTGCAGCACCTGCAGCTGGAGCAGCGGATGTAGGTGAATCTCCGGCTCGTCCAGCAGCATGGTGAGCGGCACGAGGCCTGCGTCGGTGGCTGCAGGCGCCAACAGCTGATCGGACTGGCGCTCGACCAACGGCAGGAGAAGCGCAATTGCGGCCTTCTCCCCGGATGAGAGCTGGTCGATGTCGAACAGCGGCTCACTGTGCCCGGTGGGGCGAAATTTGACCTGAATGTTGTTGGGGTCACTGTCGTCGACCCCCGCAAATTCGAGGTGTGGCAGAAGGCTGCTCACCAACTGCTCAAAAGGCAGAAAAAGGTTTGGCACCACGCCAGCTGGCACTTGACCACCATGCGCTTCCCAGGTGGTGGTGACGAGTGCTTGCTGCCGGTCCCGCAGCCGGCCCAGGCTGGTCTTGACGAAGGCTGGTGCGTCCTCGGCGCTGCCGGACTCCCGGAGTGCCCCCTGCATACCCTGCATACCGGTTGGGACGAAGTACTGGAAGCTTGGCAGATTGTCGCTTGAGAGCAGTGCTCCGTAGGACGGCATTGGGTAGCCGAACAGTGAAACCTTGTTGAGTGCAGACGACCGCCACGTTCGGTGCGGCCCGACGAACATCACGGTCGTGCCCGGCTCGGCCAAGGCATGACGCTGCTGCCGCAACAGGTCCAGCAACGTGGATTTCCCAGCGCCGTTTGGGCCCGCCAGGACTACAAGGTTGCCCAGTCCGATCGCCTCGGCGCGCTGCAGGCCGCGGAGCGGTCCAACGGTGAACTGTCGTATGGCCACCCAGCAAGAGTGCCGCATAGGCGCCGACGACGCGGTCGGACACCGGTACCCCAAACCCCGCGCACGGGACTGCGCTGCTTCACGAGAGCGTCGACGCCTTACACGGCAGCAAACGTGCAGGCCTCGATGTCTCGCGCGTGGTCGAGCACCCGAACGTCTAGACCCTCCCCCGCCGCGCTCCCAACCCGCCTGCGGTCGGCGAGCCGGGCGACACCAGGTTCATGAGTGCGCCGGCCGCGGTCACGACGCCCCCAAGATGCAGCTGTATGGAGGCGAGGTCATGCCCGGACTCGGGGGTGCGGAATTCGCTGACTACCGATGGCGCCTGTGTCCGCTATAGGCAGCCAGGAGCCGCGATACGGCCGGGGGCCTTCTACCTGTCTTTGAAGCCGCCCTGGAGGACAGCGAAGAGCTCGAGACGGCCCTTCTACGAGGCGTCCCTTGCGGCCCGCCGCATGCGGAGCACTGGAGCCGTTTCAGCCCTAGAAATTCCTGAATCACCAGGCATCACACCTCATGCACTTGGGGTCGGAGAACTCGTGGTGACGAGTTTCAGGAGACTCCTCCGGAGTCTTGACGGCATGGGAGCCAGCGGTAGCCCCGAATGTCGAGCACGCCGGCGGGAGCGCGAACGGCAACGGCGTCAGCAATCCCGGCAGACGACTCCCAAGGCCCGCGCGGACCCGGCCGTAGCGGAAGCCCATGGTCGCGAGCGGCGAACCGCGGCGGCCACGTGCGGTTGGTGCCGTGGGCCGATCACCCCGCGGAGCCGAGGGCCGATCCCGAAATGGTGCTCGGCCACCTGCCGGCACCGCGCCTGGGCGCAGTCGAGAGCAGCGGCCTCCGGGCTGTCCGCGGTGGAGGTCGTCGAGCGGCGCGTCGAGGTCCAGGTGCCTCTCGTGCCCACCCGCCGCGACTGGCCCAGACTGCTCGGCGAGCTCGTCGGCCAGCTTGACGACGGGCGCATCTACGACCGCGACCTGCCCGCCCTGGCGCGGGCGCTCCAGCCCGTACTGGAGAGCTACAGGAGACGCGCCTACCGCACCGGCGCTCCCCACGTGCGCTGACCGATGCTGCAGCAGCTCTGCAGTAGCGAGGGGCACGTGCTCGCGTCTCCTGTGAGCATCAATCACCTCTCGTTACGCGCCTCCACAGGAGAGGAACAGGAGATGTTCGGGAGGCCGCTCCCCCACCGTCGTGCAGTAGCCATTACGCAGCAACGCCACTGATCCGGGAGATGTCGACATGGGTGATCCGCAGCTGCTCCGGGAGGTCTCGGTCGTCGATCGGCTCCTCCTCACGCCCGAAGAGGCGGCGGAGCTCCTACGCGTCGGCCGCACGACGGTGTACGCGCTCATGAAGCGCGGGGAGCTGCGTCCCGTGCACATCGGCCGCAGCTGCCGGATCTCTCAGGCAGAACTCGGCCGCTACGTCCGCCGGCTCGAGGCTTCCCCGTCCAGTCCACATCCTTCGCCGGAGGCCGCGTGAATCCACAGCGGGCCTGCTCATCGCCCGAGGGCTCGGCGAGACTGAGCCTTCGAAGCAGCGGCGAGGGGTAGCGGTGGCCGGACGCGCGTCGAACGGCGAATCGACGATCTACAAGGGCGCCGACGGGCGCTGGCACGGCTATGTCTCCGTCGGGTTCACGCTCGCCGGCAAGCTCGACCGCCGGCACGTCAGCAGCAAGAGCCGCGGCGTCGTGGTCGCGAAGGTCCGCGAGCTCGAGCGCAAGCGCGACTCCGGGATGATCACCGAGACGTCCACTCCCACCGTCGCCGAGTGGCTGGAGCACTGGCTGACCACCATCGCCCCGCGCCGGGTGCGACAGCGGACGCTGGAGAGCTACGAGTCGGCAGTCCGCAAGCACCTGGTCCCCGGCATCGGCCGGCACCGCCTCGACCGACTGCGGCCGGAGCACCTCGACCAGCTCTACACCGCCCTGCTCGGCGCCGGCTACTCCCCCGCCACTGTCCTGCGCCACCACCGGATCCTGTCGAGAGCCCTCACCGTCGCCGTCCAGCGCGGCCACGTCCCCCGCAATGTCGCCGCCCTGGTCGACCCGCCCGCCCAGCGGCAGAGCGACCTGGCCACCGCCCTCGACCTCGGCGAGGCCCGCGCCGTGCTGCACGCCGCGGCCGGCGTCCGCAACTCCGCGCGCTGGACGGTGGCCCTCGCACTCGGCCTGCGGCAGTCCGAGGCCCTCGCCCTGCAGTGGAAGGACATCGACCTCCTCACCGGCACGCTGACGGTCCGGCGCAGCATCCACCGGGTTCGCGGCGGTGGGCTGATCTACGAGGAGCCCAAGACCCGCCGCAGCCAGCGCACGCTCGCCCTGCCGATGCCTCTCGTCGACGAGCTGCACCGCCACAAGGCCGCCCAGCTCGGCGAGCAGATGCTGGCCGGCTCCGAGTGGCACGACGAGGACCTGGTCTTCGCCCAGCCCAACGGCCGGCCGGTCGACAAGAAGACCGACCATCACGACTGGACCCGGCTCCTCCAGGCGGCCGGCGTCCGGCACGTCCGGCTGCACGACGGCCGGCACACCGCCGCCACCCTGCTGCTCAGCGAGAACGTCCATCCGAGGGTGGTCATGGAGCTGCTCGGCCACAGCCAGATGCGCACAACCATGGACATCTACAGCCACGTCATGCCGGCGCTGGCCCGCGAGGCCGCCGACCGGATGAGCGCCCTGCTGCTGCCGGGTGAGGGTGGGCGAACTGCAACCAGAACTGCAACCAGAGACGACTCAGGCCGTCCCCCAAATGGAGAACGGCCTGGTCATCGGGGTGGAGCTGAGGGGACTCGAACCCCTGACCCCCACACTGCCAGGGCGGCTGGGGGTAGTTCTCGCGAGTACGCCAGCGTTCAAGTGTGCAGGTCAGAGAGTGGCGTGGCGGTCGACGATACCTGGGGAACGACCATGAATAGCGTTGCTTGGCCACGACTGTGGCACCACGCGAAGGCCGCGTAAGGACCGTTGAGCGGCGTCGCTGCGCGTCCAGAAACGAGCACCAGGACGAGCCGTACTGCCGGATCCGGACGGGCCTGGGGTCGGGGGGGGCCGCAGGCGACCACTACCCAAGGCACCCAGGCGTCCGAATTGACAAGTTCGTATACCTGTCCGTCCTGCTCAGCAGCGCGTGTGGGCTACTCATGCGCCGCAGTCCTGCCAGCCTGGGCCATCCGCGGACCGGCTCCGCCCAAGCGCAGGCTGCCTGAGTCGGGCGGCGGTGGCGACCTCCGAGGCGAAACGCCCTGCCCCGTCACCTGCCGGAGTAGACGCCCAGATCAACTGCCCACCTCGGCATCCTGCACCGAACACCGCAGCACGCCGGGGAGCACGGAGGATAGCCCGCTCCTCGGCACATCTCCTCCCCACCGGACGAGGCCGAGCGGAGGCGCAGGGCAGCAGCCTTCAGCCGCTGCCCAGCATCCCTCCAGAGGGGACCTCGACCTGCCTTGGCCAGGGGTGCCCACCCGTCATCTCTAGCGAGGAGCGTGCGGACTATGACCGATACCCCGGACTCCCGGGCCGGCACAGGCACGTCGACATGAGGCGGGCACAGGGACGCAGCCGGAACCGACCGAGTCGGCTGGGCACTACGGCGCGCACGGCGATCATCGCCGGCGCCGCGGCCGTGGTGTCCGGTCGGGTGGCCCGAAAGGCGCGCGTGTCACCGGCGCTGCAGCCGGCGCCCCCGGCGGCCGCCCGGGCCAGTGTCGACGAGTTGCACGTCGAGCTGACCAAGCTGGCGGAATTGCGCGACGCGGGCTTGCTGACCGAAGAGGAGTTCACCACCCATAAGGCCCACCTGCTCGCCCCCTAGCAGGTCGCGGGTGCAGGGCTTCTGATCGAGAGGCACGCCATGGGTGAGAGCAGTGCCCTGACACCGAGGCGGCCGTCGCTGGTCGACGTCGTGGTGCCGTTGGCCGCGCTGGCGGTCCTGATCGCCGGCTGCCTGCTGTTGTTCGGTCTGGACGCCCTGGACGGGCCCCTGCAGGTGGCTCTGGTGATGTGCGCCGCGATCGCTGCGCTCATCGCGCTGAAGAACGGACACCGCTGGGAGGAGGTGCAGAGCGCCGGGCAGGAGGCCATCGCCTCGGTGACCAGCGCCATGTTCATCCTGCTGGCCGTCGGCGCCCTGATCGGCACCTGGAACCTCTCCGGCACCATCCCGACCCTGGTGTACTACGGGATCCAGGTGCTCTCCCCGTCGTGGTTCTACGCCGCCACGGCGATCATCTGCGGCATCGTCGCGCTGAGCATCGGCAGCTCGTGGACCACCGCCGCGACCCTCGGGGTGGGTCTGGTCGGCATCGCGAGCCTGCTGGACATCTCGGTGGCAATCACCGCGGGCGCGGTGATCTCGGGGGCGTACCTCGGCGACAAGACCTCGCCGCTGTCGGAGACCACCATCCTGACCGCCCAGATGGTGGGGGTCGACCCGCGCGAGCACATCAAGCGCCAGGTCTGGACGTCTGCACCGGCGTTCCTCATCGCGCTCGTCGTCTTCGTCGTCCTGGGCTTCGTCACGGACGCGGACGTCCAGGACGCGGCAGCGACCGACACGGAACTGGCCGACCTGGACCAGCTGTTCTGGATCAGCCCGGTCAACCTGCTGCCCCTGCTGCTGCTGATCGTGCTGTCGGTGCGCAAGGCACCGGCGTCGCTGTCCCTGCTCGGGTCGGCGCTGTTCGCCGGCGTGCTGGCGGCCTTCACCCAACCGCAGGTCGTCGCCGACTTCGTCGCCGGCGAGGGCAACGTGGTGGTCGAGTCGATCAAGGCGACCTGGCAGACGATGGCGACCGGCTTCACCGCCGATACCGGCCTCGCCGACGTCGACCGGCTCGTCTCCCGCGGCGGCATGGAGAGCATGCTCCTCACGCTCTGGCTGATCTTCGGCGCGGTCACGTTCGGGGTCCTGCTGGAGAAGTTCGGGCTGATCGCACGACTGATCGACCCGATGATCGCCACCGCCAAGAGCACCGGGCGGCTGTTCGCGACGGTGTTCGCCTGCGCCTTCGGCCTGAACGTCGTCGCCGGAGACCAGTACATCGCCCTGGTTCTCCCCGCCCGCATCTTCCGGGTGGAGTTCGCGCGGCGGGGACTTGCCCCGACGAACCTGTCCCGGCTGGCCGCCGACAGCGGCACCGTCACCTCGCCGCTGGTGCCGTGGAACTCGTGCGGGGCCTTCATGGCGGCCACCCTCGGCGTCTCCACGCTGCTCTACGCGCCATGGGCCATCTTCTGCTACGCGAGCCCCGCGCTCAGCGTGCTGTACGGCGTCACCGGTTTCAAGATCGAGAAGGTCGAGCCGACGGCGCTCGATCAGCCCACGAGAGAGATGAGCTGATGATGGTCGACACTGTCCCGGGCTCTCGCGTCGGCGACGCGGCTGGGGA
The DNA here is from genome assembly GCF_008124835.1 of Blastococcus xanthinilyticus. Taxonomy (GTDB): domain Bacteria; phylum Actinomycetota; class Actinomycetes; order Mycobacteriales; family Geodermatophilaceae; genus Blastococcus; species Blastococcus xanthinilyticus. The sequence goes on along the minus strand of NZ_VNHW01000026.1, from coordinate 16,829 downwards.
GGCCCCGAGCGCGACGACGGCGAAGATGAGCGTGCCCACGCTGACCGCGATGGTGGTCGGCAGCATGGTCGGTGCCGGCGTGTTCTCGCTGCCGGCCCGGTTCGGCGTGGCCACCGGCATCCTGGGCTCGCTGATCGCCTGGGCGATCGCGGGCGCCGGGATGTTGATGCTCGCCTTCGTCTTCCAGAATCTGGCGATCCGCAAGCCCGAGCTGGATTCCGGAGTATTCATCTACGCCAAGGCCGGCTTCGGTGACTACGTCGGGTTCAACTCCGCGATCGGCTTCTGGGCCAGCGCCGTCGCCGGCAACACCTTCTACTGGGTGTTCATCACCGCCACCCTCGGCGCCTTCTTCCCCGCCTTCGGCGACGGCGACACCGTCCTGGCGGTGGCGCTCGGCACCGTCGGTGTCTGGTTGTTCCACACCCTGATCGCGCGGGGCATCCGGGACGCGGCCGTGATCAACCGGATCGTGACCGTCTTCAAGATCCTTCCGATTCTCACCTTCATCGTGGTGCTGTTCTTCGCCTTCGACGCCGGCATCTTCGCCGACAACTGGACCGCCTACGGCTACGGCGACCTCGGCGGGCTCGACGAGCAGGTGCGCAACACCATGCTCATCACGACCTTCGTCTTCCTCGGGATCGAGGGCGCCAGCGTCTACAGCCGCTACGCCAAACGGCGGGAGGACGTCGGTAGGGCGACCGTCCTGGGGTTCCTGAGCGTGCTGGCGATCTTCTCCCTGGTGACCCTGTCGAGCTACGCGGTCATGACCCAGCCGGAACTCGCCGCCACCCGCCAGCCCTCCATGATCGGCGTGTTCGAATCCGTCGTCGGCGAGTGGGGCAGCTGGTTCATCAGCGCCGGCGTCATCATCTCCGTGCTCGGCGCCTACCTCGCCTGGACCCTCATGGCCGCCGAGGTCATGTACATGCCGGCCCGCAACGAGGACTTCCCCCGGTTCCTCGGCCGGGAGAACGAGAACGGGACGCCCATCACCGCGCTCGTGGTCAGTTCGATGGCAGTCCAGGCGCTGCTCGCCGTAACCCTCGTCCTGAGCGACGCGCTGAACTTCATGCTCGACCTGTGCGCCAGCCTGGCGTTGATCCCGTACTTCCTCGCCGCCGCGTACGGGCTGAAGCTCGGTCTCACGGGTGAGGCCTACGAAGGCGTGGACCGGAGAACGCGCCGCAAGGAGGCGATCTTCGCAGGGATCGCCACCGCTTACACGCTGTTCCTCTTCGAGGCCGCCGGCCTGCAGTTCCTCCTGCTGGCGACGGTGCTCCTCGCCCCGGCCACCCTGCTCTACGTCAAGGCGCGCAGCGAACGCGGCCGCCGGATGTTCACCCCGACCGAGATGGCGCTCTGCGCAGTGATCGTGGGCGGCGGAATCACAGGCGTCGTCGGCCTGGCGACCGGCTTCATCGCCATCTGACCCGGCCTTCGCCCACTCACGGTGTCCTACTCGAGCTCGACCCCTGGAGTTCCCATGAACCGCACCGGCGTCACCGCAAGCATCCTGCTCCTCCTGGTGGTGCTCACCGGCTGCAGCGCGTTGCGGACCGGCTCGTCCAGCTACGACCACACTCGGTTTCAGCTCGACAGCGTGGACGGGCAGGTCGGCTCGCTCCGGCTGCTCAGCGTCTCCATCGCGTCCCCGGGCACGCGAGGCAGCATCCATATCGCCGGTGACAGCGCCGCACTCCTGCTGACGGTCGCGAACGACGGCGAGGACGAGGACGTCCTCACCGGGGCGAGCACGGACGTCGCGGAGGGGGTCGTGCTCCGCGACGGCGACGCCCCCTCGGATCCCGACCTACAGGTGCCCGTGCCTTCGGGCAGCGTCGCGATCGTCCGCGATGTGACCGGACCGCACCTGGAGCTGTCCGGGCTGCAGGAAAGGCTCCGGAGCGGATTCAGCGTCCCGGTCACGTTCGAGTTCCGCGACGCCGGCTCGGTGACCCTCTCGGTGCCGATCCGCACCTACACCGACGTCCGACCGGACCGGTTCTCCATCTCGGCGCAGTGCCGTTGCTGACGCCCACCAAGACGGCGGGCCCCCCGCACGAGGCTGTCCAGCAGACGTGCGGCGCCGAACCCGGCGACCACTTCCGGACAGGGACCGTCAGCCGTGGGAGAGTCCGGCGACGCCTTGGGCGACGAGCACTATCGAGGTCGCTGAGATGCCGACGGCCATGACGCCGCCGCTGTGAGCGCTCAGCCATCTCCGCGCTCTGTCCAACGCGGTATGGATCCGTGCGGCCAGCAGTACATGCAGCACGAGCGGCAAGGCGACCGTCACGGCGGCGATCGCGGTGAACACCGCGACCGCGACCGCGGTGTCGGTGATGCTCAGATCGGCTGCGCCGATCGCCAGTCCTCCAGCTGCGGCCAGCAACACCGTCTTGGGACTGGCCGCCGACAGCAGGAGCCCTAGGCGCATCGCGCGGACCGGTGAAGCGCCGTTCAGGGACGGCAACCATGCGGGCTGAGCCTCGTCGCCCGGCGTCCACCACAGCTGCACGCCGACGGGCAACAGGACCAGGCCGAGCCCGAGCCTGGCCCAGTCAGCCCAGGTCGGCGTCACCTCGTAGAGCTCGACGAAAGAGGCCAGCGCAGCGAAGACGCCACTGCCCAGGACGATCCCGCTCACCCGGCCGGCCAGGAACGCGCTGACTGCCGCCCGCGCCCGGGACGTGGAGAGCAGCAGGATCGTGACGATGACGCTGGACGGCGACATCGCGATCGCCAGGGCATAGGGCGTGACCTCCCCGATCACCGCGGCCATGGCCATCACCCATGACTGCGCGTCGCCGGAAGTGGGGCGGCCCCGGCCACCGGCCTCACGCTCGGATCAGCGCGCGGAGTCGGTCGGCCTTCTCCTCGGTCCAGTCGGCGGGGCGGAGCAGCAACGCCCAGGCATCGACCGACTCGCGGGTGTAGCGGTGCCCGTGGCCCTCGGGCACGTCGGTGGAGAACGGCATGTCCAGGGTGACCTGCCAGAAGGTGACCAGCGGGATCCACGTCATCTCGTCGAGAACGTCGCGGCCGGCTTCCTCCTCCAGCCAGTCCGGCCGGCCGAGCAGCAGGGAGGGGCTCCACCAGGTCACCGGGTCCGACGGGTGCTGCAGGATCAGCACGCGGGCGCCGGTCCACGGCTCGCCGGCCGGTGGGGCGCCGCCGCTGATCTCGTTGCTGAACCGGACCGTGCGCCCGTCCCGGTACACCGGCTCGATCTCGGGGCTGCCGGCGTCGCGGTCGTCGCGGAACTCGGTGTGCAGGGCGTTGAAGTTCGGGGGTCCGACGAACAGCGCCCCGGTCACCCGGTTGCGGAGGTCGTACTCGCCGCTGAACGCGGTCTCCGCGCCGAAGGAGCCGAGGCTCTCCCCGAAGACGTACAGCTCCGGCCGGTCGTCGGGCTGGAGCGCGGTCCACCGCTCGTAGACGGCGTCGAACAGCTCCCGCCCCGCGGCCCGCGCCCGGTCCTGATCGATCAGGTAGGACAGCCCCGACGGCACGTAGGAGTACTGCATCGTGACGATCGCGGAATCACCGCCGGCGATGTACTCGAACGCCGACAGTGAGCCGGCGTCCAGCCAGCCGCGCCCGGTGGTCGTCGCCACCATCAGCCGCGCCCGGTCGAAGCCACCCGCTCGCTCCAGGTCGTCGACGGCGGCCTGTGCCCGATCCCGGACGTCGTCCGCGGTCTGCACGCCGGAGTAGATCCGGATCGGTGCGGGGGCGTCGGAGCCGGTGAACTCGGTGATCTCGGCGGCCGACGGGCCACCCGCGACGAACGTCCTGCCCTCGCGGCCGAGCGTGTCCCACTCGATGAGCGAGCCCGGCCCACCCGACCGCAGTCGGCTATCCGGTTGTTCGACGCCCTCGGGCGTCTCCTGGTCCTGCAGCGCGAAGGCCCGGTCCGCCGCGGCGAGCACCGCGTCGAGGGCCACCCCGCTGATCAGCAGAACGACCAACGCGGCGACGGTCAGCCCACCCAGGGCACGGGCGGCTGACGGGCCCACCCAGCGCGACAGCAGCCGGGCGATGCCCCGGCCCGCGGCGCGGACCCCCCGGCTGACGGCGACCAGGAGGGCGAAGACGACCAAGCCGACGACCGGTGCCAGTAGCGCACTGCCCAGCGATTCGGCCGGCATGCCCATCAGCTCGCGGAGCGTGCCCTGCCACCGCCGGCCGAGGATGAAGAAGACGACCACCAACACCGCGGCGACGACGAGGAACACCCGCCACGACCAGCGCCGCGGCGGGCGCGGACCACGGTCGGCGAACGCGCGCCACACCGCCGCGGCCAGCACACCCAGGCCGTAGCCCATCGCCGCACTGATCCCGCTGACCACGCCTTGGGCGACGCCCTCCCGCGGCAGCAGCGAAGGGGTGAGCGACGCACAGACCAGCACGACCGCTCCCCAGCAGCCCGGCAGCGCCAGCCGGGGCCACCGCCGCACCGGGTGGCCGGTGGTCGACGGGCGCTCAGCGGCCGGCCGCGGCGGCGCCTCCACCGCGGCCGTGCGCGGGGCGGTCATGTCGGCGGACCATGGCGGGTCCTGGCCGACTACGCGGTTCCCTGGAGAACTGAGGGCTCGTCGTCGGCGAATGCCGCACGCAGGGTGTCCTCCTGCTCCCGGGAGAGATTCGTGTGCATCAGGTGGGCGCGCCGCCCGGTGAACGCCTCCCGCACCCGGTCCAGGACGGCGTCGGAGGCCAGGACGAACAGCGCTGACGTTCCGGGGGTGATCTCCTCCCGCACGCGCTCGATGAACGTGTCGTCGATCCCGACGTCGGTCAGCCGGCCGGTGAGCGCGCCGGCCGCGGCGCCGATGGCCGCGCCGAGCAGGGGGACGAGGAACAGCAGGCCGAACAGCATCCCCCAGAACGCACCGCCGAGCGCGCCAGCGGTGGTCAGGTCTCGCAGCTGCCGCGTCTTCGGCTTCCTCGCGTCGGGTGCCCAGGACACCGTCGCCGCGTCGTGCACGGTGATCAACTGCTGCCGGGCGAGGTCGGTGAGGGTGGCGACGGTCTCGTCGGCTCCGCCGGGGGTGTCGAATCGCCACACGCTCAGGGTGGACATCGGGGCTCCCTTCCTGCAGATGTCTGCGGGCAGCATTCTCCGGACTGCCGCCGCCAGGCTGCCTCCTCCGCTCGGGATGAGCTCCCGCACCGGCGCCCGGCCAGGATCGGTACTCGCCACTGCGGATCAGCGAGACGGTCGCAGCCACACTCCGGCTCTGCGTTGCCTGTCCGGAGCTGCTACCCCCTACGGCTGCACGAGGTCCCACGGGCGTCCGGCCGCCGGCGACATTGCGCCCCGGGGAACGTCTCATCCCCACCGGACGAGGCCGGACAGCACGCGGAGGGGCAGCGTTCGGCTCCTGCGAGGCACTCCTCCGGTGGGCACCCGTCCTGCCTTGATCCGGTGCCCGCTGGCCTTCTCTCGAGCGAGGAGCGTGCGGACGATGACCGACACCACGATGTCCCGGGCCGGCACAGAGGCGCCGGCCGCCGCGTACGGCGTGCACTCCGAAGTCGGTGTGCTGCGCAAGGTGATGGTGTGCGCGCCGGGTCTGGCCCACCAGCGGCTGACCCCGACCAACTCCGACGATCTCCTCTTCGACGACGTGATGTGGGTGCAGAACGCCCGCCGCGACCACGCCGAGTTCGTGACCATGTTGCGCGACCGCGGCGTCGAGGTGGTCGAACTGCACGACGTGTTGGCCGAGACGGTGGCCATCCCGGAGGCCAAGACTTGGCTGCTGGACCGCAAGATCGTCGCCAACGAGGTCGGTCTCGGCCTCCTCGCCGATACCCGCGCGTTCCTTGAGGCACTCGACGACCGGCGGCTGGCCGAGTTCCTGATCGGTGGGCTGTCCACCGCGGACCTACCCGCGGACTTCCGACCCGGCTACGTAGCCCTCGCCCGCGAGTCCACCGGTGCCCGCGAGTACCTGATGCCTCCGCTGCCCAACACGCTCTACACCCGTGACACCACGTGCTGGATCTACGGCGGAGTGACGCTCAACCCGCTGTACTGGCCCGCTCGGCACGACGAGACGCTGCTGTACAAGGCGATCTACTCCTTCCACCCGGACTTCTCCGGCGCGCACGTGTGGTGGGGCGACCCGGAGCGGGACTGGGGGCAGGCCACGCTCGAGGGCGGCGACGTCATGCCGATCGGCAACGGCGCGGTCGCCGTCGGCATGAGCGAGCGGACGTCCCGGCAGGCCATCACTCAGTTCGCCGCCGCGCTGTTCGCCGAGCAGGCGGCCGAGCGGGTGATCGTCGCCGGCATGCCCAAGCTGCGCGCGGCGATGCACCTGGACACCGTCTTCACCTTCGCCGACCGCGACCTGGCCACCGCGTACGCCGACATCGTCGACGGCATCCACACCTTCTCCCTGCGCCCCGGCGACAAGGAGCCGGTCGAGGTGACCGAGGAGAAGGACTCGTTCACCGCGGTTGTCGCCGACGCGCTGGGCCTGCGCGAGCTGCGGGTGCTGCCCACCGGCGGGGACGCCTACGAGAGCGAGCGCCAGCAGTGGGACAGCGGCAACAACGTCGTGGCCGCAGCCCCCGGCGTCGTCTTCGCCTACGACCGCAACACCACCACCAACGCCCTGCTGCGCGACGCCGGCGTGGAGGTCCTTCCCATCGTCGGCGCCGAGCTCGGCCGCGGCCGTGGCGGGGGCCACTGCATGACCTGCCCGATCATCCGCGACCCCGTCGACTTCTGAGCGGGCGCGGGTGACCCTGTTCCGGTTTCCAGTGCTCGTCGCCGCCGCCACGGTCGGTGTCGCGCTCGGGGCGTGTGGCGGGTCGCCGAACGGCACGCGGAACGAGCCCGCCGGACTTCCGGACCTCGAGCAGTCGCTGACGGCCCATGACTGGCTGCTCTACGTCGGCGACAGCTCGCTCACCGGCGGCGTCGGAAATCCGGTGACGCTGGCCCTCTCCGGTGCGACCGCGGTGTCGGGCACTGCCCCGTGCAACACCTACCGGGGCGCGGTCACCCTCGACGGCGGCGATGGCGTGCGCATCGGGGACATCGCCACGACCCTGATGAGCTGCGAACCAGCGCTCGAGGCCGCCGAACGCGACTACCTCGATGCGCTGGCGCAGGTGCGCACCGCCGACATCAGCGACCCGGAACGGCTGATCCTCACCGCGGACGGCGTGCGGCTATCCTTCACCGCCATCGACCCGCGTGAGCTGATCGTCGGTGACTGGGCGCTCACCGGCGTCCGGACCGGCGCGGCGATCCAGAGCATGGTGGAAGGCGCCGAGCCGATCGCCCGGATCACCGCGGACGGGAACCTCGCCGTCGAGACCGGGTGCAACACACTGAGAACCACCTGGGAGATCGACGGTCAGGCCATCACCGTCGAGCAGCCGGCCGGGACCTTGATGAACTGCGAGGAACCGGCCGGCGTCATGGAGCAGGAGCGGGCCCTCGTGGCGGCGCTCACCACGGCCGCCACCGTCGACGTCACGCCAGCCGCACTGTCGCTGCTCGACGACGCCGGGGACATCGTGCTGACCGCTCGCCGGATGTGAGAGCCAGGCCCCTATCAGCGGACGGCCGGAGCTGAGGAGGAGACGTGACTACGACTCTGGCGCGCCGGCGCACCGTCGGGGATGTCGTCGTCGGCGTCCTGCTCATCGTCGCGGCGATGGTGATGTTCGGGGACGTCGTGCTCGCGACGGTGGTCTCGACCCTCCTGTTGGGCTGGACAGCGCTCGTCTCCGGGGCGGTGCTGGTCGCCAGGACGCTGCTCAGGATGCGGTCGGGCGCGTCCTGGACTCTCACGCTCGGCGGGGTGGTCCTCGTGGTCCTGGGGCTGTACGTCATCCGCAACCCTGGCATCGGGGCGCTGACCCTCACGCTGGTCGCCGGGTCACTCTTCCTCACCTCCGGGCTCATTCGCATGGCCAGCGCCTGGGCGAGCCCCGAGCTGCGAGGCCTGCTCGTCGTCAGCGGCCTGGTCTCCCTGGGCTTGGGTGTGTTCGTGCTGCTCAACCTGACGACCGCCACTCTCGGCCTGCTGGGCACCCTGCTGGCGATCCAGACGCTGATCGAGGGCGTCACGCTCGTGGCGGTGGGGCGGCCGCGGCGGGGTGGGACCCCTCGTGGTGCCGAGCCGAGATGAGTGGCTCTCCTGCGGTGGTGGCGGACTTCCCGGGGGATCCGGCGAAGGGATCTCCGCGGAAGGCCTCGATCGAGCGGGGAGGGGCGATGCCCACCTTCGACGTCCGGCGCCCCGACGCACCCGACAGGGCCGTCTCCCCACCCGGGCCGGGCACCCCGGCCGAGCAGGACGAGTACAGCCCCGCGTTCGCGGCCCTCGCCCTCCTCCTCACGACCGGGATCCTCATCGTCCTCGTAGTCGCGGCGTGGATCCTGGAAGGGTTGTGAGCGCACCCCGGGTAGGTCCTCGAGGTGCCGATCGCCCCGGCCTCGCCCACGCCGCGGTCACGGCGACCGCGGTGCACGGCTAGGGCCGCACCTCGTGCACGGAGACCACGTGCAGCCCGAGGTCCTGGATCAGCGCCAGCACGCCGTGCAGATGGGCCTCGTCGATGACCTCCCCGTAGATGATGGTCTCCGGTGGGGCCTCGATGAGGATCATGTCGGGGAACGCGCCGCGGGTCCGGTCCGACAGGTGTCCTGCGACACGAAAGTGGTAGTGCGAGGTCACCTTCACCCCCTTATGGTCGCTTCGCTGTCACAGTCACCCGACCTCCGGCCGGGCGCCTCGTCCGCCGAGGGGGAGGTGACCGGAGAGGTCGATCGCCTCATGGGCCACGACCGGCAACGGGCCCTTGGGGGCGGGCGGCGTGCGGCTGTCAACGCCGCCGCACGTCCGTCCGGGGTACCCGTCATCGCGAGGCGTCGCTAGGCGGCCGAGAGTGGGAACGGAGCACCGGAGAAGTTCTCGCGGGCCGCGCTTGCAGCGCTGTCCGGATCTCGCCGGTGGTCGTAGCGTGAGGTCATGGCTCCGGTCGGTTCGGGTGAGGCCTCGGCACTGGGCGCAGGGCGCCTCGGGGTGCCGAGAGTGAAGACTGCCGTGCCGCGGCTACCGGAGCGGCACGTGCACCGCCCCCGGCTGGTCGACGCGATGGAGGCCGCGGCCCCGGGGCAGCTCAGCCTCGTGTCCGCGCCCGCCGGGTACGGCAAGACGCTGCTGCTGGCCGAATGGGCGCACCAGCACACCGACGCCACCGCTTGGGTGTCGCTGGACGCCGATGACAACGACGACCGCCGTTTCTGGTCGGCGGTGCTGAGCGCGCTCACCTCGTGCGCAGCCGTCCCGGAGGACAGCGCCGTCCGCCGGCTGGCCGTCCCCGGCCGGCCCAGCCGAGACCCGGCGTTCCTGGCGGCCGTGGTCAACGCAGTCGACCTACTGCCAGCTCGGGTCCACCTCATCCTCGATGACGTGCACGAGCTCACGGCCCCCGACCCGCTGCACGGCCTGGCGGATCTGGTCCGCGACCGACCGACCGCGTTGCACCTGGTGCTCGCCGGGCGGAGCGATCCACGCCTGCCTCTGAGCCGGATGCGGCTGAACGGCGAGGTGTGCGAGACCCGCGCCGCGGCACTCCGGTTCTCGATGCGCGAAGCGGACGAAATGCTGGCCGGGACCGACGTCGTGCTCCGCCCCGACCAGCTGCGCCTGCTCGTCGCGCAGACCGACGGGTGGGCGGCCGGACTGCGGCTGGCGGCGCTGTCGCTGCGCGAAGCCGACGACACCGACCGGTTCCTGACCGACTTCGCCGGCAACAGCCGCGCCATCTCCGACTATCTCGTCGACGAGATCATCACGCGACTGCCGAGTGGCACGCTGGAGGTGCTCCGCGCCGTGAGCGTCTGCGACCCACTGTCAGCGCCGCTTGCGGTGACGCTGACCGGCCGCCCGGACGCCGGCGAGGTCCTCGACCGCCTGGAACACGACACCTCCCTCCTCCTCAGCGCAGGAGAGGGACGCACCTGGTACCGGCTGCACCCGCTGCTGCGGTCCCACCTGCTGGCCGATCTCCGGCGACGGCGACCCGACTTGGTGCCGGACCTGCACCGGCGAGCCGCCGACTGGTACGACGGGCAGGGCCACCCCGTTCCAGCGATAGGGCACGCGCGCCAGGCCGGGGACTCAGACCGGGTGACCCAACTCCTGCGCCGGAACGCCGTCTCACTGATTGCCGACGGGGCGTACCGCGTCCTGCGGGAGACGCTGGACGGGCTCGGCGGACGCTTCCTGGCCCAGGATCCGTGGCTGGCTCTCCTCGCCGCGCTCGTGGACGTCGAGACGGGGGCACTGGCGGCGGCCGACGCCCACCTCGACTGCGCCGACTCCGTGTGGCCAGCGGAGCCGAGACCCGAACTCACGGCGCTGCGTGTCCTCGTGCACGCCCGGCGGGTCAGCCTGACCGGCGACCCGGTCGAGATGGTGCAGGTAACTGAGGACCTCGGCGCGGCCTCCGGCGAACACCACGGCCTGGCCGTCATCGGGGAGCTGGACCGGGCGCTGGCTCTGCTGACCGCCGACCGCCCCGCCGAGGCGCAGGCCGTCGCCGAGGCCGCGACCCAGCGGGCGCGCCTGTGGGCACAGCCGTACCTGGTCGCACGGGGACTGACGGTCCTGGCCGCGGTCGAGTCCGTGCGCGGGAACTACCGGCGGATGGTGGCCCTCGCCGAGGAGGCCGACGAGGTCGTGCCCGGCGCTGACTGGGAGACCACGGCCGGAGCGGTGATGTCCTCCATCCTGCGCGCCTACGGGGCGCTGCTGAGAGCTGAGCCCGCCGCCTGCCTGGACCTGCTCGGTCCGGCGCTCGGCTTCGGTGATGCACCCGACGACGCGCCGCTGGACGCGGTGGAACCCACGGCCCGGGGGCTGCGGGGAGCCGCCCTGGTGGACCTCGGACGCGTCACCGACGGACTCGATGAGCTGCGGCGCGCACGCACGCGGACGGTGGACCACCCCCGCATGGCCGCGACCAGCGCGTTCCTCGCGTCGCTGGAGTACCCGGCAGCGACGCTCGCCGGTCACCGGGAGGTCGCCCGCACCGTCGCGGACTGGGTCGAGGACAGCCTGGGCCCCACGGGCGACGTGGTCCTGCTCCGGGCGCAGCGGCTGACGGCCATGGGCAGGCACAGCGGCGCCGCCGAGGCTCTGCGGCCCCTCCTGGACGGGACATTGCGCGCCTTCGTGCCGTGGGCGGTCCTCGAGGCCTGGGTGCTGGACTGCCGCCTGGCCGTGCTGACCGGACGTCGGGAGCACGCCCGCGCCTCGCTGAACCGCGCGTTGGAGTGGAGCGAGGCGACCGACGTGCTGCGACCGCTGGCCTGCGGTCCGACCGAGGTCGCCGATCTCCTCACCAGCCTGCTGGGCAGCTTCGACACTCGGGAACCGATCGCCCGCCGGGTCCTGCGCGCCCGGCTCGCTCTCAGCGCCGACGAGACGCGGGTGGGTCTCACCGGGCGGGAGCGGGCGGTCCTCGACCTGTTGCCCTCCCAGCGCTCCTTCGGTGAGATCGCATCCGAGCTGGCCGTCTCGCCCACTACCGTGAAGACCCACGTCCGAGCCCTCTACAGCAAGCTCGGCGCCAGCTCCCGGCGGGAAGCCGTGGACCAGGCCCGCCACCGTGGCCTCCTCTTTCCCGGCCCCTCGTGACCTCACCACGCCCGCCGCACCGTCGCAGGCGCCCCCGGCGCGCGGGCGACCGCCCCGGACCGGGGTGACCTGCGCACTCCGTCGTCGACGCGTCGACCGGTGCCTCGGTGGCCGATCGGTCGCCTGACCCCTGCTCGACCTCCCGGGCTCGGTCTCAGGCCAGGAGCTGTGCGTCCGTCGTGAGCTCCACGTTGAGCCAGAGGTCGTAGGGCAGGTGGGTCAGCCGACCGGCGACCGCGCGTCGCACCCGGTCCTCGTCGGCGACGTCCCGCTCGCCGGGGCGGACCACGAAGTCCACCTCGACGTAGAGCTTCCGGCCCACCTTGCCCACCCGGATGTCGGGCTCGCTCAGACCGTGCTCGGTCCGGACCGCGGCCACCGCGGCCCGCACCGGCTCCTGCACCGTCTCCGGCGGTGCCCCTTCGAGCAGCTCGGTCACCATCGTGCGGACCATCCCGACGGGAAGGGCGGCGATGAGGACGCAGGAGACGATGACCAGGACCGGGTCGACGTAGGCCTCCACTTCCGACCAGGCGGTGCCCCGGAGAACCAGCGCTGCCACGGCGCCCACGCAGACGACCAGGCTCAGGACGGCGCCGGCCATCCACTGCCGAGCCTCGGCGTCCAGCAACTCTGACGCCGGGTCCGCCCGCCGGAGACGGACCGCCAAACCCCACGACACGACCGCCGAGACGACCGCGTACCCGGCGACCGCTCCGGGCTCCACCTCCGCCCCACCCGAGGCGATGACCCGGACGGAGTCGAGCACCGCGTAGGCGCAGGTGCCCAGCAGCGCCAGCCCCTGGACACCGATGACCAGGGGGGTGAAGGCCTCGCGTCCGAAGGGGAACCGCCGGCTCGCCCCCGCCTCGGCGGCGCGGGCTGCGGCCAGCCCGAGGCCGGAGAGGACCGTCCCGATGAGGACGAACACACCGTCGAAAAGCACCACGCGCGACCCGGAGACCAGGCCCCAGACGACGGCGAGCACCGCCATCACAACGGAGGCCGCGATGGACAGCCGCAGGGCGGATTGCTCCCTGGTGCTCGTCCGCGGGCTCACAGGCCCCACGCCCCCTGGAAGAGCTGGCTGGCGACCACGAGGGCCAGTCCGACTCCGTCGCTCATCGGTGCCGCGCCACTCTGCACCCCCTGAATCCGTCCAGCCGGTGACGCTGCCCGTTCCCCCCGCCCGGCGCCTCGCCCGCTAGGGCATAGCGGCCCGTTGCCGCCGCCAGCGCCGACGCCGCCCCACGCCGTTGCCGGGACCTCGGCGTGCACGACGCTGCCGCCGGAAGGTTCGTCAGCTCAGCGCCAGATGACCGCTGGCGCAGCAGGGCCGTACGGCCCAGACGGTGTTCGGCAGCGGCGAAGCGACCTTCTCCCCCGCGTTTGGGAAATCTTTCTGCCTATCGAGTTCAAACTGGCGAGGCGCCGGCCAGGGTCTTCACACTGCCAGGCCGACCTGATGGCGTTCGCCAAAGTCCGCGGGGATCCGAAAACGACTGGTGAGCAGCGGATTTACCGCGTCGCCGGACGACGGCGAACGAGCGCGAACCAAGATCGAAGTGGGCGAACTGTAACCACCACTGCAACGACGGATCCCAGCCATCAGCGCTGCGACGGGATCGCTTCGACAGTCGTCCATGGTCTGACGGGCTTGCTAGGCGGGGTGCCAACGGCCCCCGATCCTCTTATGAGGAACAGTGGCATCGGCTCCGCAGTTCACGAGTCACCGAAAGAGAGCACCATCTGATCCGGGTCGTCATCTCCTCCGGACAGACGCCGGTAGCGGGTGTGGTTGCTCTGCGGGCTGTCGCCCACCCGTTCAACCCGCCCCTCCCGCAGCAGCGTGGTGAGCCAGTGACCCGTCAACTTCGGGTTCAAGCCCGCGATCGCGGCTACCTCAGCCTTCGACAGTGTGTGGGGCCCGAGCGCCACGAGGATCTCCGAGCGCCTGTTCGCGGGGGCACGCCGCTTTGGAGTGGCGTCACTGGCCGGCCAGTCCCTTAGCCGACTATGAAGCCGGTACGTGGTCCACCGGCTTGCCCCGCTCTGAACGACGAGCTCCCGCGTCACGAGGTCTTGAAGCTCTTTCGTTGCAACGCGGGAGTCGATACCGGTCGCCTTCCGGTAGGTGGCGTTGTCTAGGCTCTCGCCGCCTCGAAGCATGGCGAGCCCGACGATCTGAGTGTCGCTGAGGTCGCGCTCACCGAGATCACCGATCCACTGCACAACGGTGTCGCTCAGTAGCGCATGGTTCGGGAACGTGACCTTGAACGCCGAGATCGAGTCCTGGAACCGAGGCAGTTGCATGCCTGCGTGCCGAAGCGCGGCGTACATCGCCTTGATCCCGGAGCCTCGGTTCTCGCAGACGGTGCGGTCACCACCCGGCATCGGCACGTCTTCCAAGATGCGCAGCAGAGCCGAGTTCCGAGACGAGGAGAAGGTCTTTTCACCGAGCGCATGAACGGTTACCGGGCCAAAAAGTCCGCCCGGATTCTGGATTTCCAACCGATCCGGGTACATCTCGATCTGAACTTGCGTGCCCCGACTCGCAGCCGAGAAGTCGCGGTGCACCAGTGCGTTGACGATTGCCTCACGGAGAGCTGTCTCTGGGTAGTCCCAGGCGTCGGCTCGCCCTGCCCCGGTGACGACGGACCGCCTGCTCATGTTGCGCCGCAGCGCGACCAAGGTGTCTCGCACGATGACCGGGATCGGACCTTCGAGAGTTACGTTGTCGATGAAGCGAGCGACGTCGACTCCTTCCCCGGCCTCGAGGCTGGGGTAGTGCACAAAGCTCAGCATCAACTGGGGGAAAAACTCCTGCGGGTAGCGCCCCAGCGCTACGAGACCGCCAAGTGACGGGACCAGTTGACCGTCGTCTCCGGGAACCAAGACCCGAGACAGGCGAAGCACATCCTGAGTCGTGCCGTCCTTGTAGGCGTAGGGGCGGTTGACCCGAAGTCGTGATACGTACCCGTCGACAAGCTCCGAGTCGAGGTGCTCAGTCGTCGCCCCCGGGACGGGCTCCAGGTCCTCGGTGGGCTGCCCACGAGAAGCCATCATCATCTGGATCTCGTAGGTCGTGAGGTGCCTGTCGCCGTCGGCAACGCGGATGAAGCTGCCCCGGTCCATGCCCGCACCCGTGTAGAAGCAGGGGCGCTTGTCCAAGCTCATGCGAGGGACTTCTGCGGTGACGAGGTGAACGCCCTCGAACTCATGTGTCTCGATGAGCAACCGCAGCGGCGGCTCCATGTTCGTAGAAGCCATAGCCCCTAGATCGGCGGCGACCTTCGCTGCATCGTCCACCCCGGTCGCGGCGAAGTTGCTGCTCTCGTCAAGCCCGAGGACGATCACCCCGCCGTCTGTATTCGCGAAGGCGGACAGCGTCTCTCGCGTCGACTTCGGTAGGGCAGTCTTGGACGCCTTAGCTTCAACGTCGGCCCCGTCGGCGCCGACGGCACGCAGGTGCGCGACGATGTCAGCTAGCTCATCTGCCGTCACTGCGGGCCCCCTGTCTACGGGCTCCCAGGCGAGAACCGCATGCCGATCCTAACGAACGGCATGCGGTTCGGTGTGATCGGCATGCCGTTCATCATCAGCGGCATGCCGATCACCGGCCTCGGCAGCGTCTTTAAAGACCGCCTCAGCACGGCGGCTGGTTGCTGGGCGCACCGCTCGTCGGACCCGCGGATCCACGAGGGCGCTGCAGGCCACCAGATCTTCCCAGGGCATCCTCGCCTCCATTGGGGCAGGCCATGCGCAGGGTCATCCTCACCTCGGGGGTCACTCAAGGCGCAGTCGAGCAGCGCCTTGATGCGCTCGAGTCGGTGCCCTCGGTGTTGCGTCGCAGGTGCAAGGTCTCGGCAGTCGCTGCCTTGGATGACCCCAGAGACAGGTATGTCACCGAAGCGGCCCAGAGGAGGTCGCGGGGGCGCTGTCGGTATCAACGGCGGAGACTCCGCAACAGCGCTTCACCACGCCGCAGGAGGTCGTCGTACGTCGCCAGCTCGATATGCCGGCTGTTCAGACGCACTGCGACGGCCTGCGACGTGCTCGCCAACCGGCAACCTCTGTCCTGCGTCGCCCTCTAAGCGCGGCCGATGCCCCCGGCATCCCGACTACAGGTGCACAAGATCAAGTGCCACACACGTCTTGCATCTCGGGCATGGAACTCGTGGTGACGGAGTACAGGAGGATCGCCAGCAGACTGAGGACATGGGAACCAGCGGCACCCCTGAGTACCGCGCCCGACGGCGGGCGCGCGAGCAACAACGCCGCGAGCGTCAACGCCGCACCCCGGAAGAACGCCCTCGTCCGGACCGGGCCGCCCTCGCGGCGGACGGGCCGGAACGACGCACTGCCGCGACGACCTGCGGGTGGTGCGGTGGACCGATCACCCCGCGCAGCCGCGGTCCGATCCCCAAGTGGTGCTCGGCCACTTGCCGCCACCGGGCCTGGGAGCAGAGCCGCGCGGCGACCTCGGGCAGGGCGGCGGTGCAGGTGGTGGAGCGGCGGGTCGAGGTTCGTGTCCCCCTCCAGCCGACCCGCCGGGACTGGCTGAGATTGCTCGGCGATCTCGCCGGTCAGTTGGATGACGGCCACGTCTATGACCGAGACCTGCCCGCCTTTGGTCGGGCGCTGGAGACCGTCCTGCGGTCCTACCGGCGGCGGGCGCGCTGGAGCGGCGGCGCACCTGACCTCACCTGAGTGCCCGGAGGCGGGGCTCCCTTATTGCTCCTGTGAGGCGCCGACGGTGACGTCCGGACCGTTGTCGTGGAGCGGGAGGCCGCGGGGGTGACGGGGGTGGTGACGAACCGACCGGCCCGACGTCACCCCAACCGGCGCGCCACTGGCCCTCGCTGGCGACGTGACTCCCGGCCCCGTCGGACGGCAGCGCCCTCTGCCCGCGCGGCACGCCCCGTCGAGAGGCGCACCGATCCGCTTCGAGTGGTCGCGCCGGTGACACCCCGGGCGGCTTGCCGTTAGGCAGCTGACCAGACCCTGTCACCCTCGGCGTCGCGTACTCGTCACAACGGATTGCGCAGCCCTGGATGACGCTCCTCTTGTGTCAAGCGGTGCTGAGGGCGGCTCCTCCGGGGGTGACGACGGGGAGCGGTGGGACGAGTCGAAGCCGTGTGGCCGCGG
>NZ_VNHW01000025.1 GCF_008124835.1 Blastococcus xanthinilyticus | reverse complement strand
AAGATCCTGGACCTGGAGCCGTACCTGGACCGCAAGCCCAAGGCGTTGTCGGGTGGGCAGCGGCAGCGGGTGGCGATGGGGCGGGCGATCGTGCGTCAGCCGCAGGTGTTCCTGATGGACGAGCCGCTGTCCAACCTCGACGCCAAGCTGCGCGTGCAGACCCGCACCGAGATCGCGGCGTTGCAGCGACGGCTCGGGGTGACCACCGTCTACGTCACCCACGACCAGGTCGAGGCCATGACCATGGGCGACCGGGTCGCGGTGCTGAGCGAAGGCGTGCTGCAGCAGGTGGACACCCCCCGCAACCTCTACGACCGGCCGGCCAACGTCTTCGTCGCGGGCTTCATCGGCTCCCCGGCCATGAACCTGCTGACGGTGCCGGTCACCGAGGCCGGCGCGGTCGTCGCCGGCCACACCCTGCCCCTGCCGGCGGAGGCGCTGGCGGCGCTGGCCCAGGAGGGCAGCCGGACGGCGACGCTGGGGTTCCGGCCCGAGTCGGTGGAGTTCGTCGGCGCCGGCCAGGGCATCCCGGTGGAGGTGCTCATCGTGGAGGAGCTGGGCTCCGACGCCTTCGCCTACGGCCGGCTGGCCGCCGAGGCGGGGGTCGAGGCCGAGTCCGACCAGCTCATCCTGCGGGCCGACGCGCGCCGGCCGCCCATGAAGGGCGAGGTGGTGCACGTGACCGTCCGCCCGGGTGAGGCGCACGTGTTCTCCCCGCAGTCGGGCCTGCGGGTCTCGCCGGTCCAGGGCTGAACCGGGAGCGTGCCGCTGGGCGGCGGGAGGCGCCGGGGCCTACAGTCCTCCGCGTGATCATGGGTGCCGCGGGGCTGGTGCTCCTGGGCGCCGGGCTGCTGGCCACCGGCCTCCTGACCGGGGTGACCGCCTGGTACTGGGCCTGCATCGTCGCGTGTGCCGGGGCAGCGATCCTGATCGTGCTGGCCCGTCGCTCGCTGAGCCGCTCCCGCGCGCCCGGTGCCACGGATCCCGCCGGTGCCAGGGAGCCCACCCGTGCCGCCCAGCCGCCGGCGCCCGCGGGTGCCGGGCCGACGACGCGGGTCGCCGACCCGGCCGACGACCTCGGAACGCCGGCGCCGCACGCCGCGCCGGCGCCCGAGGTCGCACCGGCGTCGGCGGCTGCGGCGTCGGCGGGGGAGACGTCCGGCGGCGCGACCGCGGTGGGCGCGGCGGCCACGAGCGCGGCGCGGGCGGTGACGCAGGAGGACGACCCCGACGAGCCGCCGCTCGAGGAGGTCGAGGTCACCGACCTGCTCGTCGTCCTGGATCTCACCGACGAGGTGCTGGTCGTCGACGAGCACCCGCGCTACCACCTGGGCGGGTGCCCGCACCTCGAGGGACACGGCACCATCCCGCTGCCGCTGGACGAGGCCCGCGCCGACGGCTTCACCCCGTGCGGCACCTGCCGGCCGGACCGGACCCTCGCCGCTCGGGCCAGGGCCCGCCGCAGCGACGCCGGCGACGGCGGGCCGCCGGCGTCCTCCGGCTAGGCCTCGCGACAGCTAGGCCTTGGCCACCCAGAACCGCGAGCCCTCGGGCCCTTCGACGCCTTCGCCCTGCCCGGCGGTGCCCGCGTGCACCCCGACGGCCAGCACCTCACCGGCCAGCTGCTCGGCGTGCTCGGTCAGGGCCTGCGCCATGGCGCCGTCGGCGGTCCACCACAGCTCGATGCGGTCGCTGACCTCCAGACCGCTGTTCTTGCGGGCCTCCTGCACCAGGCGCACCGCCTCGCGGACCAGCCCGGCGCGCTCCAGCTCCGGGGTGAGCGTCAGGTCCAGCGCCACGGTCAGGCCGCTCGCGCTGGCCACGGTCCAGCCCTCGCGCGGGGTCTCGGTGATGATCAGATCGCCCTCCTCGAGGGGGACCGGGGCGCCGTCGACCTCGACGGTCGCCGAGCCGGTGCGGTAGGCCGCCACCAGGGCCGGTGCATCGGCGGCGGCAACCGCCTTCGCCACGGCCTGCACCTGCTTGCCCAGCCGCCGGCCGACCGCGCGGAAGTCGATCTTCACGCTCACGTCGACCAGGTCGCCACCGACCGCCGCGAGCTCCAGGACCTCCGCGACGTTGAGCTCGTCGGCGACCTCGGCCACCAGGTCGCGCGGCAGCGCGCTCCACCCGGGCGCGGCGACGACGGCGCGGGCCAGCGGCTGCCGGGTGCGGGTCTTCGCCGCCGTGCGGGCCGAGCGGCCGAGCTCGACCAGCCGGCGGACCAGCGCCATCTGCTCGACCAGCCGGTCGTCCAGCGCGGCCTGGTCCACCTGCGGCCAGGAGGCCAGGTGCACCGAGTCGACGGCGGCGTCCCCGGCCAGGCCCGGGACGACCGCCTTCGCCCACACCTCGTCGGTGACGAACGGCGTGAACGGCGCCATCAGCCGGGTCAGGCCGTCGAGCACCTCGTGCAGCGTGGCCAGCGCGGAGGCGTCGCCGTCCCAGAAGCGGCGGCGCGACCGGCGGACGTACCAGTTGGACAGGTCGTCGACGAACTGCGCGATCAGCCGGCCGGCGCCCTGGGTGTCGAACTGCTCGAGCGCCGCGGTGACGTCGCGGGTGACCGCGGCCAGCTCCGCCAGCGCCCAGCGGTCCAGCAGCGGCCGTTCGCCGCGGGCCGGCGCGGGGGCCGACGCCGGGTCCCAGCCGTTGCTCTCGGCGTAGAGCGTGAAGAAGCTCGCGGTGTTCCAGTAGGTCAGCAGGACCTTGCGGACCACCTCGGACAGCGTCTCGTGACCGACCCGGCGGGCCGACCACGGCGAGCCGCCGGCCAGCATGAACCAGCGGACGGCGTCGGCGCCGTGCCGGTCCATGAGCGGGATGGGCTCCAGGATGTTGCCCAGGTGCTTGCTCATCTTCCGGCCGTCCTCGGCCAGGATGTGGCCCAGGCAGAGCACGTTCTCGTAGGAGCTCTGCTCGAACACCAGCGTGCCGACGGCCATGAGCGTGTAGAACCAGCCGCGGGTCTGGTCGATCGCCTCGGCGATGAACTGCGCCGGGTAGGCGGCCTGGAACTGCTCCTGGTTGCGGTGCGGCGCGCCCCACTGGGCGAACGGCATCGACCCGGAGTCGTACCAGGCGTCGATGACCTGGCGGACCCGCCGGTAGGTGCCCTCCTCGCCGGGCCGCGTGAAGGTGACCTCGTCGATGAAGGGCCGGTGCGGGTCGAGGTCGGACAGGTCGCGCCCGGTCAGCTCCGACAGCTCGGCCAGCGAGCCGACGGCGACCATCCGCGCCGGGTCGGCGTCGTTGCGCCAGATCGGCAGCGGGGTGCCCCAGTACCGGTCGCGGGACAGCGCCCAGTCGACGTTGTTGGTCAGCCAGTCGCCGTAGCGGCCGTTCTTGATGCTCTCCGGGTACCAGTTGGTCTTCTCGTTCTCGGCGAGCAGCTGGTCCTTGATCTGGCTGGTGCGGATGTACCAGGACGGCTGGGCGTAGTACATCAGCGGCGTGTGGCAGCGCCAGCAGTGCGGATAGCTGTGCTCGTACCGGATCTCGCGGAACAGCACGCCGCGGTTCTGCAGGTCCTGCACCAGCGTCGGGTCGGCGGCCTTGAAGAAGTGCCCACCGACCAGCGGGACGTCGGCGGTGAAGTGCCCGGTCGGGTCGATCGGGTTGACCACCGGCAGGCCGTACCCGCGGCAGACGGCGAGGTCGTCGGCGCCGAACGCGGGGGACTGGTGCACCAGCCCGGTGCCGTCGTCGGTGGTGACGTAGTCGGCGAGGACGACGAAGTGCGCGTCCCCCTCGGGGAACTCGACCAGCTCGAACGGCCGCTGGTAGTGGGTGCGCTCCCAGTCCCGCCCCGGGGCGCGGCCGAGCACCTCGGCGTCCTCGCCGAGGACCGCGGCCAGGAGCGGCTCCGCGACCACGACCGGGACGTCGTCGGAGCCGGCGGGGCGGGCGACGACGTAGGTCACGTCGGGGTGGACGGCGACGGCGGTGTTGCTGGGCAGCGTCCACGGCGTCGTCGTCCAGATCAGCAGGTCGGCCTGGCCGGCCCACTCGCCGTCGGTGATGGGCAGCCGGACGTAGACCGACGGGTCGGTGATCGTCTCGTACCCCTGGGCGACCTCGTGGTCGGAGAGCCCGGTGCCGCAGCGCGGGCAGTAGGGCGCCACCCGGTGGTCCTCGACGAGCAGGCCCTTGTCGAAGACCTGCTTGAGCGACCACCAGACGCTCTCGATGTAGGCCGGGTCCATCGTCCAGTAGGCGGTGGACATGTCCACCCAGTAGCCCATCCGGTGGGTCAGCTCGGTGAACGCGTCGACGTGCCGCTCGACCGAGGCGCGGCAGCGGGCGTTGAACTCGGCGATGCCGTAGCGCTCGATGTCGGGCTTGCCGGCGAAGCCCAGCTCCTGCTCCACGGCGATCTCGACCGGCAGGCCGTGGCAGTCCCAGCCGGCCCGGCGGGGCACGGAGAAGCCCTGCATGGTCTTGAACCGGGGGAAGACGTCTTTGAACGCCCGCGCCTCGATGTGGTGCGTGCCCGGCCGGCCGTTGGCCGTCGGCGGGCCCTCGTAGAAGTTCCACTGCGGGCGGCCGGCCGAGGCCTCCAGCGAGCGGTCGAAGACCTTCTCGGTCTCCCAGCGCTCCAGGATGCGGTGCTCCAGGGCGGGCAGGTCGACCTGCGGGGGCAGCGCGGCGAAGGGGCCGTGGGGGGCACTCACGCTCCCCATTCTCCCCGAACGGGCAAACGGCTTCGCCGGTGCGTCCCGGCCGCGCGACCCGCCGGGCCCCGGCGGCCCGGCCGGCCCGTTCCCGCCGTACGGGAGACTGCCCCCATGGGGCGCCAGCGGTGAACACGACGGTCACCGTCGCGCTCGCCATCGGCGCCGTCGTCGTGCTGCTGGCGGCGGTCGCCCTGCGCCTGGCCGACCGCCTCGGGCTGCCGAGCCTCCTGCTGTACCTGGCTATCGGCGTGGTCCTCGGCGAGAGCGGCCTCGGCGTGCAGTTCGAGGACTACTCGCTCGCCCAGACCCTCGGCGTCGCCGCGCTGCTGGTGATCCTCGCCGAGGGCGGGCTCACCACCCGGTGGGCCGACGTGCGGCGGGCCGTGGGCCCCGGCCTGACCCTGGCCACGCTCGGCGTCGTGGTGAGCATCGGGGTCACCGCCGGGGTGACGGTGGCGCTGCTCGGTTGGTCGTGGGGGTTCGCCCTCCTGGTGGCCGCGGTCATCAGCTCCACCGACGCGGCCGCGGTGTTCGCCACGCTGCGCCGGCTGCCCCTCCCGCGCCGGGTCGCCGCGTCCCTGGAGGCCGAGAGCGGGCTCAACGACGCGCCGGTGATCCTGCTGGTCGTCGTGCTCTCCGACGTGCTCACCGACGGCGCGACCGGGCCGTGGTGGATCGTGCCGCTGGAGGTGCTCGCCGAGCTGGCCGGTGGCGCGGCGTTCGGGCTGGCCGTCGGGTTTGGCGGTGCGGCGCTGCTGCGGCGGGTCGCCCTCCCGTTGTCGGGGTTCTACCCGCTGGCCACCCTCGCCCTCTGCGTGCTCGCGTTCGCCGGCGCCTCGCTGGCGCACACCTCCGGGTTCGTGGCCGTCTACCTCTGCGGGCTGGTGCTGGGGAACGCCACGCTGCCGCACCGAACGGCGAGCATCGGGTTCGCCGAGGGGATGGCCTCGCTCGCCCAGATCGGGCTGTTCGTCATGCTCGGGCTGCTGGTCTCCCCGTCCCGGCTGCCGGAGGCGGTCGGGCCCGCGCTGCTGGTGGGCGGGGCGCTGCTGCTGCTCGCCCGTCCGCTGTCGGTGGCGGCCAGCCTCGCCTGGTTCCGGTTCCCGATGCGCCAGCAGGTGTTCATGTCGTGGGCGGGGCTGCGCGGCGCCGTCCCGATCGTCGTGGCCACGTTCCCGTTGACCGCCCGGGTGCCGGGGGCGCAGATCGTCTTCGACACCGTGTTCGTGCTGGTCGTGGTCTTCACCCTCGTGCAGGGCTGGTCGCTGCCCTGGGTGGCACGGCGGCTGGGGATCGCCGCGCCGGTGGCGCCGCGGGAGATCCAGGTGGAGGCCGCGCCGCTGGAGGAGCTCGACGCGGAGCTGATGCAGATGACCGTGCCCGAGGGCTCCCGGCTGCACGGCGTCTACCTGCCGGAGCTGCGGCTGCCCGAGGACGCCGCCGTCGTGCTCATCGTCCGCGACGGCCGGGCGTTCGTCCCGGACAAGAACACCCGCCTCATGCGGGGTGACCAGGCGCTGCTGGTCTCGGCGCGGCGGTCCAGACCCGAGGCGGAGCGGCGGTTGCGCGCGGTCAGCCGGGCCGGCCGGCTGGCCAGCTGGCGCGGCGAGTCAGGCCGGCCCGACGACACGGATTGACCGCCGGGGCTCCGGCGGGCACCTGCCCGGCGACGGTGGCGGCGGCTGACAGCTACGGGTATGACACCGCTGACCGGCTGCGGGCTGGCAGTGTCCGGGCGTCGCTGCGGTATGACGCGTTCGGTCGGACGCGGGTGCTGCCGTCGGTGGACACCGTGGATCAGGGTGGGGACGTGGCCCTGGACTACTACGTCGATGACCTCGTGGCAGGTATGGGCCAGGGCGGGCGGGCCACGGCGTTCGGTCTGGATGCGGCGAGCCGGCGGGTGGTGCGGACCGACACCGATGCCGCGGTGCCGGGTGCGCGCCGGACGACGAGCCTCTACAGCGGGGACGACGACAACCCCGACGTGGTGCAGGAGCCGGACAACAGCTTCACCCGCAACATCGCCTCCTTCGGAGGGCTGGCCGCATTCGTCACCAGGAACGACACGAACGGGGCGGAGGTGATGCTGCAGCTGGCGAACCTGCACGGCGACGTCGTGGCCACCCTGCCCGCCGATGCCACCAGCTCGGTCGATCTCCAGGTCAGCGAGACCACCGAGTACGGCCTGCCCTGGATCAAGCCCGCCGCCGGCACCACCCAGGCCCGCTACGGCTGGCTGGGCAGCCACCAACGAGACGCCAGCACCATCGGCGGCCTCACCCTGATGGGAGTCCGCCTCTACGCACCCACCCTCGGGCGCTTCCTCACCATCGACCCGGTGGAGGGCGGCAACCCCAGCGCGTATGTGTATCCGGTCGACCCGGTGAACATGTTCGACCTCGACGGGCGCTGGGGCTGGCTCAAGAAGGCCTGGAACGCCGTTGGCCACGCTGCCTCGAGGGCGTCCATGCGGGCATCCAAGTGGCTTACGGACAGTAGGTGGGGCAAGAGAATCAACAAGTTGTGCAGCGTCGTTGGCATCGGTCCATTGGGTGCCGCTTGTGGAGTCGCGTACACGGCTGCATGGGCTAGGCAGGGAAAGTGGGGAAACGCGGCGGTAGCGGCTGCGAGCCTGGTTGGCGGAAGCGTTGTAACCGGGTTGGTCACGCGTGGATACCAGCGCGCCTACCGCTCGTCAGTCGCAAGCTCGACGAGGCGGTTTCCTGTGGCAGCCACTCCGTCGCGGGTGTGGAGGAGGGCAACCTATACTTCTAGTCAGCTTCACGGGCTAGCGGCTGGTGGCGCGATTCAGCATATTGGCGACCGCAGGCTCAGGGCTCGCTAGCGACCATGGTCGCCCCCTGTCTCACGGTGTGCCTCGATGAGGCCGGCGTGCGTTCACGCTGGTCCCGCCATGCCAGCCGGGGCGCTAACGAAGATGTGGCGTGTGAGAGGTTCCTCCGAGCGCTTGGAGTGGTTTGCTGATGGAGACGGTGAGGGAGCGGCCTGTCGTCTTGCCAGATACTTCTCAGATCTGGAGGCCGTTTTACCCCCATGGCGCTTTGGTTCTTCTTGGGGTCCCCTTCGCCCTAGCGGGTGTAGGCGAATCAAAGGAATCAACTGCCATATTGCTACTCTGGGCGGGCATTAATCTGGGAATTGCCACCTTTAGGGCATTGCTGTGGCGCCTGCGTCCAGGTGGCGTGGTGATCTTCTCCAGCGAGACGGGGCTAATCGTCCGCAGGCGCGGGAAGTCGTGCCATGAATACTCGTGGGACTGTCTCGACAGTGTCTACCTAGTAAGGGGCGACCGTTGGCCGGAGTGGAGTAGATGGGCGAGGTTCTCGCATCTCAGAGTCATCTATAACGACTCGAGCGGTAGGCGAGTGCTGGATTCGCCCGACATCCTGTTGGTGCAGGAGCAGACTGTGATAAATGGCCAGAGTCGCCTTGACGCCGCGGTAAGCGCATACGCCGACTCTCGCCGCTCCAAATGACGAGTTGGGGGTCGCGGGCCGAGCTGTACCGGCGCTCGGCACCATAGTCCATTCCATAGCTGGCCGTCGCGCGGCTGGCGGTCTGGCCTGTTGAAGTCGTGGCGATGACTCTTGAGAATGGAAAAAAGGACCAAATAGACCGTTTGCTGGACGATCGGCCCACGCGTGCTGCTGGGTTCGGTCTTCAGCTCGGATGCAGGGTGGTAGACGCAGCGTATGGGTTGCGTCACTGGGCCGCCATAGCGTCGCGAGGAGTATTCGGACCCACTCTCCAGAGCGGCACTGCGAGTCTACGCCAGTCCTTCGCGGTGCGGCCGGTAGTTACGGAAGTGAGGGTGGCGATCAACGGTCACGCGGCGTACCGATCATTCAGTGGCAAGTGGTATCCGCAACGGGGGAGGAAGAGGTGACGGTCGCGTTCTACGTAGCGTCGGCACTCTTGATCGTCGCCGTGGCGGTCATCAACTGGCTCGCCAAGGCGCCCCCTGCCCGCATGGCCCCGCTGGTGCGTTGGGGGGTGATGATCGGGTTGGGTCTGGTCGCTGCACTCTCGACGTGGGTGATCGTCTGGACCGTTGAGTCGGGCGCCGTGTGACCGCGGCCCAGTCGTGAATGCCAGGCTTCGGTGGACGGTGCGTGTCCGAACGTGCCCGCCTTCGGCGGTCACGCGAAGCGGCATTCGAGGGCCCCCGTCGGCTGGTGAGCGCGACCGACAGCACGCTGCGGGACGGCAACGGCCTGCCGACCGGTGCGTCGTGCACCCGGCGGTACGGCTTCGACGTGAACAGCAACCGGATCTCGTTGACCCAGGTGGCGACCGCCGGATCGCCGCCGGGCACCTGCCCGGCCAGCGTCGCTGCTGCCGACGGCTACGCCTACGACAGCGCCGACCGGCTGCGCGCCGGTGGGGCGCGGGCGTCCTTGCGCTACGACGCGCTCGGCCGCACCCGCGTGCTCCCGTCGGTCGACACCCTCGACCAGGGCGGGGACGTGGCGCTGGACTACTTCGTCGACGACCTGGTGGCGGGCATGAGTCAGGCAGGCCGGACGACAGGCTTCGGTCTGGATGCCGCAGCCCGACGGGTGGTGCGCAGCGACACCGAGGTCTCCGTGCCGGGGGTCCGCCGGACGACCAGCCTCTACAGCGGCGACGACGACAACCCCGACGTGGTCAAGGAGCCCGACAACAGCTGGACTCGCAACATCGCCTCCTTCGGCGGGCTGGCCGCGGTGCAGACGCTGAGCGGGACCAACGGGGCCACGCTGACCCTGCAGCTGGCCAACCTGCACGGCGACGTCGTCGCCACGGTGCCGGCCGGCTCGAACAACTCAGGTGACCTCCGGGTCACCGAGACCACCGAGCACGGAATGCCCTGGGCGAAGCCGGCAGCGGCCTCCACGCAGGCCCGGTACGGCTGGCTGGGTACTCACCAGCGGGATGCCAGCACCATCGGCGGCCTCACCTTGATGGGCGTCCGGCTCTACGCACCCACCCTCGGCCGCTTCCTCACCACCGATCCGGTGGAGGGCGGCAACCCCAACGCCTACGTGTATCCGGCCGACCCTGTGAACATGTTCGATCTCGACGGGCGGTGGGGCTGGCTCAAGAAGGCATGGCGAGCAACCACGAGGTTCGTGAAGAAGCACAGAACCACGATTGTCAATACAGTCGGAGTTCTTGGAGTGATCGGCTTGGCCGCGACTGGCGTCGGCTTGTTCGCCGTAGCAGGGTCGGGCCTCGCCATCATGGCCGGAAGTGTTGCTTGGGGCGCTGGAGCCGGCGCAGCACTAGGATCGGCCGCGCTTTGCGGGACTGGGGCGCGGCGCGGGTGGAATCGCGCTGCGGACTGCTTGGGAGCCGCTACTGGTGGCTTTGGGTCAGCTTTGGGGATCGTGGCACGGTCGGCGCGAATCTCGAGCTACGGCCGGCACGCATACAACGGTGCAAGGTATGCGGCTAGAGCGAGATCGGCTCGAGGCTTTGGCCTATTAGTAGGTGCTTACGATGCTGTATGGGCTTGGAATAACAGGCGCAGATGAAGCACATCCTTCGTGGGCATCACGTCGGCGCGGTGAGGAGTGATGGAGTGTCAAGGGGGCGTGGTGGTGGCCGATCCGACCTACGAGCGCGGCGACGCGTGCATTGGCGAATAATCAAAGGCATGGACGTGTCAGCTGAAGACATGCCACTAGCCCTACAGACTGCAGAGGAGCTCGGTGGCAGACTGTGGCGCGGCATACTCATGGGATCGGTATTCGGCCTCTTCATGGCCATTTACATCCCCGAATCGATGCCGCCCACTGACATATTTTCCTGGTCTTTGCTGATCGGCGCACTCTTTGCTATCGGCATATATGTATACGGTTTGTGGGTCGTGCTCCAGGCGCGGAGGTGGCTGAACCGACACCGCGCCACTGGCTAGTGGTACGTGAGGAGTTGTGCGGGATTGCTGGGGTGACGAGGATTCACCTGATCTTGTGCAGCGATCCCGACGTGGCCACCGAGCAGCCAGTCATCGAGCCTCCTCTCGGGAGGGATGGGGTGCAGATGTACGTGGTGCGGGCGAACTGGCTGGCGGACGCCTTCGTGGACGAGCAGGAGGGTGCCTGGGAGCTCGTCGTCCACGTCGTCGCCGTCTTCATGACGATCCACCGTAGGCAGGGCTCCCGTTGCCCCGGTTCCGTCTCGGTGCGGCCGAGTACGTCATCGGGTGACGTATCTGGGCGTCTCACCTCGGACGCAGGGGAGTGGGGGCGGATGAACGACGAGGACGCTCACGAGCCCCGGCTGTTCTCGAAGCGGTGGTGGACGCAGACGAATCCGTACTGGGGGGAGTGGCGGTCGGGGCCGTGGGGCTGGTTCTACTCAGCCCTCGTCGTCCTGCTCCTCGTGGGCATGGCCTACCTGTTCGACACCACCGCGGAAGGGTGGATCACCGTCGCGGTGATGCTGGCGGTCGTCCTGGCGGTCAGCATCACGGCCCGTCCCGGTCGGCGGCGGGACGATGCTCGCCTCAGGCGCCACCAGGCAGGAGCGCCTGACGACGTGAACCCCGAGGGCTGAGCCGGCGCCCATCACCACCGGTCCGCTGCTCTGGACGGTGTAGCTGCGGGGCGTCGCTCCCTGCGGACGGTGCGCCTCCGTGGCATCGTGATCACATCGGCTCCGGACGGCGGTCGCCGTGCCGGGAACCCACGGAGAAGCGCGATGCGGTACCTCTTCCGGCCCCCCGCCACCGACGCGACCGGGCTGCTCTCCCTGCCCTGGCACCAGCCGCTGGAGGAGTGGGACGACGCCCTGCTGCTCGACGTCCCCTCACGCGGCATCTCGCGGCACGTCGTCCGCTTCGTCGCCGTCGAGGACCGGGTCTACGCGCTGAAGGAGATCTCGGAGAAGCTCGCCCGGCACGAGTACGCGCTGCTGGCCCAGTTCGAGTCCGAGGGGCTGCCGTCGGTCTCGGTGCTGGGCATCTGCGTCGACCGCCCCGACGACCAGCAGGCCATCCTGGTCACCCGCTACCTCGAGTACTCGCTGTCCTACCGGTGGCTGTTCTCCCGGCCCCAGGGCGCGCACTCGGCCGAGCAGCTCCTCGACACCATGGTGGTGCTGCTGGTCCGGCTGCACCTGGCGGGCATCTTCTGGGGCGACTGCTCGCTGTCCAACACGCTCTTCCGGCTCGACGCCGGCACCTTCGCCGCCTACCTGGTGGACGCCGAGACCGCCGACCGGCACCCGCGGCTGTCCCCGGGGCAGCGGGCCTACGACGTCGACCTCGCCCGTGAGCGGGTGGGCGCCGAGCTGCTCGACCTGCAGGCCGGCGGGCTGCTGCCCGCGGACATCGACCCGATCGAGGTCGCCGAGGGGCTGCCGCGGCGCTACGAGTCGCTGTGGGAGGAGGTCACCCGCGAGGAGGTGTTCCGCACCGACGAGCAGCGGTACCGGGTCGCCGAGCGGCTGCGCCGGCTCAACGACCTCGGCTTCGACGTCGGCGAGGTGGAGCTGGTGACCACCGACGAGGGCACCCGCCTGCGGGTGGAGACGCGGGTCGCGGAGCCGGGGCAGAACCGCCGCGAGCTGTTCCGGCTGACCGGCCTGGAGGTGCAGGAGCGCCAGGCCCAGCGGCTGCTCAACGACGTCCGGGCGTTCCGCGCCTACCTCGAGCAGAAGTCCGGCCGCCCGGTCCCGGAGACGATCGCCGGGCACCGGTGGCTCGCCGAGGTCTACCAGCCGGTCGTCGACGCCATCCCGCCCGACCTCGCCGGCCGGCTGGCGCCGGCGGAGGTCTTCCACGAGGTGCTGGAGCACCGGTGGTTCCTGTCCGAGGAGGCCGGCCGGGACGTCGGTACGACGCGGGCGGCGCGCTCCTACTTCGAGACCGAGCTGCCCAAGACCCCGCAGGAGCTCACCACCCCGTCGGTCATCGCCGGCCGCGGTTAACGCCTGGTAGACGGGGGTGCGGGCGACCGTCACGGGTCGGTCTCCTTCCGGTTGACAGCCCCTGACGGCGGTACCACGCTCCAACCACCGCCGAGATCATCGGTCTGCACCGGACGCCAACGGAGGCGATGCGCGTGTCAGAGATCCCCGGCTCGGCCCCGCCCGTGCGGCGCGGCCGAGCTCCCCGATCAGGACGCGCACGGGTGCCCCGGCGCCTCGCGGGCGCCACGGCCGGCGTCGTCCTGGCCGCCACGCTCGCCGCCTGCGGCGGCGAGTCCGGAGGGCCTCCGACGCTCACCTGGTACATCAACCCGGACAACGGCGGGCAGGCCGAGCTGGCCAGCCGGTGCACCGAGGCGGCCGACGGCCGGTACACGATCGAGACCGCGCTCCTGCCGCGCGACGCCGCCTCGCAGCGCGAGCAGCTCGTCCGCCGGCTCGCGGCCAAGGACGCCTCGATCGACCTCATGAGCCTCGACCCGATCTACGTCCCCGAGTTCGCCCAGGCCGGCTTCCTGGCCGACGTCCCCGACGACGTCACCGAGCGGGTCACCGAGGGCGTCGTCCAGAGCGCGATCGAGGGCGCCACCTGGGAGGACGAGCTGGTCGCCGTCCCGTTCTGGGCGAACACGCAGCTGCTCTGGTACCGCGAGTCGGTCGCCGAGGCCGCCGGGCTGGACATGAGCGAGCCGGTCACCTGGGAGCAGATCGTGACCGCCGCGCAGGAGACCGGCGCCGAGCTCGGGGTGCAGGGCATCCGCGCCGAGTCGCTGACGGTGTGGCTGAACTCGCTGATCGAGTCCGCCGGGGGCTCGATCATCACCGACAACGCCACCGATCCCGACACCATGGAGCTGGGGCTCACCTCCGAGGCCGCCGCCCGGGCCGCCGAGGTCATGACGATGGTCGCCGAGTCCGGGCAGGCCGGCGCGGCGTTCTCCACCGAGAACGAATCGGCCTCGGCCGCGGAGTTCGAGGGGGAGAACGGCGGCTTCCAGGTCAACTGGCCGTTCGTCTACGCGCAGGCGCAGTCCGGCGTCGAGGGGGGCACGCTCGACCAGGAGGTGCTCGACGACATCGGCTGGGCCCTGTGGCCGCAGGTCGACGAGGGCACGCCCAGCGCCCCGCCGCTCGGCGGCATCGACCTGGGCGTGGGCGCCTTCAGCGCGCACCCCGAGCTCGCCTTCGAGGCGGCCGAGTGCATCACCACCGACGACAACCAGGCCTACTACATGATCAACGAGGGCAACCCCGCCTCGTCGGCCGCCGTGTTCGAGGACCCCGACGTCCTCGAGCAGTTCCCCATGGCGGAGACCATCCGCCAGTCGCTGGAGCAGGCGGCCCCGCGCCCCCAGACGGCCTACTACAACGAGGTCTCCGGCGGCCTGCAGCGCACCTACCACCCACCGGGCTCGGTCGAGCCCGGGCAGACCGGGGAAGTGGCGGAAGAGCTCATCTCCGCCGTGCTGCGAGGGGAGCAGCTGCTGTGACCACCACGACGCTCCCACCGACCAAGAAGACCGATCCGGTCTCCGCCCCGGACGGCAAGGTCAGCGACCGGTCCCGCGGCGAGCGGAAGCTCGGCTGGATGCTGGCCGGCCCGGCGTTCTTCGTCATGCTCGCCGTGACCGCGTACCCGATCGCGCAGGCCACCTACGAGTCGCTGTTCTCCTACCGGCTCACCGACCCGGGGAACCGGGAGTTCATCGGTCTGAGCAACTACGGCGTCATCCTGTCCGACCCGCTGTGGTGGCAGTCGCTGTGGGTGACGGTGCTGATCACGCTGATCACCGTCGCGGTCGAGCTGGTGCTCGGGTTCGGGCTGGCGATGGTGATGGCCAAGGCGCTGTCGTCGATCCGGCCGGTGGTGCGCGCGGCGATCCTCATCCCGTACGCGGTGATCACGGTCGTCTCCGCCTTCGCCTGGCAGTTCGCCTTCGACATCAACAGCGGGTTCGTCAACTCGTGGTTCGCCTGGCTGCCCGGCGTCGCGGCGGACACCGACTGGTTCGGTGACTTCGGGACGTCGATCTTCGTGATCTGCCTGGCCGAGATCTGGAAGACCACGCCGTTCATCTCGCTGCTGCTCCTCGCCGGCCTCGCGCAGGTGCCCGAGGTGCTGCAGGAGGCGGCGAAGGTCGACGGCGCCAGCTGGTGGCAGCGGCTGTGGAAGGTGACGCTGCCGAACATGAAGGCGGCGATCATGGTCGCGCTGCTGTTCCGCACCCTCGACGCCTTCCGCATCTTCGACAGCATCTTCGTCATGACCGCCGGCGCGAACGGCACCGAGTCGGTCTCCTTCCTCGCCTACCGCCAGACCATCTCGCGCCTGGAGATCGGCCTCGGCTCGGCGGTCTCGGTGCTGCTGTTCCTCGCGGTGATGCTCATCGCCGCCCTGTTCGTGAAGGGCTTCAAGGTGGATCTGGGCGCGGCGAGAGGGGAGAAGTGATGACCGGGCGGAAGAAGGCCATCTGGATCGTCGGCGGCGTGCTGATCGTCTTCTACTGCCTGTTCCCCATCGCGTGGATCGTCTCGCTGTCGTTCAAGTCGCCCAGCGACCTGAACAACGGGAGCTTCCTCCCCAGCGCGCTCTCCTGGGAGAACTACGAGCTGATCCTCACCGGCGGGGCCAGCGGCCTGTTCCTGCCGGCGCTGCGGAACTCCTTCGGCATCTGCCTGATCGCCACGGCGATCTCCTGCCTGCTGGCGATGTTCGCCGCCTACGCGATCGCCCGGCTGGACTTCCCGGGGAAGAAGCTGATCCTCTCGACCGCGCTCGTCGTCGCGATCTTCCCGATCATCTCGATCGTCACGCCGCTGTTCAACCTGTGGCGGAACATCGGCCTCTACGACACCTGGCCGGGGCTGATCATCCCGTACCTGTCGCTCACCCTGCCCATCTCGATCTGGACGATGTCGGCGTTCTTCCGGGAGATCCCCTGGGAGATGGAGCAGGCGGCCCAGGTCGACGGCGCCACCAGCTGGCAGGCGTTCCGCCGGGTGATCGTGCCGCTGGCCGCACCCGGGGTGTTCACCACGGCGATCATCGCCTTCTTCATCGCCTGGAACGACTTCCTGTACGGCATCTCGCTCACCTCGACCAGCGCGGCCCGGCCGGTCCCGGCGGCCCTCGGCCTGTTCTCCGGTGAGTCGCAGTTCGTGGAACCGACCGGCTCGATCGCCGCGGCCGCGGTGATCGTCACCATCCCGGTCGTCGTCCTCGTGCTGCTCTTCCAGCGGCGCATCGTCGCCGGGCTCACCAACGGCGCGGTCAAGGGCTGACCGCCATGACCCCCTGTCTCACCTTCCCGACCTCCCGAGGGGACGACTCCTGATGGCCTCCATCGAGATGAAGAACATCGTCAAGCAGTACGGCGACGGGTTCCCGGCGGTGAACGACGTCAGCCTGGACATCGCCGACGGCGAGTTCATGATCCTCGTCGGCCCCTCCGGCTGCGGGAAGTCCACCCTGCTGCGGATGATCGTCGGGCTGGAGGACATCACCAGCGGCGACATGGTCATCGGCGGCAAGCGGGTCAACGACCTGGCCCCACGCGACCGGAACCTGTCGATGGTGTTCCAGAACTACGCGCTCTACCCGCACATGACCGTCTTCGAGAACATCGCCTTCCCGCTGCGGCTGGCGAAGATGCCCGACGACGAGGTCCGCCGCCGCGTCACCGAGGCCTCCGACGTGCTCGAGCTCAAGGAGCACCTCGAGCGCAAGCCGGCCAACCTCTCCGGCGGTCAGCGCCAGCGCGTCGCGATGGGCCGGGCCATCGTCCGCCAGGCCGAGGCGTTCCTCTTCGACGAGCCGCTGTCCAACCTCGACGCGAAGCTGCGCGGCCAGATGCGCACCGAGATCTCCCGGCTGCAGCGCCGGCTGGGCATCACGACCGTCTACGTCACCCACGACCAGACCGAGGCCATGACCCTCGGCGACCGGGTCTGCGTGCTCCGCAAGGGCAAGATCCAGCAGGTCGCCTCACCGCGCGAGCTGTACGAGCAGCCGGTCAACCTGTTCGTGGCCGGGTTCATCGGCTCGCCGCCGATGAACTTCCTGCCGGCGACGCCGGAGGGCGACCGGCTGAAGACGCCGTTCGGTGACATCGTGCTGGACGAGAAGCGGGCGGCCGCGGTCGCCGGCCACGAGCTGCTCCTGGTCGGCATCCGGCCGGAGTACTTCGAGGACGCCTCGCTGGTCGACGAGGCCAAGCGGCCGGTCGGCTCCACCTTCCGCGCCCGGGTGGACGTGACCGAGTGGCTCGGCGACTCGCAGTACGCCTACATCCCCTACGACGCCCCCGACTCGATCAAGGCCCAGCTGCGCGACCTGTCCAAGGAGCTGGACTCCGAGGAGCTGCGCACGCAGGCGATCGTGTCGATCGACGCGACCAGCCGCATCCGCGAGGGCCGGGACGCGGAGTTCTGGCTCGACAGCCGCAAGGTGCACGTGTTCGACCCGGAATCCGGGGACAACCTGACCCGCGACGCCGAGGCCGGTGCCGAGCTGACCCGGCTGGCCACGGAGGACCGCCTGGAGCACGCGCAGGAGGCGCAGGGCCGGGACAGCGACGCACGCGGCGGGGCCACCGCCGTCAGCGTCGGCTGACGGTCCCGCCCTCCCGCCCCAGTGCGCGCGGGGTGGGGCCGGGGGTGGGAGCCCGATCGCCGCTATCGTCGTCGGCACCGCGCCGGTCACCGGCCGCGGTGCCGACGACCGAGGAGCCGACCTGTCCGAGCACGTCGACCCTGGGGACGACGCGTCCGGCGGGTCCTCCGCCGCGTCCCCCGGCCGCCTCAGGACCCGGCTGCTGCTGACGCTTGCCGCCGTCGTCCTGCTGGCCGACCTCGCCAGCAAGCTCGCCGTCGTGGCGACGGTCGAGCGCGGTGAGGACATCCGCCTGCTGGGCGGCGCGCTGTACCTGACCCACCTGCGCAACACCGGTGCGGCGTTCTCCTTCGCCGAGGGGTTCACCGTGCTGTTCACCCTCATCGCCGTGGTCGTCGCCGTCGTCATCGTCCGCACCGCCCGCCGGCTGCGGTCCACCGGCTGGGCCGTGGCCCTGGGCCTGGTGCTGGGCGGCGCGGTGGGGAACCTGATCGACCGGGTGTTCCGCGAGCCGGGTTTCCTGCGCGGGGGAGTGGTGGACTTCGTGTCGGTGTTCGGCCCGGACGGACGGGTGTTCCCGGTCTTCAACGTCGCCGACTCCGCGATCGTCTGCGGCGGCATCCTCGGCGTGCTGCTCGCCCTGCGCGGCATCGAGTTCGACGGGACCCGGGCCGGCGCCGACGGGCCGGCCGAGACGGCCTGACCCGGCGCTGCGACCGCCTGCTCGACCCGACCCGCACAATGGGGGACGTGACCAGCGCTCCCGGACTCCACCGGGCCCTCCCGGTGCCCGACGGGCTGGAGGGCCAGCGGGTCGACCAGGCCCTGTCCCGGCTGTTCGGCCTCTCCCGGTCCACGGCCGCGGAGGTGGCCGACGCCGGCCTCGTCGTCGTCGACGGGCGGGTGCGCGGCAAGGGCGACCGCCTGACCGGGGGCAGTTGGCTGGAGGTCGAACTGCCCCCGCCGCCGGGTGAGCCCGCCGCGCCCAGGCCGGTCGAGGGCATGACGGTCCTGCACGACGACGACGACCTGGTGGTCGTCGACAAGCCGGTCGGCGTCGCCGCGCACCCCAGCCCCGGCTGGGACGGGCCCACGGTGATCGGCGGGCTGGCGGCGGCCGGCTACCGCATCTCGACCTCCGGGGCGGCCGAGCGGCAGGGCGTGGTGCACCGCCTCGACGCCGCGACGACCGGCGTCATGGTCGTGGCGAAGAGCGAGCGCGCCTACACCGCGCTGAAGGCCGCGTTCAAGGAGCGCACGGTCGAGAAGGGGTACAACGCCCTCGTCCAGGGCCACCCCGACCCCTCGCGCGGCACGATCGACGCGCCGATCGACCGGCACCCGAAGCACGACTGGCGCTTCGCCGTCGTGCAGGGCGGGCGGCCTTCGGTGACGCACTACGAGGTCATGGAGGCCTTCGCCGCCGCCAGCCTCGTGGACATCAAGCTCGAGACCGGCCGCACGCACCAGATCCGGGTGCACTTCTCCGCCCTGCGCCACCCGTGCGTGGGCGACATGACCTACGGCGCCGACCCCACCCTGGCCGCGCGGCTGGGCGTGTCCCGCCAGTGGCTGCACGCCGTGCGGCTGGGCTTCCCGCACCCGGACGACGGCCGCTGGGTCGAGTTCACCAGCGAGTACCCGCCCGACCTCGCCGGCGCGCTGGCCCTGCTGCGCGCCGAGGCCTGACCTCCCGCGGTGACGGGCCTGCCGGTCTCCGTCGCCGACTTCGGCCCGGCGGCGCTGGCCGCGGTCGTGGTGGCCGTCTACCTGGTGGTGGGGGAGCCCGTCGTCGGGCACGTGCTGCACCGCCGGTTCGAGGGGCGGCTGCGCACCGACGACGGCGCCCGCCGGTCGTTCTACCGCCGGCTGCTGGTGCTCGAGTGGGGGCTGGCGGTGCTGGCGTTCGTCGTCTGGCTCGCCGCACCGGGCGTGGCCGCGGGCGCCGTCGGGCTGCGCTGGCCGCGCGAGTGGCCGGGGCCCTTCAGCGTGGTCCTCGTCGTCGTGGTGCTGCTGTTCGTGGTCGCCTCCACCCGCCAGCTCAGGTCCGGCGCGCTGCTGGAGATGGCCCGGCCCACGCGCCGGCCGGGCGAGGGCCGGCACGCCGAGCCGCCCGGGCAGTCGACGCTGGCGCTGCTGCCCCGCACCGACGAGGAGCGCCGGCTGTTCACCGTCGTCGGCGTGACCGCCGGGATCTGCGAGGAGTGGCTGTACCGGGGCTTCTTCCTCGCCGTGGTGTCGGCCCTGGCCGGCGGCCCGCCCGCCTGGGTGCTGGTGGTGGTCGCCGCGGCCGCGTTCGGCCTCGCGCACGCCTACCAGGGCCGCGCGGGCATCGTGCTGACCGGCGTCCTCGGCGCGGTGATGGCGGTCCTCTACCTCGACACCGGGTCGCTGCTGCTCCCGGTGCTGCTGCACGCGCTCATCGACCTACGCTTCCTGCTCGTGCCCGCCACCGCCCTGCCCACCGAGGACCGCGCGTGAGCGCGCCCACCGCCGGGGTCGCCACCCCCTCCGACTGGCCGGAGGTCGCCGCGCTGCGCACCCGCGTGTTCGTCGAGGAGCAGGGCGTCCCGCCCGAGATCGAGCAGGACGAGGCCGACGCCACGGCGGTGCACGTGCTGAGCCGGGGCGTCTCCGGCGAGCCGGCCGGCCGGGTGGTCGCCACCGGGCGGCTGCTGATGGACGGGACGACGGCCCGGATCGGGCGGATGGCGGCCGACGCCGACGTCCGCGGCCGGGGGCACGGGGCCGCCGTCCTCGCCGAGCTGCACCGGCAGGCCCGTCTCCTCGGGGCCACGGCGGTGGAGCTGCACGCCCAGCTGCCGGCCCGGCGGTTCTACGAGCGGGCCGGCTACGTGGCGGTCGGTGAGGTCTACGAGGAGGCCGGCATCGCCCACGTGACCATGCGCCGCGCGCTCGGGGAGGGGCCGACGGGGACCGTGTGACGGAGTGGTCCGGATCGCCCCGACACGAACTTGTCGGTGGTCGCCGGTAGACCTGTCGAGGTGCGAGGATCGACAGCACCGGTCCCGCTGGAGCGTCACCGCCGAACGGCCTTCCCCGCCGGTCATGAGAACCACCCCGTCGACCCCGCCCGCCCCGTGCGGTGGGGCCGTCGAGACCCGTGAGGAGCACGCGCAACCGTGAGCAGCCCGTCCCGCGACGAGAACTTCGTGCACCTGCACGTGCACACCGAGTACTCGATGCTGGACGGTGCGGCCAAGCTGCCCGAGGTCACCAAGGCCGCCGCCGAGCACGGGATGCCGGCGCTGGCGATGACCGACCACGGCAACGTCTTCGGCGCGTACGACTTCTACAAGACCGCCAAGGCCGCCGGCGTGAAGCCGATCATCGGCATGGAGGGCTACTACACGCCCGGCTCCCGGTTCGACCGCGCCCCCTTCGACTTCGGCGACAAGCTGATCGACGAGGAGGGCGACGGCGGGAACAACCGCGGCAAGGCCGCCTACACCCACATGACCCTGCTGGCCCGCACCACCGAGGGCATGCACAACCTGTTCCGCATCTCCTCGCTGGCCAGCCTCGAGGGCCAGTACCGCAAGCCGCGGTTCGACCGCGACCTGCTGGAGCGCTACGGGAAGGGCCTGATCGCCACCACCGGCTGCCCCTCGGGCGAGGTGAACATGTGGCTGCGCGCCGGCAAGGAGGACAAGGCGCGCCAGGCCGCCGCCGACTTCCAGGACATCTTCGGGCGGGAGAACTTCTACGCCGAGCTGATGGACCACGGGCTGTCGATCGAGAAGAAGACGCGGCCGGCCCTGCTGGCCATCGCCAAGGACCTCGGCATCCCGCTGCTCGCGACCAACGACCTGCACTACACGCACAAGGAGGACGCCGACGCCCACGACGCCCTGCTGTGCATCCAGACCGGGTCGCGGCTCAACGAACCCAACCGCTTCAAGTTCAACGGCGACGGCTACTACCTGAAGTCCGCCGCCGAGATGCGCGCGCTGTTCACCGGCGACCTGCGGGAGGCCTGCGACAACACGCTGCTGGTCGCCGAGCAGTGCGAGGTGAGCTTCACCGAGGGCGCCGACCTGATGCCGCGCTTCCCGCTGCCCGAGGGCGAGGACGAGACCTCCTGGTTCATCAAGGAGGTCGAGCGCGGGCTGCACAAGCGCTACCCGAACGGCATCCCCGACCACGTGCGCAAGCAGGCCGACTACGAGACCGGGATCATCTGCCAGATGGGCTTCCCGGGGTACTTCCTCGTGGTCGCCGACTTCATCAACTGGGCCAAGGACAACGGCATCCGGGTGGGCCCGGGCCGCGGGTCGGCGGCCGGCTCGCTGGCCGCCTTCGCGATGGGGATCACCGACCTCGACCCGCTGCAGCACGGGCTGATCTTCGAGCGGTTCCTCAACCCCGAGCGCGTCTCCATGCCCGACGTCGACATCGACTTCGACGACCGCCGCCGCGGCGAGGTCATCCAGTACGTCTCGCAGAAGTACGGCGAGGAGCGGGTCAGCCAGATCGTCACCTACGGCACCATCAAGGCCAAGGCCGCGATCAAGGACGCCGCCCGGGTGCTCGACCGGCCCTACTCGGTGGGTGACGAGCTGACCAAGCTCATGCCGCCGGACGTGATGGGCAAGGGCATCCCGCTGACCGGGGTGTTCGACCCGG
The DNA here is from genome assembly GCF_008124835.1 of Blastococcus xanthinilyticus. Taxonomy (GTDB): domain Bacteria; phylum Actinomycetota; class Actinomycetes; order Mycobacteriales; family Geodermatophilaceae; genus Blastococcus; species Blastococcus xanthinilyticus. Next base: position 7,756 of record NZ_VNHW01000025.1, on the reverse strand, counting down.
CCCACCCGCGCTACAAGGAGGCCGCGGAGTTCCGCGCCCGCTACGAGTCCGACCCGGGCGCGGCCGAGGTGGTCGACCAGGCCCGCAAGCTCGAAGGCCTGAAGCGGCAGTGGGGCGTGCACGCCGCCGGGGTCATCATCGGCCGGTACCCGCTGATCGACTCCATCCCAATCATGCGGCGCGAGGCCGACGGCGCGGTGATCACGCAGTTCGACTACCCGACCTGCGAGACGCTGGGCCTGCTCAAGATGGACTTCCTGGGCCTGCGGAACCTCACCGTCATCGACGACGCGCTGCGCAACATCGTGATCAACGGCAAGGAGCCGGTCGACCTCGACGAGATCAGCAAGAACCTCACCGACCCGAACACGTACGCGCTGCTGTCGCGCGGGGAGACGTTGGGGGTCTTCCAGTTCGACGGCGGCCCGATGCGGTCCCTGCTCCGGCTCATGCGGCCGGACAACTTCGAGGACATCTCCGCCGTCGGCGCGCTGTACCGCCCCGGTCCGATGGGCGCGAACTCGCACACGAACTACGCGCTGCGCAAGAACGGCCAGCAGGAGATCACCCCGATCCACCCGGAGCTGGCCGAGCCGCTCGCGGAGATCCTGGGGCAGACCTACGGCCTGATCGTGTACCAGGAGCAGGTCATGGCGATCGCGCAGAAGGTCGCCGGGTACTCGCTCGGCAAGGCCGACCTGCTGCGCCGCGCGATGGGCAAGAAGAAGAAGTCCGTCCTGGACGCCGAGTTCGTCGGGTTCGAGGCCGGCATGAAGGCCAACGGGTTCTCGTCCGCGGCGATCAAGACGCTCTGGGACATCCTCGTGCCGTTCGCCGACTACGCCTTCAACAAGGCGCACTCGGCGGCCTACGGCCTGGTCTCGTACTGGACGGCGTACCTCAAGGCCAACTACCCGGCCGAGTACATGGCCGGGCTGCTCACCAGCGTCCAGGACGACAAGGACCGTCGGCCGATCTACCTGGCCGAGTGCCGCCGCATGGGGATCAAGGTCCTCCCGCCGGACGTCAACGAGTCCTCCTGGGACTTCACCGCCGTCGGCACCGACATCCGCTTCGGCCTCGCGTCGGTGCGCAACGTCGGCAACAACGTCGTGGAGTCGATCGTGCGGGCCCGCGAGGAGAAGGGCGCATTCAAGGACTTCGCGGACTTCATGCGCAAGATCGACACCGTGGCCTGCAACAAGAAGGTCATCGAGTCCCTGGCCAAGGCCGGCGCGTTCGACTCCCTGGGCCACTCGCGGCAGGGCATCGTCGCCGTCCATGCGCAGGCGGTCGACTCCGCGATGGGGCTCAAGCGCAAGGAGGCCGAGGGCCAGTTCGACCTGTTCGGCAGCTTCGGCGCCGAGGGGGCGGCCGACGACCCGTTCGCCGGCGCGCTGGACATCACCATCCCGACGGCGGACTGGTCCAAGAGCGAGCGGCTGATGTTCGAGCGCGACATGCTCGGCCTCTACGTCTCCGACCACCCGCTGCACGGCGTGGAGCACGTGCTGGCGCAGAACGCCGACACCCCGATCGCGGAGATCAACGCCGGCGGCGTCGAGGACGGCGCCAACGTGACCATCGCCGGCATCCTCACCGCGGTCTCCCCGCGCACCAACAAGCAGGGCGCACCCTGGGCGATCGCGACGCTGGAGGATCTGGAATCCGGCATCGAGGTGCTCTTCTTCCCCAAGACGTGGGCGGAGGTCTCCGAAAAGGTCGTCCGCGACCAGATCATCGTGGTCAAGGGGCGGATCAGCCGGCGCGACGACCAGCCGTCGCTGTTCGGCTCCGAGGTCACCCTCCCGGAGCTCACCGACGGCCCGCGTGGCCCGGTCCTGGTCTCCATGGCGGCGGCGCGCTGCACCCCGCCGGTGGTGGAGCGGCTGCGCGAGGTGCTCGGCAGCCACCCCGGCACGACCGAGGTCCAGCTCAAGCTCATCAACGGCGGGCGGGAGACGGTCCTGCGCCTGGACCAGGGGCTGCGGGTGCGGCCGAGCACGGCGCTCATGGGCGACATCAAGGCGCTCCTCGGCCCGACCAGCGTCGCGCTGCTCTGACGACGGACCCCTCGACGGGCCGCGCTGACCGGGGGACCGCGGGGCCGTCGCCAGGGAAGCCGTTGTTCACTGGGGGAGTGAGCACCCCACCGCTGCCCCTCCGCCCGGTCCCCGGGGTGCCGCCGTCGGCCTACTGGCGGGGCTGGCCGGAGGTCCGCGAGGACCTGCGCACCGGACGCTGGCTCCTGGCGGGGCTGGCGCTCACCGGCATCCCGATCGGCCTGCTGTGGTGGCTGCTCGCCCCGCGCGCGGACTACCGGGTGACCGACACCGGGCCGGTCGCGATCGGCTCCCCGCAGGTCGAGCTGCAGATGGCCGACGACGCCGTCCTCGTGTTCCTGCTGCTCGCCTTCGGCCTCCTGGCCGGGGGCGTCGGCTGGTTGCTCCGCCGCGGCCGCGGCGTCGGCATGCTGCTCGTGCTGGCTCTCGGGACGTCGTTCGCCGCGGTCGTCGCCTGGCAGGTCGGTGAGCTCGTGGGGGTGCCGCCCACCCCTGCGCAGCTGGCCGAGGTCGGCGCCCTGGTGACGACCGGCCTGCGGCTCGGCTCGCTGCCGGCGCTCGCCGTGGCGCCGTTCGGTGCGCTGCTGGTCTACGTGGCGGCGGCGCTCATGAGCGCCGACGAGGGGCTGCGCCGCCCCGTGGGCTCCTCCGGAGGGTTGCCGCGGTCCCCCGAGGGGTGAGGGGGTCCGTGCTCAGTTCACCGTCATCGGGCTGGCGAACTGCTGCAGGGGCGCCGGCACCGCGCCGAGGGTCTGCAGCAATGTGAGTTCCCGCCGCAGCAAGCGCGACTCCGCCGCCAGCCGCCTGCGGGTGGCGGACTCGGCGAGCAGCGCCTGCCGGTCCTCGGTGGTCAGCAGGGCCGAGGAGGCGACCAGCCAGGACAGCGCGGCGGGGTCGTCGGCCGCTGCCGCCAGCCGCACCGCCGCCTCGGCCCCGTCGCCGGAGGCTCCCGCGCCCAGCGCCGACACCTCCGCCACGTAGCGGGTGAACAGCCGGCCCACGCCCTGCGCCAGGACGTCGAGGGAGCCCCGGGCGACCGACGCGCTGAGGTCGTCGGCCGGCGGCACCCACAGGGCCGGGCCGTCGGCCACCGCCTCGGCGTCCCCGGCGGCCTCCTCGGCCGCCTCCTCCTCGGCCAGCCACTCCACCTCGCCCTGGAGGTAGGGCGGGTCGTCGCCGACGACGACGTCGAGCAGCCGGAACCGCTCACCGCCCACCGTCACGATCCGGAAGCCCCCGTCGGGCTGCGGCTGCACGCGACGCAGCCGCGCGGCGCACCCGATGTCGTAGAGCGCCGCGGCGGGGGCGACGTGTTCGACCTCCCAGCCCTGCCGGATGGCGACGACGCCGAAGAAGCGGTGGTCGTCGTGCTCGGGCAGCGCCATCAGGTCGCCCATGAGCCGGCGGTACCGCGGCTCGAAGATCTGCAGGGGCAGGACGACCCCGGGAAAGAGTGGCCGCCCCAGCGGGAACAGCGGGATCAGTTCGCCCATCCGGGAAAGCGTACGGCCCGGTCGTCCTGGTTCTGCCCGGGCGGCCCGGGGGTGGTCGCCGTCGCTGGCTACCCTGAGGCTGCGCCCACACCCCGCTCCACCCCTCCGGAGGCCACCCCGTGCTCGCCCGCATCGACCTGCGCGGATCCGCGCTGCCCGGAGTCCGCGAGCTGGCCGGCCTACTGCCGCGCGCCGCCACCGACATCGACTCGGTGCTGGCGACCGTGCGGCCGCTGTGCGAGGACGTGCGCATCCGCGGCGCCCAGGCGGTCCGCGAGATCACCGCCCGGCTCGACGGCGTGGACGCCGAGGACTTCGCGGTGCCCGCCGAGGCGCTGGACCGGGCGCTGGCCGAGTGCGACCCCACGCTGCGCGCCGCGCTGGAGGAGGCGGTGGCCCGGGTGCGGGCCGTGCACGCCGACCAGCGGCGCACCGACGTCACGACCCAGGTCGTCCCCGGTGGCACGGTCACCGAGCGGTGGCTGCCCGTCCGCCGCGTGGGCCTGTACGTGCCCGGGGGCCTCGCGCCGCTGCTCTCCAGCGTGGTGATGAACGTCGTACCGGCGCAGATCGCCGGGGTGGAGTCGATCGCAGTCGCCTCCCCGCCGCAGCGCGACCACAGCGGGCTGCCCGACCCGGGGGTGCTCGCCGCCTGCGCGCTGCTGGGCATCACCGAGGTCTACGCCGTCGGCGGCGCGCAGGCCGTCGCGGTCTTCGGCTACGGGGCCGGATCCTGCGAGCCGGTGGACATGGTCACCGGCCCGGGCAACGTCTACGTGACCGCCGCCAAGCGGCTGCTGCGCGGGCTGATCGGCATCGACTCCGAGGCCGGCCCGACGGAGGTCGCCATCCTCGCCGACGACACCGCCGAGCCGGCGCACGTCGCCGCCGACCTGATCAGCCAGGCCGAGCACGACCCGCTGGCCGGCGCGGTCCTCGTGACGCCGAGCGAGGAGCTGGCCGACGCGGTGCTGGCGCTGGTGCCCGGGCAGGTCAACGCCACCAAGCACTCCGAGCGGATCACCACCGCGCTCGACGGCAGCCAGTCGGGGATCGTGCTGGTCGACGACCTGGACGCCGGGGTGCGGGTCGTCGACGCCTACGCCGCCGAGCACCTGGAGATCCAGACCCGCGACGCCCGCGAGGTCGCCCTCCGCGTGCGCAACGCGGGGGCCATCTTCGTCGGGGCGTGGTCGCCGGTGTCCCTGGGCGACTACTGCGCCGGGTCCAACCACGTGCTGCCCACTGGCGGCTGTGCCCGTTTCTCCAGCGGGCTGTCGGTCCAGTCGTTCCTGCGCGGCGTGCACGTCGTCGAGTACGACGAGCAGGCGCTGGCCGGGGTCGCCGGACACATCGACGCCCTCGCCGGTGCGGAGGACCTCCCGGCGCACGCCGCCGCGGTGCGGATCCGGCAGCGCCCATGACGTCGCTGGAGGATCTCCCGCTGCGGCCGGAGCTGCGCGGCCGCAGCCCGTACGGGGCGCCGCAGGTCCCCGCCGCGCACCGGCTCAACACCAACGAGAACCCGCACCCGCTGCCGGCCGAGCTGCTCGCCGACCTCGGCGCGGCGCTGGGGCACGCGGCGCTGGAGCTCAACCGGTACCCGGACCGCGACGCGACCGCGCTGCGCACCGACCTGGCGGCCTACCTGTCGCACACCAGCGGCGAGATCGTCGCGCCGGCGCAGGTGTGGGCCGCGAACGGGTCCAACGAGGTGTTGCAGCAGATCCTGCAGGCCTTCGGCGGTGCGGGCCGGACGGCGCTGGGCTTCACGCCGTCCTACTCCATGCACCCGATCATCGCCGCCGGCACCGGCACGGCCTGGGTGGACGGCTCCCGCGCACCGGACTTCGGCATCGACCGGGCCGCCGCCGTGGCGCAGGTGCGGGACGTCGCGCCGCACGTGGTGTTCGTGACCAGCCCGAACAACCCGACCGGCACCGCGGTGGACCTGGATACCGTCGCCGCGCTCTACGACGCGACCGAGGGCGTCGTCGTGGTCGACGAGGCCTACGCGGAGTTCGCCCGCACCGGGACGCCCTCGGCGCTGACGCTGCTCCCGGGGCGGCCGCGGCTGATCGTCAGCCGCACCATGAGCAAGGCGTTCGGGATGGCGGGCCTGCGGCTGGGCTACCTGGCCGCCGATCCGGCTGTCGTCGACGCGCTGCAGCTGGTCCGGCTGCCCTACCACTTGAGCTCGCTGACCCAGGCCGCCGCGCGGACGGCCCTCGCGCACACCGACGCGCTCCTGGCGACCGTCGACGCGGTGCGCGGCCAGCGCGACCGCATCGTCGACGCCCTGCCCGGCCTCGGCCTGACCAGCGTGGCCAGCGACGCCAACTTCGTGCTGTTCGGCCGGTTCGCCGACGCGCCCGCGGCCTGGCGGGCGCTGCTGGACCGCGGAGTGCTGGTGCGCGACGTCGGGCTGCCCGGCTGGCTGCGGGTGACCGCCGGCACCGCCGAGGAGACGACGGCGTTCCTCACCGCGCTGGGTGAGGTCGCGCCGGACCACCGCGCCACTCTGGGAGACTGAGCACCATGACCCGCACCGCACGCGTCGAGCGCGAGACCAACGAGACCAAGCTGGTCGTCGAGCTCGACCTCGACGGCACCGGCACGAGCTCGATCAGCACCGGCGTGGGCTTCTACGACCACATGCTCACCGCGCTCTCCAAGCACAGCGGCATCGACCTCACCGTGCGCGCCGACGGCGACCTGCACATCGACGCCCACCACACCGTCGAGGACGTCGCGATCGCGCTGGGCCAGGCCTTCGCGCAGGCGCTGGGCGACAAGCGGGGCATCACCCGCTACGGCGACGCCACCATCCCGATGGACGAGGTGCTCGCCCAGGCCGCCGTCGACCTCTCCGGCCGGCCGTACTTCGTGCACGCCGAGCCGGAGAACATGACGCCGATGATCGGGCCGGACTACCCGACCAGCCTGACCAAGCACGTGCTGGAGTCCTTCGCCTTCAACGCGCGGATCAGCCTGCACGTGCGGGTGCTCTACGCCGGCCGGGACGCCCACCACATCGTGGAGGGGCAGTTCAAGGCGCTGGCCCGGGCGCTGCGCCAGGCGGTCGCGATCGACCCGCGGGTGACCGACGTCCCGTCCACCAAGGGCGCGCTGTAACCGCGTGGACTTCGGGCTGATCCTGCTGATCGTCGGCGGATTCCTGTTGGGCGGCGCCTGGAGCGTCTGGCGGCTGGACGCCGACACCGCCGCGCGCTCCGGGCCGCAGGTCGCGGTCGCCGTGATCCTGCTGCTCGCCGCGCTGCTGGCCACCGCGGCGGGGATCCTCCGGCTGGTGTGAGCCGGGCGGACGAGGCGCGGTGCCTCGAGCTGGTCACCGCCGATCCGACCGTGCGGGCGGTGCTGGACCGCGCGCCCGCGCTGGGGCTGTCCGACTGGTGGCTGACGGCGGGGGTGCTGTTCCAGACGGTGTGGAACTCCCTCACCGGGCGCCCGCCGGGCACCGGCATCCGGGACGCGGACTTCTTCTACTTCGACCCCGACACCTCGTGGGCGGCGGAGGACGCGGTGATCCGGGCGGGGGAGGAGCTGTTCGCCGACCTGCCGGTGCCGGTCGAGATCCGCAACGAGGCCCGGGTGCACCTCTGGTACGAGCAGAGGTTCGGGGTGCCGGCCCCGCCGTTCCGCGACTGCGCCGACGCCATCGACTCCTTCGCGGCGATCTGCTGCTGCTACGGCATCCGGGTGGACCACACCGGTGCCGTCGAGGTCTACGCCCCGCACGGCTACGCCGACCTGTTCGGCCTGGTCGTGCGGCCCAACCCGCGGCTGGCGCCGCGGCACGTCTACGAGGCGAAGACGGCGCGCTGGCAGGAGCAGTGGCCCGAGCTGACCGTCGAGCCGTGGGCGGAGTCGTCCGGCTGACCGGTCGTCAGCCGGCGCGGGAACGGGCGGGCTGCTCGACTATGCCTGGGAGGACGAGGATCTCGGTGCCGTCGGGCCGGTAGGTGTGCCACCGGCCGGCGGTATCTCGTTCGATGGTGAAGCCGTGGTGGACCTTGGTGTGGTGGCGTTCGCAGAGCAGGGCTGCGTTGGTCAGGGAGGTCTCGCCGCCGTCGGCCCAGTGCAGGACGTGGTGGACGTTGAGCTTGCCCGGGTTTCGCGGACACCGTCACAGTGGCGGCATCGCCACGGGAGGGGTGTCTTCGTGGGCAGGGTCTACAC
>NZ_VNHW01000024.1 GCF_008124835.1 Blastococcus xanthinilyticus | reverse complement strand
CGCTGCCTCAAGCGCTACATCGCCCGCGAGCTCTACCGACGCCTCGAATCACCACCGCTCGCGGCTTGACCCGTCATAGGAGCGTCCTGATCGTTGTGGGTCCTGGCTCAGTGTCGACGGTGAGCCAGGACCCCGTGAGGTGAGCCAGGACGGCGGTTGTCCACAGATTCGCCGGACCTGGACGGCGGACGAGCCGTGGTGGCGACACTCGGCCGGTGCATCCGTTGCTGCAGCTCCGCGCCGACCGGCGACTCGGGGTCTTCACCAGCCAGGAGGCGCTGGCTGCCGGCTACTCGGTCGACGACATCCGCACCGAGCTGCGCAGCCGGTGGACCCGCCTGCGCAAGGGCGTCTACATCTCCTCCGCGCGCCTGGCCGCCGCGGGCGAGGACGAGAGCCACCTGCTGGCCGCGATCGCGGTCCTGCTGAGCCTCGCCGCCGGTCCGGTGCTGAGCCACGCGTCGGCGGCCCGGCGGCACGAGCTCCTGGTGCCGGCGTCCGCAGGCACCGACGTCCGGGTCACCTCGGTCGACCAGTGGCGTGCCGGCCGCGGCTACCGCGTCGCCCGCGCCGCCCTGCCCGAGGCGGACGCCGTCCCGTGGATCGACCGCTTCGCCACCACGTCGGTGCCACGGACGCTGGTCGACTGCGCTCGCGAGTGGTCGCTGCGGGACGCGGTGATCGCGGTGGACGCCGCGCTCCACCAGCGGCGGGTCCTCCGCTCGGACCTGCTCCTCGCCGTGCACGCTGCCCGGCACCGGACGGGGGCCTCCCGGGCGGCGCGGGCGGTCGGGCTGAGCGACGGTCGGGCCGAGTCGCCGCTGGAGACCGAGGGCCGGCTGGCGCTGCTGGCCGCCGGGCTCCCTCGCCCCGAGCTGCAGGTGGAGCTGCACGACGCCCGCGGGTTCGTCGCCCGCGTCGATGCCTGGTACGAGGAGGCGGCCGTGGCGATCGAGTTCGACGGTCAGGTCAAGTACAGCGACCCGTACGGCGGCCGCACGCCCACGAGGTGCTGTGGGAGGAGAAACGCCGCGAGGACAGCGTCCGGCGGCTCGACGTCCGGGTGGTGCGGATCGCCAAGGCCGACCTCGGTGGTGGCTGGAAGGGAACGGTCGCCGACCTCATCCGCATGCTGGCGAAGCCGCACGCAGAGGCGCGCCGGTTCACCGTCGTCCGTCGTCCGGAGCCAGGGTCGGAGCTCGACGTCGCCTGACCGCGGCGTCCTGGCTCACCTGATGTGGTCCTGGCTCACCACCGGTGGTGAGCCAGGACCACAGACGATCAGGTCACCTGATCAACATGGAGGGCAGCGGTCAGGCCTGGTGGGGGTAGCGGTGGTCGGTGGGCGGCGCGAACGTCTCCTTGATCGACCGGCTGCTGGTCCAGCGCATCAGGTTCTGCATGGCGCCGGCCTTGTCGTTGGTGCCAGAGGCCCGGCCGCCTCCGAAGGGCTGCTGGCCGACGACGGCGCCGGTCGGCTTGTCGTTGACGTAGAAGTTGCCCGCGGCATGCCGCAGGAACTTCTGGGCGTGGGCGATCGCCACCCGGTCCTGCGCGATGACCGCGCCGGTGAGCGCGTACGGCGCCACCGACTCCATCTGGGTCAGGACGGCGTCGTACTCGGCGTCGTCGTAGACGTGCACGGCCAGCACCGGGCCGAAGTACTCCGTGGTGAAGACGTCGTGGCCGGGGTCGGTGCCCTCGATGATCGTCGGCCGCACGAAGAAGCCCTCGCGGTCGTCGGCCGTGCCACCGGCGACGATCGACAGCGCCGGGTCGCCCTCCACGCGGTCGAGCACACCGGACAGCTTGGCGAAAGACTTCCGGTCGATGACCGCGCCCATGAAATTCGAGAAGTCGGTGACGTCGCCCATCTCCAGCGACTCGGTGGTGGCGACCAGGTCGTCCTCCAGCCGCGCCCAGACCGACCGCGGCACGTAGGCGCGCGAGGCCGCGGAGCACTTCTGCCCCTGGTACTCGAACGCCCCGCGGACCAGCGCGGTGCGCAGCACGTCGATGTCGGCCGAGGGGTGGGCGACGACGAAGTCCTTGCCGCCGGTCTCGCCCACGATCCGCGGGTAGCCGCGGTAGCCGGAGATGTTCTCCCCGACGGTCCGCCAGAGGTGCTGGAACACCGGGGTGGACCCGGTGAAGTGGATGCCGGCGAGATCGCGGTCGGCCAGCGCCACCTCGGAGACGGCGATCCCGTCGCCGGGCACCAGGTTGATCACGCCCGGCGGCAGCCCGGCCTCCTCCAGCAGCCGCATCAGGAAGTGCGCGGCGAACTGCTGCGTGGGGGCGGGCTTCCACACGACGGTGTTGCCCATGAGCGCCGGCGCGGTCGGCAGGTTGCCGGCGATCGCGGTGAAGTTGAACGGCGTGATCGCGTAGACGAAGCCCTCGAGCGGCCGGTGGTCGGTGCGGTTCCAGACACCGGGCGAGGACTCCGGCTGCTCGGCCAGGATCTGGCGGGCGAAGTGCACGTTGTAGCGCCAGAAGTCGATCAGCTCGCAGGCGCTGTCGATCTCGGCCTGCTGGGCGGTCTTGCTCTGGCCCAGCATGGTGGCGGCGTTGAGCGTCTGCCGCCACGGGCCGGCCAGGAGGTCGGCGGCGCGCAGGAACACCGCCGCGCGGTCGTCGAAGGAGAGCTCCTGCCAGGCCGGCGCCGCCTCCTTGGCGCAGCGCACGGCGTCCTGCGCGTCGCCGTGCGTGCTGTGCGCCGACGTCCCGAGGACGGCGGCGTGCCGGTGCGGCTGCACGACGTCGAACCGGCTCCCGCCGGCCATGCGCTGCCGGCCGCCGATCGTGGCGGTCAGCTCCACCGGGGTGGCGGCGAGCTCGCCCAGCCGGGCCTGCAGCTGGTCGCGCTCCGGGGTGCCGGGGGCGTAGGTGAGCACCGGCTCGTTGCGCGGGGCCGGGACACGGGTGACGGCATCCATGGTCGGACCTCTCTCAGGAGCGGGTGGCGAGGGAGCGGAGGAAGAAGGCGACGTTGGCCGGCCGCTCCGCGAGGCGGCGCATGAAGTAGGCGTACCAGTCGCTGCCGTAGGGGATGTAGGCGCGCACGCGGGTGCCCGCGGCGGCCAGCCGGCGCTGCTCGTCGGTGCGGATCCCGTAGAGCATCTGCACCTCCCAGCTGTCCGCGGCCCGCGAGTGCTGCGCCGCGAGCTCGTGCGCCCGCTGCACCATCGCCGGGTCGTGCGAGCCGACCATGGGGTAGCCGGGCCCGCTCATCAGGATCTCCAGGCACCGGGCGTAGGCCGCGGCGACGTCCTTGCGGCTCCGGTGGGCCACCGTGTCCGGCTCGTCGTAGGCGCCCTTCACCAGCCGCACCCGGGAGCCGCTCACCGCGAGGGTCTTGGCGTCGTCCTCGGTGCGGTGCAGCATCGACTGGAGGACCGCGCCGGTGCCCGGGTGCTCCTTGCGGAGCTCGGCGACCGCGGCGAGGGTCGAGTCGACGGTGCGGGAGTCCTCCATGTCGACGGTGACCGTCGTCCCCGCGGCGGTGGCCGCCTCGACCACCGGGCGGACCAGCTCCAGCGCGAGGTCGTGCCCGTCGGGCAGCCCCTGCCCGAAGGCCGACAGCTTGACCGAGACCTCTGCGGCGGTCCCCAGGCCGAGCGTGGCGAGCGCCTCCAGCGCGGCGAGGTAGGCGTCGCGCGTGCGCCGCGCCTGGGCGCGGTCGGTGACGTCCTCGCCGAGGTGGTCGAGGGTCACCGCGATGCCGTCCGCGGTCAGCGTGCGGACGGCACCCAGCGCGTCGTCCAGCGTCTCGCCGGCGACGAACCGGTCGACCACCCGCCGGGTGGCCGGGGTCCCGGTGACCGCCCGGCGCAGGGCGGGCCGGCGGGAGGCGGCGAGCAGCACCGCGGACAACGGGGCCTTGGACAGCGGCACGGGACCTCCCGGGAGCGGACGACGCCGACACGGGGAACGCTAGGCACCCCCACCCCTGCGGGCCAGGGACGGATGTCCGGAGTTGCGGCATCTGCTCTCATACAGCTGTACGAGACCGGCTCGGGTGGCCGGCCGGCGAGGGGGGCGGATGCGCGACGACCTGCAGGACCTGGTCGACGAGGTGTCCCGCGTGCTCGCGGCACCGGCGACGCTGGAGGACGCCGACTTCACGCTACTGGCCTTCTGCGCCCACGACGACAGCGGCGCCGACCCGATCGACGCCGTCCGCACCCGCTCCATCCTGACCCGCGGCTCGGCGCCGGAGACCCGGCGGTGGTTCGAGGACTTCGGCATCGCCTCGGCCACCCGGCCGCTGCGCACCCCCGCCGACCCGGTCGCCGGCATCCTCACCCGCGTGGTGCTGCCGGTGCGGCACGGCAACCGGACGCACGGCTACCTGTGGCTGCTCGACGACGGCCGCATCGACCCCGACGACGACGGGGACCCGGCGCTGGCCCGCGCCCGGGACCTGGCCGCGGACGCCGGCCGGCTGCTGTCCGGGCGACCCGCCGACGACCTCCGGGAGACCCTCGCCGACGCCCTCGACGGGCGGCCCGGCGTGCGCGCGCCGGCCGCCCGCCGGCTGGCCGGGCGGCTGGCCGGCGACGGCGCCGTGGTGCTGGTCGCGCTCGCCGCGGCGGGCGGCGCCCTCCCGGCGGGGTGGCGGCTGCCGGCGGCCGGCGCCGTCTCCACCGAGCTGGACGGCGGGGTGGTCGCCGTCCTCGTGCCCCTCCCGGCCGCGTCCGACCTCCGCCCGGCGGGCGCCCTGACCGCGGCGTCGCTGCGCACGTTGCCCGCGGGCAGCACCGCCGGGGTGTCGGCCGTCCGGGCGGGCACCGCGGACCTCACCGGCCAGTGGCGCGAGGCGCGCACCGCCGCGCGGGTCGCCGCGGCGGTCGACCGGTTCTCCCCCGTCGCCCACTGGGGCGAGCTGGGTGCCTGGCGGCTGGCGGCGGAGCTGACCGGCCCCGACCCGGTGCTGGCCCCGCTGCTGGCCGACCCGGTGCTCACCGCGACGGCGGAGGTGTTCCTCGACCGCGCCGGCAGCGCGGCCCGCACGGCGGAGGAACTGGGCATCCACCGGCAGACGCTGTACTACCGGCTGGGCCGCATCGCGGCGCTGACCGGCCTGGACCCGGCCGACGGCGACGCCCGGCTGCTGCTGCACGCCGGCCTGCGTGCCGCACGCCTCACCTCCGGTTCCCCGGCTCACCGCCCCTGATCCCCGCCGGTCACCTACGCTTTCCCGGATGGCTGCGGGAGAGACGGCTGCGCACCGGTACCACCGCAGCGGCGACGACGACGTGCTGCGCAGCCTGCGCACCGGGACGGCCGAGGAGCACCAGGACCTCGAGGACACGCTGGACCTGCTCGACCCGGAGCTCGACCGGGACCGGCTGGCCCTGGTCCTCGGGCTGATGCACGGCTTCTGGACGGCGGCCGAGGCGGGCCTGGACGAGTGGGCCACCTCCCGGCCGGCCGACGCGGGCGCCGTCGGCTGGGCCCGCCGGCGCCGGGCCGGGTTGTTCGCGGCGGACCTGCGGGCGCTGGGCGCCCCCGTGCCGGCCACGGCGCCCGTCCTGCCCGCGGTTCCCGGTACCGACGAGGCGCTGGGCCGGCTGTACGTGCTCGAGGGCTCGACGCTCGGTGGCACGTTCATCGACCGGCACCTGAGCGGGCTGCCCGCCCTGGCCGACGTCCGCCTCCGCGCGTTCTCGCCCTACGGGCCGGACACCGGCGCCATGTGGGCCTCCTACCGGCGGGTCACCCGCGAGCACGTCGCGGCCGGGGGCGACGCCGAGCGCGTCCTGGCCGCCGCCCGGGGGACGTTCCGGGCGCTCGCGGAGTGGTGCCGGCCCGCCGGCCGCGTCCAGCGGGTGCCCGCGTGACCGACGTCGACCGCGACGTCGCGTTCCTGGCGCCGGGGGCTCCGGTCGACCTCACCAACTGCGAACGCGAGCCCATCCACATCCCGGGCAGCATCCAGCCGCGCGGCGTGCTCATCGCGGTGAGCGACCCGGACTGGCTGGTCCAGCAGGTGTCGGGGAACCTGGCCGAGCTCACCGGCGTGCCGTGGCAGCAGGCGCTGGGCCGGCCGCTGTCCGACGTGCTGGGCGTGGCGGCGGCCGACGCGGTGATCCGCTCGGCGAGCGCCTTCGGCGACCTGCGGGAGCGGAACCCGGTCGAGGTGACGCTCACCGTCGACGGCAGCCCCGTACCGGTCGACGCGCTGCTGCACCGCGCGGTCATCCGGCCCGGGGTGGCGGTTGCCGACGCGCACGGCGAGCCGGTCGCCGAGCCCGGCACGGCCCCGCGCACCAGCCTCGTCGTGGAGCTCGAGCCGGCGTTCGGCCCGCGGCCGTTCTCCTTCCCGAACACCTACCAGGCGGTGCGCAGCACGGTCGCCGCGCTGGACCGGGCCACGAGCCTGCAGGAGCTGTACGACATCACCGCCCGGGCCGTGCGCACCCTCACCGGCTTCGACCGGGTGATGGTCTACCGCTACGACGCCGACTACAACGGCGAGGTCGTGGCCGAGGCGAAGGCCGCCGGCCTCAACCCGTTCCTGGGCCTGCACTACCCGGCCTCGGACATCCCCGCCCAGGCGCGGGCGCTGTACGAGAAGAACTGGATCCGGCTGATCTCCGACGTCGACTACACGCCGGTCCCGCTGCAGCCGGTCGACCACCCGGTCAGCGGCCGCCCGCTGGACCTGACCTACTCCACCCTGCGCAGCGTCTCGCCGATCCACGTCGAGTACCTGCACAACATGGGCGTGCAGGCCTCGATGTCCATCTCGCTGCTGCGCGGGGAGAAGCTCTGGGGGCTCATCGCCTGCCACCACTACAGCGGGCCGCACGCGCCGCCGTACGCCACGCGCGCCGCCGCGGAATTCCTCGGCTCGACGCTGTCGGTGCGGCTGATCGACCGCGCGCAGGAGGACGAGTTCCACCGGGCGCTGCGGGCGCGCTCCACCCTGGCCTGGCTGACCGCCGCGGCGATGGACGAGGAACGCCTGCTCACCGACACGTTGCTGGGCTCGCCGGACCTGCTGGACCTGCTCGACGCCGACGGCGTGGTGGTCGACCTGCAGGGCAACCGGGGCACGGCCGGGGCCGAGCTGCCCCCGGGCCTGGCCGACCGGATCGCCGAGTGGGCCGCCGCCCGGGCCGAGGACGTCGTCGCCACCGACGCGCTGGCGGTCGAGGCGCGCACGGTCCGGCCGACGGAGCAGACCGCCGGCGTGCTGGTGCTGCCCCTGCCGGAGGGCCAGTACGTGCTCTGGTTCCGCGGCGAGGCGGTGCGGCACATCGACTGGGGCGGCGACCCGCACAACAAGGCGATCGCCGAGCGGGAGGGCGACGAGGTGCGGCTCAGCCCGCGCAAGTCATTCGAGCGGTGGCGGGAGACCGTGCGCGGCCGGTCGGAGCCGTGGAGCGCGCAGGAGGTCGTCGAGGCCACCGAGCTGCGGACCCACCTCCTCGAGGCCCTCTACGCCCGCTCGCGCAGCCTCGTGCGCGCGGCGGAGACGCTGCAGCGGAGCCTGCTCTCCGACCCGCCCGAGCCCGACCACCTCGACGTCGCGGTGCGGTACGTGCCGGCCGGGCGGGAGGCGCAGGTCGGCGGCGACTGGTACGACGTGTTCCAGCAGCCGGACGGCTCCACCGTGCTGGTGATCGGCGACGTGGTCGGCCACGACACCGAGGCCGCGGCCACCATGGCGCAGCTGCGCGGCCTGCTCCGCGGGATCGCCTACGACGACGCCTCCGGCCCGGCGGCCGTGCTGTCCCGGCTCGATGCCGCGATCGAGGGGCTGGACCTCGGCGCGATGGCCACGGTGCTCGTCGGCCGGCTCGACCGGCCCGGCCAGGAGCGGGACGGCGGCGTCCGCCTGCGGTGGGCCACGGCCGGGCACCTGCCGCCCCTGGTCGTCACCCCTGGCTGCGACCAGCAGCTGCTCGTGCCCGGGCGCCCCGGGCTGCTGCTCGGCGTGGACCCCACCCGGCGCCGGAGCGAGCAGTCGACGGTCATCGAGCCGGGCTCGACGCTGCTGCTCTACACCGACGGGCTGGTCGAGCGCCGGGACCAGGTGTTCGACGACGGCATCGAGCGGCTGGTCGAGGCGATGGCCGAGCTGTGCGAGCTGCCGGTCGACCCGATGAGCGACCAGCTGATCGAGCGGCTGCTCCCCGACGGCGCGGAGGACGACGTCGCGCTGGTCGCCGTCCGGCTGCGTCCTCGGGAGAACTGACCCGGCCGCGCCTCAGTCCCCGCCGGGGGCGGTGAACCGCGGCGTCAGCCCGTCGTCGGGCGCACCGCCGGCACCGGGCAGCGGCGCCTCGTCCTCCGCCGCGCGCACCACCTTGAGGACCTCCGCCGGGAAGTCGGCCGGTGCCGGGGTCACGCCGCGCTCCAGCGCGGCCAGCAGCCGCTCCTCGTCGGGCGCGAGGTCCCCGGGACCGAGGTGGCCACCGGGCTGACCGGCGTCCGAGCCGGAGGCCATCGCGGAGTCGGGCGTCGGGTCGTCCGGAGCGCTCACGCGGCAGTTCCTCACGGTCGGTCAGCGGGGGAAGTTGGGCTCGAGACGCGGCACGATCTGCATCTCGGGGATGAAGGCGGCCGGGTGCAGGAGCAGCAGGGTGCGGATCGCCTCGGCGACCGCCGACGGCGGCATCATCAGGTGCCCGGGGATGCCCCACTGCTCCATCATCGGGGTGTCCATGGCGGCGGGGATCACGCTCTGCACGCGGCACGGGAAGGGCCGCTCGCTGCCGTCGGGCTGCGTCACCGCCTTCTCGCGCAGCTCCCGCTGGATGCACTTGGTGGCGTTGAGGAAGCCGGCCTTGGACCCGTTGTAGGCGATCGCGCCGCTGCCGGAGGTGATCGCCGAGAGCGAGACGACGTGCACCACGTCGGCGGTGCGCTCGGCCGGCAGGTGCTGCACCCGCTTCATGAACTCGCTGGTGAGGAAGACCGGGCCCTCGCAGTTGACCGCCTGCACCTGCCGGTAGTCCGCGAGGTCGATGTCGGTGATGTAGCCGGGCCGGTCGATGCCGGCGACGTTGACCAGGATGTCGAAGGCGTCGCCGTGCCGGTCGAACAGCCCGGCGACCACCGAGCGGCGGTTCTCGTCGTCGGTGACGTCCAGCCCGACGACCTCGGCCGAGCCCCCGGCCGCGCTCACCCGGGAGAGCGTCTCCTCGCTGCCGGCCGCGTCGATGTCGGCGATGGCCACGTGGGCGCCGGCCTCGGCCAGGGCCAGTGCGGTGGCGCGGCCCAGACCGCTCGCCCCGCCGGTCACCAGCGCCACGCGGCCCTTCAGCGATCCGTCCATGCAGCCTGCTCCTCCGTCGTCCGTGCGGCTCGGTTCCCGACAGCCTCGCCGAAGATCGCCGGCCGCGCAGGTCGGGCGCCGGGCGCCCTCAGAGCCGGGTGGACCAGACGTCGGCCAGGGTGACCGTGCGCAGGCAGCGGGCGGCGATCAGCTCCAGGAGCTGCCCGTACACGGTGGTGACCGTCGGCTGGTTGGCGTGCCCCACCACGATCGTCTGCGGGGTGAACCAGCGGTTCGCGGCGGCCATCAGCTCGTCGGCGCCGATCAGCCGCGCGTCGTCGAACGTGCCGTTCCACATGGCGATCGTGGGGTGCCCGAGGTCGGCGGCGATCCGGTCGGTGCGCTCGTCGTGCGCCCCGAAGGGCGGCCGGAAGAACGGGCTGTCGACGACGCCGAACGTGTCGCGCAGGAAGTCCCGGTTGCGGCGGATCTCCTCGGCCACCTCGGCGTCGCCGAGCGTCGTGAGGTCGGGGTGGGACCAGGTGTGGTTGCCCATCGCCACCTGGCCGGACTCCACGAGCGGGCGCAGCAGCGCGGCGTTGTCCGCCCAGGCCTGGTAGCAGCCGTTGGGGAAGAAGGTCAGCCGGACGCCGCTGTCGGTGGCGAACCGGGCGAACGCCGCCACGACCTCGGTGTCCGTGCCGTCGTCGATGGTGAGCGCCAGCAGGGCGCCCTCGCCGGGCAGCCCGTCGACCACCCCGGTCGGCGGCACCTGCGCCTGCACCCCCGGCAGCCCGCGCGGGGGCTCGCTGCCGGCCCTCGCCGCCGCGGCCTCCGGCTTCGGCATCGGCAGCGGCAGCGGGGCGGCGTCCCCGAGACCGGCGGCACCGCGCGCCACCGCCGTACCTGCCAGCCCGGCCGCCAGGCTCAGCAGGAAGCGTCGTCGGTCCATGGCGCGGACCGTAGCGACGCCGCCGCGGCTGCCCGGGGACTGGACGACGGGACTCGCCGTCCCTGTTCGAGCCGCGACCGGCGGGCCCCGGAGCGTGACGGACCCGCCGGTCAGACCCGGTGCAGCCCGGCTTCCTCGATCAGCCGTGCCTGCTCCCGGCACCAGGGCGACCAGGCGTCGCCCTCGGTCTCCTGGCGGCGGCGGAAGTCGGCCCAGTCGAGGATCTCCCACTCACCCACCTCGGTCGGCTCGGGGGCGGGCGTACCGCCGAACCGGCCGACGTAGACGGGGCAGATCTCGTTCTCCACGACCCCGCGGAACACCGCGCGGTAGCGGTACCCGGGCAGCGCCGGCCGGACGTCGGCCACCCGGAGCCCGAGCTCGAAGTCCGCGCGCCGCGCGATGGCCGCGCCGTCGTCCTCCCCCGGGCCGGGGTGGCCGCAGACGGTGTTGGTCCACATGCCCGGGAACGTCGCCTTGTCCGCCGCGCGCCGGGTGACCAGTAGCCGGCCCTCCTCGTCGAAGAGGTAGGCCGAGAACGCCCGGTGCAGCGGGGTCTCCCCGTGGTGCACCTGCGGCTTGGGCAGGGTGCCGATCTCCCGGCCGTCGTCGTCGACCAGCACGATCATCTCGACAGGGGGCGCAGTCACGATCACATTGTCGCCCTCCGGGCGACACCGCGGCCAGCGCGCGTCCCCCTGCTCCGACGAGCCCGTCCCCGTGCGCACGGGCGCGGGCCGGGGCACAGTCGTCGGGTGGACAGCTTCCGACGTGACGGCCTCACCTTCGACGTCCGGGACGCCGGGCCCGGCGACGGCGAGCCCGTCGTCCTGCTGCACGGCTTCCCGCAGGACTCCACCGCCTGGGACCGGGTCGCACCCGCGCTGCACCAGCACGGCCTGCGCACCCTCGCGCCCGACCAGCGGGGCTACTCGACCATGGCGCGGCCGCGCGGCCGCGGCGCGTACCGGCTGCGGGAGACGGTGGGCGACGTCCTCGCGCTGCTGGACGCCGCAGGGCTGCCCGACGCCCACGTCGTCGGCCACGACTGGGGCGGGATCGTGGGTTGGGCGCTGGGCGCCTGGCACCCCGACCGGGTGCGCACCCTCACCGCGCTCTCGGTACCCCACCCGGGCGCGATGGCCAGGGCCATGGTGACCAGCGACCAGGCGCTGCGCTCGTACTACGTCGGGCTCTTCCAGCTGCCCGTCGTGCCCGAGCAGCTGCTGCTGGCCGGCGACGGCGCGGCGCTGCGCCGGATGCTGGCGCACGGCGGGCTGCCCGAGGACGCCGTCGACCGCTACGTCGCCCGGATGCGCGAGCCCGGCGCCCTCACCGCGGCGCTCAACTGGTACCGGGCGCTGCCGTGGAGCGGGCGCGACCCGGTGGGCCGGGTGCGGGTCCCGACCCTGCACGTGTGGAGCACCGGCGACGCCTTCCTCGGCCGCGCCGCCACCGAGGACACCGCCCGCTTCGTCGACGCCGCCTACCGGCTGGAGGTCCTGGACGACGTGCCGCACTGGATCCCGGAGCTGGCCGCGGACCGCACCGCCGAGCTCGTCACCGCCCACGTCCGCGGCTGAGCGCCGGCGGTTGCGAGACTGCGCCCCATGACGGAGACGACGTCGCTGACCCGCGCCGAGCGCCTGGACCGCCTGCCGTTCACCCGGGAGCACGGCCGGCTGGTGGTCGGCTCGGGGCTGGGGTGGGCCCTGGACGCGATGGACGTCGGGCTCATCTCCTTCGTGATGACCGCGCTGGTCGCGCAGTGGGGGCTGTCCAACGGCGAGGTGTCCTGGATCGGCTCGATCGGTTTCGTCGGGATGGCGCTGGGCGCGACGCTGGGCGGGCTGCTCGCCGACCGCGTCGGCCGGCGCCAGGTCTTCGCCCTCACCCTGCTGGTGTTCGGCCTGGCCACCGGCGCGGCAGCGCTGTCCTGGTCGGTCGGGGCGCTGCTGGTCTTCCGCTTCCTGATCGGCCTGGGCCTGGGCGCGGAGCTGCCGGTGGCCTCCACGCTGGTCAGCGAGTTCGCCCCCGCGCGGGTGCGCGGGCGGGTGGTGGTCGCGCTCGAGGCGTTCTGGGCGGTCGGCTGGACGCTGGCGGCGCTGATCGGCTACTTCGTCGTACCGACCAGCGACGACGGCTGGCGCTGGGCCCTGGCGATCGGCGCGGTCCCGGCCCTGTACGCCGTCGTCGTCCGGCGGGGGCTGCCCGAGTCGGTGCGGTTCCTCGAACTGCGCGGGCGCACCGACGAGGCCGAGGCCGCGGTGCGCCGCTTCGAGCGGGCCGCGGACGTCGAGCCGGTGCGGTCGCCCGCTCCCCCGCCCGCCGTCGCCGCCCCCGGCCCGGGCGCGCTCTGGTCGGCGGCGACGCGCACCCGCACCGCCGCGCTCTGGATCGTCTGGTTCAGCATCAACTTCGCGTACTACGGCGCCTTCATCTGGCTGCCGACGCTGCTGTTCAACGACGGGTTCTCGCTGGTCAAGTCGTTCGAGTACACCCTCTACATCACCCTCGCCCAGCTCCCCGGGTACGCCGCTGCGGCGTATCTGATCGAGCGGTGGGGACGCCGGCCGACCCTCGCCACCTTCCTCCTCGGCTCGGCCGTCGGGGCGGGCATGTTCGCGGCCGCCGAGGGCGACACGGCGGTGCTGCTCACCGGGATGGTGCTGTCGTTCTTCAACCTCGGCGCGTGGGGCGCGCTCTACGCGGTGACGCCGGAGATCTACCCGACGGCGCTGCGGGCGACCGGCGCCGGCGCCGCGGCCGGCTTCGGCCGGCTGGCCTCCATCGCCGCTCCGCTGTGCGTCCCGCTGCTCGTCGACACCGGTGGAACGGGCCTGGTCTTCGGCGCCTTCGCCGCCTTCTTCGTGCTGGCCGCGCTGGCCGCCTTGCGGTTGCCCGAGCGCCGCGGGGAGGCGCTCGACGACCCGATCACGAGCGGCACCGCGCTCCGCGGCTGACCCTGCAGCGCGCCCGTATGCGCACGGACGCGGTTATCCGGCCCGGATAACCGCGCCGAGGCGCATATCCGCGGTCGGTGAGTGGCGGCTGGATGCAAAAGAATCTTTGCAAAGGTCTCTTTGCACGGCTACCGTCGAACCGTGAGCCAGCCGACGGCGACCGACCCGCCCCTGACTGCGACGCGAGCCGTCGACGACCCCCGCACGCTGCGTGCCCTGGCCCACCCCCTGCGCATGTCGCTGCTGGGCGCGCTGCGCGTCGAGGGTCCCTCCACGGCCAGCCGGCTGGCCGACCGGCTCGGGGAGAGCAGCGGCTCCACCAGCTACCACCTGCGCCAGCTGGCCGCCGCGGGCTTCGTCGAGGAGGTCGAGGGCGAGGGCACCGGCCGGGAGCGCTGGTGGCGGGCGCTGCACCGCAGCACCTCCTGGGACGAGGCCGAGCTCGCCACCCGGCCGGGCGGTCGCGAGCTGGCCGGTGAGCTGGCCGCCCGGACGGTCGCCCAGCAGCGCCGGATGCTCGCCGCGCACGCCGCCGAGCGCGACGGGCTCGACGACGACTGGCGCGTCGCCTCGTCGCTCAACGACGTCGGCCTGCGGCTGGGCCCCGAGGACGCCCGGGAGCTGGCCGATGAGCTGATGGCCGTGCTGGCGCGCTGGCGGGACACCCGCGAGGACCCGGACCAGCCGGTCGTGCACGTGCTGGTCGACCTCTTCCCGCTGCGGGCCTACCCGCTGTGAACGCCGGGTTGAGCGCCGCCGCCGTGCAGCGCCGGTACGTGGGGCTCACCGCGCTGCGCTGGCTGCCGCTGGGCATCACCGTGCCGGTGATCGTGCTGCTCGCCTCGGCGCGCGGCCTGACCCTGACCGAGATCGGGCTCACCGTGGCGGTGCACTCGATCGTCGCGGTCGCCCTCGAGCTGCCCACCGGCGGCCTGGCCGACGCGATCGGCCACCGGCCCGTGCTGGTGCTCTCCGCGGTGCTCGGCGGCGCCGGGCTGCTGACGATGGCCGCCGCCCAGGACGTCGCCGTCTTCGCCCTGGCCTACGGGCTGATCGGCGCCGGCCGGGCGCTGGACTCCGGCCCGCTGGAGTCGTGGTTCGTCGACGCGACGCACGCCGCCGACCCCGACGCCGACACCACGCCCGGATTGAGCCGGGCCGCGGCGGCCAGCGGTCTCGGGCTGGCCGTGGGAGCGGTGCTCGGTGGCGTGGTCCCGCTGCTCGCCGAGGGCGCGGGCACCGCCGTCCTCACCCTCCCGTTCCTGGTGGCGGCGGGGGTCGACGTCGTCTACCTCCTGGCGATCGTCGTCCTCGTGACCCCGCTGCGGACGCCGGCGGCGCACACCTCGGGGGCCGCTGCCCTGCTGCGCGGCTGCCGCGACGTGCCGCGGCTGATCCGGGAGACCGGCCGGCTCACCCGCGCCGACGCCGTCCTGCGCCGGCTGCTGCTGCTCTCCGGAGTGGCCGGGTTGGTGTTCGGCACGCTCGAGCTGCTCGGGCCGCTGCGGTTCGCCGAGCTGGCCGGCAGCCCGGCCGAGGGCACCGCGGTGTTCGGCATCGTGATGGCGGCGTCCTTCGCCGCGGCGTCGGTCGGCTCGGTGCTCGCCGGCCGGGTGCGGCGGGCCGCCGGAGGCTCCACCGCCGTCGCCACCGCCACGGTGTCGGTGCTGGCCGCGGTCGCCGTGGCCGCCACGGCCCTGAGCCCGGTGCTCGCCGTCGCGGCTGTCACCTACGCGCTGTTCTACCTGGTCAACGCGGCCGGGTGGCCGCTGCGCCAGCAGCTCATGCACACCCGGGTCACCGCCGAGCACCGGGCGACGACGGTCTCGGTCGCCGCCCTGGCGCTGCAGGCCGGCGGGATCGTCGGCAGCCTCGTGGTCGCGCGGATCGCGGAGGCCACCAGCATCACCACCGGTTTCGGCGTGGCGGTCGCCGCGCTGCTGCTCGCCGCCCTGGTCTGCCTGCGGCTGCGCGTCCCGGCCGCACCGGTTGGGGCCGGGACGGCCGGGTAGCGGCAGGAGCATGCCGAACCTCTCCCCCGGGCACCTCGCCGGCCGCACGATCGCCGTCACCGGAGCCAGCGGCAACGTCGGCACCGCGCTGCTGCGCCGGCTCACCGACCCGAAGGCCGGCGTGGCCGAGGTCCGCGGGCTCGCGCGGCGACCGGCCCCGTCCACGGCGCCGTACGACGGCGTGCGGTGGCACTCCGCCGACCTCGGGGAGCCGGCGAGCGAGGCGGAGATCGCGGAGTTCGTCGCCGGCGCCGACGCGGTGGTGCACCTGGCGTGGGCGCTGCAGCCCGGCCGCCGGCCCGAGCGGCTGCGCGAGGTCAACGTCGAGGGCACCCGGCGGGTGGCCCGCGCCGCCGCCGCGGCCGGCGTCGGCCAGTTCGTGCACATGAGCTCCATCGGCGCCTACGCCGGCGGGGCCCGCGGCTCCCGGGTGACCGAGGACTGGCCGACCACCGGCATCCCCAGCTCGCAGTACAGCCGCGACAAGTCCGGCGCCGAGCGGGTGGTGCGCGAGGTGTTCGGCCGGCACCGCGACACCACGCTGACCGTCGTCCGCCCCACGCTGGTGCTGCAGCCCGAGGCCGGCAGCGAGATCGGCCGCTACTTCCTCGGTCCGCTGCTGTTCGGGGCCGCCCGGATGCTGCCCGGCCCGCTCGCCCGGCTCCTGCCGCTGCCGCTGCCGGCGCTGGCGATCGCGTTCGTGCACGCCGACGACGTCGCCGACGCGATCGAGCGGATGCTCGACCGGCGCGCCCCCGGCCCGTTCAACCTGGCCGCCGAACCGCTCCTGGACGCCGACGCGCTGGCCCGTGCCCTGGGCAGCGTGCGGGTGCCCACGCCGGCGTTCGCCCTGCGCGCCGCCCTGCACGCCGCCTTCACCGCCCACGTGGTGCCCACCGAGCCGGGTTGGCTGGATCTCGGCACGCAGGTGCCGGCCCTGAACACGGCGCGGGCGCGCAAGCTGCTGGACTGGGCGCCGTTCCACACCGGCGACGACGTGCTGCGGCAGTTCGTCGCCGCCCTGGGCCACGGCGACGGCGCCCCCGGTCCGCTCCTGAACCCGGCCGGCGGTGCCACGCTCGACCCCGCCGGCGACCCGGCGAACGCCCCCGGCCCGAGGGCGAACTGACTCACCCCGGCGTGCTGCCCAGCAGCGCGCGGGTCATCGCGTTGCGGGTGTCGAGCAGCTCGTCGAGGGCCGCGTCGAGGTCGGCGGCGGAGACCTCGAGCCGCTCGCCCTCCGCGGTGCGCGACGCGGCAAGCAGCGCCGCCCGGCGCAGCAGTTCCTTGAGGAACGAGGCGGTCACCCCCTCCGACCGGGCGAGGACGTCGTCCAGCCGCGAGGTGTCCACCCGCAGCGACCCGCGGTAGAGGTCGAACAGCGCCCGGCGGGCGGCGGCGTCGGGCAGCTCCAGCGCCACCGCCTGGTCCACCCGGCCCGGGCGGGCGGCCAGCGCCGGCTCCAGCAGGTCGGCCCGGTTCGTGGTGAGCACGAACACGACGTCGGCGTCCTCGGCCAGCCCGTCCATCTCGTTGAGCAGCTGGAACAGCAACGGGTGCTGGCCGGGGTGCATGCCGCGGTCCTCGGCGATGAGGTCGACGTCCTCGACGATCACCATGGCCGGCTGCAGCGCCCGGGCCACCGAGCACGCCTCGGCGATCAGGTGCAGGGCGTTGCCGGTCAGCTGGATCACCGTGGTGCCCTGCAAGCTGCTCATCAGGTAGCGGACGGTGTGCGTCTTGCCCACTCCCGGCGGGCCGTACAGCAGCACCCCGCGCTTGAGGTGCTGCCCGGCCGCCAGCAGCCGCGCCTTGTGCCGGGCGACGTCGACCACCTGCCGCTGGATCTCGGCGAGGGTGGCCGGCGCCAGGATCAGCTGGTCGGCCCGCAGATCGGGGCGGCGGTGGAACTGCAGCAGCGTCTGCCCGTGCCCGAAGACCTCCTGCCCGAAGGACAGCACCTGGCCGCGGAAGACGTTGTGCTCCACCGCCGCCGCCCGGATGCCGGCCGCGGCGGCGCCCGCCCGGTCGGGAACGCTGCTCACCACCTGCACCGACACCTGAGGGTGCCCGTACTCGGGGTCGGCGCCGCGCAGCAGGACGGCGGTGCGCACCTCGCCCTCGGTGACCAGGTACAGGCCGCACCGGACGCACGGCCGGACCGCGCCGTCGGGGCCGCAGGCGAGGTTCACGCTGGCCGCGTTGCCGGGACGCGGGCCGAAGGGATCCCGGGGTCCGGCGTCGTCGCCGAGGAGCTCACCGAGCCCGAACGGGCGGTGCTGGTGGCCGACCACCCCGACCAGCCGGGCGGTGCGGCCGGGCGCGGCGAGCCACGCCTCCAGCCCCGCCTGCACGTTGACGTGCTCGTAGCCCGGCCACGCCTCCTCCACGACGTCGAGCCCCGTCCCCGAGCCGCCGAGGTGCTCGACGAGCAGGGCCGACAGCGCCGGCCGCTCGCCGGCCCGCGCCGCTCCGACCACGGCGCGCACGCCGCGGCGCGCCAGCCGGCCGACGTCGGCCAGCTCGGGGCGCAGCGGTCCATCCGCGGCCGGGGGTGCGGACGGGAGCGGCTGGTAGGAGCCGCTGTAGGTGATGCGGGTGCGCCTGGGCACGGCATGGCCTCCTGGTGGGGAACAGGAGGCGGACGGTAGCGGAACCCGCCAGGGCCGCGCGGGAGTTTTCCCTGGGGTCAGCCCCGGCTGGTCCGGGCCCCCACGTACCGGCCCGTCGCGGCGGCGCCGCGCTCGCCGGCCGTCAGCTCACCCACGCGCCATGCCGGCCTCGCGCAGCAGCGCACCGCCGACGATGATCCGCTGCACCTCGCTGGTGCCCTCGTAGAGCCGGAACAGCCGGGCGTCGCGGTAGAAGCGCTCCACCGGCGTGGTCCGCAGGTAACCCATGCCGCCGTGCACCTGCACCGCTTTGTCGACCGCGCGGCCGACCATCTCGGTGCAGAACAGCTTGGCCGACGAGGGACCGACCGAGGTGTCCTCGCCGGAGTCGTAGCGGGCCGCGACGTCGCGGACGAGGCTGCGGCCGGCGAGCAGCTCGCTGTGCATGTCGGCGAGCATCGCCTGCACCAGCTGGAATCGGCCGATCGGCGCCCCGCCCTGCTTGGCGGTGGCGGCGTAGGCGACCGACTCGTCGAGCACCCGCTGCGCCATGCCGACGCACAGCGCCGCGATGTGCAGCCGGCCGCGGGAGAGCACGGTGAGCGCCTTCGAGTAGCCCCGGCCCTCCTCCCCGATCAGCGCGTCGGCGGGCACCCGCACGTCGTCGAAGAACACCTCGCTGGTCCAGGCGCCGGCCTGGCCCATCTTCTTGTCCTTGGGGCCGACCGTGACCCCCGGCGTCGTGGTCTCGACGACGAAGCTGGAGATGCCCCGGCCGCCCTTCTGCTCCGGGTCGGTGCGGGCGAAGACGACGAACAGGTCGGCGATCGGCGCGTTGGTGATGTAGCGCTTGCTGCCGTTGATCAGCCAGCCGTCGCCGTCCCGCCGGGCGGTGGTGCGCAGCCCCGCGGGGTCGGAGCCGGCCTCGGCCTCGGTGAGCGCGAAGGACCCGATCAGCTCACCGGCGGACAGCCCGGGCAGGTACTTCTTCTTCTGCTCGTCGCTGCCGAACCTGGCGATCACCTGGCCGGAGATGCCGTTGTTGGTGCCGAAGAGCGAGCGGAAGGCCGGCGTCGTGTAGCCGAACTCCATCGCCAGCTCGACGTCCTCCGCCATGGTGACGCCGAGGCCGCCGTGCTCCTCGGGGAGCGCGTAGCCGAACAGCCCCATCTCGGCGGCCCGCGCGCGCAGGTCGTCGGGGATGCGGTCCTCGTCCTCGATCTGCTCCTCACGCGGTACCACCGACTCGCGGATCAACTGGCGAACGGCGTCCCTGACCTGACGGAAGTCCTCGGCATCCACGGTGCACATTGTCGCCCTACCGGGCGGCACCGCGACCGGGGGTCCGCCCACCCAGGGCAAAGGAGGCTCTACCTACATCGCGAGGGTGTCGGACGTAGGTAGAGCCTCCTATGCCTCACGAGGCGGACGTCAGGCCAGCGCGTCGAGGCGGGCCATGTCCTCGTCGGACAGCGTCAGCCGTGCCGCGCCGAGGTTCTCGGTGAGGTGGTCGACGGACTTGGTGCCGGGGATCGGGAGGATCACCGGCGACTTCTGCAGCAGCCAGGCCAGTGCGACCTGGGACGGCGTCGCGTCGAGCTCGCGGGCGATGTCGGCCACCGGGCTGTCGGGGGCCGCGAGGTCGCCGGTCGCGATCGGGAACCACGGGATGAACGCGATGCCCTCCGCGGTGGCGTAGTCCAGGACGTCCTGGCTCTGCCGGGTGGTCAGGTTGTAGAGGTTCTGGACGCTGACCACCTCGACGATCTCGCGGGCGGCCCCCAGCTCCTCGACCGACACCTCCGAGACACCGATGTGCCGCACCTTGCCCTGGTCCTGCAGCTCCTTGAAGGCGCCGAGCTGGTCGGCCAGCGGCACCTGCGGGTCGATGCGGTGCAGCTGGATGAGGTCGATGCGGTCGACGTTGAGGTTCCGCAGCGACAGCTCGACCTGCTGGGTGAGGTACTCCGGCCGGCCGCACGGCGGCCACACGCCCGGGCCGGTCCGGGTGAGACCGGCCTTGGTGGCGATCACCAGGCCGTCGGGGTACGGGAAGGCGGCCTCGGCGATGATCTGCTCGCTGACCTGCGGGCCGTAGGAGTCGGCGGTGTCGATGAAGTCGACGCCCTGCTCGATCGCCGCCCGCACGACGGCGAGAGCACCGGGACGGTCGGCCGGCTCGCCCCAGACCCCCGGGCCGGTGATCTGCATGGCGCCGTAGCCGAGCCGGTGGACGGGGAGGTCGCCGCCGAGGGTGAACGTGTCGCTGAGCTGTGCGGTGGTCATGCCAGGGGCCAGCGCGGCGGATCCCGCGCGTGTTCCCGGCCGAGCGTGTTCGATGGGCGCCGTGAGCGACGGGAACGGGGCCGGGAAGATCGTCGTGCTGCGGCACGGGCAGACCGAGTGGAGCCGGAGCGGCCAGCACACGGGGACCACCGATCTGCCGCTGCTGCCCGAGGGCGAGGAGCAGGCGCGCTCGCTGCGCGCGGCGCTGGACGGTCACTCGTTCGTCGAGGTCCGGGTCAGCCCGCTCCAGCGGGCCCGGCGCACCGCCGAGCTGGCCGGGCTGGCTCCCACCGCGCTCGACCCGGACCTGGTGGAGCTGGACTACGGCGGCTACGAGGGGCGCACCACCGCGGAGATCAGCGCGGACCTGGGCCGCGAGTGGTCGATCTGGCGCGACC
Source organism: Blastococcus xanthinilyticus (assembly GCF_008124835.1). Classification (GTDB taxonomy): domain Bacteria; phylum Actinomycetota; class Actinomycetes; order Mycobacteriales; family Geodermatophilaceae; genus Blastococcus; species Blastococcus xanthinilyticus. Next base: position 10,743 of record NZ_VNHW01000024.1, on the reverse strand, counting down.
CCGTCGTCGCCGGGAACACCCCCGGGGAGACGCTCGCCGACGTCGGCGCCCGGGTGGACCGGGTCCTGGAGCGGGCGCGCGCCCGGTTGACCGACGGCGACGTGGCCCTGGTCGCCCACGGCCACCTGCTGCGGGTGCTCACCGCCCGCTGGCTGGGTCTCGACCCCGCGGCCGGTGCCCTGTTCGCGCTGCCCGCCGGCCGCTACGGCGTCCTCGGCACCGAGCACGGGCGCCCGGTGCTCACCGGCTGGGCGCTCGGCTGACGGATCAGCGCGGGCGGGCCTCCACCGGCTGCCAGCGCCCCTCGGGCTCCTCGGCCGGCGGCTCCGGCCGGACCGGCCGGCCGAACAGCCAGCCCTGACCCATGTCCGCGCCGAGCGCGGTGACCTCCTCGGCCAGTTGCTCGGTCTCGATCCCCTCGGCCACGACGACCGCGCCCAGCTGGTGGGCCAGGTCGGTGACCGCCTTCAGCACGGTCCGGGCGCCGTCGTCGGGCAGCTCCTGGACCAGGCCCTTGTCCAGTTTCACCACCTCGGGGCGGACGGCGGCCAGCAGCGAGAGGCTCGACCAGCCGGCGCCCACGTCGTCCAGCGCCACCCGCCACCCCAGCGACCGGTAGTGCTCCAGCACCGAGACCAGGTGCCCGCGGTCGGCGATGGCGTGCGACTCGACGACCTCGAACACCAGCTGGTTCGGGGCGATGCCGGTCTCGTGGGCGACCCGCTCGGTGCTGGCCAGGCAGACCTGCGGCCGGTAGATCGAGGTGGGGTTGAAGTTCACGAACAGGTCGTCCCCGCCCAGCCACGGCACGGCACCGGCGATGGCCGACTCCCGGCCGATGCGGTCCAGGCGGTGCAGCCAGCCGGCCGACTCGGCGACGAAGAACAGGTCGCCACCACCGACCTCCCGGCCGTCGACGAGCCCGCGCAACAGCGCCTCGTGGGCGACGACGGAGCGGTCGGCCAGCGAGACGATCGGCTGGTAGACCGACCAGAACTCCGCCTCGGCGAGCACCCCCACCTCGACGGTGACCCCGCGCCGGGCCAGCTCCACGGCCAGGGTGGGCGCGGTGAGCAGGCGGGCGGTGAGCGCGGCGCCGTCGTCGGGGGGATCGGTGGCGATCCGCACGACCTCCGTCTCGGCGGCGGTGAGGTCGCGGGCCAGCCGGTTGAACAGCCGGTCCAGCCCGGCCCCGCCACGGTCGTCGACGACGTCCACCAGCTGGGGCGCGGAGTAGACCGTGAGCCCCAGCGCCTTGGCGGTGCGGGCGACGTGCGGAAGGACGTGCCCGATCGAGGTCGCCAGCAGCGCGCGCGTGGCGCGGCCGGGCACCTCCCAGTTCTGGCGGCACCCGCAGACCCCGCCGCAGATCGTTCCCACGGACCCAGGGTGACTCACCGGCCCGGCGGGGCGGGACAGGCGCGCGGCGGTATCGGAACCCACTTACGGGGGTACTCGCAGGGGACGTCCAGGTTCCTCACATCTGACATGTCTAAGGTTTCGCCATGGCCGTTCTCCCCACCGCCGACGTCGCCCGTCCCAGCCGCGGCGGCCGGCCGCGCGACCCCAGCCGGGACGGCGTCATCCGCGCCGCGATCCTGCGGCTCCTGGCCGACGTCGGGTACGGGGCGCTCACCATGGACGCGGTCGCGGCGGAGGCGGGCGTCGGCAAGGCGACCATCTACCGTCGCTGGCGCACGAAGCAGGACCTGGTCGTCGACACCATCTCCGACCTGAACCGGGACGAGGCGAGCACGCCCGACACCGGGTCCCTCGAGGGCGACCTGCGGGAGATCATGCGCACCCTGGTGGGGGTCGTGAACGGCCCGACGGGCGCGGCCACGCTGTCGCTGCTGTCCACCGTGCCCCGGCACCCGGCGCTGGCCGAGGCGTTCCAGAAGGGCCCGCTCGCCGTCTGGCAGCAGTCCTTCGAGCAGGTGTGGCAGAACGCGGAGGCGCGCGGGGAGATCGACCCGTCCTTCCGCAGCTCCGTGGCGGCCGAGAGCATCAGCGCCCTGCTCGTGCAGCGCTGGCTGCTCACGCACCGCCCGGTCGACGACGCGTTCGCCGACGAGGTGCTCGACACCGTCGTCCTGCCGCTGGTGCGGATGCGCTCCGGCAGCTGACGCACGAACGACGAGACCGGCCCGTCCCCCCGTGGGGGCGGGCCGGTCTCGTCGTTCGGCGGCGATGCGTCAGCGCTTGCGGTAGCGCACCTTCTCCACGACGACCTCGGGCTCGCGCTTCTTCGGCGAGTCGGCCTTGCGGTGCCGGACCTTCTGCACGACGACCAGCGTCACCAGGAGCCCGACGGCACCGACGGTGGCCTGCCCGGCCGGGGTCTGGAGGAAGCGCTGCACCGCGTCCCGGCCCTGGGCCTTGAGACGCGTCGGGCTGCTGCGGTAGGCGAGCTGGTCCAGCGTCGCCGCCAGCGACTCCCGGGCGGAGTCGATCTCGAGCTGGATCTGTCGTGGGTCGCGAGGCACCCCGCCAGCCTGCCAGACGCCGCCCAGGTCAGCGCGCCGACCGTGTCGGGCAGCACCCGACCGGAGTGCTCCTAGACTCGGCGACCACGCGGGAGTGGTGTAACGGCAGCCACGCCAGACTTAGGATCTGGTGCCTTCGGGCGTGGGGGTTCGAGTCCCCCCTCCCGCACGTCGAGCCCGGCCGGCGGACCGAAGAGTTGCCGGCCCGCCTGCGGTCAGAGCCTCCAGTGCCTGCTGGGCGACCGGCGTCCGTGGCGCGGAGGAGGCGACATGGCCAAGCTGATCTACTCGATGGTCACCTCGCTGGACGGGTACGCCGAGGCGGCGGAGGGCGACCTCGGCTTCGCGGGCGCCCAGGACGAGGAGGTGCACACCTTCATCAGCGGAGCTACCCCGCGACGGCGGGCCCGCCGCGGGCGATGCGGCCCCAGAGGACCACTGCGGCGGCGCCGAGGACGGCGCTGAGGAGGAACGGGGCCTCCAGCCCGTAGGCCGAGGCGACCGTGCCTCCGGCGAGGGCACCGAGGGCACCGGCGCCGAGCACGGCCGTCCGCCAGGCCGCGACCACCCGGCCGAGCACCTGCTCGGGGACCAGCCGGTGGCGGAGCGAGAGCGCCGCGACGTTGAACGTGCCGAACGCGGCGCTGGTGGCCACGACCACTCCCACCGCGGCCCACCGGGTCGGGGCCGCGACCAGCAGCACCGGCGCGCCGGTCGCCACCGCCGTCGACCACCGGAGCACCGGGGCGTGCCGCCGCCCGGCGATGAGCCGCTCGGCCAGCGAGGCGCCGAGGAGCCCGCCGATCGCGCCGGCGGCGAGCAGCACGCCGAACCCCACGGGCCCGAGGCCGAGGCGCGCGTCCGCGTAGAGCACCAGGACGGCGAACCACGCGCTGTCGGCGAGCGCGACCAGCACGCCGACGAGCACGAGGCGGCGCAGCACGCGGTGCCCGCCCAGCCACCGCAGCCCGGCCCGGATCCCGCCCGCCACCGCGACCGGCCGGTCCCCCGGATCCACCGGGGCCCGCAGCGCCAGCAGCGTCGCCGGCACCGTCAGCACGAGCAGGACGCCCAGGGCGGCGACCGCGCTGTTCACGGCGAACGGCAGCCACGCCCCGGCCGCGAACAGCGTCCCGCCGACCAGCGGCCCCACGAACTCGTTGCCGGCCACCTCCCCCGCCACCAGCCGCCCGTTCGCCCGCTCGAGCAGCGCTGCCGGCACCAGGCGGGGCACCGCGGTCTGGGCGGCGGTGTCCCGCACGGTCTCGGCGACGCCGAGCACGAAGGCGGCTCCGGCGACCAGGGGGATGCTCGCGCGGTCGGCCAGCAGCACCGCGATCAGCCCGAGGAGCACGACGGCCCGCGACGCGTCGGCGGTGATCAGCAGCGCCCGCGTGCTCCGCCGGTCGGCGAGCGACCCGGCGATCAGACCGGTCACCAGCCACGGCAACGCGGCGGCAGCCGCGACCAGCCCGACCGCGACGGGGTCGTCGGTCAGCCCCGCGGCCAGCAGGGGGAACGCCGCCAGCCGGATCCCGTCGCCGACGTTGGCGAGCACGGTGGCGCACCAGAACCGCCAGAACGCTCCGCCGAGAGCCACGGAAGCACGGTAGTGCGCGCCTGCGCCGGGAGCCGCGTCACCGCAGCCGGGGAATGCCGACCTGCCCGACGACCGACCCGTCGGCGGCGTACCCGGTGAGCACCGGGTCCCCCTCCGAGGCGGTCGGGAACCAGCCGTGGAACCCGCCGTGGACGAGGACCGCGGGGTAGCCGGAGCCGTCCGGGAGGGTCAGCTCCGCCCGGACGGCACGCCCGGCCGGCACCCAGTAGATGTGCGCCTCGTCGTCGGCGTTCACGGCCGCGTTGCTGCCGAAGGCCTCCGTGCTCGGTTCGGGGCCGCAGCTGCCGCCGCCGTCCTCGAACACCGACGGCACGGGACCGGAGGCGCTCTCCGGGGTCTCGAACAGCGGTGCCACGCAGACCGTGCCGTCCGGGCCGCTCATGGTGACGACGCTGAACAGCAGCCCGTCCGGGCCGGGCGCCGTCGCGTTGCGCTCGGCCGTGGACAGGTCGACGCCGCTGTCCTCGGCCCAGAACGCGAACGTGTCCACGAAGTCCTGGGGCAGCACCCCGGCTCCGGCGGCGACCCCGAGGCCGCCGGTGAGGACGGCGCCGGTGGCCAGCCCCCCGACCGCCAGCCGGCGCAGCCGGAACCGGGACCGGACCGGGGCCGCGGGCGTGCCGCGGTCCAGCAGCACCCGCTCGAGGGCGGCGTCGCGCACGGCCGGTGGCCACGCCGCCGTCACGCTGGTGCGCGGGCGGAGGGCGGACAGGGTGTCGAGGCTGTTCCGGTGCGCGCTCATGCCGGGCTCTCCCATGGCGTCGGGCGGACGGGGTGGGTCGTGGTCGCGTCGGCCGCCTGCAGCCGGCGGCGGGCACGGAAGAGACGAACCGAGAAGGCCGACGTCGAGCAGCCGGCGACCCGGGCGGCCTGGGCGGCCGTGAGCCCGTCCCAGGCCACGAGCAGCAGGGCCTCACGTTCAGCCTGGGTGAGCGCGGCCAGCGCCGCGAGGACGGCCTCCCGCTCGACCGCGGGGACCTCGGCCGCCGGCGCCGGCTCCGCGACGCGCTGCAGTCGTTCCAGCTCGCCCTGCAGGACGGCGCGGCGGTAGCCGGAGCGGCGGTGGTTGGAGATCGTGTTCCGGGCCACCACCAGCAGCCACGGCAGGGGCTCCCCCGGCACCTCGCGCAGCCGCCGCCACGCGACGAGGAACGTCTCGGAGACGACCTCCTGCGCGCTGTCCGGATCGACGTGCCGGAGGGCGTAGCCCATGACACGGGGCGAGTACTGCTCCCACAGCGCGGTGAAGCGGGACGCCTCGGGGTCCGGCGGCCCGGCCGCGTGGTTCTCGCTCATACCGAGAGATGTCCGGGCACCCGCCGATCCTTACGCCCTCTCGGCGGTCGCGTCCCCCGGGGGCTCAGCCGAGCTCGACGCGCAGGTCGAGTTCGGCCGAGGGCGCGTCCGGGTCGTCGTCGTCGACGACGGCGAGCAGGTGCACGACGCCGTCGGCGACCCCGCGCAGCGCGAGCCCCTCCACCTTGTGCACGTGCTCGTCCACCTCCGGGATGGGCGCCACCGCGACCACCGTGCCGCCGTCCACGAGGGCGATCGCGGTCGCGACGACCGGCCCGTCGTCGACGGCGTTGGGCGTGTCCTCGGCCGCCGCACTGATTAGCAACCGGCCGTCGGGCAGCGCGATCGCGTCGGTGACCGCCAGGCCGACGCCCTCCACCTCACCGAGCTCGTACTCGGAGGGGTGCTCGACCGCCACCTCCGAGGCGTCCTTCCGGCCGAGCACCGCGGCGACGAGCCCCTCCAGCGGCACGTCCACGCTGGCGGAGCGGATGCCGGCCATGAGGTTGCCCCGGTTGAACCACCGGACGACGTCGCCGTGCCGGCTCGCGCCCTCCAGGTTCACCGAGACCACCGGCAACCCGAGCCGCTCGGCGACCCGCTCGTACAGCGGCCCCAGCTCGGCCGCGCGCACGACCGGCCGGCCGTCCTCGAGGCGCACCAGCACACCGCGCATCCGCCGGGGCGAGGAGCCGGACCCGAGCAGCAGCGCCGCGGGCTCGCCGTCCACCTCGGCGGGGCAGGCCACCTCCAGGTCGGGCTTGAGGTGCTTGGTGCCGTCGCTCTCCCGGAACGTGTCCAGCCCCTCCACCGGTGGCAGCACCCGCAGCGCGCTCACCCCGCCGGGACGGCGCCAGGCGGCGATCGTCGAGTCGTCCTGCACGACGATCCACCCGTCGCCCAGCGGCGCGACCCCCGAGGCCGCGGTGACCGGTGTCCCGTCGTCGAACCGCAGCGTCCGCGCGGCGTCCACGTGCACTCGCATCGGCGGTCAGTGCCCTGATCGAGCGCGGCTCACGCCCGGGGTCAGTAGTAGCCCTTCCGCCCGTCGAGCAACTCGCGCAGCAGGTCGAGGTGGCCGACGTGCCGGGCCACCTCCTCGATCATGTGCCCGAGGATCCAGCGCAGCGACGCCCGGCCCGACTCGTAGCCCGGGAACCGGCCGAGCTCTTCGAGCGCGGCCGCGGCGGTGATCCGGTTCGACTCCGCGCACTGCCGGTCGTACCCCGCGAGCAGCTCCGCCAGCGGGATCCCGTCGACGCGGAAGTCGGCCGCCTCCTCGTCGCCGAACTGCGGGTTGGGCCCGGAAGGCCGGCCGAGGAACATGACGTCGAACCAGCAGTGCTCCACCCAGCGCAGGTGGTTCACCAGGCCGGCGACCGTCATGAGCGGCGACGTAGGCAGGAGCGCCCGGGAGGCGTCGTCGTCGCCCAGCTCCGCGCACTTGTAGTGCACGAGCGAGCGCTGCAGGTCCAGCCAGCCGACCAGCTGCGCGCGCTCGTCCCCGTCGACCGGGGGCCGCACGCGCTCGGGGAGGGTCATCCCCGGACGCTAGCGCCGGGCAGCGGCGCTGTCAGGCGGGTTTCCGGACGCCGACCGGGTGCCTCCGCTCCCGGGCCGCAGTGCGCCGGTCACCCGCGGGGGTGGCTCCGCCGACCGGGGGCTCGGGTGCGCGGCCGCACCGGCCGATCAGAGGGCATGACCACCAGCGCCACCCGCACCGCCACCTGGCTGCCCGCCGCCATGGCGCGTGCCGCCGTCGTCCACTCCACCTCGACCGCGCCCGCCCGGGGCCGGCACCGGGCGCCGGAGGTCCGCGTCGCGGTGCACGTGGCCGCCGACGAGGAGCTGACGCGGCGCGGCCGGCACGCGGAGCTCGAGGAGGAGGACTCCCTGGCCTGGCTCGGCTTCACCCTGCGCCCCGCCTGATCCGCCCCGCCTGATCCGCCCCGCCTGATCCGCCCCGCCTGATCCGGCGTCAGCGACCGCCCAGCACCTCGGCGAGGACCGGTACCAGGGCGGCGAACGCCTGGCCGCGGTGGCTGCGGGCGTCCTTCTCCGCCGGGGACAGCTCCGCCGACGTCCGGTCCAGCCCGGCGGGGACGAAGACCGGGTCGTAGCCGAAGCCGTTGCTCCCCCGCTTCTCCCGCACGACCGTCCCCCGCCACTCGCGCTCGAGCACCCGCTCGGTGCCGTCGGGGGTGACCAGGGCCGCGGCGCAGACGAACGCCGCCCCCCGCCGCTCGTCCGGGACGTCGGCCAGCTGCCCCAGCAGGAGCGCGGTGTTGGCGTCGTCGTCACCGTGCCGCCCCGACCAGCGCGCCGACAGCACCCCCGGCATGCCGTTCAGCGCATCCACCGTGATGCCCGAGTCGTCGGCCACGGCCGGCAGCCCCGTGTAGCGCACCGCCTCGCGCGCCTTGAGCAGCGCGTTGTCCGCGAACGTCGCGCCGGTCTCCGGCGCCTCGGGGTACTCGGACACGTCGCGCAGGCCGATCACCTGCACCCCCGGGACGGCGCTCTCGAGCAGCCGCCGCAGCTCGGCGAGCTTGCCGGCGTTGCGGGTGGCCAGCAGGAGGCGGGTGCTCATCGGGGCGCTGCGTCGCGGGACAGGGCCTCGGCCTGGATCCGGGTCAGCTCGGCGCAGCCGGCCACCGCGAGGTCCAGCAGCGCGTCGAGGGTCGGCCGGTCGAACACCGCACCCTCGGCGGTGCCCTGCACCTCGACGAAGCCGCCGTCGCCGGTGCAGACCACGTTCATGTCGGTGCCCGCGCGCACGTCCTCCTCGTAGGGCAGGTCCAGCCGCGGCTCGCCGTCGATGACGCCGACGCTCACCGCGGCGACCGACTGCACCATCGGGTTCGGCTTGGCGAGCTTCTTGCGCTCCCCCAGCCACGACACCGCGTCGGCGAGCGCCACGTAGGCGCCGGTGATGGCCGCGGTGCGGGTGCCGCCGTCGGCCTGGAGGACGTCGCAGTCGATGGCGATGCTGTTCTCCCCCAGGGCGCCGAGGTCGATCGAGGCACGCAGCGACCGGCCGATGAGCCGGCTGATCTCGTGCGTGCGGCCGCCGATCTTCCCGCGCACCGACTCCCGGTCGCTGCGGGTGTGGGTGGCGCGCGGCAGCATCGAGTACTCGGCGGTCACCCATCCCAGGCCGGAGCCCTTGCGCCAGCGCGGCACGCCCTCGGTGACGCTCGCGGCGCAGAGCACCCGCGTGCGGCCGAACTCCACCAGCACCGAGCCCTCGGCGTGGTCGAGCCAGTTGCGGGTGATCGTCACGGGCCGGAGCTCGTCGGCGGCGCGGCCGTCGGCACGGAGGGTGGGGCGAGGCTGGGTCACGGGTGCCGACAGTAGTGCGCGCCGGTCGGGGGGGCCGTGCGGCGGAGCGGACGCCGGGCGGCCAGGATCGGGCCATGAGATCGGAACTGCGGGCCGTCCGGACCGGCGGCGTCCCCGTCGTGGTGGACCTGACCGACGAGTGCGCCGAGTTCGTGCGCACCGAGGCGGACGGGCTGCTGCACGTGTTCGTGCCGCACGCCACGGCCGGGCTGGCCATCCTCGAGACCGGCTCGGGCAGCGACGACGACCTGCTCGCCCAGCTCGACCAGCTGCTCCCCCGCGACGACCGGTGGCGGCACCGGCACGGCAGCCCCGGCCACGGCCGCGACCACGTGCTGCCGGCCTTCGTGCCACCGCACGCCAGCGTGCCCGTGCTCGAGGGCCGGCTCATGCTGGGCACCTGGCAGCGGATCTGCCTGGTCGACACCAACACCGACAACCACCAGCGGCAGGTGCGGTTCTCCTTCCTCGCCGGGTGAACGGGAGGTGTCCCGCCGCGCCCCCTGCCACCGGGACGGGCGGACACGGCAGACTTGCGGCATGACCGAGACCGACGCCGCTCCCCTCCGCCTGACTGCCGGCGACCCGGCGCCGGAGTTCACGTTGCCCGACGCCGACGGCAACCCGGTGTCGCTGACCGACTTCCGGGGGCGGCGCGTCATCGTCTACTGCTACCCCGCCGCCCTGACCCCGGGCTGCACGACGCAGGCGGTCGACTTCACCGCCGCGGCCGGCGACCTCGCCGAGGCGGGGCTGGACATCGTGGGCGTCTCCCCCGACCCGGTCGAGAAGCTGGTGAAGTTCCGGGAGAAGGAGAACCTGCGGATCACGCTGGTGTCCGACCCGGGCAAGCAGGTGATGCAGGCCTACGGCGCGTACGGCACCAAGAAGCTGTACGGCAAGGAGGTCGTGGGGGTCATCCGTTCGACCTTCGTGATCGACGCCGAGGGCCGGATCGAGCGCGCCTCCTACAACGTCAAGGCCACCGGGCACGTCGCCAAGCTGCGCCGCGATCTCGGCCTGGACTGAGTAGCGCCGGGCCGCCGGTCAGAACGGTGGCGGATCCTCGTCCGGTTCCGGTGGGGGTGCGGGTGGTCCGGTCAGGACGCGGTAGCCCGGTGGCCGGCTGATCCGGGTGACGCCGGTGGGGGTGATCACGGTGAGCACGCCGTCGTCGCTGGTCGTGTGGGTCCAGCCGGGGGCGAAGGTCTTGAGCCGGTGGTGGCGGCGGCACAGGCAGCAGAGGTTGTCGCAGCTGGTCTCCCCGCCGTGGGCGTGCGGGATGACGTGGTCGAGGTCGGCCCGGGCGGCGGGTGCGGTGCAACCGGGGTGGCGGCAGGTGCGGTCGCGGGCGGTGAGGAAGCGCTGCTGGGCTGCTGAGGGCCGGTAGCGGTCGACCGGGCCGGGCACGCCGAGCACGGGGCAGCCACACGCCCGGCCGGGAGCGTCCGGGGTGTCGGGGTGGGCTGCGGCGTCTGGGCGGGCTGCGGTGTCGGGGTGGGCGGTGCAGCCGCGGCGGGCCAGCCGGGCCGCCTCTCCGGGCGTGGTGAGGGCGAGCAGCGTTCCGGTGGCGTCGGTGACCGCGAGCTCCAGGCTCCCGCCGGCCGGGGCCCGCACGCCGGCGGCGTCGAGCTGGGCGAGGAGTTCGCGCAGGTGGGCGGCGGTGATCGGCTCCCCGTCGACCTCGACCACCGGCGCGGGCGCGTCTGGCGCCGTCGCCGGCGGCTCGCTTCCGGCGAATGCCGCGGGCACTGGCGAACCGGCGGCGAGGAACCCGGCCGGGGTGAGGGCGGTCAGCGGCGCGACGACGGTCAGGTGTGCGGTCACCGACGGCCGCTGCTGCCACGGGCGCAGCAGCAGATCGCCCATCGCACCGGCGCGCAGCATGCCGATCGGGCGGGGATCACCGGCGTCCTTGGCGGCGCGGGCGTACCGGTCCACGGCGTCCCGGCAGGCGGCGGCGTCGGGATGCGGGAGGACGGCGCGCAGCTCGCTCAT
>NZ_VNHW01000023.1 GCF_008124835.1 Blastococcus xanthinilyticus | reverse complement strand
AACAACCACCGACTGCACTCCGCCCTCGGCTACCGAACCCCCGCTGCCTACGCCATGCTCAGTACCTAGCCGTCCGCTGGACCGGGGCAAGCTCACGTCGCACCACTCCGGTGGGGCGTCGCACCCGGCGCTCTGCACACTCAACGGCGCCGCAGTGCTCGTCGCGGATCGCGATCGCCCGGCGGATCGCGGTGGTGGAGCTTCGCTGGGCCTGCCCCACGTCGAGCGGGAGCCCGTCCGGGCCGGTGATGACGCGGACGACGCTGGCATCGCAGGCCAGCCGGCGGGCCGTCTCGGGGTTGATCGGGCCGGCCCAGCCCAGCGAACCGCCCGAGATGCCGGGGGCACCCCGCTCGGCGCACAGCGCGAACCAGTCGATGGTCACGCGCACGTGCGGCCGCTCACCTCGCACGTCGGGCAGCGCCCCGCCGTCGAGAGCGCCGCGGGCCAGCGAGACCAGGGCATCGGCCTGCCGCTCGGCGTGGCCGCGGAGGTCGCCGGCCGGGCGGTCGCCGTCCATCACCGCGGCCAGTGCGGTGCGCACGTACTCGCCGCCGACGGCGTCCAGCTCGCCACGGAGGTGGACGCGCCCGTCGAGCCCCGGAGCCATGGTGAACCGGCGGCGCACGTCGGCGGCGTCGTCCAGCGTGCCGTCCGGATCCACCCCGGCGACCCACTCCCTGACACCCCGAGCCGTCTCGTCCGGCGCCGTGGCCCGAGCCAGCTCGGCCAGGATGCCGTCGGTCTCGCCGAGGTCGATGCCCATCTCGGCCGCCTTGCCGATCCGGCCGGGCGTCGCAGCCTTCGTGATGACCCGGGCGTGCGCGGCGCTGATCGCACCGGCGGCGAACGCCGCCGCCGTCTCCGGCAGCTGCTCGAGCCGTCGTCCCGTGGACACCGTCGCCGTCGCCTGCTCGGGCGCCATGCGGCAGCTGCCGCGCAGCCAGGCCTTCATGGAGACGGCGCCGTCCCGCGCGTAGGCCTCCCGGCGGTCGGCCGCGCGGACGGCCGAGGTCAGCGCCGCCGCCACCCGGTCGGCCGCGACCGAGAGCTCGCCGACGAGGTCGAGCAACGTGTCGTCCGACAACTCGGCGAGGTCGATCCCGGCCAGCTCGTCGAGGGCGGAGCGGAGCTCGGACACGTGCTCGCTCCCTTCCCGACGGTCTCGCGGACATCCCGACAGTAGGGCGGGGGTACGACAGAAATGCCTGGTCAGGGGCGAGGGGGCGAGCAGGCTCGCGGAGATCAGGACCCGTTCGATGCGGCGTCGAGGACGGCTGCGGATCCGGATCGCCGGCGGACGTGGACGGAGCGCGGGCCCCGCGCGCTTCCCTCGTCGGAGTGCCCGTCCTGCGCGCCGCCCCCACGGCACCGCCGGCCGCCTCCAGGATGGTCGGGCGCCGCGGGACCGCCGTCCCGGCGGACGCACAGCCACGAGGAGCGTGACGATGACACACCCCGGTCCGCACCACCCCGGTGATCCGAACGCCCAGCCGGGTCCGCCTGCCTGGGGGCAGCCGCAGGCGCCCTACGGCGGCTATCCGCCGGCCGGCGGGTACCAGGGGCCGCCGCCTCCTCCCGGCCCTGGCTACCCCGCCCACGGGCAGCCGTACGGCGGCTACCCGTACCCGCCGCCGCGCCGGACCAACGGCATGGCCGTCGCCTCGATGGTCCTGGGCATCGTCTGGATCTACTGGATCGGCAGCATCCTCGCCCTGGTCTTCGGCTACGTGGCCAAGCAGCAGATCCGCGAGCGCGGCGAGGCGGGTGACGGGATGGCGACCGCCGGCATCGTGCTGGGCTGGGTCGGGGTGGGCATCTTCGGTCTCGTGCTGCTGTTCGGGATCGCGCGCGCCGCGTCCTGAGCCGCGCGGGCGTCCGGGTCCGCCCGGCCGCGCGGGAGCCGCGCGGGAGCAGCCCGCCGTGAGCACGCCGCCGGCCCTGGAAGCCGGTGCCCGCCGCGGGCATGCTGTCCGCATGCGGCAGGAATCGGTGGTGCACCGGCTGCACCCCGCGCTGCGCCCGTACGTCGCCGCCGCCACCGGCTACCGCCACGAGGGCTTCCCGCCCGGTGAGCACCTCGGGCTGCCCTCACCCTGGCTGACCGTCGTGGTGACCCTCGACGAGCCGCTCGAGATGGCGGCGCACCCCGATCCCGCCCAGGCCCCCGGCCGGTTCGACGCGCTGGTCGGCGGGCTGCACACCCGGCCGGCGCGGATCGTCCACCCGGGCCGGCAGGCCGGCGTGCAGCTGTCGCTGACGCCCCTGGGGGCGCGCGCCCTGCTCGGCTGCCCGGCCGGGCAGCTGGCCTCGACCGACGTGCCGCTCGAGGCCCTCCTCGGTGCCGCGGGCGCCGAGCTGACCGACCGGGTCCGGACGGCCGCCGGATGGGCGGGCCGGTTCGCGGCCCTGGAGCGGGTGCTGCTGCGGCGGCTGCGTCCGGACACCGGCCCACGTCCGGAGGTGACCGAGGCGTGGCGGCTGACGACGGCGGCCGGCGGCCGGCTGCCGGTGGCCGAGGTGGCCCGGCGGACCGGCTGGTCGGTCCGGTACCTGGAGCAGCGGTTCCGCGCCGAGACGGGCCTCGCCCCGAAGGAGGCGGCGCGGGTGGTCCGGTTCGACCGCGCGCGCCGCGCCCTGGCCGCCCGGGTCACCGCCGGCGGGCCGCCTGCGCTCGCCGAGCTGGCGGTGGCCGCCGGCTTCTCCGACCAGGCGCACCTCACCCGCGAGTGGCGGGCCTTCTCCGGGCTCCCGCCCACCCGCTGGCTGGCGGCGGAGTTCGGATTCGTGCAAGACACCGCCACCGTGAGCGCGGCACTGTCGGCGTCATGACGACGACACCGAAGACCTCTCCCGCCCCCACCGTCTGGCCCGCCTTCCGGGCGGCCGACGCCCCCGCCCTCATCCGCTGGCTGGTCGACGTCCTCGGGTTCGAGGAGACCCTCGTCGTCCGGGACGGCGACCTGGTGGCCCACGCCGAGCTCGCCTGGCCGCCCGGCGGCGGCATCATGCTGGGATCGGTCCGGGACGACGGCGACTGGCACGCGCAGACCGCCGGCGCCTACCTGGTCACCGACGACGTCGAGGCAGTCTGGGCGCGCGTGCAGGCGGCCGGTGCCGACGTCCTCCGGCCGCTGCAGTCCCCGCCGTACGGGGGGCAGGAGTTCTCGGTCCGCGACCCCGAGGGCAACAGCTGGAGCGTCGGCAGCTACCCCGGCGCGCCACGGGCATGACCCCCGACGACGTCCGCGCGATCGCCCTGGCACTGCCGGAGGTGACCGAGGGTGACCACCACGGCCGCCGGGCCTTCCGCCTGGGCACCCGCATCCTGGCCACGCAGTGGACCGACACCGCGCTCAACGTGCTGGTGGACGAGTCCACCGCCCGGGCGGTGGAGGGCGGGGCGTGCAGCCTGCTCTGGTGGGGGACGACGCTCTCCGGCGTCCGGATCGACCTGGCGACGGCGACGCCCGGGCTCGTCGCCGACCTGCTCGAGGAGGCCTGGGACCGGCGCGCGCCGGCCCAGCTGCGGCGGCCGGAACCGCCAGGTGGCAGCTGACCGCGCCTTGGCGCGAAGATCAACGCATGAGCGACGCCCGTGCCGGACAACCGGCCCAGCCCACGGACCTGATCGACGTCGCCTCGCTGGTCAGCGCGTACTACACCGTGGAGCCGGACCCGGCCGAACCCGCGCAGCAGGTCTCGTTCGGCACCTCCGGCCACCGCGGGTCGGCATTCGACGCGGCGTTCAACGAGCCGCACATCCTCGCCACCACCCAGGCCATCTGCGAGTACCGGGCGCAGCAGGGCTTCGACGGGCCGCTCTTCCTCGGCCGGGACACCCATGCGCTGTCCGAGCCGGCGTGGGCCACGGCGCTCGAGGTGCTGGCCGCCAACGACGTCACGGTGCTGGTCGACGCCGGTGGGCGCTACACCCCCACGCCGGCGGTCAGCCACGCCATCCTGCGGGCCAACGCCGGGCGCAGCTCCGGGCTGGCCGACGGCATCGTCGTCACCCCGTCGCACAACCCGCCGCGGGACGGCGGCTTCAAGTACAACCCGCCCTCGGGCGGGCCGGCCGACACCGACGCCACCGGGTGGATCGCCGGGCGGGCCAACGAGCTGCTGCGCGCCGGCCTGACCGGCGTGCGCCGGGTGCCGCTGGACCAGGCCCGCTCGGCCGCGGAGGCCTACGACTTCCTCGGTACCTACGTCGACGACCTGCCTTCGGTGCTCGACCTCGACGCGGTCCGGGACGCCGGTGTCCGGATCGGTGCCGACCCCCTCGGCGGGGCCAGCGTCGACTACTGGGCCGCGATCGCCGAGCGGCACCGGCTCGACCTCACCGTGGTGAACCCGCTGGTCGACCCGACCTGGCGGTTCATGACGCTGGACTGGGACGGCAAGATCCGGATGGACTGCTCGTCCCCCTCGGCGATGGCCTCGCTGGTCGACCGCAGGCACGAGTTCCGGATCGCCACGGGCAACGACGCCGACGCCGACCGGCACGGCATCGTCACCCCCGACGCCGGGCTGATGAACCCCAACCACTTCCTCGCCGTCGCAATCGCCTACCTGCTCAGCCACCGGCCGGGCTGGGCCAAGGACGTCACCGTCGGCAAGACCCTGGTGTCCAGCTCGCTCATCGACCGCGTCGTGGCGGACATGGGCCGCACGCTGGTCGAGGTGCCGGTCGGCTTCAAGTGGTTCGTCCCCGGACTGCTCGACGGCTCGGTGGCCTTCGGTGGCGAGGAGTCGGCCGGCGCCTCCTTCCTGCGCCGGGACGGCGGCGTCTGGACGACGGACAAGGACGGCATCCTGCTGGCCCTGCTGGCCGCGGAGATCCAGGCGGTGACGGGGCGGTCCCCCTCGGCGCTGCACCGGCAGCTGACCGACCACTTCGGCGAGTCCGCCTACGCCCGCATCGACGCCCCGGCGACGCGGGAGCAGAAGTCGGCCCTGGGCAGGCTGTCCCCCGAGGCGGTGTCGGCGACCGAGCTCGCGGGTGAGCCGATCACCGCCAAGCTCACCCGCGCCCCGGGCAACGACGCCCCGATCGGCGGGCTCAAGGTGACGACCGAGAACGCCTGGTTCGCCGCCCGCCCGTCGGGCACGGAGGACGTCTACAAGATCTACGCCGAGTCCTTCCACGGGCCCGAGCACCTCGCGCGGGTGCAGGAGGAGGCCCGCGCCGTCGTCACCGCCGCTCTCGACTCCTGACCGGCCGGCGGCCGCCCGACCCGGCCGGGTGACCGGGGCCCGTGTCGGGCCCCGGTTTCCCGTGGTCACCGGCAGACTGACCGCATGGACGACGGTTCGCAGTGGGCGGCGCCCCAGCCCGAGGGGCACGCCCACCCCGAGCAGCCCGGCCCCGGCGGACACGGCCAGCAGCCCGACGACCAGACCTCGTACGACCAGGCCTCGTACGACCAGACCCCGTACGGCCAGACCTCGTACGACCAGGCCTCGTACGACCAGACCCCGTACGGCCAGGCCCCCTACGGCCAGGCTTCGTACGACCAGGCCCCGTACGGCCAGGCCCCCTACGGCGTGGCGCCGCATGGTCAGGCGCCGTACGGCCAGCAGCCCTACGGGCAGGCCCCCTACGGCCAGCAGCCGTACGCCCAGGCGCCCTACGCCCAGGCGCCCTACGGCCAGGCGCCCTACGGCCAGGCGCCCTACGGCCAGCAGCCCTACGGGCAGGCCCCGTACGGCTACGGCCCGCCCTCCTATCCCCCGCCCGGCTGGGGCGCGCCGCAGTACGGTCCGCCGGGTTTCGGCGGCTGGGGCCCCGAGCCGCGCCGCCCGACCGTGGCCACCTCCGCCGGCGTCCTCGGCATCGTCACCGGCGCCCTCACCGCGATCGGGTCGCTGATCGCGCTCATCGCCGCCGCCGGCGGTGCCGACGCCGCGACGACGGTGCTCGTCCTGGGGCTCCCGTGCGCGGTCGGTCTGCTCGTGGGCGGCCTCCGGCTGCTGCAGGGGCACCGGGCCGGCCTGCTCTTCGGCTCGGCCCTGGCCGCGCTGGGCGTCCTGGCGCTCGCGCTGGTCGCCGGCCTGCTCCTGCTCGACGGGGACGACGTCGTCGGGCTGGCCGCGTTCCTGCTGTTCGCCGCCGTCCTCCCGATCATCACCGCGGTGTTCGCCCGGCTCCCGGAGGTCACCCGCTGGGTCGAGGGCTGACCGGCAGTCGGCGCGGGCGGCTCAGCGGGACAGCAGGCCGCCGACCACCGTCATCACGAGGAACAGCGCCGGCAGGCCGGCCAGGACGGCGATCTGCGTCCGCGTGAACGGGGCCATGTCCGCACCCGTGCGGGGATCGCGCACCGGATCGCCGTCGTCGCCGCGGTTGGCGGCGAGCACGAACCGGGCGGTGCCGGCGGCCAGGACCAGTGCGCCCACGCCGGAGACCGCCCACGCCGGGAGCCCGAACAGCGAGGTCTCCCCCGCGGCGAGCGTCCAGAGCCCGTCGGCGAGGGCGAAGCCGGCCAGCCCGGTCACCAGGGCCAGCAGGAGGTCCGAGCCGCGCAGCGTCCCGCGGATCCGGGCCCACGTGCCGGCCGGGCGGATGCCCAGGGCGGCGGCGACCTGGTCGGCGTACTCCCGCGGGCTGCCGAACGCCTCGCGCGGGTGCTCCCCGGTCTCGGCGACGTGGCTCTGCACCTCGGCCAGCACCTCGCCGATCCGGGTGCCCGGGACGTCCAGCATGCGCAGCTGCAGCAGCAGGGCGTCGGACCAGGCCTGCTCGCTGCTGTTCAGGACCTTCCCCATGGCGGACTCCTCAGGCGGGAACGGACGGCGAGGAGAGCAGGCCGGCGGCCCGCTCCGTGAATACGCGCCACTGGTCGGCGCGCTCGAGCAGGGCCCGGTCGCCGGCGGCGGTCAGGGTGAAGAACTTGCGCCCCGGTCCGCCGTCGCCGGCCTCCCACGACGACGAGACCAGACCCTCGGTCTCGAGCCGGGTCAGGATCGGGTAGAGCGTGCCGCCCTTGACCGAGCCCAGCCCGGCATCGGCCAGCCGGGCGGCGATGGCGTAGCCGTAGGTGGGGCCGTCGGCGACGACCCGGAGCACGCACAGCGAGAGGACGCCGCGCATCCACTCACCGGGCCACCGCTCCTCCGCCACGCGGTAGACAGTACGGCTGACTAGTCAGGCGCGCAACCTAATGGGCGCCCCGTCCTCCTCGGCCCGTCCGGAGGCGAGGAGGACGGGGCCCTCCGTCAGCGGACGTCCTCGTCGACCCAGTCCAGGGACTTGGTGACCGCCTTCTGCCAGTTGCGGTAGTTCCGCTCGCGCTCCTCGGCCGGCATCTGCGGCTCCCAGCGCTTGTCCTCCGCCCACTTGGCGGTCAGCTCGTCGAGGTCGGACCAGAACCCCACCGCGAGACCGGCCGCGTAGGCGGCCCCCAGCGCGGTCGTCTCGGCGATCTTCGGCCGGATCACCGGGACGTCGAGCAGGTCGGCCTGGAACTGCATGAGCAGCTCGTTGCCCACCATGCCGCCGTCCACCCGGAGCTCGGTCAGGTCCACCCCGGAGTCGGCGTTCATGGCGTCGAGGACCTCCCGGGTCTGGTAGGCCGTGGCCTCCAGCACGGCCCGGGCCAGGTGCCCCTTGTTGACGTACCGGGTCAGCCCGACGACGGCGCCGCGGGCGTCACCGCGCCAGTGCGGCGCGAACAGCCCGGAGAACGCCGGGACGAAGTAGGCCCCGCCGTTGTCGTCGACCGAGCGGGCCAGGTCCTCGATCTCCGGCGCGCTCTTGATCATCCCGAGGTTGTCCCGGACCCACTGCACCAGCGAGCCGGTGACGGCGATGGACCCCTCCAGCGCGTACACCGGCTTGCCGTCCCCGAGCTGGTAGCACAGCGTCGTGAGCAGGCCGTTCTGCGACGGCACGGCCTCCTCGCCGGTGTTGAGCAGCATGAAGTTGCCGGTGCCGTAGGTGTTCTTGGCCATGCCGCGCTCGAAGCAGACCTGGCCGAACGTCGCGGCCTGCTGGTCGCCCAGCGACCCGGAGATCGGCACCCCGGCCAGGAACCCGGCCTTGCGGCCCTGGCCGTACTCCTCGGAGTTGGACCGGATCTCCGGCAGCATCGCGAGCGGGATGCCCATCTCCTCGGCGATGGACTCGTCCCAGGCCAGCGTCCGGTAGTCCATGAGCATGGTCCGCGAGGCGTTCGAGACGTCGGTGAGGTGCTGGCCGCCGTCGGCGCCCCCGGTCATGTTCCAGATCAGCCAGGAGTCGATCGTGCCCATCAGCAGCTCGCCGCGCTCGGCCCGCTCGCGGGCGCCGTCGACGTTGTCGAGGATCCAGCGCACCTTCGGGCCGGCGAAGTAGGTCGCCAGCGGCAGCCCGACCTTGTCCTTGTACCGGTCGGCGCCGCCGCCGAGGGCACCCAGCTCCTCGATGATCTTCGTGGTGCGGGTGTCCTGCCAGACGATGGCGTTGTAGACCGGCTGCCCGGTCTTCCGGTCCCACACCACGGCGGTCTCCCGCTGGTTGGTGATCCCGATGGCCACGATGTCGGAGGCGCCGGCCTCGCTGCGCGCGATCGCCTGGCCGACCACCTCCCGGGTGTTGCGCCAGATCTCCAGCGCGTCGTGCTCCACCCACCCGGCCCGCGGGAAGATCTGCTCGTGCTCCTTCTGGCCCACCGACACCACGGCGCCGCCGTGGTCGAAGATCATGCAGCGGGTGCTGGTGGTGCCCTGGTCGATGGCTACGACGTACTGCGGCATGGGGGCTTTCCTCTCGGTTGGGTCGGTCAGAGCGAGACGTGCGACAGGCCGCCGGCCAGGACGGCACCGACGAGGGGGCCGACGATCGGGACCCAGGCGTACCCCCAGTTGCTGCCGCCCTTGCCGCGGATCGGCAGGACGGCGTGGGCGAGGCGCGGGCCCAGGTCGCGGGCGGGGTTGATGGCGTACCCGGTCGGGCCGCCCAGCGAGGCGCCGATGCCGACGACCAGCAGGGCGACGGCGAGCGGGCCGAGCTGGGACGGGGTGTCCCCGAACCGCAGGATGATGTAGACGAGCACGAAGGTGCCGACCACCTCGGTGACCACGTTGTCCTTGACCGTGCCGGTGGCCGGCCCGGTGGCGAACGTGCCCAGCTGCGTGCCGGCGGCCTCCGGGTCGTTGTAGTGGCCGTAGTAGGCGAGATAGGCGATCACCGCGCCCAGGAACGCACCCACCAGCTGACCGGCGAAGTAGGTGAACGTCGCGGCCGCGGTCACGGCGACGCCGGGGGCGTAGGTGTCCGTCCCGCTCACCAGCAGGCCCACCGTGACCGCCGGGTTGATGTGCGCCCCGGAGGTGGCGCCGGCGAAGACCCCGGCGAAGACGGCGAGCCCCCAGCCGAAGATGATCACGATCCAGCCGCCGCCGTTGCCGAACGTCTTGGGCAGCGCGACGTTGGCGACCACGCCGACGCCGAGCAGGATCAGGATCCCGGTGCCCAGTACCTCGCTGCCGAACACGGTCCAGAGACCGACGGTGTCCACGTGTGGGCGCTCCTCTCGACAGGTCCGCTGCGCCGCGGACCGCGGATGTCGCGGGATGCGATCGCCCTGGTGGCGGCCGGCCCCGTGCCGCGGACCGTAGGAGCGCGGATGTGACCTGGACAACACCGCCGGTTCGACATCATCGGACGCCGGGCTCCGGAGGTGCGCCCCAGGCGATGCTCAGCTGCACCGCCCGCTCCCAGCGCGGGTACTCCGCGTCCAGCGCCTCGGCCCGCCCGCGGGACGGGGTCCACTGCGCCGCGCGGTGCCAGTTGCGCCGCAGCGCCTCCACGTCGGACCAGATGCCGACCGCCAGCCCCGCGGCGTAGGCGGCACCCAGCGAGACGGTCTCCCCGACCATCGGCCGCACCACGGGGGTGTCCAGCACGTCGGCGATGAACTGCATGAGCAGATTGTTCGTGGTCATGCCGCCGTCCACGCGCAGCGCCGGCAGCGACAGCCCGGAGTCCGCGGCCATGGCCTGGACGACGTCCCGCGTCTGCCAGCCGGTGGCCTCCAGGACCGCCCGGGCCAGGTGCCCCTTGGTCACGTAGGAGGTGAGCCCTGCGACCAGGCCGCGCGCCTCACCCCGCCAGTGCGGGGCCAGCAGGCCGGAGAACGCCGGGACGACGTAGCACCCGCCGTTGTCGTCCACCGTCCGCGCGAGCGTCTCGACCTCGGGCGCGGAGCCGATCAGCCCGAGGCCGTCGCGCAGCCACTGCACCAGCGCCCCGGTGACGGCGACCGAGCCCTCCAGGGCGTAGTGCACCGGCTCTCCGGCCAGCTGGTAGGCCACCGTGCTGATCGATCCCGACCGGGTGTGCACCAGCTCGGTCCCGGTGTTCTGAAGCAGAAAGCTGCCGGTGCCGTAGGTGCACTTGGCCTCCCCGGGAGCGAAGCAGGCCTGGCCGAAGAGCGCGGCCTGCTGGTCGCCCAGCGCCCCCGTGATCGGCAGCGCCTGCGGCAGTGCGGTCGC
This sequence comes from Blastococcus xanthinilyticus, assembly GCF_008124835.1. GTDB lineage: Bacteria > Actinomycetota > Actinomycetes > Mycobacteriales > Geodermatophilaceae > Blastococcus > Blastococcus xanthinilyticus. The sequence goes on along the minus strand of NZ_VNHW01000023.1, from coordinate 27,605 downwards.
GACGCCCAGCACGCCCACCGAGGGCCGGATCTCCGGGAGCATCGCCGCCGGGATGCCGAAGAAGGCCAGCAGGTCGGGATCCCAGCGGCAGGTGCGCACGTCCATCAGGAGGGTGCGGCTGGCGTTGGTGACGTCGGTGACGTGCACGCCGCCGTCCGGGCCACCGGTGAGGTTCCAGATCAGCCAGGTCTCCATCGTCCCGAACAGCAGTTCGCCGCGTTCGGCCCGCTCCTGGGCGCGGGGCACGTGCTCGAGGATCCAGCGCAGCCGCGGACCGGAGAAGTAGCCGGCGGTCGCCATCCCGCTGCGCTCGCGCACCAGCGGCGCCTCCGGGCGGGCGACCAGCTCGGCGACCAGCTCCGCGGTGCGGGTGTCCTGCCAGACGAGGGCCCGCAGGACCGGCCGGCCGGTCGCCCGCTCCCAGACGACGGTCGTCTCCCGCTGGTTGGCGATGCCGAGCGCCACCACCTCCCCCGCTCCCCCGACGTCGGCGAGCACCTGGGCGGCGGTGCGCCGGGTGTTCGCCCAGATCTCCATGGGGTCGTGCTCGACCCAGCCGGGCCGCGGGAAGTACTGGCGGTGCTCGCGCTGCCGGACGGCCACCATGCGACCGCCGCGGTCGAAGACGAGCGAGCGCGTCGACGTCGTCCCCTGGTCGACGGCGAGCACGTAGCGGTCAGCCACCGCCGTGCCCGAGCTCGCGGGAGACGGCGGCGGCCGCGTCGGTGACCATGCCGAGCAGCACCGGCCGGGGCGCGCCGCGGCCGTCGAAGAGGACGGTCACCGGGCCGTTGATCCCGAGCGCGGCCACGACCGGCCCACCGGGGCCCCGGACGGGGGCGGCGATGCAGCCGCGCTCCGGCTCGTGCTCGCCCCGGTCGACCCCCCAGCCCCGGGCCCGCACCTCGGCCAGCTCGGTCGCCCAGCTCCCCGTGGGGCGCCGGGCCTCGGGGGCGTGCGCCAGGAGGACCTTGCCCAGCCCGGTGGTCCGGGCGGGCAGGGCGGTGCCCACCTCGAGCACCTGGGCGGAGTCGTCGGGGCGGAAGACGTGGTGGACGACGACCACCTCGTCGGCCCCGGCGAGCGTGGCCAGCCGGACCGTGTGACCGCTGCGGGCGGCCAGCGCGTCGGCCCAGTTGGACGAGCGGGCGCGCACCTCGTTGAGGTCGAGCGGGTCGCCCAGCCGGAGCAGGCCGGTGCCGACCGTGTACCGGCCGGTGGCCCGGTCCTGCTGCACGAAGCCGACCTGCAGCAGCGTGCGCAGCAGGCCGTGGGTGGTCGTCTTGGCCAGCCCCACCGCCTGCGCGATGTCGGTGACGCCGAGGGGGTCGCGCGCGCGGGCCACGACCCGCAGGATGGCCGCCGCCCGCTCGATGGACTGCACGGTGCCCGGCATGGCGCACGACGCTAGGGCATGGCGGGCCGGTGCCGACCCTGCTGCTGTGCGGCATCGTCGTACGGGGGCGCGGGGGAGCCGGCGGGCACGGTACGACCATGTCGGACCGGCGGCGTCGACGGCACGGCCGCGGCTGACCTACCGTCGCACTGGCTGCGGTCGGCAGCCAGGCCCCGTCAGCAGGCCGCGGTGCCGAGCGGTCGTGCGGCCGGGCCGTCGTGCGGTCGGAACATGGCCTCCCCGTCCGTACCGGGCGGGCACCCCCGGGAGATCGACATGACGGCGGTACCACCACTCGGACCCGAGCAGCGCGCGAAGGCGTGGGCCGAGCTCGCGGACGACGACTTCGAGGTGCTGGTCATCGGCGCCGGGGTGACCGGGGCGGGGGTCGCCCTCGACGCCGCCACCCGCGGCCTGCGCACGGCGCTGGTCGAGGCGCGGGACTTCGCCAGCGGCACGTCGTCCCGCTCCTCCAAGCTGTTCCACGGCGGCCTGCGCTACCTGGAGCAGTTCGACTTCGGCCTGGTCCGGGAGGCGCTGCACGAGCGCGACCTCTCGGTGAACCGGATCGCCCCGCACCTGGTCAAGCCGGTGCCGTTCCTCTACCCGCTCACCCACCACTGGGAGCGGCCCTACGTCGCCGCCGGCCTGACCCTCTACGACGGGCTGGCCCGGACGGGCGCCCTCGCCGAGCCGATGCCGGCCCAGAAGCACCTCACCCGCACCGGCGCGCGGCGGCTGTTCCCGGCGCTCCGGCCGGAGTCGCTGGTCGGCGCCATCCGCTACTACGACGCCCAGGCCGACGACGCCCGCCACACCCTGACCGTCGCCCGCACGGCCGCGGCCTACGGCGCGACCGTGCTCAACTCCGCGGAGGTCGTCTCCTTCACCCACGCCGGGGGGCGCGTGGTGGGCGCCCGCGTCCGCGACGTGGAGACCGGCCAGGAGGTCGACGTCCGCAGCGAGGTGGTGGTCAACGCCACCGGGGTGTGGACCGACGACGTCCAGACGCTGGTCGGTGGCCGGGGCCGGTTCCACGTCCGGGCCAGCAAGGGCGTGCACATCGTCGTCCCCCGCGACCGGGTCAACGGGGAGACCGGGCTCATCCTGCGCACGGAGAAGTCGGTGCTGTTCGTCATCCCGTGGGGCAGCCACTGGATCATCGGGACCACGGACACCGACTGGGCGCTGGACAAGGCCCACCCGGCGGCCAGCAAGGCCGACATCGACTACATCCTCGACCGCGTCAACGAGGTGCTGTCGGTGCCGCTGACGCACGAGGACATCACCGGCGTCTACGCCGGCCTGCGGCCGCTGCTGTCCGGGGAGAGCGAGACGACGAGCCAGCTGTCCCGCGAGCACGCCGTCGCCCGCCCCATGCCGGGGGTCGTCTCCGTGGCCGGCGGCAAGTACACGACCTACCGGCCCATGGCCGCCGATGCGGTGGACGCCGTCGCGGTGGACGTGACGCGGCCGGTGCCACCGAGCGTCACCGAGAACATCCCGCTGGTCGGGGCCGAGGGCTATGCGGCGATGGTGAACTCCCTCGCCCGGCTGGCGCAGCGCTGGGGCATCCCGGCGTTCCGCGCCGAGCACCTGCTCAACCGGTTCGGTTCGCTCACCCCCGACGTGCTGGCGCTGGCCGAGGACCGGCCGGAGCTGCTGGAGCCGGTGCCCGGGGCCGAGGAGTACCTCATGGTCGAGATGGTCTGGGCGGCCGCGCACGAGGCCGCCCTGCACCTGGACGACCTGCTCGCGCGCCGGACGCGGATCTCCATCGAGACGGCGCACCGCGGTGTCGACTCCGCCGAGCCGGTGGCCCGCGCGGTCGCCGACGTCCTGGGCTGGGACGAGCAGCGGATCGGCAACGAGGTGGCCAGCTACACCGCCCGGGTGGAGGCCGAGCGCCGCTCCCAGACCGAGCTGGGCGACCAGGAGGCCGACGCCGCGCGCGTGGCGGCGCCGGACACCCGGGCCGTCGCCGTCGGCCGGGCCCTGGGCTAGCGCCCGCGCGTCTCCTCCGCCGCCGCGCTTGACAGCGGGCCGTGGGCACCTCAGGGTGAGAGCGCTCCCACAGTGGCCTGGATCACAGCAGCCCGGGAGCTCAGCGGACCGGGCGTCCGGCCACCACAGGGGAGGGGACACGAGATGACAGCTGCCTCGAGGACGAGGCGCGTCGCGGCGACGGTGGCGGTGGCCACCCTGTCGCTGGCCGGCGTGGGGGCGGGCGTCGGCATGGGCGTCGCGGCCGCCGACGACGTGCTGGAGCCCGGCACCGAGATCTTCGTCAACCCGGAGAGCACGACGCTGGAGGCGGCGCAGGAGCTCACCGGTCAGGCGCGCGCCGACGCGCAGCTGCTGGGCAGCTTCCCCTCGGCCGACTGGTTCACCTCGGGCACGCCGGCGGAGGTGCAGGCAGCCGTCGACGAGGTCGTCTCGGCGGCCCGGACCGCCGACGCGGTGCCGGTGCTGGTCGCCTACAACGTCCCGTTCCGCGACTGCGCCCAGTACTCGGCCGGCGGCGCCGCCGGCGTCGCCGAGTACAAGGCCTGGATCGACGGCTTCGCGGCGGGGATCGGCGACGCCACGGCCTCGGTCGTCCTCGAACCGGACGGGCTCGGCATCATCCCGCACTACACGACGCTGGACGGCGCCCTCGAGTGGTGCCAGCCCGCGGAGGTCGACGCCGCCACGGCCGCCGACCAGCGGTTCGAGATGCTCAACTACGCGGTGGACGCGCTGGCCGCGTTGCCGGCCACGGCGGTCTACCTCGACGGCACGCACAGCGGCTGGCTGGGCGTCGGCGAGATCACCGACCGGCTGATCAAGGCCGGCGTCGACGATGCGGACGGCTTCTTCCTGAACGCCTCCAACTACGTCGCCACCGAGCGGCTGCAGAAGTACGGCAGCTGGATCTCCGACTGCATCCACCTGTCGCTGGGCAGCTGGTGGGAGCCGGCGTGGTGCGCGAGCCAGTACTACCCGGCGAGCCCCGGCGACCTCTCCACCTGGGGCCTCACCGACGCCGCCTACGACCAGGCCTACGCCGACACGGGGATGGTGCCGAACCCCGCCGAGCAGGCGCACTTCGTCATCGACACCAGCCGCAACGGCCAGGGCAGCTGGGTGCCGCCCGCCGACTTCCCCAGCCCGCTGGACTGGTGCAACCCGCCGGGGCGCGGCCTGGGCCTGACCCCGACCACCGACACGGGCGACCCCCTGATCGACGCCTACCTGTGGATCAAGGTGCCCGGTGAGTCCGACGGCGCCTGCTACCGGGGGTCGGCCGTGCCGCACCCGGCCGACCAGGTGGCCGACCCCGCGGCTGGGCAGTGGTTCCCCGAGCAGGCGCGGGAGCTCATCGCGCTGGCCGACCCGCCGATCCCGGCACCGGCCTGCCACGTCTCCTACACCGCCAACGACACCCGGTACGGCGACTTCAACACCCGCATCCGGATCCGGAACACCGGTTCGGTGCCCGTCGAGGGCTGGGAGCTGGAGTGGGCCTTCCACGAGCAGGAGACCATCCGGAACGTCCTCGGCGGCACGGTCACCCAGCAGGGCGCCGCCGTCGAGGTGGACAGCCTCCGCTGGAACCGGCTGATCAGGCCCGGGAAGCAGATCAGCATCGGCTTCGTCGGGCACCTGAACGGCTCGCCGGTCAGCGAGCCCTGGCTGTTCACCCTGAACGGCGCCGCCTGCACCTCCGACTGATCCGGCGCCGCACGACGCGGACGGCGGGACCCGGAAGGGTCCCGCCGTCCGGCACGTCCAGCGGCAGCGGCCGCGCCCCCCGGCGGGCGGAGCGCGGGGTCAGCGGCGCGTGCTCGGCCGGCGGCGGGCCTTGTCGGCGTACATGTCGTCGTCGGCCGCCCGGACCACCCGCTCGTAGACCTCGCCCGGCTCCTCGCCGCCCCCGACGGTGCCGACGCCGATGCTGATCCCCACGGGGACGCGGGTGCCGCCGAGCTCCAGCGGCTCGGTGACGGTGGTGCGCAGCCGGTCGGCCAGCGCCGCGGCGTCCGCCGGCTCGGTGTTCTCGCAGACGATGCTGAACTCGTCGCCGCCCAGCCGGGCCGCGGTGTCGCTGGCCCGCAGCACCGACCGCAGCCGCTCGGCGAAGGAGACCAGCACGAGGTCGCCCATGGGGTGCCCCAGCTCGTCGTTGATCGCCTTGAAGCCGTCCAGGTCGATGATCAGCACGCAGGTCGGGGTGTCCTCGCGGTGCCCGCGGTCCAGCGCGTGCCGCAGCCGGTCGTGGAACAGCAGCCGGTTGGGCAGGCCGGTGAGCGGGTCGTGCAGCGAGCGGTGGACCAGCTGCGCCTCCAGCGCCTTCCGCTCGGTGATGTCCTCGATGATCAGCACCAGGTGCGCCGCCTGGCCGTCGGGCGTCGCGGGCACCCACGACGCGGTGATCTGCACGGGCAGGTCGGAGCCGTCGCCCCGGGTCAGCCGGGTCTCGTGCCGCATCGGCCGGTCGGGCTCGGCGGTGAGGATGCCGTGCGCCTTCTGGGCGGCCGCGACGGCGTCGGGGTGAACCAGGTCCATGACCGAGAGGCCGTGCAGCTCCTCCGGCGGGCGGCCGACCATCCCCGACAGCGCGGGGTTGACGTCGACCAGGAGGCCCGCGGGGGTCGTCAACGCGATCCCCATCGGCGCGTTGGCGAAGGCGCTCCGCCGGTCCGCCGGGGGCAGCGCATCCGCCACCTCGGTCACTTCCCACCTCCTCTGCCTGCACCATCTTGCGTGACGGCCCCGACGATCTGCCCCCCCGGACCGGCCGGACCCGCTCCGGAACGCCTGATCGAGGGAACGAGCGCCGGGGGGTGGAGGATGCGGGAACTACCCGTTCGTCGCACCGAGGAGACGCAGATGTTCGATTTCGATCTGGTGCTGCCGCGATCGGTGGACATCCGGGAGGTGGGCATGCGCGACGGCTTGCAGCTGGAGGCGCCGGTGCCCCTGGAGGGCAAGCTGGCGATGCTCGAGGCGCTCGTGGCCACCGGCGTCCGGCGGATCGAGGCGACGTCGTTCGTGTCGCCGAAGGCCGTGCCGGCGCTCGCGGACGCGGACGCCGTCGCCGCGGAGCTCTCCCGCTGGCCCGGGGTGCACTGGTCTGCACTGGTGGCCAACCCGCGCGGCGCGGTCCGGGCGGTGGACTCCGGCGTCGCCGACCTCGAGTACGTCGTCTCCGCCTCCGACGGGCACAGCCGCGCCAACGCCGGCCGCAGCACCGCGGAGGCGGTCGCGGCCGTCGGCGAGATCGCCGCCCTCGCCCACGGCGCCGGGGGGTCGCTGGAGGTCATCATCGCCACGGCCTGGGACTGCCCCTTCGACGGCCGGACGCCGGTGGGCCGGACGGTCGACGTCGCCCGGGCCGCCGTCACCGCCGGGGCCGACCAGCTGTGCCTGGGCGACACCATCGGGACGACCACGCCGCTGCGGGTGGTCACCCTCGTCGACGCGGTGCGGCGGGCGTGCCCGGGGACCGCCGTGGGCGTGCACTTCCACGACACCCGGGGCACCGGCCAGGCCAACGCGCTGGCCGCCGTGCAGGCCGGCGTCACCCAGCTCGACGCGTCGGTGGGCGGGCTGGGCGGCTGCCCGTTCGCCCCCGGGGCCAGCGGCAACATCGCCACCGAGGAGCTGGTGTACATGCTCGAGGAGTCCGGCGTGCACACCGGCCTGGACCTCGACGCCCTGCTGGCCGCCGCCCGCGTCACCGAGGAGGCCGTGGGCCACGAGCTGCCCAGCTCGCTGTACCGGGCCGGCGGCCGGTCCGTCCCGCGGTCGGCGGAGGCCCGCCGGTGACCGGAGGAGCGCCCTCCGAGCCGCCCCGGATCGTCGACCCCCGGGTGATGCGCGACGTGCTCGGGCACTTCGCCTCGGGGGTCACCGTCGTCACCGCCGACACCCCCGACGGCCCGATCGGCTTCACCTGCCAGTCGTTCAGCTCGCTGTCCCTGGACCCGCCGCTGGTGGCGCTGGCCCCGGCCCGCACCTCGCAGACCTGGGCCCGGCTGCGCGACATCGGCCGCTTCTGCGTGAACGTGCTGGCCGAGGGGCAGGACGCCGTCTCGCAGACCTTCGCCCGGTCGGGCACCGACAAGTTCGCCGGGGTGCGCTGGACCCCCAGCGCCCACGGCTCACCGGTGCTCGACGACGTGGTGGCCTGGATCGACGGCGAGCTGTGGGCGGAGTACGACGGCGGCGACCACACCATCGTGGTGGCCCGGGTGCTCGACCTCGGCGCCGCGCCCGACCGGCGCCCGCTGCTGTTCCACCGGGGCGCCTACGGCCTGCTGCGCAGCGGAGAGCCCTGATCACGGTTCCCCGGGCCCCTGCCGGGGCACGGACCCCCCGGGCGCAGGACCCCGACCCGAGGAGGATCCGATGGGACTGCTGGACCGGCTCTTCGGCCGCAGGCGGCGCTACGACGACGCGGCCTACTCCGGTTACGACGCCGGGCCCCAGCCGCGCCACGACCAGGGCCACGACCAGGGCCATGGCCAGGGATATGGCCAGGGATATGGCCAGGGATATGGCCAGGGATACGGGCAGGGGTACGGCCAGGCGCCGCCGCGGTCGGCCGACGAGCAGGCGATCGAGCGCTACCGCTACCTGCTGCGCACCGCGCCACCGGACCAGATCGAGCAGGCCCACGCCGAGGCGTTCGCCCAGCTCACCGCCGAGCAGCGCCGGGAGGTGCTGGCCCAGCTCAGCGACGGGGTGCCGGCCGGTGAGCGGCCGACCGGCGACGACCCGCGGGCGCTCGCCCGCGCCGCGACCCGCGCCGAGCTGCGCCGGCCGGGCTTCATGGAGCGCACCTTCGGCCCCTCCGGCGGGGGGTACGGCCAACGTGGCGGCTATGGCCCTGGTGGCGGCTACGGCGGGCCCGGCATGGGCGGGCTGATCGGCGGCAGCATGCTCGGGACCATCGGTGGCCTCGTCGTCGGCACCGCGGTGGCCGACGCGCTGTTCGACACCGGCATGGGCGACGGCGGGCTGTTCGGCGGTGGCGACGAGGAGGCCTACGCGGCGGGCTACGAGGACGGCGCCGGCGGGGACGCCGGCGGCGACTACGGCGGCGACTACGGCGGCGACTTCGGGGGCGGGGACTTCGGGGGCGGGGACTTCGGGGGCGGGGACTTCGGGGGCGGGGACTTCGGGGGCGGGGACTTCGGGGGCGGGGACTTCTGACCGCCCCCGACCGCCCGGGTCAGCTCCTGCCGCGCCCGGTGCGGCGCAGGAGCAGCAGCCCGAGCACCGGCAGGACCAGCGGCACGTAGCCGTAGCCGCGGCCGTACCCGGACCAGACCGTCTCGTCGGGGAAGGCGGCCGGGTCGGCCAGCGACAGCGTGCCCACCACCAGGACCCCGGCCAGCTCCACCCCGATCGCCGCCAGTGCCGTGCGCCGGCCCCGCGCCCCGCGCGCCAGACCCACGGTGGCCACCACGTAGACCAGCGCGGCGAACGCCGAGAGCAGGTAGGCGACCGGGGCCTCGGCGAAGCGGGTCGCCAGCTGCACGGTGGCCCGGGAGCCCGCGGCGAGGGCGAAGATGCCGTAGACGAGGACGAGCACCCGGGCCGGGCCCGCCGTCCCCGTGGTGCCGGCCTCGGCCGGCCGGCCGAACGCCCGGTCAGGCACCGGTGGCCTCCCACAGCTGCAGCAGCCGCCACACCATGACCCCGACCGCGGCGGCGGCCACGGCCAGCACCGTCCCGGCCCAGCGGGTGCGCTCCGCCTGCGCCCACAGCACCCCGGCGACCGGGATGAGCACCACGCCGGCCAGGTAGCCGAGGAACGTCGGGGTGTCGGCCGGGGTGTCGCCGCCCGCCATGGCGACGACGGCGAGCACGGCCTGGACGAGCAGCAGGGCCAGCAGCAGGCCGGCGCCGGCCAGGTGCACGAGGCCGATCCGCCGACCGGCGGCCGTGGAGGCCAGCCCGAGGCCGGTCAGCAGCGCCGCGACGACGGTGACGGCGACGACGAGCGGCAGCGTCACCGGGCCCCTCCGGGGCGGGAAACGGGTGCCGGCACCCGCCCATCCTCCCGCGCCCCCGCGGCCCCGCCGCAGCGGGCCGCCGTCGGCCGGTCCCGGGACGCGCCCGGGCCTGCGAGGGGGTGGGGAGGACGCGGTCCTCCGTCAGCGGTGCACGGTGGACATGTCCGGGTAGCGGTCGCCGGCCGTGGCGCCGACGGGAGCGGCCTGCTCCAGCGCCCGCAGGTCGTCGTCGGTGAGCCCGACGTCCGCGGCGGCGGCGTTCTCCTCCAGGTACCGCACCCGCTTGGTGCCCGGGATCGGCACGATCGCCGGGTTGCCCGCGCGATCGGACTGCGCCATCACCCAGGCCAGCGCCAGCTGGGTGGACGTGACGCCCTTGGCCTCGGCGATCTCCCGCACCCGGTCGACCAGCCGGAGGTTCTGCTGGAACGCCTCGCCCTGGAACCGCGGGTTGTGCCGGCGGAAGTCGCCGGGGTCGAGGTCGTCGATGCTGCGGATCTGCCCGGACAGGAACCCGCGGCCGATCGGGGAGTAGGCGACGAAGCCGATGCCGAGCTCGGCGCAGGTGGCGAGCACGCCGTCGTCCTCGGGGTCGCGGGTCCACAGCGAGTACTCGGTCTGCACCGCGGTGACCGGCTGGACGGCGTGGGCGCGGCGGATGGTGTCCGGTGCGGCCTCGGAGATGCCGGCGTGCCGGATCTTGCCCGCCTGCACCAGCTCGGCCAGCGCGCCCCAGGTGTCCTCGATCGGCACCGAGGTGTCGACCCGGTGCTGGTAGTAGAGGTCGATGACGTCGACGCCGAGCCGCTGGAGCGAGGCGTCGCAGGCGCTGCGCACGTAGTCCGGCGCGCCGTTGACGCCGCGGAAGGAGCCGTCCTCGCCGCGCTCGTTGCCGAACTTGGTGGCCAGCACCACCTCGTCGCGGCGGCCGGCGATCGCCTTGCCGACCAGCCGCTCGTTGGTGAACGGGCCGTACATGTCGGCGGTGTCCAGGAAGGTGACCCCCAGGTCGAGGGCCCGGCCGATGGTGCGCTCGGCCTCGGCCTGGTCGCCGGTGCCGTAGAACTCGCTCATCCCCATGCAGCCCAGGCCCTGGGCGGAGACGGTCAGGCCGGCGAGCGTGCGGATCTGCATGCGCCGCTCCTGCCCAGCCGCGGCGAGGTCAACCGCCGATCGCGGGGCGCATCGCCGAACCCCCCGACGTTCCGCTTCCGGAACCGGTGTGGCAGTTTAGGGCCGCCTTACTAAGGCATGCCTCACCTTTGCCTCGACAGGAGTTCCCTTGCGTACCAGCGTCCGGCCGCTCACCGCCCTCGCCCTGCCCCTCTCCGCCGTCCTGGCGCTGTCCGCGTGCGGGGGCGAGGACTCCGCGAGCGCCGCCGGTGAGGGGGCCGCGAGCTCCGGGGCGGCCGAGGTCACCGTCAGCCACGCCCAGGGCGAGACCACCGTCCCGGTCGACCCGGAGACGGTCGTGGTGTTCGACGTGGGGGCGCTGTCGACCCTCGACAGCCTCGACGTCGACGTCACCGGCGTGCCGGAGGCGGCCTACCCCGAGTCGCTGGAGAAGTACGCCGGCGACGAGTACACGAAGGTCGGCTCGCTGTTCGAGCCCGACTACGAGGCGGTCAACGCCCTGGAGCCCGACCTCATCATCGTCGGAGGCCGCTCCGCGGCGGCGTACCCCCAGCTGGCCGAGATCGCGCCGACGATCGACCTCACCGTCGACAACGCCGACTTCCTCGAGTCCTTCGAGGAGCGGGTCACCTCGCTCGCCGAGGTGTTCGGCGAGGAGGACGCCGTCGCCGACCGGCTCGCCGCCCTCGACGAGCGGGTGGCCGAGGTGAAGGCCGCCGCGGCGGATGCCGGTACCGGCCTGTTCGTGATGACCAACGCCGGTGAGCTGGCCGCCTACGGCCCGGACACCCGGTTCGGCATGGTCTACGACGAGCTCGGCGTCACCCCGGCCGACGAGAACCTCACCGCGGCCGATCACGGTGACGCGATCTCTTTCGAGTACCTCGCCGAGAAGAACCCCGACATGCTGTTCGTGCTGGACCGGGACGCCGCGATCGGCCAGTCCGGCACCGCCGCCGAGCAGGTGCTCGACAACGAGCTGGTCGCCGCCACGTCCGCGGCGGAGGACGACGAGATCCACTACCTGGACTCGTCGGTCTGGTACATCGCCCCGACCGGCCTGCCGTCGGTGGAGAGCATGGTCGAGGAGATCGCGGCCGCGGTCGAGTGACCCCTCGCCGGACGCACCGCCCATGACCCGCAGCACGGCCGACGCCGCCCCTCCCTCGGTCTCCCCACCGGCGGAGGGGCGCCGTCGTGGTGTCCGCAGGTGGCACGTGGTGACGGCGCTGCTGCTCCTGCTCGCCGCCTCGCTGGCCTCGCTGTCCATCGGCGTCACCGAGCTGTCGCCGCTGGACCTGCTCGATCCGGACGAGGCGCAGGCGCGGGTGTTCCTCGTCAGCCGGGTCCCCCGGCTGGCCGCGATCCTGCTGGCCGGGTCTGCGATGGCCGTCGCCGGGCTGGTCATGATGTCGCTGACCCGCAACCGCTTCGTCTCGCCGCAGACCGCCGGCACGACGGAGTGGGTGGGGCTCGGGATCGTCGTGGCCACGCTGTGGTTCGGCGGTACCTCGCTGATGGGCAAGATGGTCATCGCGTCCGTGTTCGCGCTGGCCGGCACCTTCTTCTTCGTCTGGCTGCTGCGCCGGATCGTGCTCACCGACATGATCGTGGTGCCGCTGGTCGGCATCCTCCTCGGCGGCGTGGTGCTCGCGGCGACCATGTTCCTGGCCTACCGGTTCGACCTCCTGCAGTCGCTGGACGCCTGGATGAACGGCGACTTCTCCGGCGTGCTGGCCGGGCGCTACGAGCTGCTCTACCTCGTGCTGGCCGCGACGGTGGTCGCCTACCTGTACGCCGACCGCTTCTCCGTGGCGGGCATGGGCGAGAGCTTCGCGATCAACCTGGGGATCGCCTACACCCGCGTGGTCACCATCGGGCTGGTCATCTCCTCGGTGGTCACCGCGATCGTGGTGGTGAGCGTGGGGTCCATCCCCTTCCTCGGCCTCGTGGTGCCGAACCTGGTCACCCTGGCGATGGGGGACAACCTGCGCCGGGTCCTGCCCGTGACCGCGTTGACGGGTGCGGCGTTCGTGCTCGTGTGCGACGTGCTCGGCCGGACCATCCGCGCTCCGTACGAGATCCCGGTCGGCACCATCGGCGGGGTCATCGGCGGCGTCCTGTTCATCGCGCTGCTGCTGCGCGCCCGCACGAAGGGCGCCTCGTGACCCGCACCCTCACCGGCCCCGCCGTCCCGACGGCCGAGCAGCGGGCCACCCGCCGCCGGCGGACCCTCGTCGTCCTCGCGGTGCTCGCGGTGGCCGCCGGCGCCGCCTTCCTCACCGTCGGTGTGACCGGCTCGTGGGATTACGCGCTGATGATGCGCAGCCGCCGGGTCGCGGCCATGGTCGTGGTCGCGGTGGCCGTCGCGTTCTCCACGGTGCTGTTCCAGACGGTGACCAACAACCGGATCCTCACCCCGGAGATCATGGGGTTCGACCGGTTGTTCGTGCTGATCCAGACCGCCGGCGTCTTCTTCCTGGGCGCCGGCACGGTGACCTCGACCGATCCCCGGATCCGCTTCGCCGTCGAGGTCGTCGCGCTCGTCGCTTTCGGTGCCGTGCTCTACAAGACGCTGTTCAGCCGCACCGAGCGGGACGTCTTCGTGCTCGTGCTGCTGGGGGTGGTGCTGGGCGCCATGTTCACCAGCCTCACGCTGCTGGTCTCCCGGCTCATCGACCCCAACGAGTTCCTCACCCTGCAGGACCTCGCCTTCGCCAGCTTCAACACCGTCGACCAGCAGCTGCTGGTGCTGTCCGCGGTCGTCGTCGGCATCGTGGCGGCCGCCGTGTGGCGGCTGCTCCCCCGGCTGGACGTCGTGGCGCTGGGCCGGGACACGGCGCTCGGGCTGGGCGTGGAGCACCGGCGGGTGGTCAACCGGGCGCTGGTGGCCGTGGCGGTGCTCGTCGCCGTCGCCACCGCCCTGGTCGGCCCGATCACCTTCCTCGGCCTGCTGGTGGCCAACCTGGCCCGCCAGCTTCTCGGCACCCACCGCCACGCCTGGGTGATCCCCGGGGCGGCCCTCCTGGCGGTCCTGGCGCTGCTCGGCGGGCAGCTGGTGCTCGAGCAGGTCTTCGGTTTCAACTCCAGCCTGAGCATCGTCATCAACTTCGTGGGCGGCATCGTCTTCATCGCCCTGCTCGTGAGGGAGCCGCGCCAGTGAGAGGGCAGCAGCAGTGATCGAGATCGAATCCGTCTGCAAGTCCTACGGCGGGGCCCGCGTGGTCGACGACGTCTCGGTGACCGTGCCCGCCGGGGGCATCACCTCCCTGATCGGGGCCAACGGCGCCGGCAAGTCCACCCTGCTGTCCATCGCCTCCCGGCTGCTGCCCGCCGACAGCGGCCGGGTGCTGGTCGACGGCATGGACGTGGCCCGCACCCCCGGGCCGGTCCTCGCCCGCCGCCTGGCCGTGCTGCGCCAGGAGAACACGATGACCGTGCGGCTCACCGTCCGGGAGCTGGTCGCGTTCGGGCGCTTCCCGCACTCGGGGGGCCGGCTGACCGCCGAGGACCGGGCGCGGATCGGCGAGGCACTGGACTGGTTCGAGCTCGCCCCGCTCGCCGACCGGCACCTCGACCAGCTCTCCGGAGGGCAGCGGCAGCGCGCGTACGTGGCCATGGTCATGTGCCAGGGCACCGACTACGTGCTGCTCGACGAGCCGCTGAACAACCTGGACATGCGTCACTCGGTCCAGATGATGCGGATGCTGCGCGGCATGGCCGACGAGCTGGGCCGCACCGTCGTCCTCGTCGTCCACGACGTGAACGTCGCCTCGGCCTACTCCGACCGCATCGTGGCCATGCGGGACGGGCACCTGGTCGCCGCGGGGCCCACCGCCGAGCTCATGACGCCGGAGCTGCTGCGCAAGGTCTTCGACGTCGAGGTGGACGTCCACGAGCTCGGCGGCCGGCGGATCGCCGTGCCGTGGAGCTGATCGCCAGCCCACGGCGGGCGGGACGCCGGGGCCGTTCTCCGGTTCCACGTGGAACCGGGCGTGAGGTGGACCACGATCGGCCCCGGATCGGTGACCTCGGCCTGCGATCGGCCCCCCGCAGGAGTTAGATCGTTGTGCATGTGCGGCCTCTGCGGCGAGATCACGTTCGACGGTTCGACGGCTGACACGACCGCGGTCACCCGCATGGTCGAGGCCTTGGTGCCCCGGGGCCCGGACGGCCAGGGCTCGTGGAGCAACGGCCGGGTGGCCTTCGGGCACCGCCGGCTCTCGGTCATCGACCTCTCCACCTGCGGCTCCCAGCCGATGGTCGACAACGAGCTGGGCCTGACCGCGGTGTTCAACGGCTGCATCTACGACTACCAGGAGCTGCGGGCCGAGCTGGAGGGCCACGGCTACCGGTTCTTCTCGCACAGCGACACCGAGGTGATCCTCAAGGGCTACGCCCACTGGGGCGTCGACGTGGTGCAGCACCTGCACGGGATGTTCGCCTTCGTCATCGCCGAGCGGGACACCGGCCGGGTCGTCATGGCCCGCGACCGGCTGGGCATCAAGCCGCTCTACCTCTCCGAGACGCCGGGCAAGAAGCTGCGGTTCGCCTCCACGCTGCCGGCGCTGCTGCGCGGCGGCGGCGTCGACACCTCCATCGACCCGGTGGCGCTGCACCACTACCTCTCGTGGCACGCGGTCGTCCCGGCCCCGCGGACCATCCTCAACGGCGTCCGCAAGCTCCCCCCGGCCACCGTCCGGGTCATCGAGCCCGACGGCGCCAGCCGCGAGCACCGCTACTGGGAGGCGACCTACGAGCGCCGTCCGGAGCACGCGGGCTGGTCGGCCCGCGACTGGGAGGACGCGATCGAGGAGGCGCTGCGGGTCGCCGTCCGCCGCCGGCTGGTCGCCGACACCCCGGTCGGCGTGCTGCTGTCCGGCGGCCTGGACTCGAGCCTGATCGTCGGCCTGCTGGCGCAGGAGGGGCAGCGGGGCCTGGCCACGTACTCGATCGGCTTCGAGTCGGTCGGCGGCCGGGAGGGCGACGAGTTCCAGTACTCCGACGTCATCGCCGAGCGCTTCGGCACCGACCACCACCGCATCCGGGTCGGCTCCGACGAGCTCGCCGGCGCGCTGGGGCACGCGATCGGGGCGATGGCCGAGCCGATGGTCAGCCACGACGTCGTCGCCTTCGACCTGCTCAGCGAGCGGGTCAGCCAGTCGATCAAGGTCGTGCAGTCCGGCCAGGGCGCCGACGAGGTGTTCGCCGGCTACCATTGGTACCCGCCGCTGGCCGGGGTCGGCCGCGAGCAGGCGGTGCAGACCTACGCGAAGGCGTTCTTCGACCGCGACCACGCGCAGATGGCCAGGGTGGTCTCCGACCGGTACGCGCTGGCGGAGGATCCGAGCCTGGCGTTCGTCCGCGCGCACATGGAGGCCGCCGGCGCCGAGACCGCCGTGGACGCCGCGCTGCGCCTGGACAGCGAGATCATGCTGGTCGACGACCCGGTCAAGCGGGTGGACAACATGTCCATGGCCTGGGGCCTGGAGGCCCGGGTGCCCTTCCTCGACCACGACCTGGTCGAGCTCGCGGCCCTGTGCCCGCCGGAGCTGAAGCTCGCCGACGGCGGCAAGGGCGTGCTCAAGGCGATCGGCCGGCGGATCATCCCGCCGGAGGTCATCGACCGGCCCAAGGGCTACTTCCCGGTGCCGGCGATCACCCACCTGCAGGGCAAGGTGCTCGACCTGGTGCGCGACGCGCTCGCCAGCGACGCCGCCCGCGACCGCGGCCTGTTCCGGCCCGAGTACGTGCGCGAGCTGCTCGCGGAGCCCAACGGCGACCTCACCCCGCTGCGCGGCAACAAGCTGTGGCAGCTGGGGCTGCTCGAGCTGTGGCTGCAGACGCACGCGGCCTGAAGGAGATGACGATGGCACCCCGGCTGGCCGGCCACCGACGGCGGACGGCGGTGACCAGCACCCCGGCGCTCACCGACCGCTCCTGGCGGGAGCCCTCGGACCACCAGCGGCAGGGCATGGCCTCCGACGTCGTGCTCGACATGGGCTGGGGGCGGCTGGTCTTCGGTCAGACCTTCTCCGACCTGGCCGGGATCGTCGACGCGCTGCGCGCGGAGGAGAGCGGCGAGCGCGACATCTGCATCTACCCGCGGGACCCGCACGTGCTGGTCGGGCTCGCGCCCGACGAGCTGTTCATCGACCCGAGCTACACCTACCGCCTCGACCTGCACCGCTACCGGGCCCGGGCCGAGCTGATCCGCGGGGTGTTCGTCCGCACCGCCACCTCGCGGGCGGACATGGTGGCCATCAACGAGCTCTACGCGACGAACGGCATGGTGGTCGGGGACGCCGACGTCATGTGGAGCAACCACCGCACCCGGTGCTTCACCTACCTGGTCGCCGAGGACCGGCGCACCGGGAAGATCATCGGCACGGTGACCGGGGTGGACCACACGCTGGCCTTCGACGACCCGGAGGGCGGCACCAGCCTGTGGTGCCTGGCGGTGCACGCCCAGGACGCCCCGCCCGGCGCCGGTGAGGCGCTGGTGCGGGTGCTCGCCGAGCGCTACGTCGGCCGGGGGCGCGCCTACGTCGACCTCTCGGTCCTGCACGACAACTCCGGGGCCATCGCGCTCTACCGCAAGCTCGGCTTCGGCCGGGTGTCCGCGGTGTGCGTCAAGCGGAAGAACCCGATCAACACCCCGCTGTTCGCCGCCCGGCCGCCCGGGCTGGAGAACCTCAACCCCTACGCCCTGGTCATCGCCGAGGAGGCGCTGCGCCGCGGGGTCCGGGTGCAGGTGACCGACGCCGAGTGGGGCGAGATGCGGCTGTCGCTGGGCGGCCGGACCGTGCTCACCCGCGAGTCGCTGTCGGAGTTCACCACCGCGGTGGCCATGAGCCGCTGCGACGACAAGCGGGTGACCCGCCGGATCATGGAGCGCGCCGGCGTCCGGGTGGCCCGGGGCGCACGGGCGACCGCGGAGGACCTCACCGCGGCGTCGGCCCTCATGCGGGAGATCGGCGCCGTGGTGGTCAAGCCCGCGCGCGGCGAGCAGGGCAAGGGGATCACCGTCGGCGTGAAGGGGGACGCCGCGCTGCAGCGCGCGGTGCAGCACGCCGCCCAGTTCTGCCCCGACGTCCTGGTCGAGGAGCTCGTGGCCGGCGACGACCTGCGGGTGGTGGTCATCGACCGGGAGGTGGTGGCCGCCGCGGTCCGTCGGCCCGCCGAGATCATCGGCGACGGCCGGACCACCGTCGCCGACCTGGTGCGCACCACCAGCCGCCGACGCGAGCGGGCGACCGGGGGCGAGTCGCGCATCCCCCTGGACGACACGACGGTGGAGGTCATCGACGAGGCCGGCTACGCGCTGGACGACGTCCCGCGCAACGGCGAGCGGATCCAGGTGCGGCGCACGGCCAACCTGCACACCGGGGGGACGATCGAGGACGTCACCGACCGGCTGCACCCGGACATCGCCGCCGCCGCGGTGCGGGCGGCCACGGCGCTGGACATCCCGGTGACCGGCATCGACTTCCTGGTGCCGGACGTGACCGGCCCCGAGCACGTGTTCATCGAGGCCAACGAGCGGCCCGGGCTGGCCAACCACGAGCCGCAGCCGACCGCCGCCCGCTTCGTCGACCTGCTGTTCCCGGAGACCCGCCGCCGCTGACCCCTCTGATGATCAGGTCACCTGATCGTTCCGGGTCCTGGCTCACGGTCGACGGTGAGCCAGGACCCCATGCGGTGAGCCAGGACGGCTCTCAGAGCCCGAGCTCGGTGCGGATCTCCTCGCTGTGCTGCCCCGGTGCGGGAACCCGGCCCACCGAGCCGGGCGTTCGGGAGAACCGCGGGGCGACGGCGGGCTGCCGGACGCCGTCGACCTCGACGAAGACGCCTCGGGCGCGGTTGTGCCCGTCGTCCATGGCCTCCAGCAGCGACCACACCGGCGCGACGCAGGCGTCGGTGCCCTGGAACACCGACCACCACTCCGCCCGGGTACGGGTCGCGAACACCGCCGCGAACCGCTCCCGCAGCTCCGGCCACCGGCGCGGGTCGGCGCGGTCGGGGAGCGTGTCGTCGCCGGCGAGGCCCAGGCCGGCGACCAGCGCGGCGTAGAACTGCTCCTCGAGCGCCCCCACGGCCAGGAACTCCCCGTCGGCGCAGCGGTAGACGTCGTAGAAGGGCGCCCCGGTGTCGAGGAGGTTGCGCCCGCGCCGGTCGGTCCAGGCGCCGGCGTCGAGCATGCCGTGGATCATCGTGGTCAGGACGGCGGTGCCGTCGACGATCGCCGCGTCGACCACCTGGCCGCGGCCCGTGGCGCGGGCGGAGATCAGCGCGGCCAGCACCCCCAGGGCGAGGAACACCCCCCCGCCGCCGAAGTCGCCGAGCAGGTTCAGCGGCGGGGCGGGCCGCTCGTCGGGGCGCCCGCTGGCCCCCAGGGCACCGGTCAGCGCGATGTACCCGATGTCGTGGCCGGCGCTGTGCGCGAGCGGGCCGGTCTGGCCCCACCCGGTCATGCGGCCGTAGACCAGCGCCGGGTGCTCCCCCATCAGCTCCTCCGGGCCCAGGCCGAGCCGCTCCATGACCCCCGGCCGGAAGCCCTCGGTCAGGACGTCGGACCGCCGCACCAGGGCCCGCACCACGTCCAGGTCGGCGGGGTCCTTGAGGTCGAGCGCGATCGACCGCTTGCCGCGGTCCAGCAGCGACGTGGCGCCGAGCGAGCCCACCAGCCCGGCCCGGGCCCCCCGGCGGTCGATCCGGACGACGTCGGCGCCGAGGTCGGCCAGGAGCATCCCGCAGAACGGGCCCGGGCCCAGCCCCGCGAACTCGACGACCCGCACACCCTCCAGCGGCCCCACGGCGTCCTCCCCTGCACGGGGCCGGCGGCGTGCGACCCTCCCGTGGGCACTCTGCCCGACACCGCGACCGGAAGGGAGGGGCAGGTACGGCGATGGCCTACCTCCTCGCGGCGCTCGGCGGCGTCCTCGGTGCGCTGGCGCGGTGGGGGCTGGCCGTGGCGCTACCCCCCTCCCCCGCCGGGTGGCCGTGGGCCACCCTCCTGACGAATCTGACCGGCTGCCTGCTGATCGGCGTCCTGCTGGCCGTGCTCGCCGGCCGCTCCCCCGAGCCGCCGTGGGCACGGCCGTTCCTCGGGGTGGGCGTCCTCGGCGGCTACACGACGTTCTCGGCCTTCGCCGTGGAGGTCGTCGGCCTGGTCGACGACGGCCGGGCGCTCCTCGCCGCGGCGTACGTGGCGGCCTCCGTCGTCGGAGGCGTCGTCGCTGTCGCCCTGGGCGCCGCGCTGGCCCGGCGGCCGGCCCGGTGACGCCGCTGCTGGTCGCCCTCGGCGCCGCAGCGGGCGCGCCGCTGCGCCTGCTGGCCATCCGGATCGCGGGCCGGGACGGGCGGGACGCCGCCAGGGGCACGCTGGCGGTCAACGTCGCCGGGAGCGCGGCGCTGGGCCTGCTGCTCGGGTGGAGCGCCGTCCCGCCGGCGGTCGTGGCGCTGCTGAGCACCGGCTTCTGCGGCGCGCTCACCACCTTCTCGACCTTCGGGACCGACGCCGTCGGGCTGCTGGAGCGGCGCGCGACGGTGCGCGCCGCGGGGTACGTGGCGGCCACGCTCCTGCTCGGCATCGGTGCCGCAGCCGGCGGATTCGTGCTCGGCCGGACGGTCTGACCGCACCCGGGGCGCGCGGCGGGGGTCGGCTGGATAGGGTCGGGGCGGTATGGCCGATAACACGGAAGAGAAGGTCGGGGCGGACAGTCCCGTCGTCGTGGTGGCCAACCGGCTCCCGGTCGACCAGGTGACCGACCCCGACGGCAGCGTCCGCTGGCAGCGCAGCCCCGGCGGGCTGGTCACCGCCCTGGAGCCCTTCGTGGCGGGCCGGGGCGGCGCCTGGGTGGGCTGGTCGGGCTCGGCCGGGGAGGCGCCGGAGCCCTTCGAGCAGGGCGGGATGTCGCTGATCCCCGTCGGGCTCAGCGAGGAGGAGGTCGACCACTACTACGAGGGCATGTCGAACGCCTCCCTCTGGCCGCTCTACCACGACGTGGTGGAGAAGCCGGAGTACCACCGGCACTGGTGGGACACCTACGTGCAGGTCAACAAGCGGTTCGCCGAGCGCGCCGCCGCCGTGGCCGCCGAGAACGCCATCGTCTGGGTGCACGACTACCAGCTGCAGCTGGTCCCGGCGATGCTCCGCCAGGTCCGGCCCGACCTCACCATCGGCTTCTTCCTGCACATCCCGTTCCCGCCGTACGAGCTGTTCACCCAGCTGCCCTGGCGCTCGGCGGTCATCGAGGGCCTGCTCGGCGCCGACCTGGTCGGCTTCCAGCGGCCGTCGGCCGCGGCGAACTTCGTCCAGCTGGCCCGCCGGCTGCACGACCTCGGCTGCCGCCGGAACCAGATCGACTACGACGGGCGGGTCGTCACCGCGAAGGCGTTCCCGATCTCGATCGACGCCGCCGCCTTCGACGAGCTGGCCCGCTCCCCCGAGGTGATCGCCCGGGCCGAGGAGATCCGCACGGAGCTGGGCAACCCCACCAAGATCGTCCTCGGCGTCGACCGGCTGGACTACACCAAGGGCATCAGCGTCCGGCTCAACGCCTTCGAGGAGCTTCTCCAGGACGGCGCGCTGGAGGCGCCGGGCACGGTGCTGGTGCAGGTGGCGACCCCCAGCCGCGAGCGGGTGGAGCACTACGTGCACATGCGCGAGACGATCGAGCAGCAGGTGGGCCACATCAACGGGGTCTACGGCTCGATCGCCGGGCCGGCCGTGCACTACTTCAACCAGTCGATGCCGCGCGAGGAGCTGGCCGCCCTCTACCGCGCCGCCGACGTCATGCTCGTGACCCCGTACCGGGACGGGATGAACCTCGTCGCGAAGGAGTACGTCGCCGCCCGCGGTGACCTCCGCGGTGCCCTGGTGCTCTCCGAGTTCGCCGGCGCCGCCGCGGAGCTCAAGCAGGCCTTCCTGGTGAACCCGCACGACATCGCCGGGGTGAAGAACCAGCTGGTGCGGGCGCTGCGCATCGAGCCGGCCGAGGCGGCGAAGCGGATGCGCGCCATGCGCCGGCACCTGTTCCGCAACGATCTCGAGCACTGGGCCGGCTCGTTCTTCGAGGCGCTGCGGGGGCAGGCGTGACGCTCCCCGCCGAGCTGACCGATGCCCTCGCCGGGCTCGCCGGCCGCCGGCCGCTGCTGGTGGCCAGCGACTACGACGGCGTGCTGGCCCGGTTGCGCGACGACCCCGCGGCCGCGGTGCCCGAGCCCGGGGTCGCCGAGGCGCTGGAGCGGCTGGCCGCGGTGGAGGGTGTCGTCGTCGCGCTGGTCAGCGGTCGGGGCGTCGAGGACCTGCGGCGGACCAGCGGGCTGTCCGGTCCCTTCCGGTGGGTGGGCAGCCACGGTGCCGAGCACGACGGCCCCCTGGCGCCGGAGCTCGCCGGCCGCCGGGACGGTCTCGCCGACGAGCTGCGGCCGCTGGTCACCGCGGTTCCCGGGGCACGCCTCGAGGTGAAGCCGGCCAGCGTGGCGGTCCACGTCCGGCAGGTGGCCGACCGCGCCTTGGCGGCCGAGCTGCTGGCGCAGGCCCGCGCGCTCGGGGATCCGTCACTGACGATGAAGCCGGGCAAGGACGTCCTCGAGCTGGCGGTCACCGACGCCGACAAGGGTGGCGCGCTGCGCCGGCTGGTGGCCGAGCTGGGTGCCGCGGCCGCGGTGTACCTCGGCGACGACGTCACCGACGAGGACGGGTTCCGGGCGCTCGGTCCCGACGACGTGACGGTCAAGGTGGGGGACGGCGAGACCGCCGCCCGGTTCCGGGTGGCCGGTCCGGAGGACGTCGTCGAGCTGCTGGGGCGGCTCGCCGCCTGACCCGGCGAGGACGGGCGGCGCCGCCGGCGCCCGACACGACCGGCACCGCCGTGGGCGGTCACGACTCCGGCCGGATCGACAATTCCGGCCCTCCCGCCCGGGCTCGGTGGAATGTGCGCCGCTGCCCGTCGGTGACCATTCCGTCCGTGTCGACACATCACCTCGGAAGGGTCCGTGATGCGGTGTATGCATCACGATCTGGAAATGGTATGCGTGGGGCGCGCCATTCCAACCGTGGAGTCACAACACTGACCCGCGTCGCCACATCCGGCGCAGCAGCCTCTCCCCCCTGGACGGTCTCCCGTGCGCTCCTCCGCTCCCCCACCAGTCGCCGCGCGACCTGCCGGGTGGTTCGCCGACCGCCCGCTCGCCGTCAAGTTCGGCATCCTGATCGGCGTCGTCGTCCTCGCCTTCGGCGCCCTGCTCACCGCGGTGCTGGTCGGCAACGCCGCCGCGCGCGACGTCAACACCGAGCTGCGGCACCTCAACGAGGCCGAGGAGCTGGTCCTGCAGCTGGACACCCGCGCCAGCGAGCTGAAGGTCGACGGCTTCAAGACCCTCGTCCGGGTCGACCCCGAGGCGCAGCTGGCCGAGCTCGCCGACGACATCGCCACCCCCGAGGCCATGCTGGCCGAGCTGGCCACCGTCCCGCTCACCGGCGCCGCCGCCGAGTCGGTGGCCGGCCTGGCCGACAGCTTCGAGGCCTACACGGACGCCATCACCGCGTGGGTCGACCTCGCCGTGGCCGACCCGGTGGCGATGCGCGGCCGCTGGGAGGAGATCCAGGCGGCGAACGACCTGTCCGACGGTGCCGTCAGCGAGGCGAAGGACGTCCTCGCCGCCGAGAGCGACGCCGCGCAGGTGCGCCTGGACGACGCGCTCGCGCAGGCGGCGCTCACCGCCGAGATCGCGGCTGCCCTCGGCCTGCTGCTCATCGTCGGGATCAGCGTGCTGACCCTCCGCTCGGTCACCCGGCCGGTCCGCCAGGTGAAGGCCTCGCTGACGGCGCTCGCCCAGGGCGACCTGACCGTCGCCACCCGCGTCACCTCCCGGGACGAGGTCGGTCAGATGGCGGCCTCCCTCGACGCCGCCTGCGCCTCCCTGCGCGAGGTCCTGTCCTCGGTGGCCGGCTCGGCGGATGCGGTGGCGGCGAGCAGTGAGGAGCTGTCGGCGTCGTCGGCGCAGATCTCGGCGGGTGCCGAGGAGACCGCGGCGCAGTCCGGTGTGGTGTCCGGTGCTGCGGAGGAGGTCTCGCGCAGCGTGCAGACGGTGGCGGCGGGTGCGGAGGAGATGGGCGCCAGCATCCGGGAGATCGCCAGCAACGCGGCCGAGGCCAGCCAGGTGGCGGCGCGTGCGGTGACCGCGGCGGAGACCACCTCGGCGACGGTGGCGAAGCTGGGTGAGTCCTCGGCGGAGATCGGCAATGTGGTGAAGGTGATCACGAGCATCGCGGAGCAGACGAACCTGCTGGCGCTGAACGCCACGATCGAGGCCGCCCGGGCCGGTGAGGCCGGCAAGGGCTTCGCGGTGGTGGCCAACGAGGTGAAGGAGCTGGCGCAGGAGACGGCGAAGGCGACCGAGGACATCGCCCGCCGGGTGCAGGCCATCCAGGGCGACACCGGAGCTGCCGTCGACGCGATCGCCGAGATCTCCTCCATCGTCGCGCAGATCTCCGACCGCCAGACCACGATCGCCTCGGCGGTGGAGGAGCAGACGGCGACCACCAACGAGATGTCGCGGTCGGTGCAGGAGGCCGCCGGTGGCACGACGCAGATCGCGGAGAACATCTCCGGGGTCTCCACCGCCGCGGAGTCCACCACCCAGGCGCTGACCCAGACCCGCACCGCGGTCGACGAGCTGTCCCGGATGGCCGCCGACCTGCGCACCGCCGTCGGGAAGTTCACCTACTGACCGCAAGCGGCCGAGCCGGCCGCACTCCGGCACCGAAGGGTGCATGACCATTCCCGGCCATTCGTCTTCGGCGTCTCGCGCAGGCGTCCGAACCATTCGTCGCTCCTCGGGATGGCGCCATGTCGACACTCGGAGAACGGTCGACTGGCGATCTTTCCAGGCGCCGCGACACGCTACATAAACAGCGTCGGTCGCTTCTTGTTGCGCCTACATTTTGCCCTGTCACACCGCGCCACCCGTGGCCGGCGCACCGGCCTCATTCCACAGTGCCGTCCACTATCTGCGCACACCATCCATCCTGGAGAACCCGATGACCACCGTCCCCACTCCCCCGCCGTCCCGCTCGCTGCTCTCCCACTGGACCGACCGGTCGGTGAAGACCAAGGTGCTCAGCGCCGTGTCGGTAACCGCTCTGGTCGCCGGCGGGATCGGTCTGATGGGGATCAACGGCATGGAATCGGCGGCCGAGAAGGCCCATGGTCTCTACGAGACCAACTTCCAGGGCGCCATGAACGCCGCCGTCATGGACGGCCTGCTCAACGACATCCGGGTGAGCGCTCGGGACGCGCTGCTGGTTCCCACGTCTGAGCTCACGGTCGAGGAGTACGAGAAGATGGAGGGCTTCAAGCTGTCGATCGAGGAGGAGCTCGACTCCTTCCTCGTGACGGCGGATGAGGACGAGCGTGTCGCGATGGAGGAGCTTCGAGCGGAGCTCGAGGAGTACGTCGCTCTGCAGAACGAGCTGCTCAAGCCCAGGGCGCTGGCCAATGACGTGGTCGGCTGGAACGAGGTGAACGGCGCTCAGCTGAAGCCCCTGATGACGGAGCTCACCGAGGGCGTGCAGGCGATCGTCGACGACCAGCGCAGCCAGGCCGCTGGCGCCGCGGCTGCGATCCAGGACAGCGCCGAGGCCACTCGCCAGATCACGATCATCGTCATCATCGCCGGCATCCTGCTCGCACTGGGCCTGGGGTACGTCGTGGCCGCCGGGGTCGCGAAGGGTGCTCGCCGGGTGCAGGACGTGACCGAGGCCTTGGCGGCCGGTGACCTGACCAGGACCAGCGGCCTGAAGAGCAAGGACGAGCTGGGACGGATGGGCGCGTCGCTGGACGAGGCGGTGGTGAACCTGCGTGCGGTGATGGCGTCGGTGGTGTCGTCGGCGGATGCGGTGGCGGCTTCTTCGGAGGAGCTGTCGGCGTCGTCGGCGCAGATCTCGGCGTCGGCGGAGGAGACCTCCGCGCAGTCCGGTGTGGTGTCCGGTGCTGCGGAGGAGGTCTCGCGCAGCGTGCAGACGGTGGCGGCGGGTGCGGAGGAGATGGGGGCGTCCATCCGGGAGATCGCGACGAACGCGGCCGAGGCCTCGGAGGTGGCGGCCCGTGCGGTGACCGCGGCGGAGACGACGACGGCGACGGTGGCGAAGCTGGGTGAGTCCTCGGCGGAGATCGGCAATGTGGTGAAGGTGATCACGAGCATCGCGGAGCAGACGAACCTGCTGGCGTTGAACGCCACGATCGAGGCCGCCCGTGCCGGTGAGGCCGGCAAGGGTTTCGCGGTGGTCGCGAACGAGGTGAAGGAGCTGGCGCAGGAGACGGCGAAGGCGACCGAGGACATCGCCCGGCGGGTGCAGGCGATCCAGGGCGACACCACCGCGGCGGTCGCGGCGATCGGGGAGATCTCGACGATCGTCGCCCAGATCTCCGACCGGCAGACCACGATCGCCAGTGCGGTGGAGGAGCAGACGGCGACCACCAACGAGATGTCGCGGTCGGTGCAGGAGGCCGCCGGTGGCACGACGCAGATCGCGGAGAACATCTCCGGGGTGTCCACCGCCGCGGAGTCCACCACCCAGGCGCTGACCCAGACCCGCACCGCGGTCGACGAGCTGTCCCGGATGGCCGCCGACCTGCGCACCGCCGTCGGGAAGTTCACCTACTGACCGCAAGCGGCCGAGCCGGCCGCAAACCCCGACCTCGCGACGAGCGCATGACCACACCGGTCATGCGCTCGTCGCCATTGTCCGGCCTTTCCCGGATCGCGGTCCGCGCTGGGGTATCGAACGGCTCTGAATGTCGACATGCGGCCTCCCATATTCAGTCACCGAACAGTTTCGGTACGTCGTGCGACACGTACTCCTCAGGCGTCCGAATTGGAGCCGTAAAGGCCATGATTGGTGGCAGCGCACAGGCGGCACGCCTGGCGGAACGACGACCAGGAGTATGGACATGGCACTGACCGAGGTGGACGCAGCACCACGATTCTCTGACAGCCGGTTGCTCAACTGGTGGGCCGATCGCGGGGTGAAGACCAAGGTCCTGTCGGCCGTGGGCGTGGCTGCTGCAGCCGCCGCGGCCACCGGCATCGTGGGCACCGTGGCGCTGAACTCCGCGTCCCAGACCGCTGAGGACCTGTACCGGGACAACGTCACCAGCGTCATCTCCGTGGGCAAGATGATCGACGACGTCCAGACCTTGCGGGTGCTCTCCCGCAACGCCGCGCTCGCGGCCGGCCCGACGGACGCTCAGGCGGCACTGGACAAGATCCCCACCGTGCTGGCGCAGTACGAGGCCGACCAGGCTGCCTACAGCGAGTTCGGGATGACCCCGGAGAAGCAGGTCGTGGTGGACGAGGCGGCGGCCGCTGTCGACGAGTGGGCCTCCTTCCTCGACGGCACGCTCGCTCCGCTCGCCCTGTCCGGTGACACCGCGGGCTGGGTCACGGCGAACAACGAGAATCTTCTGCTGACCGAGGTGTCGCAGTCGCTCACCGAGCTGCGGGACGCCGAGAGCGACGCCGCGATGACGGCCTCCGAGGCGGCCGTGGCGACCGCGTCGGACGCCGGCACGACGATGATGGTGCTGCTGGGGGCCGGCATCCTCGCCGCCGTCGGCGCTGCCCTGTTCGTGGCCGCGGGGCTGGGCCGGGGAGTGCGCTGCCTGCAGGACGTCGCCGAGGCTCTCGCCGCCGGCGATCTGACCAAGGCCAGCGCGTGGGGCACCAAGTGCGAGATGGGTCAGATGAGCACCGCCCTCGACAAGGCGGTGGCGAACCTGCGCTCGGTCATCACGGCGGTCGGCAGCTCGGCCGACGCGGTCGCCGCGTCGTCGGAGGAGCTGTCCGCGTCGTCGGCGCAGATCTCGGCGGGTGCCGAGGAGACCGCGGCGCAGTCCGGTGTGGTGTCCGGTGCCGCGGAGGAGGTCTCCCGCAGCGTGCAGACGGTGGCGGCGGGTGCGGAGGAGATGGGCGCCAGCATCCGGGAGATCGCCAGCAACGCGGCCGAGGCCAGCCAGGTGGCGGCGCGTGCGGTGACCGCGGCGGAGACCACCTCGGCG
>NZ_VNHW01000022.1 GCF_008124835.1 Blastococcus xanthinilyticus | reverse complement strand
ACGAAGCCAGTCACATGACGGGTCACGCCCACCGCTGCCAGCCATCAGCCCATCACCGAAGGACTGACCCGGCCAGCCTCACAGTCACCTGATCACCATGGGGGGCGGCGGGCCAGTGGACGAGGCCGTCGTCGCCGAGCACCGCGCCGTCCGAGGGCCGGTGCGGGGACTCCCGGCCGTCGGGCATCAGGTGCCTGACGGCCACCCCGCGCGCGAGGACGGCGACGTCGGCGATCAGCCGGCGGTGGCAGCGCCACCACACGTACTCGCTGCACATGACCGCGACCGTGCGGTCGGCGGTCGCGGCGAGCACCTCGTCGAGCGCGGCCGAGAACTCCGGGGTGCGCGTGTACGCGGCGTAGGCGGCGAACTGGGCGACGGTCCACCAGCCGTCGGCCACCGGCTCGCCGGGGGGCAGCCGCCGCCGGCCGCCGAGGTCCTCCGCCCAGCGGTAGCCGACGCCCGCCGTGGGCAGCCACTCCGCCAGCGACTCCCGTCGGACGTCGGGGTTGCTCCGGCTGCCCGGGAACCGGCGCACGTCGACGAGCAGCTGCACGCCCGCCCCGGCCAGGCGGGCCGCCAGCGCCTCGCGGTCGTCGGACCCGTGGCCCACGGTGAGCAGCGGCACGCCGTCTCCCTACCCGAGCGCTCCCGGTCATGCGCCGGCAGTCATGCTGGGCAGTCGGATCGACGATCGGTGGGGTGGCGTGAGCGGGGCAGCGGTGGGGGCGCAGGCGCCCCTGTGGCGGTCCCGCGGCGTGCAGGCGCTGGTCGGCGTGACGGCGCTGGGGTTCGCGAGCTACTTCCTCACGCTCGCCTCGCTGCCCACGTACGCGGTGGCCGGGGGGGCCTCGGAGGCGACCGCCGGCGTGGTCACCGCGGTGTTCCTCACGGTCACGATCGTCGTGCAGACGGTCGTCCCCGCGCTGACCGCCCGGTTCGGCGTCGGCCCGGTGTTCGCCGCGGGGCTGCTCGCCCTCGGGGTGCCGGCGCCGCTGTACGTGCTCGACGACGGCGTGGGCTGGATCTCCGCGCTGTCGGCCGTCCGCGGGGCCGGGTTCGCGGTGATCACCGTGCTCGGGGCGACGCTGGCGGCCCGGGTGGCACCTCCCGAACGGCGGGGCGAGTCGATCGGCCTCTACGGCCTGGCGATCGCGTTGCCCAACATGGCCGCGATCCCGGTCGGGGTCGCGCTCGTGCTGGACGGGCACGTCGGCTGGCTGGCGTGGCTGTCGGCGTCGCCGGTGCTCGGGCTGCTCTTCCTGCCGATGCTGCTCCGGTCGGTGACCACCCGGGAGGAGCGCGGGGCGAAGGGCGGCGCGCGGACGGCGGTGCGGGCCGCGCTGGCGCCGTCCCTCGTGCTGTTCGTGGTGACCACCGCCGGCGGCGGGTTGGTCACCTTCCTGCCGATCGACCGGCCCGACGGCCGGCTGGCGACCGTCGCGCTCCTCCTGTGGGGGTTGTTCGGCGCGCTGACCCGGTGGCGGGCCGGCGTGCTGGCCGACCGGCTGGGCACGGCGCTGCTCCTCCCGGTGGCCGTGCTGGTGGGCGCGGTCGGGCTCGCGGTCGCCGGGATCGGGCTCTTGGCGGGGTCGGCGTGGGTGCTGGTCGGTGCGGCCGTCTTCGGCGCCGGGTTCGGTGCGGTCCAGAACCTGACCCTCCTGCGGGCCTTCGCCCGCGCGGGGGAGCGCGGGACCACCGCTGCGAGCGCGCTCTGGAACGCCTCGTTCGACGCCGGCACCGCCTGCGGGGCGCTGCTGCTGGGCTTCGTCTTCGGTGCCGTGGGCCTGGGGTGGACGTTCGTGCTCAGCGCCGCCGCGCTGGCGGTCGTCGTGCCGCTGGCCCGGGCCGCCGCGCGTCCGGTGGCGGGCGGCTGAGGGCTCAGGCCCCGCGGGCGGCGGCGTGCAGGGAGCGGATGAAGAGGATCTCCGCGGCCGAGCGGCGCAGCCAGTCCCGGAGCCCCTCCGGGTCGGTGCGGGCGGCGTCCCGCACCTTGCCCAGCTCGAGCTGGCGGGTGCTGGCCTGCGCCCGCTGCGCGGTCGGCAGCGCCCGCCCCTCGGCGCGGGCGATCGCGGTGAGCCCGGCGCCCACGAACACCAGCTCGCGGATCTCGGTCAGGCCGGCGAGCAGCCGGTCGGCCGCGGCGTCGTCGCCCGCGGTCAGGGAGGCGAGGAGCTCGTCGGCGCGGCGGCGGCCCTCGGCGGCCGGGTCGGGTGGAGTCACCGCACCACTGTGCCCCGGCCGCGGGGGCCGGGGCACAGCGGGTCGCCGTCAGGCGTCGCGGCGGCGGAGCACCAGGTAGCCGGCCAGCACCACGACCGCCACCTCGGCGCAGAACACCGCGAAGCCGGTCCAGGGCTCGAGCAGGTCCGGGTTGAACGACACCGGGGTCGCGACCACGGAGCCGGCGTTGCCCGGCATGAGCTTGGTGACCCACTCGCCCCAGGCGCCGGGCAGCAGCAGCACCATGTTGCCGACCACGAGGACGAGCGCGAGGACGATCGCCAGCGCCGCGGCGGTGTGCCGGACCAGCAGCCCGACGGCGGCGGCGAACAGCCCGATCCCGGCGAGGTAGAGCCCGCTGCCGAGCAGCGCCCGGAGCACGCCGTCGTCCTCCAGGCCGACGCCGATGCCCTCCCGCGCCAGGAACCAGTTTCCGCCGAGGTAGCCGAGCACGGCGGTGACGGTGCCGACGACGAACAGCGTTCCGGTGAGGACGGCGAACTTCGCGGCGAGCACCCGCCCGCGGTGCGGCGTGGCGGCCAGCGTGGCCCGGATCATCCCGGTGCCGTACTCGCTGGTGACCACCAGCGCGCCCAGGACGATCGCGGTGATCTGCGCGATCGTCATGCCCCAGGTGATGAAGGAGCCGGCCGCCTCGCCGGCCGAGCCGTCGGCGAGGTCGTCGGCGCTGGTGGCGCACACCAGCACGGTGAGCCCCGCGCCGAGCACGACGAGCGCGACCACCGACCAGGGGGTGGAGCGCACCGTCCAGAACTTGATCCACTCGGCGCGCAGGGTGGCGGCGAAGCCGGGCCGGCGGACGCCGGGCACGTGGCGGTGCGGGTCGAGGGTCACGGTGTCGGTCACTTGGGCGCTCCGGCGGGGGCGGTCTGCCGGGCGGAGTACTCCACGCTGGCGGCGGTCAGGGTCATGAACGCGTCCTCGAGGGAGGACCGGACGAGGGTGAGCTCGTGCAGGAGCAGCCCGCGCCGCCCGACGAGCTCGCCGATCGCCGCGGCGTCGCGGCCCTGGATGCGGAGCTCGCCGTCCACCTCGGTGACGTCGAGGCCGTCGCGGCGCAGGAGATCGGTCACCTCGGCCCGCTGCGGGCTGCGCAGCCGCACGTAGGAGGCCGCGTGCTCGGCGATGAAGTCGGCCATCGAGCAGTCGGCGAGCACCCGCCCCCGGCCGATGACGACCAGGTGGTCGGCGGTCAGTGCCATCTCGCTCATGAGGTGGCTGGACAGGAACACCGTGCGCCCCTGGTCGGCGAGCTCGCGGGTCAGCGTGCGCACCCAGCGGATGCCCTCGGGGTCCAGCCCGTTGACCGGCTCGTCGAGGACGACGACCGGCGGGTCGCCGAGCAGCGCGACGGCGATGCCCAGGCGCTGCCCCATGCCCAGGGAGAACCGGCCGACCCGCTGCCCGGCGACGTCGGTCAGGCCGACCAGGTCGAGCACCTCGTCGACCCGGCGCACCGGGATGCCGTTGCTCGCGGCCATCCAGCGCAGGTGGTCGCGGGCCGAGCGACCCGGGTGCAGCGCCCGCGCCTCCAGCAGCGCGCCGACCTCGCGCAGCGGCGCGGGGAAGTCGGCGTAGCTGCGCCCGCGCACGGTCACGGAGCCGGCGCTGGGCCGGTCCAGCCCGACCAGCATGCGCATCGTCGTGGACTTGCCGGCGCCGTTGGGTCCGAGGAAGCCGGTCACCCGGCCCGGCGCGACGGTGAAGGAGATGCCGTCGACGGCGGTGCGGTCGCCGTAGGTCTTGGTGAGCCCGTGCGCCTCGATCATCGCGGAGCCCGGTGGAGCGGTCGGGAGGTCATGGGACGAGCCTGTCGGCCGCGCGGCGCCGGGAACATCGGGGAGCGCCCTGATCGGACCCTGAAAGGTCCCTGGAAGTTCAGGCGGTCCGGGGCAGGGGAACCCCGGGCCGCAGCTCCCGGCGCAGCGCCCGCGCAGCGGCCTGCCCTGCCCGGTTGGCGCCGATGGTGCTGGCAGAGGGGCCGTAGCCGACCAGGTGCAGCCGGGGCTCGCCGACCACCTGGGTGCCGTCCATGCGGAACCCCCGGCCGGGCTCGCGGAGCCCGAGCGGGGCCAGGTGGCCGACGGCGGCGCGGAAGCCGGTGGCCCACAGGATCACGTCGGCGCGGACGAACCGGCCGGGTTCCCCGTCCGAGCCGTCCCAGGCCACTCCGTCCGGGGTGATCCGGTCGAACATCGGCAGCCGGTCCAGGACGCCGCGCCGAAGGCCGTCGCGCACGTACGGCGTCGAGGTGGCCAGTCCGGTGACGCCGACGACGCTGCCCGGACGCCGTCCCTCGCGCACGGCCTCCTCCACCATCGCGACGGCCCGTCGGCCGGCGTCCTCGTCGAACGGCCCGTCGCGCCACACCGGGGGCCGCCGGGTGACCCACGTGGTGGAGGTGACCCGGGAGATCTCGCCCAGCAGCTGGGTCGCCGAGGCGCCGCCGCCCACGACGACGACGTGCTGCCCGCGGAACTCCTCGGCGCTGCGGTACTCGACCGGGTGCAGCTGCCGCCCCCGGAACAGCTCCTGCCCGGGGTAGCGGGGGACGAACGGCCGGGTCCAGGTGCCCGTGGCGTTCACGACGGCGCGGGCGGTCCAGGTGCCGCGGTCGCTCTCCACCCGGAAGCGCCCGTCGGCGGTGCGCCGGACGGCGCGGACGCGGACCGGCCGCACCACCGGCAGGTCGAAACGCCGCTCGTAATCGGCGAAGTAGGCCGGGACCGACTCGACGGCCGGGGTGCTGTCGTCGCCGGCGGCGAAGCCGAGGCCGGGGAGGTCGTGCACCCGGTGGGTGCCGCCGAGGGTGAGCGAGGGCCAGCGGTGCCGCCAGGCGCCACCGGGGGCGTCCTCCCCGTCGAGCAGGACGAAGCCGGTGCCGCGCTCGAAGCCCTGCCGGGCCAGCGCCCACCCCGTCGCGAGCCCTGCCTGCCCCGCGCCGATCACGACGACGTCGACATCGGGGGAGGAGGCGGTCACGTGCTGGTCAACCGCCGTCAGGGGTGCCCGCCTTCCCGCGGCCCGCTACAGGCCCCCGGAGAGTGACGTGCAGTACTCGACCGTTCTCGTTCCACCGAAACCGACCGCCCGGTATGGTGCGGCTTCGCGCACCGGACCGACGGGGGACAGTGGACCATGCCGACGCCGATGGACGCCGGTCGGACCGGGTCTCCCTCCGCTGTTCCCGCGTGGTTCGTCGTCGTCGAGCTGCCGGTCCGGCCCCGTGCCGCGCGGACCGAGCTGGCGGCCGGGGAGCGGCTGGACCCGGCCGGCGTGGTGCAGCTCGACCGGGCCCTGGACCGAGGGCTGCAGACGGCGGTGCTCACCCTCGACCGGGCCGGCTACGGCCCGGACGACGACTGGGTCGTCGACCGGTGGATCGAGTGCGACACCTTCGACGCCGACGCGGTGCTGCAGGCGGTCCGCGCGCTCGAGGGCGTGGTGGTCGCGGTGACCAGCGCCGTCCCCGGCTTCGCCGGGACCGCCGCCGTCGCCGCGCGGGCGCTCGGGCTGCGCGGCCCCACCCCGGGGTCAGCGGCGCTGGCCGACGACCGGGGCGCACTGCACCGGGCGCTCGCGGACGCCGGCCTGCCTGGGGTCGACTGGGCGGAGGTGGCCGCGCACGACCCGGACCTCACCTCGCCGATCGGCTACCCGTGCGTGGTCCGCCCCGTCGACGGTGGTGGGGCGTTCGACGCGGGCCTCGTCTCCGACGACCGGGAACTCCGCGCGCTGGCGGCCCGCCACCTCGCCCGCCCGGACTACGGGCGGGGCATGCGGCCGCGCCGGCTGCTGGTCGTCGAGGAGCACGTCCCCGGACCGCGGTTCGGCGTCGACGGCTACGTCGACGGGAGCGACCCGGTGGTCCTCGCGTGGTCGGAGGTCGTCACCACGCCGCCGCCGCACCTGGACTCCCTCGTCCGCACGGCGACGACCAGGCCACCGGTGCCGGAGGCCATCGACTGGGTCCGCGCCTGGCTCGCCGCTACCGGTCACGACGCCGGGCCGTTCCACCTCGAGTTCCTCCTGGGCCCGGCCGGGCCGCGGCTGGCCGACCTCGGGCCCGGCCTCCCCGGCGGGGGTGGACACGCCTGCACCGACCTGGTGAGCGGCGTGGACACCGCGGACCTGGCGGTCGGGCTGCTGCTCGGCGAGCCCCCCGCCGTCCCGGCGCCCGGCGCGGCCGGTGCCAGCACGCAGGTCCTCCTGGTCGCGCACGCGGTCGGCGTGGTGCGCGAGGTCGCCGGCGTCCGTGAGGCGGCCGGCATCCCCGGGCTCGTCGCGGCCGAGGTCGTCACCGACGTCGGCCGCGTGGCCGGGCCCGCCACCTGCTGGCAGGAGCGGCTGGGGCAGGTCGTGACCGTGGGGGACACCCCCGAGCAGTCGTGGCGGCGGGCGGCCGCGGCGCTCGACGCCATCCAGGTCGACGTCGTGGCGCCGGCTCTCCCGCGGCCCGCCCCCCGACCGGGTGCCCGCAGCTGCCGGGACGTGGCGGCGTCGTCGGTCGTGGTGCGCCGTCGCGGGCCGGGGTCCCGGATCCGCTGACGCCGGCACCGCCGCGCGGACGACGTCGGTACCGCGGGGAACGTGCCCGCGGCCCACGGGGTCCCCGCCGGTAGCGGACCGGGGAGTCCGCCGGCCGTCCGGTCGACCTCGGTCAGGAAGGTGACCGATCCGTGACCATCGCGGCGGTGGACTCCTGGTGATCTACCCCTAGAGTCACGCCCCATGTGCGCCAGATCACGTCCCCGTGCCCCTGGGCCGGGGAGGTGCACGTCCCGTCGGAGACGCCGTCCGCGGCTCCGCCGGGCGTCCGGTCGGCCGGCAGCGGCGCCCGCCGACGGAGTCGGTTCCCGCCTTCCCGGCGGCCCCGCAGCACGGGCCGCCCTTTGTTGCACGCTCGCCCCAGCGCCGCCCGTCGGCGCAGAAAGGATGTGCTGTCCGTGCTGAGCATCGAGTCGTTGCACGTCACCTACGGCGGTGCCGTCCAGGCCGTCCGGGGGGTGTCCATGGAGGTGCCCGACGGGAAGGTCGTCGCGGTGCTCGGCAGCAACGGCGCCGGGAAGACGACCCTCCTGCGCACCATCTCCGGCACCCTGCGCCTGCACCGAGGCCGGGTCGAGTCCGGGTCGGTGAACTTCGACGGCACCGACCTGGTCTCCCGCGATCCGGCGCAGGCGGTCCGGCTGGGGCTGGTCCAGGTGCCCGAGGGGCGGCGGATCTTCGGCCGCCTCACCGTGGAGGAGAACCTGCGCGCCGGTGGGATGGGGAACCGGGACAAGGCCGCCAAGGCCAAGGCCCAGGAGCGGGTCTACGACATGTTCCCGGTGCTGAAGGAGCGCAGCTCCCAGCGCGGGGCGCTGCTGTCCGGCGGTGAGCAGCAGATGCTCGCCATCGGCCGGGCGCTCATGGCCAGCCCGAAGCTGCTGCTGCTGGACGAGCCGTCGCTCGGCCTGGCGCCGCGGATCATCGGTCAGATCGGTGAGGTCGTCGCGGAGATCAACCGGCAGGGCACCTCGGTGCTGCTGGTGGAGCAGAACGCGACGATGGCCCTCGGGGTCGCCGACCTGGCCTACGTGCTCGACGTCGGGGAGGTGTCGCTGTCCGGCGACGCGCGCGAGCTGTCGCAGACCGACGAGGTGCAGCGGCTGTACCTGGGCCACGACGGCGGCGACGCGGAGCACCCGCGGGTGCGGGCGGCGTCGGGCAAGAAGCTGTCGCGGTGGACGGCATGACCGGGGCGACGGCTGCGGGGTCGGCCACGGGGCCGGCCGGGCCGGAGATCCGGTCGGACATCCCGCCGGTGGAGGTGGACGGGGTCAGCGTCCGGTTCGGGGCGATCAACGCCCTGTCCGACGTGTCCTTCACCGTCCAGCCCGGCGCGATCCACGCCATCATCGGCCCCAACGGCGCGGGCAAGTCGACGATGTTCAACGTCCTGTCCGGCGTCTACAAGGCCGCCGAGGGCCAGGTCCGGTTCGGCGAGCACCGGCTGGACCAGATGCGCCCGTACAAGATCGCCGGCATCGGCGTGGCCCGGGCGTTCCAGAACATCGCGCTGTCGGGCACCCAGTCGGTGGCCGAGAACCTGATGCTGGGCCGCCACCACCTCACCAAGGCCGGCTTCCTCGCCGCCGGGCTGCGGCTGCCGAAGGCGACCCGCGAGGGCAAGATCCACGGCGCCCGGATCGCGGAGATCGCCGAGTTCCTCGATCTCGGCGAGAAGCTGCACACCCCGGTCGGGGTGCTCTCCTACGGCGACCAGAAGCGGGTCGAGGTCGCCCGGGCGCTGTGCACCGAGCCCCGGCTGCTGCTGCTGGACGAGCCGGTGGCCGGCATGAACGCCGAGGAGACCGACCGGATGGCCGCGGCCATCCTGGAGATCCGCTCGGCGCTCGGGATCTCCGTCGTCCTCGTCGAGCACGACATGGGGATGGTCATGTCCCTGGCCGACCGGGTCACCGTGCTCGACTTCGGACGCCTGATCGCCGACGGCACCCCGGCGCAGGTGCAGTCCGACCCCGAGGTGATCCGCGCCTACCTCGGCTCCGGCGACGAGGCCGACCCGGCCGAGGCCGCCGAGCACCACGCCGCCGAGCACCACGCCGCCGAGCACCACGCCGCCGAGCACCACGCCGCCGAGCACCACGCCGCCGAGCACCACGCCGCCGAGCACGACCAGACCGCCGAGGCCGGCCGACGGCCGGCCGCCGACCCCCGTTCCTCCGACTCGTCTGGGGCGACGTCGTGACCCAGTTCCTGTCCCTGCTCCTCAACGGGATCTCCCTGGGCGCGCTCTACGCGCTGATCGCCCTGGGGTTCGTGATCATCTTCAAGGCCAGCGAGGTCGTGAGCTTCACCCACGGCTCGCTGCTGCTGCTGGGCGCCTACTCCATCGCCCGGCTCTCGGACTCGATCGGGTTCCTGCCGGCGGTGCTGGTGGGCATCCTCATCACCGCGGCCGCGGCGATCGTCATCGAGCGGCTGATCATCAACCGGCTCCGCGGCGCGGCGGTGATCAGCCTGGCGATCGTCACCATCGGCGTCGACATCATCCTGCTGACCGAGCTGATCCGGCGGCTCGGCTCGGACATCCTCAACGTGCCGCACCCGTGGGGCGGGGAGTCCTTCCGGATCGGCAGCGTCGGGCTGAGCCAGAACCGGCTGATCGCCTTCCTGGTGGCGGCGGTGCTGATCGCGGCGTTCTTCCTGGCGTTCAAGTACTCGAGCTGGGGGATCGCGATGCGCGCCTCGGCCGAGGACGGCGAGACCGCGGCGCTCATGGGCATCCGCCAGGGGCGGGTCTCCGCCCTGGCCTGGGTGGTCGCGGGCGTGCTGGCCGCGGTCGCGGCGCTGTTCCTGGTCGGGTCACCGACCCCCGGGGTCACCCCCACCGCCTACGCCGTCGCGCTGCGGGCGTTCCCCGCGGCGATCCTCGGCGGCCTGGACTCCACCGGCGGTGCGCTGGTCGGTGGCCTGCTGATCGGCATCGCCGAGGCGATGGCCGCCGGCTACCAGGACCAGCTGCTGTTCCTCGGCCGCGGGTTCAGCGCGGTGGTGCCGTTCATCGTGATGATCATCGTCCTCATGTTCCGGCCCTCCGGCCTGTTCGGGACCAAGGAGCTGACCCGTGTCTGAGGCCACCGTGACCGCCCCGGCCGGGGCCAGCCGGGCCGGGGGGAGCGCACCGGCGCCCGCGCGGAGCCGGCGGTCGTGGCTCAAGCCGCTGCTGCTGGTCGCGCTGCTGGTGGTGCTGCTGGCGCTGCCGCTGTACGTGGAGGAGTTCTGGCTGCGCACCGGCTTCGCCGTGTTCGGCGCGATCGTCGGCGCGATCGGGCTGAACCTGCTGGTCGGGAACAGCGGGCAGCTGTCCCTGGCGCACGCCTTCTTCCTCGCCGTCGGTGCGGTCAGCTACACCTACATCTCCGGTGAGGAGGGGGGCCTCGGGGTCGCCGAGCTGGGCGGGCTGGGGCTGCCGCCGATCGTCGGGATGATCGTCGGGGTGCTGCTGGCCGGCCTCGCCGGGCTGATCTTCAGCCCGCTCGCCGCCCGGCTGCGCGGCATCTACCTCGGTGTCGCCTCCCTGGCGCTGGTGTTCATCGGCATCCACGTGCTCAACAGCTGGACCGAGGTCACCGGCGGGTTCAACGGCCGCGCCGCCCCGAACTTCGAGCTGTTCGGCTTCGCCTTCGCCAACCGCGACCCGGAGCTGTACGTCCTCGGGGTGCCGTTCCGCGAGGCCGAGCGGCTCTGGTACCTCGGGCTGGTCCTGGCCCTCGCCGCCTACCTGTTCGCCCGGAACCTGCTGCGCGGCCGTCCCGGCCGGGCGCTGCAGACCCAGCGCGACAGCGAGGTCGCCGCCTCGGTCATGGGCGTCAACGTGCAGGGCTACAAGGCGCGCATCTTCCTGGTCAGCTCCATGTACGCGGGCCTGGCCGGGGTCATGTACGCCCTGTCCATCGGCAGCATCGCCCCGGAGTCGTTCGGGCTGGAGCTGTCCATCCTCTACCTGGCCATGATCGTGCTCGGCGGCCTCGGGTCGGTGAACGGCGCCGTCCTGGGCGCGATCTTCGTCAGCGCGCTCCCGCTGGTCTTCCAGCGCTACGCCGACCTGATCCCCTTCGTCGGCGACCGGGGCTCCGGCGGCCTGGCCGCCGGCGAGGCCGCCCGCTTCCTCTTCGGCGCCGCGATCGTCGTGGTCATCCTCTTCGAACCCGCCGGCCTGGCCGGCATCGCCAGGCGGATCACCGGCCGCTTCCGCCGCCCCGGGGGCTCCGTCACCCAGCGACCACCCGAATCCCACGGCCCGACCTCCGAACCCACTCCGTCCGACCCACCAGCCCAAGGGAGCACCACGTGAGACTCAGCAAGCGATCCACCGGCGTGACGATGCTGGCCGCCACCTTCGTCGTGGCCGCCACCGGCTGCAGCACCAAGGCGCCGGAGAGCTCCGGCGGCGGAGAAGCGGCCGCCGGCGGCGACGTCGCGACCGACGTCGGTATCGAGGGCGAGACCATCAACCTCGGCGTGCTCACCGACCTGACGGGTGTCTTCGCCGCCCTCGGCAACGACATCACCAACGCCAACCAGCTGTTCTGGGAGAACAACCAGGTCTGCGACACCTACGACGTCAGCCTCGAGATCCAGGACACCGGCTACGTTCCGCAGCAGGGCGTCCAGCTCTACAGCGGCATGCAGGACAACATCCTCGCGATGCAGCAGACGATCGGTTCGCCGATCAACACCGCACTCGCGCCGGAGTACGAGGCCGACCAGATCGTCAACTTCCCGTCGGCCTGGTCGAAGACGCTGACCGAGATCCCCGGCACCGGCGTCGTGGGGGCCACCTACGACGTGGAGATCGCCAACGGCTACGACTATCTCTTCGAGCAGGGCCTGCTCCAGGAGGGCGACACCGTCGGCCACATCTACTTCGAGGGCGAGTACGGGGCCAACGGCCTGGCGGGCAGCGAGGCCGTCGCCGCGGCGAAGGGCCTGGAGATCATCCCGGCCCAGATCAAGGCCACCGACCAGGACATGAGCGCCCAGATCACCCAGTTCAAGTCCGCGGGCGTGGACGCCATCGCGCTCACCGTCGCCCCCGGGCAGACCGCCTCGGTGGCGACGGTGGCGGCGGCCCAGGGCCTCGACGTGCCGATCCTCGGCAGCAACCCGGTCTTCGCCCCGGGCCTGCTCGAGGGCCCGGCGGCCGAGTGGCTGAAGACCCACCTGTACGTCGCCTCGCCGGTGTCGTCCTTCGACGCGCACCCCGAGCTGCTCCAGCAGTACCAGGAGGCCTACCCCGAGGCGACCCCGAGCCTGGGCGTCGTCGTGGGCTTCGGCATGGCCGAGCTGATGAAGCAGGTGCTCGACCAGGCCTGCGAGAACGGTGACCTCACCCGCGAGGGCGTGCTCACCGCCTTCCAGGAGCTCGAAGAGGCCGAGACCGGCGGCCTCACCGTCCCGATCCGTGGCTTCGAGCTCGGCAAGTCGCCCAGCCTGGAGAGCTTCATCCTCCAGCCGGCCGACGTTCCCGGCGGCGCGACGGTCCTCCAGGAGTCCTTCGAGGGCGAGTTCGCGGCCGACATCGCCGGCTGACGCGACACACCTGGCGACGCCCCCTCCCGTTCGGGAGGGGGCGTCGTCGTGTCCCGGGCCTAGAGCCGCCCGGCCCGGGCGACCGGCAGCAGGCGGACGGCGAGGACGGCGCTCAGCACGGCCGCGGCGGCCAGCGGAACGGTCGCCGACGTGGCGCGCGCGACCACCGCCATGACGAACGGTGCGGCGAACCCGACGTAGGCGCAGGCGAGGAAGAGCGACGTCAGGGCGCCGAGCCGCGCCGGGGCGGCCAGCCGGGCGGTCAGCGTCAGGCCCGCCGCGAGGCAGAGCCCGCCGCCCGCCCCGAGCAGCGGTGCGGCGAGCACCAGCCAGGGCAGCGCACCGGTCTCGGCGAAGACCGCCGCGCAACCGTAGCCGGCCGTGCCCAGGGCGACGCCGACGACGGCCGTCCACCGGGTGAGCCGGCGCTGCAACCCGGCCACCACCGTGCCCGCCCCGAGCGTCACCCCGGCCAGCACGCCGGTGACCGCGACCCCGCCGTAGGGCAGCTCGACCAGCAGCGGCACCGCGTTGATGACCGTGGACGGGAAGGCGTAGACGCACACCGCGACCGGAGCCAGCACGGTCAACACCAGCAGGCCGTCCCCGGGGCGGATCAGCGGTGCGGCCGGGGTGTGGGTGGTGCCGGCGTCGCGGCGCTGCTGCAGGTCGACGGTCTCCGGCAGCCGCACGGCGAAGGCGAGCCCGACCGCGACCAGCACGGTGTGCACGAGGTAGGGGAGCACGGTGGGCGCGGGGGCGTACTGGCCGAGCAGCCCGCTGGTGAGCGGGCCGAGCGAGAAGCCGGCGGTCATGGCGAACGCGGCCCGCCGGCCACCGGCGCCCTCCCCGGACGCCAGGGAGAGCTCGCCCACCCACGCGCTGCCGACGCTGAACACGACGCCGCTCACCACGCCCTGCAGGAAGCGGGCGGCGAACAGCAGGGTCAGCGAGTCACCGGCTGCGGCGAACGCCAGCGAGGCCAGCGCCGAGAGCACGATCCCGGGGATGGCGACCTGCCGGCGGCCCAGCCGGTCCGACAGCTGCCCGGCCAGCAGGAGGGCGGGGACCAGACCCGCCGCGTAGCAGCCGAAGAGCGCCGTCAGCACCTCCGCCGAGAGGTCGAGGCGGTCCTGGTAGATCAGCAGCAGCGGGGTGGGGACGTTGGTGCCCGCCGCGACGGCGAACAGCGCGAACACGGCGCGCTTCCAGATCACCGGGCGACCCTACGGCTGCCCGTCGGACGACTGCCCAGGTCGGCGCGGTCCGGTGGACTCGCGGTGCCGGCGAGGGCCTCGATTCCAGAATGTGACCTGACCCGTTCCGGGAATCCCTCGCGCGGCGGTCATCGCCGTCTACCGTGCGGCCACCACCGTCCTCGGGAGACTCCATGCGCATCCGTCGTGCCCTCACCCCACTGTCGGCCGCGGCCGTCCTCGCCGTCCTCCTGTCCGGCTGCTCGGGGTCGGAGGAGGACGCCACCGGAGCGTCGGGTGATGCCGAGCAGGAGTCGCCGTTGACGGAGTACCTCAGCGCGGCATACGGCGCCGACCTCTCGCCCGAGGAGCAGGAACGGCAGTTCGCCCAGCAGCAGAGGGAGACGGAGGAGCTCGTCGCGCAGTGCATGCAGGACGAGGGCTTCGAGTACCGGCCCGACACGTCCGCGACCGTCTCCTTCTCCGGCGAGGACATCGAGTGGGAACCCGACGAGCGGGAGTGGGTGGCCCAGTACGGCTACGGCGCGGTCACCTCCCCGATGGCCGAGGAGACGCCGGCGGAGCACGAGTACGTCGACCCGAACGCCGACTACGTGGCCACCCTCTCGGAGTCGGAGCAGACGGCCTTCTACGAGGCGCTGCACGGGCCGATGCCCGACGAGGAGGAGACGTCCGGGGACGCCTCCTTCGAGTACGACTGGACGACGGCGGGCTGCTACGGCGCTGCGCAGCACGAGGTCGCCGGCGAGGACCCAGCGCAGTCGGAGGAGTTCAAGCCGCTGTTCGACGCCCTCAACGAGCTGTACGTCGACATGGCTTCGTGGCCCGGCATGGCAGAGCTGGACGCCGAGTGGACAGCGTGCATGGACGCTGCGGGCCACGGGGGCCACGCCAACCCGATGGAGGCCACGGACTCCATCCACCAGGAGCTGAACGCCATGTACGAGAACGTCGGCATGTCCGACGAGGGACTCGCCTCGGGTGAGCCCGACCAGGCGGCGATCGACGCGCTCGGCGAGCGCGAGGTGGAGCTGGCGCTGGCCGATCTCGACTGCCGCGAGGAGACGGACTACCGCGAGCGCCACGCCGAGATCACCCGGCAGATCGAGCAGCAGTTCATCGACGACCACAAGACGGAGCTGGATGCGATGGTCGCCGCAGTCCAGCAGGACTGACCGTGGTCGAGCCTGACGGGGAGCACCCGGCCGAAGGCGGCGCCGCCGGGGCGGGACCCTCCCGGTGGTCTGCCTGGCCGGCGCTGCTCCGTCGCAACCGCCCGCTGTGGCTCACCGCCGCGGTGGCGGTCGCGGCGTTGGTCACCGGCCTGCTCGTCGGCCGGTTCGTGGTCGCACCGGACGCCGCCGGGGCCGACACGCCGGCGCCCGGTCTGGTGACCGTGCCCGTGGCCTTCGGGCCGCTGAGCAACGACGTCACCATCCGCGGCGAGGTCGCCTACGCCGACCCGGTGGAGGTCACCGTCGACACCTCCGCCATCTCCGGTCCCGCGGTGGTGACCGGGCAGGTGCCCGAGGTCGGCTCCGAGCTCGGGCCCCTGGGTGTCGCCCTGGAGATCGCCGGCCGCCCGGTCATCGTGCTGCCGGGGGAGCTGCCTGCGTACCGGGCCCTGCGCGTGGGGGTCTCCGGGCCCGACGTCGTCCAGTTCAAGGAGGCCGCGCGGGCCATCGGCCTGGACGCCGGTGATCCCGCCGAGGATGTGTTCGACGGGACTGCGGCCGCCGCGGTCACCGCGCTGTACGCCCAGGCCGGCTACCCGACACCGGCCGCCGAGGAGGGCGCCGCGGAGGCGTTGCTCGGGGCGCAGGACGCGGTCAGGGGCGCTGAACAGGGGGTCGCCGCCGCGCGGGCGGAACTGGCCACGGCTCAGCGCGGTCCGTCGGCCGTCGAGGTGCGGGAGGCGGACAACGCCGTCGCCAGCGCCAGGCGGGGACTGGAGGCCGCACTCGCCGCCACCCCCGATGACGCGGTGACCGTCGGCGACCTGCGGGACGCGCTGGCGTTGGCCCAGCTCCGGCGTCAGCAGCTGGCCGTGCCGGCCGACACGGCGGCGCAGCGAGCCCAGCTTTCCGCTGCCGAGCAGCAGCTCACCCAGGCGCGCGGCGCGCTGGCCGAGGCGCAGGAGTTGGTTCTCCCGTGGCTGCCGGCGGGGGAGGTCCTCTACCTCACCCAGCTGCCGCGTCGGGTGGACGCCGTGGGTACCCGCCGCGGCACGGTGCTCGACGGCGCGGCCATGACCGTGTCGGGGGCGACCCTCGGGCTCTCCGGCACCGTGGCGGCCGCGGATGCCCGGCTGCTCGCCGCGGGGATGGCCGCGACCTTCGAGCTGCCCGACGGAGCCGAGCACGCCGCGACGATCACCGAGG
This sequence comes from Blastococcus xanthinilyticus, assembly GCF_008124835.1. Classification (GTDB taxonomy): domain Bacteria; phylum Actinomycetota; class Actinomycetes; order Mycobacteriales; family Geodermatophilaceae; genus Blastococcus; species Blastococcus xanthinilyticus. The sequence goes on along the minus strand of NZ_VNHW01000022.1, from coordinate 22,158 downwards.
TCACCCCCGGTGAGGGGCAGGAGGCGCGGTGGACCGTGCAGCTGGAGCCGGCGCCGCTCACCCCCGAGCAGGTCACCGAGCTGCAGGGCGCCAACGTGCGGGTCGGGATCCCGGTCGGTGCGACCGACGGCGACGTGCTGTCGGTGCCCCTGGCCGCGTTGAGCGCCGGGCCCGGCGGCGAGTCCCGGGTCGAGGTCGTCGACGGCGACCCGCGTGACGGTGCTCGTGCCCGGACCCGCCTGGTCGTGGTGGAGACGGGGCTGGCCGCCGACGGCGCCGTCGAGATCCGCGCGGTGGAGGGCGGTCTCGGCGAGGGCGACCTCGTGGTGGTCGGGCGGTGACGGCGAAGGCGCCGGCTCCGGTTCTCGCCGCCGTCACCGCCCCCCTCCCGGCTCCGGCCCCGGCCATCCAGCTCCGGGACGTCACCCGGTCCTTCCCGGGGCCGCCGGAGGTGCAGGCGCTCAAGGGCGTGAGCGTGTCGATCGCCGACGGCGAGTACGTCTCCATCACCGGGCCGAGCGGGTCGGGCAAGTCCACGATGCTGAACATCCTCGGGCTGCTCGACCGGCCCACGGTCGGCGAGTACCGGCTCGGCGGGCTGCTCACCGGATCCCTCGGGGAGGACGAGCGTGCCGCCCTGCGCGCCCGTCACCTCGGGTTCGTGTTCCAGGCCTTCCACCTGATGTCACGGCGGAGCGTGCTCGAGAACGTGCTGCTGCCCATGCTCTACAACGGGACGCCGCGCGCGGAGCGCGAGCCCCGGGCGCGGGAGGCGATCGAGCGGGTGGGCCTGCAGCACCGCACGGACTTCCTGCCCGGGACCCTGTCCGGAGGCGAACGCCAACGGGTCGCGGTGGCCCGGGCCGTGGCCTCCCGGCCGCGCGTCCTGTTGGCCGACGAGCCGACCGGCAACCTCGACCAGGCCACGTCCGCCGAGATCATGGCTCTGTTCGAGGAGCTGCACGCGGACGGGCTGACGCTCGTGGTCATCACCCACGACGTCGGCGTGGCCGGGCGCGCCGCGCGGCAGATCCGGCTCGCCGACGGCCGCGTGGGCGAGGTGGGGTGACCGGCCCGGCCGCGCCGTCGTCCCGCACCCGGCGCCCCTCGTGGATGCGCCTGCCGGCCCGGCTGCGTCGGCACCGGTTGCCGGCCACGGCGCCGGGCAGCGCGCCGTTCGACCCGGCGGACCGGTTCCGCCTCCTGGATCTGCTCGGCGAGGCGACCGCGGACATCGGGTCCCGGCCCGGCCGGCTGGTCATGACCATGGCCGGCACGGTCCTGGGCATCGCCGCGCTGGTCACGACCGTCGGCCTCGCCCAGACCGCCGCCGGCCAGATCGCGCGGCAGTTCGACGCCAACGCGGTCACCCAGCTCGTGGTCGCCCCGACGACCGCGAGCACCGGCGGTGGGGCGACCGTGGCCGCCGCGGCCCTGCCCTGGGACGCCGTCCCCCGGTTGGAGCGGCTGGCCGGGATCGAGTCGGCGGCCCTGCTGGCGGAGGTGTCGCTGCCCGACGTGGTGGTGACGGCCGTTCCGGTGAACGACCCCTCCCAGCCACCGAGCGCGCCACCGCCCGTCTACGCGGCCTCCGAAGCGCTGCTGGACACGGTGGGCGGCAGGCTGTCCACCGGCCGGTTCTTCGACTCCGGTCACGACCGGCGGGCCGACCGGGTGGCGGTGCTGGGTGCCCGGGCAGCGGAACGGCTCGGCGTGCACCGGGTCGACTCCCAGCCGTCGGTGTTCATCGACGGCATCGCCTACGCCGTCCTGGGGGTGGTCGAGTCGTTCGACGCCCGCGCGGAGCTGCTCGACGCGGTGATCGTCCCCACCGACACCGCCCGCGCCGACTTCGGCCTGCGGGCCCCCGGCGACGCCCAGGCCCGCATCGCGATCGGGGCCGGCCCGCAGCTGCGCACCCAGGCCGCCCTGGCCCTGGCGCCCGACGCCCCGGAGAGCCTCGAGGTCAGCGCCCCGGACGGCCGGTCGGAACTGGGGCGGGATGTCCAGTCCGACGTGAACGGGGTGTTCGTCATCCTCTCGGTGATCGTCCTGCTCGCCGGCGGGGTCGGTATCGCGAACGTGACCATGCTGTCGGTGATGGAGCGGGTCGGCGAGATCGGGCTGCGCCGGGCGATCGGCGCGACCGGGAAGCAGATCGCCGGGCAGTTCGTGGCCGAGTCCGTGGTCATCGGCCTCCTCGGCGGCCTCCTCGGCGCGGCGCTGGGCGTCTTCGCGGTCGTCGGCATCTCCCTGGCACGGGGCTGGACGCCGGTGGTCGATCCCTGGATCGCCCTGGGTGGCGCAGTGCTCGGCGCCGTCGTCGGTCTCGTGGCCGGCGGCCTCCCGGCGCGCCGGGCGGCCAGGATCGAGCCGGTCGACGCGCTTCGCGGCGGAACGTGACCGGAGCTGGTGGAACACCGGCGCCCGGGACGACGAAGCGGCCCCACCCCGGAGGGCGAAGCCGCTGGTCGATCCTGGTGCGCCATCAGGGACTCGAACCCCGAACCCGCTGATTAAGAGTCAGCTGCTCTGCCAATTGAGCTAATGGCGCGGTGCCGCCCGGCGAGCCGGGCAACGAGGGTGAACGATACCAGCGCCCGGGGTGGATCCTGCCGGCGGGGAGCGTGCCCTTCGCCACGGTCTCCGCCGTGCGGTTGTCGCCTGCTGCGCCAGGTGGGACGACCAGCACCCGGCGGCACTGCGGGTCGTGACCCACTCCACTCCCCGCTGGGCGTCCGGCGTGGACACTGGTACGGGTTGTCCTCGTCCGGCTCCGGGCGGGGTGGGGAGAGGAGCCGGGACAGGTGCGACGGACTGCCGCGATGATCGCCACGGGAGCGCTCGTGCTCCTCGCCGGGTGCACCGGGGACGACGCCGGGGGATCCGCCGAGCCGACCGCGCCTCCCGCCGCCGAGCCCGCGACCCTGGAGTTCGCGGTCACCGACGGTGCCGTGGACGTCTCGCCCGTGGTCCCGCTGGAGATCTCCGTCAGCGGTGGTGGGCTCGATGCGGTCACGGTCACCTCCGGTGACGGCACCTCCGTGCCCGGAGCGGTCACCGACGCGGCCGAGGACGGGGCGGCCGACGACCAGGCGGCCGAGGAAGGCGCCACCGAGGACGGGGCGACCGAGGACGGGGCGACCGAGGACGGAGCGACCGAGAAGCCGGCGGCCGACGGCGACGCCCAGGTGTGGACGCCGGAGACCCCGCTGGCGTACGGCACCAGCTACACGCTCACCGCCACCGCGAGCAACGCCGACGAGGAGGAGACGACGGCGACGTCGACCTTCACGACCGTCACTCCGCAGACCCTCTCCACCCCGGGCATCGGCCCCCTCGACGGGCAGACCGTCGGAGTCGGCATGCCGATCCGCGTGTACTTCGAGGACCCGGTCACCGACAAGGCCGCTGTCGAGAGCCACCTGCAGGTCACCAGCAGCACGCCGACCGACGGCGTCTGGAACTGGTTCAGCGACACCGAGGTGCACTTCCGGCCGTCCACCTACTGGCCCGAGAACATCGAGGTCACCCTCGACGCCGAGCTCTACGGCGTCGACTTCGGCGACGGGGTGTGGGGGGAGAAGGACCGCTCGATCTCCTTCTCCGTCGGTGAGCGGCACGTGTCGGTGGCCGATGCGGCCACCCACACGATGGACGTCTACGACGGCGACCAGCTCGTGCAGACCTTCCCGATGAGCGCCGGTGGCCCCGACTTCCCGAGCCGCAACGGCCCGCACGTGGTCACCGAGCTCAACCGCGACCGGATCATGGACTCCAGCACCTACGGCACGCCGGTCGACAGCCCCAACGGCTACCGGACCCCGGTGGAGTACGCCGTCCGGCTCAACGACAACGGCGAGTTCGTGCACGCCGCCCCGTGGTCGGTGGCCCAGCAGGGCCGGGAGAACGTGTCCCACGGCTGCATCAACCTCTCCACCGAGCGGGCAGCCTGGTTCTTCGACTTCTCGCAGCCGGGCGACGTGGTGGAGATCAAGAACTCGATCGGGCCGATGCTGTCGGCGGCCGACGGCGACATCTACGACTGGGCGATCCCGTGGGGGCAGTGGCAGGCCGGTAGCGCCCTGGCGTGAGCGGCCGGCCCGGGGCGTTTGGTTCCCGGGCCCCCGGGCATCTGCCTCGGCGACACCGAGGAGGGCCCGTGGACACCTGGCTGATCGTGCTGATCGTCGTCGTCGTGCTGGTGGTGTTGGCGCTGGCGGCGCTCGCGCTGGCCAGGCGCAACCGCGTCTCGCGGGTCCGCCGGGAGGCCGGGCACCGGGAGCAGGCGCGCGAGAACATCCAGGAGGCGCACGTCCGCGCCGCCCGCGCCGACGCGGAGCAGGCCCTCGCCGAGGAGCAGGCGGCCCGGGCGCGGCGGGAGCTCGCCGAGGTGCAGGAGCGCGCGGCGCTCGCCGAGCGGGAGGCGCGGGAGCGCGCCGGCCGCGCGGCGGAGGACCGCTCGGAGGCCGAGCGGCTCCGGGCGGAGGCGCAGCGGCTGGCACCCGACGTGGTCACCGAGGGCCGGCACGAGCACCCCGAGGGTGGCGCCACGCGCCGCTGAGCCGGCCGCTCGGTCCTCGCCGCTCGGTCCTCGCCGCTCAGTTCTCGCCTCCATGGCGGTCCTATCCCTCAGGACCGTCACACCGGAGGGGTGCACATGACCGATCTGCTGGCCATCGGGACGCGCAAGGGGCTGTGGCTGGCCCGCAGCGAGGACGGCCGCCGCAGCTGGACCCTCGACGGGCCGCACCTGCTGTCGCAGGAGGTCGCGGCCGTCTCGATCGACACCCGGCGCGCCTCGCCCCGCGTGCTGGCCGGGGTCCAGTACGGGCACTGGGGGCCGAGCGTGACCTGGTCCGACGACCTGGGCGGCAGCTGGCACGAGACCGACTCCGGCGCCATCCGCTTCCCGGCGGACACCGGTGCCGCGCTGGGCCGGGTGTGGCAGCTGCGCCCCGACACCGCGGCCCGCCCCGACGTCGTCTGGGCCGGTTGCGAGCCGCAGTCGCTGTGGCGCAGCACCGACGGCGGCTGCAGCTTCACCCTCGTCCGCGGCCTCTGGGACCACCCGCACCGGCCCACCTGGGAGCCGGGCGCCGGCGGGGGAGCGGTGCACACGGTGCTGCCCGACCCGGACACCGGGCGGGTGACCGTCGCGATGAGCACCGGTGGTGTCTACGTCAGCGACGACGGCGCGACCGGGTGGCGGCCGCACAACCGCGGCATCAGCGCGGTGTTCCTGCCCGAGCCGCCGGAGTACGGGCAGTGCGTGCACAAGGTGGCCGCCGATGCCGGCGACCCGCGCCGGATGTACGCCCAGAACCACTTCGGGGTCTTCCGCACCGACGACGGCGGGGCCTCGTGGATCTCGATAGCCGACGGGTTGCCGGCCGACTTCGGCTTCCCGGTCGCAGCCTCGCCGAGCACGCCCGGCACGGCCTGGGTCGTCCCGCTGGTCGCCGACGTGCAGCGCGTGCCCCCGGACGGCCGGCTCCGGGTGCACCGCACCCGCGACGCCGGGAGCAGCTGGACCGAGGTGGGCGAGGGCCTGCCCGACGGCTCCTGGACGGCGGTCCTCCGCGACGCCTTCTGCACCGACGACCACGAGCGCACGGGGCTCTACCTGGGCACCCGCGACGGCTGCGTCTACGCCAGCGCCGACGAGGGCGACACGTTCACCACGGTCGCCGAGCACCTGCCCGACGTGCTCGTCGTCCGCGCCGCCCGGCTGCCGTGACCGGGTGCCGGCGGTGAACGTGCAGCTGGTGCTGCCCGGGTCGCTGGCCGACCTGGCCGGTGGCGTCCGGGAGCTCGATGTCGAACCGGCCGGGGCCACGGTGGCGGGCCTGCTCGACGCGCTCGCCGCGCGGCACCCGGTGCTCGAGCGCCGGATCCGCGACGAGGCCGGTGCACTGCGCCGGTTCGTGAACGTCTACGTGGACGGGGAGGACGTGCGGTGGCAGGGCGGGCCGGCCACCCCGCTGCGCGACGGCGCCGTCGTCCAGGTGCTGCCGTCGGTCGCGGGCGGCTGACCCAGGCATAGGAAGCTTTACCTACGGTTCCGGGTCTCGATACGCAGGCTTAGCTTCCTATGCCCAGGGGGTCTCAGAGGGCAGCGAGGGTGGCGCAGTTGGGGCAGAGCTGCTGCTCCTCGTACCCCTCGGGCGGCCAGGGCAGCTGCTCGTCGATGGAGACGTAGGCGCCGCAGAGCGCCTTGCGGCTCTGCCCGCTCACCCGGCCGATCGTCGCGTGGGCGGGCCCGATCTGCCGCGGGGTGAGCCCCTCCGCGCCGAAGGAGCCGACCATCACCACCGCGTGGGCCGTGCCGTACGCGTAGAGGGCGGTCATGGCGTCCAGGGTCCGAGGCCGCGGCCGCTTCCGCCACCACCGCCGGGCACGTGTCGGCCGCACCTGTCCCAGGAGCCCCAGGCGTCGCGCACCGGGATCGATGGGCCGGCCCGGCGGGCTTCCCACGGTGGAACGGAGGCCTCGGGAACGGGCTCCCCGATCGGTATGTTCGCCGTCGGGGGCATCCGCCGCCCGGGAACCGAGCACCCCTGGAGGCCCCTGTGCAGTCCGCGCTCTACGAGGCCGAGCACGAGGCGTTCCGCGCGATGGTCCGCGACTTCCTCGCCAAGGAGGTCGTGCCGCACCACGCCGCGTGGGAGGAGGCCGGGGTCGTCGACCGCGCGGTCTGGCTCCGGGCGGGTGCGCTGGGGCTGCTCGCGATGGACGTGCCCGAGGAGTACGGGGGAGCGGGGGTCGCGGACTTCCGCTACAACGCGATCCTGTCCGCCGAGATCACCCGGGTAGGGGCCAGTGGCCTCGGCTTCGCGCTGCAGAACGACGTCGTGGCGCCGTACCTGGTCGGGCTGACCACCGAGGAGCAGAAGCGCCGCTGGTTGCCGGGGGTGGTGAGCGGCGAGATCATCACCGCGATCGCGATGACCGAGCCCGGTGCCGGCTCGGACCTGCAGGGCCTGCGGACCACGGCCCGCCGGGACGGCGACGAGTGGGTGCTGAACGGTTCCAAGACCTTCATCACCAACGGCATCAACGCCGACCTGGTGATCGTCGTCGCCCGCACCGACCCCGACGCCGGGGCGCGCGGCTTCTCCCTGCTGGTCGTCGAGCGCGGGATGCCCGGGTTCGAACGCGGCCGGAACCTGGACAAGATCGGGCTCAAGGCGCAGGACACCGCCGAGCTCTTCTTCGAGGACGTCCGCGTGCCGGCGGCCAACCTGCTCGGCACCGAGGGACGCGGCTTCGTCCACCTCATGGAGAACCTGCCGCAGGAGCGGCTGTCCATCGCCGCGGGCGCCGTCGCCTCGAGCCGGACGGTGCTCGACCTGACCGTCGAGCACTGCAAGACCCGCACCGCCTTCGGCCGGCCCATCGGGGCGTTCCAGAACACCCGCTTCGAGCTGGCCGAGATGCACACCGAGGTCTCCATCGCCGAGACCTACCTCGAGAAGGCGATCACCGAGCACAACGCCGGCCGGTTCACCGCCGAGGACGCGGCGATGGCGAAGTGGTGGACCACCGAGCTGCAGAAGCGGGTCGTCGACCGCTGCCTGCAGCTGCACGGGGGGTACGGCTACATGCTCGAGTACCCGGTGGCCAAGGCCTTCCTCGACGCCCGCATCCAGACCATCTACGGCGGGACGACCGAGATCATGAAGGAGATCGTCGGGCGTTCCCTGGGTGTTGGCGCTGATCGGCCTCGCTCTCGTCCGTGACGTGGACGGCTGGGCGTTCTGGGGACAGCTGGCCGCGCTGGTGGCCACGCTCGCCGCAGCCGTGCTGCTCCCCGTGCGTGGCGCGCGGGCGAGCGCAGCCGCCATCGGGCTCATGTTCGGCGCCGACCTGCTGGTGCACGTCGGCGGCGGGCTGACCGACCTCCACATCTGGTTCTACGTGCTCCTCGCGCTGGTGTCCCTCTACCAGCTCTGGACGCCGTTCCTCCTGGCCGTCGTGTTCGTCGCCGTGCACCACGCGGTCACCAGCCTCTTCGCGCCGGACACCGTCTACTCCACGGAGCAGGCCCGCGAGAACCCGCTCGTGTTCGCGCTGCTGCACGCGGTGTTCCTGCTGGCCGAGGCCTTCTTCCTGGCCTACACCTGGAAGTTCGCCGAGGAGTCCGATCGAGCGCGCCGGGCCGAGCGGCGCCGCGCGGAGGCGCAGGCGGAGGCGCAGGCGGCCGCCCAGGCCGAGCTGGCCGCCGAGCGGGCCCGGACCGCGGAGGGTGCCGCCGCTGCGCTCGCGGATCGGGCGAACCGGGCCGCCACCCTGGAGCAGCAGCTCGCCGAGCTCGTGGACGCCGGGCGCCGGCTGGACGGCAACGTCGGTACGGCCACCGACGTGATGACCGGGCTGCGGTCGGCCATCACGGAGATCGCCGCCGCGGCCAGCCACGCGACCACCACCGCCACCCAGGCCAGCGCGAGTTCCCGGGCGAGCGCCGAGACCATCGAGCGCCTGGCCGCGACGATGACCGAGATCGACCAGATCGCCGGCAGCATCTCCACCATCGCCGACCAGACGAACCTGCTGGCGCTCAACGCGACGATCGAGTCCGCTCGCGCGGGGGAGGCCGGCAAGGGGTTCGCCGTCGTCGCGGGCGAGGTCAAGGACCTGGCCTCGGAGACCGCGCGGGCGACCGAGCGCATCCGGCGGGTGGTCGACACCGTGCGCGACGACGTCGAGGCGGCGGGCGCCGCGCTCGGCAGCGTGCAGGAGGTCATCCACGGCGTCGTCGAGGCGCAGACGACGATCGCGGCGGCGGTCGAGGAGCAGAACGCCTCGACGGCTCAAGCCCAGGACGCCATCGTCGGGGCCTCCCGGGAAGCCACCCGCATGGCCGAGGACCTGCGGCGCATCGTCAGCGCCATGTGATCCGGCTCAGGTGCGCTCGCTGACCGGCACGATCTCGCCGGTCTCCAGCCGGGTCCGGTAGCCGTTGATCTCCCGCTTCACCACCCGGGCCAGGATGTAGAGCCCGACGATGTTCGGCAGCGACATCAGGAAGATCATGCTGTCGGAGAAGCCGATCACCGACTCGACCGTGGACGACGCCCCGATGACGACGAAGAGGCAGAAGATCAGCTTCCACGTCCGGTCGACGACCATCGACTCGCCGAACAGGTAGGTCGCGGCCTTCAGGCCGTAGTAGCTCCAGGCCAGCATCGTCGAGTACGCGAACAGGATGACCGCGACCGCCAGCACGATGGGGAACCAGTCGACGACGGTCTCGAACGCTGCCGACGTCGTCTCCACGCCCGCATCGCTGGAGGTGTCGGCGTAGGTGCCGGTGATGACGATCGCCAGGGCGGTCATCGTGCAGATGACGACGGTGTCGATGAACGGCTCGAGGACGGCGACGTGCCCCTCCGTCGCCGGCTCCTCGGTCTTCACCGCCGAGTGCGCGATCGCCGCCGAGCCCAGCCCCGCCTCGTTGCTGAACGCCGCCCGGCGGAAGCCCTGGATGAGGACGCCGACGATGCCGCCGTAGCCGGCCTCGGGGGTGAAGGCCTGGGAGACGATCGCCCAGAGCGCCTCGGGGATCTGCGTCAGGTTGGCGAACAGCACGGTCAGGCAGGCGAGCACGTAGAAGACCGCCATGAACGGCACGAGCTTGTCGGTGACCCGGGCGATGCTCCGGATGCCGCCGATGATGACCGCGCCGACGAGCAGGGCCAGCACCAGCCCGAACACCGCGCCCGCGGCGCCGAACCCGAGCGGGCCGTCCGCGCCACCGGTCACCGACTGGGCCTGGTTGAAGGCCTGGTTGGCCTGGAACATGTTGCCGCCACCGACGGCCCCGCCGAGGGTGAAGATGCAGAACAGGATGGCGAGCACCTTGCCGAGGGTGCCCAGCCGCGGGTCCTTCTCCCGGAGGCCCTTGGTCAGGTAGTACATCGGGCCGCCGGAGACCCGGCCGTCCGGGTACACGTTGCGGTACTTCACCCCGAGCGTGCACTCGACGCCCTTGGTGCACATGCCGAGCAGCCCGGCGAGGATCATCCAGAGGGTGGCGCCGGGGCCGCCGAGGGAGATGGCGATCGCCACGCCGGCGATGTTGCCGAGCCCCACGGTGCCCGAGACGGCGGTGGCCAGGGCCTGGAAGTGGGTGACCTCGCCGGCGTCCCGGGGGTCGTCGTAGCGGCCCCGGATCAGCTGGATCGCGTGGCGGAACGCGCGGAACTGGAAGCCGCGCAGGTAGATGGTGAAGAAGAAGCCCGCGATGACCAGCCACACCACGATGAGCGGCAGCTCGACGCCCTCGTCGATGAAGTCCAGGGGGACGGCGTAGAAGACCTTCTCGGTGATCCAGTCGAAGACCGGCGCGACGAAGCCGTCGACCTGCTCGTCGAAGCTGGCGGCCAGCACGGAGTCGGAGGACATCACGGCACCACCAGGACGGGGACGGGGGACAGCTGGATGAGGCTGCTCGGGGTCGAGCCGAACAGCAGGGTGCGCACCCGGCTCTGACCTACGCGGCCGACGGTGATCCAGGCCGCGTCGTGCTCCCGGGCGACGCCCACCAGCGTCTCCGCCGGGTGCCCGTGGCGGACGATGCCTTCCATCTGCAGGTCGCCTGCGGCCGACAGCCGGGCGATGACCGGGTCCAGCACCCGATCCTGCGCAGCCGCCGCCTCGCGGGCCTTCTCGACCGAGCGGCGCTCGTTCTCCTCCGCGGTGGTGAAGGAGTAGGGGGACCAGGGGACCACGCAGACGAGCACCAGGCGCAGGCCGTGGCGGCGGGCGGCGTCGGCGGCGGCGTCGGCGGCGCGGCCGCTCGACTCACTCCCGTCCAGACCTACGATGATCGATTCGGGCACGAGCCCACCTCCGGCCGGGGACGACGTGGCGCGAGGCTAGCGGGGTTGCCCGCGAAAGGCAGCCCCGAGGACTCCGCCGTTCCGCTGACCCGGCGTGGCCGAGCCGGGCCAGCGGGAGCCGCGGCCGGCTCAGCCGCCGGCGGTCGACCGGTCCAGCGCCACGTTCAGCCTCAGCACGTCCACGTGCGGAGCCCCGACGACGCTCAGGTCACGGCCGGAGGAATGGGCCGCGACCAGGTCGGACACCTCGGTCGCCGGCAGGCCCCGCGCGGCCGCGACGCGGTCGAGCTGGAGGTCGGCGTACTCGGGCGAGATGTGCGGATCGAGGCCGGAGCCCGAGGCCGTCACCGCGTCGGCCGGGACGTCGGCGACGGCGACGACGTCGAACGCGGCCACCGCCTCCCGGCGCTCCTCGACGAGCGCCAGGAGCTCGGAGGAGTTCGGGCCGAGGTTCGACCCCCCGGAGAGGCCAGCGGGTCGTGGTCGGACGCCGAGGGCCGCGGCTGGAAGTACTCCGGCAGCGGGTCGCCGCCCGCGTCGGTGAACGGCTGGCCGAGCAGGGCCGACCCGACGACCTCGCCGTCGACCTCGACGAGGGAGCCGTCGGCCTTCGCCGGCGCGATGACCTGGGCCAGCCCGAACACCAGGAGCGGATAGGCGAGGCCGCACAGCACGGCGAACACGGCCAGGGCCCGGACGGCGGCCAGCAGCTGCCGGCCGGAGCGGAGGAGGGGTGCGGACATCAGGCGATCCCGGGGACGAGCGAGACGAGCAGGTCGATGAGCTTGATCCCGACGAGCGGCAGCAGCACGCCGCCGACGCCGTAGACCAGCGGGTTGCGGCGCAGCATCGCCGAGGCGGACGCCGGCCGGTAGCGGACGCCGCGCAGCGCCAGCGGCACCAGGGCGACGATGATCAGCGCGTTGAAGATGACGGCCGAGAGGATCGCCGACTGCGGCGAGGACAGCCGCATCACGTTCAGCGAGTCCAGCGCCGGGACGGCACCGGCGAACATCGCCGGGAGGATGGCGAAGTACTTCGCGTGGGTGAGCCTGCCCATCGCGCTGGCCGTGATCGTCGGTGGGCTGGCGGCCAGCATCCTGACCACCGCGCTGTTGAGCGAGATCGGGATCCGCGACGTGTGGGCGAAGGCCGTCAGCCGCCAGCAGGCCACCATCCTGGAGCGCGTCGGTGCGCACCACGTGGCGTTCCCGGAGCAGGACATGGGGGAGCGGATCGCCCACCTGGTGTCCGGCCGGCTGCTCGACTGGGTGGAGCTCGACCCGCAGTGGGTGTTCGCGAAGACCCGGCCGCCGCGCGAGCTCGTCGGCGTGCCCCTCGGCGAGTCCGGCCTGCGCAAGCGGTACCGGGTGACCGTCGTGTTGGTCAAGCCGCAGGGGCAGGACGCCTACACCCACGCCGCGAACGACACGGTGCTCAGCTACGGCTGCGAGATCGTCATCGCCGGCCGGCCCCGCGACGTGGAGCGCTTCGTCGACGTGCAGTGACCCTCGTCCCCGGGGCCGGCGACCGGCCCCGGTCCCGGCGGTGGCCGGCCGTCCGGGCCACCCGCCGCAGCGCGCGTTTACAACGTAAGCTGCTGCGTCGTGGTCGACCCGACGGGCGCCTCCGAGGACGAGGTGGCGCAGCTGCGCCGAGAGCTCGGGATGGTCACCCGGCAGGCTGCGCACCTCGAGCGGGCACTGGCCAGCAACCGGCGCATCGGGGTCGCCGTGGGGATCGTCATGGAGCGGCACAAGGTGACGGCGGACGACGCGTTCGGCGTGCTGGTGAAGCTCTCCATGGAGCGGAACGAGAAGCTGCGCGACGTGGCCGAGCGCATCGTCGGGACCGGCGAGCTGCCCCGGCCCGGCTGACGCCGCGGCCGGTCGTCCCACCGCGGGCGGCGCGGGTGGCTCAGCGCTGGGCGTCCAGGTGGCCGGCGAGGGTGTCGGCGAACCCCTCGGCCACGGCCAGCTGCTCCTGCAGCGCGGTGACCCGGGCGGTGGCCGCCTCGTGGAACATCCGGAGCCGGTCCCGGAGCCGCTCGCGGTCGCCGCTGCCGGAGTCGAGCTCGGCGAGCAGGGTGAGCAGCTCCTGCATCTCCTCGAGGCTGAACCCCAGCGGCTTCATCCGCTTGATCACCTCGAGGCGGGCGACGTCGCTGTCGCTGTAGAGCCGGAACCCGCCCTCGGAGCGGGTGGTCGGGATGACCAGCCCGTTCTCCTCGTAGAAGCGGATCGTGCGGAGGCTCAGCCCGGTCTGCTCGGCGACCTGGCCGATCTGCACGAGCCGTTCGCGGCGCGGTCCGGTCATGCCACCTTGATAGGCCATCCGGTCGCCGGGCGCTGCCGAGGCGCGCATCAGTGCGCCCCGGCGAGCTGCCCGGTGTGCCGCTCGAAGCGATCCGCCGAGTGGCCGGTCAGGCCAACGATCTCCACCGTCTTGCCGCGGGTCTCGTACTTGTGCGTGATGGCATCGAGAACGGCGACGGTGGAGGCGTCCCAGACGTGGGCCTCGGACAGGTCGACCACGACCGTCTGCGGGTCGCCGTTGTAGTCGAACTGGTGCACCAGGTCGTTGCTGGAGGCGAAGAACAGCGCACCGTGCACGCGGTAGGAGCGGGTGCCGCCGTCGGGGGCGAGCACGCTGGTCACCTCGACCAGGTGGGCGACCCGGCGGGCGAACAGCACGCAGGCCACCAGGACGCCGACGCCGACGCCGATCGCCAGGTTGTGGGTCACGAGCGTGCCGGCGACGGTCGTGAGCATCACGGTGGTCTCGCTGCGCGGCATGCGGTGGATGGTCCGGAGGCTGTGCCAGTCGAAGGTCGCGATGGACACGAAGATCATGACGGCGACGAGCGCCGCCATCGGGATGATCGCGACCACGTCACCGAGCGCGACCACCAGCACCAGCAGGAACGCGCCGGAGAGGAAGGTCGACAGCCGGGTGCGGGCGCCGGACTTCACGTTGATCATGGTCTGGCCGATCATCGCGCAGCCGCCCATGCCACCGAAGAAGCCCGAGGCGATGTTGGCGACGCCCTGGCCCCAGGACTCGCGGGTCTTGTCCGACCCGGTGTCGGTGAGGTCGTCGACCAGCTTCGCGGTCATCAGCGACTCCATCAGCCCGACCAGGGCGACGCCCAGGGCGTAGGGGGCGATGATCGCGAGCGTCGCGTAGCTGAACGGGACGTCGGGCAGCAGGAAGAACGGGAGGCTGTCGGGCAGCTCGCCCTGGTCGCCCACGTCGGGCAGCGCCAGGCCGGCGGCGACGGTGAGCCCGGTCAGCACGACGATCGAGATCAGCGGCGCCGGCACCACGGTGGTCAGGCGGGGGATCAGGAAGATCATGGCCAGGCCCGCGGCGACCATCGGGTAGACCAGCCACGGCACGTCGACCAGGTGCGGCAGCTGGGCGCTGAAGATGAGGATCGCCAGCGCGTTGACGAAGCCGACCATGACGCTGCGCGGGATGAACCGCATCAGCCGGGCGACGCCGGCGGCGGCCAGCAGGATCTGGAAGATGCCGCCGAGGACGACGGCGGCGAAGAGGTACTGGACGCCGTACTCGAGCGCCAGGGGGGCGACCACGAGTGCGATCGCGCCGGTCGCGGCGGTGATCATCGCCGGGCGGCCGCCGGTGAAGGCGATGACCACGGCCATCACGAACGAGGAGAAGAGGCCCACGCGCGGGTCGACGCCGGCGAGGATGGAGAAGCTGATCGCCTCGGGGATCAGCGCGAGGGCGACGACCAGGCCGGCGAGCACCTCGGTGCGGGCGACCCGTGGGGTCAGCCAGGTGGGGCGGGGCAGACGGGATGTGGGTGGGGCGGGCAGAGCTGAGGTCATGGGTCCGTCTCGTTCGGAGCGCTTCGGCGGCGCGGGTGGGCAGCACCGGGAGCCGGTGCCGGGTCTGGGGGAGCGCGTCGATGCGCCCGGGGCAGCGGGCCGCTGCGGGGCGCCGTGCCGGTCGGGGGCGCCGACCAGGTAGGGCGTGCACCCGCGGTGTCGCTGGTGTCAGGGCCAGTCTGCCGGGAACTCGTCCCTCACGTCAGGGTTGAGTGGTGAGCCGTTCGTCACGATCTGGTAGCGATGGACCTGGAGCAGCGCGACGGCGCCGGAGCCGTCGGCCGGGAGGCGAGGAGCAGACATGGACATCACCGCGACGGACGAGTGGCGCGCACTCGTCGAGCACCACCGCGTAGTGGGCTCCGCGCACCTGCGGGAGCTCTTCGAGGGCGATCCCGACCGCGCGGGGCGCATGACCGGGCGGGTCGGTGACCTGCACGTCGACTGGTCCCGGCACCGCGTGACCGACGAGACGATGCGCCTGCTGGTCGCCCTCGCCGAGCGCGCCGGCGTGGCCGACCGGGTCGCCGCCATGTTCCGTGGCGAGCACGTCAACACCACCGAGGACCGGGCCGTGCTGCACGTCGCGCTCCGCATGCCGTCGGGCGAGGAGCTCGTGGTCGACGGGCAGCACGTCGTCCGCGACGTCCACGAGGTGCTCGGGCGGATGCGCGGGTTCGCCGAGCAGGTGCGCTCGGGGGAGTGGCGCGGGCACACCGGGCGGCCGATCCGGGCGGTCGTCAACATCGGCATCGGCGGCTCCGACCTCGGGCCGGCGATGGCGTACACCGCCCTGCGGGGGCACTCCGACCGGGATCTCACCCTGCGCTTCGTCTCGAACATCGACCCCACCGACTTCGCCGAGGCCACCCGCGACCTCGACCCCGCCGAGACGCTGTTCGTCGTCAGCTCGAAGACCTTCACCACGCTCGAGACGCTGACCAACGCCGGCGTCGCCCGCGACTGGCTGCTGGGCGGCCTGGGGGCCGACGACTCGGCGGTGGCGAAGCACTTCGCGGCCGTCTCCACCAACACCGACGCCGTCCGCGAGTTCGGCATCGACCCGCAGAACATGTTCGAGTTCTGGGACTGGGTCGGCGGTCGCTACTCCCTGACCTCCGCCATCGGGCTCTCGCTGATGGTGGCGATCGGCCCCGACGCCTACGACGAGATGCTGGCCGGCTGCCACACCGTCGACGAGCACGTCCGCGACACCCCGCTGGAGCGCAACGTCCCGGTGCTGCTCGGGCTGCTCGGCGTCTGGTACCGCAACTTCTTCGACGCGCAGACCCACGCGGTGCTGCCCTACAGCCAGTACCTCTCCCGGCTGCCCGCCTACCTGCAGCAGCTGACGATGGAGAGCAACGGCAAGTCGGTGGGCGCCGACGGGCAGCCGGTGGCCACCGCGACCGGCGAGGTGTACTGGGGCGAGCCCGGCACGAACGGCCAGCACGCCTTCCACCAGCTGCTGCACCAGGGGACGTCGCTGGTCCCGGTCGACTTCATCGGCTTCGGCGAGCCCACCCACGACATCGGCGAGATGCACGACCTGCTGATGGCCAACATGTTCGCCCAGGCGGCGGCGCTGGCGTCCGGCCGCACCGCCGAGGAGGTGGCCGCCGACGGCACGCCCGACCACCTCGTGCCGCACAAGGTCATGCCCGGCAACCGGCCGAGCACGGTGGTGCTGGCGCCCCGGCTGAGCCCCTCGACCCTCGGCCAGCTCGTGGCGCTGTACGAGCACGTCGTCCTCACCCAGGGGGTGATCTGGCAGCTCGACTCGTTCGACCAGTGGGGGGTCGAGCTCGGCAAGGTGATGGCCCGCGAGCTGGCCCCGGCGCTGACCAGCGCGGAGCCGATCGAGCTGGACCAGGACGCGGCGACGACGGCGTCGGTGGCCGAGTACCGGCGGATGCGCGGCCGGTCGGCCTGACGACCCGCGGGACGGCGAGAGGCCCTGGTCGGCGGACCGACCAGGGCCTCTCTGCGCGGGGTGAGTGACGGGGCTCGAACCCGCGACACCCAGGATCACAACCTGGTGCTCTACCGACTGAGCTACACCCACCGCGTCACTGCCGGGCGCGAGCGCCCGGAGCGAACGCGCCAACGATACCGGAGGCCGGGATGCGGCCCACCGGGGGAGTCGGGGAGGTCAGGCGTGCCCGGCGTCGCCGGCCGACAGCAGCCCGGCGAACGAGCCCACGACCTGGCCGGCGGCCTTCTTCGCCTCGTCGCCGCTGGGGCCGGGGGCCGGCACGAAGAGCGTGCGCCGGTAGTACGCCAGCTCGCGGACCGACTCGATGATGTCGGCCAGCGCCCGGTGCGCCAGCCCCTTGGGCGGCTGGGCGAAGTAGACCCGCGGGAACCAGCGGCGGGCCAGCTCCTTGACCGAGGAGACGTCGACCATGCGGTAGTGCAGGTGGTCGTCCAGCTCGGGCATGTCGCGGGCGAGGAAGCCGCGGTCGGTGCCGATCGAGTTTCCGCACAGCGGGGCGCTGCGCCGCTCGGGCACGAACCGCTTCACGTAG
The DNA here is from genome assembly GCF_008124835.1 of Blastococcus xanthinilyticus. Taxonomy (GTDB): domain Bacteria; phylum Actinomycetota; class Actinomycetes; order Mycobacteriales; family Geodermatophilaceae; genus Blastococcus; species Blastococcus xanthinilyticus. The sequence continues at coordinate 4,932 of NZ_VNHW01000022.1, read as the reverse complement.
GCGAGGATCTGCTGCTCGGCCTCCGCGACGGTCAGGGTGGCGGCGCGGACCTCGTCGGTGAGCCCGGACTTGGCGTGCATCTCGGCGACGAACTCCGTCATGCCGTCGAGGTCGGCGTCGTCGGCCGAGATGATCAGGTCCAGCCCCGGGTCGAGGACGGTGAGGTCGGAATCGGTCACGAGCACCGCGACCTCGATCAGCTTGTCCTTGGTCAGGTCCAGCCCGGTCATCTCGCAGTCGATCCAGACCAGGTGCCCCGCACTCTCCGCCACGTCGGCCGACAGTACGCACCGCCCGTCCCGGCTGCCCCGATCACCTCCCGTGTCCGCCCGGGCGCACGGCGCGGGGCGGCGCGACCGCAAGGGCTCGGAAACGGCCCGCAGCACCGTTAGGGTCGCCGGAACGTCCACCCGTCAGGAAGCCACGCCGTGTCCTCTGCTCCCGCTCCCGCCCCTGCCGTTCCGCAGGCGCCGGGCACGCTCCGCGCCGGCCTGGCCCACCCGGTGGCCCTGGTGAGATGGCTGTGGGCGGCCTACATGACCCCCGGCCGGCCGGGTCGCGCCACCACGCCCACCGAGCTGCGGTGGATCTACACCGCGTGGCTGGCGGCCTTCCTGCTGAAGATGCTCGGCTCGTCCTGGGACGTGTCGTGGCACTTCAAGTGGCTGCGCGACGACCTGGCGCCCCCGCACCTGCTGAACACCGTCGGCACGGCCGCCGTCGTCGTCCTGGTGCTGTTCCACAGCTACAGCGGGTACGGCGTGGACCGCCGCGCGCTGCGGCTGATGCAGGTCGGGATCGGCACCTTCCTGGTCGCCATCCCGATCGACATCCTCAACCACCGGATCAACGGCCTGGACATCACCAGCTGGAGCCCCAGCCACGCGCTGCTCTACATCGGCACGGCGATCATGCTGGCCGGCGCGCTGCGCGGCTGGTGGCTGTACGCGGCACCCGGACGGATCCGGGACCTGGTGTCCCTGGGGCTGTGGCTGTTCTTCGTCGAGAACGTGGTCTTCCCCAACCAGCACCAGGAGTACGGCGTCCTCTCGCTGGCGGCCTACGAGGCCGGGCGGACGACGGCCGAGCCCTCCCTGCTGGACTTCGCGGCCGCCCAGGGGCAGACCCCCTCGATGTTCATGCTGCCGGTGCCGTCGTGGGTGCACCCGGCCTGGCTGATCTGCGCCGGCCTGCTCTCGCTCGTGGTGGCCCGCAAGGTGGTGGGGCTGCGCTGGACCGCCACGGTCATCGCGGTCGTCTACCTCGGGTACCGCGGGGTGATGTGGCTCGGCCTGGTCGCCACGAACTTCCCGCCCTCGGTGCTCCCGGTGGGGCTGCTCGCGGGGGCGGTGCTGATCGACCTCGCCGTCACCCGCCGGGTCCCCGGCTGGGCGGCCGGGCTGCTCGTCGCCGCGGCGGTCTACGGAGTCGCCGTCCCGCTCGCGTCCCTCGGCCTGCTGCCGCCGTGGAACTGGTGGTCGGTCCTGCCCGTCGCCGTCGGCTTCGCGCTGCTGTGGGCCGGGGTGGACGCCCTGGCGAAGAGCTCGTGGCTGGCCCGCTGGCGCCTCGCGGACGAGCCGGCCGCCACGGCGGAGCCCGCCGCCGTCTGACCCGGGCACCGGCGCGGAGCGCCGGCCCCGCACCGCCCATGACGTAGCGTCGAACCAGGCTGCGGCACGGGGGACGGCTGCCGCACCGGGTGCTCGGCCGCCGGTCCGGCCGGGCGGCCCCACCCCACGACCCGACCGCCGGGAGGACGACGACGTGCTGGCCCTGACCCCGGCGCCGCTGCAGACGGCGGGGGAGCGCGCCTTCTTCGCCGAGCTCACCCGCTGGGACACCGGCGCGTCGGTGCGGGCGGCCGTGGTGGCCTCGCTGCCGCTGGAGGACGGCCCCTTGGGCCGCCGCCAGTCCGACGCGGTCCTGCTGGTGCCCGAGGGTATCGCGGTGATCCGGGTGGTCGAGGTGCACCGGCAGTCCGGCGTGGTCACCGCGACCCCGGAGGGGCCCTGGTCGATCTTTGCCCCGGACGGCCCCAGTCAGGTGCTGCAGCTGGCCGGCGGGGGATCGACCCCGCTCGACGGGCTGATGCGGGCCGGCATGGACGTCGCCGTCAAGCTCCGCCGCGCCGGCCTGGAACCCGGCCGGATCGCCCGCCTCACCGTGCTGGTCGGTGAGATCACCGGTCTCCAGCCGGCCGACGGCGACCTGGGCGAGGGCGACCAGGTGGCCACGCTCGACCCGCGCTCGCTGCTGCTCGGTATCGCCCGGGCCGGCCGGCACGCGGGCGTGGACAACCCGCGGCTGTGGACGACCGCCGACGTCCGGGCCGCCCTGGAGGCGCTGGAGTTCCCGGGCCGGGGGCCGACGGTGGAGGAGCTCAACGGCGAGGCGTTCCCGTACTCGCCCTACGTGCTGCGCCGCCGGCAGCTGCTCACCCCGGCGGCGATGGCGGCCTCGCCGGTGGTCCTGCCCCGCGACTCCGACGACGAGACGCAGGACCCCGCGGCGCCGGCCGGCGATCCGCTGAGCGCCACCGCGGTCGCCCGGGCGGTGGCGGCCTCGGTCGCCTCCGCCAACGCCGCAGCCGTGGCCGCCGCCGCGCCCGCCGCCGAACGCCCCGGACCGGTGGACGACGCCGACGACGGCTCCGACGAGGGGGCCGACGACGGGCTCGACGGCCTCCTCGGCGACGGACCGGACCGGGCGGCGGGCGACCGGGCCGGCGACGACCGTGCGCCGGCCGGCCCGCCGCGGACCGCGGTGCTGCCGGTGAGCCCGCCGGTGACCGCCGCGTCGCAGCCGCCGGCCGAACGCCCGGCGCTGTCACCGGCCTGGGGGGCGACGGCATCCGGCCGGGGGAGCGGTGCGCCCGGGGCCGGGGCCGGTCGCCGCCGCGCCGTGCTCCTGACCGCGGTCCTCGCCCTGCTCGTGGTCTGCCTGCTGGGTGGCTGGCTGCTGCTCGGCGGGGAGGACGACGACGCCGGCGGGGACACGGCCGCACCCGCCACGAGCGCGCCGGCCGGGCCGACGCCCGGGGAGGTGCTCGCCGTCGACGGCACCCGCTACACCGTGGCGGCGGTGCAGGTCGACGACACCTGCCAGGGGCACGCCTACGGCGCGGTGGCCGACTTCCTGGCGGGGAGCGACTGCGTCGGGATCTCCCGGGCGCTGTACTCGGCCAGCGTCGACGGGGCGCCGGTGGTGGTGTCGGTCGTGCGGGTGACCATGGCCGACGACGCGACCGCCCGCGCGCTGCGCCAGCTCACCGACACCGACGGCAGCGGCAACGTCAGCGACCTGCTGCGCGAAGGCGTCACCTACGCCGGCGGCCCGGTGGAGCTGTCCTCGGCCCAGTACGCCAGTGCGGTGTCCGGATCGACGGTCACCGTCGTCGAGAGCGACTGGGTGGACCCGGCGGCCACGGGCGGCGCGGCGGCCGTGGACAAGGTGGCCTCGGACGGGCTGGCGCTGCCGGTCCCCGCGCTGCCGGGCGGCTGAGCCCGGGGCTCAGCGCAGCGGTGACACCCCGGTGGAGGCGCCGGCTGCCGCCGAGCGGGCTCGACCCGAGCTGCCGGCCGACCTGCCGTCCGAGGTGGGCGATCAGCCGGAGTCGTGTGCAGGTCGCCGACCGTCGACGCGGAGCTCCGGGGAGCGGCGTCCACCCGCGCGCCCAGGACCGCGCGGCACCGGGCCGAACCAACCAGCACGCTCAGGGCCTGTCCCCGCGCTGAGCTGCGGTTTTCTGTCGTACCCCCGCTCTAGGCTCGGGGTGTCGGCAAGGCTGTCGGGGAAGGGAGGGAGCACGTGTCCGAGCTCCGTTCCGCCCTCGACGAGCTGGCTGCGCTGGAGCTCGGGGAGCTGTCCGAGGACACGCTGCTCGACCTCGTCGGCGAGCTGTCGGTCACGGCGAACCGGGTGGCGGCGGTGCTGACCTCGGTTGTCCGTGCGGCCGATCGGCGGGAGGCGTACCGGCGTGACGGTGCGGTGTCGATGAAGGCCTGGCTGCGCGGCTCCTGCCGGATGGCGCCCGAGGAGGCGACGGCGACGGTCTCCACCGGCCGGCGGCTGGAGCAGCTGCCTGGGACGGCGGCGGCCTTCGCCGCCGGCGAGATCGGCGCGACGCATGCGCGGGTGATCACCAAGGCCATGACGCCCGGCCGGATCGCCAAGGCCGCCGAGGCGGGGATCGACCTGGGCGAGACCGATGCCATCCTGGCCGCCCTCGCCCGGGCCACAGCGCCTCACGAGACCGCCCGGGGGGTCAAGGCGTGGGTCGCGGGGGTCGATCCCGACGGCACGCTGGATGATGCCGCGGACGTCCGCCGCCGGTTCACGATGGCGTCCGGGATGGACGGTCGCGTGCACCTTCGTGGCGAACTCGATGCCGTGGGCGGCGAGTACCTGCACGCGGCGCTGGCCGCACTGATGAGCGGCGACCGCCCAGCCGGCGACCCCCGCTCGCACGCCGAGCGGCAGGGTGACGCACTCGTCGCGCTGGCCCGTGCCGCCCTGGACGCCGGCGGTCTGCCAACGGTTCGCGGCGAACGTCCGCACGTGCGGGTCACCATCGACCTGGTGGCGCTGTGCGCGGAGCGAGGCGCTGCGGGCTTCGCAGGCGGGTCCCTGGCATGGGCCGGTCCGATCAACCCGGAGACGGCCCGTCGGCTGGCCTGCGATGCCGGTGTCTCCCGCGTCCTCACCGGCCCGAGCGGGCTCCCGCTGGACGTCGGCCGCGAGCAGCGGACCTCCACCGCCGGCATCCGCCGGGCCATCGAGGTCCGCGACGAGCACTGTGTCTTCGCCGGCTGCGACGCCCCGCCCGAGTGGTGCGACGTGAGCTTGCCCGGGTTTCGCGGACACCGTCACAGTGGCGGCATCGCCACGGGAGGGGTGTCTTCGTGGGCAGGGTCTACACGCAGGAGTTCAGGG
>NZ_VNHW01000021.1 GCF_008124835.1 Blastococcus xanthinilyticus | reverse complement strand
CGCCCGGTAACATTCCGAACCCGGAAGCTAAGCCTCTCAGCGCCGATGGTACTGCCCTGGAGACGGGGTGGGAGAGTAGGACGCCGCCGGACAACACTTCACGAACGGGGGTCAGAGCATTTGCTCTGACCCCCGTTCGCTTTTCCCGTTCCGCCGCCGGTTCGTAGCCGTGCAGGCGATCACCGAAGAGGTATCCACAACTGATGAGTGCTCCGCGACGCGGATCCGATGGTCCCGGGTCGGGCCGACCGACCGGCGATCCCCGATCGGGCTCGCGTGGGTCCCGGCCCCAGGCGAACCGGGGAGCCGCCGCCGGCGGTAACCGCCGTGACGGATCCTCGAGCTACCGTCCACGCGGTGACTGGCAGAGCCGTCGTCCGCGGGGTGAGCGCCCGCAGCGTCCGCAGGGTGATCGTCCGCAGCGATCGGACCGGCCGCAGGGCTCCTGGCAGGAGCGCCGCCCGCAGGGTGAGCGCCCGCAGCGTCCGCAGGGTGATCGTCCGCAGCGATCGGACCGCCCGCAGGGCTCGTGGCAGGACCGTCGCCCCCAGGGTGATCGTCCCCAGCGTCCGCAGGGGGATCGTCCGCAGCGCCCGCAGGGCGACCGGCCGCAGGGTTCGTGGCAGGACCGCCGCCCCCAGGGTGATCGTCCGCAGCGTCCGCAGGGGGATCGTCCGCAGCGGTCTGACCGGCCGCAGGGTTCGTGGCAGGACCGCCGTCCGCAGGGTGATCGTCCCCAGGGTTCGTGGCAGGACCGCCGCCCCCAGGGTGATCGTCCGCAGGGGGATCGTCCGCAGCGGTCTGACCGGCCGCAGGGCTCGTGGCAGGACCGCCGTCCGCAGGGTGATCGTCCCCAGGGTTCGTGGCAGGACCGCCGCCCCCAGGGTGATCGCCCGCAGGGGGATCGTCCGCAGCGGTCTGACCGGCCGCAGGGCTCCTGGCAGGACCGCCGCCCCCAGGGTGATCGCCCGCAGGGCGACCGGCCGCAGCGATCGGACCGGCCGCAGGGCTCCTGGCAGGACCGCCGCCCCCAGGGTGATCGCCCGCAGGGCGACCGGCCGCAGCGATCGGACCGCCCACAGGGCTCCTGGCAGGACCGCCGCCCCCAGGGTGATCGCCCGCAGGGCGACCGGCCGCAGCGATCGGACCGCCCACAGGGCTCCTGGCAGGACCGCCGCCCCCAGGGTGATCGCCCGCAGGGCGACCGGCCGCAGCGATCGGACCGCCCACAGGGCTCCTGGCAGGACCGCCGCCCCCAGGGTGATCGCCCGCAGCGCGTCGAGCACGCTCGGGGGAACTGGAAGGACCGTCGACCGTCGGATGCCCGAGGGTCGTCCGCCGGCCGGCCCGGAGGCGAGGTGCAGGATCGCCGTCCGCCCGTGCCCGCCGGCCCGGAGATCCCTGAGTGGGCCGACCCGCGTGACCTCGATCCGGCGATCCGCGCCGCGCTGCGCGGGCTCGACCCGCGGAACTCCGTGCAGGTTGCCGGTCACCTGGTCGTGGCCGGCTCGCTGGTCGACGAAGACCCCGAGACGGCGCTCGCGCACGCACGCGCCGCCCGCGACCGGGCGTCGCGGCTGGCCGTGGTCCGGGAGGCAGTCGGGGTGGCGGCATACCACGCCGGCGACTTCGCCGAGGCCGCGCGGGAGATCCGTGCCTACCGGCGCATGAGCGGCGACCACGGGTACCGCGCGGTGCTGGCCGACTGCGAGCGGGCGCTCGGTCGCCCCGAGGTCGCGCTGCGGCTGGTCGCCGACGCGCTGGCGGAAGGCGTGGACGCGGAGGAGACCGTGGAGCTCCGCCTGGTCGAAGCCGGTGCACGCCAGGACCTCGGCGAGCACGCGGCTGCCCGGCTCACCCTGGAGGCGGCTCTCGGCGGCCGCCGCGAGCCCGACGGCCTCGACCCGGCCGACGAGGGCCAGCTGCGGCTCGCGGCTGCCTACGCGGACCTCCTCCGGGCTCAGGGCGAGGACGAGCGCGCCGACCGGTGGTTCGACGAGGTGGCAGCGGTGGCCCCTGAGCTCGTCGGTGAGGAGCTCGGCGTCGAGTTCGCCGAGCAGGGCGACGACGAGGACCAGCCTGTCGACCTGACCGGCGATGACGTTGCCGTCGACCCCGCGGTGGACGCGGCCGTCGAGGACGAGCTCGTGGTGGACGCTGGTGCGGAGGACGACGCCCGCGGCGTGCCGGAAGCCGGAGAGCTCGCCGAGGCGGCCTCGGCGGACGACGCCGACGCTGACGCCGACGTGGCTCCGGTGGCGGCTGACGTCCCCACTCCGGTCGTCGGAGACCTCAGCGTGTCGTTCTCGAGCTTCGCGGACGATGTCGAAGCGGAGGTCGCCGAGCTGCTGGGTGAGGACACCGAGGAGGACGGGCCTGCTTCGGCGCACTGACTGCTGACAGCCCGCGGCGCTCCGTCCACATGCGGGCAGGGCGTCCACAGATCGGCCGCCGCAGGGCCACCGGCCTCGTCCGGCGGCGAGGCTGCGGTCATGACCGTGGCTGTGATCGACCGCAACGACGTGGTTCTGCGGGGGCGGGTGTCCGCCCCCGCAGAACTGCGCACACTTCCCAGCGGAGACCCGCTGGTCACCTTCCGGCTGGTGGTGCGCCGGCCCGTTCCCAGGGCCAGGGGCCAGTCGGTCGACGTCCTCACCTGCATCACCTACGACCGCGCACTGCAGCGGCGCATCGCCGCGTGGCAGCCCGGCGACGTGGTGGAGGTGGAGGGGGCACTGCAGCGCCGGTTCTGGCGCACCGGCTCCGGCACGGCCTCGGTGTGCGAGGTGAACTGCCGCCGCGGCCGCAAGATCCCCAGGTCGGCCGCACGGACGGCCGAGGAGACGGCGTGATCGACCCGTCCGCCGGCCCGACGCCTGCCCGGCCCTCAGCCGCCCAGCGGGCGCAGCACCAACCCGGTACGCGGCTTCGGCACGAACAGCGTCGACTTCCGCGGCATCCGTGCGCCGGCTCGGGCGACGGCGGCGACATCGGTGGGGGAGGGGGCCCGCAGCAGCACCGCCACCCCGGAGCGCTCGGCGGCGGTGCGCACCGCCTCCTCCAGGCTGTGCGCGATCAGCACCGAGTCCACCGTGTCGGGGCGGCCCCACAGATGCCCCATCAGGCCGTGGTGGGCGAGGACCACGTCGAGGTCCCGCCAGGACGCAGGGGCCTCGACAGGTACCGCCGCCCGGACGGCGGTGGACGCCGCGCTGAGGCGGACCAGCCGCCGGCCGTCGGTGAGCAGCAGCCCCCGCTCGGCCGGGTCGCCGAGCCAGGCCCTCGCCGCCGCGACCACCGCCGCCGCTTCCGCCCCGTCGACCGGGACGTCGGCGGTGACGAAGCCATGACCGGCGGCGGCCACCGCCGCCGGCAGTCCGAGGTCGGGGACGACCCGGTGGATCGGATCCACCCGCAGGCCGCCCGGCCCCATCGGGGTGACCAGCGCGAGGACGGCGTCGGTGCCCGAGGCGCACCGCTGGGCCCGGGCGTTGGCCCGTGCCGCCGCGAACCGGTGGTGCCCGTCGGCGATGACCGCCCCCGTCCGGCGCAGCGCCCTGCCCACCGAGTCGTGCACGGCCGGGTCGGCGACCCGCCAGAGCCGGTGGCGGACGCCATCGGTGTCGAGCAGCTCCATCGTCGGCGGCGTCTGCCGGACGGCCTCGGCGAGCTCGGCGACCTCGGGCTCGGGATCGTGCGCCAGCACGATCGGCTCCAGATCGGTCTGCGTCGCCGCCAGGAGTGCCCGCCGTCCCTCGACCGCTGCCGGGTAGGTGTCCTCGTGCGGGAGCACGGACGGCGCGTGCTCCGGGGGGAGGGTCACCGCACCGAGCCAGCCCACGGTCGCCGGGACCCCGTCGGCCGGCTGCAGCTCGTAGAGCCACAGGGCCGGGTCCGCGTCCCGCTCCAGGACACCGCTGGCCTCCCAGTCGCGCAGGGTTCGAGCGGCCTCCTCGACCGTCTCGCCGCCGCCGCCGGTGGTCGCGCGGGGCAGGATGAGCCGGACGATGTTGTGCGGATCGGCCTGGGCCAGCTGATCCCGGCGGGCGGGGCTGACCAGGTCGTAGGCTGGCGAGCTGACCCGGGCGAGGGCGTCGCCGTTCCGGTGCCCGTACGTCAGCGCGCGGAACGGGCGGACCTCGAGTCCGGGTACGGGTGGGGAGGCGGCCCGCGGGCCCGCCGACGACGACAGCACGACCAGAATCGTAGGTGGGGCGAGGTGGTCCGCCGGCCCGGAGCCGGACTGGCCCGGCGAGCGACGATCTGGCCGACGCGACCGACAGGAGGGCGGCGGTGTCCGAGAGGGTTCCCCGGGGGGACGGAGCGGAGGCCGCCACCGGTCCCGGCGGCGGGGTCTACGAGTGGTACCGGCGCGGGCTGGAGCTGCTCGACGACCGGAATCCGGCCGCCGCGGCCACCCTGCTCGCCCGGGCCGCCGACGCGGAGCCGGACTCGCGGAGCATCCGGGAGGCGCTGGCCCGGGCGCAGTACGACGCGCACCGGTACGGCGAGGCGGTCGCCAGCTTCGCCGCCCTGATCGCGGCCGACCCCACCGACGACTACGCGCACTTCGGCCTGGGCCTGGCCGCCGGCCGGGCCGGGGATCTCGGGGTCGCGGCCGAGCACCTCGCCCTCGCCGCGGCGATGCGTCCCGACCGGCCGCACTACGCCAGGGCGCTGCGCGACGTGCGCGCCCGCCAGACCAGGGAGTCGACATGACCGAGCCGGTTCCCACCCCGACGGGCCCGGGCCTGGCCGCCGGCTGCGCCGAGTCCCCCAGCGCGCGGTACGACGTGGCGCTGCTCGACCTCGACGGGGTGGTCTACGTCGGCCCCGACGCCGTCCCGGGCGTACCCGGAGCCCTCGCCGCCGCCCGCGCGGCCGGTATGCGGCTGGGGTTCGTGACCAACAACGCGTCACGCACCCCCGACGAGGTCGCCGCCCACCTCACCGAGCTCGGCGTGCCCGCGGACCCCGCGGATGTCATCACCAGCGCGCAGGCGGCCGCCGGCGTGGTGGCCGGCCTGCTCGGGCCGGCGGGTCGGGTCCTGCCGGTCGGCGGTCCCGGCGTGACCGCTGCTCTCCGGGCGGCGGGGCTCACCGTCGTCGGCGGCGCCGCCGACCGGCCGGAGGCGGTCGTGCAGGGCTACGGCCGGGAGGTCGGCTGGGTGCAGCTCGCCGAGGCGGTCGTCGCCGTCCGAGGGGGCGCCCGGTACGTGGCCACGAACGCCGACGCGACCGTTCCCTCGCCCCGGGGCCCGCTGCCGGGCAACGGCGCCATGGTGTCGGTCGTCCAAGGCGTCACCGGCGTCGACCCGCTGGTCACCGGCAAGCCGGATCCGGCCATGCACGCCGAGTGCGTCCGCCGCACCGGCGCCCGCCGTCCCCTGGTGGTGGGCGACCGGCTGGACACCGACATCGAGGGCGCCCGCCGCGCGGGGGCCGACAGCCTGCTGGTCCTGTCCGGGGTCACCGATCCGGCGGCCCTCCTGGCCGCCGCCCCGGTGCACCGGCCGGACCTGCTCGCCCCCGACGCCTCAGGTCTGCTGCGGCCGCATCCCCGCGTGACCGGGGAGGCCGGCACGTGGCGCTGCGGGGAGTGGTCGGCGCGCACGGCCGAGGGCGGCGGCGCGCTCGAGCTGATCGGACCGGCCGCCGGCGCGCCCGCCGGCGGCCGGGTGGACGACGACGGGCTCGACGCCCTCCGTGCCCTGTGCGCCGCCCACTGGGCGACCCATCCCGATGCGGGTGCGCCGACCGGCGTCATCGGCGCCGGGGAGGCGGCGGCCGTCCTGGTCGGCGGCTGGGGCCTGGCTCCTGCCGGCCGGCGGTGACCGGCCGTGCGGTCAGAGCAGCTTGCGCAGCCGGAGCAGGTCGCGCAGCCCCGCCTCGAGCTTCACCCGGCCGCTGGCCCACGCCGGGCCGAAGGACAGCCGGCCGTCGGTGAGCGCCACCAGGTCGTCACTGGCCATGGTCAGCCGGATGTCGGCCTTCGGTACGGCCGGGGTGTCGGCGACGGCGTGCAGGTCCCGCACCGCCCCCGAGCTCAGCCGTCCCAGCACGACCTGGTCGAGGTCGGGCAGCCGGCAGGACAGGCTGCGATCCAGCCCGGCCGCCGCCGGATTGGCGGCGAGGTCGCCGAGGATGCCGGTCAGGGCCGTCATGCATTCGTCCATCGTGGCCACGCGGGCGGGTCTCCCAGGAGTCGGCGGATCCGGTCGCACGACGCTATCGCGCTCCTCCGTCGGGGCCATCCGGGTCGGACCGGGCCGGTAACCTCCGCAGGAGACGCCGGGGAACCCGATCGAGCCCGTTCCCCGGCCATCCCGTCCCGCTCCCCGAGAGGCGAACCATGACCCAGCCGACCGCGCCGCGACCGGTGCCCGGGCCCTACGGCCCGGCGTCCGGTCCCGCGTCCGCCGCGGACCCGGGTCAGGGCGGAACCGCCGCGGAGCCGGTTCCCGCCGGCGCAGCGCAGCCCGCGGACGACGACGCCCGGCGTCCCGCGCCCGGCGGGCAGGCGCCGGAGGACCGCAGGTCGGCCGGCCTGGCCGGCCTGGACGGGCTGCCGGTGTCCGAGCACGTCGCGGTGTTCGAGGCCGAGCACGGCCGGCTGCAGCGCGAGCTCGGCACGATCGACCCCCGCTGATGGGCCGTCGCAGCAGGCTCGACGCCGAACTCGTCCGCCGCGGTCTGGCCCGGTCCCGGGAGCACGCGGTCGCGCTGATCGGGGAGGGCCGGGTCACCGTCGGCGGGCAGGCCGCGACGAAGCCGGCCACCGGTGTCGAGCCCGGAACGCCGGTGGTCGTGCGCACCGACCCCGACCAGCCGACCTGGGTGTCTCGCGGGGCGCACAAGCTGCTGGGCGCGCTGGAGGCGCTCCCGGTGGCCGTGGAGGGCCGCCGAGCGCTCGACGCCGGTGCGTCCACCGGCGGATTCACCGACGTCCTGCTGCGCCGCGGTGCCGCCGAGGTGGTCGCGGTCGACGTCGGCTACGGGGAGCTGGCCTGGTCGCTGCGCACCGACGACCGCGTGCGGTTGTACGAGCGGACCAACGTCCGCACGCTGACCCCCGAGGACATCGACGGGCCGGTGGACCTCGTCGTCGCCGACCTGTCCTTCATCTCCCTGCCCAAGGTCCTGCCCGCGCTCGCCGCCTGCGCCCGCCCCGATGCCGACCTGCTGCCCATGGTGAAGCCGCAGTTCGAGGTCGGCAAGGCGCGGCTGCCCGCCGGCGGGGTGGTGCGCGATCCGGAGCTGCGCGTCCAGGCCGTGCTGGAGGTCGGACGCGCCGCCCAGGAGCTGGGCTGGGGCACCGCCGGCGTGGTCGCCAGCCCCCTGCCCGGCCCCGCAGGCAACGTCGAGTTCTTCCTCTGGCTGCGGTCCGACGCCGGGCCGATCGAGGAGGACGCCGTCCGTCGAGCTGTCCAGGAGGGACCGCAGTGAGCAACCCGAGCACGGCCACGCCGCAGGAGCAGGGCGCCCGCCGGGTGCTGCTGACCGTGCACACCGGGCGGCGGGACATCGTCGAGCTCGCCCGCACCTCGGCAGCCCGGCTGATGCGCGGCGGGATCGGGGTGCGCGTCCTCGAGGAGGAGGCGCCCGATCTCGACATCGAGGGGGCCGAGGTCGTCCCCTGCGACGAGACCGCGGCCAAGGACGCCGAGATCGTGATGGTCTTCGGCGGGGACGGCACCTTCCTGCGCGCCGCGGAACTGGCGCGCTACACCGATGCCGCGCTGATGGGCGTGAACCTCGGCCGGGTCGGCTTCCTCGCCGAGACCGAGCCCGAGGCGGTGGAGGAGACGCTCACCGCGATCGAGAACTGCGAGTACTCGGTCGAGGAGCGGCTGGCCATCCGGGTGGACGTCCGGGACGGCGCAGGCACGGTCGTCGGCGGCACGTGGGCCCTCAACGAGGTCTCGGTCGAGAAGGCCGAGCGCTCGCGGGTGCTGGACGTCGTCATCGCCATCGACGACCGGCCGCTCACCAGCTTCGGCTGCGACGGCGTCCTCTGCGCGACCCCCACCGGGTCCACCGCCTACGCCTTCTCCGCGGGCGGACCGGTGGTCTGGCCCGACGTGGAGGCGCTGCTCCTGGTGCCCACCAACGCGCACGCCCTCTTCGCCCGTCCGCTGGTCACCTCGCCCGACTCGGTGCTCACCGTCGCCGTCCCCGCGGACGGGAACCGGGCCCGCGTGTCCGCGGACGGCCGGCGCACGGTGGAGGTGCCCGACGGCGGCCGGGTGGACGTCCGCCGCGCGAACCGGCCGGTGCGCATCGCCCGCGTGCACGTCTCCACCTTCGGCGACCGGCTGGTCGCCAAGTTCGGCCTGCCCGTCCGCGGGTTCCGGGACGCGCGGCACGTCGGCCCCGGGCACGAGCTGTTCCCCGGCCGGGACGTCCTGGCCCGCGACGTGGTGGTGCCCGACGGCGGGGACGGCGGCGTCCCGGCAGGGGAGGTGAGCGGTGGCGGCCCGCGCGAAGACGTCTGAGCGCCCGGTGCCGGCGCCGGTTCCCGCGACGCCGGCTCGGACGACGCCGGGGCGGCTCTCGGAGCTGCGGATCCGCGGCCTGGGCGCGATCGACGACGTCACCCTGGAGCTGGGCCGGGGGCTCACCGTGGTGACGGGGGAGACCGGGGCCGGCAAGACCATGGTCGTCACCGGGCTGACGCTGCTGTTCGGCGGCCGCGCCGATCCCGGCCGGGTGCGGGCGAACGGGCGGGCCGGGGTGGAGGGCCGGCTCGAGCTGCCGCCCGACTCGCCCGCCTGGGCGCGCGCGGCCGACGCCGGCGCCGACCCGGACGACGACGGGAGCCTGATCCTCGCCCGTACCGTCAGCGCCGAGGGCCGGTCGCGCGCGTACCTCGGGGGGCGCAGCGTGCCGGTCGGTGTCGTCGCCGAGCTGGCCGAGAACCTGCTGGCGGTGCACGGGCAGACCGACCAGCTCAGGCTGTCCCGGCCCGCCGAGCAGCGCCGCGCCCTCGACCGGTACGCCGGTGCCGACCACCTGGGCCTGCTGGACTCCTACCGGACGGCGTACCAGCGGTGGCGGTCCCTCGCCGCCGACCTGGAGCGCCGGCACGCCCAGGCCCGGGAGCTGGCCCAGGCCGCGGACGTGCTCCGGCACGGGCTGGAGGAGATCGCCGCCGTCGCCCCCGAGCCGGGGGAGGACGAGGAGCTGGACACCCAGGCGAAGCGGCTCTCCGACGCCGATGCGCTGCGGGCCGCGGCCGACGAAGCCCGCATGGCGCTGATCGGCGACGTCACCGGCGATCTCGGCGGCGGTGAGCTGCCGCAGGACGCCATCGCCGCGCTCTCGATCGCCGAGCGGGCGCTGGCCGGCTCCGACGACCCCACCCTGGTGCTGCTCGCCCAGGACCTCGCCGACGCCGTCGCCGTGGTCTCCGACGTCGCCGGCCAGCTCGCCGGGTACGTCGCCGACCTCGACGCCGACCCCGGCCGGCTGGCCGAGGTGCTCGACCGGCGCGCCGCCATCACCGCGCTGGTGCGCAAGTTCGCGGACGCCGGCGCCGGGGTGGCGGGAGTGCTCGCGTGGGCGGAGGACGCCCAGCACCGGCTGGCCGAGCTCGACGTGTCCGACGAGGCGCTGGCGTCGCTGGCCGCGGAGCGGGACGCCGCACGGGCCGAGGTCGACCGGCTCGCCGCCGGCATCTCCGCCGGGCGGCGGGCGGCGGCCGAGGGCTTCGCCGCCGAGGTCGGCCGGGAACTGGCCGGGCTGGCGATGAAGAGCGCTCAGGTCTCCTTCAGCATCGACAGCCACCCCGACGATCCGGGCGCCGACGGCATCGACGAGGTGGCCCTGCTGCTCGCCGCCCACCCGGGAGCGCCGCCCAGGCCGGTGCACAAGGGCGCGTCGGGGGGCGAGCTGTCGCGGGTGATGCTGGCCATCGAGGTCGTCTTCGCCGGTGCCGACCCGGTTCCGGTCATGGTGTTCGACGAGGTCGACGCCGGGGTCGGTGGCCAGGCCGCGGGCGAGATCGGCCGCCGGCTGGCGCGGCTGGCCCGTGACCACCAGGTGGTGGTGGTGACCCACCTGGCGCAGGTGGCGGTCTTCGCCGACACCCACCTGGTGGTGGACAAGGCGCCCGACACCGGCGCGGGCGTCACCGCCACGGACATCCGCTCGGTGCGGGGGGAGGACCGGGTCCGGGAGCTGGCGCGGATGCTGTCGGGCCTGGCCGACAGCGACACCGGGCAGGCGCACGCACGGGAGCTCCTCGCCGTGGCCGGCGCCGACCGCTGACGCCCCGGTCGGGTGAGCGGGGAGTGGTCGGGCCGTCACCCGGGTAGGGACCCGCGGTGACCTGCTTCTCCTCCGTCGACGAGTCCGCCCACTACGGCATGTCGGTGGCCGTCCTTCTCGGTCAGTACCGGGATGCGCTCGGTTGGGTGGAGGGCGGGGTCGACGAGCTCGGCACCGGTGACGCGACCGCGATCGCCGACGTCGTGGCCGGGCTGCCGGAGCTGCGGGTGCGGAGCTTCGACATCAACGCCGCCTCGGTGGACCGGGCCCGCGCGAACATCGCCGAACGCGGGGTGGCCGACCGGTACACGGTGGAGGCCGGCGACTTCTTCGACCACGCGGACGCCGCGGGTGGGCCGCTGGCCGCGACGGTGATCGCCAACCCGCCCTACATCCCCGCGCCGGACCGGGACATCCTCATGCCCGAGCTGTGGGGTGGGGTGCGCGGCAACGACCTCGTGCTGCAGCTGCTGAAGGCCGGCTACGCCAACGCGATCTGCGCGGTGGCGAGCTACTCCGACCCGGAGACGACGGTGCGGACGGCGCAGGACCTCGGCTACCGGGTGGCCAACTTCCTCGCGATGGGGCTGGACTTCGGCCCGTACAGCAACGAGCCGAAGGTGCGCGAGCACATCCGGCGGCTCTGCGCGGAGGGCCACGGGTGGGCCGGCGAGGACGGCTACCTGGTGGCGATCGCGCTGTTCACCCGGAACCCCGAGGTCCCCGGCGACCGCGCCGACGAACTCCTCAAGGCGCTCCAACTGTCTTGACGAGCGGGGGCCCGAAGGGTCTCCCGAGGCAGGACGGGCAAGCCGCGGCACGAAGGGGAGCAGGCACAGACCGGCGGACCAGAGGGCGAGCCGCCCCGCGAGGCGGCGTGAGGAGAGGCGGCCGGAGGCCTCCTCGACGAGGGCCGGGAACGGCTCAACGCAGCAGGGGAACGGCTCCTGGCCGCGGTGCCGTCCGGAGGACGGCGAGAGTCATGGCCGCGGTGTGATCCGGAGGATCACAGATGTCATCGCCTCTTGGCGTAACCGGCCAGCCCGAACTGCAGCAGCGCCAGCCCGCGGCGGCCCTGCCGGCGCAGCTCGGCGGACAGCTCCGGCCCGCTGACGCCGGCGAGCACCTGGTCGCGGGCGAGCTCCAGGAGCGAGGCGTACAGGCCGAGGACGGCGTGGGCGGCGAGCCACGGCTCGATCTGCCCCGGCCGCACCGCGGTCTCCTCGGTGATGAGGTCGGCGAGCGACGTGGTGAGCTCGCCGAGGATCTCCCGCTCGCGGATCTGCAGGGTGCGGCTGCCCCGGATCACCCGCGCCATGGCGGCGACCCCGTCGGCCGCCTCGGGGGTGCCGAGCAGGCTCACCGCGCCGACGACGAAGCTCCCGGCCGCGGCGGACACCGACTCCCCGGCGGGGCGTCGCCGCACCGCGTCCAGCAGGGCGGCGCGCATCGGCGGGTCGGCGTCGAAGACCAGGCCCTCCTTCACCGGGAAGTGGTTGAAGACCGTCTTCTCCACGACCCCGGCCCGCTGCGCGATCTCCACGACGCTGACCGCGTCGAAACCGCGCTCGTCGAAGAGCTCGGTGGCGGCATCGACGATCCGGTCGCGGGTCTGCTGGCGGCGGCGTTCGCGGATGCCGGTCCCGCGCCGGGCCCGCCGGCCGCGGCCGGGACCGGGCGCGTCACCGTCGGTGACGCCCTCGGCGGCCGGGGGCTGCGCGGCGGCCGTGCCGCGGACCCCGGCCGCGGCGGGATCGCCGGTGGCCGGTGCGGCTCCGGGGACCGGCACGGGCGGAGCCGGCGGGGCGACCGGCCCGGGCGTCGCAGGCCGGCCGCGCGGGGGAGCGACCGGTGGCGCGCCCAGTGCGACCGGGCCGCGTTCGGGGCCGGGTGCGGATCCGCCGAGGTCGGTGCCCGGTACGGCACGGATCACGGCAGCGCCGACGGGCGCCGCGGCGTCCTCCTCCGGCCTCGGGAGGGACGCTGCGGTCGAAAGGGCACCCGCCACACCAGTCACGGCAGCAACGCTAGTCACAACTCGGTAACGGTCCGGCGGAGGCGCTCCCGTCGGGCGCGCCGGCGTGTCGCCCAGAGGTGGTGTCGGACACGGTGCGTGACCGGAGCGTCGCCGAGGCGCGTCGGAGGGCTGACCGGCATGGCGCGCGTGGCAGCATGCGGTGTCATGCGCATCGGCACCGTTCGCCGCGGCCGGGCACAGGACACGGGGCCCGGCGTCGCCGGCCCCGTCCGTCTTGACCGCCGCACGAAGAACCTGACGAAGCGACTGCGCCCCGGCGACATCGCCGTCATCGACCACGTCGACATCGACCGGGTGAGCGCGGACGCGCTGGTCGGCTGCCAGGTGGCCGGAGTGGTCAACGCCGCGCCCAGCATCTCCGGCCGCTACCCGAACCTGGGGCCGGAGATCCTCATCAACGCCGGCATCCCCCTGCTCGACGACGTCGGCAAGGAGGTCTTCACCAAGCTCAAGGAGGGCGCCCAGGTCCGGCTCGACGGCACCCGTCTCCTCGACGAGGACGGCGCGGTCGCCGCCGAGGGCAGGGCGCACGACCCGCAGACGGTCGCCGCGGCGATGGCCGAGGCCAAGGCCGGGCTGTCGGCGCAGCTCGAGGCGTTCGCCGCGAACACCATGGAGTACATGAAGCGCGAGCGTGCGCTGCTGCTCGACGGGGTCGGCGTCCCGGACGTCACCACCTCGATCGAGGGCCGGCACGTGCTCGTGGTCGTCCGCGGCTACGACTACAAGGAGGACCTGCAGGCCCTCCGCTCCTACATCCGCGACTACCGGCCGGTGCTCATCGGGGTGGACGGCGGTGCGGACGCGCTCGTCGAGGCCGGCTACACGCCCGACATGATCATCGGCGACATGGACTCGGTGAGCGACGACGTCCTCCGGTCCGGCGCCGAGGTGGTCGTGCACGCCTATGCCGACGGGCGCGCCCCGGGCCTGGCCCGCGTGCAGGACCTGGGGGTCGAGGCCATCACCTTCCCCGCCGCGGCCACCAGCGAGGACATCGCCATGCTCCTGGCCGACGAGAAGGGCGCGACGCTGATCGTCGCCGTCGGCACCCACGCCACGCTGGTCGAGTTCCTCGACAAGGGCCGCGGGGGGATGGCGTCGACGTTCCTCACCCGCCTGCGGCTGGGCGGCAAGCTCGTCGACGCCAAGGGTGTCAGCCGGTTGTACCGCAGCCGCATCTCCACCACGGTGCTCGTGGTCATGGTGCTCGCGGCCCTCGTGGCCATCGGTGCGGCGCTGGCCGTGTCCGCCGTCGGCCGGGTCTACCTCGACCTGCTGCTCGACCAATGGAACAGCTTCGTCTTCTGGCTGGAGAACCTCTTCTCGTGATCGACTTCCGCTATCACCTGGTCTCGCTGATCGCCGTGTTCCTCGCGGTCGCGCTGGGGATCGTCATCGGCACCACCGCCCTGAACGAGCCCATCCAGGCCGACATCGAGGGCCAGGTCGCCGAGCTCGAGCAGGACAAGCGCGCGCTGGAGGACCGCACCCAGGAGCTGCAGGCGCAGCTGGACACCAGCTCGGCCTTCGAGGAGGCCGTGGCCGGGCCGCTGGTCGAGGGAACCCTCACCGACCGCAGCGTCGTCCTGCTGCCCACGAACGAGACCGTCACCCCGGAGGTCGTCGAGGACGTCACCGCGCTGGTGGCGGAGGCCGGAGGCACGGTGAGCGGCGTCGTCCGGCTGGAGCCGGAGTACAGCGACCCGGCCACCGCCTCGGCCCTGGAGAGCTACGTGACCGGCTCCGGTCTGCCGGCCGGGGTGCAGCTGCCCCCGGACGGCGACGCCGACGCCCTTGTGGCCTCGCTGCTCTCCCAGGTGCTGGTGATCCCGCCGGGTGGGCCGGTGCCCGACGCCGCCGCGCTGTCCTCGGTGCTCGCCGGGCTGCAGTCGCTGGACGTGCTGGTGGCCGAGGGCGCCTCCGTCTCGCCGGCCGACCACGCGATCGTGCTCACCGGCGACGGCTTCACCGGGGACGACGCCGAGCGCCGCAACGCAGCCCTGGTCGAGCTGGTCACCGCGCTCGACAGCACCGGCGCCGGCGCCGTGGTCTCCGGTGACGCGCCCTCGGCCCGCGAGAACGGCCTGATCGGCGTCATCCGGGCCGACCCCGCGCTGGCGGCCGCCGTCTCCACCATCGACAACATCGGCACCGTCGTGGGCCGGATCAGCACCGTGCTGGCCCTGGGCCAGGAGTCGCAGGGCACCTCCGGGATGTACGGCACCGGCGAGGACACCCAGCCGGTGCCGCCGCTGCCCGCCCCGGCGCAGTGAGCGCCCGCCAGCCGGTGCTGACCGCCCTGGCCGGCGCGGCCGCGGCCCGGGCCGCGCTCGCCACGGCCGCCGCGCTGACCGCGCGACCGGTGGGCGCGCCGTGGCGGCGGACCAACTACGCCGGCCGCCCGGTCAGCCTGCTCGGCGGGCCCGCGCTCGCGCTGTCGGCCACGGCCTCGGCGGTGCTCGGCGCCCCGGCCGGCACCCGCGCCGCGGCCGCCGTGGTCGGCACCGTGTCGGGGCTGGTCGGCGGCTACGACGACCTCGCCGGCGCCCGCCCCGAGCAGGCCCGCGACAAGGGGCTGGCCGGGCACCTGCGCGCCCTCCGCGAGGGGCGCGTCTCCGCGGGCGCGGTGAAGGTCGCGGGCATCGGCGCCGCCGCCGCCGTCGCCGCGCTGCTCACCGGCCGCCGCCGGGGCGCCGGCGCCATCGCCGACGGCGTGCTCACGACCGGCCTGGTCGCCGGCACCGCCAACCTGCTGAACCTGCTGGACCTGCGCCCGGGCCGGGCGGCCAAGGCGGGCGTCCTCGCCGCGGTCGCGGGCCTGCCCGGCCCCGCCGGGGGCCTGGTCGCCGGGCCACTCGGCGCCACCCTCGCGGTGCTGCCCGCGGACCTGCGCGAGCGGGTCATGCTGGGCGACTGCGGCGCCAACGCCCTCGGCGGGCTGCTCGGCCTGCGGCTCGCCGCGATGCCGTCGCCCGCCGCACGGGCCGGTGCGCTGGCCGTCGTCACGGGCCTCACGCTGGCCAGCGAGCGGATCAGCTTCACCCGCGTCATCGAGGCCACGCCGGGCTTGAGGGAACTGGACCGCCTCGGTCGCCTCCCCTCGTGAACGCGCGGCGGGTCGCGGGCGGGGTGGCCGGGGCCGCCGCGCTGATCGCGGTGCTCACCGTGCTGGCCCGGACCGCGGGCTTCGGCCGCACCCTGGTCTTCACCAACACCGTCGGCGCCGACAGCACCGGTGACACCTACCTGGCGGCGAACAACGTCCCGAACATCGTCTTCGAGGTCGTGGCCGGCGGCGCGCTGGCCAGCCTCGTCGTCCCGATGCTGGCCGGCGGCATCGCCGCCGGGGACCGCGAGCAGGTGCGGCGGACGGCGTCGGCGCTGCTGGGCTGGACCCTGCTGCTGCTCGTGCCGCTCGCCGTGCTGCTCGCCCTGCTGGCCGAGCCGATCGCCCGCCTGCTGCTCGGCGGCGGGGACGAGGCGGAGGTGGCGCTGGCCGCCCGGTTCCTGCTGGTGTTCGCGCCCCAGGTGGTCCTGTACGGGATCGGCATCGTGCTCACCGGCGTGCTCCAGGCCCATCGGCGGTTCGCCGGGCCGGCGGTGGCCCCGCTGCTGTCCAGCCTGGTCGTCGCGGGCGCGTACCTGGTGTTCGCCGCCATGGGCGGCGACCGGGAGGTCGCCGACCTGTCGACGCCGGCCGAGCTCGTGCTGGGCGTCGGGACGACGCTCGGCGTGGTGGCGCTGAGCCTCAGCCTGCTCGTGCCGATGCGCCGGCTGGGGCTGGGCCTGCGCCCGGCGCTGCGCTTCCCGGTGGGAGCGGCACCGCGGGTGCGGCGGCTGGCCGTCGCCGGGGTGCTCACGCTCGCGGGGCAGCAGCTGCTGGCGGCGGTCGCCATCCGGCTGGCCACCGACGGCCCCGACGGCACCCAGGTCGTGTACGCCGCCGGGCTGACCGTGTTCCTGCTGCCCTGGGCGGCCCTGGCCGTGCCGCTCGCGACCTCGGTCTACCCGGGTCTGGCCGAGCGGGCGGACGGCGGTGACGAGGACGGCTACCGCCGGGCCCTCGCGCCGGTGGTCGTGCTGACGGTGGCCGCCTCCGCGGTCGCGGCGGCGGCGCTGGTCGCGGCCGCCGGGCCCATCGCCCGCGTGTTCCTCGCCGCGGAGTCCCCGACGCAGGTGGCGGCGCTGCGGGACGCCGTCGTCGCCTTCGCGCCCGGCCTGCTCGGGTACGGCCTGGTGGCCGTGCTGACCCGTGCCCTCTACGCCCGCGGCCTGTGGAAGCAGCCGACCGCCTGGCTCCTGGGTGGCTGGCTGCTCGCCGTCGTCGCCGACCTCGTGCTCGCCGCCGTGCTGCCCGCGGCCGACCGCGCCACGGCGCTGGCGGCGGGGCACACGATCGGGGTCACCGTGGCCGGCGCCGGTCTGGTCGTCGCCGTCGTCCGCGCCGCCGGCCCCGGCGCCCTGCGCGGGCTGGGCCGCAGCGGCCCGGCCGCGGTGCTGGCCGCGGTCCTCGCCGGGGCGGCCGGGGTGTGGGTCGCCCGCGCGCTGGACGCCGACCCGGTCCCCGGCGGCGGCATCCTGATCACCCTGGCCACGGGCATCCTCGTCGGGGGCACCGTGCTCGTCGTCGCGCTGGCGGTCATGATGGGCACGGCCCGCGCGCAGCTGGCGGGGGCGGTCGGGGAGTTGCGGTCGACGGGCGGGCAGGAGGTGCGCAGTGGCTGAGCCGGCCCTGCAGGACCGCCGGATCACCGAGGTGCTGGCGACCAGCACCGGCGGCGTCGGCACGCACGTCCGCTCGGTGCTGCCGGCCCTCGTCGGGTCCGGCGCCGCGGTGCAGGTGTGCGGGCCGCGCGCGACCGAGGAGCTCTTCGGGTTCACCGGTCAGGCCGCCGCGTTCGCCCCCGTGGAGATCTCCGCCGGCCTCGCGCCGGGCGCCGACGCCCGCGCCGTGCAGGCCCTGCGGCGGGCGGTGGCCGGTGACGACCTGGTGCACGCCCACGGCCTGCGCGCCGGTCTGGTCGCCGCGGCCGCGCTCCGCCTGGTCCGGCCGCCCGCCCGGCTGGTGCTGACGCTGCACAACGCGCTGCCGGAGGGAGGAGGGCTCCGCCGGCGCGTGCTCGAGCAGGCCGAGCGCGCCACCGTCCGGGCCGCCGATCTGGTCCTCGCCGCCTCGGAGGACCTCGCGGAGAACGCCCGCCGGCTGGGTGCCCGCGACGTCCGGCTGGCCCCGGTGTCGGCGCCGCCGCTGCCGCCGGCGACGCGCACCCGCGTCGAGGTGCGGGAGGAGCTGGGCCTGGTCGACGACCGCGCGCTGGTCGTGGCCGTCGGCCGGCTGCACCCCCAGAAGGGCTACGACGTGCTCCTGGACGCCGTGGCCCGCTGGTCGGCCGACCAGCGGGTGCGCCCGGCGCCGCTGGTCGTCGTCGCCGGTGACGGCCCGCTGCACGACGAGCTGGCCGGACGGATCCGGGCCGAGGCGCTGCCGGTCACCCTGCTGGGCCGCCGCGACGACGTCGGGGACCTGCTGTCCGCCGCCGACCTCTGCGTGCTGCCGTCGCGCTGGGAGGCCCGGTCGCTCACCGCCCAGGAAGCGCTCCGGGCGGGGGTCCCGCTGGTGGCCACCCGGACCGGCGGGCTGCCGGAGCTGCTGGGGGCGGCGGCCGAGCTGGTGCCGGTCGGGGACGCCGGCGCGCTCGCCGACGCCGTCGTCCGGGTGCTCGGCGACAGCGCCCACGCCGAGGACCTGGCCGCGGCGGGGCTCCGGCAGGCGGCCACCTGGCCGGACGAGGCGGCCACGGCCGCCCAGTTGATCGACCTCTACCGCGAGCTGCTGGGGCCGCCGGTCCCACCGGGGACGTGACCGGACCGGCCCGGCGGCCGGGGCGCCGGGCGGCCACCCTGCTGGTGCTGCTGCTCGCCCTGCTGGGAGCCCTGCCGACCGCTGCCGGGGCGGCGGAACCGTACGCGGCCGACCGGGTCGTCGTGGTGGGCGTGCCCGGGCTCACCTGGGCCGACGTCGACCCGCAGGCCACCCCGGAGCTGTGGGAGCTGGCCGAGGGGTCGGCGATCGGCGCGCTGTCGGTGCGCGCCGCCCGCTCGACCAGCTGTCTGCTCGACGGCTGGGCGACCCTGGGCGCCGGCAACCGGGCCCGGTTCCCCGGCACCGACCAGGGGCTGCCGCCGGTGCCCCTGCCCACGGTGCCGCTGCCCGACGGCACGGCCGGCCCGGGGGAGGCGTCCGGGGACCCCGCGGCGGAGGCGCCGGCCGCCGAGGAGCCGCGCCTGGACACCTCCCTGACCCACTGCGGCCTGCAGGAGCGGGTGGCGGGGGTGGCGCTCGGCGACCCCGGGGCGACGGTGGCCCGGATCGCCGAGGACGCGGGCACGGTGCGCTTCGGCGCCGAGCCCGGTGCCCTCGGGGAGGCCGTCGGCTGCGCCTCGGTGGTCGGCCGGGCCGCGGCCCTCGCGGTCGCCGCGCCGGGGGTGCGGTTGCGCACCGTGGACGGCCTCCCGGGCGATCCGGCGCAGCTCGCCGACGTGCTGACCGGCTGCCCGCTGACGCTGGTCTCGCTGGACGACCTCACCGACGCCGGCGCACCGGGGGCCGAGCCGACCGACGACGGCACGCGCCCCGAGCCCCGGGCCGCCGCGCTGACCCGGATCGACGAGTCGCTCGGCCGGCTCCGGGCGGCCCTGGACGAGCTGCCGGGGGAGACGCTGCTGCTGCTGGCCGGCATCTCCGAGGTCAACGACGGTCGCCCGCAGCTGCACGTCGGGATCGCCGACGGCCCCGGGTTCGGCGACGGGTGGCTCACCTCGGCCAGCACCGGCCGCGCCCCGTTCGTGCAGCTGATCGACCTCACCCCGACGGTCCTGCGCGCCCTCGGCCTCGATCCGCCCGCGTCGGTGAACGGCCAGCCCCTGCGCAGCACCGACGAGCGTCCGGCCCTCGCCGCGGCGGTCGCCGAGCTGGAGCGGGTCAACGTCGCGGCGCTCACCCACCACCGCAACACCGGCGTCTTCTTCTGGGCGTTCGTGCTCGTGGGGGCGGCCGTGGTCGTCCTGGGTGCCGTGGTCCTCGGCGCGGGGGTGATCAGCGGCGGCGAGCGGCTGCGCCGGGTGCGGACGTGGCCGTGGGCGCGCCCGGCCCTGCGCCTGCTCTGCCTGGCCGCCGCCGCGCTGCCCGTGGCCACCTACCTCGCGGGGATCGCACCGTGGGAGCGGACGGCTGCGCCCCTGGCCGTCCTCGTCGCCGCCGTCGTGGTCGCCGACCTGGCCGTCCTGGCGGTCGCCGCCGGCGGGCCGTGGCGCTCCCGGCCGCTCGGTCCGCCGCTGGCGGTCCTGGGGATCACGCTGGCCACCCTCGTCGGTGACGTGCTCACCGGGTCCCGCCTCGAGCTCAACGCCCCGCTCGGCTACGACGCGATCGTCGCGGGGCGCTTCACCGGTTACGGCAACCTGAGCTTCGGGCTGCTGTCGGTGAGCGCGCTGACGGTGACCGCCGCGCTGGCGACGGCGGTCGGCCGGCGCGCCGCGCCCGGCCGTCGGCGGGCCCGCACCGGTGCCGTGGTGCTGGGCGCCGGGCTGCTGGCCGTCGCGGTCATCGGCGCGCCGCCGCTGGGGCGGGACTTCGGCGGGGTGCTGGCCGCCCTGCCGGGCTTCCTGCTGCTGGCGATGCTGCTGACCGGGGTGCGCATCACGGTGGTGCGGCTGGTGGGCATCCTGGCCGCCGCCGTCGTCGCCGTGGGCACCGTCGCCGTCCTCGACTGGCTGCGGCCGGCGGGGGAGCGGACCCACCTCGGGCGGTTCGTCGAGCAGGTGCTCAGCGGTGAGGCGTGGACGGTGATCAGCCGCAAGGCCGAGGCGAACGTCGGCATCCTGCTGGGCAGCCCGCTGGCCTGGATGCTGCCGGTCGCGCTGGTCGCCGCCGGCTGGCTGCTGCGACCCGGCGGGCCGCTGCGCAGCCGCCCCGGTGGCGCCGGCCGGCCGCCCCGCGGCCCTGCGGGCCTGGCCCCCGCGGACGGCGCCGTCCTCCGGGCCGCGCTGATGGCGTCCGCGCTGAGCCTCGCGATCGGTGCCGCGGTGAACGACTCCGGTGTGGCGCTGCCCGCCACCGCCGCGGCGCTGCTGGTGCCGCTGCTGGTCTGGCTGGCCGCCGCCCCCGACGGCGGGCAGCCGTCCGGGGCGGGGAACCCGACGGGTGGCACTGGCCACTCCGGCCGGGCCGGCGACCCGGACCGTGTTACGGTCGTCTCCCGTGGGTCGACCGTCTGGAACACGTGATCACGCCGGGAACTTCAGCCTCCTGCACAACAACCAGCCGACGAAGTTCGTCTTCGTCACCGGCGGTGTCGTGTCGTCTCTCGGCAAGGGGCTGACGGCCAGTTCGCTGGGCGCGCTGCTCGCCAGCCGGGGGCTGCGCGTCACCATGCAGAAGCTGGATCCCTACCTCAACGTGGATCCGGGCACGATGAACCCGTTCCAGCACGGCGAGGTGTTCGTCACCGAGGACGGCGCGGAGACCGACCTGGACGTCGGCCACTACGAGCGCTTCCTCGACATCGACCTCTCCGGCCGGGCGAACGTGACCACCGGCCAGGTGTACTCCGACGTGATCGCCAAGGAGCGGCGCGGCGAGTACCTCGGTGACACGGTGCAGGTCATCCCGCACATCACCAACGAGATCAAGGCCCGCATCCTCGCCGGCGCCGACAGCGCGGAGCGGGTCGACGTCGTCATCACCGAGATCGGCGGCACCGTCGGCGACATCGAGTCGCTGCCCTTCCTCGAGGCCGCCCGCCAGGTGCGGCACGAGATCGGCCGGGACAACTGCTTCTTCCTGCACATCTCGCTGATCCCGTTCATCGCCCCGTCCGGCGAGCTCAAGACCAAGCCGACGCAGCACTCGGTCGCCGCCCTGCGCAGCATCGGCATCCAGCCCGACGCGCTGGTCTGCCGGTCCGACCGCGACATCAACGAGGGCCTCAAGCGCAAGATCAGCCTGATGTGCGACACCGACGCCGAAGGGGTCATCTCCTGCCCCGACGCGCCGTCGATCTACGACATCCCCAAGGTGCTGCACCGCGAGGGCCTCGACGCCTACGTCGTCCGCCGGCTCGGCCTGCCGTTCCGGGACGTCGACTGGACGGTGTGGGGCGACCTGCTCGACCGGGTCCACGCGCCGAAGCAGACGGTCACCATCGCGCTGGTCGGCAAGTACATCGACCTGCCCGACGCCTACCTGTCGGTCACCGAGGCGCTGCGCGCCGGTGGGTTCGCCCACCGCAGCCGCGTGCAGATCCGCTGGGTGCCGTCGGACGACTGCGAGACCCCGGAGGGCGCCGAGAAGGCGCTGGCCGGCGTCGACGGCGTCTGCATCCCCGGCGGGTTCGGGGTGCGCGGCATCGAGGGGAAGCTCGGCGCCATCCGGCACACCCGGGTCAACGGCATCCCGACCCTCGGGCTGTGCCTGGGGCTGCAGTGCATGGTCATCGAGACCGCCCGCAACCTGGCCGGCATCGAGGGCGCGAACTCCACCGAGTTCGACCCGGAGACGCCCGCCGCGGTCATCTCCACCATGGCCACCCAGCTCGACGTGGTCGCGGGGCGGGGCGACATGGGCGGCACCATGCGGCTGGGCAGCTACCCGGCGCACCTGGAGAAGGGGTCGGTCGTGGCGGCCGCCTACGGCGCCACCGAGATCACCGAGCGGCACCGGCACCGCTACGAGGTGGCCAACGCCTACCGCGACCGGCTGAGCGAGGCCGGGCTGGTCTTCTCCGGCACCTCGCCCGACGGCACGCTGGTGGAGTTCGCGGAGCTCCCGCGCGAGACCCACCCGTTCTTCGTCGGCACCCAGGCCCACCCCGAGCTCAAGAGCCGGCCGACCCGGCCGCACCCGCTGTTCGCCGCGTTCGTGCAGGCCGCCGTCGCCTACCAGGAGGCCGCCCGGCTGCCGGTGCCGGTGGACGAGGACCAGCAGGTCGGCGTCTGATGCCCGGCCCGGCAACCGACCAGGGCCACGAGTACGCGGTGCTCGCCAGCGAGACGGTCTACGACGGCCCGATCATCTCCCTCCACCGGGACACGGTCGCGATGCCCGGGGGCGGGGAGAGCGTCCGGGACGTCGTCCGGCACGTGGGCGCCGTCGCGGTGGTGGCCCTCGACGACGAGGGGGACGTGGTGCTGCTCCGGCAGTACCGCCACCCGGTGGGCGCCTACCTGTGGGAGCTGCCGGCCGGGCTGCGTGACGCCGACGGCGAACCGCCGCTGGAGACGGCGAAGCGGGAGCTGGCCGAGGAGGCGCAGCTGGCCGCGGAAAGGTGGTCGCTGCTGACCACGCACTACAGCAGCCCGGGCTTCTGCGACGAGCTGGTGCTGATCTACCTCGCCGAGGGCCTCTCCGAGGTCGCGCGCCCCGAGGGCTTCACCGTGGAGCACGAGGAGCTGGACCTCACCGTCGAGCGGGTTCCGCTGGCGGCCGCCGTCCAGCGGGTGTTCGACGGCGAGATCCGCAACGCGGCGGCGGTCGTCGGGCTGCTCGCCGCGGCGCAGGCCCGCGCCGCCGGTCCCACGCTGCGCCCCGTCGACGCCGGCTGAGCGGCCGGCTCAGGACGGGCTCGGGTAGCGCCCGCTGAGCTCGGCACCGATCCGCGCCAGCTCGGTCCGGACCGCTGCGGGCTCGATCACCTCGACGTCGGCACCCCAGCCGGCGAGCGTGCGGGCGATGTCCAGCGGCGTCGGGGCGCCGAGCCGGACGCGGGCCCGTCCGCCGTCCTCGCCGTCGACCTCGCAGTGCCGCCCGAACTGGTCGTGCAGGATGCGGACGAACCGCGGCTCGATCAGCACCGTCGCCCAGGTGCGCGAGCGCCGCTGCTCCACCTCGCCGACCACCTCGCGCCACGCCGCGGGCAGGGCGAACCCGTCCGGCCGCCCGGCCGGCTCGTCGATGGCCTCGGCGTGCTGGATGCGGTCGACCCGGAAGGTCCGCTGCCCCCGGTCGGTCCCGGCGACCAGGTACCAGGTCTCGTCCTTGTCGACGAGGCCCCACGGGTCGACGAGCCGGTCGGACGGCCGGCGGGCGCCGTCGACGTAGGTCAGCCGGACCCGCCTGCGCCGGACGACCGCGGTCTGCAGCACGTCGACGACCGCCGGCCGGAGCCGGTCGCGGTCGCCCCACCCCGTGGGGTCGGTCATGGTCGCCTGCGCGGCGGCCTCGGCGTCGGCGCGGAAGGTCTGCGGCAGCGCGCGCACCAGCTTGCGCAGCGCCGAGCGCACCTCGTCGGGGACCGACGCCGCCGACCCGAGGAGGAGGAACAGCGCCCGGGCCTCCCCGGCGGAGAGGCCGGTGAGGTCGGTCCGCGCGCCGCCCACCAGCGACCAGCCGCCGCCGCGCCCGATCCGCGGGTACACCGGGACACCCGCGGTGGAGAGCGCCTCGAGATCGCGGCGGGCGGTCGCGACCGAGACCTCCAGCTCGCGCGCGACCTCGGCCGCCGTGACCCGGCCGCGGGCCTGCATCAGCAGCAGCAGCGCGACGAGGCGGTCAGCGCGCACGCACCCTCGATCCGCGTCGGGAAACTGCTCATTGGATGAGCAGTTTAGGGCCGAGCATGGGTGCATGACCGATTCCCGAGAGGACAGCCCGATGCTCCGCGGACTCACCACCGTCACCTACTTCGCCGACGACGTGCCGGCCGCCGTGCGCTGGTACGCCGCGGTCACCGGCACCGAGCCCTACTTCGTCCGTCCGGAGGAGGGCCCGCCGGCCTACGTCGAGTTCCGGCTCGGCGACCTCCAGCACGAGCTCGGCATCCTCGACCGCCGGTACGCCCCGTCCGCGCCGGGGCCGGCGGGCGCGGGCGTCGTCGTCTACTGGGCCGTGGACGACGCCCGCGCGAGCTTCGCCCGGTTGCTCTCCTCGGGCGCGACCGTGCACCAGGAGCCGATCGAGCGCGGTCCCGGCTACGTCACCGCGTCCGTCGTCGACCCGTTCGGGAACGTGCTCGGCGTGATGGCCAACCAGCACTACCTCGACGTGGTCGGTGGGCTGGTGGCGGGCTGAGGGCCGCCGGCCGGCAACCGCAGCCCGAGCCGGCCGAGCTCCAGGGCGGCGAGGTCCCGGGTGGCCGCCGGGTTCCCGGCTCGCCAGGCGGCGCCCGTGCCGGCCGGGAGCGCCGCCAGCCGCTCCAGGGGCGCCGTCGCCGCGGCGCGGGTGGCGAGCACGTCCAGATCGGCGCCGCTCGCCACCAGCCGCGCGGCCGCCGCCGCGTCCCGCGCGTAGCGCAGCCGGCCGGGCAGCCAGCGCACCACCAGCCAGCCGACCGGTAGCACCACGAGGACGACGGCGAGGATCGCGGCCAGCGTCTCGACCGCGCCCTGGGCCGACCTCCCGGCCCCGCCCACCGAGCCACCCGCGTCGGCGAGCGCCCCGAACGGCGCGGCCAGCTCGTCACCCACCACGGGCAGCTCCTCCGCCGTGCCGGCGGCCGAGCCCATGGAGTCCGCGACCGACCGGCCCAGCCCCTCCACCGCCCGGCCCGGCTCGGCCAGGACGAGCACCGCCCCGTGCGCGGTCCGGGCCACCAGCACCCAGAGCACCGCCCACGCCAGCACCCCCAGGTCGGCGGCCAGCTGGCGCGCCCGCAGGGCGGGGGAGTCGGCGTAACAGCGCACGGGGGCCTCCAGAGGCGGGTGGGGCGGCCCCGCCATGGTGGGTCAGACCGGCGGTCCCGGCAGCGCGGCGGCCCGGCGCCCGCCACCGCGGGGGCACGGGCGGTCACGAATCGGTGCGCAACCCCGGTACGGCACGGCGGCCATGCCTAGACTCCGGCCGAGGTGCGCCCCGACCGGGCCGCCCATCACGCGGGAGGGTCTTCCGTCACCACGGGAGCCGTCCCGCCGGGACCAGGAGGATTCGATGCGGGTCGGGGTTCCCCGAGAGGTGAAGAACCGGGAGTACCGGGTGGCGCTGACGCCGGCCGGGGTGACCGAGCTGGTGCGGGCCGGGCACACCGTGCTGGTCGAGCAGGGCGCCGGGGAGGGCTCCTCCATCCCCGACGCCGACCTCGTCGCGGCCGGTGCGCAGATCGTCGCCACCGCCGACGAGGTGTGGGCCGAGGCCGACCTGCTGCTCAAGGTCAAGGAGCCGATCGCCGAGGAGTACGGCCGGCTGCGGGCCGGCCAGACCCTCTTCACCTACCTCCACCTCGCCGCATCGCGGGAGTGCACCGACGCGCTGGTGGCCTCCGGCACCACCGCCATCGCCTACGAGACGGTGCAGACCGCCGACGGCGCGCTGCCGCTGCTGGCCCCGATGTCCGAGGTCGCCGGTCGCATGGCGCCGCAGGTGGGCGCGCACTGCCTGGAGCGGGCCCACGGCGGTCGCGGGGTGCTGCTCGGCGGCGTCTCCGGCGTCTACGCCGCCAAGGTGGTGGTCATCGGCGCCGGCGTCTCGGGCATGAACGCCGCCGCCATCGCCCTCGGCATGCAGGCCGAGGTGGTCGTCCTCGACCGCGACATCGACAAGCTGCGCGCCGCCGACCGGATCTACCGGGGCCACCTGCAGACCGTGGCGTCCAACGCCTACGAGGTGGAGCGCGCGGTCCTCGACGCCGACCTCGTCATCGGCGCGGTGCTCGTCCCCGGCGCGAAGGCGCCCACGCTGGTGAGCAACGAGCTGGTCTCCCGGATGAAGCGTGGCTCGGTGCTGGTGGACATCGCCGTCGACCAGGGCGGCTGCTTCGAGGACACCCGGCCCACCACGCACGACGAGCCGACGTTCCGGGTGCACGACTCGGTCTTCTACTGCGTGGCCAACATGCCCGGCGCGGTGCCCAACACCTCCACCCACGCCCTGACCAACGTGACGCTGCCGTACGTGATGGCGCTGGCCAACCAGGGCACCGCGGCGGCCGTGGCCGCCGACCCCGCCCTGGCCCACGGCGTGAACGTGGTGGCCGGCCAGGTCGTGCTCCCGGAGGTCGCCGAGGCCCACGGGATGGCCGCCGTCCCGCTCCAGGAGGTGCTCCGCTGACGACAGCGACCACGGCGGGCGCCGGTGCCGACGTGCAGCGCGTCGTCACCGGCTACCTCGACCACCTGACCGTCGAGCGCGGGCTGGCGGTGAACACCATCGCCTCCTACCGCCGCGACCTGCGCCGCTACACCGAGTACCTGGCGGACGCAGGCGTGCGCGGCCTGGGCGAGGTGGCCGAGTCCGACGTCTCCGGGTTCCTGGCCGCCCTGCGCCGGGGCGACGAGGACCACCCGCCGCTGTCGGCGACGTCGGCTGCCCGGGCGGTCGTCGCCGTGCGGGGGCTGCACCGGTTCGCCCTGCTGGACGGCCACGTGGGCAACGACGTCGCGCACGAGGTGCGGCCGCCGGCACCGGCGCGGCGGCTGCCCAAGGCGATCCCCGTCGAGTCGGTGATCGCGCTGCTCGAGGCGGCCGGGTCGCTGGAAGGCCCACGCGGGCTGCGGGACCGGGCGCTGCTGGAGCTGCTCTACGGCACCGGCGCGCGCATCTCCGAGGCCGTCGGGCTCGCCGTCGACGACCTCGACCGCGGCCAGCACACCGTCCGGCTGGCCGGCAAGGGCGGCAAGGTCCGGGTGGTCCCGGTGGGCAGCTACGCCCTGCGGGCGGTCGAGGACTACCTGGTGCGCGCCCGCCCGGCGCTGGCCGCGGCCGGGACGGGTGGGGTGCGCGGCGGGGCGCTGTTCCTCAACGTGCGCGGCGGGCCGCTGTCGCGGCAGAGCGCCTGGTCGATCCTGCGGTCGGCGGCCGAGCGCGCGGGCCTGGACGGCGAGCTCTCCCCGCACACGCTGCGGCACTGCTTCGCGACCCACCTGATCGACGGCGGGGCCGACGTCCGGGTGGTGCAGGAGCTGCTCGGCCACGCCTCGGTGACCACCACCCAGGTCTACACGCTGGTGACGGTGGACCGGTTGCGGGAGGTCTACGCCACCAGCCATCCGCGGGCGATCAGCTGACAATCGCATCGCTCGGCATTGGGCAACAGTTGTGTTCTGCTCGGCTTGACCAGTCACAGTGGTTGGCATTCGTCGCCATGTCGACACGTCGACGGCGTGCCGCCTTGGGAAGATGCTCCTCGCTCCCTAACGTCCTCCTCACCCCGAGCGGACAGGACGGCTGACCGCACCCGGAACGTCCGGACCGGGCCGAGCTGGAGGCGAACACCCATGGCGATCCGAGCGGACGCGGCCTCTGCCGTCGCGCGCCCGCACGACACCGACCCCGAGATGGGGGCGGCTGCGCTGCGACAGGACCCGGCCCGGGCGCGCCAGCGGCGCCTCCCGGACCCCAAGCCCCTGACCGAGCACGGGCCGGCCCGCATCATCGCGATGTGCAACCAGAAGGGCGGGGTCGGCAAGACCACGTCGACGATCAACCTGGGTGCCGCGCTGACCGAGTTCGGCCGGAAGGTGCTGCTCATCGACCTCGACCCGCAGGGCGCCCTGTCGGTCGGTCTCGGGATCCCGGCGCAGAACATGGACCGGACCATCTACAACGCGCTCATGGAGCGGCGGACGAGCCTGCGCGACGTCCGGGTGCCCACCGACATCCCGGGCCTGGACCTGGTGCCGAGCAACATCGACCTCTCCGCCGCCGAGGTGCAGCTGGTCAGCGAGGTCGCGCGGGAGCAGACCCTGCTGCGCGTGCTGGCCGACGTCCGCGACGAGTACGACTACATCCTCATCGACTGCCAGCCCTCCCTGGGCCTGCTGACGGTGAACGCGCTGACCGCCGCCCAGGGCGTGGTCATCCCGCTGGAGTGCGAGTTCTTCTCGCTGCGCGGCGTCGCCCTGCTGGTCGACACCATCGACAAGGTCAAGGAGCGGCTGAACCCGTCGCTGGAGATCAACGGCATCCTGGCCACCATGTACGACTCCCGGACCGTGCACTGCCGGGAGGTGTTCAGCCGGGTGGTCGAGGCCTTCGGCGACACCGTGTTCAAGACCGTCATCCAGCGCACCGTGCGGTTCCCGGAGACCACGGTCGCCGGCCAGCCGATCACCACGTGGGCGCCCACGTCGACCGGCGCCGCCGCGTACCGCGACCTCGCCAAGGAGGTGCTGGCACTGTGATCGAGCGGGCGAGATCACCCAGGGGCGCAGCGACTCCGGTCATGCAGCCGACGAGCGCCAGCGAGGAGGTGTCGGCATGACGCGCCGTCCTGTTCTTCCGGGTGCCTCGGAGCTGTTCCGCCGCACCGACACCACGGCGGCCCCCGAGGTCACCGAGCTGCCCAGCCTGCCGACGCCGGCGAGCTCGCCGGCGCTGCGCAGCGCCGGCACCGCCCGGCGGTCCAGCGAGGCGGCCGAGGCCGCCGCGCCGCTGACGCTCGTCCCCGGCGGTGCGGAGGCCGACGACCTCGCGGCCTTCCGCGGCGCCCCGGCGCAGCCGGGCCCGGCAGCGGTCCTCCAGCCGAAGGTGCCCACCCGCGGGCGGCCCATGCGCGGCCGCGCGGAGCGGACGAAGCACGACGAGAAGATCACCGTCTACATCTCCGCCGACGAGCTGCTCGCGCTGGAGACGGCGCGGCTGACCCTGCGGGCCGAGCACGGGCTGGCCGCCGACCGCGGCCGGATCGTCCGGGAGGCCATCTCGGTCCTGCTGGCCGACCTGACCGAGCGCGGTGAGGACTCGGTCCTGGTCCGTCGCCTGCACGGGCGCTGACATCCCTCCGGGGGAGCTGACATCGTCGTCCTCCGGACGACACCGCGGCCAGGTGTCGCCCGCCGGTCGGCACGGGCGGGTCCAGCCGTCCCGGCCGGGAGGCCTCCGGCCCCCGCGCCCGGGACGGCTCGCTCCTAAGCTGCGGTGATGACGGAAGCGCGGGCGGGTGGGCGCTTCACCGTCCGGCTGACGAACTTCGAGGGGCCGTTCGACCTGCTGCTGCAGCTGATCGGCAAGCACAAGCTCGACGTCACCGAGATCGCGCTGTCGACGGTCACCGACGAGTTCATGGCCCACCTCCGAGCGCTCGGCGACGAGCTGGACCTCGACCAGGCCAGCGAGTTCCTGGTGGTCGCCGCCACCCTGCTGGACCTCAAGGCCGCCCGGCTGCTGCCGGCCGCCGACGTCGACGACGAGGACGACCTGGAGCTGCTGGAGGCCCGGGACCTGCTCTTCGCCCGGCTGCTGCAGTACAAGGCCTACAAGCAGGCCGCCGCCTTCCTCCGGCAGCGCGACGAGGAGGCGGCCCGGCGGTTCCCGCGCCAGGTGGCGCTGGAGCCGCGGTTCGCCGAGCTGGTCCCCGAGGTGCTGCTGGACCTGACGCCGGCGCAGTTCGCCGCCCTGGCCGCCCGCGTGCTCGCGCCCAAGGTGCCCGAGCAGGTCAGCGTGGCGCACCTGCACGCGCCGGCGGTCAGCGTCGCGGAGCAGCTGCTGCTCGTCCGCAACCAGCTGGTGCGGGCGGGCACGACCAGCTTCCGGGCGCTCACGGCGGACTGCGGGCACACCCTCGAGGTGGTCGCGCGGTTCCTGGCGCTGCTCGAGCTCTACCGGCAGCAGCGGGTGGTGTTCGAGCAGCTGACGCCGCTGGGCGAGCTGCACGTGCGGTGGACCGGCGATGCGGTACCCGACCCGGCCGGAGCACCGGCCCCCGACGCCGACGAGGAGTACCGGTGAGCGAGCAGCCCCCGGACCAGGACCGCGGCCCCATCTCCTGGGCGGCCCTGGCCGCCGAGCTGGCGGCCACGCGGGAGCAGGCCGAGGCCCGAGGGGACGCCGATCCGACCGCCTGGGACGCCGTCGCCGCCGAGCTGGCCGCACGGGTCGCCGAGCGGCCGGTGGAGGAGCAGCCGGTGCCGGCCGTCCCGGCCGAGGAGGAGCCCGCCCCGGACGGCGACCCCGCTCCCGCACCCGAGCCCGAGCCCGAGCCGGAGCCCGAGCCCGAGCCGGAGCCGCTCGAGCTGCTCGACCCCGGCGAGCTGCGCGGTGGCCTGGAGGCCCTGCTGTTCGTGGTCGACGACCCCGTCGACGAGGAGACGCTGGCCGCGGCCCTGCGCTGCCCGGTCGCCCAGGTGCGCGAGGGCCTGGCCGCGCTGGCGGCCGGCTACGACGAGCGGTCGGCCGGCGTCACGCTCCGCAGGGTGGGGGAGGCGTGGCGGCTGTACACCCGGGACGAGCACGCGACCGTCGTCGAGCGCTATCTCGGCGAAGGACAGCGCAGCCGGCTGACCCAGGCGGCGCTGGAGACCCTCGCCGTCATCGCCTACCGCCAGCCGGTCACCCGCGCGCGGGTGGCGGCGATCCGCGGGGTCGGGGTGGACGGCGTGATGCGCACCCTCATCGGCCGCGGGCTGGTGCGGGAGGTGGGCAGCGACCCCGACAGCGGCGGCGGGCTCTACGCGACGACACCGCTGTTCCTGGAGCGCCTCGGGCTCCGCGGCCTCGACGAGCTGCCGGAGCTGGCGCCGTTGCTGCCGGACACGTCGGCGATGCTCGACGAGCACCCCGACGCCTGAGCGTCACGTCCCGGCCGGGTCGCCCAGGCAGCGGGCGCGCTCACTGGCGCCCGGCTCGTGCGGTGGCGGAAGGGCGCGCGGGCGGGTGGGAGACTGGACGGCGATGAACACCGCGAACCCGAACGACGAGAGCACCACCGCGGCCGGCGACGGCTGGTCCGAGGACATGGAGCTCGCCCCGGTGCACCCCGGCGACCGGGCGCCCGCCGACACCGGCGGCGACCCGCAGGGCGAGCGGCTGCAGAAGGTCCTGGCCCGGGCCGGCGTCGCGTCGCGCCGCGTGGTCGAGGACATGATCGACGCCGGCCGGATCAGCGTGAACGGCGCGCAGGTGCGGGTGCAGGGCATGCGGGTGGACCCGGCGCACGACAAGATCGCCGTCGACGGGGTCCGGCTCGAGATCCGCGACGACCGGGTCAGCTACGCCATGAACAAGCCGCCGGGCGTGATCACCGCCATGAGCGACGACCGCAACCGGCCGACCGTCGGTGACATGGTCGGCGACCTCGCCAAGGGGCTGGTGCACGTCGGCCGGCTGGACCAGGACACCGAGGGCCTGCTGCTGATCACCAACGACGGCGAGCTGGCGCACCGCCTGGCGCACCCGAGCTACGAGGTGCGCAAGACCTACCTGGCCCAGGTGTCCGGCTCGGTGCCGCGGGACCTCTCCCGGCGGCTGCGGGCGGGCATCGACCTGGAGGACGGCCCGGTGAAGGTCGACTCGTTCCGGGTGGTCGACACCCACGCCGGGCAGTCGGTCGTGGAGGTCGTCCTGCACGAGGGCCGCAAGCACATCGTCCGGCGGCTGCTGGCCGCGGTCGGGCTGCCGGTGTCCCGGTTGACCCGGACCGCCGTCGGCCCGATCGAGCTGCGGGCGATGCGCTCGGGCACCATCCGCAAGCTCAGCCGCGAGGAGCTCGGCGCCCTCCAGGAGCTGGTCGGGCTCTAGGGCCCGCGGTCAGGCCGGGCGCGGGGGAGCGGTGGACCCCCGGACGACGGCGGAGGTCGCCAGGGTGCGGTGCGGCTCGGTGAGCTCCTCGCCGGCGATGAGCGACAGCAGCATGGTCGTGGCCTCCTCGCCCATCCGCCGGATCGGCTGCTGCACCGTCGTCAGCGAGGGGTCGGCGAGCGCGGACTCCGGGATGTTGTCGAACCCCATGACCGAGAGCCGGCCGGGCACGTCCAGCCCGAGCTCGGCGGCCACCTCGAGCGTCGCCAGGGCCGAGAGGTCGTTCGCCGCGAAGACCGCCGTCGGCGGCTCGGGGCGCGCGAGCAGCTCGCGGGCCGCCGACCGCGCCAGCTCGGGCTCGAAGCCGCCGGAGCTCATCAGCGTCTCGTCCACGGGCAGCCCCGCGGCCGCCAGCGCCTCGCGGTAGCCCTGCTCCCGCTGCTGGGCCGACAAGAGGTCCGCCCGGCCGGTGATCATGCCGATCCGGGTGTGCCCCAGCCCGAGCAGGTGCGCCACCCCGAGCCGGGCGCCCTCGAGGTTGTCCGCGGCCACCGAGGGCAGCCGCGACGGACCGGTGTGCGGGTCGACGGCCACGACCGGCCCGTCGGCCTGGACGTCGGTCACGGTGGGGGTGACGAGCACGGCGCCGTCGACCAGCGACCCCATCAGCCGGGACAGCGACCGCCGCTCCCACCCCTCGCGCGCCTCGACGTGCCCGCCGGCGGAGTAGGCGATCAGCTCGTAGCCGGACCCGTGGATGGCGTCGGCGACGCCCTTGAGGACCTCCGTGCTGAACGGCTCGAAGTCCATGACCAGGACGCCGATGACGTTGGTGCGGTGGTTGCGCAGGCTCCGCGCGACCAGGCTCGCCTCGTAGCCGAGCCGGTCGATGACCCGGCTGACGTGGTCGACGGTCTCCGACGACACCCCGTACCGCCCGTTGATCACCTTGGACACGGTGGAGATCGAGACGCCGGCCTCGGCGGCCACCTGCTGCATCGTCACGCGGCCCCGGAGGGACGGTGCCGGGAGGACCGGCGTCCCGGCGCCCGGGCCCACGCCGACGCCCCGGCCGGCGACGGCGTCGCGGGATGAGTCGATCGACATGTTCACCCTCTCGTCGTCCGGACTGCCAGGGGCAGGCCGGCGGGGCCTCGACGGCCCGGTAGGTCTCGGTGGACGGCAGCCCCGCGTCGGGACTGAACCACATCCGGGGCCGGCCGTCCCCCTTCCGAGGCGGCCGGGGCCGCCGGGCACGACCGGCGGACCGGTCGGTCAGGGCCCGGCGGCGGGCGCCGGGTTCACCCCTTGACCGCCCCCTGGAGCCCGCTGACGATGTGCCGCTGCATCGCGAGGAACAGCACGAGCGCGGGGATCATCGCGATGGTGGTGAACGCCAGCACCCCGGCGGTGTCGGCCGAGTACTGGGTGGAGAAGTCGGCCACGCCCAGGGGCAGGGTGCGCGTGTCTCCCCGCAGCAGCAGCAGCGGCAGCAGGTAGGCGTTCCACGAGGTGACGAAGGCGAGGACGCCGACGGTGACCAGCGCCGGCATCGACAGCGGCAGCGCGATCCGCCAGAAGATCCCCACCCGGGTGGCGCCGTCGAGCATGGCCGCCTCCTCGAGCTCCTTGGGCAGCGCCGCCAGGAACGGCCGCAGGATCACCACGGTGACCGGGAGCGCGAACGCCGCCTGCGGCAGCGCCACCCCCCACCAGGTGTCGCCGAGCTGCAGGTCCTGCGTCACGAGGATGAACAGCGGGATGATCGCCACGGCCGCCGGGAACAGCAGCCCGATCACGAAGACCAGGAACACCGGCTCCCGGAACTTGAACTGGTAGCGGGCCAGCGGGTAGGCGGCCATCACGCCGGCGAGGACCGCCACCGCCGTGGTGATGACGGCGATCGCCGTCGAGTTGAGCGTGTACTGCCAGAAGGCGGAGTTGCTCAGGACGTTCGTGTAGTTGCTGAACACCCACGGATCCGGCAGACCGGCGGGGTCGCGCGCCAGCTGCGCGTTGGTGCGGAAGCCACCGAGTGCGCCGTAGAGCACCGGCCCCAGCGTCACCGCCACGACCAGCAACGCCACCAGGTAGACGAACGGGCCACCTCGCCCGTACGCCGTCGCTCGCCGTGCCATCAGCGTCGTTCCTCTCTCGGTGTGCGCCCGGCCGGGTTCATGCGTCCGCCTTCGTGTCGCGGCGCAGCACCAGGGCCTGGTAGGCCACCGCCATCGCGAAGCCGATGAGGAACAGCACGACCGACGCGGCGCCCGCGATGCCGAAGTTGCTGCGCTGGGTACCCATGCTGACCAGGTAGGTGGCCATCGTGGTGGTCGCGTTCGCCGGCCCGCCGCCGGTCAGGATCCAGACCATGTCGAACAGCTGCAGCGAGCCGATCATCGACAGGAAGATCCAAACGCGGATGGTCGGCGCGATCAGCGGGACCGCGATGCGGCGCTGGACCTGCCACCACGAGGCGCCGTCGAGCTGGGCGGCCTCGTACAGCTCGTCCGGCACGCCCTGGAGCCCGGCGAGGAAGAGCAGCACGGCGAGGCCGAGGTACTTCCACGTGAGGACGACGAAGACGGTGGCCAGCGCGAGGTCGGGGGTGCCGAGGAACCCCTGCTCGGGAACCGGGATCCCCACCGACGACAGCATCTTCTCGAGGACGCCGGTGCGCGGCTGCAGCAGCTGGAACCACACGACCCCGGCGATCACCTCGGCCAGCACGTAGGGGACGAAGATGATCGTCCGGAGCAGCCCGCGCGCCCTGATCCGCCGGTTGAGCAGCAGCGCGAGCGCCAGGCCCAGCGGCAGCTGCACCGCGATCGAGGCGAACACGATGATGAAGTTGTGCATGACCGCGTCGGTGAAGACCTCGTCGCCCAGGACGCGCACGTAGTTCTGCAGGCCGACGGAGTCGACCATCGGGCCGAAGCCCTTCCAGTCGTAGAACGACATCCGGGCCGCGGAGTAGACCGGGTACGCGACGAAGGTCGCCATCAGGGCCAGGGCCGGCGTCACGAACAGGACGATCTCGAGGCGCTGCCGGCGCTTTCCGCTCCGGCCGCGTCCGGTCACCCGGCGCGCGTCTGCGCCCCGGGTGACCGCTGCGCCGGGGTCGGTCGCCTCCGGCGCAGCGGTCACTCTGGTCATCGGTGGATCACTTCTCCATGTCGGCGGCCTGCACGGTCGCGTCCACGACGTCCTGCGCCGTCGCCTGGTCGGCGAACATGAGGGCGATAGCGTCGTTCATCGCCCCACCGATCGACGCGCCGAACGCGGTGTCGAAGTAGAGCTGGATGTACGGCGCCGCGTCGCGGACCTCGAGCAGCTGGGCCAGCGCCGGGTCGGAGACGGCGTCCGTGGCGGCCGGGTTGGTCGGCAGCCCCATGTCGTTCTCCGCGAACCCGGTCTGCACCTCGTCGGAGAGCAGGTAGTTGACCAGGTCGACCGATGCGTCGGGCGCGTCGGTCGAGACGGCCCACGCGTCGCCACCGCCGAGCTGGGCCTCGGGGTCGCCCTCGCCACCCTCGATCTCGGGGAAGGCGAACCAGCCGGTGTTCTCGCCCAGGCCCG
Organism: Blastococcus xanthinilyticus; assembly: GCF_008124835.1. GTDB lineage: Bacteria > Actinomycetota > Actinomycetes > Mycobacteriales > Geodermatophilaceae > Blastococcus > Blastococcus xanthinilyticus. Next base: position 7,463 of record NZ_VNHW01000021.1, on the reverse strand, counting down.
CGCCGTCATCGGTGAGGCCCTGCATCACGCCGGGCTCCCAGTGTCCGGCCAGCTCCATCGCGACCTGGTCGGTGGCCAGCAGGCCCGAGGCCGAGCTGGCCCCCTCCTGCGCCGGCGTGGTGAGGAAGCCCGGGTTGAAGGGCTCGGTCGCCAGCAGCTCCTCGAGAGTCTCCCCGGCCTGCACGAAGCACTCGTCGGTGAAGTCGAGGCTGGTGACCGCGTCCTCCAGGACGTCCTGGCCGCACGCCCGCAGCGCCGTGTAGTACCAGTAGTGGGCGGCCGGCCACTTGTCGCCCGCGCCGACCGAGATGGGGACGATGCCCGCGGCCTTCAGCTTGTCGATGGCGGTGTAGAGCTCCTCCATCGTGGCCGGCGGCTCGGTGATGCCGGCCTGCTCGAAGAGCGCGGTGTTGTACCAGAAGCCCACGACGCCGAGGGAGAACGGCAGCGCGTACGTCTGGCCGTCCACCTGCCACCCGGAGACGCTGCCGCCGAGCTTCTCGATCGTCTCGTCCGCCTCCTGGGTGAGGTCGCGGACCAGGCCGGCCTCCACGTGGTCGGCGAGCTCGCCACCGCCGCGCTCCATGTAGACGTCCGGCACGTCGCCGCTCTGGAAGGCGGCCGCCAGCCGGTCGACCATGTCCTCGTGGGCCATGGCCACGACCTCGACCTCGACGCCGGGGTTGGCGTCCTCGAAGTCCGCCGCCACCTGCTCGTAGTAGCCGCGTCCGGGCTCGTTGTTCGAGTTGTGCCACCAGGTGATGGTGTTGTCGTCGCCTCCTCCTCCGGAAGCGCTGGTGTCCTCACTGCCACCGCAGGCAGTGGCCGTCAGCAGGACCGCGCTGCTGCACAGCACCGAGAGAGCTGCTCGCCCCGAACGCCGCATGTCTGAACCCCTTCGTTCCTCCGCACGCCGTCGTGGCGTGGAACACGTTCCGAGAACGTGACAGCCAGGGCTTGCGCTGTCAATCGTTGTCGATAACGATTTCGCGCCATGACCCCAGCAGCCGCCGTCGAGGCGGTCCGGTGCTCCGATGCCACGCTCACCGTGCGGCGCGCGGACGGTTCGCCGTGCGCCGACACCGAGGTGCTGGTCGAGCAGGTCCGGCACGACTTCGCCTTCGGGAACATCGGCTTCGACTTCGTGGGGCTGGCCGGCGAGGAGCGGGCGGAGGCCCCGGCGGACGTGTTCGGCGGCGCCGGCCGGGAGGCGGCCGGGCAGCTCGTGGACCTGTGGCTGGACGTGTTCAACACCGCCACCCTGCCGTTCTACTGGGCGGGCTTCGAGCCGGTGGAGGGCGAGCCCGACACCCGGCGGCTGCAGGCCGCGGCGGCCTGGTTCCGCGACCGCGGCGTGACGGTGAAGGGCCATCCGCTGGTCTGGCACACCCTCGCCCCGGACTGGCTCACGGGCTACTCCGACGCCGAGGTCGAGGAGATCGTGCGGTGGCGCGTCCGGCGGGAGGTCACCTCGTTCACGGGGCTGGTCGACGTCTGGGACGCGATTAACGAGGTCGTCATCATGCCGGTCTTCGCGAACGAGGAACGGCCGAACGCCATCATCAGGCTGTGCCGCCGCATCGGCCGGCTCCCCACCATCCGGCTGGCCTTCGAGGAGGCGCGCCGGGCGAACCCCGGCACGACGCTGGTCCTCAACGACTTCAACCTGTCCACGGCCTACGAGTGCCTGATCGAGGGGGTCCTCGAGGCCGGGGTGCAGGTGGACGCGATCGGCCTGCAGAGCCACATGCACCAGGGCTACTGGGGGGAGGAGCGGACGCAGGAGGTCCTCGACCGGTTCGCCCGCTACGGGCTCCCGCTGCACTGGACCGAGACCACCCTGGTCTCCGGGGACCTGATGCCGCCGGAGATCGTGGACCTCAACGACCACCAGGTCGACGCGTGGCCCTCCACGCCCGAAGGCGAGGAGCGGCAGGCAGATGACATCGTGCGCCACTACCGGACGCTGCTGGCCCACCCCGCCGTCCAGGCGGTGACCTACTGGGGGATCACCGACCGGGGCGCCTGGCTGGGCGCCCCCGCGGGCCTGGTGCGCGCCGACGGCAGCCCCAAGCCCGCCTACGACGCCCTGCGCGGCCTGGTCAAGGACGAGTGGTGGCTGGCGCCGACCCGGCTGCCGACCGATGCCGACGGCCGCGTCGCCGTGCGCGGCTGGGCCGGCGACTACACGGTGACGGCGGGGGACGGCATGGCCTCCTGGCGGCTGCGACCCGACGCGCCGACGCCGGAGGTCATCCTCGCCTGACCGGCGCACCACCCCGGGCGGAGCAGGATGCTGCCGGCGCAGCACCGGCCGCGGCCCTTCCCAGACACCGGCGGCTCCCCGGACCGCCGCTCTCCCGAACGACGACACAGGACGGACTTCCGCAGGCATGGTCATGAACGTCGACACCGGCTCCGCACTCTGGCGCGACCCGGACCTCTCCGCCGAGGACCGGGTCACCGACCTCGTCTCCCGCATGACGCTGGAGGAGAAGGTCGCCCAGCTCTACGGCGTGTGGGTGGGTATCGACGCGACCGAGGGCGAGGTCGCCCCCCACCAGCACGAGATGGCGGCCGCGCCGGTCGACTGGGACGAGCTGGTCCGCAGCGGGCTGGGGCAGCTGACCAGGCCGTTCGGGACGGCACCGGTCGACCCGCTGCTGGGCGCCAAGGGCCTCGCGGAGAGCCAGCGGCAGATCATGGCGGCCGGCCGCTTCGGCATCCCGGCCCTGGTGCACGAGGAGTGCCTCACCGGGCTGGCGGCCTGGACGGCGACCGCCTTCCCCTCGCCGCTGTGCTGGGCGGCGAGCTTCGATCCCGAGCTCGTGCAGCGCATGGGCGCCCTGATCGGGGAGAACATGCGCCGGCTCGGTGTCCACCAGGGGCTCGCCCCGGTGCTCGACGTCGCCCGGGACATGCGCTGGGGCCGGGTCGAGGAGACCATGGGCGAGGACCCGCACCTGGTGGGCACGATCGGCAGCGCCTACGTCCGCGGCCTGGAGTCCAGCGGGATCGTGGCCACCCTCAAGCACTTCGTCGGCTACTCCGCCTCGCGGGCGGGGCGGAACCTCGCGCCGGTCTCCGCCGGACCCCGGGAGATCGCCGACGTCTTCCTCCCGCCGTTCGAGATGGCGCTGCGGGCGGGTGCGCGGTCGGTGATGAACTCCTACACCGACATCGACGGGGTGCCCGCGGCGGCCGACCCGGCGTTGCTGACGACGCTGCTCCGCGAGACGTACGGCTTCACCGGCACCGTCGTCGCCGACTACTTCTCGGTCGCCTTCCTCCAGACCCTGCACGGCGTCGCCGGCTCGCCCGCGGAGGCCGCCGCGCGGGCGCTCGAGGCCGGCATCGACGTGGAGCTGCCCACCGTGGCCTGCTACGGCGAGCCCCTGGTGACGGCGGTGCGCGACGGCGCCGTGGACGAGGCGCTGGTGGACCGGGCGCTGCGGCGGGTGCTGCTGCAGAAGTGCGAGCTGGGCCTGCTCGACGCCGACTGGTCGCCGGACTCGCCGGCGGTCCTGGGCGGGGAGGTGGAGCTGGACTCCGAGGAGTCCCGGGCCGTCGCCGGGGAGCTCGCCCGCCGCTCGGTCGTGCTGCTCACCAACGACGGCACGCTGCCCCTGCGGCCCGGGATGCGCCTCGCGGTGGTGGGCCCCCGCGCCGACACCGCCCAGGCGATGCTCGGCTGCTACTCCTTCCCGATGCACGTCGGCGTGCACCACCCGGAGGTGGCCGTGGGCGTCGACATCCCGACGCTCGCCGACGCCCTGCGGACCGCGCCGGAGGCCTACGACGTCGTCGTCGCGGAGGGCTGCCCGGTCGTGGGCGGGGACGACGCCGGGATCGCGGCGGCCGCCCGTGCCGCCGCCGAGGCCGACGTCTGCGTCGCCGTGCTCGGCGACCAGGCCGGCCTCTTCGGCAACGGCACCTCCGGCGAGGGCTGCGACGCGGTGGACCTGCGGCTCCCCGGCCGCCAGGAGGAGCTGCTCGAGGCGCTGCTCGCGACGGGGAAGCCGGTCGTGCTCGTGCTCCTCTCCGGCCGCCCGTACGAGCTGTCCCGCCAGGTCGACCGGCTCGCCGCCGTGCTCTGCGGCTTCTTCCCCGGCGAGGAGGGCGGCCCGGCGATCGCCGACGTCCTCGGTGGTCGCGTGGCGCCGTCGGGCCGGCTGCCGGTGAGCTTCCCGCGGGCGGGGAGCAGCCAGCCGGCCACCTACCTCGCCTCGCCCCTGGGGCGGAAGACCGACGTCAGCACGGTGGACCCGACGCCGCTGTTCCCGTTCGGCCACGGGCTGGGCTACGGCGCCGCGACCTGGGGGCCGGTCCGGGGGCTGACCGGCTCCGAGTGGTCGACCGACGGGACCAGCGAGCTGTCGGTGGAGCTCCGCAACGAGACCGACCGCGAGGTCACCGAGGTCGTGCAGGTGTACCTCCACGACCCCGCGGCGGAGGTCGTGCGGCCGGTGCAGGCGCTCCTCGCCGCCCGGCGGGTCGACCTCGCGCCCGGCTCCGCCGTCACCGTGCGGTTCGCCCTGCACGCCGACCTCACGTCGTTCACCGGGCGGGCCGGCGCGCGCATCGTCGAGCCGGGGGCGGTCGAGCTCCGGGTGGGCGCCTCCAGCGGCGACGTGCGCGAGGTGCTCCGGCTGACCCTCTCCGGCGACCGCCGCACGGTCGGCTTCGACCGGCGGCTGCACCCGGAGAGCGTCGTCGAGCAGCGCGGCAGCGCCATCGGGCAGAGCGGGACCTGATGCCGCAGACCGACCTGCCCCTGGAGGACCTGCGGCGCTACGCCCCGCGGCTGCCGGCACCGGCGGACCTCCAGGAGTTCTGGGACGCCACGCTTGAGGAGGCGGGGCAGTGGCCGCTGGACGCCTCCTGGACGCCGGTCGACTCCGGGCTGGTGACGGTCGAGACCTTCGACGTCGCCTTCGCCGGGTTTGGCGGGCACGAGGTGCGGGCCTGGCTGCACCTGCCCGCCCGCGCGCTGCGCGGGGAGGAGCCGCTGCCCGCGGTGGTCCAGTACCAGGGCTACAACGGCGGGCGCGGCCTGCCGCATGAGCACGTCTTCTGGGCGTCGGCTGGGTTCGCCTCCCTGGTGGTGGACACCCGCGGGCAGGGCAGCGGCTGGACCGTGGGGGACACCGGCGACCCGGTGGGCTCGGCGGCCGCGCAGCCGGGGTTCCTGACCCGGGGGGTGGAGTCGCCGCAGGAGTACTACTACCGGCGGGTGCACACCGATGCCGTCCGGGCTCTGGAGGTGCTCCGGGCGCACCCCGCGGTCGACCGCGACCGCGTGGCGGTGACCGGGGTCAGCCAGGGCGGCGGGCTCGCGCTCGCGGTCTCGGCGCTCGCTCCGGGCGTGCGGGCGGTCATGCCCGACGTGCCGTTCCTCTGCGACTTCCCGCGCGCCACCCGCATCGCCCCCGGTGACCCGTACGGCGAGATCGTGCGGTACCTCAAGGCGCACCGGGACCGCGTGGACCAGGTGTTCGCGACGTTGAGCTACTTCGACGCCGCGGTCCTCTGCCGCCGGTCGTCGGCCCCCGCGCTGTTCTCCGTCGCCCTCATGGACCAGATCTGCCCGCCGTCGACGGTCTTCGCGGCGTACCACGCCTACGGCGGCCCGAAGGACATCACCGTCTACCCGTTCAACGACCACGAGGGCGGGGAGGCCCACCAGCGGCGCGCGCAACTGACGTGGCTGCGCGACCGGTTCGGGCGGCCCGCGCGACCGGCGGCCGGCTGATGCTGCGCGCACGCCTCACCGTCGACCCGGCGCGGACCGTCGGTCCGGTGTCCCGGCGGCTCTTCGGCGCCTTCGTCGAGCACATGGGGCGCGGGGTGTACGGCGGCATCTACGAGCCGGGGCACCCGACCGCGGACGAGGAGGGCTTCCGCCGGGACGTGCTCGAGCTGGTCGCGGAGCTGGGCGTGACGACGGTCCGGTACCCGGGCGGGAACTTCGTCTCCGGGTTCCGCTGGGAGGACGGCGTCGGGCCGCGGGAGTCCCGCCCCGTGCGGCTCAACCTCGCGTGGCACAGCACGGAGACCAACGAGGTGGGGCTGCACGAGTTCGCCTCGTGGCTCGACCAGGTGGGTGCGGAGCTCATGCTCGCGGTCAACCTCGGCACGCGCGGCACGCTGGAGGCGCTGGACCTGCTCGAGTACGCCAACCTGCCCTCGGGCACGACGCTCGCGGAGCAGCGGATCCGCAACGGGCGCCGCGAGCCGTTCGACGTGCGGATGTGGTGCCTCGGGAACGAGATGGACGGCCCGTGGCAGCTGGGCCAGCGCTCCGCGGAGGACTACGGCAAGCTCGCCGCCCGCACCGCCAAGGCCATGCGCCAGCTCGATCCCGGGCTCGAGCTCGTCGCCTGCGGCTCGTCCGGTGCGGGGATGCCGACCTTCGGGGACTGGGAGCGCACCGTCCTCACCCACGCCTACGACGACGTCGACTTCATCTCCTGCCACGCGTACTACGAGGAGAAGGACGGCGACCTCGGTTCCTTCCTCGCCTCGGCGACGGACATGGACCGGTTCATCGAGACCGTCGTCGCCACCGCCGACCACGTGCAGGCGGTGCGCCGGAGCGGGAAGACGATGCAGATCTCCTTCGACGAGTGGAACGTCTGGTACCTGTCCCGGGTGCAGGGGGACCTCGCGAAGCGGATGGACGACTGGCCGGTGGCCCCACCCCTCAGCGAGGACGCCTACACGGTCGTGGACGGCGTCGTCGTCGGCAGCCTGCTGATGTCGCTGCTCCGCCACGCGGACCGGGTGACGAGCGCCTCGATCGCCCAGCTGGTCAACGTGATCGCCCCGATCGGCGCCGAGCCGGACGGGCCGGCGTGGCGCCGGTCGACGTTCTTCCCGTTCGCGGTCACCTCGCGCCTGGCGCGTGGCGTCGCCCTCCAGGTCGGCGTCGACGGCCCCCGGTACGACACGGCGCAGTACGGCGAGGTACCCGTCGTCGACGCCGCCGCCACTGCCGACGCCGGCCGGGTCGCGCTGTTCCTGGTGAACCGCTCGCCGACCGACGAGGTCGAGGTCTCCGTCGACCTCGCGGCGCTCGGCGCGCGCACGGTCGAGGAGGCGCTGACGCTCTCCGACCCCGACCCGCACGCGGCCAACACCGCCGACCGGCCGGAGCGGGTCGGGCTGCGGCCCGACGGCCGGGCCGCGGTGGAAGGCGGCGCGCTGCGCGTCGTCCTGCCGCCGGTCTCCTGGACGGCCGTCTCCCTCTCCTGACCGCGGAATCCCCCTACCGGCGCGGCGTCCCCGCCCCAGCCGGACAGCCCCAGACCCGGCGACGAGGCCGGTGGAACAGAGGAGCACACCATGGCAACGGTCACCTACGAGCAGGCGACGCTCGTCTACCCGGGGGCGGACCGCCCGTCGGTCGACGGGCTCGATCTGGAGATCGCCGACGGCGAGTTCCTCGTGCTGGTCGGCCCCTC
>NZ_VNHW01000020.1 GCF_008124835.1 Blastococcus xanthinilyticus | reverse complement strand
AGGCTCAGACGCCAGACCTGCCGGAGGTCACCACGGATCAGATGTCGATCTTCGACGACCTCGGCGGCGTGTGAGCAACGTCATGAACTACTACAGCTAGGTCCCGAAGGGCGAAGGTGATGGTGCGTTTGTCGATGTGTTCTCGGATCGGCCCGAAGCGCCCCTTCTGGGCTACTCCAGCGTCACCGTCTCGGTCTCCCGGACCCGCTCGCCGTCGACGGTGTTGAGGGACAGGGCCAGCTCGTAGGTGCCGGCCGGGAGCTCGACGGCGAGCGTGCCATCGACGACCTGCGCGGTCACGGCGGCGGCGGTGACGACGGTGCCGCCGTGCTCGGCGCGCTGAGCGCCGGTGATCCGCACGGATCCGCGTAGCGGCCGGCGCAGGGCATCCAGGTAGGTGCGCTCGAGGTGGGCCAGGCCGGGGACGGTGGTGTGCGGCTGGGGGAGGGCGTCGGCGGGCATCAGAGGTCGTCGTCCAGGTCGGCCAGCACGTCCACCGTGTGGTAGGTCAGCGTGGGGAAGGTCTGCCGCTTGCTGTCGGGCCAGGTGACCTCCCACTCGGCCTCGTACTTGCCGGGGACGTCGGTGTCGCCGGCGGCCCAGTCGTAGCGCACGACCCCGGCGGTGGCGTCGACGATGACGGCGGCCGCGTTGACCTTGATCGGGCCGCCGGACACGGCCCGCATGATGAAGTCGGCGGTGGCGCCCGTCAGGTTGACGGGCTTCCCGGCGGTGGCCAGTGACGCCTGGATGGACGGCAGCCGGTCGCTGCTCTTGATCGTGAAGTCGGCCAACGGCTCGTCCTCTCAGGTGGTGTGCAGGGTCGCAGTCGAGCGCCCGTCGCCGGCGAGCACGGCCGTGCCGAGGTGCGGGGCGAGGGTTGCGGCGCTCAGGTGCGCGGCCACGGCGGCGGTCACCGCGGTGTGCGTGATCTGTGCCTGCGGGCCGGTGACCGTGCCAGCGGCCTGCAGGGTGGAGGTGGGCGCGGTGAGCGCGCCGGACCCGGCCAGCCGGACGGTGGCCGCGCCGGCCAGCGTCGGGGCGGGGGCGGTGAGCGCGCCGCCCCCGGTGACGGTGTCCGGCTGCGGGGTGGTGACGCTGCCCGAGCTGGCGAGCACGGCGGGCGCCGGGGCGAGCGCGCCCGCGCCGGTCAGAGTGACCGACGCGGCGGCGGCCAGCGACCAGCCGGCCGCGGTGAGGGTGGCCGTGCCGGTGATGGTCAGCTGCCCGGAGGCCTGCACCGATCGGGCCGGCGCGGTGAGCGCGCCGGACCCGGCCACCGCCAGGGCGCCGGTCCCGGACAGGGACGCCGCCGCGGGGGTGAGGGCGCCGCCGCCGGTGGCGCGCAGCTGCCCGGAGCCGGCGAGGGTTCGCTGCGGCGCGGTCAGCGCACCACTGCCGGTCGCGCGCAGGGTGCCGGCCCCGGCGAGAGTAGGCGCGCCGGCGGTCAGCGCACCACTGCCGGTGACCGCCGAGGCGGGGGCGAGGAACGCCTCGACCTCCGCCGCGATGGTGGTGTGCCCGTCGGCGGTGGGGTGCACGCCGTCGAGGGTGGGCACCGCACTGATCTGGAGGAATTCGGCGCCCTGGGCGGTGGCCACCGACTGCATGGCCGTCACGAAGTTCGCCCACGGCTCGACGACCGCGGCGGGGCTGTCGGTGCGCGCCGGGTAGGCGACGATGAGGAAGTCGGGGTCGACCGCCGCCGCAGCCTTCGTGTCGGTGATGATCTTCGTCAGGTCGGTCTGGAACTGGGCGCTTGTGCGTCCGTTGGCCCAGTCGTTGTAGCCCAGCGGGAGGATCACCAGGTGCGGCGCGATCGCGGCGATCGTCGCCGCGTGGGAGGTGTTGTTCGGGCTGCGGTTGGCGTAGTCCTCGGCCTCCCAGCCGGAGTGCCCGGCCTCCCACATGCGCACGCCGGTGGACTCGTCGCCGTCGTACACGTACGCGCCGGACAGCAGCACGATCTTGCCGCTCGTGTTGGTCAGCGTGATGGTGTGGCTGCCGCGCGCGAGCGCCGGGGACAGCCAGGAGCCGCCGCCGGCCGGGGTGGAGCTGGTGAACCCGGTGGCGGTGTTGACCGAGACCGCGGGACCGCCGTCGATGGAGATGCCGACGACGCCCGTGTTGACGCTGCCGGCCCACATCACCTGGATGCGGGTGCCGGTGAAGGTCAGCGACTGGACGATGCCGCCGGACACGAAATGGTGGTGCCGGTGCCCGAGCCCGTACTGGGGGGCCAAGTTCGGGGTGCCGCCGGTGAACGTCCACCGGTCCACGACACCGCTGGACACGTAGTAGGAGGGCACGTAGCCCTCGCCGCCGGGCACCCCGGCGGGCTGCCAGCGGGCCCGAAGACGCGCGGTCAGCTTGGCCAGCCACCCGTTCTCCGTGCCGACGTCGCGGGCTTCGGCGACCGAGTCGCCCGGACCCCCGATGATGTCCAGCGGCCCGGTGCCCGCTCGCGCGGCGTCCCGGCCCGCGTCGAAGCGGGTCAGCGACACGGGATCAGGCGGGGACGCTGTAGGTGATGGCGTTCAGGTCCACCTCGACGCCCGCTGAGATGGTGGTGGTGACCAGTGTGATCGCGCCGGTGCCGCCGGTGGCCGAAACATCGCAGTCCATGACCGCGACGTTCGCCGAATCGAGGAACCGCGCCCACGTTGCGGTGCCGTCGGCGACACCGGTGACCGCGACCGGGTCGATGATGGTGTCCACCCCGTTGGACGCGCTGGTGGACGCAGGGTCCGGGAGCGCCACCGTGGCCAGCAGCGTGCCCGTGGCGGCCGAGTTGGGTCCGGCGGGCATCCCGCCGGAACGGATCTCGATCTTGCCGGGGCCGGTGCCGGCATCCAGCATCCCGACGACGGTGTCGGCGATCGCGTTGCGGACGGCGGTGGAGTGGCGCAGGACGGGCATGGGGGCAGACCTCCACGGTCTCGAAGGGCGAAGGGGGTAGTGCGTGGCGGGGGAGTGGGTGACCCGAAGGCCGCCCTCTGCGCGGCGTCGAACGCGCCGCCTGTTGAGCCGGCCGAGCTCGTCGGCGCAGATGGCCGCCTCGGCGACGACCTGGCGCTGCTGGCCGGGCGGGCCGGCCGCGGGGGATCAGACGAACGGCGGAAGGTTCTCCACGGCGTCGCGGGTGGATCCCCACCGCAGCGGGCCGTGGGTGATGAAGTGCTGCCGCTGGGTGCCCGCGGCGGAGTAGATGCCCTGCTTGATGTAGATCGTGTCGCCGGTGTAGAGGTTGGCGTCCGCGGCGCTGTGCAGCAGCACGCCGTTGCGGTACACCTCCACCAGCCCGGTCGCCGGGTCGTCCGACCAGACCTGGTGCACCATGAACCGCGACCAGGCGCCCTTCACGATGGGGCCGAGGTTGTAGGTCTTCTCGTACTGGGCGTCGCCGGAGACGGCGCCCCCGCTACCGCCGCGGACCCACAGCATCAGGTTCTCGTTGACGTCGGACCACAGGCCGACGTTCGGGTTGCCGCTACCCGCCCCGCCGTGCCGCCACTGCGTGAAGATGAGGAACTGGTTGTTCTCGTCCCAGTTGAAGTCGGCCGGGAAGAAGGTCGGCCACGCCCACCACTGCTCGGATCCGACGGTGACGCTGCCGGACTGGGCGATCGAGGCGCGCACCTCCGATCGCAGCGTGCCCGACGTGCCGCCCCAGCCCGTGTCGCCGGGCTGGACGTTGAACCGCAGCGCACGGGCGAACCCGAGGCCCTGGCTGCTGACGTCGAGGATCTCCCGCTGGTCGGTGCGCAGGCCGTGGAACTCCGACCACGGGTTCGGCACCGGGTCCGCGCCGACGGCGAGGGCCTCGTAGTGCCACACGCGGGCCGGCGCGGGGGCCGGGCCGGCCGCAGGCGCGCCGGACAGCAGGTCGACGACCCGGGGGACGCCGCCGACGGTGATGCGCGCCAGGCGGGAGGCCATCAGGCCGCCTCGAGCGTCAGGCCGCCGACGTACCGGTAGCCACCCCACCCGGAGCCGTTGGTCAGCGACCCCGTGGTCGGCACCGGGCCGCCGCCGAGGGAAGCGGTGGACCAGTCGGCCGTGAGCCGTGAGTCGGTGATGACGCCCGTGCCGGCCACCCGCAGCTGCACGATGTTGTTGTTCGCCCACACGAACAGGGCGTAGTCGCCGGTCGTCAACTCGAACGCGCCCAGATCGATGTGCATCGACCCGGCGACCGCCGGGATCGCACCCGAACTCTTCACGATCTCGAAGTCGGTGCCCCCGGGGCCAGACAGGCGCACGACCCCGACCTGGATGCTCCCCGAGGCCGTGCCGATCCCCAGGTTGATCCAGCGGTAGGCGCGCCTCCCCACGAAGGAGAAGCGCATGAAGCTGGTGTAGCCCGCGCCGGGCCAGGTGGCGAACCCCGGGGTGGCGAACACCGCGGCCGGCGGGACGATGACCATCGGCCCGGGGATCCCGACGTCCTCCGGGGTGACCGCGGTCGAGTCGATGTCGAGGGTGGCGACGGAAGTGCCGTCCACGGTGACCTGTGTGCCGCCGCCGGTCCCGCCGGTGCCGCCGTCCGGGAGGTCGGCCAGGGTCGCGGCGAGGGCGGCCGGGGTGACCGCCGTGGTGGTCTCGGTACCGGTCTTGGTCGACGCCGTGGTGGCGAGCGCCACCACGCCCTGAGCCTCGGTCGTTGCGGCCGGGAGACTGGCCAGGGACTGCGCCGCGGCCGCCGCCGAAGCCGAGGCCTCCCGGGCCGCCTGCTGGGCGTCCAGGGCCGCCGAGATGGCCTCGATGGACACGGCGGGCAGCTCGACCGACCCGAAGTCCAGCACGCCGTCGGGGATGTCGGCCTTGAACGCCTGGTGGGCGCCCTTCGGGCCGACGGTGATGCTGGCCAGCGGCGAGCCGTTCAGGTCGTAGATCGGCGCGGGGGTGCCGTCGCTGGCCCGGAAGGTGCCCGTGGCGCCGATGGCGAAGTCGCCGCTGGCCTCCACCAGGACGGGCGCCGGGCCGTAGGTGAAGTCAGGCACGGCTGCTCCTCGCGATCAGGCGGGCGGCGCGGTCGGCGACGCGGACGGCCGTGACGGCGGCGGCCAGTCCGGCTGCGGTGATGCCGGCTACGGCGGGGGCGTCTCGCCACCAGCCGGCGCGGCGGGCGGGGTTGGCCAACGCACCCCAGCGGACCCCGGTCCACATGACCCAGCGGGTGACCGGGCCGACGCCGGCCTCGCGCATGACCCGCCGGAACAGGCCGTCGGTCTCCCGGGCGTTCACCGGCGGCCGGCACCAGCAGCGGCGGTGCGCGGCCAGCTGGACGCACAGCCAGTCGTGCAGGACGGCGGCCTTCTCGTAGGCGCCGTGCGGCGGTAAGACCGCCCAGAACGCGCGGGGCACGGTGGCGAGGTCGGTGGCGAACCCGGCCGGCACCGCGATGTGGTCGTGTGCCCCGCGGTAGTCGGTGGCGCCCACGGTCTCGTACTGGCCGCAGCCGGCGTACCGCAGCTCCGGGCCGGAGAGGAACGGCATCAGCGGTTCACGTGCCGGGCGTAGTAGCCCGCGGCGAACGGCAGTGCCGCGCCGGCGGCCAGCCCGACCATGGACACGATCGGGAACGGGACCTCGGGTGGGACGTCGCCGTTGAACCACAGCTGGTCGGTGATCCACACGACGAACGCGGTGACGACGCCCGCTGCTCCGCCACCGACGGTCGCTGCCTTCACTTTCGGCTCGATCGGGTGCCTGACCGGGGCGTGGTCCGCCTCGCCGGGCTGCTGCGGGGTCACTTCGTAGGGCATGGCAGCTCCTGCCGTCAGTGGGTGAGCGCGTCCGGCCACGGCGGGGGCGGCGGCTCGTTGCGCTGGTCGATGTGGTGGCGGAGCGCGGCTACGTAGTCCAGGAGGACCCGCTCCCGCACCTCAAGGCCACCAATGCGGGACAGGGCGTTCGCCAGCAAGGCGTCCATGCGCTCCCGGTCGGCGTCGGCCCGCTCCCACGCCTTGTCCCGCTCCTCCTGCGCCTGGTCGATCATCTGCTGCGCGCCGTCGGTCCGGTGCTTCCGCGAGTTCAGCCGGTAGGTCAGCCAGCCGATCAGCCCAGCCCCGGCCGCGGGCAGGGTGGTGCCGAGGATCTGCGCCGTGTCGAAGCTCATCGGCGCTGCTTCGTCGGTGGGTTCACGCACCTGCCCCAGCAGATGATCAGGGCCGCTAGGGAGCCCCACGCCACCCCGGACGTCCACTGGCGGGTGAGGTTCCCGTCGGCCACGGCGAGGATCGACCAGTGCACCAGGTAGGCGAGCGACCACAGCGACGTCATGACGACGAGCGGCCACACGTCGTGGTGGGACTGTGGTGGGGTGAGGGCCTGCGCGACCGCGTAGGCGCCAGCGGCGATCCAGAAGATGCCGCCGACCTGGATGGGCACGTAGGTGCCGAGGGCGTCGAGGGCGCCGGGCAGTCCTGCGGTGCGGGGCACCAGGTAGCCGATGCCTTGGGCGATGGCGGCGACACCGAGGAGGAGCAGCCCGGTGCCCCAGGGGCCCCCCGTGCCGATCCGGTGCTGCTTGCGTGCGGTGGTCGGCACGACGACGGTCCTCTCCGCGTCAGGAGACGGAGCCGGTGGCGGGGTCGCCGTCGCGGGCCCGCCGGTCCTGCTCGTCGGCGACGGCGTCGGCGATGGCCTGGACGTCCTCCGCGGTGAGCCGGCCCAGGAACGAGGGCAGCGCGGCGCTGATCTGCCGGCCCACCTCTTCCTCGTCCACGATCACCTCGACCGGGCGGCCCGCGGCCTGCGCGGCCTCGTCCCCGACGTACATGGCGTGCAGCAGCGCGTTGCGGGCGCTGATCGGGGCGAACGGCTGCCCGGCCTCCTTCGCCGCCTCGACGTCGCGGGGGATCGGCGAAGCGAAGATCGACGCGTCCCACACCTGGGTGCGGATCGTGTCGCCGCTGGTCTGCCCGAGGAGCGCGTCGACCTTCGCCTCCAGGGCGTTGAGGTACGTCGGGAGCGTGATCTCGGCGCCGTAGGTGTTGGTGAACCGGTCGGTGTTCAGGTCCATGTCGTCCTCCTCGCCGGCCATGACGGCCAGGCACTCGGTGATGAACTCGTCGAACGGGAACTCGGCGGGCGGTCGCACGCCGGGGTCGGTGCGGCGGCCGGGGTCGCGGTCGCCGTGGTAGATGAAGCCGGACATGCCCGCGTCGGACTGGGCCTTGGTGATGCGCCGCAGCTCGGTCAGCGGGGCTCCGACCGAGCGCCGGTAGTCCTGCTGCCGCTTGAACGCGATCGCGCCCTGGCGGAGGAACGCCCGCCGCTTGGCGGGGGACATGCGCGCCCAGTCGGTGGTGGCGCAGGCGAAGGAGATGGACAGCGCCCAGTTGTTGGATCCGGTGCCGTCGTGGTACGCGCCGTGGTGGTACTCGACCAGATGGATCGCGGAGTCGGAGTCGACCAGGTCGTGGTACGAGCCGGCGGTGGTGCGGGTGCGGATGAAGTTGGCGACGTTCTCGGCGCCGGTGTCCGGACCGACCGAGTCCATGATCGATTCGGCGGTGTGGAGGACGGTGCAGCCGGTCAGCGAGCGGTTCCGCTTGGCGTACCACTGGCGGACAGCAGGAGGTCGTTCGGTCAGGTAGGCAGCCACGGGCACCTCCGGGCAGGGGTAGGGCCCCGCCGCCCGGGGCGGGCGCGGGGTGGAGTAACTGGGACGGGGATCAGGTGGCGTAGACGACCGCGGAGAGCTTCCGCTGGTAGGGGGTGATGTAGCCGAGCGCCGAACCGAAGCCGGCCGCGGCGACCACGTAGATCCGGTGGGTGCCGGTCAGCACCGCGCGCGAGGGCAGCGACGTCAGGTTGAAGTGCTGCGCGTTGGATCCCTCCAGCCAGCGGCCGCCGTTCTGCAGGGCGAGCACCTCACCGTTGGTGGCCGAGTCCAGGCGCAGCTGCAGGTCCCAGCGGGTGCTGGCCTGCGTGGACCCGGCCTCGCAGGCCGCCAGCGCGGCCACCCGGTACGGGATCCCCGGGTCCGGGATCGCGATCTCCCCGAGGATCTGCGGGTTCGCCCCCCACACGTCCCGCGCGGTGCCGTCGTTGGCGTTGGGCAGGTCGTACCAGGCCCCGTCGTGATGGGCGACGGCGCCGCCGGAGGTCCGCGCCCACGTAGGGACCCCGGAGGAGTCCAGCTGCCGCCGGTAGGTCACCGCGCCCTGCTGCAGCACCGTCCCGAGGGGTGAGGAGATGGGCAGCGGCGCGCCCTCGGGCAGCTCCAGGCCGGGCGCCAGGCGGGGGAACAGGCGGCGCAGCATGGCCTGGGACAGCGACTGGCCGGGCTGGCGGGTGATCGCCCACAGCGGCAGGTCTTCCACACCGGGGGCGGCGTCGTCGTAGTTGGGCAGCCCGGTGGCGGTGCCGGCGATGCGGGCCAGCCGGACCGGGCCCGGCTCGCCCTTGAACTCGGGGTCGTAGCGCAGGGCGATGATGTCCGTCCGCGCCGTCCCCGACGCCACCGGGATCGTCAGCGGCTCGGTCTCCCCGGCCGGGATGCGGTGCACGAACCCGGCGACCCGGGCGATCGACCGCTGCGTCGTGGAGCCGACCCGCAGCACGTCGGAGTCGGTGGGCAGCGTCACCCGGTAGGCGGTGCCGTCCAGGTCGCGGAGCACCCCGGCTTCGTCGCCGAAGCTGTCCCGCCAGTCCAGGTCGGACAGGTTCACGCCGACGAGCGGCGCCGACGACTGCGGCATATCAGGGACTCCTCTTGAGAACGGCGATGTCCCGCAGCGCGCGGGCGGTCTGCTGCTGGTCCCGGGTCTTCGGCGCGTCCGGGGTGCCGACGACCACCGACACCCGCTCGGTCGGCTGCCCGGCCTCCACGCTGACCACCGTGGTGGCCTCGCGGATCTTGTCCTCGGCCGGGTCCAGGCCCGGCAGGTCGTAGCCGACGATGTCGCCGACCCGCACGTCGCGCCGGTACACCAGGTCGGGGCCGAGCATCGGGGTGAACGAGATCGCCACCGGGCCGCGGCCGTCGGCGAGCGCTTCCTGGCCGGCGCGGGTGGCCTCGGCCAGCTTGTCGGTGCTGTCCGGGGCGATGTGCCGCTGGTCGACGAAGGTCTCCACCACCCGGCCCCACAGTGCCTCCGCCGCGGTGTCGCGCAGCTCGAGGAACTCCCGGGCCGCGAGCTCGCCGCCCAGCCCCAGCAGGGGCCGGGTCGTGGTCGGCGCCGACACCTCGTAGGACCAGTCGGAGATCAGCCCGGCGGCGGTCGAGCCCGCGGTGCCGAACCGCACGTCGGTGGACAGGTCCCGCACCGGCTCCACCACCAGGTCCAGCCACGCGCCGGCGACGTCCTCGGCGTGCCGCACGGTGACCCGCAGGTTCCCCGCCTCGGCGAGGGACTGGACGAGCACCCCGAGGTTGTCCAGCCGCCCGGACACCTGCGTGCCCCCGCCACGGCCGAGGGAGACCGGGAGCCGCAGCCGGGCCAGCTGCCGGTCCGCCAGGGCCGACCCGCCGATGTGCGAGGCGATGTAGCCGATGATCAGGTCCTCGACCGCGCCGGAGCGCAGGTCGTAGGCGGCGGGGAACGTGGTGATCGATGCGCCCACGGCGTGGGCGGGGGAGGGGCGCACGACTCGGCCGCCCAGCGGGGCCAGGTCGGAGGCGAACGCCACCTCGACGGTCTCCTCCGTGCGTTCGCCGTTCCAGATCACCCCGCGGCGGATCTTCGTGATCTGACCGGAGGTGATCTGCTGCCCGCCGGAGTCGAGGATGCAGCCCATGCCGGGGGAGAAGACGCCCAGCGCCGACGGCGGTCCGGTCACCGTCCAGGAGTCCGGAGGCCCGTATCGCTCCACCAGCACCAGCTGACGCCAGCCCGAGATCGGGTCGTAGGTGCGGCCGAGGTCGGCGTTCCGGGGGTGGATCAGCCAGTCGCTCACCACAGCGACCTGTGCAGCTCGCGCCAGGAGAGGCGTACCCGGGTCGCCGTGGTCCCGCCCGGGGCGGACACGTTGAGGACGTTCAGCCCGGGGTAGAAGGGCCGGAGCGTGGATCCCCGCGCCACCCGGCCGGCCGCCAGCTCACCGGTCCAGCCGGGCGTCGTCCGCGGGTCCCCGGCGCCCAGCCGGATCGAGCGGGCGCGCGGGTCGGCCACCAGCCTCAGCGCCATCCCGGCCGGCACCCCGTCCGGGACGCTCACCGACCACGCCTGGTCGGTGAGGACACGCACCGCGCCGTCGTCGCCGGTCACCAAGGGCGACAGCTCCCCGGCGAACGAGGTCATCGGGCCGACCAGCTCGAGGGTGGGGTGCACCTCCACCTCGGAGTTGACCTGTACCTGCATCCCCTCGCCGATCACCGCCGAGGAGGACAGCGCGCGGGGCCACGGCGCGTCGGTGCCGCCGGCCACCCCGAGGAACGCGCCGCCCGCACCAGCCATCTGGAACTCGACGGTGCGACTGGTTCGGGCCGCGGCGAACGGCTGGCAGGCCGTCGCCCGCAGGCCGAACTTCCGCCAGTGCAGGCCGGCCTGGTCGACGCCGTAGTCGCCCTGCAGCCCATCGGTGTAGACGGCGGTCAGCTCACGCTCGCTGGTTGCGGTGATCCCGATGACGCGGAACTCGCCGAGCAGCGGATCCACCAGAGCGCGGAGGGAGTCCATCAGCGCCCGATGCGTCGCGTTCTGGCGGTCCCGGGCGGTCACCTTGATCGGGATGAACAGCGGCCGCTCCTCCGCGCGCACATCGTCCAGGACCGACCCGGCCACCCCCGGCACCCGCCTGGTCGCCACGTCCACCGGGGGCATGTCCAGCCCCGTCGCACCGGCCAGCGCCTTCCACCCCGTCGAGTCGTCCAGCGGGATGCGCCGGCGACCGTCGAGGGACTCCAGGACCAGCTTCGGCACCGGCTCCTTGGTCGGCCGCACCACCGAGGGAACCGACCGCGGCGACGCCAGGAAGTACGCGCTCACCGCCGCCCCCTCAGGTCCATGCCGGGGCCAAGGCCGCCTGCTGCTGGTTGTGCGCCTGGACCGCGCGGATGACCGACGTCGGGTTGTCCCGGGTCACCACGGTCAGGGACTGCGCGTGGCGAGCGACGACCGCGCCCAGCCGGTCGTAGTCGATCGGCGCCGTCGCGGTCGCCGACAGGCCGGCGTCGACCAGCCGGCTGTTCGGCACGACCGTCTCCGTGCCACCGGTGCCGTTGAACGTGAACCCGGGCAGCAGTGGCCCGCCGGAGTCCCGCACGTGCGGGTTGAACAGGCTGCCCGGCTTCAGGAAGTCGACGATCGCGCCCCTGAGGTACGAGGCGATGTGCACGTGGTCTTCGTGGTCGGCCTCGGTCGCCGGCGAGTACTTGTGGTCCTGGCCCCGCTTGATGTCCGGCCGGTCGTCCCCGAGCCCGTCGTAGATCAGCTCGTACAGGTTCGCGCCGTGGTTGTCGTACCACCAGCGGTTCATCCGGGCCATGTAGGCGTTCCCGGCGCCGCCAGGCACGCCCTGCAGACCGACGTCGATGGCCTTCCCGCGGCCGTGCGCGTCGTTGGTGTTCCGCACCGACGAGTTGAGCTTCGCCTGCGGGAACGCGGCCTGCGTCATCGCCCACAGGTCACGCCACGAGCCCCCGACAGCCCCGGTGCCCAGGCGCCCGCTGCCGTTCTCGCGCAGCCACGCCACCGCGGCGTCGTACTCGGTCTGCATCGCCGCATCCGCCGCGGTGGAGAGCGGCATCCGGAACGGCGCCGTCGACCGCGGCCGGGGCACGTCGGTCTCGTCCCGGAACCCGCCGTCGGCGAACTCCTGGAACTGCACCCCCAGGCGGTCACCGACCTGCCGCCAGATGTCCACCGACCTGGTCCGCTTGGCCGGCGACAGCGGGATGTACGCCTCCCCGCCGGTCTCAGGCTCCGCCCACAGGCGCATGGCGCCGGCGGGAGCGATCTGCGCCGTGTGGTCTTCCACCCCACCGTCGGCGTATGCCTGGTAGCCGCGGCCGGTGGCCATGTGGCTGATCTGCGGCTTGCCGAGCGCGCCGAGGATCGGGTTGATGCCGCCGACGATCGTCAGGCCGTAGCGGTCGACGACCTGGGCGATGGTGGTGGTCCCTGCCTGCAGCTCGGCGGCTACGCCGGCCGCGACGTCGGCCCCCATCTTCCGGGACAGTTCGGCGAGCACCGGGGCGGCCATCGTGAACTGGGCGCCCCAGGCGTCGGTCGCTTCCTTCGCCCGCGCCGCCATGATGACGTCGAACTCGTCCAGCTCAGCATCTGACCGGTTCACCAGATCGGCGACCAGCGGCGCCCCCTCGGGGCCCATCCGCGCCAGCTCATCCAGCGTCCCCTGGGACACCCGGCCGGCGAGGACCAGCATGTTGAGCTGCCAGTTCTCCTGCGCCGTGACCTGATCCCGCAGGCGCTGCATGTACTCCTCGAAGGAGAACCCGGTGTCGACGACGAAGTCTCGCCACGCGTCGGCGCCCTTCCCGGCCTCCTCCGCGGCCTTGATCGCCGCGGCCTCCTCGGCCGCCTTCTTCTCGTCCAGCAGGCCGGTGTAGACGCCGAGCGGGTTGATGAACGCGGCCAGCGACGCTCCGAGCTCCTCGGTCTTCGCCCGTAGCTCTTCGGTCGCGTCCTCGCTGAGCCCCAACGCCGCGGCGTAGCCCTCCAAGCTGCCGTAGGACGCCTCGAGGTTCTGCGCGAGCAGGGCGGTCGACTCGGCCTGCTGCTGAGCGGACTGGGCGGCGACGGTCTGCTCGTTCTTCACCCCGGTCAGCGCTTCGGTGTACGCCGGCATCAGGTTGCGCAGGTCCTCGAGGTCGCCGCCCTGCTCTTCCCAGACGTCGCCGAGTGCCCCGAACGTCTCGGCGGCCAGCTCGACGTTCCCGTTCTCCACCATGAGGGCGAGCGAGTCGCCGATCTGCCCCAGCTGCTTGATGAGCCGGGTTCGACCGGCCGAGCCCTCGTCCCAGGTCTCGGTCCAGAACAGTGGCGAGCTGGCCACGTTGTTCAGCTGGTCCATGAAGCCGGGGTTGATGAGCCGGTCTGCCGCGTCGGCGAAGCTCTCGATCTCGTAGCCGGCTGCGGACAGGCCCCGGAACTGTTCGTCGATCGAGCCGAGCGAGGTGCCCATGCCGAGCAACGCGGCGGTGGTCTCTTCCATCGTGGCCGGCGCCGGGCCCATCGACTGCATCAACGCGTCGACCGCCGAGGCCGCGGCGATGAACCCACCCGCGATCCCGGCGGCCTTCCCGACCTTGCCCAGGGCGGAAGCGGTGCCGGGGCTGACGTCGCGCAGCGTCTGGAACGCCTTGTAGGTCTCGATGGCCCGGGGGAACAGCAGCAGGAACGCGCCGCCAGCGAGCGCAGCCACCCCAGCGATACCCGCCAACCCACCGAGGGTGGCCTGGACCGGCTCGGGGAGGTCGGCGAACCAGCCGGCGATGTCGGCCAGCCCGCCCGCCAAGTCGGCGAGCACCGGGAGGAACACCTCGCCGATCTCGATCGCGGCGTCGTGCACGTTGTTCTTGGCGATCGCGAGCTGGCCCGCGGTGGTGTCGTACCGCTTGGCGGCTTCCTCGACCAGCGCGCTGTTCTGCTCCCACGCCCGGCTGCCCAGGTCCAGGGACTCGGTCAGCAGGTCGCCGGCGCCCTTCATCTGCAGCAGCACCGCGGTGTCCTGGGTGCCCTTGTAGCCGAGGTCGTTGAGGGTGGCGACGACGTTGCCGCCGGACTTCTCCACCCCGTTGAGGCCCTGCACGAAGGCGTCGATCGCGCGGATCGGGTCCGCCTCGAACGCCGCGGCGAACTCCCCGGCCGACATCCCGGCGACGTCGGCGAAGCCCTCCAGCTTGTCCCCGCCGGTCTGCACCGCGGCGTAGACGTCCTGCATCACCCGGGTCATCACGCCGCCGCCGCGCTCGGCGTTGATGCCCATGCTGGTCATCGCGTTCGCGAGCGCCAGGACGTCGGACTCGCTGGCGCCGATCAGCTTCGCGGAGCCGGTCAGGTACGAGGCCATGTTGACGATGTCGGCCTCGGTCGACGCGCCGGCGTTGCCCAGCGCGACCAGCGCCGCACCGAGCCGGCCGACGTCGTCGGGCGCGGTCTGCATGACGTTCATCAGCTGCGCCAGCGACGTCGCCGCCTCGTCGGCCGACAGGTTCGTCGTCTCGCCGAGGTCGACCATCGTGCGGGTGAAGGCGACGATGCTGTCGGTCTTCACGCCGAGCTGGCCGGCGGCCTCAGCGACCGCGGCGATCTCCCCGTGGGTGGCCGGCAGCGTGCGGGCCAGCCCCCGCAGGCCCTGCTCGATCTCGCCGAGCTGCCGCGGGGTGCCGGAGACGGTCTTCGTGACGCCGGCCCACGCCGACTCCCAGTCGACCGCGGCCTTGACCGTCGCGCCCAGGGCGGCCACCGTGACCACGCCGAACCCGGCCAGCGCCGTTCCGGCGTCGTCCCAGGCGCCACGGTTCTTCTGCGCCGACTCGGCCATCCGGCCCAGCGAGGTCGTCGCCTGCCGAGACGTCCGCTCCGACTCGTCCCCGACGCCCTTCACAGACCGCTCGGCCTGCTGCATTTGCTGGCGGAAATCTGCGATGTTCGCCTGGAGACGGACCAGCACGCTGCGATCAGCCACGCACAGTCACCCCCTGGTCTACGGTCAGTCTCATGCGGACAAGAGGAGTGGCGGGGCCGCTCGTTGGCCTGCTAGCTGTACTGGCTGGCTGCGGTGGCAGCTCACTCGCAGATGACGACCCAGCTGGCTACGAGGCGTGCCTGATTTACGCCGAACTACGCGGTGGCAACGACCCGCTGGCCGCTATGGGCGCGCTGCTCGAAGCAGGCGAGCAAGCCAGCCGCGCCAGCACCGACGCGATCCGTCAGTCAGCCCAGCAGGTCGGAACCCAATGGATCGTCGACAGCGATGCGCTGGCCGCGGCCTGCGAGGCCAGCGGAATCGGGGACGGTTCCTAGTCGCCCAGCCGCCACGGCTGGAGCTCGAGACCGGTCGGCCGGGTGTCGACCACATAGACCTTGGTGCCCGGGTCGGGTTTCTGCCCCTGCGGGCGGGCGGCCCCACTCTGCTGGGCCGCGCAACCGGCGCACACCACCTCGCGCGCTTCGAACCACCCGTCGGCGTCCGGGTTGTACGTGACGTGCTTGGGCTGCGAGCAGCCCGAGCACAGCGACTCCTCGTAGGCGGCGAGCGCCAGGGTCAGTAGCCGGTCCTCGTCGGTCCACCGCTTCCCGTCCCGCCCCCACCACAGAGACGGCGGCTTCCCCCACGAGCGGGCCGTGCGTAGCGCTAGGAGCGCTCCCGCTGCCTGCGGCCGGCTGAGGACCCCGACGAGAAATTTACGTCGACCTTGGGGGGCTGGAAGTTCGCCAGCGACGCCGCGGTCAGCAGCATCTTCAGCTGGGGTTCCGACGTCTCCTGCAGCCGCCGCAGGAAGTCGACGGTGATGCCCTTCGGCTCGACGACGGCGTCGGCCAGCTGGTGCAGCACCACGGTCTCGGCGTCGGTGACGTTCTGCTTCTTCAGCCGCTTCGCGATCCGCTCCCGCGACTCGTCGGAGCGCCCCTCCACCTTGAACACCAGGCCCGATGCCTCGAACTCGCGGGCAGTCTCCTCGATCCGCTGCCGGATCCCGTCCGGGCTCGCGTCGTTCATGCCGCGGTCCTCGTCGGCCACGAGTTCGGCCAGCCGCAGCTCCCGCTGGAGCCCGTCGATGACCGCGAGCAGATCCGAGCGCTGGTACAGGGTGACGGCCCGGACGGTGCCCGTGACCCCACCAATCCAGGCGTTCAGGTCGAAGGTGTCGGGATCGAGCTCTGGCGTTGCGTCGGAGATCTCGGCGGGGTGGGCGTCCATGG
Organism: Blastococcus xanthinilyticus; assembly: GCF_008124835.1. Classification (GTDB taxonomy): domain Bacteria; phylum Actinomycetota; class Actinomycetes; order Mycobacteriales; family Geodermatophilaceae; genus Blastococcus; species Blastococcus xanthinilyticus. The sequence goes on along the minus strand of NZ_VNHW01000020.1, from coordinate 35,663 downwards.
TGTTCCTCCTGGCCGGGCGGCCTGGCCGTAGGTATGGCAGAGGGGCGGCATCCGGCCAGGGATATGCCGCCCCTCTGGTCGAGAACTCAGGCTGCTACGCGCGCGCCCTTCTGGAGGTTGCACCGCAGGTGTGCGGCCTGAACGTTCGCGTGCGTGTGAGCACCACCCCTGCTCAGCGGGATGATGTGGTCGATCGATGGGCTTCGTGGTGCGGGATGAGACGCGTCCATGTCGAGCGGGGCCCCGCACAGCTGACACAGGTAGCGATCGCGGGCATAGATCTCGTCGGGATCGATCCGCTCGGCTTCGTCGGCCTGGATGCTGGCCCGGCGCATCGCCCCATTGCGCTGCCTGGTCGCCCTCACACGGTCCGGGTGGGCGACGCGCCACGCGTCGTCGTACTGGCCAGCCGCCTGTGGATGGGCCGCGTGCCAGTCCCGGTAGTAGTGCGGGGACGACTCACGGAGCTGTCGACTGGCATCACGGACACAGCCGCGACATTCGTACGCCACACCTGCCGGAGCGTTCTTGCGTCGCCGGAACTCGGCCAGCGGCTTCCATTCGGAGCACACCGAGCACTGCTTCCGGCCGTCGATGATGGGCCGGCTCGGGCGGCGAGAGACCCGCGGGTCGCCGTTGCGTCGCCACCGCAAGTAGTGCTTGTTGCACCAGCCGCGGCGGTCCCGCGCACCTGTGCAGCCATCGATCGAGCACGTACCGTCGCCCACGTGGGCACCTCCGCCAAGGTGTCTGCACAGACCCCGGGGCCGTTACCGCGACCCCGGGGTCGTTCTCTCGCCTCGGTTGGTACCGGAGGCCTGCGACAGGTCAGGCCGCGATGACGGCGCGCTCGTCGGTGCCGCCGGACTGCACGTAGAAGTTCAGGGCGAAGCCCTCGTAGCGGCCGCCGTCGGGGGTGAGGAGCCGCGGCGTGCCGGTGAGCACCTCGTACACCTGCACCTCGTCGCCGACGGCGAAGGGCTCCTCGAAGTCCTGACCGATGCGCTGCACCAGGAAGCCACCGATACCGGACTCGGTGAACGTCGTCCACGCCTTGTCCTCCACGGTGGTGGTCCACCGGAAGAACTCCATGCTGGCCGTGTAGTTCACCCGGCCCGGGGCGGAGTCGTTGCCACGGGCGCACAGCGCCGGGTCGTTGACGGTGTCCTCACCGGCCGCGCCCAGGGCGAAGTTGTTAGCCTTCACCAGGCACGAGATGTCGAGCGCACCGGTGGCCGTCACCTCGGCGACGGTCGGGGCGCTCGGGACGAGCAGGGCGGGAACGAACGCCAGCTTGCGCTTGGCGTCCGAGAGCATCTTGGGGATCGGAATCATCTCCTTCGGAGGGCTCACCCGGATCCCCGGGTCGAGCGGTCTGGTTCGCCGCGGCCAGCGCCGCGGTCGTGTGCAGGAGCCAGGCCAGCGGGGCGTCAGCCCTGCGGCTTGGCCGCGTCGACGGCGGCCACGATGTCGTCGCGCCCGGCGTCGGCGGCCACCTCGATGCCGAGCCGCTCGGCGTGGGCCCGCCACACCTCGGTGCCCGATCCCGCGCCGGAGCGCGGCGGCTCGACCTCGCCCATGTCGGACGGCTCGGTGGGAAACGCGGTCCCGTCGGGCACCTGCTCGCGGGCCTTCTGCGACGGCGTCTTCACGTAGTCGGGGAAGTTCGGCAGCGCGCTCTCCGGCAGGAACGCCTTCTTGCCGGTGGCCTTGTGGCGGACCTGGACGAGGGGGATGGCCACGGTGATCTCCTCAGCGGGTGGCGGGAAGTTCGTAGGTGTCGACGGCGACGAACAGCGGGCCGCCGGGGATGTCCCGGTCGGGACGGATGTCGGCCGAGGAGCGGTGCACGACGACACCGGTCTCCCAGCCCTCCACCAGCACCCGCTGGTCGAGGACGGCGTCCCGGCAGCGGGTGGCCACCCAGTCGGCCTGCGTCCGGTCCTGCCCCACCGAGGTGATCTGCCAGCGGAACAGGAAGTGGTCTGCCTGCCGCGCCAGGTCCTCGGCGGAACGGGCGCCGGGGGAGGCGTAGAAGACGGCGTACCGCTGCACCAGCGGCCGGCCCTTCGCGTCGACGGGCACCTCGCCGTCGTAGACGGGGTCCACCGCGCCCCGCAGCCGGGCCAGGAGCGCCTCGTGGACGCTCACAGCAGGTCACCGACCACGGCGCGCGCCAGGTACGTCTGGAAGGCGTCGGCCTCCCGGTCCAGCGCGCCAGCGGGGTCGGGGAACGTCGGGGGCGTGGTGGCGGTGCCCTCGTAGGCGATCCATGCCAGCGAGCCCTGCGCTCGGGGATGGCCGCGCTCGTGGCCGATCTCCGGGCCGATCTCGGCCTCGATCCCGTTGGCGGTCTCCCACGTCTCGTAGGAGATCGACACGGGGATGCGGGAGAAGTAGCCGCTGCCGGCGGCCTCTTCCTGCAGGTCCCGCTTGATGTTCAGCGCGGCCCGCTGCATCACCTTCCACAACTGCCCGTACGCCCGCTCCGGGGCGTACGCCAGGTCCCGCTGCAGGCTTCGCAGCTGGGAGGTGTCGATGTCCACGTCAGCGCACCGCCTCGATCGGCAGCCGGCGCGCCGTCTTCGCGGTACCCGCGTGCGGCGCCCGGACGATGAACTCCCAGCCCACCAGCGCCGGGTCGTTGGGGTTGCTGTCCATGTGCGCGACGTCGTCGCGGCGCACGGCCCCGCTGGCGCCGGTCACCGGCAGGTGCAGCTCAAGCGAGGACACCGCGACAAGCACCTCGCCGGCCTCGGCGTCGGTGGTGCTGCGGCCGCTGTCCTGCACCTTGCAGATGCCGGAGTAGATCGTGACCCGCGGCGGGTCGTCGTAGGTGCCGGTCGCCTCGTTCCATGTGCCCTGGCCGGTCCCCGCGCGGGTGATGGTGCACGTCGAGGTCATCTCGGCCTCTGCAGCCGCACGGGCGATCCCGAGCATCTGAGCGGTGAGCATCAGCGCCGCCAGCCCGGCCGAATCGTGAACGCGGCCGTGGTCGGCCCGCTCAGCAGAGCGATCTCATCGGCGGACGCGTAGAGCAGCCCGGAGGAGACCATCGAGTCACGCGTGAACGACGCGTCGTCGACCTGCCACTGCCGAATCGCCTCAGGGTTCCGGAGCACCCGGATCACCATCGCGGCCACCACTCGGCGGACCAAGCCGACGGAGACCACGTCCCTGCCGAGGCGGTCCTCCAGGTCAGGGACATTGCGCGGAGCCAGCAGCTCCTCCCAGGCGTCGGCGAGCAGGCTCCCGGCCAGACGACGCTCCGCGTCGTTCAGCGTTCGGAACCGGTCCTCGACGTCGGTGACGACAGTCGGATTCGGCACGATCAGACGCCTCCGTTGTCAGTCGCCGCGGTGGAGCGCGTCCTGCCCCCGCCAGCCCTGGGCGGGCGGGGGCAGGACGCGGATGGATCAGCTACTACGGGCGGGCGTCGACCAGCGCGATGATCTCGTCGCGGCTGGCGCCGTCGGGCACCTCGATGTCGAGGCCCTCGGCGTACGCCCGCCACGCCTCCTCGGTCGCACCCTCCCCGCCGCGCGGCGGCTCCTCGGACCCGCCGGCGCCGTCCGGGCTGCCGGCCGTCCCCGAGCTGCCGCTCGACGAGCGCGAGGCACGCGAGGACCGGGCGGCCTTCCCGTCCTCGAGCAGGTGCTCGCCGACCTGCTTGGCCGCCCACCGCGGGACGTCCTCGCCGGCCATCAGCGGCTTGGCCGCACCGGACTCGTCGACGACGACGGTGTTCTCCTTGAGCTTCACCATCACCGATCAGAGCACCTTCACGGACATGGACAGCTCCGCGTTGGCCAGGACCGGCTCACCGATGGCGTCGGCGAACACCTCCACGCCCATCGGGGGCTTCTCGTTCCGGTAGACGCCGGTGACGATGCCGGGCTGCTCGGCGTCCTCGATGCCCCAGCCGGCCTCCAGCGAGGACAGGGTGCGGCCCCAGAACGTGCCGCCGAGCTCGGTGCCGGCGAAGTCGTCGGGGTCGACCGGCGCCGGCAGCGCCTGGATGCGGTCGTCGGGCAGGACCCGCGCGACCGTGCCGTCGACCGACACACGCCGGTCGTAGATCTCGATCGGCGCGATGCCGTACGAGGTCAGCATCGCCCGCACCTCGTCGACCGTCGCCGGACGCGAGCCGCCGCCGGCGAGCACCGTGGCGAACTGCGTGCCCTGCACCAGCGCCCGCAGCCCCCGCGTGGACATCACCCACGAGCCGACGTCCTGCCCGGAGCCGGGCACGTTCGCCCCGTCGCCGTCCCGGTACAGGTCCTGCCAGGTCAGCATCTGCTGGATGCGGTCCGTGCCGGCCACCGACCACAGCGCCGGCGCGGTGAACGTCAGGCCGGCCGGACGACCGAAGTCGTCGTTGAGCCGGTAGTTGTCCTGCGTCAGCGCCGCGATGCCGGTGTTGATGGTGATGCCGCGCAGCCGCTCCATCGAGTCCGCCACCGACCGCACCAGCAGGTCCGTGGTCGCCAGGATGGTGTTCAGGGTCTGCTGGTCGGACACCGAGCCGCCGCGGGCGCGGAGCTGCTCGTACTCGGTGTTCGGCATCCACTGGCCGAGCGCGGGCAGCTCGATGGTGACCCGGTTCGCCGACTGGCGGCGGCCCGGCTCGAGCTCCGCGTCGTAGGCGCGGAACTTCGCGACGTCGACCAGGCCGGTGCGGCCCTTGACGAAGCGGGCCACGATGTCCGGGATGAACCGGTTCGGCAGCCAGCGGGCCAGGGTGCCCCGCCGCTCCTCGTAGGCGGCCAGGGACTCCCGCGCGTACCCGGTGAGGGTGGCGGGGTCGATCAGGTCGGTCCAGAGAGCCATCTCGGATCAACCCCTCTCAGCGGTAGACGACGGTGACGTTGGAGCGCTTCGCGTACGCCACGGGGGCGACGAAGGCCTGGACGCCCTGCGGGACGCGGGCCGGGTTGACCCGGCCGTGGTCGAGCACGGGCACGTTGAGGTCCTCGGTGGACCCCGGGACGACCGGCTGGTCGGTGAAGATGTGGCCCGCCAGCACGCCGGCGCCGGTGACGGTCGCCTCGGTCGAGTCGTAGGGGACCAGCTGGCCGCCGACGAGCGCGACCGGCGTCCCGGACGGGATGTAGCCGTTCGGGTAGTGCGTGCCGGCGGTGAAGGCACCGATGTCGAGCGACTCGGTGCGTCCGTTCCAGATGGCGTGGTCGGAGCGCAGCCACCGGAAGTCACCGCCGGGGGCGAAGCTCTCCGTGCGGAGCTTGGGCATGAGGATCTCCTCGGATCAGGGGGTTGGTTGAGGCGGTCCCGTGTCGGCCCCGCGCGGTGTACTGCGATGCCTGTGTCAGGCGGTGGTCCCGGCGGTCGGCCGGGGCTTGTGGCGCTCGGCGAACAGGTCACGCCCAGCACCGACGCTGGTGACCTTGCTGTCGCCCCTGGTGCCCTGGCTCGGGTCCGGCCGGGGCCCGCCGCCCTTGACGGGGGCTGCGATCGAGTTGACGTAGATCTCCACCCTGGCGGTGTCGATCCCGTCGTCGGTGAGGAAGGCCGACAGGTTGGCCGTCTCCACCAGCGCCTGCGCCTGCTCCGCGGTCTTCCCGCGGGCGGTCAGGCTCGACTTGAGGAGGGTGGCTGCGGCCTTCGAGTAGGCGTCGCGGGCACCCTCGCGCTTCCCTTCGTCCTTGGCCGCGTTGACGGCCTGCTCGGACGGGGTCTGCTGCTGCCGCTGCAGCTCGTCGAACTGTTCGGCCTTCGCCTTCACCTGGTCGTAGTCGGCGCGGGCGTTCGCGCGGGACTCGTGCTGGCGGGCGTAGTGGCGCCAGTAGTTCCGCTGCTGCTCGACGCTCATCTGCTCGAGCGCCGTGCCGTCGGGGAAGCCCTTGTCCGCCGGCGGGTCGGCGGGCGGATCCGCGGGCGGGTCGGCCGGCGGGTCTGCGGGCGGGTCCGCCTCCATCCGGAGGTTGCCGTGCTTCACGCGGCGGGCCGCGAGGAACTGTGCGGCCATCCGCTCGGCGGTCGCCACCTTGAGGTGGCGCGGCAGGGTGCTTCGTGCCATGTGCTGACTCCCGTGTCGGGGTGGGCGGCCGTCCATGTCGGATGGCCGTGCTGTGCATCGAGGCCTCGCCGTGGCGGCGGGTCTCGGTGAGCGCGCTGGAGGGCGCGCAGCTCAGAGGGCGGGCTGATCCGCACGGGCCGCGCCGTAGGCGTCCCGCGCCCGCCGGGCCGCGACGTTGGCCGCGTCGACGGCTGCCCGGTCGGTGATGTAGGCGTTGGCCCTCAGCAGCCGGATGGCGTCGTCCTGGCTAGCGGCCACCTGGTAGATCCCCTCCGGGGTCAACCGGATGGCGGTCGACCGCCGGTACCGCTCGCCCGGAGCCTTCGTGAGCTCACCCAGGTCGCGCCCGATGCCGCGCGTGGTCGTCGCCTCCGTGGTCGCCCGCACCAGCCGGCCGGCGACCGTGGTCGTGTACATGCCGCGGTCGGCGTTCACCACCCGGGCGAAGTCGGCTCCGTCGGCCAGCGCCCGGCGCTGGCCCTCGCTCAGCCCGTTGACGAGGCCGTTGTCCAGCAGCGCCTGCGGGTCCGTGCGGAAGTCGCCAGCCCGGTCCTCCGCGGCAGGGATGTGGGTGCAGTCGCAGCGCTTGTGCCGCTTGAAGCCGTCGCTCCACCGGTACCAGCGGCCGGCGAGGATCGCGCAGCGGGAGCAGCACGGCGGGTTGACCATCCGCACCCAGCCCATGCCGCGGCGCTGCGCGATCTCGGTGCCGACCGCCTGCCGGCCAGCGTCCGTGGCCACGGTGGCCAGCGTGCCGTCCAGCCAGCGCCCTCCGATGGCGAGCGCATCCTGGACGCCGCGGCCCGGTGTGTAGCTGGTGACGTCCCCGTCGCGGGTGATCGCCCCCTGGCGGGCCAGTTTGGCCTGCACCACGGCGCCGTACAGCAGGCTGCCCAGCGGCCGCCCGTCGGCTGCTGTCCCGGCAAAAGCCCGCGGCACGATGGCGCCGGCGGGCTCGTCGGGCTGGTCGGTCTCGGCCAGGAGCGCCGGCACGTAGCTGGCGGCCTCGGCTGCCGCCCGCTGCTGCGTCGCGACCGCCACCGTGACCAGCGCAGGGGCGATCTGCTCCCACGACGTGTCGAACTCGGGGCCCATCCGTGCCCACGCCCGCCGGCCCGCGGCCACCAGGACCAGCTGGAGGCGCTGCAGGGTCCGGTAGAAGTCCTGGGCCGCTTCAGGCGGCGGCATCGGCCGGCGCCGGCACGGTGAGCACCTCGCGGAGCATCCGATCCATCTGCGGATCCATCGCCGCGTCCGCGTCGTCCTGCTCCATGTTGCTGATCTGGACCGACGAGTAGCCCAGGTCCCGTCGGGCCTGCCGCTTGGAGATGATCCCCGCCTGGTACAGCTTCACCGCCGCGTCGGCGGCCTGCGCCCGGGTCGGCGTCGCCGGATCACGCCACAGCATCTCCAGCTGCGCCAGCTCCGGGGCGTCCTCGCCGGTCTGCAGCCGACGCACCTTGCGCATCGTCCGCTCCCAGGCCGCACCGAACGGGCCCTCGGTCTTCGACTCGCACTGCCCGACGAGGCGCGCCTCGTCGGCGCGGATCCCGTCCGCCGACGGCGGGTTGGTGGCGAGCTGCCCCAGGTACCGAAGCGGGAGGCCGGTCACCCCGGCGACGAGCTCGGCGTACGTGGTGACGATGGTCTTGAAGTTCTGCAGGTCGGCCGCGGTGAACTGGTGGAACTTGGCGTCCTTGTTGGCCGTGGCCCACACGGCCCCGAAGTACGCCTCCCACTCGGTCAGCATCTCGCCGGTCTTCGGATCCTTGAAGTCCGCCTGCGTCAGCCCCGCGGCGGTGCGCTGCGGGATGCCCATGACCTCCGTGGCGACCTGCGCCAGCGTGAGCCCTCGCGCGGCCGCGTCCGTCAGGGAGATCACCCGGGACATCTGCGACAGCCCGTACCGCTTGTGCGGGCGAGCACGGTTGACCATCGGCTCGACCATCACCATGCCCGCGCCATGGTCGTCCCGCTCGAACTCTTCGTCGGTCGCCTCTTCCCAGCCCCGGCGGGAACGGACCACGTGCACCGTGGAGTTGGCCAGGTACAGGGTGGCCCGCGACTCGCGGCGCCCGAACGAGTCGTCGGAGTAGAACCGGGCCGCGGCCGTAGTCGCTCGGGTGGCCGGCGACTGCTCGTGTGCCATCTCGAGCGGAGACTCGACCGTGATGAGCGGCGTCTGCTCGTCAGCGGGGTTCGTGCCGACGCAGATGTAGGAGCGTCCGAAGACGAGCGCGTCGGTGTGGGCCAGCGGTGCCTCGTCGTCGAGGTCGTTGGCCTGCCACACCCGTTCGAGCTCGGGGTCTGCGCTCTGCTCCTCGGGCAGCCGGAAACCCTGCCCGACGCACCGTTCGGCGATGGCGTCCACGTAGGTGCCCGGCCACGCCACGATGGTGATGAACTCCTGCAGCTCGGCCGGCACGGCCAGCCCCAGCTGCTTAAGCTGCTGCTCGCCGTCGTAGTACCGGTCGAGCACGTCGAAGCCGGGTCGCTTCTGGGTTCCCTTCCGGTCGGCCGCCAGGCGGGCGTTCAGTCGCCGCAGAGTCCGCGACTCGTCGTCAGTCAGTGCCACGGACTCCTCCTCACCTGCTTCCTCGTCCGAAGACGAACACCGAGCTGTCCACGGGGTCTTCGGCCTCGCCGGCGTCCATGTGTTCCTTCATCGCGACCACGGCCGCGGACACGCCGTCGATCTTGTCGGCGGAGCGGTCCTTGTCGGGCTTCACGTTCCCCGCCGGGTCCATCCGGACGGCGAGGTTGTCGACCATCCACCGCATCACCGGGTTCCCGCCGTGCACGTACCGGCGCGAGAGGACCAGGCGGAGAATCTCCTTCATCGGCGCCGACGTGGACGCGAACCCCTGGCCCACCGGCACGCACGTGAGGCCTTCCTCGCCGAGGCGGCGGACGACGTCAGTGGCGCCCCACCGGTCGAACCCGATGGTGCGCACCTCGAACCGCTCCGCGTCCTTCAGCACCGTGTCGACGATGAAGTCGTTGTCGATCACGTTGCCGGGCGTTGTCATCAGGATGCCGTTGCGCTTCCACACCGTGGCCTCACCGGCCGTGCGCTTGTCCAGGTCGTCCATCCGGGCTTCGGGGATCCAGAACCGCCACAGCACCTCGTGCCGGTCACCGTCACCGAAGTCCCAGCACAGCGCGGTGATGTCGTTCACCGACGCCAGGTCCAGGCCTCCGTGACACGGCCGGCCGACCAGCTTCGACTCGTCGACCATGCCCGCGGTGTCGTCCCAGGCGCCCAGCTCGAGGTACTTCGTCTCCTGCTTGGTGCGGATCCCGAGGTGCAGGCGCAGGAACTTCGCCAGGTCAGCGGGGGAGTCCTTCGCCTTCGCGGCCTCCTTCGCCAGGAAGGATCGGGTGGGGGAGATCCCGAACCCCGGGTTGGCCTTCCGCCACGTCGCCTCGACGAACGGGTCGTCGTCCTTCGAGGCCGCCCACACCACGCCGAACACCGTCGCGTCGGTGATGACCCGCGCGGCCAGCTGCTCGATACGCTTCCGCTTCCGCGCGTAGATCGTGTTCGGCCGGCCGTCGTCGGCGGTGGTGATCGTCGCGACCAGGGGCTGATCCCGGGAACCAGTACCGGTCTCCAGGGTCTCCACCATGTCGGCGGACTTGTGGACGTGCAGCTCGTCGATGACCGCGCAGTGGATGTTCGCGCCGTGCTGGGCGTCGGCCACCGACGAGATGGCCTGGAAGTACGAGGCCGTGGCCGGGTGCACGATCCGCTTTGCGTAGGCCCGCAGGTGCTTGCTCAGCGCCGGCGCGTTCTCCACCAGCGCCTTTACCGGGGCGAACACGAACCCTGCCTGTTCGGTCGTCGTCGCCGCGGCGATGACCTCCGCGCCCGACTCGCCGTCGGCCGCGGTCATGTATACGGCGATCCCGCCGAGCGTCGTCGACTTCCCGTTCTTCCGCGGGATGTCGACGTACAGCTCCCGGATCACCCGCACCCACCGGCCGGCGTCCTCGTCGAACCGGACCCAGCCGAACACCGGGGCCAGGACGTAGGCCACCTGCCACGGGTCCGGCTTGAGCGGCTGCCCGGCCCACTTGCCCTTCGTGTGCCGCAGCAGCCCGAACGCCTTCAGCACCCGGTCGACCCGCTCCGGGTCGAACCGGACGCCCGGCGTCCCGAGCTCACCAGGCTCCGGGGTCTTGATCGCGGGTGGGCAGTCAGGCAGCGGGATGCCCCGCGAGACCAGATACCAGGCGACCTCGGGGGACAGCTTCAGCCGCTCGAGCTCCTCGGCGTCCGGGAGCTCGACGTCGTCAGCTGCCGGCGAAGGGGTTCTCGTCCTCCTCGCCATCGCCCGTCACCTTTCCCAGCGCCATCTCCGCCGCCGGGGACAAGCCGAACAGGTTGGCGAAGGCCCGCAGCTCGCGGCCGGCGTTGCGCGCGATCCCGACCGCCGGGTGCGGCAGCGTGCCCTGCTTGGCCTCGATCGTCAGGCCCTCCCGCTTCACCGTCCGCGTCGCCTCGACGAAGATCGACCAGGTCGTGCAGTAGGCCGTGAGGATCGCCCGGTCCTCCTCCTTCAGGAGGTCCAGCCGCTGCAGGCCCGGGACGACGCGGCGCCACTCGGCCGCAGCCTCGCGGTCCAGCCACGTCGGCGGCCTCGGCGCGATCCGACGGAACGACGGCGGCGTCTTCACCTTCCGGCCGCCCGAGTCGGTGCCGTTCCCGCGGCCCTTCAAGAGCTGGAGGGTGGCCGGCTGCTGCTGAGCGGGCATGGCCGAGACCCCCCTACATCGTTCTGAGACGGTGTGCGCGTGTCACCCCGGCGGTCCAGGGATCTTGGTCGGCCGGAGGGGGTCCCCCCACCCCGCCGCGGGTCAACGCCGGTTCCACCCGCCCGGCTGCGCGCTCGCGGTGTGCGTGCCGTGGCACGAGGCGCACAGACCACGCCCGTGCACCGGATCGTTCGGATCCAGACCCGCCGCGACGAGCTCCCGGCGACTGCGCGGCCAGTGGTCAGCGACCGTCGCATGACTGCTTCGACACAGCACGCACACCCGGTCACGGTCGAGCACCTCGACACGAAACCGAGACACGTGCTCGCCGGAGTAGCCGCGCTGCGCTGCGGTGCCACGCTCACGGTCGCTGTCCCGACGGCAGCTGGCGCACCGGCCGGTGCCGGGGTGCAGCTGCTTGCAGCTCGGACACCTGGACGCTGGACGTGTCGGCATCAGCGTCGCGCCTTGGAGACAGTTGTCCCGTTGGCAGGATCGTGACGCGTCACGCGCGCTCCGTCAAGTCGCGGCGGCGGCACGGCGCGTCAACGCCTGAGCTTCTGCATGGTGCCGCGCTTCGAGCGGTAGCGGTGAGCGAACCGAGCAGGGTCGCCGCGCCGCTCCCGGATCGCGGCGGCCTGCTCGAGGATCACGCGGTCAGGGCGGAACCACTCTCGGCCGTCGAGGAGAGAGCCCGCGAACTGCTGGTGTCGCTGGCGCTCGAGCTCCGGCGATCCCGGCTCTACCGCGAGGAGGACGGAGCCCGGCGGGTAGGAGCGCAGCCGGCGCCGGACGTCCACGCTGTACCCGATCTTGACGCGCTCGCCCACCTCGATGAAGTAGACGAAGCCCGGCTGGTCGCCGCGGAAACGCTCGTCGGCAGCGTGTCGGCTCGCGACTCGACTGCGCTGCTCCCTCTCGCGCTGCGCAGCGTCGAGGGCGGGGTGATTCAGCTCGTGGTGGCGGAAGTCGGCCTCGAGCAGCCGGTCCTCCAGGACCGCGTCCGCCACGGCATCAGCGTGCGACAGGCAGAGAGGACCGATCCGGATACGGAAGACCGCGCCGGTCGCCCGATGGACGAAGGGCTTCAGGTCGTCGTGGCAACCCGGCCACGCGCACTCGGTGACGTTCGGGGTCTGCCGGTTCAAGCGGTCGCTCTTGCGGTCGACCGAGCGGCGGATCGTCCGACGGGTCACGACGCATCCCTACTCGGCCGGGGCGACAGTTCCCGGCGAGCACGTTGACGCGTCGCCGCCTCGGCGCGCATGACCGCGAGCCCCGTGAACAGCGGCCGGCCGAAGTTGTCCAGGCCGGCGACCTCGAGGTGACCGCGCTGCTTCCACTTCCGGATGGCCGACTCGCTGACCCCAGCCAGGGTCGCCGCCTCGGACACGCTGATCAGGTCGGTCTGCAGGTCGTAGGGCAGGTCCATCGTCACCGACTCCCAGCGGTGGCGTCGGCCCACGCTGGCATCGTCGGCGCGAGCACCGTGGGCAGGTGGTCGACCATCAACTCGGACTCCAGGCGGATCTGCTCCCATAGCATCCGGTACGCGCGCTGCGGCAGGTAGCCGCTCTCGTGCAGTGCCTTGCGCGGGACCTCGGTCAGCGCGCGGTGCACCAGGTGGAGCAGCTCGTGGGTGAGCACCGAGCGCTTCTGGTCGTCGTCGAGCGCGGTCCAGAAGTCCTTCTGGATCCGCACCTCGGCGACGTACCGCCCCTCGCACGGGAGTACGGAGGCATGGCACCCCGGCTCGGCTGCCTTGCTGCTGAGGTACACGTCCCAGTGGCTGAGGTTCAAGGCGTCGCGCAGCTGCCAGAGGTAGCCCTGCACCGCGTCGGCCTGCTCGGTCGTGCACTTCAGCTTGCTCACGAGGTCGCGCCTCTCCGCTCGGCCTTCGCGAGCTTGCGGAGGTAGGGCTCGAAGCCGCGCACCTTCGCGTGGTACTCCTCGCGGGTCCATGCCCGGCTGCACGCCTGACAGCGGATGTGGTCGTCGCCGGCGGTCTCCACGACGGCGCGGACCTTGCAGTACATGCACGGCTCGTCCCGCAGCGTCGTGGCTTTCGTGAGGCCCAGCGTCACCCGGACGCGGCTGCGCCAGTGCAGCAGCCGGTCGGCGGCCTTCCACCCGGCCTCGGTGACGTACATCGGGGCGTCGAGCTGAGGAACTGCACGGGGGTCGTTCGGGTCAGCATTCGACCGGGTCACCGCGTACTCGGTCGCCGGGTGCACCACCCAGGCGGTCAGGTGCGCGGAGAGCAGGCGAGCGGCCATCTGCGTCTCGCGGCCGGCCCGGCCGCGGCGCTTCGTCCGCTCCCACGGGTCCTCGTCGGTGCGCACGACGGCCGACAGGCCAGCGGTGTCCCGGACGACGTCCTCCCACACCGTCAGCAGCTGGTGCACGACCTCCTGCAGGTGCAGCGCCGGGCCGTTCAGCAGCAGCGGAGACCCGAGCGGGCCAGAGCGACCACCACCACCGCTGCGGTTGGTGCTAGACGGCCGGTGCGGCATGGCCTGCTCGAGGTCGGCGTACAGCTGCGGGACGTCGGCGAGCACGGCTGCGACGGCCCGCTCGCAGGAGTCGCACAGCGGACGCGCTGCCGCGGCCCCGACCTTGACGCGCTGATCGCCGACGACGACGGTCTCCGCCGCGGTGCAGGCCCGGCCACGGTTGCACCGGAGCCGGACAGCGCAGCTGGTGTCGGCCGCGTTGGGTCGGTGATCTCCTCGCTCGCACGCTGCGGAGGGAATGTTGCTCACGGGGTCGGGGGCTCCTCGGTCGCGATGATCGGCAGGTCGGTGCGGCGGACTCGGCGGACGAGCCGGCCGACGTAGGAGGGGTGGAGGTCTAGACGTCGGCCGATGGCCTTGCAGCTCTCGCCAGCCGCGTGGGCTTCGCGGATGGCTGCGACGTCGGCGTCGGACAGCTTCGCTCGGCCGTTGGCCAGCGAGCGGGGAGCTACTTGGCGACCGCGCGACACCATGTCGTCGGTGTTCTGCGCCGGTGTACCTGCGTAGAGGTGCTGCGGGTTGCAGCACGGGGGGTTGTCGCAGCGGTGGAGCACCAAGTGGCCTTCGGGGATGGCGCCATGCGCGAGTACGAACGCAACACGGTGAGCCAGCTCCAGCCCATCGACCCCCTGGATCTGCCCGTAGCCCTTGCGGTTCCTGCTACCGCTGAACTCCCAGCACTCGTCATCCGAGAGTCGAGGGAGCCGCCGAGCGAGGCGATCCGCCACGCTCGGCCATGTCCGGACCCGCCCGTCCACGGAGCGCACGACCCGCCGCTCGCGGAGCTCCTCGGGCGTCACTGTCCTGATCCAGAGGCCGGGCGGTCATGGGTGACCGTGCCGTCGTGGTGTAGGTAGACCCGGGCGGGTCGGTCGTCCCACCGCAGGGGGATGTCGGATGGGTCGATGCCGAACAGATGGCGGCTGAGCAGCCATCCGAGCCGTAGAGCGGCCGACCGATTGGCTTCCAGATGTCCGTGACAGCCGGTCGTCCCGTCCCCGCACAGCAGCACCAGGAGGGCGGGGGAGTGGATGCCGGCCCAGCTGGTGCCGCCCATGCCGCGGGGGATGCGGTGGTGCACCGAGCCGCCGCGGCCGCCCGGGAGCGGTGCACCGCAGCGGCGGCAGGCGTGCCCGTCGCGGTCGATCACCAGCTGGCGCACGTCGGCCGGCATCGGGTTCGGCTTCGTCCGCCGCGGAGGTCGGGCCGCCGGGGCTCGTCGGTGCATCGGAGTGCGGCGGAGGCCAGCGACCGCGGTCAGCGGCATGGTCCTGGCCAGAGGGGTGCGCTTCACGCGGATCCTCCAGAGCGGGATCGTCTGCGGCCCCGGCGGGTGCGCCGAGGACCAGGGGAGGGAGGAGGTTGCTTCGGGTGGTCAGGTGAGGCGCGGGTGGGTGGTGACCCACCCGACCCGACCAGAGCCGACCCGTCCCCGGCCCGTCCCGGCCTAGACCGATCGGTCGCGGATCGGTCGGTGCGCGACTCGGGTGCCGCGACTCCCGCGGGTGCGGGGTGCTGGCATTCCGGTGCGCTGTCCTCGGTGGCCGCGACTCCCGACGGTTCGGGGTGCTGGTCGGCCGAGGGCGGCGCCGCTACTCCCGCCGTGGCGGGGTGCGTTGCGCCGGTCGTGCCCGCGTCCGGTGCCGCGACGCCCACCTGGCTGGTGGGGTGCTGGTCGCCGGGTGCGGTGGTGCTCCGGGCCGGCGCCGCGACTCCCGCTGCAGCGGGGTGCGACACCTCCGGCCCGGACGTCGTGGGGGTGTCGAACATCCTGGCGCGCTCGCCGATGACCGCGTCGGCGGGGACAGCGTGTCCGCGCTCGGCGAGCAGGTCGACGGTGGAGCGGATGAAGATCAGCGGGGACGGCGGCGGGCGGAGCTGCCAGCGGGCGGCGTAGTCGGCGCGGGCGGCTTCGTCGTCGCGGGCGTCGAGCCACTCCTTCCCGCGGCGGCCGTTGCAGCCGGCGCAGGCGACGACCAGGTCCTCTGGGCCGGTGGCGCCCTGCCCGGCCTGGAGGTGGTCCAGGGCCTTGCCGCGGGCGGACCTGTTGTCGTTGGGCTGGACGACGCGGCCGCACCAGCGGCAGGCGTCGCCGTCGCGGAGGAAGACGGCGGTCTGGAGCTCCGGGTTCCGGGTGTCGGCCTTCTGCTGCTTCTCCCACGCGACCTCGGCGGCGAGGCGGATGTGGATCAGCTCGGGGGCGTCGTCGATGAGCTTCCAGCGGCGGGTGGTGCCGCGGCCGTCGAGCGGGCGGATCAGGCCGGCGCGCTCGCAGCGGCGCAGCAGCTGCGAGGCGCTCGGGCCGCCGGCGAGGTTGATCTGGCCGCGGGTGATCACGTAGTCGGTGGAGGCGTTCGCCGACAGGGCAGCGAGCTCGAGGAAGAAGCCCCTGCACGCCGGGCCCATCAGCGGGGCGGCCGGGTCGTTGAGGGCGAGGATCCGGGGGTCGGTGGCGAAGGTGTCGCCGACGCGCAGCCATGCCATCGGGCGGTCACCTCCTCCAGGTCGCGGGTCGGGGCTGGTCGTGGGCGTGGTGCAGGGGCCGGCCGCGTAGCGGCCGGGGTGGGGCTGGGGTCACGCGGCGGGCGCGGCATTCGGCTGGTGCGCGCCGTGGCCTGCACCGGTCATCCGACGGCGGCGGCGGGCCCATCGCTCTCGGCCGCACGCGCGGCACTCGCGCTGCCCACGCCCGGTGTAGGTGTTCGCCTCGGTGAACTCGTGGTTGTGCTTGCAGTGCGTCTTGCGGGCGTTGAGCTGGCGGCCCATCCGGAGCATGTCCGCCGTGTTCTCGGCCGGGCTGCCCCAGGCGAGGTTGCACGCTCGGTTGTTGCTGGGGTCGCCGTCCATGTGCCGACCGACTTCTCCCGGAGAAGCCGGGCCCGTGAAAGCGAGGAGGACCAGGCGGTGCACGCGGTGATGAGCTGGCGCCCCGTCACGGTGCAATGTGACGGCCCGATAACCGTCCTTGTCGATCTTCGCGGCGCATATCCCGCCTCGGGTTCCGCGACGTGGCAGGGAACGGACTCGCCCGAGATCGCTCACGTCGTAGATGCCCTCGTAGCCTGGGATTGGGCGCCACGTCTCGGCTGAAGCGGCCGGGTCACCCACGGGGTCCACCGCCCATCAGCGCGGTGACCAGTTCGTCCACCGCGTCACGGGCAGCGGCCGCCAGCTGGCGCACCCGGCGGGTGGGGTGCGCCAGGCCCATGGCGAGGACGTCCTCCGCCGGCGGGCGGGCCGGGGCGATCGCCCCATCCGCGCGCAGCTGGCCGGTCAGCACCTCCAGCCGCTCGTCCTCCGCGGCCTCCTCGGCCAGCTCCTCCGGCTCGCCGTCGGCAGCCCCGGCCACCCGGTCCACGTCGTCCTCGGACCACCAGCCCGTACGGGCCCCGACGGCGCACAGCTGCTCCACCGACTGCCCGCGGCGGAGACGCTCCGCGATCGCGGCATCGACGTCGGCCGGGGCGGTGACGGTCATGACGGGCTCCTCGGAGACTCGTGGTGGCGGAACGTGAAGGTCAGCTCTTCGTCGCCTAGCCGGAACGTCTGGGCGCGGACGGCAACCTGGGGTGCGGTGACCGCGTCCGGGTCGGGCGCGGGCTCGTCCTCAGCAGCGGGTTCCGGCTCCGGCCCCGCCTCGGGCTCCGGCCGGCGCCGGCGGAACAGCCGAAGGAGGCGGCGGAGCAGCCCCACCAGCGCCTTCCACAGCGACGGCGGCCGCTCCTCGCCCAGCGCATCCCGCAGCAGCTCCAGCTTGTAGAGCACGTAGAACGACGTCGCCCACGCCGGCGTCGCGAACAGCACCCCGCCGACGAACGTCACGTGGTCGTCGAGCACCCCGAGCAGGTCACCCAGCACGGTCGTCCTCCAGCCCGGCGGCGGGGGCAGCCAGCGCGGCGGCAGGAGCGCATTCGACGGCGGTCCAGTCCGCGACGGCGACTCCGCACCAGGCGCCGCACGTCGAGCACGGGGCCTGGCTCTGGCCCCAGGTGAAGCGCAGTTGGCCACGGCAGAAGACCTCGGCCCCGTCGTCGGTCCAGGTGCTGTTCTCGCAACGCGCCACGAGCACCGGCCGCCCGTCCCGCACCTGGTCGCTGTCCGGCGTCACCGACGGGGCGAGGTGGGTGATCTCCCTCCGGACGAAGCGGCTAATCCAGTCCTGTGCCTTCTCGCATCGCGGGCATTCGCCTGCGTACTGCCCAGCGCCCCTCAGCTCCGGTGTGCACGCTTCTGAGTGCTCGGTGGGCTGGGCGGCAGCCGGCCGCTCGAAGTCGCCCCTCTGGGCGTCGTTGCTCATTCGCTGACCTCGCGTCCATCCAGGCTGTGGTGCACCACGACCCAGCCCATTGAGCCGTCCTCGCGCTTGACCGGTTCCGACCGAGGGCCGCACGCGCAGAACTCGGTCGTCTCGTGCTCGATGAGGTCGCCGCGCGGGACGACGTGAGCGGCGGTCACCGGTAAATCCAGCGGATGACCGAGCCGTCGCCGTGCGATTCGCCCTTGCCGTCAGGGCCTGCGTGCCCGGCTGGCTCAGTGCAGGTCGTCGTGCCGCCCGGCTTCCTCATGTCGCAGAGCGGTGTCATCGCGCCCCGCTCAAAGTGGCCCCTCTGGGCGTCCGCGGTCACTGGTCGCCCCCGATGGCCTGATCGAGCACGGCGCGGATCTCGGCTGCGGCGCGGAACCGGGTCTCCTTGTCGAGCAGCACGCTGTCTTCGAGCAGATCGGCCAGGGCGTACATGCCGCGCACGGCGGCGAGCAGCTTCGGGGCCGTGTTGACGGCGGCCACGATCGCGGCGGCGTCGGCCGGCGTCGTGCTCCGGTTGGTGACGAACTCGACGTTCTCCTTGCCGCCCATGACGCAGCAGCCGTTGGTATCCGTCAGCCACGGCCCGGGCGTCGCGGCGGCCAGCGCCTGCTCCAGCTCGTCGAGCATCGCCAGCGGCTCGGAGGCGGTCACCGGGCACCGCCGAGTCGCTCCAGGCCGTCGAGCACGCCCATGGCAGGCAGGGGCTCACCGAGGACGATCTCCACGACGTGCCCGTGCGCGTCCTCGATGCGGTCCAGCCACAGCTCGATGGCCGACCGGACGTCATCGCGGGCCAGGCCCGACCAGTCGGGCATGTTCTCGACCGCACCCGGCATCCACGGCACCTGGGAGATCACCTTGCGGGCGACACCGTCCATCAGCTCGCGGCTGGCCATGTGGTGCGTCATCACCGGCCAGCCCGCGAGGTCCGTGATGGCCTCGTGCAGCTGGGAGAACTCGCACAGCAGCTTGCCGCTGGCCACCGACAGCGCCACGCCGATCGGGTAGGTCTTCGTCTCGCTCATCGCTGGTGCCTTTCGGGTCGGGGCTGGTGCTGGACGGTGCGGCAGCAGGCCGTGAGGGGGCAGGGCGTCACCGGAGCGCCTCCGACAGACGGGCGCGCACCCAGCCGCCGTCCGGGGTGCTGCCCGGCCAGCCCTGCCAGCCCAGAGCCGACGCGAGGCCCTCAGCGGCCCGCCGGTCCGCCTGGTCGCCGTCCTCGCCGCTGCGCCAGGCGCGCTCGTGGAGCTCGTCGATCGCGGTGATCAGCTGCTCCCGGTCGGCCATCATGAGCCGCCGCCGGCGAGGTACTGGTCGACCCCGGCGGCCGGGTACCGCAGCGACCTGCCGATCCGGACCGCGCCCAGCTCCTCGGCGAGCCGGTACACGGTCATCTTCGACACGCGCATCTCAGCGGCCACCTCCGCGGCCGTCAGGAAGCTGGCCGGCTCCCGCCGCGCGGGGGCGGCACCGAGCGCAGTCGGCCGGGCCGCCCGCCGGTCGTAGGACACCGGCAGCGGCCGCCTCGGGCCGGTCACGAGAGCACCGCCGACGACGTGCGCGGGCGGCGGCGGGTCTCACGGATCCGGCGCAGCCGGCCCACCAGCAGCGGCTCCGCGGCCAGCGCCGCCTCGTCGTCCAGCATCGCGTTCACCCGCTGGTAGAAGCGGGTCGGGTCCATCCCGAACCGCTCCCGGATGTGCCGCTCCTTCAGCCCTGCCGCTGTCGGCCAGAACTCCCCGGCCAGCCGCAGCATCGCCAGGTCGACGTCGGTCAGCGGCGGCGTCTCCTCGGGCAGCGGTGTCCCGAGGTGGGCGGGCAGCGCGACCCTGAGGGGCGCGCTCACGTCGAGCACCGCGACGTTGCCGTCCTCGTCCAGCTGCTTGCGGCCGTGCTCGTCCAGGACGTACAGGGTCGCCAGCACCCGGCCGCCGCGGACGATCGGGCCAGGGTCGGCGGCCACGCACTCCGCGCGCAGCGCGTGAGCCTCCAGCCAGGTGCGCACGCCCTCCGGGTCCCGGGCCACGTCGTCCGCGGTCAGCTGCCTGGCGGCGATCACGGGGCGCTCACCGCACCGGCCAGCACCGCGTCCATGTCCGCGCCGGGCTGCAGCAGCACGTCCCGGGCCTTCGACCCCTCCGACGGGCCGACCACGCCGAGGGCCTCCAGCTGGTCCATCAGCTGGCCGGCCTTCGCGAACCCGACCCTCAGCTTCCGCTGCAGCATCGACGACGACCCGAACTGCGACTCCACCACCAGGTCGGCGGCCTGCCGCAGCAGCACCGGGTCCAGGCGGCCGCGCTCGGCGACCGCCTGAGCGGGCTTCTGCTCGTCGTCGTCCCGCTGGAGCGGGGCACCGAGCGACGCCGCGGTGAGGGACCACACGGTGGTGCCCGGAGCGTCGTCCGGCACGGGAAGCCGGTGCTGCCACGCCTCCCGCCAGGCGTCGAGCTCCGCGGCGTAGTCCGGCTCGATCCGCATCGGCATCAGCAGTCCGAGGAAGCTGTCCCCGCACCCGACGATCAGCGCGCTCGACTCGCCCGTGGGCTCCAGGGTCAGCGAGCGGGCGTACACCCGGGCCGCCGTGGCGAACAGCGCCACCAGCACGCCGTTGGCGGCCAGCCTGGTCGTCCGCTGCCGGCGCTTGGTGAGGGTCTGGGACACCACGAGGGAGATGTCGGGGAACACCACCGTCTGCGGCTGCCGCGGGAGCACCAGCTGCTTGCCCTCGAACAGGCCGCCGGTGTCGGTGATCGTGAAGTGCTCGCCGTCGACCTCGAGGCGCACTGTGTCTCCGACGTCCTCCTCACCGGGCCGGCGGCCCTTGAAGAGGGTGAGGATCTCCTTCACGTCCGTCGGCGACAGGTCGAACGAGGACAGCTGGCCGTCGTGGTTGTCCTCGATTGAGGCGATCGCCATCGCGGCCGTGTACCGGTTCGTCGCGGTGATCGTGAGGTTCTCCGGGCCGACGTCGCAGCGGATCCGGTGCAGAGTCGTGTCCTTGTCCGGGGCGGCGTGCACCACCACCGAGCGCAGCGCGTCCCGGAAGTCCTCCGTGGACAGGGTCAGCGAGGTCACTGCCGCCGCCCCCGCTTCGCGCGGAGCGCGCACACCGACATCGCGCTGAGCAGCTGGTCGACCAGCTCCATCGCCTGCTCCGGATGCAGCGCGACCTCCGTCGTGGCGCGCTCGTCGCTGCGGTTCCAGCGGCCGGCGAAGCGGCACTTCACCAGCAGCTGCTCACCGGCCGACTCCAGCTGGTAGGTGGCGACCGGGACCGCCTCCACGGCGTCCTCGGCGAGCAGCAACGGCCCACCGACGACGAAGAGCTCGCCCTCGGGAAGCGCCTCCGGGACGCCGGTCGAGTAGCCGGGGCCGGGCGCCTGCCCGTCCGGGTCGCCAGGCGAGTGAATCCCGCCAGAAGGGGTGGTCATGCGGTTCTCCTCGAGGTGTCGGGTGTGCTGCTGCGGTGGCGCTGAACAGCGCGCTCGCTGGTGTCGAGCAGCTCGGCGATCTCGGCTGCGGAACGGCCCGCGGCGGTCAGGCGCCGGGACGCCTCGGCGCGCTCGGCGCGGCGCAGCGGCACGCGTTCGCCGCGCATCGCCCTGGCGATCGCGATGTCGTCCAGCGCGGCGCTGTCGGTCGGGCCGCTGCGGCGGGGACGGCCGGCCGGGTCGTCGATCGTGTCGTCGTCCCAGAACATGGGCGGCGCCCAGCCGCGTGCCGCGGCTCGGGTCCGCGTCACCTCCGACGGGCCGAACGTCATCGACAGGCGCTCGTACACGGTGGCGACCGCCGCCGCGGTGTCGCGGTGCACCACCCGGTTCGGCCGCACCGTCAGGTGACCGACCCGGCTCTCCACCACCCTCAGCTCGACGGCCAGGTCGGAGTACCGCCAGCCGAGGGCGGCCAGCGCGCGCATCCGCCGCGTCGTGCCCAGAGAGGACACGAAGAGCGGCCCACCGGCCTGCGCGCGGCGGACCGTCCACCGGTGCAGCCGCGCCCGGTCCGCCTCGCGCTGCGGCGCCCGCTCCACCCACGCGGCCACGTCGGCGTCGCTGGGCCACGTCCCGCCCGCAGCAGCTGCGGCGGCGGCGCGGGCGCGCCACCGCTGCACCTGGCGGCCGGACACCTTGAAGCGAGCACCGGTGGCCAGCAGCGTGTGCGAGCGGCTGTAGGCCAGGGCGGCGCGGATGATGCGCGGGTCGACCGTCGGCGTGCCCGTGCCCCGGCCAGCGCGCCGAGCACCGGCGGGGCGGGCCGGGCCAGCCATCCGCCCCGCCGGGCGCTCCACGGCCGCGGTCATGACCGCCACCCGCCGTGCTGCTGCGCGGCCGCCGACGCGTCCTCGTACGGGTCCACGGCCGCCGCCGGCGGCACCGACAGGTTCGGGGCGGGGCAGCGGTGCTCGGCCCACGCCGGCTGCAAGCGGGCGGGCTGCCCGTACCGGCGGGCGAACGCGTTCCCCTTGATCGACCACAGCACGATCCGGCCGCCGTCCACCGTCGCGGCGTCCACCACGATCGGCTCGTCGGTGTCCACGTCCACGACGTGCAGCACCGGGGCGCCGCAGCCGCGGCACGGCTGCGCGTGCTCCACCGCGCTCACCGCGCACCCCCGGCGGTGCGCGGGCCGTCGACGTCGACTCGGGCGCCCAGCGCCGGGGAGTCGGTGATGAACGCCCGGCCGCCGGGGCCCCAGCCGCACGGGGTGAACCGGTTGATCAGCTGCGCCAGCGTCATCCGCTGCCCACCAGCGATGTGCCCGGTGCGGCGCTGCGCCCGGTCCGACCGGCGCACCGGCCGCGGCCCGGGCTCCGCCGGCACGGCGACCATCAGCTCCACCGGGTGCCCGGCCGTGCCGTCCAGGATCGCGGCCGACCGTATCTCCGCGAGACGGTCCACGCAGTCCTGCGCGACCTGGCGGGCCGCGTGCTCGTGCACTGCCGCCAGCTCCTCACGGGCCGGGCGGCCCGCGCCCGCGAGGTCCACCCGCACCGTCGCGGGCAGGCGGCGGCAGCACAGCGTGCACACCCGCATCGGCGGCGGCACCGCGCTGTCGGCGAGCACCGGCGCGAGCTTCCGGGGGGTGCGGCCGCACAACGGCTTCCCGCCCGGCCGGTTCAGCACATGCACCGTCGACCCCGCCGGCGTCGCCGCCAGCGCGGTGTCCGGGACCGCGCGCAGCAGCGTCGCCGCCGGCAGCAGCCGGAACACGTCCACGCTCACGACCGACCACCAGCCGCGCGCTGGCCGAGCACCACACGCACCGGGGCCGCCAGCCGGATCGGCGCCACCAGCAGCGGCACACCAGCGGCCCAGGCGACCTCGCCGCCCACCACCGGGGCCAGCACGAAGCGCCCCACCGGGCGCCGGTCGGCGGTCACGCGTGCCCCTCGACCAGTTCGCGGCCCAGCGCCAGCATCAGCGCCGCCCGGGCGTCCCACGTCGAGGTGACGAGGTCGGCGTACCGGACCGTTCCGGGCGCGACGTGCTCGTGCGTCGGCCAGAGGGAGAGCAGCCGTCGGCGGGCCGCCCGCGCCATCGGGGTGTCCCCGGGGCAGCCCTCCCGCTCGTGAGCCTTCACCGCGATGTAGCCGAACTGCACCGCCTCACCCCAGGGAGCGGACGGGCCGCCCTCCACCGGCACGCGGCAGGTGGTGCCGCAGCCACGGCACACCGCCTCGGCGAACACCGGACGCTCGACGCCAGCGTCGGCGAACAGGTCCAGCTGCGCGGCGCTCACGCTGCCACGCCGAACAGCTCGAGCTGGCCAGGGACGTCGGAACGCTCGCCGGTCAGAGAGTCCAGGCAGGCGACCAGGGCGGCCAGCTCGGCGGCCTGCGCCTCCCGGTGCCATGACGGCGGCGGCTCCACCCACGGCGCCCGACCGCCCGGCATCCACGGCACGAACTCGGGGAAGTACCGCAGCCACTCCCGCTGCGTCCGGGCACGGGCAGCGCGGAGGTCCTCGCGCAGCAGCGCGGGCAGATGGTCGGCGGCCTGGCGGATCAGCCGCCACGAGACGACGACGTCCTCCCGCACCGGCACCGAGAACGCGCGAGAGCCGACGATGCCCCGTGCCGTCGTCTCGTACTGCCACGCCGCCGACGCCCCGCCGCCGCAGGCCATGCTGCTGCGCGCGTGCGGGATCCCCTCTTCCGGGTCGACGAGCATCCAGGCGACCGGCCCGACGCCGTAGCGCAGCAGCAGGTCCGCCTGGTCGCGGGTCACCACCGGGGTCATGGGGTGCCGCCGCGCAGCTCGGCGACGGCGGCCTCGCCGGAGAAGTGCCGCCCGTCCGAGGCGATGACGCCGGAGCCGATGCTGTGCCCGAGACCGACGAAGGCCTCGGCCTGCTCGCGGGTGAGCGGCGTGCGCTGGGCACCCCAGCTGTAGTCGGTGGTCAGCCAGCCGATGAGCGCCTCACGGTCACCGAAGACGGGGCTGATGGGCGACCCCTCGGAGACCGACTCCCACAGCTGCCAGCCCTCGCCGGTCGGCGGGGCAGTGGGCTCCCACGCCTCGTAGGTGGCGCGCTGCTCGTCGGTGCCGACCTCGCCGGCGCCGTTGCAGTTGGGGCAGAGGTCGGAGAGACCCTGCCGTTCCAGCTCGGCGTGGACGACGACGGACTGGTTGATCGAGTCGTGGCCCAGGCCCGACAGGGACCATGCGTTGACCTCGGCGGCCGTCGGCACGTGAGGCGGGTCCTTCGGCTGCCAGCCGTCTTCCCGGCTCCACGTGTGCGTGAAGTCCATGAGCCGTCCGGCGGCCACGAGGGCGTCCACGTCGGCCTGGTTGAGGTGGTGGCACCACTGCTGGTTCCACATGCTCGACAGGCGGTGTGCCTCACGGACGATCGCGGCCTCGCCCTCGCCGTAGAACCACGTCGCATGGGCGACGTTGCGCTCGGCGAAGGCACGCACGCCGGGGGTCTCGACGGTCAGCGGCTCCGAGCCCCGGTCCTCGGGGCGGAAGGGTGCCTTGCCGTACCAGCGGTTCTGCAGCAGCTTCGCCTCTGGCGACCAGCCCATGCCCTCACAGGCCGGGCAGGGCGGCAGCCTGAGCTCGTCGGGCAGGAGGAAGCCGTCCCACACCTTGTTCAGCGGCCAGTCGAAGTCGACGGGCACGCGGCGGATGTCTCGGCTCACCAGGTGAGTCCCTTCTCCCGGCGGCCGCGTGCGGACAGCACGTAGACCTCTTCCGGGGGATAGCCGGCGCCCCGCACGTTGCGGGTGCCGCCGGTCTTCACGGCCCAGCCGTCGGCGACCAGCTCGGAGAGCCGGGGCGCGACGGAATACCGCTCGGTGGTGGGGGAGTGGGTGGCCCGGTACCAGTCCCAGGCCTCGATCGCGGTCGTGCCGCGGGGGCCGACCTCGATCAGGTGGGCGAGGACGTGGCCGCGGATGGTGCCCGCGCGGTAGGCGACCAGCCGGGCCGCGCCCGCCTCACCGGCAGCTGCGCCGGCGTGCGCCGCAGCGCCCGGCCGGGATGGTGCCGGGAGCCGGTCGGCTGCGGCGTCGACCGCGAGCAGCCGCAGCGCGTCATCCACCTGGCCGCCGCGGGCGGCGAGGGCGGCCGGGTCGACCAGCCACTCGTACACCTCGGCGCCCGGGAGCAGGTGCGCCGAGCACACCGTGCCGACGGCGTACCGGACGACCGGCGTCCCCGGACACGGCACGCCCGCAGGACCCTTCACGCACAAGGCCACCTCGACCGCGGTGCCCATCACGACGGGTCCCCGCGGCCGATGAAGTCGCCCAGGAAGTCATCGGGGGCGATCACCTCGACGGTGAGGATCGATCGGGCCCGCAGCCAGCACGGCCCGACGTCGCCGGTGTCCAGCGGCACCAGGCGCGGGCTGTCGCCGGCCTGCGCGATCTCGCCCAGCAGGTTCTCCGCCAGGAGTTCCGCCGCGGCCCGGAGCATCGGCACCGTGGCCACGAAGCAGTTCCGGGCGACCTGCACCCGCACCACCACCAGCTTGCCGCGCGCCGGCGCGGTCACCGCGGCACCGCCGGCAGCGCGACCGTGTCCACGACGTCGGACACCCACTCCGGGTGCGCCTGCTGCCCGCGGGTGGCCATCCGCCGGTGCAGCACCGCCACCGCTGCGGCGACCGCCGGGCCACGGAATCCGACCGACTCACCGCGCCGGTGCGCCCGCGACGTCAGCTCCGCGACCGCAGCGACCAGCCGCAGCACGGGGCCGTCCATGTAGGCGCGGTGCAGCCGCTCGTCCCGGCCGATCACCGGCAGCAGCTCCACCTCAGCCATCGCCCGCGGACCCGTGCACGCCGCGGTCAGCAGCGCCACCATGTCCCCGCGGGCGGAGCCCGGCAGCGGGCCCCACGGCACCTCGCGCACACCGAGGTCGACGACGACGTCGACGAGCAGTTCGTCCAGCGACGACCAGCGGCGGTAGATGCTGGCCTTCCCGACCGCCGCGACCGCGGCGACCTCGTCGGCGGTGAAGCCGCGCATCCCCCGTTCGGCGAGCACCGTGATCGCCGCTCGCACCGCCCGCACGGTGACGTCCGGGTCGCGGGGGCGCCCGCGCTGGCCGGTCACGCCCACTCGTCCAGTCGGGCGCGCTCGGCCTCGCCGTCGCCGCCGATGTCGTCCGGGGTGGCCGGCGTCTCCCGGCGGTCCCGCTCCCGGACGCTGCGCCCGATCGCGATCGCCACCACGAGCCCCAGGCCGATGTACACCAGCACGCCGATCACGGAGACCAGCGCGGCCGCGGCCTGCGTCACCGGGACACCCCGTGCGGCAGCATCCGCTCGTCGACGAACCGGGACAGCCGCGACGCCGGGCGGCGCAGAGCGCGCAGCGCGACCACCGATAGCCCGACCAGCGACAGCGAGCAGGCCAGCACCGCGGCCTCCAGGCGGCGGGTCACTGTGCGCCGCCGGCGAGAGGTGCCCCGGTGAGCTTGACCTCGCGGACCACGGTGCAGGACTGGAACTTCACCTTGTCGTCGAGGACGACCAGGCCTTCGACCGGGACCGCCAGCTCGAGGTACCGGCAGCGGGGGTCATCGCCCAAGTAGTAAGACTCGGAGAGGCCGGGGTCACCTGTGGCGTGGAGGCCATACCCGCACCGCTGGACGGGGTCCCAGTCAGGCGCGGTGACCGTCTCGCCGATCGGGTAGGTGGTGAGGATGTAGCCGTGGCCAGCTCTGAGCTGCTGGTCCACCGCCTTGTAGAAGGTGGCGATCCCGTCGCTGACGGTGATGCCGTTGTAGTCGAGCCACGTGCCGACGTCGGAGCGGTCGACATCGGTGTGATCGATGACGACGCCGCCAGCGATCTGCGCCTTGCCGGAGTGCAAATGGACCGCCACGCGGCTGGACGCGCGCACGCTGGCCGAGTCGAACGCGCGCACGCTGGCCGATCCGGACGCGCTCACGCTGGCCGATCCGGACGCGCTCACGCTGGCCGAGTCGAACGCGCTCACGCTGGCCGATCCGGACGCGCTCACGCTGGCCGATCCGGACGCGCTCACGCTGGCCGATCCGGACGCGCTCACGCTGGCCGATCCGGACGCGCTCACGCTGGCCGATCCGGACGCGCTCACGCTGGCCGAGTCGAACGCGCTCACGCTGGCCGATCCGGACGCGCTCACGCTGGCCGAGTCGAACGCGCTCACGCTGGCCGAGTCGAACGCGCTCACGCTGGCCGAGTCGAACGCGCTCACGCTGGCCGAGTCGAACGCGCTCACGCTGGCCGATCCGGACGCGCTCACGCTGGCCGAGTCGAACGCGCTCACGCTGGCCGAGTCGAACGCGCTCACGCTGGCCGATCCGAACGCGCTCACGCTGGCCGAGTCGAACGCGCTCACGCTGGCCGATCCGGACGCCTCGACGTCGACTCCGCGAGGCGATGCGACCTCCACCCACACCCCGCGGGGTGCAGCGATGCGGATCCAGCCCGCACCAGCAGCTACGGCGGCGTCGAACTCCGCCTGGTCGTGCACCACGGTCGGGCCGGCCATCATCGAGCACCACCCGTGTGGAGCTGCTCCAGGCCGCCCCAGGTGACGAACTCGCCGCGGGTCAGCACCAGGCACAGCAGCCCGGCGAGCAGCAGACCGACCAGCCAGCCGTAGCGGCGCAGGTCCTGGGCGAACGGGGAGTCGAGCAGCCGCCGGGCCACACCGCGCTCCGGGACGACGGCGGCCGGACGGGACGGGGCGGGCACCGGGGGCTTCAGGCGGATCAGCGGGATCTCCCGCGTCACATCCAGCTCGCCCTCGATCACCGGGATCCGGGCCGTGGCGAAGTGGTCCGCGCCTGGCGCGGAGTACAGGTGGGTCATGCGAGGATGCCTCCTTGTTGGGGCCCTTCCGCGTCTGCTTGCCGGCGTTGCGGGAGGGCTCTGGCGCGTTTCAGGGGGGTGGTGCACCGCGCCCGGGCCGCGGGGGAGTGCGGCCCGGACGGGGGGTCAGGAGGCGCTAGCCGTGGTGGCGCGCCCGCGCAGGCGCTCCGCGACGGCGCCACGCGTGAAGAGGTAGGGCCCCGTGCGGCCGGGCAGCTTGGTCGCGGGAAGAACCCCGGCCGCGGCCCAGCGGTTGATCGACGTCACGGACCAGCCGGTAAGTTCGGCCACCTGAGCGGTGGTGAGGATGTCTTCCTCGTTCGCGGCCAAGTTGCTCATGTGAGCAACCTTGCCCCGAACGGGTGACGTGGTCAAGTGGTTGCGCAAAGTTGCGCGTGTCGCCCACTTGCGGCGGTGCTCCTCAGTTGGGCAAACTTGCCCACATGTCACGGAACGTGAGCAGCAACCGGGTGCCGGTGTTCTCGCTCGGCGAGCGCATCAGGAAGTCGCGTGAGGACATGGGCATCTCGCAGCAGGCCTTCGCAGAGGCGCTCGGCGTCGACCGCAAGACGGTCAGCAACTGGGAGGGCATGAGGAACCACCCGCGGTACGGAGACCTCATGCTCATCGCCTCCGTGGCCGACGTCAGCCTGGAGTGGCTGGCCGGTGAGGAGTTCCGCCCTACTTCCGGCGACGTCGTCGCTCGGGCCGCCGCGGAGGCCGGTGATACCTCGCAGGCGCACCGGGGTGATACCAGTCGGTATTCGCACGCAGAGCTGGCTGCCGCGTGACCGAGGTGCTCGCACGGCCCGTTCACGTCACCGACAGTGACGACGGTCATACGTTCGGCTGGTCCCGCTGGCGCGTCGGAAGCGGGTCCCCTGAGTCTCCGAACATGAACGCTGGACTCGACCTCGACGTCATCGAACACATCCGCTGGGGCCACACCCTCCGCGGACTGGCCGCCAACACCCTGCGGATCCGAGCCGACGTCCTCAACCGGCTGCACGCCTTCACCGGCGTCCCCCTGCGACACCTCGAGCCCGGCCACGTCCTCCGCTTCGAGCGCGCGTGCATCGCCGGCCGCGCACCCGAGACCCGCCGGGCCTACGCCTGCCACATCCGCAGCTTCTACCGGTGGGCCATGAGCACCGGCATCGTCGAGACCGACCCGTCGCTCATGCTCACCATCCCCATGATCCCGCGGCACCTACCCCGGCCCATCAACGAAGCCGACCTTGCCCGAGCCCTGGCAGCGGCCCGCCCCAAGCTGCGCGCCATCTACACGCTGGCCGCCTACGCCGGCCTGCGCTGCGTCGAGATCGCCGGCCTCGACTGGACCGACATCCGCCGCGAGACAGCCACCGGCGCCTTCCTCCACGTCCGCAAGGGCAAGGGCTGCAAGGAGCGCACCGTCGAGATCGGCCAGGTCGTCATCGACGCCCTCCAGGCCACCGGACCCAAGCGCCGCGGCCCCATCTTCCTCGGCCGCGAAGGGCAGCGCATCGACGCCCGGTCCATCTCCAGCGGCGGCAACCGCCACCTCCACAGCCTCGGCATCGACGCCACCATGCACCAGCTGCGCCACCGGTACGGCTCCGTCGCCTACCAGCTCTCCCGCGACCTCCGCATGGTCCAGGAGCAGCTCGGCCACGCCTCGCCCAAGACCACTGCCGGCTACGCCCGCCCGTCCGCGGACGCCGCGGCCCGGATGGTCGCCGCCATGGACGCCCTACCCCTCCCCAACCCTGCTCCCGCCCGAACCCGCGCCGCCACCGAGAGGACCGCGTCATGAGCTCCCGCACCCACACATGGACAGGCTACGAAGGGCCGGCCCCCTTGGCGCCCTACCGGGCGCACGCCACCCCGCTGAACGGGTGGGACGTTGGCCAGCTGCTGACCACGATGCGGGACCGGTACCTGTACCTGTCCGACGCTTCCGCCTGGGGCGACAACGCCAGCCTCGCCGCGCACATGGCGTCCGGCGTGAAGCTGTGCATGGACGACCTTGAGGCGGCCTGCCAGCACGCTCAGGCCGACAGTCTCGGCCACTGATCGATCGGGACCCGTGCGCCGCATCCCGCGACCCGAAGGGCGAAGCGTTTCGAGCCGGTACGGTCCGGGGCATGTCGATGCCTGCCCTCCCCAACCAGCCCCGCCTGACCACCAGCGACACCGACGTCGCCGACGAAGTCAGCTTCCGCCGCTTCGTCGCCGAGCACCTCGCCGCGCAGACCCTCGCCGCCCAGCGCACCGAGTGGTACGTCCGGTCCACGCGCTCCGCGGTGCTGATCCTGACCGCGCTCGCGATCGTCGGGCTGATCGCCGGACTGATCTTCGGCATCGTGGCAGCGACCGCCGACGAAGCGGCCAGCGGCTTCGGCTACTGACGCCAGCAACGCCGAAGGCGCCCCACCCCCCAGCTTCCGGGGGGGTGGGGCGCCTTCGTGTCGGTGGTGCTGCGGGAGGTGCTCGCCTCTCGCTGCACGCTTCGGGCGCTATCCCCACCCGCCTACTTGTCGTATGACAAGTAGGCTGCTACTCTTCATCTTGTCGGCAAGAGATGCCGACGAAGATGGAGGGAGGTGAACGAGATGCGCGAGATGTGGGAGGCAGCCGAGGCCCTGAGCAAGCTGGGCCTGTGGGTTCGGATCGACGTCAGCACGGGGACCTTGACGGTCTACCGGGACGGACTCCGGATCGGCCAGCTCCGGTTCCCGGTCGAACTCGACCTGGAGTAACCAGAGAGGGAGCCGGGGGCAGGCTTATTGCCCCCGGCTCCGCCTCCCAACTCTCTCACGCCGGCACCAAGGTCGGCCGCGGCTCCACAGGGGAGCCGCGGCCGACCTCCCCACTCCGAGCATGAGGAAGGCCCTGATGAGCAGCACACAGAACTTCACCGCGAGCATCGAGCTCGACACGCACTACCCGGCGCGCGAGGACGAAGCCGACGCCCTCGTGACCGCCCTCGACCGCGACCTCGAGGTGCACGGCGGCATGATCACCCGCTCGCCCAGCGGGCGTGTACGGGTCGTGGTCACCCTGCAGGCAGCCGACCTGCGCACCGCCGCGCCCACCGCCCTGGCCATCGCGATCGCCACCGGTCACCAGCCGTTCGGCATCGAGGTGCTGCCCACCGACGAGTTCTACCGCCGCCTCGACACGACGCCGCTCCCGGAGCTGCTGTCGGTCACGCAGGCCGGCGAGGCGCTCGGCGTCTCCCGGCAGCGTGCGCTCCAGCTCGTCACCGGCGGCAAGCTGCAGGCCGTCAAGGTAGGCGACACCTGGGTGATCCCCCGGTCCGCCGTCGCCGCACGCGATGACCAGCAGGGACACCGGTTCACCGGGCTCCTCCTCCCGATCGGCGTCGTCTCCGACACCGGCCAGCTGATCGAAGACCAGGCGGTCGACGTCGCCCGCCATCCTCTGCCCGTGTTCGACGAGCAGGACAACGTCATCGGTCTCGCGCGCAGCGTCAGCCGCGACGACGAAGGCTGGACCGTCACCGGCGCGCTGCGCGGCCTCCCGCCGGGGACCTACGCCGTCGCCGCCCGCGTCGACCAGCTCGCCCGCCGAGAGGACGGGGACGTGACCCGCATCGAGGACCTCCGGCTGACCGGCTTCAACGTGCTCACCACCCGGCAGCCGGCGTTCCCGCAGGCGCAGATCGAGGTCCTCCCCGGCCGCAGCTACCTGGACCTGCGGCAGCTCGTCGGCTCCGACCCGGCCGAGGTGTTCACGTACCCGTGATCCCCGGGCCGGCAAGCTGACCCGCCGACGACGAAGAAGAGCCCCACCCCGCTGATCGCGGGGTGGGGCTCTTCTCGCTGGCGTTGCGGCCGGCGTATCGGTTCAGGCGGAGGACGCAGCCACTCCAGAGCCTCGCGCGATGTCGAGGATGGCCTCGGCGGCTTGCGCCCACTCAGGTGCGGACATCGTGATCTCACCGTGAACGTCGATGTCCATGTGGCCCTTGGCCTCGTTGAACGTCTGCGTCTCGTGGCTCATCGTGATCGAATCATCCGCGTTCTTCCGCACCTGGTAGCCCATGGCTGCGACGGTAGGCCCGACCCACCCCGACGGCCAGCCAGCTCCGGCGCCGGGCTCCGAGCGTGAGCTACGCGAACTGTGACGCGGGCGCGCGCCGCTGGGGCCGAACGCACGGAAGCGCCCCACCCCGGCCCTGACGCTGGAGGGGTTCTCCACAGGTGGGTGCCGGGGCGGTGTCAGCTGGCCGGGGCCTCCACGGGCGGCGAGCCGCCCGGGCCGCCACCGAGGATGTCCCGCGTGGCCCAGTAGGCGGGCTTGGGCGTGAAGGCGTCGTCGGTGACGGTGTCCGAGAACAGCAACGTCATCTCGCCCGAGCCCAGCCATGACTGGCTGTCGTTGACGCCCCACCAGGTCAGCTCGGTGCACGCCTGCACCGCCTGGCAGGCACCGGCGAGCACGCGCGCCATGTCGGCGTGCGCGGCCAGCTTCTGCTCCGTGGTGCCCGGCGTGGGGCTGGTCTTCAGGTCGGCCTCGGTGAGCTGCACCGTGACGCCGAGGTCGGCGAAGCGCTGCAGGACGCCGGTGAGCTCGCCGAGGGTCGGGGACCAGCCGCCGGGGTCGCTGACGCCGGGGCCCTCGGACTCGGTGATGAGGTGCGACTGGAAGCCCACGCAGTCGATGGGCACTCCGCGAGCGAGCAGGTCGCGCACCAGGCGGTAGTAGGCCTCCGTCTTCGGCCGGTTGAACTCCACCGAGAAGTCGTTGATGCACAGGCGCGCGGCCGGGTCTGCCTCGTGGGCCGCCTGGAACATGAGCGCGATGGCGTCCAGCGGGTCGCCGCCGAAGCCGTTCACCCACGGGTTGTCGGTGCGCAGGCCCGAGCCGTCCTCCGCGACGATCTCGTTGAGGACGTCCCACGAGGTGATGTCACCGGCGAAGTGGCCGACGACGTTGCTGGCGTGGTCGCGGATGAGCTGCGCCCACTCGGCCTGCGAGAAGCTGCCGTTGCTGATCCACGACGGGTTGGCGCCGTGCCAGAACAGGGTGTGGCCGCGGACCTCCTTGCCGTTCTCCCGGGCGAAGGCCACCAGCTGGTCGGCGCTGGAGAAGCTGAACACGCCACGCTGGGGCTGGAGCGCCCGCGCCTTCATCTCGTTCTCGGCGGTGATGCTGTCGAAGTACCGGACGACGGTCTCGCGGTAGACCGGGTCCTGCAGGCGGGCCAGGGACACGGCCGCCCCCAGGTCGACCGGCTCGTCGCGGACCGCCGCCGGGGGCGTCGTCGGGTCGGTCGGGGGCTCCTCGGGATCCGTGGGCGGCTCCTCCGGCTCGGTCGGGGGCTCTTCCGGGTCCGTGGGCGGCGGCGGCTCGGTCGGCTCCACCGGCGGCGGCGGAGTCTCCGGCTCCGACGGCGGGGTGGGCGGCTCCGGCTCGGTGGGCCGGCCGCCGCGGTAGAGCGTGATCGTGTCGGAGCGGACGCCCTCCTGCTTCCGGACGTCGCGGGCGACCACCTGGAAGGAGAAGGAGGGGCGACCGGGGAGGTTGATCGAGACCCACTCGTCGGTGGTGGAGCGGCCGACGACGCGGCCGGGCTGACCATTGCTGACGTCGTAGATGACGGTGTCGCGGCTGTTCTCGACCGGCGACCACGAGAGCGAGGCCCGCCCGTCGACGATCGCGCCGGCGAGGTCGCCGGGCGGCGGCAGCGGGGTGGCTGCGCCTGCGGCGCCGGTCAGGCCGGCGAAGCCGATCAGGCAGGTGGCCACCAGGGCGGCCAGGTAGCGCTTGCTCATGGAGAGTTCTCCTCAGATCGGGACGACAGGACGCACGCCGTTGGTGGGCGGCAGCGGATGAGGCGATAGGGCGTGCGGACGTGGGGCTTGATCGCCTACGCGACCTGGGGTTTTGCCTTTGAGCGGGTCGAGTTGCTCGCCGGGCGCCACGCGCACGCGTTCACCCGTTTGCGTGATGCTTGCCGGGCAGGCATGATGCTTAGCGGGTAAGCACTGCACGCGATGGAGAGGCCTGCGGGATGTCAGACAGCACCGATGTCGAGGACGCGACGAACGCGGCCCTCTTCCACCTAGGCGCCAGCGAAGGAGGCAAAGCCCGTGCCCGGCGGCTCACCCCCGAGCAGCGGTCCGAGATCGCGCGCCGGGCGGCGGAGGCGCGCTGGGTCGGCAAGGCCCGGCGGGCCCCACATTCGGGAGCGCTCAAGATCGGCGACAAGCGGATCGAGTGCGCCGTCCTGGAGGACGGCACCCGCGTGCTCTCTCAGGGCACGATGCTGGAGGCGCTCGGGCGAGCGAAGTCCATGGGTCGTCGCGGTGGACCCGACGACGACAAGCGGGCCCCGTTCCTCAGCGCCAACAACCTCGAGCCGTTCATCGGCGCAGAGCTGCTGGAGAAGCTCGCGCCGATCGAATACAAGATGGCCGGCCAGCGCTTCATGAGCGTTGGATACCGGGCCGAGGCACTACCCGAGGTGTGTGACGTCTACCTGGCCGCTCGACGGGCCGGCGCCCTCCTTCCCAGCCAGGCAGGCGCCGCGGACGCCGCGGAAATCCTCATCCGCAGCCTCGCCAAGGTGGGCATCATCGCCCTGGTCGACGAGGCGACCGGGTACCAGGAGGCGCGCGCCCGCGATGAGCTACGCCGGCTGCTCGAGCAGTACGTGGCTGAGGCGTTCCGCCCCTGGGTGAAGACCTTCCCGAACATGTTCTTCGAGGAGATCTACCGGCTCCACGGTTGGACGTGGGTCGAGGGCAAGGCGAAGCACCCGCAGTACGTCGGCGTCTTCATCAACACGTACGTCTACGACCACCTGCCCGAGGGCGTCGCCGACGAGCTCCGGCGCGTCAACCCCACGCTGCCGTCGGGCCGGCGAGCACGGAAGCACCACCAGCACCTCACCGTCGACACCGGCAGCGTCCACCTGGACCGGCAGATCACTTCCGTGACGACCCTGATGCAGGTGAGCGACACGATCGAGGAGTTCAAGGAGCTGTTCGGCCGGAAGTACGGCCCGAAGCCGCAGCCGAAGGTGCTCCGCGTCGAGGTCGGGCCCGATGACGAGGTCATGACCCTCTTCGAAGTGGACGAGCCCAGCTGACTGACTCACCCGAAGACCGCGCCACGATGCTGTTGCACGAGGAGACATGGACGACGGACCCGCCCTGATCGACGCAGCCACCTTCCTGGTCGCCATCCTTGCCTTGATCATCTCGTTGGTCGCCCTCTACTACGCCCGTCGAGCGACCGTTGCAAATGAGGATGCCGCGATCGCGGCCGGGCGGCAGGCCGACGTAGCGGAGCGCGCCGAGCAGCAGGCCCGGGCCGAAGCCGAAGCCAATGCCGTCCGTTGGAGGGTCGATCGCCTCGGAACGGCAGCGATCAAGCTCAACAACGATGGTCCCGAGAGCGCATACGACGTGCGGGTCTTGGCGCCGACAGCCGCACAGGTCCATGGCAGGCCACTACCCGACGGCGAGACCGTGCGGGGCTACACCAGCATCAGGGTGTGGGTCACGCAGTTCACCGGCGGAGGGGAAGAGGACCAGCTGACGGTGCTCTACCGGCTGGAGCCGCAAGGCCCGCAGCGGACGTGGACCCACCCGCTCTAGCACCTTGCCCGCAAAGCTGCTAGGTGTGTTGTGTCATGAGGTTGTAGTCACGCCTCTGGCTCGTCACGGGGCAGCCGGGCGTTCTCCTCTGGGCTGACGAACCTCATGTTGTCGGGGTC
>NZ_VNHW01000019.1 GCF_008124835.1 Blastococcus xanthinilyticus | reverse complement strand
AGGCTCAGACGCCAGACCTGCCGGAGGTCACCACGGATCAGATGTCGATCTTCGACGACCTCGGCGGCGTGTGAGCAACGTCATGAACTACTACACCTAGCCCGTCCACAGGCCCGGCGCTGTCCACAGATCGTCGCCGGCGCTGGGTCCCGCCGCGGCCGCGCGGCACGGTCGGGGAGTGCCTCCCACGACTGATCTCGGCGCCCGCGGTGAACGCATCGCCGTCGCCTACTTGACCGATGCCGGCCTGCGGGTCCTCGACCGCAACTGGCGGTGCCGCGAGGGCGAGCTCGACCTCGTCGCCCGCGACGGGGACGCGCTGGTCTTCTGCGAGGTCAAGACCCGGCGGGGCACGGGCTACGGCCGGCCCGTCGAGGCGGTCACCCCGGTCAAGCAGCGCCGGCTGCGGGTGCTCGCGCAGCGGTGGCTCGCCGAGCACGACGAGCACGCGCCCGAGGTGCGGTTCGACGTCGTGGGCGTCCTGGTGCGCCCCGAGCGGCCGGCCGTCGTCACCCACCTGCCGGCGGCGTTCTCGTGACGCTGGCGCGCACCTGGTCGGTCGGGCTCGCCGGTGTCCAGGGGGCGATGGTCGAGGTCGAGGTGGACATCGCCGCGGGGCTGCCCGGGGTCGTGCTGGTCGGCCTGCCCGACGCCGTGGTGCGGCAGTCGGTGGACCGGGTGCGGGCGGCGGTCGCCAACGCCGGAGGCGAGTTCCCGGCCCGGCGGATCACCATCGGGCTGTCGCCGGCCGCCATGCCCAAGCAGGGCAGCGGCTTCGACCTGGCGCTGGCCGCTGCGGTGCTGGCGGCCGCGGGCACGGTCCGCCGCCGGGCGGTGGAGCACCTGGTGCTGCTCGGTGAGCTGGGGCTGGACGGGTCGGTGCGCGGCATCCGCGGCGTCCTCCCTGCCGTCCTCGCCGCCGCCCGGGCCGGGCACCGCCAGGTCGTCGTCCCCCTGGCCAACGCGGCCGAGGCGGCCCTGGTCGAGCGGGTCGAGGTCCTCCCCGTGGAGAGCCTCGGCCGGCTGGTCGAGCACCTGAAGGGCTCAGCGCCCCTGACCCCGTACGAACGCGGTCCGCTACCCGCCGACCCACCGGTGCCGGACCTCGGTGACGTGGTCGGGCAGGCGGCCGGGCGGCGCGCGGTCGAGGTGGCGGCGGCCGGAGGGCACCACCTGTTCCTGACCGGCCCGCCCGGTGCGGGCAAGACGATGCTCGCCGAGCGGCTGCCCGGCCTGCTCCCGGCCCTTGACGAGCAGGCCGCGCTGGAGGTGACGGCGATCCACTCGATCGCCGGCACGCTGCCGCCGGAGGCGCCGCTGGTCACCCGGCCCACGTTCGAGGCGCCGCACCACTCGGCGACCATGGCGGCGCTGATCGGTGGCGGCTCCGGCCAGATCCGACCGGGCGCCCTGTGCCGGGCGCACCGCGGCGTGCTGTTCATGGACGAGGCGCCGGAGTTCCCGCGCGCGGTGCTCGACACCCTCCGCCAGCCGCTCGAGCGGGGGCAGGTGACCATCCAGCGGGCATCGGGGTCGGCGACCTTCCCGTGCCGCGCGCAGCTGGTGCTGGCGGCCAACCCGTGCCCGTGCGCCAGTGCCGCCGGTGACACCGCCTGCACGTGCAGCCCGCTGGAGCGGCGGCGCTACCAGTCCCGGCTGTCCGGCCCGTTGCTCGATCGGGTGGACCTGCGCGTGGATCTCCCGCCGGTCACGCGTGCCGCCTGGCTCGACGGGCTGGAGGCACCGGAGTCGACCGAGGTCGTCGCCGGCCGGGTGGCCCGGGCCCGCGCGGTCGCCGCGGAGCGGCTCGCCGGCACGGGGCTGGCGCTCAACAGCCAGGTGCCCGGGCGCATGCTCCGCGAGCGGTTCGCCGTTCCGCGCCCGTCGCTCCGGCTGGCCGAGCGTGCCCTGGAACGCGGTGGGTTGTCGGTGCGCGGCTTCGACCGGGTGCAGCGCGTGGCCTGGACGATGGCCGACCTCGCGGGCCGGA
Organism: Blastococcus xanthinilyticus; assembly: GCF_008124835.1. GTDB lineage: Bacteria > Actinomycetota > Actinomycetes > Mycobacteriales > Geodermatophilaceae > Blastococcus > Blastococcus xanthinilyticus. The sequence goes on along the minus strand of NZ_VNHW01000019.1, from coordinate 49,966 downwards.
CGGTGCCGACCGCCGACGACGTCGCCGAGGCGCTCGGCATGCGCCTGCAGCGGGTGGCGGCATGAAAGCCGAGTGCGGCGGGGTGGCGCGTGACCTAGCTTCCTCCGTGCGGACGGCTCGGTCCGACGCTGAGGGGAACCGGCCCCCGCGTCTCCCCGTGAGGGGTCGGGCCGTCCGCCCTTCCCGGCGTTGGCGGCCCACGCGCGACCAGTTTCGCCAGACCGTTGTCCTCCGGGTCGCCTGGACGTTGAGCGACTTGGGAGGGCGCACGGTTCCCGGTCCCGATGAGGTCGCCGAGGCCCTCGGCATGCGCCTGCAGCGGAGCGCGGCATGAGCCGGCACACGGGCGCACGGACGAGCTGGCGCTCGGTTGAGCGCGTGTCCATCGCCCTACCCGAAGGGTGGGGCCGGAGCTCGCTGTCGACAAGGCGGGCCGCTGTCCGGTTCTCGCTGTTCGTGTCCGATCTCGTAGTCGCACTCACCGCAGGTAGTCGCGTCCGGTTCGAAGACGCCGCCCGGGTGTTCACGCCAGTCATGACTGCAGGCAGGGCAGGTGCCGTAGAAGCGGGCCCGGGTCCGCCACCTGGAGAAGATGCCCACGCTGCGACCGTAGTGAGCCGCCGGAAGGTGGAGTCGCCTCGCCTCGACCTCTGCCAAGCCGTGCTCCGGGTGGTCCGGACGATGGCCGACCTCGCGGGCTGGACGGTGCGGACCGCCGACGACGTCTCAGAGGCCATCGGCATGGGCCCGCAGCGGAGCGCGGCATGAGCCTCGACGAGGACCTGGAGGACGCGCGCACGGCCGTCCCGGTGCCAGGGGTCGTGCACCCCGGGGTGCGGCGGGCGCGGGTGTGGCTGAGCCGGGCGGTCGAGCCGGGCACCGTCGACGTGCACCGCTACGTCGAGGACGTGGGGCCGGTCGAGGCGGTCCGGCGGGTGCGGGCCGGGACGGCGCCGGAGCGGATCCGCGGGCTGGTCGGGGCCCGGGCGCGGCAGGACGCCACCCTGGCCGACCTCACCCGCGCCGAGCGCTGCGGCGCCCGCTTCGTGGTCCCGGAGGATCCCGAGTGGCCGGCGTACCCGCTGCACGCCCTGACCGTCGCCGTGGCCGACGAGCCGCTCGCCCACCGCGACCAGTCAGATCGCACCAGGGCACTCGTGCCGCCCATCGGGCTGTGGGTCCGCGGAGCCGGCCGGCTCGACCTCCTCGTCGATCGATCGGTGGCCGTCGTCGGTTCCCGCGCCTCGACCGCCTACGGCGAGCACGTCGCCGCCGAGCTCGGCCACCAGCTCGGCGAGCGCGGCTGGACCGTGGTGTCGGGCGGAGCGTTCGGCATCGACGCCGCCGCCCACCGCGGTGCGCTCGCCGCCGAGGCCCCGACGATCGCCGTCCTGGCCTGCGGGGTGGACCGGGTCTACCCGGCGGCGAACAGCGCGCTCCTCGCGCGGATCGCCGAGACCGGGATGCTGGTGAGCGAGTGGCCACCGGGGTGCGCCCCGCTGCGGCACCGCTTCCTGGTCCGCAACCGGCTGATCGCCGCCCTGACCCGCGGCACGGTGGTCGTGGAGGCGGCCGCGCGCTCCGGCGCCCAGGCGACGGCGAACCGCGCCCGCGATCTCGGCCGGGCGCTGATGGTGGTCCCCGGCCCCGTCACGAGCGCCCTGTCGGTCGGCTGCCACGAGCTGCTCCGCGACTCCGCGGGCGGTGCGGTGCTGGTCGCCTCGGCGGCGCACGTCATCGAGGCCGTCGGTGGCATCGGCACCGATCTCGCCCCGCCGCCCGAGCGGCCGACCTCCCCGCGCGACGAGCTCCCGGAGCTGGCGGCCCGCGTCCTTGACGCCTGCCCGGTGCGGATCGGGGTGAGTGCCGAACGGCTGGCGAGCACCGCCGGCTGCACCGTCCTCGACGTGCTGCGGGTGCTGCCGTCGCTCGAGCTCGCCGACCTCGTGCAGTGGACCGGCACCGGCTGGCGGCTGGCCCCGCCCCCGAAGCCGCACGGCGCGGCGCCTTGACCGGCGGCGGACGCCGACGGACCGTGCCCCCGTGGCCACCCCCAGCACCGCCGAGGTCCGCGCCGGGCTGCCCCCGGCGCTGGCCGAGGCGCTCGCCGGGTACGAGGAGCACCTGAGCGCCCAGCGGGACCTCTCGGGGAACACGGTGCGCGGCTACGTCGGTGACGTCGCCCGGCTGCTGGACCACCTGGCCCGGCGCAGCGGCACCCAGCCCCACGAGCTCGACCTGGCCACCCTGCGCAGCTGGCTGGCGCAGGGGCGCACGCGCGGCCACGGCCGGTCGACCACCGCCCGGCACGCCTCGGCCGCCCGCTCCTTCACCGCGTGGCTGCACCGCGCCGCCCTGACCCCCGAGGACGTCGGCCAGCGGCTGGTGAGCCCCAAGGCCCACCGCACGTTGCCGGACGTGCTCGCTCCCGACCAGGCCCGCGCGCTGGTCGAGACCGCCGCCGGCGCCGACGAGCCGGTGCAGCTGCGCGACGCCGTCGTCCTGGAGCTGCTGTACGCCAGCGGCATCCGCGTGAGCGAGCTCGTCGGGCTCGACGTCGACGACGTGGACCGCGGCCGCCGGCTGCTGCGCGTCCTGGGCAAGGGCCGCAAGGAGCGCAGCGTCCCCTACGGGGTGCCCGCCGAGCGGGCGCTGGGCGCCTGGCTGACCCGCGGCCGCCCGGTCCTGGCGACGCCCGACTCCGGCCCGGCCCTGCTGCTCGGGCTGCGCGGGCGGCGGCTCGACGCCCGGGAGGCCCGGCGCACCGTGCACGCCGCGACGGCGGGCGTGCCGGGCGCGCCGGACATCGGTCCGCACGGGCTGCGGCACTCCGCCGCCACCCACGTGCTCGAGGGCGGCGCGGACCTGCGTTCCGTCCAGGAGTTGCTCGGCCACGCTAGCCTCGCGACGACGCAGATCTACACGCACGTGACGGTCGAACGGCTCCGTGCCGTCCATGCCCAGGCGCATCCACGTGCCTGAGGCCCGGCGGCCGGGTAGTGCGCGGACGGCGGAAGTCATCACCAGGCGGGCCCACGGACGGGGCCCCTGCAGCACCACCGAGGAGCGCGACCGTGTCTGAGGCAACCATCCGCCGGATCGACGAGTCCGGTGAGGACGCCGACGCCCTGCTGGCCGACCTGTGGCGGCGGTACGTCGACGGCCGGGACGCGGCCCTGCGCGACCGGCTGATCCTGCACTACGCGCCCTTGGTGAAGTACGTCGCCGGCCGGGTGGGCAGCGGTCTGCCCGCGCACGTCGAGCAGGCGGACCTGATCTCCTACGGCACCTTCGGGCTGATCGACGCGATCACGCGCTACGAGCCGACCCGGGAGGTCAAGTTCGAGAGCTACGCGATGGCCCGGATCCGCGGCGCGATCATCGACGAGCTGCGCAACACCGACTGGATCCCGCGGTCGGTGCGGGTCAAGGCGCGCGCCTTCGAGCGTGCCGTCGCCGAGCTGGAGAGCAAGCTGCACCGGACGCCGAGCGACGAAGAGGTCGCCGCCGCCATGGACATGGACGTCGAGGACATCCGCAAGTTCCTCGGTCAGCTGTCCCTGGTCAACGTCGTCGCCCTCGACGAGCTGCTCACCGACGACGACGGCGGCTCGCCGCGGCTCGGTGACACCCTCCAGGACCCCACCGCGCTGGACCCCCAGGCGATGGCCGAGCACGGCGAGGCCCGCCAGTTGCTCGCCCGCGCCGTCGAGCAGCTGCCCGAGCGGGAGAAGGTCGTGGTGTCCCTCTACTACTTCGAGGGCCTCACGCTCGCCGACATCGGCCGCGTCCTCGGGGTCACCGAGAGCCGGATCTGCCAGCTGCACACCAAGGCCGTGCTGCACCTGCGCACCAAGCTCGCCGACATCGCCTGATCCCGGCGACCCGGCACCGGCCTAACCGGATCGAGGGCGCAGATGACCGCACTGGCGACGAAAGCTCTCGACGGGGCCACGTGGGGCGATTTCGCGCGGCTCGTCGAGCGGCACGACGGCGTCTGGGGTGGCTGCTGGTGCATGGCCTTCCACGCGCGCCGTCCGGGTGGCCCGAAGGGGCCCGCTGAGAACCGGCGGGACAAGGAAGCCCTCGTGTGGCGCGGCGAGGCGCACGCCGCGCTGGTGTACGACGGCGCGGACTGCGTCGGGTGGTGCCAGTTCGGCAGCACGGACGAGCTGCCCCGGATCAAGCACCAGCGGGCCTACACCGACGGACTGGCAGCCCTGCCGGACTGGCGGATCACCTGCTTCTTCGTCGACCGCGGGCACCGGCGGCGGGGCGTCTCCGCCGCTGCGCTGGGCGGTGCGCTGAACGAGATCGCCCGTCACGGTGGCGGAGTGGTCGAGAGCTACCCGGAGGACGCCGCCGCCCGGAAGGTCTCGGCCTCCTTCCTGCACAACGGGACGGTGTCCCTGTTCGAGGCGCACGGGTTCGAGCGCAGCCGGCAGATCGGGAAGCACCGCTGGGTCGTCACCCGGGCGGTGCAGCCGGAGCCGGCCGCTCCCGCGGTCGCCGGCCCGACGTAGGAAGGGCTCCGTGCCGATCGACTTCCACGACGCCGCGAACCGACGCACCTACTCCGGGCGGACCGCGGACCCTTCGTGGGCCCACGCCATGCCGGGGCTGGTCGACCCGGCCGGCGCGGTCGTGGTCGACGTCGGGTGCGGCGGCGGCACCTACACCCGGGCCTGGCACGACCTCGGCGCGGCCCGGGTCGTCGGGGTGGACTCGAGCGCGCCGATCCTCGATGCGGCGCGGGACTCCCACGGGGACCTGCCCGGGGTCGAGTTCCACCCGGGTGACGCGGCCGCGACCGGCCTGCCGGCGGGTGCCGCGGACGTCGTCTTCGCCCGTGCGCTGGTGCACCACGTGCCCGACCTGACCGCCGTGGCGCGTGAGGCGGCCCGACTCCTCCGCCCTGGTGGCACGTACCTCGTGCAGGACCGCACGCCCGAGGACGTCGCCCTCCCGGGCTCCCCGACGCACCCGCGCGGCTGGCTGTTCGAGGTCTTTCCCCGACTCCTGGCGGTCGAGGTCGCCCGACGGCCGACCAGCAGCGCCGTCGCCGAGGCGTTCCGGGCGGCGGGGCTCGACGACATCGGCAGCACGTCGCTCTGGGAGACCCGCCGCCGGTACCGCGACCGCGAGGACTACCTCGCCGAGGTCGGGCAGCGCACCGGCCGTTCGATCCTGCACGAGCTCGGCGACGACGAGCTGGGCCACCTGGTCGACCAGCTGCGCCACCGGCTACCCGAGGGGCCGCTGGTGGAGGCCGACCGCTGGACGATCTGGACCGGACGGTCGCCGGGCTGAGCGCGTCGCCGCCGAACGGCAGCAGCCGGACCCGCACCACGAGCAGCAGGAGCGGGTCCCGGTAGTCCTCGCCCCGGCGCAGCCCCCAGTGCAGGCAGGCCGACGCGGGGCAGCCCTCGTGCCCGGCGGCCAGCACGCCGAGCCGCGAGCCGCGTGCGACGAGGGCACCCGCGCCGACCGCCGGCTCCACCGGCTCGTACGTCGTCCGCAGACCGCCGGCATGGTCCACGCTCACCACCGGGCGGCCGGCCACCATTCCGGCGAACACGACGACGCCGTCACCGGCCGCCAGCACCGGGGCGCCCGTCGCTCCGGCGAGGTCGGCGCCACGGTGTCCGGGCCCGTAGCGGTGCGGCGGCGGATCGAACGGACGGGTCACCGTCAGCTCGCCGGGCAGCGGGGCCGACCAGCCTCCGCCCGGACGCGTCTGCACCGCCGCCCGGTTCTCCGGGCCGGCCAGGGCCACGGCCGGCCCGAGGGCGCTCAGCGCGAGGACCGTGACGACGAGGGCCGACGCGGATCGCATGCCGCCAGCCTGGGCGCCAGCGGCGCGGGACGGCAGGAGCCCGCGGCATCTGTGGATCCCCCGGGCAGCTGGGGAAACGCGCTCCGGCGCTCGCGTATGCTGTCCGGTGCGGCCCGTCCGACGGGTCGACTTCGCGCGTCCTTCTCCCGCCGATCGGCGGGGCAGTCGCCACCTCGGTCCCGGCCCAGCCGGGGGAGTGGTGCCGCAGGACGCCAGGGCGGGCGCCACCCGGTGCCCGCGACAACCGAATCCGCGCGGCTCCGGCCGCGCGCGGAAGCAGAGAGGCTGCGATATGGCAGTCGTCAGCATGAAGCAGCTGCTCGACAGCGGCGTCCACTTCGGGCACCAGACCCGTCGCTGGAACCCGAAGATGAAGCGCTTCATCTTCACCGAGCGCAACGGCATCTACATCATCGACCTGCAGCAGACGCTCGGGTACATCGACAACGCCTACGAGTTCGTCAAGCAGACGGTCGCGCACGGCGGGTCGATCCTCTTCGTCGGCACCAAGCGCCAGGCGCAGGAGGTCGTCGCCGAGCAGGCCACCCGCGTCGGCATGCCCTACGTCAACCAGCGCTGGCTGGGCGGCATGCTCACCAACTTCCAGACCGTCTACAAGCGGCTCGAGCGCCTCAAGGAGCTCGAGGACATGGAGCAGACCGGCGTGCTGGTCAGCCTGTCCAAGAAGGAGCAGCTGGTCCTCAGCCGCGAGAAGGGCAAGCTCGAGCGCTCCCTCGGCGGTATCCGCGACATGAAGAAGGTGCCCAGCGCCATCTGGATCGTGGACACCAAGAAGGAGCACATCGCCGTCGGCGAGGCCCGCAAGCTGAACATCCCGGTGGTCGCGATCCTCGACACCAACTGCGACCCCGACGAGGTCGACTACAAGATCCCGGGCAACGACGACGCGATCCGCAGCATCGCCGTGCTGACCCGCGTCATCGCCGACGCCGTCGCCGAGGGCCTCATGGCCCGCTCGGCCGCGCAGGCCAACGCCGGCCGCGAGGACGGCGGGGAGCCGGCCGTGGCCGCCGGCGAGCCGCTGGCCGACTGGGAGCGCGAGCTGCTCACCGGTGGCACCGCCGAGGCCGCTCCGGCCGCGGACGACGCGACCGTCACCCCGCTGCCCGAGACCCCCGCGCAGCCGGCCGACGTCACCGCGGGCGAGGTCGCCCCGGTCGAGGACGTCCCCGCCACCACCGGTGGCAAGGAGCCCAACGCCGTCTGACGGTCCGGCGCCGTCCCCCCGCTGAGGGCGGGGGGACGGCGCCGCCGCGCGGCCGATCCACAGCACGCACCACCTGACCAGAGGGAAGAGACATGCCTGCCTTCACCGCAGCCGACGTCAAGCGTCTCCGCGACGCCACCGGCGCCGGCATGATGGACGCCAAGAAGGCCCTGACCGAGGCCGACGGCGAGTACGACAAGGCCATCGAGCTGCTCCGGGTCAAGGGCGCCAAGGACGTCGGCAAGCGCCTCGAGCGATCGACGACCAACGGCATCGTCGTCAGCCGCGACGGCGCACTGCTCGAGCTCGACTGCGAGACCGACTTCGTCGCCAAGAACGCGGACTTCATGAAGCTCGCCGAGCGGCTGCTCGAGATCGGCCTGCAGTCCACGCCGGCCGACGCCGCCGCGCTGCTGGCCACCGAGGTCGACGGCCAGACCGTCGAGAAGCTCGTCGAGGGCGAGTCCGCCCGCATCGGCGAGAAGCTGGTCCTCTCGCGCTTCGTCGCCTTCGACGGCAGCACCGCCGTCTACCTGCACAAGCGCGCCACCGACCTGCCCCCGGCCATCGGCGTCGCGGTGCAGTACTCCGGTGGCAGCGAGGACGCCGCCCGCAGCCTGGCGATGCACATCGCGGCCGCGCGGCCGCGCTACCTCACCCGCGAGGAGGTCCCGGCCGAGGCGGTCGAGACCGAGCGCCGGGTGGCCGAGCAGACCGCCAAGGAGGAGGGCAAGCCCGAGCAGGCGATCACCAAGATCGTCGAGGGTCGGGTCAACGCCTACTACAAGGACTTCGTCCTGCTCGAGCAGCCGTCGATCACCGAGCCCAAGCGCACGGTCAAGCAGATCGTCGACGAGGCCGGCCTGACCGTCGAGCGCTTCGCGCGCTTCGAGGTCGGCCAGGCCTGAGTCGCACCCCGGTACTGATGACCGGCCCCGTTCCCCGCCGTGGGACGGGGCCGGTCGTCTGTCCGGCGCAGCCCGCATCCCGTCCTCCGGCAGGAGCCGGACGGCGCGATGCGGCAGGATCCACCGAACCGGCAGTCACCGCCACGACCCCAGGGATGTTGACCCGTTGACCGACACGACCACCCCCTTGTCCGCACCCAGCGCGTTCCAGCCGGCCGAAGGCAGCGGCTACCAGCGGGTGCTGCTGAAGCTGTCCGGTGAGGCTTTCGGCGGGGGGAAGGTGGGCGTCGACTCGGGCATCGTGCACAGCATCGCCCAGCAGCTGGCCGACGTCGTGCACGGCGGGACGCAGGTGGCCATCGTCGTCGGCGGCGGCAACTTCTTCCGCGGCGCGGAGCTGGCGCAGGCCGGTATGGACCGCCGGCACGCCGACTACATGGGCATGCTCGGCACGGTCATGAACGCGCTGGCCCTGCAGGCGTTCTGCGAGCAGGTCGGCCTGGAGACCCGGGTGCAGACGGCGATCACCATGGGGCAGGTCGCCGAGCCCTACATCCCGCGGAAGGCCGTCCGGCACCTGGAGAAGGGGCGCCTGGTCATCTTCGGCGCCGGCGCCGGGATGCCGTACTTCTCCACCGACACCGTCGCCGCGCAGCGCGCCCTGGAGATCGGCTGCCAGGTGCTGCTCATGGCGAAGAACGGGGTCGACGGCGTCTACGACGACGACCCGCGGCACAACCCGGCCGCCACCATGTACACGGACCTGGACTACGCCACCGTCCTCGCCGACGAGCTGAAGGTCGCCGACGCGACCGCGATCAGCCTCTCGATGGAGAACCGGATGCCCATCGTGGTGTTCAACCTGCTGGAGGACGGCAACATCGCGCGAGCGGTGGCAGGTGAGAGGATCGGCACGCTGATCAGCCAGCCGGCCTGACCGGCGCGATCGGCATCGACGAGGACGACGGCCCGACGAGCTCCCCATCCGGAGGGGCAGGCCGCAGGAGGGACAACCCGTGATCGACGACACCCTGCTCGACGCCGAGGAGCGGATGGACAAGGCGCTCTCGGTGGCGCGGGAGGACCTGGGCTCGGTCCGCACCGGGCGCGCGGCCCCCTCGATGTTCAACAAGATCGTGGTGGATTACTACGGCGCCTTCACCCCGGTGCCGCAGATGGCATCCATCACCGTGCCCGAGGCCCGCATGGCGGTCATCAAGCCCTACGACAGCAGCCAGATGCAGGCGATCGAGCGGGCCATCCGCGACAGCGACCTGGGCGTGAACCCGACCAACGACGGTCAGCTGCTGCGCGTGGTCTTCCCGCAGCTGACCGAGGAGCGCCGCCGCGACCTGGTCAAGATGGCCCGTTCGAAGGGTGAGGACGCCAAGGTCGCCATCCGCAACATCCGGCGCCGCGCGAAGGAAGAGCTCGACCGCATCGTCAAGGACGGCGAGGCCGGCGAGGACGAGGTCCGCCGCGCGGAGAAGGAGCTCGACGACCTCACCGCCAAGCACACCGCCGGCATCGACGACGCGGTGAAGAACAAGGAGACCGAGCTGCTCGAGGTCTGACCTCCGCGCGGCCACCTGCCATGACCTCTCCCTCCGCCGACCGTCCGGGCTCCCTGCACGCGGCCGCCGAGCCGTTCCCGCGGCCCGGCGGTGGTACGGCTCGGCCCGGTGGCGGAGCGGCTCGGCCCGGTGGCGGAGCCCCCGGGTCCGGCGAGCGAGCGCCCGCCGGTGGCGGGGCACCGCGACCCGGCCGGGGGGACGGCGACACCGGCCCGGTGCACCGGACCGGCTCGCGCCCGCTCCCGCCGCTGCCCTCCCGGGCGCCGGTGCCGGTGGACGACGAGCCGGCGGGGACGGCGGCCGTGCCGCCGGCGGACCCGCACGGAGCCACCGCGGTGCCGCCGGCGCAGGAGGTCGCCCAGCTGCCGACGACCGAGCAGCCGGTGAGCCGGGCCGGGCGGAACCTCCGGGCGGCGATCGGCGTCGGGGTCGGCCTGGTCGCCGTCATCATCGCGTCGCTGCTGATCTGGCGCCCGGCGTTCCTCGGCGTGCTCGTCGCCGCCATCCTGGTCGCCGTCGTGGAGCTGACCCGTGCGCTGACCAAGGGCGGGTTCCACGCCCCCCTGGTGCCGCTGCTCGTCGGGGTGCTGGCCATGGAGGCGCTCGCCTGGAGCCGTGGCCCCACCGGACTCATCACCGGTTTCTTCCTCACCGCCGTCGCCGTCCTGCTGTGGCGGCTGGCCGGCGGCCCGGTGGGCTACCGGAGGGACGCCGCCGCCGGCATCCTCACCGCGCTCTACGTGCCCTTCCTCGCCGGCTTCGCGGTCCTGCTGCTCGTCCCCGCGGACGGGGCCTTCCGGGTGCTCGCGTTCATCACCACCGTGATCGCCAGCGACGTCGGCGGCTACGCGGCCGGGGTCATGTTCGGCAAGCACGCGATGGCGAAGTCGATCAGCCCCAAGAAGTCGTGGGAGGGCATGGCCGGGTCGGTGCTCGCCTGCATGCTGGTGGCGACGCCGATCCTCGTGTTCGCGCTGGAGGCCCCCTGGTGGGGCGGGCTGGCGTTCGGTGCCGCGCTGGCGGTGTCGTCGACCGTCGGTGACCTCGCCGAGTCGCTGATCAAGCGCGACCTCGGGATCAAGGACATGGGCGACTTGCTCCCCGGGCACGGCGGGATCATGGACCGGCTCGACTCGCTGCTGCCGTCGGCGGCCACCGCCTACCTGCTGCTGGCGCTCGTCGCCCCGGCCTGATCGTCAGGCCGGCCGGTCCGCCGACCAGGTCGAACCGACCGCCTCGAACCCGCGCCGGGCGTACCAGTGCCGCGGCCAGTCGTCCGCGGCGGCCTCGAGCACGACGAGGTCGCACCCCGCATCCGCGGCCAGCTCCAGGATCCGGGTCAGCACCGCGTCGCCGTACCCCCGGCCGCGGGCGGCGGGGTCGGTGAGCACCGACTCCACCGCCGCCGTCGCCCCGTCGATCCGCAGCTGCCCGGCGGCCACCACGCGGCCGGCGTCCCGGACCACGACGTCGGTGACGGCGACCACGCGGTCGTTCAGCCGCTCCCGGCCGACGAGCTGCGCCACCGCCGGGTCCAGCCGGTCGCCCAGGAAGGCCAGCCCCTGCCGCCAGGAGCGCGCCCACAGGTCGTGGACCTCCCGCTGGTCGACCACCTCGGCGCGTGTGCCGGAGCCGCGCACGGGCCGGTCGCCGCGGCGGGCCATGAGCACGAGCTCCTCGGTGCGCCACCCGCGGGCGGCCAGCTCCCCGGCCACGGCGCCCGCGTCCGGCCACGCCAGCAGCGCGGCGCGCTGCGGCCAGCCGGCGTTGCCGCCGACCTCCTCCGCCGCGGCGTCCACGGTCGCCGCGTCGACCGGCGCGGTCAGCAGCAGCCGGTTGTTGTCGTGGGAGAGCGGGAGATCCGGGTCCAGCACCGCCACGCCGCCCGGGACGTCCCCGATGCCCACGGCCCGGCGGAGGGGCAGCGAGGTGTACAGCGCCAGGGCCCGGCCGAGGGCGTCGTCCGGGGCCGGCAGCACGACCGGTGCCGGCGGGCGGTAGGGCACCACCGCGATCACCGCGCGGGTCGGCAGCGGTCCGTACAGGTGGGGGAAGAGCCGGCCGGCCGGATCGGCGGGCTGCCCCGGCTCGAACCGCACCGGGTCGCGCAGCCGCGCGGGGTCGACGACGAGCAGGACCAGGTCGCGGCGGCCGGGGAACAGCGCCTGCGCGGGCACGTGCACCTGGTCGGGCGGCGACAGGTGGACGAACCCCACCGACTCCAGGGAGGGCGGTCGCAGCACCCCGTCGCTCAGCGCGGCCCGCCAGGTGGCCGGCTCGACGAGGTGCACGAGGAGGTCGGGAGGCACCCTGCGATCCTGCCTGCATGGGCGACGCCGACCGGACCCGCATCGCGCGGGAGTTCCGCAGCTTCACCGAGGCCGCGGCGGGTGCGGGCTCCCCGCTGTACGTGGAGCTCGCCGCGGCCGTGGCCGAGGACGACCGCGCCCTCGATCTCCTGCTCGACCTGCCGACCGACAAGCAGCAGCCCATGCTGCTCTTCGGCGCGATCGCCTTCCTCGGCGCACCCCCGGCCGATGCGGACGAGCTGCGCGCGGTGATCCGCGACGACGGCGACCGGATCCGCGAGACGATGCGTACCCGGTTCACCCAGACCAACGAGCCCGCGCGCTGCGCAGCGGTGCTTACGGCGATCGGCGACCTGAGGGGCCCGGTCGGCCTCGTCGAGGTCGGCTCGTCGGCGGGCCTCTGCCTGTACCCCGACCGGTACAGCTACGAGTTCGACGGCCGGCCGGTCGGGCCCCGCAGCGCCGTCCACCTGACCTGCACGACGTCCGGGCCGGTCCCGGTGCCCGCGGGGCTGCCCGAGGTGGTCGGACGGGTCGGGATCGACCAGAACCCGCTCGACCCGTCCGATCCCGACGACCGGGCGTGGCTGCGCGCCCTGGTGTGGCCCGGGCCGAACGCGGCATCCCGGCTCGAGCGGCTGGACGCGGCGGCCGCCCTCGCGGCCCGGGAGCCGGCGACGGTGCTGACCGGTGACCTCGTCGACCGGCTCGGCGAGGCGCTGGACCTGCTCCCGGCCGACTGCACGCCCGTGGTCTTCCACACCGCCGTGCTCGTGTACCTCGAGCGGGACCGGCGCGAGGAGTTCGCCGCCCTGGTGCGTTCGCTGGGCGTGCGCTGGGTCGCGCAGGAGGCCGCGGGCATCGTCCCCGGCGTCCCCCGCGACCTCGCGCGCCCGGACTCGTTCGTCCTGTCGGTCGACGGTCGTGCCCTCGCCGTCACCGCGCCGCACGGCGGCCGGATCGGCTGGCTGTGACCGTCGATCCCGCGGTCGGCCCCACCGAATGGGGCGAGAGCGTCGGCGTCGGGCCGTGGACGGGGCCGTGGCCGGACGACCCGCGCTACGACCCGGAGCTGCTCGCCGGCGGCGACCGGCGCAACGTCGTCGACCGGTACCGCTACTGGACGCTCGAGGCGATCGTCGCCGATCTCGACGCACGGCGGCACCCGTTCCACGTCGCGATCGAGAACTTCGGCCACGACCTGAACATCGGCACGGTCGTGCGCACCGCCAACGCGTTCCTCGCCGCGGAGGTGCACGTCGTCGGGCGGCGGCGCTGGAACCGCCGCGGCGCGATGGTCACCGACCGGTACCAGCACCTGCGCCACCACGCCGACGTGGACGGGCTGCTGGCCTTCGCCGCCGAGCGGGAGCTCGCCGTGGTCGCCGTCGACAACGGCCCCGGCGCGGTGCCGATCGAGACCGCACGGCTCCCTGAGCGCTGCGTGCTCCTGTTCGGCCAGGAGGGTCCGGGGCTCACGGACGAGGCCCGCACGGGGGCGACCACGACCGTCTCGATCGCCCAGTTCGGCTCGACCCGGTCGATCAACGCCGGCGTGGCAGCCGGCATCGCCATGCACAGCTGGGTCCGCCAGCACGCCGCGATCAGCTAGCCGGCGAGCACCTCCCGCAGTCGGGCCGCGAACGACTCCGGCTCGCCCGCGTAGCCGTGCTCGCCGCCCAGGAAGCCGCCGTGGTGGCTCGGGAACACCACGAGCTGCGTCCCGAGCAGCTCGGCGGTGGCCTCGGAGGTGCGCCAGGTCAGCGTCCCCCGCGACTCGGTCCCGGCGGCGATCACGATCCGGGTCGACGCGTTCCGCAGTGCCGCTCCGTCCGGGCGGTAGGCCGTGACCGGGGCGGACGCGCCGGAGAACAGCGGGTCGTCGCGCGATCCGTCGTCCTCGGTGGGCAGTCCGAGGGCGGCGGGGTCGGGGAGCGTGAAGTCCGCGGTGAACTCGCCCTGCCACGAGGTGAGTGCGAGGAACCCGGCCATCGCCGCGCCCCACCCCTTCTCGGCGTACGCCGCATCCACCTTCCGCGTGGCCGCCAGGGCCTGCTCGGCGTCGGGGAGGACGCCCACGAGCGGGGGCTCGTGCGCCACCAGGGTGGTCACGTCGCCGGGGTGGGCGGCCACCCAGGCCAGCGCGGTGACCGCGCCGCCGCTGCTGGCGAAGACCTCGACCGGCCGCGCGCCGATCGCCTCGACGAGCAGGTGCAGGTCCTCGGCCTGCCGGACCGGGTCGTGGTCGGTCCGCCCGTCGCTGCGCGCGCTGCGTCCCAGACCGCGGGGGTCGTAGGTGACGACGGTCCGGTCCTCGAAGAAAGAGGCCAGCGTCCCGAAGCCTGCTGCGTCCATCGGCTGGCCGACCATGAGGAGCGGCGGGCGCCCGTCGCCGGGCGGCAGCGGCCCGCGGACGTCATAGGCCAGGGCGGCTCCCGGCGCCTGGAGGGTGCGCGTCGACATGCTGGTGGTCATGCCCTTGCAGACGGCGGCTCCGCCGCGAACTCATCGGTCCAGGGCCGGGTCGGGGTCGATGCCGCGGGCGTGCAGCGCCGCCTCCACCGCCTCGCAGACCGCGCGGACGACGGCGACCCGCGCCCACCGCTTGTCGTCGGCGGGGACGACGTGCCACGGCGCGACGGGGGTGTCGGTGCGCTCGAGCATCTCCTCGACCGCCGCCTCGTACTCCCCGCGCTTCTCCCGATTGCGCCAGTCCTCCTCGGTGAGCTTCCACGCCTTGTACGGGTCGGCGCGACGGGCCTCGAAGCGGCGCAGCTGCTCCTCGGGGGAGACGTGCATCCAGAACTTGACCAGCACCGCGCCCTCGGCGGCCAGCGTCGTCTCCAGGTCGACGATCTCCTGGTAGGCCCGGCGCCAGGCCTCCTCCGGGGCGAAGCCCTCCACCCGCTCGACGAGCACCCGGCCGTACCAGGACCGGTCCAGCACGGCCATGCCGCCCCAGCCGGGCAGCACCGGCCAGAACCGCCACAGGAAGTGGTGCCGCTTCTCGTCGCGGGTGGGGGCGGCGAACTGCGCCACGCGCACGTGCCGGGAATCCAGCTCGCCGACCAGCCGCTGGATCGCCCCGCCCTTGCCCGAGGCGTCCCAGCCCTCGAAGAGCACCAGCAGCGGCGGGCCGAGCTCACCCGGGCCGATCTGCCCGCCCAGCAGGAGCCGGAGGTGGACCAGTCGCTCCTGCGCGGCGGCCAGCTGCTTCTTGGCCTCCTTCTTGTCCAGGGTGAGGGTCAGGTCGACGTCGTCCAGCCGGCTCATGCCTGCAGACCCTGCCAGGGATCGGCCTTCCCGGCGTGAGTTCGGTCTCCGGACCGGGACCGGGCAGCGGGGGAGTGGGACGATGGGCGGTGCCATGACTGCTCTCCCCCTGGTCTTCGACGCCCCCCGCCGCGGCAAGCCGCCTCGCCACCTCGCCGATCTCACCCGCGAGGAGGCCCGGGCTGCCGTCGCGGAGCTGGGCCAGCCGGCGTTCCGCGCCGACCAGCTGGCCCGGCACTTCTACCGCGGCGTCACCGACACCGCACTGATGACCGACATCCCGGCCGCCGCCCGCGAGACACTGCGCGACGCGCTGCTCCCCGGGCTGCTCACGGTGGTGCGGCACCAGACGGCCGACGACGGGCGCACCCGCAAGACCCTGTGGCGGCTGCACGACGGGGCGCTCGTGGAGAGCGTCCTCATGCGCTATCCCGACCGGGCCACCGTGTGCATCTCCAGCCAGGCCGGCTGCGGCATGGCCTGCCCGTTCTGCGCGACCGGCCAGCAGGGGCTCACCCGCAACCTCTCCGCCGCCGAGATCATCGGCCAGGCGGTCGCCGCCGCCTCGGCGATGGCGAACGGCGAGATCGAGGGCGGGCCGGGCCGGCTGTCCAACGTGGTCTTCATGGGCATGGGGGAGCCGCTGGCCAACTACGCCCGCGTCCGGGCGACCCTCGAGGCCCTGCTGGCCCCGGCCCCCTTCGGGCTGGGCCTCTCGCAGCGCTCGGTGACCGTCTCCACGGTCGGTCTGGTGCCCGCCATCCGCCGGCTCACCGAGGAGGGGCGCAACGTCACCCTCGCGGTCAGCCTGCACGCGCCCGACGACGAGCTGCGCGACACCCTCGTGCCGATCAACACCCGCTGGAAGGTCGGCGAGGTCATCGACGCCGCCGACGCCTACGCGACGAAGACCGGGCGCCGCTACTCCATCGAGTACGCGCTGATCCGCGACGTCAACGACCAGCCCTTCCGCGCCGACCTCCTCGGCCGGCTGCTCGCGGGCAAGCTCGCGCACGTCAACCTCATCCCGCTCAACCCCACCCCGGGCAGCAGGTGGGACGCCAGCCCGCTGCCGGCGCAGCGGGAGTTCGTCGCCCGCCTCCGCGCGGCGGGGGTGGCGACGACGGTGCGCGACACCCGCGGCCAGGACATCGACGGCGCGTGCGGGCAGCTGGCCGCCGCCGACCAGGTGGGAGTGCCCAGCGTCGCCCTCCCGACCCCGTCGGTCGAGCCCGCCGAGCCCCCGGTCCCGCTGGGCGCCGAGGCCGACCAGGGGTGACCGCCGGCGAGCTGGCCGACGCGGAGGCGCACGAGCACACCCACGCCGACGTCTCCGGCGGCTGGCTGCGCGCGGCGGTGTTCGGGGCCATGGACGGCCTGGTGACCAACACCGCGCTGGTCGCCGGCGTCGGGGGTGGCGGGGCGGCACCGCGGGCGATCGTGCTGGCCGGCACGGCGAGCCTGGTCGCCGGCGCGATCTCGATGGCGCTGGGCGAGTACACGTCGGTGAAGACGCAGAACGAGCAGCTCGACCTCGAGGTGGCCAAGGAGCGCCGGGAGCTGGAGCGCAATCCCGTGGGTGAGCTGGCCGAGCTCACCGACATGCTGCAGGCGCGCGGCGTCGATGCCCGCCTCGCCCGGCAGGTCGCCGTCCAGCTGTCGGCGGACCCGGAGATGGCCCTGCGCCTGCACGTCCTCGCCGAGCTCGGCGTGAACCCCGAGGAGCGGCCCTCGCCTCGGGTGGCGGCGGTCTCCTCGTTCCTCACCTTCGGCACGGGGGCGGCGCTGCCGCTCGTGCCCTACTTCCTCGGCGTCCCGCTGCTGTGGGTCGCCGTGCTGTGCGGAGCCGTCGGGCTGTTCGCCGCCGGCGCGCTGTCCGCGCGCTTCACCCCGCGGCCGTGGTGGTTCGCCGGGCTCCGGCAGCTGGCGTTCGGGGCCGCGGCAGCGGGCGTGACCTACCTGATCGGCGCGGCGATCGGCGTCGCCGTCACCTGACGCCCCCGCCTGCGCGGGCGGGGGCCGGTCCGCGTCAGCGGCGCCAGGCGGTCTTCTTGCGCCGGATGTCCCAGATGAGGACGAGCGCCATGAGGCCGGCGAAGACGGCGAGGTAGATGTCCTCCACGCGGCCCTCGTGGTTGCCGACCGTGTACAGCAGGATGACCGCGACGCTGAACCAGCCACCGATCTGGGCCCACTTGCCGGTCTCGCCGTGCCAGCCCCAGTCCTCGGGCTGCTCGTGCTCGACGGGGTGCTCACCGGCGCGGACGACGCCCTCTTCACGTCCGGGCTGGTTGACCCGCTGGGTCGACGGGGAGTGGAATGCCTCGGTCACCCGACCATTCTGGCAGGAGTGCCAGCAGGACACCCTCCGAGGTGGACCGGCCCGGCGGGTCGGGGAGGATGCGGGCGTGAGCGGACAGGGACGTGAGCATCGCAGCGAGGAACGAGTGAGGAGCGGAGCGTCCCGCGGGAGCGAGCCGGTGCCGTCGTGAGCGCACCCGCCGGTCCACCCCGTGAGGTCACCGTCCTCGGCTCGACCGGCTCCATCGGCCGGCAGGCGATCGACGTGGCCCAGCAGAACCCCGACCGGCTGCGGATCACCGGCCTGGCGGCCGGGGGCGGGGACGTCGGGCGGCTCGCCGAGCAGGCGCTGGCTCTGGGCGTGCGCACCGTCGCCGTCGCCCGGGCCACCGCCGCCCAGGACCTGCAGCTGGCGTTCTACGCCGCCGCCTCGCAGCGCGGCTGGTCGAAGGGCGAGTTCGCGCTGCCGGAGATCCTGGCCGGCCCGCGCGCCGCCGAGGAGCTGGCCGCCCGCCCGGCCGACGTCGTCCTCAACGGCATCACCGGCTCCATCGGGCTGGGCCCGACGCTGTCCGCGCTGGAGGCCGGTCGCACCGTCGCGCTGGCGAACAAGGAGTCGCTGGTCGCCGGAGGGGAGCTCGTCCTCGCGGCGGCGGCTCCCGGCCAGCTGGTGCCGGTGGACTCCGAGCACTCGGCGCTGGCGCAGTGCCTTCGTGGGGGCGCGCGGGAGGAGGTCGCCCGGCTGGTGCTCACCGCCAGCGGCGGGCCGTTCCGCGGCCGGTCCGCCGCCGAGCTCGAGACCGTCACCGTCGAGCAGGCGCTCGCGCACCCGACGTGGGCCATGGGCCCGGTCGTCACGATCAACTCGGCGACGCTGGTCAACAAGGGGCTCGAGCTGATCGAGGCGCACCTGCTGTTCGGCGTCCCCTACGCCGACATCGACGTCGTGGTGCACCCGCAGTCGATCGTCCACTCGATGGTCACCTTCGCCGACGGCGCGACGATCGCGCAGGCCAGCCCGCCGGACATGCGCCTCCCGATCGCCCTCGGGCTGGCCTGGCCCGACCGGCTCGCGCAGGTGCAGCCGGCCCTGGACTGGGGATGCGCGAGCACCTGGGAGTTCCTGCCGCTGGACTCCGAGGCGTTCCCCGCCGTGCGGCTGGCCCGCGCGGCGGGGGAGGCGGGGGGCGTGGTGCCGGCGATGTACAACGCCGCGAACGAGGAGGCGGTGGCCGCCTTCACGGCGGGTCGCCTCTCGTTCCCAGGGATCGTCCAGCTCGTCGCGCGTACGCTCGACGCCGCGCCGGACCTCGGCGCCCCCACCTGCGTCGAGGACGTCCTGGCGGCGGAGAAGTGGGCCCGGGAGCACGCCCGGGGAGTCATCGCCCGCACCACGTGATGGAGGCCTGAGCTGAGCGGGATCCTGCTGACGGTCCTGGGGATCGTCCTGTTCGCCCTCGGCCTGATGTTCTCCATCGCCTTCCACGAGGCCGGCCACTTCTGGTGGGCGCGGAAGTTCGGCATGCGGGTGCCGCAGTTCATGGTGGGCTTCGGGCCGACCGTCTTCTCCCGGCGCCATGGCGAGACCGAGTACGGCGTCAAGGCGATCCCGCTCGGCGGCTACATCCGCATCGTCGGGATGATCCCGCCGGCCGAGGAGGGCGAGAGCAAGCGCGCGACCCGCATGCGCAGCTTCATCGCCGAGGTCCGCGGCCAGGCCCTGAACGACGTGCTGCCCTCCGACGCCGACCGGGTCTTCTACAAGAAGCCCTGGTGGCAGCGGGTCATCGTGATGTTCGCCGGCCCCTTCCACAACCTGGTGCTGGCGGTGGTCTTCTTCACCGTCGTGCTCGTGGGGTTCGGTGTCCCGGAGATCAGCACCCGGATCTCCCAGGTGCCCGACTGCGTGCTGCCGGCCGGCGCGGCGACGGCGGACGTGGAGGGTGCCTGCGGCATCCCCATCACGCCCGAGGGCCAGCGCTGCGAGGCCGGGACCGCGGGCTGTGCGCTGCCGGCGCGCAGCCCGGCAGCCCAGGCGGGGCTGCTACCGGGCGACACGATCCTGGCCCTGGACGGCGAGCCGGTGTCCCAGGAGACGAACGTCGGCTGGGAGCAGGTGCAGGAGACGATCCGGACCAGCGCCGGCGAGCCGGTCGTCTTCCGGGTCGAGCGCGACGGCCAGCAGCGCGAGCTCATCGTCACCCCGACGGAGAACCAGGTCTACGCGGACGAGGAGGGCACCCGGACGACGACCGTGGGTTTCGTCGGCATCCAGCCCGCCACCCCGGACGTGCGCCAGTCGCTGACCGAGGTGCCCGGCTACCTCGGCACCATCGTCGTCCGCTCCGTCGACCGGCTGGTCGAGATCCCCGAGCGGGTCCCGCAGCTGTTCCGCGCCGCGTTCCTCGGCGAGGAGCGGGACCCGCTGGGCCCGATCGGCGTGGTCGGCGTCAGCCGGATCTCCGGGGAGGTCTTCGCGTACCAGGACTTCTCCGCCGGGCAGAAGATCGGCTACTTCATCCAGCTGCTCGCGGGGATGAACCTGGTCCTGTTCCTGTTCAACCTGCTGCCGATCTACCCCCTCGACGGCGGGCACGTCGCCGGCGCCCTGTACGAGAAGGCCCGCTCCACGGTCGCCCGGCTGCGCGGTCGGCCCGATCCGGGTCCGTTCGACATCGCCCGGCTGATGCCGGTGGCCTATGCCGTGGCCGGGTTGTTCCTGGCGCTGTCGCTGCTCCTGCTGATCGCGGACGTCGTCAACCCGGTCAGGCTGGCTGGGTGACCGGCACGGCCGGCGCCGATGTGCGGCGGGCCGGCCGGGAGGCGACGAGGACGCCGCTCACCACGAACCCACCGGCGACGAGCTCCACCGGGTCGAGCGTCTCGCCGAAGGCCAGCCACGACGCGAGGACGCCGACCACCGGCACGAGCATGGAGAACGGCGCCACCACGTTCGACGGGTTGCGGGACAGCAGCGTGTTCCAGATCCCGTAGCCGAGCAGGGTCGCGACGACGACGACGTAGAGCAGGCCGAGCACCGACGGCAGCGCGGCCGTCGTGAACGCGGTCGACAGCGAGCGCCCGATGCGGTCCGGGCCCTCGACCACCAGCGCCAGCACCAGCATCGGCACCGGCGGGATCGCCGCCGTCCAGAGCGTCAGGTGGAAGGCGTTCGGTGGCTGGGCCCGCCGGCTGCAGACGTTGCCGATCGCCCAGCCCAGGGCGCCGCAGAGGGTGAGCACGACGGGCAGCCAGGCCGCGGTCTGCGCCCGGTGGACCGCGATCGCGGCCAGGCCCAGGACGGCCAGGCCGACCCCGGCGAGCTGCCGCGCCGACAGCCGTTCGTGCAGCCAGAACCCGGCGATGAGCACGGTGAACGGAGCCGAGGCCTGCAGCACCAGGGAGGCCAGCCCGCTCGGCATGCCGGCGGCCATCCCGGCGTAGAGGAAGGCGAACTGCAGGATCCCGATGCCCGTTCCCACCCCGATCAGCCAGCGCAGGGGTACCGGCGGCCGGGGGATGAGCAGGACCGCGGGCAGCCCCACGAGGGCGAACCGCAGGGCGACCATGAACAGCGGCGGGAACTGCTCGAGCGCCAGCGCGGTGGCCGGGAAGTTGAGCCCCCAGCACACCGCGACGACGCAGGCGAGGAGGCGGTCGCGCAGAGGCACGCGGGGAAGCCTGGGCCCCCCGTCCGTGAAGGACAAGCGCGATGTCGTGAATCGTCTCTGTAGGTTCGCTGCATGGACGTCCCCGGGCTGTGGGAGCGGGTCGACCCCGCGCAGCTCCTGCTGCTGCGGGAGCTCGCCGAGCACGGGTCCGTGACCGCCGCCGCCCGGGCCACCGGACGGACGCCGTCCGCGGTCTCCCAGCAGCTGAAGGTCCTGCAGCGGCGGGTGGGGGTGCCGCTGGTCGAGCGGGCCGGCCGGGGCGTCCGCCTGACCGATGCCGGCCGGGCGCTCGCCGGCATCGCCGCCGGCGTCGCGACGGCCCTGGCCGTGGCCGAGACGGACTGGGCGGGTTACCGCGGCGGGGCCGGCGGGACCGTGCGTCTGGCGGTCTTCCACTCCGCCGGCGAGCTGCTGGTCCCCGGGCTGCTCGACCGGCTGGCCACGGCTCCGCAGATCACCCTCGAGACCTACGACGAGGACGTCTCGCAGGACGACTTCGCGGCCCTCACCGCGGGCTACGACATCGTGGTCGCGCACCGGTCCGACGACGTGCTGCCCCCGGACCGGGGTGGGATCGAGGTCCGGACGCTGCTGCGGGAACCGCTGGACGTCGCCCTGCCGCTGGACCACCCGCTGGCCCGGCGGGACCGGGTGCGCCCGCTCGACGTGATCGGCGAGCAGTGGATCGCCCCGCCGGCGGGGTTCCCCATCGACCGGGTGCTGACGGCGATCGCCGCCCGGGCCGGGGAGCCGGTGCGGGTCGTGCGACGGACCACGCACCTGCCGTTGATGGAGAAGCTGGTCGCCGGCGGGCACGGCGTCGCGCTGCTGCCACGGCACACGACCCGCGACCGCGCCGCCGGGCGGCTGGCGCTGGTGCCGCTGGCCGACCTGCGCGCCGGGCGGATCGTCGAGGCGCTCGCGCGCCCCGACAAGGCCGCCCGGCGCGCGGTGCAGGTGGTGCTCGCCGCGCTGCTGGAGGAGGCCGGGCCCTACCGGGACCGGGCGGGAGCCGGGCCAGGACCGGTCAGGCCGGGCTGAACGGCTCGGGGTCGCGCGGCCGTGCCGTCCACGCGCCCACGGGCGCCACGACGGGCAGCCCGGCCCAGCGCCGCGCGACGCCGAGGACTTCGCCCGGTTCGCCCGAGTAGCCCCAGGGCCACTCGGTGACGGAGCGGCCGATCGCCTCGAGGTGCGGACGCGCCGAGTCCGCGTCGTCGGCCAGCCAGAAGGCGTAGGCGGCCAGGTTGTGCCCCTCCAGCCGACCGCCCGGGCGCGGCCCGCCGTCGGGCCCGGACAGCCACCGCTGCACGCACGTCCGCAGCTCGGTGCGGGTCGCACCGGCGGTCATGTGCCGCTGCGCCTGCGAGGGGCCGCCGCGCCCGGCCTCCAGTTCGAGGTGGCGCTCGATGTGGGCGATCAGGGGGAGCAGGCAGGTCGCCGACCCGGCCGGGGCGCCGGTGCCGAGGTCGCGGGCCATGGCGAACATGGTCTCGGTGTCGCCGAGCCACTTCGCGCAGACCGTCTGCAGGGCCACCTGCGACCCGTACACGTGGAACGGAGCACGCTCGAACAACCCGTCCACCCGGCGCTCGAACTCCTCCTGCGGCACCTGCTGCCCGCGGGCGATCTGGACCAGGGTGGCCCACGGCATCGGGTCGTCCGGGGCCATCTCGATGGCCTTCTCGGCCAGCCGCTGCGCCTGGTCCAGGCCGGTGAAGAACGCGCGGACCGCGTCGTCCGGCGTGTGTGCCGCGTCGGCGGCCCCGCGCGCCGCCCAGGCCCGCTGGACGGCGAGCTCGGCCCGGACGGCGGTGGCCTGCGGGTCCTGCGGCCGTGCGGCGAACCACTCCTCGACCCACTGGCCGTCGTGGACGGACAGCCCGGTCAGCGTGCGGATCCGGTCGCTGCGGACGTCGACGTCCCCGGTCGCGCCCAGGAGCGCGGCGGCGGGCTGCCACTCGCCGCGGCGCGCGGCGTCGGCGGCCGCCGCGAGGTCGACGTCGTCGCCGATCTCGTCCACGGGGACGATCTCGTCGGGCCGCAGCTCGCCCTCGACGGCGGTGCGGCCGCCGATCAGGAATGTGACGAACCGGGCGAAGCGGGCTCCGGTGAGCACCAGGACACCGCCGGCGGCGGCGAAGCCGGCCTGCGACGGCAGCCCGGCGCTCTCCACGTGCGGCGCGACCAGCCCGAACGTCAGCCCCCAGACGGCGACCAGCAGCGCCGGGTAGGCGACCACGACGCTGATGGCCCGGATGCCCGTCGGGTTGAACAGGAACGGGTACTCGGGCCGGATGCCGATCAGGCGGCCCAGGCCGCTACCGGCGATGACGTACATGACGGCGAAGAGCAGCACGACGACGAGAGCGGTCGTCGCGACGTTCGCGCCGGTGGGGTCCAGGCTCATGGCGCGGGACGGTAGGGCCGCGCAGGGGTCGCGGACTCCGTGAGCAGGGGACACGCCGAGCGGGACGACGCCCACGTCACAGCCGTGTCAGCCGCACCGGTCGTCCCGCGGGGGATACTGGGCTCATGGCGATCCCCGTCGGCCTCGGCATGCCCGCTGCGCCCCCGCCCGTGCTCGCTCCGCGACGGAAGACCCGTCAGCTGGACGTGGGCGGCGTCGGAGTCGGCA
Source organism: Blastococcus xanthinilyticus (assembly GCF_008124835.1). Lineage (GTDB taxonomy): Bacteria > Actinomycetota > Actinomycetes > Mycobacteriales > Geodermatophilaceae > Blastococcus > Blastococcus xanthinilyticus. The sequence goes on along the minus strand of NZ_VNHW01000019.1, from coordinate 26,228 downwards.
GCGACTTCCCCGTCAGCGTGCAGTCCATGTGCACGACCAAGACCGCGGACATCAACGCGACGCTGCAGCAGATCGCCGAGCTGACCGCGTCCGGCTGCCAGATCGTGCGGGTCGCGGTGCCCGACACCGACGACGCCGAGGCGCTGCCGATCATCGCGAAGAAGTCGCAGATCCCGGTGATCGCGGACATCCACTTCCAGCCCCGGTACGTCTTCGCCGCGATCGACGCCGGCTGCGCCGCCGTGCGGGTGAACCCGGGCAACATCAAGAAGTTCGACGACAAGGTGGGCGAGATCGCCCGGGCGGCCAAGGGTGCCGGCATCCCGATCCGGATCGGCGTCAACGCCGGCTCGCTGGACAAGCGCCTGCTGGCCAAGTACGGCAAGGCGACGCCGGAGGCGCTGGTCGAGTCGGCGCTGTGGGAGTGCTCGCTGTTCGAGGAGCACGACTTCCGCGACATCAAGATCTCGGTCAAGCACAACGACCCGGTGGTCATGGTGCGCGCCTACGAGCTGCTGGCCGCCCAGTGCGACTACCCGCTGCACCTCGGCGTCACCGAGGCGGGCCCCGCGTTCCAGGGCACGATCAAGTCCGCCGTCGCCTTCGGTGCCCTGCTCTCCCAGGGCATCGGCGACACCATCCGCGTCTCCCTGTCGGCCCCCCCGGCGGAGGAGGTCAAGGTCGGCAACCAGATCCTGGAGTCGCTGAACCTGCGCCAGCGCGGCCTGGAGATCGTCAGCTGCCCGTCCTGCGGGCGGGCGCAGGTCGACGTCTACAAGCTCGCCGACGAGGTCACCGCCGGGCTCGAGGGCATGGAGGTGCCGCTGCGCGTCGCCGTCATGGGCTGCGTCGTCAACGGCCCGGGGGAGGCCCGCGAGGCCGACCTGGGCGTCGCCTCCGGCAACGGCAAGGGCCAGATCTTCGTCAAGGGCGAGGTCATCAAGACCGTGCCCGAGTCGCAGATCGTGGAGACCCTGATCGAGGAGGCCCTGAAGATCGCGGGTGAGCAGGTGGCCGCCGGTGAGCCCTCCGGGCCGCCGGTCGTCACCGTCAGCTGACCCGTGCTCCGCACTCCGGCCGCCCGCATCCTGGACGAGGCCGACGAGCCGGCCGTGCAGCGGCTGCTGGCCGCCGATCCGGTCGGCGCCTGCGTGATCGCCGGGCGGGTCGAGGTCGCGGGCACGGCGCCGGTCTCCCTCGGCGCACCGCTGTGGGGCGTCGGCGACGGCGACCGGCTCGACGCCGTCTGCCTCGCCGGGGCGAACCTCATCCCGTTCGCCGCGCCCGGCGCCGAGCGGGCGGCCGCGGTCGCCTTTGCCGAGCGGGCGCGACGGGCCGGCCGGCGCTGCTCCACGATCGTGGGGCCCTCGGCCGTCGTCGGGCCGCTGTGGGAGCTGCTCGCCCCGGCCTGGGGTCCCTGCCGCGACCACCGGCCGCGGCAGCCGCTGATGGCCATCGACGGCCCGCCGGCCGTCGCGCCCGAGCCGCGGGTGCGTCCGGTGTCCCCGGACCAGCTGGAGGTGCTCCTGCCGGCCGCGGTGGCCATGTTCACCGAGGAGGTCGGCGTCAGCCCGCTGCGCATCGACGGCGGCGCCGGCTACCGGGCGCGGGTGGACGAGCTGGTGCGGGCCGGCCAGTCGCTGGCCTGGATCGAGGACGGCCGGGTGCTGTTCAAGGCCGAGATCGGTGCGGTCAGCCGCGGTGCCTGCCAGGTGCAGGGCGTCTGGGTGGCGCCCGCGCTGCGCGGCCGGGGCATCGGCACCGCCTGCACCGCCGCGGTCGTCGAGTACGCCCGCGCGGTCATCGCCCCCGTGGTCAGCCTGTACGTCAACGACTACAACACCCGTGCCCGCACCGCGTACCGCCGCGTCGGTTTCCGGGAGGTCGGCGAGTTCGCCAGCGTGCTGTTCTGAGGGACCCGCCCGGGGGCTCGCGCGCGGCACCGCGGGGGATGCCGGGAAACCGATCCCCGATCTGAGAACCTGGGCGCGTGCGGACCCGTGGCCCTGCTCTCCTGACCTCCCTCCTCCTGACCGCACCGGTCCTGCTGGCCGGCTGCTCGGGCAGCAGCGAGGACGACGTCCGGGCCGCCGCGGAGGGATTCCTCGCCGACTGGGCCGCGGGCGAGACCGCGGCCGCCGCCGGGGCCACCACGGACCCGGCCGCGGCCACCGCGCTGCTCGAGCAGACGGCCACCGACCTCCCCGGCGCCGTCCTGGACGCGGACCTGGGCGAGGTCACCGTCGAGGACGAGGCCGCCACCGTCGGCTGGACCGCCCGCTGGGACCTCCCGGCGGCCCCGGAGTGGAGCTACCCGGGCACGCTGCGGCTGCAGGAGGGGGAGGACACGTGGGAGGTCGTCGCCGAGCCCGCGATGGTCCACCCGGAGCTGGCGGAGGGGCAGCGGCTCGAGCTCACCCGCGTCCTCCCGGAACGGGCTCCGATCACCGACGCCGCCGGCGCGCCGCTGTTCACCCCGACCGAGGTGGTCAACGTGGGGGTCGACACCGGGCAGGTCACCGACCTGCCGGCGCTCGCGGCGGCCCTGGGGGCGGCGACGGGCGTCGACCCGCAGACGATCGTCGCCGACGTCCAGGCCGCTCCGGCCGGGCAGTTCGTGCCGGTGATCACCCTGCGCCGGCCCGCCTTCGAGGCGATCCGCGCCCAGGTGTACGACCTGCCCGGCGCGGTGTTCCCCACCGAGACGCGGCTGCTGGCACCCACGGCGGACTTCGCCTCCGCGCTGCTGGGGCGGGTCGGCCCGGCGACGGCGGAGCTGATCGAGGAGACCGCCGAGGACGGGCAGCCCCGGTACGCCGCCGGCGACCAGCTCGGGCTGTCGGGGCTCCAGCGCGCCTACCAGGACCAGCTCACCGGCACCCCCGGCTACACGGTGTCGGCGGTGAGCGCCGACGCGGCCACCGGCGACACCGGGCAGGAGATCGCCGCCGTCGAGCCGGTCGCCGGCCGGCCGGTGCAGACCCCGCTGGTGCCGGCGATCCAGAACGCCGCCGACGCGGCCGTGGCCGGCGAGACGCGGCCCACGCACCTGGTGGTCGTCCGGCCCGGCACCGGTGAGCTGCTCGCCGTCGCCTCGAACGAGGCCGCCGACCCGGGCAACGCGCTGCGCGGGCAGTACCCGCCCGGTTCCAGCATGAAGACCATGACGGCGACCGCCCTGCTCGCCGGCGGGCTCACCCCGTCGACCGCCGTCCCCTGCCCGGCGACGACGACGGTGGAGGGCCGGGAGTTCGAGAACCAGGACCAGTTCGACCTCGGCACGGTGCCCTTCACCGAGGCCTTCGCCCAGTCGTGCAACACCACCTTCATCCAGCAGGGCCTGCAGCTGCCCGACGCGGCGCTCGCCGACGCGGCGGCCGCCTACGGCGTGGGCACCGACTGGAACCTGCCCGTCGACGTCTTCAGCGGCAGCGTCCCCCGGGACAGCACCGGGACGACGAAGGCGGCGAACGCCATCGGCCAGGGGCAGGTCCTCATGAGCCCGGCCCAGCTCGCCCTCGTGGCGGCCGGTATCGCCAGCGGCACGCCGGCCGCGCCGGTCGAGGTCGTGGGCGGTGAGCCCGCCGGACCGGCGCCCGCCGGCCCCGCGGCGGGCGTGCTCGACGCGCTCCGGCCGATGATGCGCGAGGTCGTGCTGTCGGGGACCGCGACCGCCCTGGCCGACCGGGGCGAGGTGTACGGCAAGACCGGCACGGCGGAGTACGGCACCAACACGCCGCCGGACTCCCACGGCTGGTTCATGGGCTACCAGGTGGGCGGGCCCCAGGGGGACATCGCCTTCGCCACCCTCGTGGAGGGCGGCCAGTCCAGCAGCGCCGCCGTGGCCGTGACCGACGCCTTCCTCGGCGCGCTCGCATAGCGCCGTCGGCGCGGAGCGGGGACCCGGAGGGTTCCCCGACGCGTCGACCGATGGGCTCAGCGTCCGACGGGGGCGCTGCCCGGCCGCGGTGCCGCCCGGAGGGCGGCGATGTCACAGCCCGGGCAGGGCCCGGGTGACCGGGGTCTGCCCGGCCGCGGTCCGCCAGCCCACCGCGCGGACCTCGGCGGCGCCGAGCACCTCCATCGCCAGCGCCCGGCTGGACCGCTCCGCGGCGCGGTCCAGGACGCGCAGCCACGCCGCGACGCCGCCCTCCTCCACGGTGGCGGCCAGGGAGGCCGCATCGACCGGGGAGAGGACGGGGAACGGCAGCGCGTAGCCGGCCTCGGGCAGCGCCGGCTCCGCGCCCCGCTCGGCGAGCAGGGCGATGAGCCGGTCCCGGAGGTCGCGGTGGACGGCCTCCGCTGCGGCCGCGGCGGCGCGCTCGCCCGGCGGCAGCGCGGCGCCCACCACGCCGTACCCCCAGACGGCGGCGTGCTCGGCGGCCAGCGCCTCGTCCAGCGCGGTGTTCTCGTCGGCGAGGGAGGTGGTCCCGTCGTCAGCCATGACCGTTCTCCCTCATGCCAGTCGGGCCTCGTGACCGCGCAGGCCGGCCGCGACGGAGCCCAGCAGGGCGGCCCGGCCACCGGTCTGGGCCAGGGCCGCGGTCGCGTGCGAGGTGGCGGCGACGGCGACCTGGGCCCGCAGCCAGGCCTGGCCCTGGCCGGGCGGGGGGAGGTCCGGGGGTGGGGTGGCCTCGGGCGTGCTGCCCGGGGCGGCGGCCTGCAGCCGGTCGAGCTGCTCACGGGCCTGGTCGGCCAGCTCGGGTGTCGCCGCGGCCAGCGCCGGGTCGGCCTCGAGGGCGAGCTCGTACGCCCGGACCAGCGTCTCCTGCACGGCGACCTGCGCGGCGAGCTCGTCGGCCTGCTCGCTGGTGACCGCGTTCCGCTCGTCCTCCGGTGGGGAGGACGTGCACCCGGCCGCGGCGGCGGCGAGGCCGGCCGCGGAGACCGCGAGCAGCGTCCGGCGGCTGAAGGTCCGCGGACCGGGGAGCGGGGGAGAGGACATCGCGCTCCATCCTCGCAGCCGAGGGCGTCCCCAGCCGGTCGCGCGGCGGGTCGGGCGTGCCGAGCCGCCGCACGTGAGCGGCGGCGCCACACGCGCCCCACCTGCCCCGGCGGCCGGGCCGTGCGCCGGGAGCCACGCGCCGGGCCGGCCCGCCCGCGCGGACGGTAGCCTGGGCACTTCCCCTCGATCCCGGGTCCGGTTCGCGACGCAGGTTCACGGCGCCGGGTCGCAGGGGTGTGCGCACGCATCGTGCGGCCGACCGAGCCTGAGGAGGCAAGCGTGTCCGCCTCTCGCGGAACCCAGCGCAGCGATCCGGCGACGGCCCGTCTGACCGGCTGGATCGAGCCCGCGGTGACCGGGGCCGGGTACGACCTGGAGGAGCTCGTCGTCACCCCCGCCGGCCGGCGGAGCGTCGTGCGCGTGGTGGTCGACCGCGACGAGGGCGTGACCCTGGACGGCATCGCCGAGGTCAGCCGCGCTGTCTCGGAGGTCCTGGACCGCAACGACGACGGCATGGGACGGACGCCGTACGTGCTCGAGGTGACCAGCCCGGGAGTGGACCGGCCGCTCACCGACGAGCGCCACTGGCGGCGCAACACCGGCCGCCTGGTGGTCGTGGCCGTCGGCCCTGCCGGCGCCAGCGAGCAGCTGACCGGGCGGGTGACCGCGGTGGACGGTCAGGGGGTGACCCTCGCCGTCGAGGCGAAGGGGAAGCCGGGAGCGAAGAAGCGCCCGCCGCAGCCACGCCTCGTCCCCTGGGCCGAGCTCGGGGCGGGCCGGGTGCAGGTGGAGTTCGCCCGGGCCGGCGACCCGGCCGACGACGACAGCGCAGTGGACGACAGCGCACTGGACGACAGCGCAGAGCAGGACGGCGCAGAGGACGACGCCGCCGAGCACGACGGCCCCGACCGGGCCGGGCTCGCGGACGACGACGGAGGAGACACGTGAACATCGACGTCACCGCGCTGAAGGCGGTCGAGCGGGAGAAGGGCATCCCGGTCGACACGGTGATCGAGGCCCTCGAGACCGCGCTGGTGACCGCCTACCGGCACGCGGACGGCGCGGCCAAGCACGTGCGGGTGCACGTGGACCGCAAGAGCGGGGAGGTCGCCGTCCTCGCCCAGGAGCTCGGCCCGGACGGCGAGGTCGTGCGGGAGTGGGACGACACCCCCACCGACTTCGGCCGGATCGCCGCGAGCACCGCCAAGCAGGTCATCGTCCAGCGGCTGCGCGACGCCGAGCACGAGCAGACCTTCGGCGAGTACGTCGGCAAGGAGGGCGACATCGTCAGCGGGATCGTCCAGGCCGACCAGCGGCGCAACGCCAGCGGCATCGTGATGATCGACATCGGCAAGGTCGAGGCGGTGCTCCCGTCGGCGGAGCAGGTGCCCGGTGAGAGCTACGCCCACGGCAGCCGGATCAAGGCCTACGTGGTGGCGGTGTCCCGCACGTTCCGGGGTCCGCAGGTGACCGTCTCCCGCACGCATCCCAACCTGGTGCGCAAGCTGTTCGCCCTCGAGGTCCCGGAGATCGCCGACGGCAGCGTCGAGATCGTGGCGGTCGCCCGCGAGGCGGGCCACCGCTCGAAGATCGCCGTCCGCACCTCGGTGCCCGGGCTGAACGCCAAGGGCTCGTGCATCGGGCCGATGGGCCAGCGGGTGCGCAACGTGATGAGCGAGCTGCACGGCGAGAAGATCGACATCGTCGACTGGTCCGACGACCCGGCGTCCTTCGTGGCCTCGGCGCTGAGCCCGGCCCGCGTCTCCGGCGCGCAGCTCGTCGACCCCCAGGCCAAGGCCGTGCGGGTCGTGGTCCCGGACTACCAGCTGTCGCTCGCGATCGGCAAGGAGGGGCAGAACGCCCGCCTCGCGGCCCGGCTCACCGGCTGCCGGATCGACATCCGCAGCGATGCGCAGGCCGACGACGCCGACGCAACCCCCTCCCCGGGGGTGGGCCGTCCGCCGCTGCGCTCGGGCCTGCCGGCTCACCCGGGCGGGGGGCGCGGCGGCGCCCAGGCGGGCCGACCGGCCCCGTCCGGGGGTGGATCCCGGTCCGGGCCACGGCGCGCGGAACAACGCGGACCGGCCACGCGCTAGAGTTGCGGGTGGCCGAAACGTCGGATCCGGTCCGCACCTGCGTGGGGTGCCGGAAGCGGGCGTCGGTCAGCGATCTGCTGCGCGTCGTCGTCGTGGCCGGGGACCTGGTCCCCGATCCACGCCGGCGGCTCCCCGGGCGGGGTGCGTCCCTGCACCCCACCGCGGAGTGCCTGCGCGCAGCGGAGCGACGCCGGGCCTTCCCGCGGGCGCTGCGCACCAGCGCCCCCGTGGAGGTCGGTCCGCTCCGGGCCTTCGTGCTCGACGCCTCCCCGGAGGTGCCGGGGGAGGGAACCGGATCGGGCAACACCAGCAGTTCCCAGTCGGGCCGGCACCAGGCCGGTCCGCACGTCGACAGGACACCGTCGGATGACTCAGCCGTGAAGTTCTCACGATGACCATGCGCCACTAACGACGAGGTCGAGCGGGCAAGCCGCCGGCCTCACAAAGAGGAGACCCGTGCCAGGCAAAGCCCGCGTACACGAACTCGCCAAGGAGTTCGGTGTCGACAGCAAGACCGTGCTCGCCACGCTCAAGGAGCAGGGCGAGTTCGTGAAGTCCGCGTCCTCCACCGTCGAGGCCCCCGTGGCCCGGCGGCTCCGTGAGGCACTCGGCGCCGCGACGGGCGGGAACGGCGCCGCCGCGCCGGCCGCCCCCCGTCCCAGTGCGCCCGCCCCGAAGCCCGCGGCTCCGGCGGCTCCCGCCGCGCCCTCCGCACCAGCCGCCGCCGCTCCGTCGGCACCGGCCCGCCCCGCGGCTCCCGGGCCGCGCCCGGGTCCCCGGCAGCCGGCTGCCGCTCCGGAGGCTCCGGCTCCCGTCGCCCCGGCCGCACAGGCCCCGGCGGCTCCGCCGCAGCAGCCGGCCGCTCCGCGTCCGGCCGGTCCCCGTCCGGGCCCGGCCGGCGGTGGTGCGCCCGGTGGTCCGCGTCCCGGCCCGCGGCCGGCGCCGCGACCCGGTAACAACCCCTTCAGCAGCGCCCCCCGGCCGGCCCCCGCGGCCGGTGGCCCGCGTCCCGGTCCGGCGGCGGGTGGCCGTCCCGCGCCCGGTACCGGCGGTCCCCGCCCGGCGCCCGGCGCCGGTGGTCCCCGTCCGGCCGGACCCGGTGGTCCCCGTCCCGGTCCCGGTGCCGGTGGCCCGCGTCCGGCCGCGGGCCCCGGTGGCCCGCGCCCGAACCCGGGCATGATGCCGCAGCGCCCGTCCCCGGGCATGATGCCCGGCCGGCCCGCCGGTGGCGGTCGCCCCGGTGGCGGTCCCGGTGGTCCCGGTGGCCGCGGCCGTCCGGGTGGTCCCGGCGGTGGCGGTGGCGGTGGCTTCCGTCCCGGTGGCGGCGGCGGTGCCCCCGGTGCCGGCGCGCCCGCCGGTGGTGGCTTCCGCGGTGGCGGCGGTGGCCGTGGTCGCGGCCGTGGCGGTTCGGGTGCCGGCACCGCCGGTGCCTTCGGCCGTCCCGGCGGTCGTGGGCCGGTCCGTGGCCGCAAGAGCAAGAAGCAGCGGCGTCAGGAGTTCGACTCCATGGCGGCGCCAAGCATGGGCGGCGTCAGCCTGCCGCGTGGCAACGGGCAGACCGTCCGGCTGCCCCGTGGCGCCTCGCTGACCGACCTGGCCGAGCGGATCAACGCCCAGCCGGCCGCGCTGGTCACCGCCCTCTTCCACCTGGGCGAGATGGTCACCGCGACGCAGTCGGTCAACGACGAGACGCTGCAGCTGCTCGGCGCCGAGATCGGCTGGGTCATCCAGGTCGTCAGCCCCGAGGACGAGGACCGCGAGCTCCTCGAGACCTTCGACCTCACCTTCGGTGACGAGGAGGGCGACGAGGAGGACTGGTCGGCCCGTCCGCCGGTCGTGACCGTCATGGGTCACGTCGACCACGGAAAGACCAAGCTCCTCGACGCGATCCGCGACGCCAACGTCGTGGCCCGCGAGGCCGGCGGCATCACCCAGCACATCGGCGCCTACCAGGTCGTCACCGAGCTGGACGGCAACGAGCGTCCGGTCACCTTCATCGACACCCCGGGTCACGAGTCGTTCACCGCGATGCGTGCCCGCGGTGCGAAGGTCACCGACATCGTCATCCTGGTGGTCGCGGCGGACGACGGCGTCATGCCGCAGACCGTCGAGGCGCTCAACCACGCCCAGGCCGCCGAGGTCCCGATCGTGGTCGCGGTGAACAAGGTGGACAAGGAGGGGGCCAACCCCGCCAAGATCCGCCAGCAGCTCACCGAGTACGGCCTGGTCGCCGAGGAGTACGGCGGCGAGACAATGTTCGTCGACGTCTCGGCCATCACGCGGCAGGGTCTCGACGACCTGCTCGCGGCGGTGCTGCTGACCGCCGACGCCTCCCTCGACCTGCGCGCGAACACCGAGCAGGACCCGCAGGGTGTGGTCATCGAAGGCAAGCTGGACAAGGGCCGCGGGCCCGTCGCCACGGTGCTCGTCCAGCGCGGCACGCTGCGCCAGGGCGACTCGATCGTGGCCGGCGACGCCTACGGTCGCGTCCGGTCGCTGCTCGACGAGCACGGCAACAAGCTGAAGGAGGCCCTGCCGGCCCGCCCCGTGCAGGTCGTGGGCCTCACCTCGGTGCCGCGTGCCGGCGACACCTTCCTCGTCGTCGACGAGGACCGCGTCGCCCGGCAGATCGCCGATCGTCGTCAGGCCCGCATCCGCAACGCGCAGAACGCCTCGATGCGCAAGCGGATCAGCCTCGAGGACCTCGACGCGGCGCTCAAGGAGACCCGTCAGCTCAACCTGATCATCAAGGGCGACAACTCGGGCACCGTCGAGGCGCTCGAAGAGGCGCTCATGAAGATCGAGGTCGACGACGAGATCTCGCTCCGGGTCATCCACCGCGGCGTCGGTGGCATCACCAAGAGCGACATCGACCTGGCGCTGGCCGACGACGTCATCGTCCTGGGCTTCAACGTCCGGGCCGAGGGCCAGGCCACCGAGCTCGCCAACCGCGAAGGGGTGGACGTCCGGTACTACACGGTCATCTACCAGGCGATCGACGAGATCGAGGCCGCGCTCAAGGGCATGCTCAAGCCCATCTACGAGGAGGTCCAGCTCGGCACGGCGGAGGTCCGCGAGGTCTTCCGGGTGCCGAAGATCGGCAACGTCGCCGGTTCGCTGGTCCGCAGCGGCACGATCGTCCGCAACTCGAAGGCCCGTCTCATCCGCGACGGTGCCGTGGTCGCCGACAACCTGTCGGTGGAGTCCCTCCGCCGGTTCAAGGACGACGCGACCGAGGTCCGCGAGGGCTACGAGTGCGGTATCGGCCTGGGGTCGTTCAACGACATCAAGGTCGACGACGTGATCGAGACCTTCGAGATGCGCGAGAAGCCGCGCGACTGACCGGACCCGTTCCAGCACCATCCAGCAGGGAGGCGGTGAGCGTGTTCACCGGCACGCTCACCGCCGACCTGCTGCTGGGCGACGTGCACTCGCTCAAGGGCAAGCGCGCCATCGTCCGCCCGATCGTGGCCGAGCTGCGGCGCCGCTTCGCCGTCGCCGCCGCCGAGGTCGGCGACCAGGACCTGCACCGCCGGGTGCAGGTCGGGGTCGCAACCGTGGCGGGGGAGGCCGCACAGGTGACCGACGTGCTCGACGCGTGCGAGCGGTTGCTGGCCGACCGGCCAGAGGTGACGCTGCTGTCGACCCACCGTCAGCTCTTCGGCGACGAGGACCAGTAAGAGGACCGCTCGCCCCCGTCCCGCTCGCCGGAGCGGGGCCGCTCCACCCACGAACCTTGGAGGTCCGATGGCCGATCCGGCTCGCGCTCGCAAGCTCGCGGTGCGCATCCGACAGATCGTCTCCGCCGCGATCGAGTCCCAGATCAAGGACCCCCGCCTGGGCATGGTGACGGTCACCGACGCCCGGGTGACCAGTGACCTGCGGGAGGCCACGGTCTTCTACACGGTCTACGGGGACGACATCCAGATCGCCGACTCGGCGAAGGCGCTGACCAGCGCCACCGGGGTGCTGCGCTCCACCGTCGGCCGGCAGACCGGCATCAAGTTCGTGCCGTCGCTCACGTTCGTGGCCGACATCGTCCCGGACACCGCCCGGGAGCTGGAGGAGGCGCTCGAGCGCGCCCGGCACGCCGACGCCGAGCTGGCCCGGGCCCGGGAGGGTGCCAGCTACGCCGGCGAGGCCGACCCGTACCGGAAGCCGGCGGAGGACGACGAGGACGAGGACGAGGACGAGGACGACACGACGGGGTCCGACCCCGCCGATGACGCCTCCGAGGACACCGCCGCCACGAGGAGCGCACCGTGACCGAGAACGACCCCGACCCGTTCGAGCCCGACGAGGGCCAGGGCGAGGCGGTGCTGGGCGGGCGGCGCGTGCCCGCCACCGGCGACCCGACCGACGGCGGCAAGCGCGGTCAGATCGGGGAGGTGCCCAGCATCGCCGCCGACGAGCCCGACGACGGTGGCCCCGGCTACCCGGTCGGCGGGGGCGACATCACCGAGCACCAGGGCGGCCGGGTGGCCGACCCCGACGCGGGCGCGTGAGCCCCGCCTCCGACGGGCGCCCGGCCGCCGATCTGGCGGCCGCCACCCGATCGGCGGCCGCCGTGCTGGCCGAGGCCGCGCAGTCCCGCGCGACCGTCGTGCTCTCCGGTCACGTGCAGCCCGATGCCGATGCGCTGGGCAGCACCCTGGCGCTCGCCGAGGGCCTGCGACGGCGGGGCGCCCGCGTGCTCGCCACCTTCCCAGGTCCGTTCACGCTGCCCGCCTCGCTGGGATGGATCCCCGGTGCCGACGGTCTCGTGCCGGCGGACGCGGTGCCGTCGTCCCCGGACGTCTTCGTCAGCCTGGACGCGGCGTCACCGGGCCGGCTGGGGGAGCTGGCCGGCCTGCTCGACCGGGCGATGACGTCGGTCGTCGTCGACCACCACGCGAGCAACCCCGGCTTCGGGCAGGTGCGCCTGGTCGATCCGACGGCGCCCGCGACCGTCACCCTGGTCGCCGACCTGCTCGACGGGCTGGGCGTGACCCTCGACCGGCAGCTGGCCACCTGCCTCTACGCCGGCCTCGCGGCCGACACGGGCTCCTTCCGCTTCGGCAGCACTCGGCCGGAGACCCACGAGTTCGCGGCCCGGCTGCTCGGCACCGGGATCGACCACGCGGCCATCAGCCGCCGGCTGTTCGACACCGCGCCCTTCGGCTGGCTCGGCCTCCTGTCGGTGGTGGCCGGCCGGGCGGCGCTGGAGCCCGAGGTCGGCGCCGGTCTGGTCTGGACCTGGTCCAGCACCGCCGAGGCGGCCGAGCACGGGCTGCCGGGGGAGCAACTGGAAGCCCTCGTCGACGTCGTCCGTTCCGCGGAGGAGGCCGACGTCGCCTGCGTCCTGAAGGGCCAGGACGACGGGTCGTGGTCGGTCTCCCTGCGGTCGCGGGGGGCCACCGACGTCGCGCGGGTGGCCATGGCCCTCGGCGGTGGCGGTCACCGCGCGGCGGCGGGCTACACCTCCTCCGCCGACCGCGAGGGCACGGTCGCGGCGCTGCGCGCCCAGCTCTGCACGCGATGACACGGCGGTCCTCCGGACCGCACCGCGGCCACCGAGCGTCCCCGACTCGCGGTGAGCCCGTCCACGCCACCGCGCCGGGAGGGCTCCGGCCATGACGTCGCCACCCTCCGGGCAGCACCGCGACCACGTGCCGTCCCCGACGGGCGGTGAGCCCGTCCATGCCACCGCGCCGGGAGGGCTCCGGCCATGACGTCGCCACCCTCCGGGCAGCACCGCGACCACGTGCCGTCCCCGACGGGCGCTGAGCCCGTCCATGCCACCGCGCCGGGAGGGCTCCGGCCATGACGTCGCCACCCTCCGGGCAGCACCGCGACCACGTGCCGTCCCCCGGCGGTGGAGAGCCCGTCCAGGCCACCGCGCCGGGAGGGCTCCGGCCATGACGTCGCCACCCTCCGGGCAGCACCGCGACCACGTGCCGTCCCCCGGCGGTGGAGAGCCCGTCCAGGCCACCGCGCCGGGAGGGCTCCGCCCTCCGCGGCCCGGTGTCCTCGCTCTTGCCTTGCCGGCGCTGGTGGTCCTGGCCGCGGAGCCGCTGTACCTGCTGGTCGACACCGCGGTCATCGGAAACCTCGGCACGGTGGCGCTCGGCGGGCTCGCCGTCGGCGGCGGGCTGCTGGCCTGGGCCGCCGCGCTGCTGAACTTCCTCGCCTACGGGACCACCGCGCGGGCCGCCCGCCGGGCCGGCGGCGGTGACCGGGCGGGCGCCGTCGAGGAGGGCGTCCAGGCGACCTGGCTGGCCCTCGCGCTGGGGCTGCTCGTCGTCGTCCTCTTCCAGCTCCTCGCCGGCCCGCTGACCCGGCTGCTCGCCGGCGGGGCCGGCCCGGTCGCCCACGCCGGCGAGGAGTGGCTGCGGATCGCGGCGCTCGGTGCTCCGCTGCTGCTCGTCTCGCTGGCCGGCAACGGCTGGCTGCGCGGCGTGCAGGAGCTGCGGCGTCCGGTGCGGTTCGTCCTCGCCGGCAGTCTGGTGAGCCTCGTCCTGTGCCCCCTCCTGGTGCACCCGGCCGGGCTGGGGCTGGTCGGCTCCGCGGTCGCCAACGTCACCGGCCAGGCGCTCACCGCCGCGCTCTTCGTGCAGGCGCTGCGGCGCGAGGGCGCGACCTGGCGGGTGCGCCCCGGCGCACTGGTGCACCAGCTGGTCATCGGGCGGGACCTGCTGCTCCGCGCGGCGGTCCTGCAGCTGTCGTTCCTGGTCGCCGCCGGTGTGGCCGCGCGCGCGGGGACCGCCGCGCTGGGCGCCCACCAGATCGCCCTGCAGCTGTTCTTCTTCCTGGCGCTGGTGCTCGACGCCTACGCCATCGCCGCCCAGACCCTCGTCGGGCAAGCGCTCGGCGGCGGCCGCCCCGGCGACGCCCGTGCGACCGCCCGCCGGGTCACGGCCTGGGGGCTGGGCACCGGCTGCCTCGTGGCGGCCCTGCTGCTGGCGCTGCGCGACGTGGTGCCGCCGCTGTTCACCGACGACCCCGCGGTGCTCGCCCAGGCCGCCGTCGTCTGGTGGTTCCTCGCCGGCTTCCAGCCGCTGGCCGGGGTGGTCTTCGCGCTGGACGGCGTGCTGATGGGGGCGGGGGACGTCGGCTACCTGCGGACCGTCACCATCGCCGCCGCGCTGGTCGGCTTCCTCCCGCTGTCCCTGCTCGCCGGCCCGCTCGACCTCGGGCTGGCCGGCGTCTGGACCGGGCTGACGCTGTTCATCGCCCTCCGGCTGGTCGCCGTGCTCGCCAGGGTGGCGGGTGACCGGTGGCTGGGCGCGCCTGAGACGGTGAGCAGGTGAGCCCACGCCGCCCCGACGCCGATGTCCCGCCCGGCCTGATGCTGGTCGACAAGCCCGGCGGCATGACCTCCCACGACGTCGTGGCCCGCGCCCGGCGGGCGCTGTCGGTGCGCAAGGTCGGCCACGCCGGCACCCTCGACCCGATGGCCACCGGCCTGCTCATCCTCGGGGTGGGCGCGGCGACGCGGCTGCTGGGCTACGTCGGCGGCTCCGGCAAGACCTACGAGGCGACCGTCCGGCTCGGCCAGGCGACCGTCACCGACGACCGCGAGGGCGACGTCGTGACCACCACCTCCACGGCGGGCCTGGACGACGCCGCGGTCCGGGCGGCGTTCGCCGCCCAGACCGGCCCGCTCCAGCAGGTGCCCTCGGCGGTCAGCGCGGTGAAGGTCGACGGCCGCCGCTCCTACGACCGGGTGCGCGCCGGCGAGGCCGTCGAACTGGCCGCCCGGTCGGTCACCGTCCACCGGCTCGAGGTGCGCCGCATCGACCGGCCGAGCCCCGACCTGGTCGACGTCGACGTGACCGTCGAGTGCACCGCCGGCACCTACATCCGCGCCATCGCGCGGGACGCCGGCGCCGCGCTCGGCGTGGGCGGCCACCTCACCGCGCTGCGGCGGACCACCTCGGGCTCCTTCACCGTGGCCGAGGCCGGCACGGTCGAGGAGTCGGCCGCCGCGCTGGTCGCCGGTGGCGGACCGGGCTTCCTGCCCCTGACCGATGCCGCCCGGCTGCTCTTCCCCGAGCGGTCGCTGACGGCGGAGGAGGCGCGGGCGCTCGGCTACGGCCAGCGCATCCCCGCGACCGGCGCGGCCGGGACGCACGCCGCCGTGGACCCCGACGGCCGGCTCGTGGCGCTGATCGAGGACGCCGGCCGGGCCACCCGCGTCGCGGTGGGCTTCCCGCCGGGCTGAGCTGGTGGCAGCCTTCGAGGGGATGAGCCTCGATGCGCGCCTGGCGGCGCTGGACGCCGAGCTGTCCGGGCTGCCGGGGGTGCTCGTGGCCTTCTCCGGGGGCGTGGACAGCGGCCTGCTGCTCGCCGCCGCCGTCCGCGCGCTGGGGCCGGACGCCGTGGTGGCGGCCACCGCCGTCTCGCCCAGCCTCCCGGTCGCCGAGCTGGCCGGCGCCGCCCGGTTCGCCGCCTCCCTCGGAGTGCGGCACGAGCACCCGCGCACCGACGAGCTGTCCCGGGCCGGCTACCGGGCCAACGCCGGGAACCGGTGCGCCTTCTGCAAGACCGAGCTGGTCGAGGTGCTGACGCCGCTGGCCGCGTCCCTCGGCATCGCCGACGTCGTCACGGGCACCAACGCCGACGACCTGCGCGCCGGATTCCGGCCCGGCATCCGCGCCGCCGCCGAGCGCGGGGCCTGGGCGCCGCTGGCGCGCGCCGGCCTGACCAAGGACGACGTCCGGGCCGCGGCCCGCCGCTGGGAGCTGCCCCTCGCCGACAAGCCGGCCGCCGCCTGCCTGGCCAGCCGGATCGCCTACGGCGTCCCGGTGTCCGCCGCGGCGCTCGGCCGGGTGGAGCGCGCGGAGGCGGCCCTCCGCACCGCGCTGTCCGACGCCGGCCTGCCGGTGCGCGACCTGCGGGTGCGGGACATGGGGGAGGACGTCGCCCGGGTGGAGGTCGATCCGGCGCTGGTGGCGGCGGTGGCCGCCCGCCCCGGGCTGCTCGGCGCCGTCGGTGGCTTCACGGCCGTCGAGCTGGACCCCCGCGGCTTCCGGTCCGGGTCGATGAACGAGCTCCTGCCCGACCCCGTCCGCTACCGCTGAGCCGGCGGCCCGCCGGAGGAGGAGCGGACGATCCGGGCCGCCGCGACCCCTGCGCCGAAGCCGTTGTCGATGTTCACCACGAGGACGCCGGGTGCGCAGGCGGTGAGCATGGTCAGCAGCGCGGCCAGCCCCTCGAACGCGGCGCCGTAGCCGACCGACGTCGGCACCGCGACCACCAGCCGGTCGGTCAGCCCCGCCACCACGCTGGGCAGCGCGCCGTCCATCCCGGCGACCACCACCACGGCGTCGGCGGCGGCGAGGTCGGGGACGACGGCGAGCACCCGGTGGATGCCGGCGACGCCCACGTCGTCCACCCGCCGGGCACCGACGCCGCAGGCGGCGAGGGTGGCCACCACCTCGGCGGCCACCGGGCCGTCCGACGTCCCGGCGGTGAGCACGAGCACCTCGCCCACCGGGTCGGGCAGCGGCCCCACGACCGCGCACCGCGCCTGCCCGCCGACCACCGCCTCCGGCCAGCGCTCCCGGATCGCCGCGGCCGTGGTGTCGTCGACCCGGGTCGCCCAGGCGGGCCGGACGCCGGCGGCGAGCAGCCCGGCGAGGCAGGCCACCGTCTCGGCCGGGGTCTTGCCGGCCGCGAAGACCACCTCCGGGGTGCCGGTGCGGACGGCGCGGTCGGCGTCCAGGCGGGCGAACCCGAGGTCGACGGTGCGGTCGGAGGTCACCCGTCCAGCGTGCCGCACCGGCGGTTGACCGTCGCGCGGGCCGGGAAGGGGAGAGCCATGAGCGTCGTCAAGATCAACGCGATCACCGTGCCGAAGGACAAGCAGGACCGCTTCGAGGAGCGTTTCCGCGGGCGCGCCGGAGCCGTGGAGAGCACGCCGGGATTCGAGTGGTTCGAGCTCCTCCGGCCCCTGGAGGGCACCGACCAGTACCTGGTCTACACCCGGTGGAGCAGCCACGAGGCCTACGAGGCCTGGCAGTCCAGCCAGGACTTCGACCGCGCCCACGACGGCGGGGGCGACACGCTCGCCTCGGCGGCTCCGCACTCGGCGCACGTCTGGACCTACGAGGTGCTCGAGTACGCGGGGCCGAGGGTCAACCAGGAGAAGCAGGCCTGACCGAGGCCGGTGCGGTCGCCGGCCGGCCCGGGGGCGGGCCGGCCGGCCGGCCGCGCAGGAGGACGAGGCCGTAGGCCAGCAAGCCGACGTGCGCGGCCACGTACCAGCCGTCCGGGGCCTCCTCCCCGAGCACCGAGGTGAGGTTGCCCGCGGCGTGCACGAGCACCAGCGGCCACAGCCAGGCGAACCGGAGCTGGAAGGCGGCCAGGGCGAAGCCGTAGACCCCCGTCATCAGCACGGTGAGGGCGACGTCCCCGAGCGCGCGGTCGCCGGTGGCCAGGAGCGAGAAGTGCTGCAGCCCGAAGAGGACGGCGGTGACGACGACGGCGGGCCGTGGCCGCAGGTCGCAACGGAGACGGGAGAGCACCACGCCCCGGCTGATCAGCTCCTCGTTCACCCCCACCAGCAGCAGCGTCAGCAGCCACAGCGCCAGGCCGGGTGACCGGGGGACGACCCCGCCGGGGAGGGCCCACAGCGCGGCCTGCGCGGCGAGCGGCACCAGGGCGATCAGCGCCAGCCGGGAGGGCAGCAGGCGCAGGAGCCCGGTGGAGTGCCACAGCCGCATCCGGGTGACCAGCACCAGGGCGAACACGGTGCAGACGGCGTTCGCGGCCAGCCCCAGGTACCAGCCCGAGACGCCGACCAGCGGCGCGAGCTCCAGCGTCGCCAGGATGAGCGCGAACCGGGCCACGTGCACGGCGGCGCCGAAGCCGACCGCGCGCACGGCTCCGGAGGAGTCCTCTGCCGCCACCACGTCGGACATCCGCCGGAACCTAGCGGAGGACGGCGTCGGCCGGGCGACATCTCCGTGCCGAGGGGCGTCCAGGCGCTGAGCGGTCGGCCCCGTGGCCGCCGCCCGGAACCGCCCCGCGGTTCCCTGTCGGCGCGCGGACCGCGGCAGGCTGGCTAGGGTGGTGCCGCGGGTCCGGCGACCGCCGGATCCGCCGGAACGCGCACGCCCAGGTGGGAGCCATGACCGACACGCTCGCCGACAGCCGTACCTCCTCGCGGATGTTCCTCGAGAACGTGCCGGTGGTCGTGGAGGACGTCCAGCGCCGGTCCGTGCCCGAGCGCGCGGCGGTGCTGGCCGACCCCGGGTTCGGCCGGCACTTCACCGACCACATGTTCGTGGCCCGCTACCGCGAGGGCCAGGGCTGGTACGACGCGCGGCTGACGCAGTACGGCCCGCTGTCGATGGACCCCGGCACCGCCGCCCTGCACTACGCCCAGTCGATCTTCGAGGGGCTCAAGGCCTACGCCCAGCCCGACGGCAGCGTCGCCACGTTCCGGCCGGAGGCCAACGCCGCGCGGTTCGTCCGCAGCGCCGACCGCCTGGCCATGCCGCCGGTGCCCGAGGAGGCGTTCCTCGCCGCGGTCGACGCGCTCGTCGACGCCGACCGCGACTGGGTGCCCACCCTGCCCGACCAGACCCTCTACCTGCGCCCCTACCAGCTGGCCACCGAGTCCTTCCTCGGCGTCCGGCCGGCGCACGAGTACCTGTTCCTCGTCATCGCCAGCCCGGCCGGGCCCTACTTCCCGCGGGGCGTCCACCCCGTGTCGGTCTTCGTCTCCGAGGACTACGTCCGCGCCGCCCCCGGGGGCACCGGCGACGTCAAGTGCGCCGGCAACTACGCCGCGAGCCTGCGGCCGCAGCAGCAGGCCAGCGAGCTCGGCTGCGACCAGGTCGTCTACCTCGACGCCGTCGAGCGGCGCTACATCGAGGAGCTCGGCGGCATGAACCTCTTCTTCGTGCAGGGCTCGGGGGAGGACGCCGAGCTGGTCACCCCGGAGCTCTCCGGCACGCTGCTGCCCGGCATCACCCGCGACTCGTTGATCACCGTCGCCCGCGAGCTCGGGCACCGGGTGACCGAGCGCAAGGTGAGCCTGGAGGAGTGGCGCAGCGGCGCGCTCGACGGCTCGATCACCGAGACCTTCGCCTGCGGCACGGCGGCGGTCATCACCCCGGTCGGCGAGATCAAGGCGCGGACCGGCGACTTCACCGTGGGCGGCGGCGGGCCCGGCGCGCTCACCATGCGGCTGCGGGAGACGCTCCTGGACATCCAGCACGGGCGGGTGGCCGACACCCACGGCTGGCTGCACCGGGTCTCCTGACCGGAACCGGTCGCGTGCTGCGCTGGCGGGGGCTGGAGTCCACCCCGGGTGATCTGGGCCGCACGGTCGTCACCGTCGGCATGTACGACGGGGTGCACCGCGGGCACCAGACCCTGATCGGTGCCGCGGTCGCCCGCGCCCGCGCCATGCGGCGGCCGTGCCTGCTGCTCACCTTCGACCCGCACCCGGCAGAGGTCGTCCGGCCCGGCTCGCACCCGGCGATCCTGACCTCGCTGGACCGCAAGGCCGAGCTGGTCGCGGGGCTGGGCGTCGACGCGATGTGCGTGCTGCCGTTCACCCCGGAGTTCAGCCGGCTGACGCGGGAGACCTTCACGCACAGCGTGCTCGTCGAGCGGCTGCACGCCGCGCAGGTCGTCGTGGGGGAGAACTTCACCTACGGGCACAAGGCGTCGGGGAACGTCGGCACCCTCGCCGAGGAGGGCCGCCGGTTCGGCTTCGCGGTCGAGGGCGTCGCCCTGGCGCAGGACTCCTCGGACGACGGCGAGGTGACGATCTCCTCCACCTACGTGCGGGCCTGCGTGGCCGCCGGCGACATGGTGTCGGCGGCCCGCGCGCTGGGCCGCCTGCACCGGGTCGACGGCGTCGTCGTCCGCGGCGACCGCCGGGGCCGGGACCTGGGCTACCCGACGGCGAACGTGGAGAGCCCGCAGTACACCGCGATCCCCGCCGACGGCGTCTACGCCGGGCACCTGGTCACCCGCGACCCGCGCAGCGGAGCGAGTCAGGAGCGGTTGCCTGCCGCGATCTCGGTGGGCACCAACCCGACCTTCCAGGGCAGCCGGCGCACGGTCGAGGCGTTCGTCCTGGACTTCGACGGCGACCTGTACGGCGAGCACGTCGGCGTGGAGTTCGCCCACCGGCTCCGTCCCATGGCCGCCTTCGACGACGTGCATGGCTTGCTCGCCGCGATGGCCAAGGACGTCGCCGACACCCGTCAGGTCCTGCGCCTGTGACGTCGTCGTCCTCCGGACGACAGCGCGATGACCCTGTCGTCCTCCGGCGACACCGCGGCCAGGTGCCGTTCCCCTGCTCGGCGGAGCCGTTGCGTCGTCCCTGCGCGGAGGCCTCCGGCCCCCACTCGGGACAACCTCGATCACGCCGCTGGTAGCCTGGTCCCTTGCTGGGACATCCCGGCTGTGTGAGACCTGCCCTCGTGAGTCAGACCGAGGGCCACACGTGACCCGCCCAGGAGGCGAACCATGGCGCTGGACAGCGCGACGAAGCAGCAGATCATGACCGACTACGCCACGGTCGAGAAGGACACCGGTTCGCCCGAGGTGCAGGTCGCGATGCTGACCCGGCGGATCAGCGACCTGACCGAACACCTCAAGATGCACAAGCACGACCACCACAGCCGGCGGGGCCTGCTCCTGCTGGTCGGCCGCCGCCGGCGGCTGCTGAACTACCTGGCGAAGACCGACATCAACCGGTACCGCTCGTTGATCGAGCGGCTCGGCCTGCGCCGATAGCACGTCGAGGGGACCGCTCCGGGTAACCGGGACGGTCCCCTCTCTCGTGCGGCACCCGCCGCACGGGCCAGGCGGGACACCCGTCGGCCGCCCGTGAAGGGCCGGTCCTCGGTAGTGGCCCCCGGGAGGAGTGGCCGGTCCCCGCGAGGGGAACCGCACCACCCGAGGGCTTCGATCGAGCACCGGTCGCCCCGGGCGCAGACGGCGGACGCCCGCCGTAAGAGGAGTCGCGAACCGGTACGAGGCCGGAGCGACGAGACGAGAGAAGGACACATGTCCGCACCCACCACTCAGGGCAGCATCGCTGCCGAGTTCGACCCCGAGGACGGGGTCACCACGGCCACCGCCGTCATCGACAACGGCGCGTTCGGCAGCCGTTCCATCACCTTCGAGACCGGCCGGCTCGCCCGCCAGGCCGCCGGCTCCGTCGTCGTCACCATGGGCGACACCATGCTGCTGTCGGCCACCACGGCCGGCCGCCAGCCCAAGGAGCAGTTCGACTTCTTCCCGCTGACGGTCGACGTCGAGGAGCGGATGTACGCCGCCGGGCGCATCCCCGGCTCGTTCTTCCGCCGCGAGGGCCGCCCGTCCGAGGACGCGATCCTCACCTGCCGCCTGATCGACCGCCCGCTGCGCCCGACCTTCGCCAAGGGCCTGCGCAACGAGGTCCAGGTCGTCATCACGGTCATGTCGCTGGACCCGACGCACCTCTACGACGTGCTCGCGATCAACGGCGCCTCGGCGTCCACCCAGCTGTCGGGCCTGCCGTTCTCCGGCCCCGTCGGCGGCACCCGGGTCGCGCTGATCAACGGGCAGTGGGTCGGCTTCCCGACGCACGCCGAGCTCGAGGACGCCGTCTTCGACATGGTCGTGGCCGGTCGCGTCCTGCCCGACGGCGACGTCGCGATCATGATGGTGGAGGCCGAGGCCACCGAGAAGACGATCTCCCTGGTCGCCGGCGGTGCCCCCGCCCCGACCGAGGAGATCGTGGCCCAGGGCCTCGAGGCCGCCAAGCCGTTCATCAAGGCGCTGTGCGAGGCGCAGGCCGCCGTCGCGGAGAAGGCCGCCAAGCCGGTCGCCGACTTCCCCCGCTTCCTGGACTACCAGGACGACGTCTACGCCGCCGTCGAGGCGCAGGTCGGCGACAAGCTCGCCCAGGCGCAGCAGATCGCCGGCAAGGCCGAGCGCGAGGACGCCACCGACGCCCTCAAGGACGAGGTCAAGGCCGCGCTGGCCGGCCAGTTCGAGGGCCGGGAGAAGGAGATCTCCGGTGCCTTCCGGGCGCTGACCAAGAAGGTCGTCCGGCAGCGCATCCTCCGGGACAAGGTCCGCATCGACGGCCGTGGGCTCACCGACATCCGGCCGCTGTCGGCCGAGGTCGAGGTGATCCCGCGGGTGCACGGCTCGGCGCTGTTCGAGCGCGGCGAGACCCAGATCCTGGGTGTCACGACGCTGAACATGCTCCGCATGGAGCAGCAGCTCGACACGCTCTCGCCCGAGACGCGCAAGCGCTACATGCACAACTACAACTTCCCGCCGTACTCCACCGGCGAGACCGGCCGCGTGGGCTCGCCCAAGCGTCGCGAGATCGGCCACGGCGCGCTCGCCGAGCGGGCGCTGCTGCCGGTGCTGCCCGACCGCGAGGAGTTCCCCTACGCGATCCGGCAGGTGTCGGAGGCGCTGGGCTCCAACGGCTCCACCTCGATGGGCTCGGTCTGCGCCTCCACGCTGGCCCTGCTCAACGCCGGTGTGCCGCTGAAGGCGCCGGTCGCCGGCATCGCCATGGGCCTGGTCTCCGACGAGGTCGACGGCAAGACCGAGTACGTCGCGCTGACCGACATCCTCGGCGCCGAGGATGCGTTCGGTGACATGGACTTCAAGGTCGCCGGCACCAAGGACTTCGTCACGGCCCTGCAGCTGGACACGAAGCTCGACGGCATCCCCTCCGACGTCCTCGCCGGTGCGCTGACCCAGGCCCGCGCGGCCCGGCTGCACATCCTCGACGTCATGGGCGAGGCCATCGACGGCCCCGACGAGATGAGCCCCTACGCCCCGCGGGTGACCACGGTGCGCATCCCGGTCGACAAGATCGGCGCGGTCATCGGCCCCAAGGGCCAGATGATCAACGCGATCCAGGACGAGACCGGCGCGGACATCACCATCGAGGACGACGGCACGATCTACGTCGGCGCCTCCGACGGCCCCTCGGCCCAGGCCGCGGTGGACCGGATCAACGCCATCGCCAACCCGCAGATGCCGAAGGTCGGCGAGCGCTTCCTCGGCACGGTCGTCAAGACCACGCCGTTCGGTGCCTTCGTCTCCCTGCTCCCGGGCAAGGACGGGCTGGTGCACATCAGCAAGCTCGGTGGCGGCAAGCGCATCGGCAAGGTCGAGGACGTGGCCAACGTCGGCGACAAGATGCAGGTGGAGATCACCGACATCGACGCCCGCGGCAAGATCAGCCTCGCGCCGGTCGCCGCCGAGGGTGCCGACGCCCCCGCCGAGGCTCCGGCCGAGGCCGCTCCTGCGGGTGACTGATCACGAGTGAGCTGATCCGGGCCGGGGCGGGTGCGCATGCGCCCGCCCCGGTTCCCGTGGGGGAGACCGCGCTGCTCGACCTCGACGAGGTCGGCGGCCGGGTGGAACGCACCGAGCTGCCCGGTGGGCTGCGGGTGCTCACCGAGACGATGCCCGGCGTGCTGTCGGCGACGCTCGGCATCTGGGTGGGCGTCGGTTCGCGCGACGAGAGCCCCGCCGTCGCCGGGGCCTCGCACTTCCTCGAGCACCTGCTGTTCAAGGGGACGTCCTCGCGGACCGCGCTCGAGATCGCGACGGCCATGGACGCCGTCGGCGGCGAGATGAACGCATTCACCGCGAAGGAGCACACCTGCTACTACGCGAACGTGCTCGCCACCGACCTCCCGCTGGCAGTCACGCTGCTGGCCGACCTGGTCACCGAGGCGACGAACACCCCGGCGGATCTGGAGTCCGAGCGCACGGTGGTGCTCGAGGAGATCGCCATGCGCGACGACGAGCCCTCGGACGCCGTGCACGACCTGTTCGCCGAGACGCTGTTCGGCGACACCTCGCTGGGCCGCTCGGTCCTGGGGACCGTCGAGTCGATCGAGGCGCTGACGCGGGACGACGTCGACGGCTGGTACCGCTCGCGTTACACGGCGCCCTCGATCGTCGTGACGGCGGCCGGCCGCGTCGACCACCAGCAGGTGCTCGACCTGGTGACCGCCGCGTTCGGGAGCCGGCCGGACGGGAGCGGGGGCCCGGCGCCGCTGCGCACGGGTGACGTCGACCTCGTGCGCCCGTCGCGGCCCGCCGGGCTGATCTCGCGGCGCACCGAGCAGACCCACCTGCTGATCGGCAGCCCGGCGATGGGCCGGCAGGACGAGCGCCGCTACGCGGCCGCGGTACTGGACGCCGCCGTGGGCGGCGGGATGAGCTCGCGGCTGTTCCAGGAGATCCGCGAGAAGCGCGGGCTGGTCTACAGCGTCGGCTCGGCCCTGTCGCACTATGCCGGCGCGGGTGCGTTCTCCGTCTACGCGGGCTGCGCGAAGAAGCGGGTGCCGGAGGTGCTCCGGCTGATCCGCGAGGAGCTCGGGCGGGTCGCCGTCGACGGCCTGACGTCCGAGGAGGTCGCCCGGGCGCGCGGCCAGCTGAAGGGTGGGCTGGTGCTCGGCCTGGAGGACACCGGCTCCCGGATGAGCCGGCTGGGCAAGAGCGAGCTGTCCTACGGCGAGTACGTGCCGGTCCGTGACGTGCTCGGCCGGATCGAGGCGGTCGACGAGGCGCAGGTGCGGTCGGTGGCGGCGGAGCTGTTCGGGCAGGACACCTGCCTGGCCGTCGTCGGCCCCTACCGCGAGTCCGACCTCGACCGGCTCTGAGGCCCTGGTGGCTGCCGTCGGCGGGAGGCCGGCCCGCGTCGCCTTCGCGGCGGTCGCCCTGCTGTCGCTGGTCGTGCTCTTCGCGCCGGCGTCCGGGGTCCCCACGGCGCCGCCGGGCACCGACAAGGTGGTGCACCTGCTGCTCTTCGCCGCGCTCGCCGCGAGCGGCCGCTGGGCCGGTCTGCGCGCGGTCCCCCTGGGCCTCGGGCTGACGGCCTACGCGGCGCTCAGCGAGGTGATCCAGGGGGTGACCCCCCTGGCCAGGTCCATGTCCCTGGCGGACTGGGCGGCCGACACGCTCGGGATCGCGCTCGGCCTCCTGGCGTGGGGGTGGGGGACCCGCCGGTCCCGCTGATCGGGAGGCTGTCTTGCGCCCGGGGCCCGGGCCGGGAAATCTGACCGCGTGACCTCCAGCGCGACCGACCAGCAGCCCACCGCCGACCGCGACGCCGCCCTCATCCCGGTGGGGGTGCTCGGCGCCCGGGGCCGGATGGGCACCGAGGTGGTCAAGGCGGTGAACGACGCCGACGACCTCGAGCTGGTCGCGATGGTGGACGACGGGGACTGGCTGTTCAACGTCGCCGACGCCGGCGCCCAGGTGGTCGTGGACTTCACCCGGCCCGACGTCGTCATGGACAACATCCGGTTCTGCATCGACAACAACATCCACTGCGTCGTCGGGACGACCGGGTTCGACGACGTCAAGCTCGCCACCATCGCGGAGTGGCTGGAAGCCAAGCCGGACGTCGGGGTGGTCATCGCCCCGAACTTCGGGATCGGCGCCATCCTGCTGATGCGGTTCGCCCAGGAGGCGGCGCGGTTCTTCCCGTCCGTGGAGGTCGTCGAGCTGCACCACCCGAACAAGGTGGACGCACCCTCGGGAACGGCGGTGCGGACGGCGCGGCTGGTGGCCGCGGCCCGGCGGGCGGCGGGGCTGCCCCCCTCGCCGGACGCCACCGCCGACAGCCTGCCCGGGGCGCGGGGCGCCGACGTCGAGGGCGTGCCCGTGCACGCGGTCCGCCTGAGCGGGCTGGTCGCGCACCAGGAGGTGCTGCTCGGTGCCGCGGGGGAGACCCTGACCCTCCGCCACGACTCCTTCGACCGGGCGTCGTTCATGCCCGGCGTGCTGCTGGCGGTGCGCGAGATCGGCCGCCGGCCGGGCCTCACCGTCGGGATCGAGAGCTTCCTCGGGCTCTGACGGAGGACCCCGCGTCCCCTACCTCGGGGGCTCTGACGGGGCCCCGTCGTGGGCCTCGTCCAGCGGTCCCGCCGGGGTGGCGCGCGTCACGGGGGGTGGGTTTGACCGGCCGTGGGGGGCCGTGTAACTTTCTCTTTGCGCCGCGCGGCCCGGAAGGGCCGCCGGACCGGAGCCCCTGTAGCGGGTGTCTGGAAACCGGCGTAGAGTTGAACATCCAGCCAGGGACGAAGCCCGGAAGGGCGAGTTGCTGCGCGTCCGCTCCTTGAGAACTCAACAGCGTGCCGAAAGTCAGTGCCAAGTAATACCCCGTGTCATGGCTCGTGCAGTCGTGGCAGGGATTCCTTTGGTTG
>NZ_VNHW01000018.1 GCF_008124835.1 Blastococcus xanthinilyticus | reverse complement strand
GCGATCACCGCCGGGTCGGTCTCCCGCCCGGTCGCGGCCACCTCCGCGGCGATCGCGTGGGCCCGGGGCCGGTCCAGCTCCCCGGTGGCCAGCGCCCGCCGGGTGCCCGGCAACACCGTGGTCAGCAGCTCCGCGTGCTCCAGCAGAGTGACCGCCGACGCCCGACTGCAGTTCTGGATCGCGGCCAGCTCATCGGGCAGGAACTCACTCACCCCGACCGGCCCCACCACACCCGCGCCGTGCCCACCGGGCAACGGATCGGCCGGCGCCGGGCGGACCGCGGCCAGATCCCTCACCAGCTCCGCCCGCAACGCCGCCAGCTGCGCCTCCGCCACCACGATCTGCCCCAGCAACCCCGCCGCCTCACCCGCCGACCGGCGGGCCGGCAACCAGCCGCTCAACGGCTCACCCAACCGCGGCAACGGCTCCGGATCCACCAGCTCCCACTCCGACGGCGGGCTCACCGGCATCACGGTCACCCCGACCGCGAACCCCACACCCGACGACATAACCGCAGGCTAGAGCGGGGGTACGACACTTTCAGGCTGCGCGGCCGACGGCCTGTTCGTCGGCCACGACAGGGGGATCACGCCCGCCAGGTGCCCGGCCGCGGCTGGCACCCCGGCGGGCAGGGGTAGCCGGGGTCCCAGGGGAAGAGGCCGCCCGGGTGCGCCCAGGTGATCTGGTACGCGGGCACGGAGAACTCGTCCGGGCGCTGGTAGAACCGGTTCGCGGTGAACAGCACGTCGCCCGGGTTGGGCAGCGTCTCCACGGTGAACCGCCGGTTCTCGTCGAGTGCCACCACCTCACCCGGCACCAGGTCCCGCCCGTCGAGCACCAGGCCGGCCACCGTGTTCAGCATGCCGGTGGCCGTCTCGTGGTCGACCCCCACCACGACCAGCTCCGGGTGCCCCACCCCGAACAGCCCGACGGTGTAGCCGAACGCCGGCTCGTCCGACTCCTCGCCGCGGATCACGTACTGCACGGCGACGCGGTTGCTGCGGATGGTCTGCGCCAGCCGGCTGTCCTCCTGGTCGAGCCAGGCCAGCACGCTCGGATCGATCGTCATGCCACCCAGCGTGGGGCCGGGCACCGACAGGTGCGGGCGCCGTCGCGCGACCTGTGGACGCCGCCAGACCTGGGGACGGCGGACCGTCAGCCGCCCTCGCCGCCGAGGACGCTCAGGACCAGCGCGTCGATCACCGTGGTCGCGGCCTTGAGATCGGGTGCCCGCGACGCCAGCACGTCGGAGTAGAGGAACGACTCCCCCAGCCGCACCACGGCGAGCGCGAGCAACGGGACGGGAACCTGCGGCACGAAGCCGTGCCGGTCGACGTCGTGCTGGAAGAGGGCCGTGTACGCCTCGACCACCCGCGGCTGGACCCGGCCGCGCGGATCGGTCAGCACGCGGATCCCCGTCGTGGGCTCCTCGTCGAGCAGCCGCCTGATCGGGACGGCGGTGCTCAGCGCCCAGCGGAAACTCTCGCTGACGGCCAGGGACCGGAGCCGCCCGGCCGGGTCCGCGCCCTCGGGTCGCGCGTCGTGCTCCGCCTCGATCGCCGCCAGGGTCCGCGATCCCAGGTGCGCGAGGGCCTCCCCGAGGATCGCGTCGCGGTTGCCGGCGCGCCGGAACAGCGTCGCGCGGGCGATGCCCAGCTCGGCCGCCAGGGTGCTGGTGTCCAGCCGGCGGCCCTCCAGGAGCATCCGGGCCGCGTGGCGCACGATCTCCTCGGGTGCGCCGCTCACGACGGGCAGCGTAGGGCAGCCGGATTCCCCGCGACCTGCCCAGCGGCTGGGGAACCCCGGACGCCGGGCGGCCGACCCGGAAGGGGTCCGCCGCCCGGCGCCAGGGTGTTCACGTGCCCGGGCGTTCAGCCGCGCAGGATCTGCTGCAGCTCCCGTGCGAAGGCGAGGGCTGCCCGGAGGTTGTCCTTCGCGTCGTCCTTCTCGATGTAGCCGGCCCGCAGGTTCGCGTGGTCGACCGCCAGGACGGCGTTCACGTACTCCCCCTTGCTGCCGTAGAGCGCCGCCAGCTGCTCGTCGGAGAACGGCTGGTGGGTGCCGAACAGACGGCAGAAGCTGGCGCCGCTGTTGGTACCGGAGTTCAGCGCGATGGGCACCGCCACCTGGGACAGCTGGATGCCGCCCTGAGCCAGCCCGAGCTCGTTGCGGACCTTGTTGCCGTCGGCGTCGAACTCCAGGTAGGGCGCGGACGGGGGTGCGATCCCCTTCTCGGCCCAGCGGGCGAGGTGCGCGTAGGCGGCGGCCGTCACGTGGTGCATCGGCACCCGGCTGAACGGCGGCAGGTCGCAGCTGTACTGCGGCGCACCGCCGAGATCGCGCTCCGAGAGCGGCGCCCGGTACTCCTGCCCCTGCCAGCCGGAGTGCGCCGCACCGGCGACCTCCCAGCGGCGGAACACCGCGTCGTCCGGACGCCGGGCGGCCGCGGCGGCGGCGGTCACGTCGGTCTCGGACTGCACCTGGAAGACCGGCTCCTCCCCGACCCGGCTCGGCGCCGTCCCGACGACGATGGCGTAGCCGTCGAAGACCGGCTCCACCTTCGGCAGGACGTGGTCGTAGTAGGTGCTCTGGTAGCGGGTCGACTGGGAGGCGCCGATCGACAGCAGCGTCTCGACGTCGAGCCCGCCCATCGGGTCCACGCCCGCGGGGTCGACCAGCGCCTTGGCCGCCTGGGCGTAGATGTCCAGCGCGAGCTGGTCGAGCGCGTACCGCCCGCCCGCCGTGACGTCCAGGGAGCCGTACCGGGTCGGGCTCCAGTTCCGGAGCTGGTCCACGCCCACCTGCTGCGCCGACACCCCGATCCAGGCGTCACCGCTCCGCGTCACGTCCTCGAAGTTCCAGAGGGCGTCGAGGTCGTAGCCCGCGGTCACGTTCTGCCACTCGACCAGGGCGGTGCCGCTGAAGTGCCGGGGAAGCGCGGGCCGCCGGACGACGATCCGCGTGGTGTACGGGACGTCCTCCTCCAGCAGCGTCCCGGGCGCGATGTCCGGCGTCCGGGGGCTGGCGTAGGCGTCGGCGAAGCCGGAGATCAGGAACTCCTCCTCGACGTAGCCGGCCCCGGCCAGGTCCTGGTACGTCGCGAAGAAGGGATAGGTGTCCTCCAGGTCCGGGGAGGAGGGGCTGCCGCCGAGGTCGCTGGGCAGCGGCCCGGTGACCGTGACGTCGCCGATCGGTTCCCGGTGATCGTCGGTGGCCGCGGCGGGGAAGGCCGGGGCCAGGAAGGCCAGTGTCAGGCCCAGGGCGACGGTGCTGCCGCCGGTTCTGACCCTCGTGGTCGTGGTGACGGGCATGGGACTCCTTCTGCTGCCGGACACGCCGCAGGAGCGCCTCGCGGGCAGCTGTCAGATGGGGAGCGAACCAGTTCCGGGCCCAGAACCATGACGCGGATCACGTCGACGTCCTCAGCAAGCTAACCCGCGCGACTCCGTGGAACAACGGTTGCTGCAACAAAACTTCGATCTGTTGCACAGATCCCGCTCAGGTCCCCTCGGCCGCCTCGCGGGCCCGCTTGCGCCGCTTCCCCTCGTGCATCGCGGCCACCCGGGCGATCGGGATCGTGTGCCCCTCGGCGACCAGGTCGGCCGGCAGCCGCTGCGGCCCCGGCAGCAGCGCCGCCCAGTCGCCGAGCCGGCCGGCGCCCGAGGTCACGGTGACGTCGCCGGGGGCGATGCCGTCCAGGTCGGCCCAGGCCACCGGCGTCGACACCGGCAGTCCCGGGCGCACCCGGGGGCTGTAGGCGGCCACCACCGTGCCCGTCCCCGACCGCGTGGAGTCGACGAACACCCGGCCCTCCCGCTCCTCCTTGAGGAACGCCGTGGTGGCGATCGCGGGGTCCAGCCGGGCCGCGCGGGAGGCCAGGGCACGCGTGGCGGCCGCGACGTCCTCGGCCGGCGACCCGGCCACCGGCACCACGACGTGCAGACCGGTGGAGCCGCTGGTCTTCACCGCGCCCGCCAGGCCCACCTCCTCCAGCGCCGCGCGCGCCAGCCGGGCCACGGCGACGACGGTGGCGAAGTCCGCGCCGTCCGGCGGATCCAGGTCCAGCACCAGCCCGGTCGGCTCGTGCGACCCGGCCGGCAGGAACGGCACGTGGAACTCGACGGCGCGCTGGTTGGCCAGCCACAGCAGGGTGCGGCGGTCGTCGCAGAGCACCTGGTGCACCTCCCGGTGCGCCGACTCGGCCCAGACCGGCACGGTGCGCACCCAGCCGGGCGCGCCCTTCATCACGTTCCGCTGCATGAACGGAGCCTGCCCGGGGCGGACCCGCACCATCGAGAGCGGGCGGCCGGCGAGCAGCGGCACCATCCGATCGGCGACGGCGTCCAGGTGGTCCACGAGCGCGCGCTTGGTCACCCCGAGGCCGTCCCCCAGCGGTGAGTCCAGGCTGGTGAGCGCCCCGCCGTCCCGTTCCTCGTCGGCCACGGCGGTCACGCTGCCCGCACCGGGTCGCCCGGGCAACCCCACGTCGCCCGGGTGGGCGGCTCAGATGTCGTAGACCGCCCCCGGCCGCACGAGCTCGGTCTCGGAGAACACGGAGCTGGCGGCGAAGAGCTGCCCGATGTGGTCGACCCAGGGCGGCACGTGGGTGAGCAGCAGCCGCCCGGCCCCCGCGGCGGCGGCGTGCTGGGCGGCCTGCCGGCCGGTGAGGTGCAGGCCCGGCGGCTGCTCGGGCACGTTGTCCGGGTGCGCGGCCTCGGCGAGCAGGACGTCGGCGCCCCGGGCGAGCTCGACCACGCGGTCGCACGGACCGGTGTCACCGGTGTAGACCAGCGACGTCCCGCCCGCGGTCAGCCGGATCGCGTAGGTCTCCACCGGGTGCGCCGTCCGGGCGAGCTGCACGTCGAAGGGGCCCAGCCGGAAGCCGCCCGGACCGACCGGGACGAAGTCGAAGACGTCGGTCAGGCCGTCGCCGTCCATGTCGTAGGCCAGGGCCAGCCGGCGCTCGGCGCCCACCGGCGCGTAGAGCGGGACCAGCCGGCCCGGCGAGCGGCCCGAGTACCGGTGCCACACCACGAAGGGCGCCACGTCCAGGCAGTGGTCGGCGTGCAGGTGGGAGAGGAAGACGGCGTCCACCGTGCCGGGGTCGATGACCCCCTGCAGAGCTCCGAACGAGCCGTTCCCCAGGTCCACGACCAGCCGGAAGCCGTCGTGCTCGACCAGGTAGCAGGACGCGGGCGAGTCCGGGCCCGGCCCGCTGCCGCAGCACCCGACGACGGTCAGCTTCACGCGGCACCCACGCTTCCGGCCCGGACCACCGAGCCCATCTCCGGCCCCAGGAACCGGCGACCCAGCCGCGCGAAGGGCTCGGGATCGCCGGTGGCGAGGAACACGTGCTGCGGCGGCGGGGCGTCCGGGCCGCGCAGCAGCTCGGTGCGGGTGAGCACGCGGTACACGTCCTTCGCCGTCTCCTCGGCGCTGGACACCAGCGTCACGTCCTCCCCCAGCACCACCGACAGCACCCCGGTGAGCAGCGGGTAGTGGGTGCAGCCCAGCACGACGGTGTCCACCCCCGCGGCCAGCAGCGGGTCGAGGTAGGACTGGGTCAGGCCGAGCAGCTGCCGGCCGGTGGTGACGCCGCGCTCGACGAAGTCGACGAAGCTCGGGCAGGCCGCCGAGGTGACCGTGACGCCCGGAGCCGCGGCGAACGCGTCGTCGTAGGCGCCGCTGGTGACGGTGGCCTGGGTGCCGATGACCCCGATCCGCCCGTTGCGGGTGGCGGCGATCGCCCGCCGCACCGCGGGCAGCACGACCTCCACCACCGGGACGTCGTAGCGTTCCCGCGCATCGCGCAGCGAGGCCGCGCTGGCGGAGTTGCAGGCGACGACCAGCATCTTGACGCCGCTGTCGACCAGCTCGTCCATCACCGCGAGCGAGTGCCGGCGCACCTCGGCGATGGGCAGCGGGCCGTACGGGCCGTTGGCGGTATCGCCGATGTAGCGCACCGCCTCGCCGGGGAGCTGGTCGAGCACCGCCCGGGCGACGGTGAGCCCACCGACCCCCGAGTCGAAGATGCCGATCGGTGCGTCGGCTCCAGGCTGCGTCCCCATGTCGCCCGTCAGGCTAGCGGCCCGCACCGACGCACCTCCGCCGAACTGGTGACGGGATGGAACGGCCTCCTCGCAGGGACCCGCCGCGAGCCTGCGAGCGGTGGGGGGCGAGGGGGTCCTTTCTCAGGCCCAGAGCTGGCCCTCGAGCGCGGAGGTCGCCTCCTCCAGGGTGCCGGCGTAGGCCCCGGTGGAGAGGTACTTCCAGCCGCCGTCGCAGACGATGAAGACGATGTCGGCCGCCCGCCCCGCCGCGACCTCCTTGTCGGCGATGCCCAGCGCGGCGTGCAGGATCGCGCCGGTCGAGATGCCGGCGAAGATGCCCTCCCGCTCCACCAGCTGGCGGGTGCGGTGGATGGCGTCGTCCGGGCCGACGGAGAACCGCGAGTCCAGCAGCGAGGCGTCGTAGAGCTCGGGGATGAACCCCTCGTCGATGTTGCGCAGCCCGTACACCAGCTCGCCGTAGCGCGGCTCCGCGGCGATGACCTGCACCCCGGGCTTGTGCTCCCGGAAGTAGCGCGAGCAGCCCATGAGGGTGCCCGTCGTGCCGAGGCCGGCCACGAAGTGGGTGATCGACGGCAGGTCGGCGAGGATCTCCGGAGCCGTGCCCTCGTAGTGGGCGAGCGCGTTCCCGGGGTTGCCGTACTGGTAGAGCATCACCCAGTCGTCGTGCTCGGCGGCCAGCTCCTTGGCCATGGCGACGGCCTGGTTCGAGCCGCCGGCCGCGGGCGAGGGGATGATCTGCGCGCCGTACATCTCCAGCAGCTGCCGGCGCTCCACCGAAGTGTTCTCCGGCATGACGCAGATCAGCTTGTAGCCCCGCTGACGGGCGACCATGGCCAGCGAGATCCCGGTGTTGCCGCTGGTCGGCTCGAGGATCGTCGACCCGGGCTGCAGGAGCCCCTCCTTCTCGGCCGCCTCGATCATCCTGATCGCCGCGCGGTCCTTGATGGAGCCGGTGGGGTTGTGGTCCTCGAGCTTGGCCCACAGGCGCACGTCGGGGGTCGGCGACAGGTTGGGCAGCCCCACGAGCGGGGTGCTGCCGAGCGAGTCGACGAGGGAGGCGAAGCGGGCCATGGGAACTCTTCCGGGACGGTGGAGGGGAGGGTGGAGCGGGGAGCCGCTCAGCAGCCGCCCGCGACGGCCGGGAGGACCGTCACCGAGTCGCCGTCCTTGACCGGCGTGTCCAGCGCGCCGGTGAAGCGGACGTCCTCGTCGTTGACGTAGACGTTGACGAAGCGGTGCAGCTTGCCCTCCTCGGTGACGAGGCGGTTCTTCAGGCCGGAGTGCTTGCTGTCGAGGTCGTCGATCAGCGCGGCCAGGGTGTCCCCGCTGCCCTCGACGGTCTTGTTGCCGCCGGTGTGGGTGCGCAGGATGGTCGGGATCCGGACCTCGATGGCCATGGCGTGCTTCTCCTCGGGACGTCGGTGCGGGGGTTGCTGCGGGCGGCAGCGGTCGTGCGTCTGCTTCGGGCCAACGCCCGGTCGCCGCGCGGGATTCCGCGCGGCGGTGGCCCTCCTGCCGGAGCCCGCCGCGAGCCGGCGAGCGGTGGGGGCAGGAGGGTCCTCGTCAGTCGTAGACGACGGTCGTCGGCGAGTGCCCGAAGAGGTAGGACTCGACGATCTCGACCTCCTCCTCCGACACCTCCCCGTCGACGATGCGGTAGCTGCGGAACTCCACGTCGTCCCCGGCCAGGCCCGTCCGGGGGCCGTGGTGGCGGGTGGACACCAGCACGTAGTGCGTGCGGGGGTCGGCGGCCGGGCCCGAGGCGTACCCGATGTCGGTGCGCGAGGGGTAGGCCTCGGTGGCGGTGTGCGAGTGGTAGACGACGACGGGCCACTCGTCCCGGTCGTCCATGTCGCGGTACAGCGCCAGCAGGTCGGCGCTGTCGAACTCGTAGAACGTCGGCGACCGCGCCGCGTTCAGCATGGGGACGAAGCGCTCGGGGCGCTCGGTCCCCTCCGGGCCGGCGACGACACCACAGGCCTCGTCCGGGTGGTCCTTCCGGGCGTGGGCCACGACGGCGTCGTAGGTCGCGCGGTCGATGCGCAGCACGCCCACAGTCTAGGCGGCCCCGTCCGGGTCGTCCGGCGTCGCCCCCGGAGCGACCGGCCCGCGCCCGACCGGGGAACGGCAGGGGAACGAACGGGGAACGATACGGTCCTCCCCGTGTGGCTCCCGTCCCTCCTGACCGCCGGCGTCGTGCTGCTGGCACTGCCGGCACTCGTCCTGGGCGTGCGAGGGCTGTTCCGGCACCGCGGCTACAGCGCCGCCGAGCCCGCGGACCGCGCCTCCGTGGTCACGATCGTCGCGCTGCGGGGCCTGCTCCTGCTGCTGCTCCTGCTGGTGTCGGCAGTGGTCCTGGTGTCCACGATCGGCGCGATGGTGGTCGGCGTGGACCTGCACGGGATGGTCCACGTGCTGTTCGTCCTGGACCTGCTGCTGGCCTCGTCGGTGCTGCTCACCTTCGGCCGGCGCGAGCGGCGACCAGCGCGTCGACCAGCGACCCCTGCAGCGCGGTGAGCCAGTAGTAGACCGCCAGCTGGTGGTCGCCCTCGTCGAGGATCTCCTCGGGGGGCTCGGAGTCCTCGCTGATGTCCAGCCGGGTGCCGAGAGCCAGCCGGAGGTCGTTGCTGGTGCGCAGCCACGCGCCGGCCTGCTCGACGTCCAGCCGCACGTCGCCCCCGTCGGCGGGCAGGGTGGCGCGCACCGTGGCCAGGTCGTCGGCCTTCCCCTCGCGCAGCGTCTGCTCGGTGAGGTCGCGGTAGTCGTCGGCCAGCGCACGGTCCGAGCGGTGCCCGGGCGGGAGCAGCCGCTCCATCACCGGATCGCCGGTGCTGTCGGCGGGATCGGCGGCGAGCAGCTGCTCCAGCTGGTCGAGCAGCAGCCCGACGACCCCGGCCTCGGCCCGGTCCAGCCGCGCCACCACACGCCCGCCCCGGGCCCGGAAGGGCTTCACGAGTCGCGCTGGTAGCTGGCCCACAGCCCGTAGGCGTGCAGCCGGCTGGTGTCGTGCTCCATGCGCTCCCGCGGTCCCGAGCTCACGATCGCCTTCCCCTCGTGGTGCACCTGCAGCATCAGCGTCGTCGCCGTCGGCTCGTCGTACCCGAACAGCTCCTGCAGGACGAAGGTGACGTAGTTCATCAGGTTGACCGGGTCGTTCCAGACGATGGTCACCCACGGGCGGCCCAGGTCACCGCGCTCCTCTTCCGTCGTCTCGGGGCTCCGAGTCGGGGCGAGGGGTCCGGCCACGGGTCCACCTTAGGACGCCGCCGGGCCGGGCGACGGGGGTCGGCCTACGCTTCCCGATCATGGCTGTGTCTCCCGGGCCGTCTCCCGGGCTCACCTCTGCACCGGGGCCCGCGCTCTTCACCGACCGGTACGAGCTGACGATGGTCGCCGCCGCGCTGGCCGACGGGACCGCCGACCGGGACTGCGTCTTCGAGGTGTTCGCCCGGCGGCTGCGGCAGGGTCGCCGCTACGGCGTGGTCGGCGGCACCGGACGGCTGCTCGAGGCGCTGCCCCGGTTCCGGTTCGGGGACGGCGAGCTCGCCGCGCTGCGCGCGCAGGGGCTGACCGACCGGCGGCTCCTGGACTGGCTGGCCGACTTCCGGTTCTCCGGCGACATCGACGGCTACGCCGAGGGCGACCTCTACTTCCCCGGCTCGCCGGTGCTCACCGTCCGGGCGCCGTTCGCCGAGGGAGTGCTGCTGGAGACGCTGGTGCTCTCCGTCCTCAACCACGACAGCGCGATCGCCTCGGCCGCGGCCCGCATGGTGTCCGCCGCCTGCGAGCGCCCGTGCATCGAGATGGGGTCGCGGCGCACCCACGAGGAGGCGGCGGTGGCCGCGGCGCGCGCCGCCCACCTCGTCGGCTTCGTCTCCAGCTCCAACCTCGAGGCCGGCCGGCGCTACGGCGTCCCGACCACCGGCACCAGCGCCCACGCGTTCACGTTGCTGCACGACGACGAGCGGTCGGCGTTCGAGGCCCAGGTGGCGGTGCTCGGGAAGGGCACCACGCTGCTGGTCGACACCTACGACGTCGAGCAGGGCATCCGGACGGCGGTCGACGTCGCCGGCCCCGGGCTGGGCGGCATCCGGCTGGACTCCGGCGACCTGCCGACCCTGGCCCGGCGTGCGCGGGAGCTGCTGGACTCCCTCGGCGCGACCCGCACCCGGATCATCGTCACCAGCGACCTGGACGAGTACGCCATCGCCGGGCTCATGGCCGCGCCGGTCGACGGCTACGGCGTGGGCACGTCGCTGGTCACCGGCTCGGGCGCGCCGACGGCGGGCATGGTCTACAAGCTGGTCGAGCGGGACGGCGTCCCGGTCGCCAAGCGCTCCGAGGGCAAGCACTCGGTCGGTGGCCGCAAGCACGCCGTCCGCCGCCACGACACCCACGGCGTGGCCACCGCGGAGGTGGTCACCGCCGGGGAGGTCCCCGCCCGGGACGGCGACCGCGACCTCGTCGTCCCCCTCGTGCGGGGTGGCGAGATCTGCGACCCGCGCTCCCCCGCCGACGCGCTCACCCGCGCGCGGGCGCACCACGAGCGGGCCCGGGCCGCGTTGCCGCCGGAGGCGTTCGCGCTCTCCCGCGCCGAGCCGGTGCTGGAGACGGTGGCCCAGTGAGCCCGGAGGAGGAACGGTGTCCCGCGCACTGATCGTGGTGGACGTGCAGAACGACTTCTGCGAGGGGGGCAGCCTGGCCGTTCCCGGTGGCGCGGCGGTCGCCGCCGGCGTGACCGCGCACATCCGGGCGGCGGCCGGCAGCTACGCGCACGTCGTCGCCACCCGCGACCACCACATCGCCCCCGGCGGTCACTTCGCCGCGGCGCCGGACTTCGTCGAGACCTGGCCGCGGCACTGCGTGGTCGGCACCGGCGGGGTCGAGCTGCACCCGGCGCTGGACCGGGAGCCGATCGAGGCGGTCTTCGACAAGGGGGAGTACGCCGCGGCCTACTCCGGCTTCGAGGGCGCCTGCGACGGCACCGGGCTCGCCGAGTGGCTGCGGGCCCGCGGTGTCGACGCCGTCGACGTCGTCGGCATCGCCACCGACCACTGCGTCCGCGCCACCGCCCTCGACGCCGTCGGCGCGGGCTTCGCCACCCGGGTGCTGCTGCCGCTCACCGCCGGCGTCTCGGAGGCGACGACGGAGGCCGCGCTCGAGCAGCTCCGCACCGCGGGCGTCGAGCTGTGCGCATCGTCACCCTCCGGATGACACCGCGGTGAGGAGGCGCTACCCCTCGTCGAGGAGCTCGTCGCGGGTGAAGCCGAGCACCTGCAGCACCGCGTCGAGGTAGGGCTGGTTCAGCGCCGTGTGCGCCTGCTCGCGCACGAACGGCTTGGCGTTGAAGGCGATGCCCAGGCCCGCGGCGTTGAGCATGTCGAGGTCGTTGGCCCCGTCGCCGACCGCCACCGTCTGCTCCATCGGGATGCCGTACTCCGCGGCGAACCGGGCCAGCGCCCGCGCCTTGCCGGGGCGGTCGACGATCTCGCCGACGAGGCCGCCGGTGAGCCGGCCGTCGGCCACCTCGAGGGTGTTGGCCGCGGCGAAGTCCAGCCCGAGGCTGTCGGCGAGGGGTCCGGTGATCTGGGTGAACCCGCCGCTGACGATCCCGCAGCGGAAGCCGAGGCGCTGCAGCGTCCGGATGAGGGTGCGGGCGCCGGGAGTGAGCACCAGGTGCTCGCGCACCTCGTCGAGCACCTCGACCGGCAGCCCGGCCAGGACGGCGACCCGCTGCTGCAGCGACTCGGCGAAGTCCAGCTCGCCGTTCATGGCCGCCGCGGTGATCCGGGCGACCTCCGCCGCCCGCCCGGCCCGCGCGGCGAGCTCGTCGATGACCTCGCCGCGGACCAGCGTCGAATCCACGTCCAGGACGATCAGCCGCTTGCTGCGCCGGGCCAGCCCGACCTGCTCGACGGCGATGTCGGCCCCGGTCGCGCTGGCGACCGCGGCCAGCGCGGTGCGCAGCGCCGTGGCCTCGGCGCCGGAGACGGTGAGCTCGAAGCTGGTGACCGGCTGGTCGGAGAGCCGCCGGATGGCGTCGATGTTCCCGCCGATCCCGGCGATCGCCCTGGCGGCCCCGGCCACGGCCTCGGGCGGCACCGGCCGGCCCAGCACGATCACGTGGTGCAGCCGGCCCGCGGGGACGGCCGGCGCGACCGGCTCGGTCGCCGACTCGACGTGCACCTGGACGCCCACGGCCGACCCCACCCGGTGGGCCACCTCGGCGAGGTGGCCGAGGAGGCCGTCCTCGTCGGCGCGGCCGACCTGGCCGTCGGGCGCGCCCACGACCACCCCGAGGACGAGGTGACCGTGCACGACGACCTGCTCGACGTCGAGCACCTCGACCCGCGGCCGACCGGAGGCGTCGACCGCGAGGGCGCCGAAGAGCTCGGCGGTGACGCCGGGCCGGTCGGCACCGGTCACGGTCAGGAGCGCCCGCGCCACAGGGGTGCCGGGAACCGCGTGCGGACGGGGTGCAGTGTCGGGCGCCACCGGGTCATCGTGCCGCACCGCCGTCCCGACCCCGGTCCCTCCCCCGGAACGGCGGACGCCCCGCCGGCCAGAGGCCGACGGGGCGTCGCGACGTGCGGTGCGTCAGGTGGGGTCGGGGTCGTTCTCGCCCTGGCGCCGGCCGGTGCCGCCGACCAGTTCGCTCACGCCGCCGTAGGGCTCGTGCCGCTTGCCCACGTGTGCCTCGTTCTGCAGCCGCTCCATGAGGTGCGGGTAGTGCGCCTCGAACGCCGGGCGCTCCGAGCGGATCCGCGGGATCTCCACGAAGTTGTGCCGCGGCGGCGGCGACGACGTCGCCCACTCCAGGGAGTTGCCGTGGCCCCACGGGTCGTCGCGCAGGGCGAGCTTCCCGTACTTCCACGACCGCACCACGTTGTAGATGAACGGGATGGTGGCCGCACCGAGCACGAACGAGAAGATCGTCGAGATCGCGTGCATGGTCGTGAAGTCGTCGGTCGGCAGGTAGTCGACGTACCGACGCGGCATGCCGGTGTTCCCCAGCCAGTGCTGGATGAGGAACGTGCCGTGGAAGCCGATGAAGGTCAGCCAGAACTGCAGCTTGCCCAGCTTCTCGTCCATCATCCGGCCGCACATCTTCGGGAACCAGAAGTAGATCCCGGCGTAGGCGGCGAACACCACGGTGCCGAAGACGACGTAGTGGAAGTGAGCGACGACGAAGTAGCTGTCGTTGACGTGCCAGTCCAGCGGCGGGCTGGCCAGCAGCACGCCGGTCAGGCCACCGAGGAGGAAGGTGATCAGGAACCCGAGCGAGAACAGCATGGGCGTCTCGAAGGTCATCTGACCCCGCCACATGGTGCCGATCCAGTTGAAGAACTTGATGCCGGTCGGGACGGCGATGAGGTAGGTCAGGAAGGCGAAGAAGGGCAGCAGCACCGCGCCGGTGGCGAACATGTGGTGCGCCCAGACCGCCAGCGACAGCGCCGCGATGCTCAGCGTCGCGAAGACCATGCCCTTGTAGCCGAACAGCGGCTTGCGGGCGAAGACCGGGATGACCTCGGTGACGATGCCGAAGAACGGCAGCGCGATGATGTAGACCTCGGGGTGCCCGAAGAACCAGAACAGGTGCTGCCACAGCATGGGCCCACCGTTCTCGTCCGAGTAGATCAGGGCGCCGAGGTTGCGGTCGGCGAGCATGCCCATGATCGCGGCGGTGAGGATCGGGAAGGCGAAGAGCACCAGGACGCTGGTGACCAGCGTGTTCCAGGTGAAGATCGGCATCCGGAACAGGGTCATGCCCGGGGCCCGGAGGCACACGATCGTGGTGATGAAGTTGACCGCACCGAGGATCGTGCCCAGGCCGCTCACGGCCAGGCCGGCGAACCACATGCTCGCGCCGGCGCCCGGGGAGTGGACGACGTCGGAGAGCGGCGCGTAT
Organism: Blastococcus xanthinilyticus; assembly: GCF_008124835.1. Lineage (GTDB taxonomy): Bacteria > Actinomycetota > Actinomycetes > Mycobacteriales > Geodermatophilaceae > Blastococcus > Blastococcus xanthinilyticus. The sequence continues at coordinate 58,654 of NZ_VNHW01000018.1, read as the reverse complement.
GCGTACCAGCCGAAGTCGGCGGCACCGCCCGGGGTCAGGAAGCCCGACACCGCGATCAGGCTGCCCAGGAAGAACAGCCAGAAGGAGAGCGCGTTCAGCCGGGGGAACGCCACGTCCGGCGCGCCGATCTGCAGCGGCATGATCAGGTTCGAGAACGCGAAGAACAGCGGCGTCGCGAACATCAGCAGCATGACCGTGCCGTGCATGGTGACCAGCTGGTTGTACTGCTCCGGGGAGAGGAACTGCAGCCCCGGCCGCCCCAGCTCGCCACGCATGAGCATGGCCATCAGCCCGCCCAGCACGAAGTAGGCGAACGAGGTGGCCAGGTACATCAGACCGATGGTCTTGTGGTCGGTGGTCCGCAGCAGGTTCGACAGCCGCGAGCCCTTCTCGACCACGTGAGCCGGGCTGGGCCGGCTCACGATGGGCGCCGGTGCAATCGTCACGGGTCGCAGCTTAGACCGTGCCGCGCCGCGGCTCAGGGCGGGCGGGTGGGGCGCGCCGGAACGATCACCGGGCCCGCCGGTAGCGGCCGATGTCGACCGAGATCGTGACCTCGACGGGGCTGGGCAGCCGCCCCAGCGAGGCGGCCAGACCGGCCGTCGTGAGGTGCCGCGCGTGCGGCCCCATGCCCACCAGCGTGGCGACGGCGGCGTGGTCCAGCGACAGCACCTGCCGGTGGGCCCGCACGTCCACCGGCACCAGGTGCGGCTCCAGGGAGTCGCTCAGCCGCTGCGCCTTGCCCGGGTCGACGCGCAGCAGCCCGAGCGGCCCGACGATCTCGGCGAGGTGGTCCGGCGCCGGCGTCACCACGACCAGCCGGCCCCCGGGCCGCAGCACCCGGGCGGTCTCCGGGCCGTTGCGCGGGGCGAAGACCACCAGCACCCGGTCGACGGCGGCATCGCGCACCGGCAGGCGGGCCCAGGTGTCGGCCACCACCGCCATCGCCCGGGGGTGCGCGCGGGCCGCCCGGCGGGCGGCGTAGGGCGAGGAGTCCAGCACGATGCCCGCCGCGGCGGGCGCCCGGTCGAGGACGGCGGCCAGGTGCTGCCCGGTCCCGCCGCCGAGGTCCAGCAGCGTCGAAGGTGCCGCCGCGTCCTCCTCTCCCAGCGCCGCGTCGGCCAGGGCGGCGCTCACACCGGCGTAGTGGCCGGCGGCGAGGAAGGCCGACCGGTCGGCGACCATCGCCGCCGAGTCGCCCGACGGCGGCCGGTGCCCCGGCGGCAGGAGCGAGACGTGCCCCTGCCGGGCCCGGTCGAAGGAGTGCCCCGCGGGGCAGCGCAGCAGCGCCTCCCCCTCGCCGGCCGCGAGCGGGGCGGCGCACACGGGGCAGGACAGCGCCGCCACCGCGGTGGCGGGCAGCGTGGGGCGGCCGGTCACGGGCGCGGCGGCACCGGGTGGAAGACGACGTCGCGCAACCGTCCGCCGTCGGCGACCGCGGTGACGAACGTCCCGTGCGGCTGCCGCCGCCGGTCGGTCGGCGACCCGGGGTTGATCAGCCGCAGGCCGGTGGCCGCGGTGGTGTCCCAGGGGATGTGGCTGTGCCCGAAGACCAGGACGTCGGCGTCGGGGAAGCGGGCCGCGCAGCGGGCCTCGCGGCCCTTGGCGTCGCCGGTCTCGTGCACGACGGCGAACCGGAGGCCCTCGATCTCCACGCGGGCCACCTCCGGCAGCCGCTCGCGCAGGGGCCCGTGGTCGTTGTTCCCGTGGACGGCGACCAGCCGCCGGGACCGCTCCTCGAACAGGTCGAGCAGGGCGGCGTCGACCCAGTCCCCCGCGTGCACGACGACGTCGGCGGCGGCGATCTCACTCCACAGGGGATGAGGTAGGTCACGCGCCCGCTTCGGCACGTGCGTGTCGGAGGTGAACACCAGCGAAACGGGCACGACGACATGGTTCCAGGCGGCTACGTTCCTGGATCGACCGGCGATCCCGGCCTTCCCCGCACGACGATGAGGACCCCGTGACAGACCCGACCCCGAACGCCTCCGCCCCCGGAGCGCACGCCGCCGCCGACGAGCCCTACGAGCGCCGCTGGCTCGCCCTGGGCGTCATCGCCATGACCGTCCTGCTGGTCATCCTCGACGCCACCATCGTGAACATCGCCCTGCCCGCCGTCACCGCCGACCTCGGCATCAGCCCGGCGTCGCAGCAGTGGATCGTCACCGCCTACACCCTGACCTTCGGCGGCTTCCTGCTCCTCGGCGGGCGGATCGCCGACTTCTGGGGCCGCAAGCGCACCTACCTGGTCGGCGCGGCCGGCTTCGCCGTCGCCTCCGCGCTCGGCGGCATCGCCCAGAACGAGGCGATGCTCTTCGGCGCCCGCGCCCTCCAGGGCGTCTTCGGCGCCCTGCTGGCCCCGGCGTCGCTCGCGCTGCTGACCGTCCTGTTCACCGACCCCAAGGAGCGCGCCAAGGCCTTCGGCGTCTACGGCGCCATCGCCGGCGGTGGCTCCGCGGTGGGCCTGCTGCTCGGTGGCGTGCTCACCGAGTACGCCGACTGGCGCTGGTGCTTCTGGGTGAACCTGCCGGTCGCCCTGCTCGCCATCGTGCTGGCCATCCCGATCGTCCCGGAGAGCAAGGCGCCCGGGGACACCAGCTACGACATCCCCGGCGCGGTGCTCGTGACCCTCGGGCTCGCCTCGATCGTCTACGGCTTCACCCGCGTGGCCGAGGCCTCGCAGACCAACGCGGCCGAGGCCGCGGCGGCGAACGCCGAGGCGGCGGCGCAGGGCGGCGCGGCCGCCCTGGTGGTGCCGGAGAGCGGCTGGGCCGACGGCCTCGCGTGGCTGTTCATCGTCGCCGGCCTGGTGCTCGTGGCGCTGTTCGTCCTGCTGGAGCTGCGGACCCGCAACCCGCTGCTGCCGATGCGCATCGTGCTCGACCGCAACCGGGGTGGGGCCTACCTGACGTCGACGCTGGTGGGCGCCGGGCTGCTCGGGGCGTTCTTCTTCCTGAGCCTGTACTTCCAGCAGGTGCTCGGCTACGAGCCGGTGATGGCGGGGCTGGCCTCGCTGCCGACCACCCTCGGGGTCTTCATCTCGGCCGGCCTGGCCAGCGTGCTGGTGCCCCGGATCGGGCCGAAGCCGCTCATGGTCCTGGGCGGGCTGCTGGCGGCCGCGGGCCTGTTCACGCTGTCGTTCGTCGGCCTGGACACCGGCTTCTGGGAGCTGCCGTTCCCCGGCCAGCTGCTGCTGGGCCTCGGCCTCGGCTTCACCTTCGTGCCGCTGTCGAACCTGGCGCTCGTGGGCGCCGGCCAGCACGACGCCGGCGCGGCCAGCGCGATGCTCAACGCGACCCAGCAGGTGGGTGCCTCGATCGGCACCGCCGTCCTGGCCTCGCTGTCGGTGGCCGCCATCAGCACCTACACCGCCGACGTGCTCGCCTCGGGCGCGAACCCGCAGGACCCGTCGGTCGGCCTCGCGGCGCAGGTGGAGGGCTACACCACGGCGTTCACCTGGGCCGCGGCGCTGCTGCTGCTGGGCGCCGTCGTCTCGGCGGTGCTCATCAAGGCCACCAAGGAGGACCTGCCGGCCGAGGGTGACGCCGTCGTCCACGTCGGCTGAGCCCCGCACGACCGGCGGCCCGCACCCCCGGGGGTGCGGGCCGCTGTCGTGCTCAGGCTCCGCGGCCGGCCATCGCGCGCAGCCGGGCGTTGTAGGCGGCCAGCTCGGCCTCGCCGTCCCGCTCGGCCGCGCGGTCCCGGGTGCGCGCCCGGCGGTCGTCCGAGCTCGCCCAGGAGAAGAAGACGACGGCCAGCACCAGGACGGTGGGCAGCTCGCCGAAGGCCCAGACGATGCCCCCGGCCTCGCCCTGGTCGCGGAGCGGGTCGATGCCCCAGCCCGCCGGCGGCTGGGCGAACGTGTCGACGACCAGCGAGCCGGCCATCATGATCGCCACCCCGAAGAAGGCGTGGAACGGCACCGGCAGGAACAGCTCCATCATCCGGCCGGGATGGGTGAGGGTCCGCGGCCACGGGTCCGCCGCGACGATCGGGCCGAAGAACAGCAGCCCGGTGACGACGAAGTGGGCCAGCATGAACTGGTGCCCGGCCGGGTTCGACATCAGTGCGTCGAACAGCGGCGTGAAGTAGACGCCGTAGAGGCTGGCGATGAACAGCGGCACGGTGAAGAACGGCGAGGCCACGAACCGGGCGAACCGGCTGTGCAGCGCGTCCAGCAGCAGCGCCCGGGGCGTCCCGAGCGCGCCGCTGCCGCGCGGCAGGGTGCGCAGCGCCAGGGTGACCGGCGCCGCGAGCAGCAGCAGCAGCGGCGTGATCAGGGACAGCACCATGTGCTGGACCATGTGCAGGCTGAACAGCACCATGCTGTAGCCGTTGAGCCACGTCCCGGTGACGGCGAACAGCGAGGCGGTGCCGCCGATCCACGCCAGCGTGCGCCACCACGGCCAGCTGACCCCGGAGCGGCGCAGCCGGACGACGGCGGCCAGGTAGACCACCAGCCCGACGATGCTCAGCACGGCGAGCACCGACCAGCCGTCCAGGTGCGGGAGGAACATCCGCCCGAACGTCGGCGGCTCGTCGGGCACCCACATGCCCGAGTGGTGCCCGTGCTCCACCGCGATCTCCTCCTGCCGGCCGGTCGTGCTCTCCCACTGTCCCACTCGGCCCCGCCCTCCGGACGGGGTCCTCAGTCGTGCACCGGCGCCTCGTGGCCGGCGTGCGCCGCGCCCTCCAGCTGGAAGGTGCAGTGCGCCACGTCGAAGTGGTCGCCGAGGCAGGCGCAGAGCGCGTCGAGCACCCGGCCCCCGTGCCCCGCCGCGAGGGCGCCGTCGGAGACGACGACGTGCGCCGAGAGCACCGGCAGCCCGGAGGTGATCGTCCAGGCGTGCAGGTCGTGCACCTCCAGGACGCCGTCCACCCGGAGGATGTGCGCCCGCACCTGCTCCAGGTCGACCCCCCGGGGAGCGGCCTCGAGCAGGACGTCCAGGGCGTCGCGGAGGAGCTGCCAGGCGCGCGGGAGGACCAGTGCGCCGATCACCAGCGACGCGACCGTGTCGGCGGGGGTCCAGCCGGTCACGGCGATCACCCCCGCGGCGACGATCACCACGACCGAGCCCAGGGCGTCGGCCAGCACCTCGAGGTAGGCGCCGCGGATGTTCAGCGACTCGTCCCGGCCGCGGTGCAGCACCAGGATGCCGACGACGTTCACCGCGAGCCCGACCGCGGCGATGGCGAGCACCGGGCCGGCCGCCACGTCGGGGCGCTCGCCGAGCCGGCGGACGGCCTCGACCACCACGAAGCCGGCCAGGCCGAGCAGCAGCAGGCCGTTGGCCACCGCGCCCAGGATCTCGGCGCGCTGCCAGCCGAAGGTCCGCCGGCCGCGGGCCGGACGCTGGGCCAGGGTCACCGCCCCGAGGGCCAGGGCGATGCCGAGGGCGTCGGTGGCCATGTGGCCCGCGTCGGCCAGCAGGGCCAGCGACCCCGAGAGCACCGCGCCGACCACCTCGGCGACCAGGACGCCGAGGGTGAGCACGAGCACGGTGGCCAGCCGGCGCCGGTGCGCTCCCCCGGCCGTGCCGGCCGGACCGCCGTGGGCGTGCGCGTGGCCGTGTCCCATCGACTCCGCTCCCGCCTCCCGTCCGACCGAGGTCAGGAAGTCTCCCCCACGCGCGACGCCCCCGGCCGGAGGGATCCGGCAGGGGGCGTCCTCGCGGGCGGCACCGTCAGAGCTCGACGCCGCGCTCCCGCAGCCACGGGACAGGGTCCACCTTCGCGCCGTCGAGGCCACCGACGTGCACCTCGAAGTGCAGGTGCGGACCGGTCGACTGACCGCGGTTGCCCAGCAGCGCGATGGTGTCGCCGGCGCGGACGATCTGGCCGGGCTCCACCAGGATCTCGTCCATGTGGCCGTACACGGTCACGTCGCCGTTGTCGTGCTGGATGTAGACGGCGAGGCCGAAGCCGCTGGCCGCACCGGCCTCCAGCACGACACCGTCCATGGCGGCGCGCTCGGGGGTGCGCATGGGGGCGGCCAGGTCGATCCCGGCGTGCATCGTCCCCCAACGGGCGCCGAAGCCGCTGGTCAGGCGCCCACCCTCGACCGGGTTCACGGCCTTCGGGCGGGCCGCCTCCGCCGCGGCGCGGGCGGCCTCCTCGGTGGCGATCCGGTCGGCCTCCGCCTGGGCGTCCGCGGCGGCCACCCGCTCGGCGTCCCGCTCGTTGCGGCTGGCCACCAGCTCGCCGAGGCGGGACGTGACGTCCTCGTCGACGACCGGCACCGGCTCGCCGGCGATGCCGAGCTGCTCGGCCACGCTGACCGACTGGCTGACCGTCCGGGTGTCGACCTGGAGCGGCGCGGCCGTGGCGGCGCCGCCGATGCTCAGGGCACCCACCAGAGCGGCGGCGAGGTACAGGGCCGGCCGCCGCCGCAGCATCGGGGGCCGGCGCAGGAACGCACCGAGGCGACCACGGGCCGCGGCCTCGATGACCCGGGCCGGGGCGGCGTCCGGGCAGTCGGCGTCGACGTCCCGGCCGGTGACCACGGGTTCGATGAACACCGGCGCGAGGGAGAGCGGCGCCGGGGCGTCCTTCACCACGACGAGCGCGGACCCGGGGGCCGGCTGCGGCTCGACGAGCGCGGCGACGTCGACGACCGGCGCGAGGACGGCGAGGTCGACGCGGGACCGCTTGTAGGGCGTGGGCCGGCGGACGGCGCGCGCGTCAGCCGCGACCTTGGCCGCGATCGCCTTGACGACCGCGGCCCGGGCGGCGGTGACCGCGGCCGGTGCCGGTGCCGTCGCCCGGTGCCGGCGACCGGCCTGCGGGCTCCCGGCGGGCTTCGCGGCGGTGCGCTGCGCGGGCGTGGGCTTCGCGGCGGTGGGCTTCGCGGCGGTGGGCTTCGCGGCGGTGGGCTTCGCGGCGGTGGGCTTCGCGGCGGTGGGCTTCGCGGCGGTGGGCTTCGCAGCGGTCGGCTTCGCAGCGGTCGGCTTCGCAGCGGTCGGCTTCGCAGCGGTCGGCTTCGCAGCGGTCGGCTTCGCAGCGGTCGGCTTCGCAGCGGTCGGCTTCGCAGCGGTCGGCTTCGCAGCGGTCGGCTTCGCAGCGGTCGGCTTCGCAGCGGTGGGCTTCGCGCCGGTGGGCCTCGCAGCCGCCTTCCGGGCCGCCACGACGGTGCGGGCGGCGCCCGCCGCCTTCCGGGTGGCGGCCGTGGCGGTCGCGGCCTTGGCCGAGGCAGCCCGCGCCGTCGCCGCGGTGACCGCCTTCGCGGTCGCCGCCTTCGCCGTCGCGGCCTTCGCCGTGGCGGCCTTCGCCGTGGCGGACCGGCGGCTCGGCGCCGGGCTGCCGGCGGTGGTCCGGGAGGTCGAGCCAGGAGCCGTGCGGCCCTCCGCGGAACGCGCCTTCCCCTGGCGCTGCGGCGGAACCGTGGACGTGGCCTTCTCCTCGACGACCCCGGTCGACGACGGGGTCGTCGGGCGGGTCGGGCGGGGCCCCGGGGCGGCCTCGTCGGCCGGCGCCGCACCCCCCTCGAGGAGGCGGTCGTCGTGGAGCGAACTCATGCACCTGGCTTCCGTCGGCGGACATCGCGAGCAGCTCCCGGGGAGAGGAGCGGGGCCCATGTAAACACGGCGTGATGGGTTCGTGATCTGCGCTACCGGGTATCCACCTGCAGGTTTGTGGTTTGGGTCACCGTGCTCCACGCGCATTGTTCGACGGACCGTGAACCCGATCAAACACAGCGTGAGCAACACGCCGCGGGTGGTTGAGAGTCGCGCGATCCAGCTCACGAAGGGGCAGCAGCCCCGTCCCAAGCGTCCGATCGAGGGAGATTTCGCATGCGAGCAGTGACCTGGCACGGCCGAGCAGACGTCCGGGTGGAGACGGTTCCCGACCCCACCATCCAGGACCAGACCGACGTCATCGTCGAGATCACCTCGAGCGGGATCTGCGGGTCGGACCTCCACCTCATCGAGGTCATGGCCCCGTTCATGACGGTCGGGGACGTGATGGGCCACGAGCCCATGGGCGTCGTCCGCGACGTCGGGCGGGACGTGACCGCGGTGAAGCCCGGCGACCGCGTCGTCGTGCCGTTCAACATCTCGTGCGGCACCTGCTGGATGTGCGCGGAGGGGCTTCAGTCGCAGTGCGAGACGACGCAGAACCGCGAGCAGGGCATGGGCGCCTCGCTGTTCGGCTACACCAAGCTCTACGGGCAGGTGCCCGGCGGGCAGGCCGAGTACCTACGGGTGCCCTTCGGCAACACGCTGCCGATCAAGGTGCCCGACGCCCCGTCGGACGACCGCTTCGTCTACCTCTCCGACGTGCTCCCCACCGCCTGGCAGGCCGTGCAGTACGCCGGCATCCCGGAGGGCGGGAGCGTCCTGGTCCTGGGGCTGGGCCCGATCGGCGACATGGCCACCCGCATCGCCAAGCACCTCGGCGCCGGTCAGGTCATCGCCTCCGACGTCGTGCCCGAGCGCCTGGCCCGGGCCCGGCGCAACGGCATCACCGTGATCGACTCGACCGACCAGGCGGAGGTCGTCGCCCGCGTCCGCGACCTCACCGACGGGCGGGGGCCCGACGCGGTCATCGACGCCGTCGGCATGGAGGCGCACGGTTCGCCGCTGGCCACGATCGCGCAGAAGGCCAGCGCGGTGGTGCCCGACGCGATCATGGAGAAGGTCATGACCGTGGCCGGCATCGACCGGCTGGCCGCGCTGAACACCGCCATCGAGGCCGTCCGCCGCGGCGGCACCATCTCGTTGTCCGGCGTCTACGGCGGGGCGACCGACCCGCTACCGCTCATGCGGATGTTCGACAAGCAGGTCCAGCTGCGGATGGGCCAGGCCAACGTCTGGCGCTGGGTGCCCGACATCCTGCCGCTGCTCGTCGACGGCGACCCGCTGGGCGTCGACGACTTCGCCACGCACCGGGTCCCGCTGGAGCAGGCCCCCGAGGCCTACGCGAACTTCCGGCAGAAGAAGGACGGCGCGGTGAAGGTGCTGCTGCAGCCCTGACCCCCCGGCCGCGCCGTCCGGCGTGAGCAGGAGCACGCGGCCGGCCGGGCATGAACGGCCCCGGCCGGCCGCTGTCCTCTCCGTCCGGCAACGGACACCAGACCCAGCCCGGCACCACCAGGACGACGCCGTCCGCCGGCCCGCCCCGACCGCGTCCCCTGGAGTTCCCCCGTGCCTCGCGGACTGCTCGCCCTGGCCATCGGCGCCTTCGGCATCGGCACGACCGAGTTCGTCGTCATGGGCATGCTGCCCGAGATCGCCGCCGGCCTCGGCGTCTCGGTGTCGGCCGTGGGCCTGCTCATCTCGGCCTACGCCATCGGCGTCGTCATCGGCGCACCCACGCTGACCGCGCTGGGCCTGCGGTTCACCCCGCGGCAGACCCTCGTCGCGCTGATGGTCGTCTTCGTCGTCGGCAACACCCTGGCCGCGCTGGCGCCGACGTACGGCACGCTCGCCGCCGCCCGGGTGCTCACCGCGCTGGCGCACGGCTCCTTCTTCGGCGTCGGCGCCATCGCCGCCCGGCGGCTGGTGGAGCCGGCCCGCGCCACCCGGGCCATCTCGCTCATGATCACCGGCCTGACCCTCGCCAACGTCATCGGCGTGCCGGCCGGGACCTGGGTCGCGCAGCAGACCAGCTGGCGGGTCGTCCTCGGCGCCATCGCCGTCATCGGCCTGGTGACGATCGCCGGCCTGCTGGCCTGGCTGCCCGGTGACCGCGGCGACGCCGTCGACCTGCGCACCGAGCTGGCGGCCTTCCGCCGCGGCCAGGTGTGGCTGGTCCTGGGGCTGACGATGATCGGCTTCGCGGCCACCTTCGCCGTCTACAGCTACGTCTCCCCGATCCTCACCGACCTGGCCGGTCTCTCCGAGCACGGCGTCACGCCGGTGCTCGCCCTCTTCGGGGTCGGGACGACGATCGGCACGCTGCTCGGTGGGCGGCTGGGCGACCGCTTCGGCTTCGGCTTCGTGGCGGTCGGCATGGCGGCCGTCGCCGTCGTCCTGGTGGCGTTCTCCTTCCTCGCCCGCAACCCCGTCGCCGCCGTCGTCCTGCTGGTGCTGTTCGGCACGGTCGGCTTCGCGATGGGCCCGGTCGTGCAGAACGGCGTGATCGTGGCCGCGCAGGTGCCCGGCGGCGGCAGCCTGGTCTCGGCGGCCAACCAGGGCGCGTTCAACATCGCCAACGCCATCGGGGCGGCCCTCGGCGCGCTCTTCATCGCCCAGGGCTTCGGCCTGACCGCCCCGATGTGGGTGGGCGCGGTGCTCGCGGTCGTCGGCGCGGTCATCGCGCTGCTCATCGCGCTCGGGCACCGGCGGCGGACGGTCCCGGCGGGCCCGGTCGAGCAGACCACGGCGGTCCTGGAGTCCGCGGCGGCCGCCTGACCCGGCGCGCATACCCGGCCGGCCGCGGGTAGGGAGGCCCCATGACGATCGGCACCGCAGAGCAGTCCGGCAGCTACCGCCTCGGCGACCGCGAGGTCCACCGCCTCGGGTACGGGGCCATGCAGCTCGCCGGCCCCCACGTCCTGGGGCCACCGGCCGACCGGGAGGCCGCCCTGGCCGTCCTCCGGCGGGCGGTCGAGCTCGGCGTGGACCACATCGACACCAGCGACTACTACGGCCCCGTCGTGGTCAACGAGCTGATCCGCGAGGCGCTGCACCCCTACCCCGACGGGCTGACCATCGTCACCAAGGTGGGCGCCCGGCGGGACGCGGACGGCGGCTGGCCCGAGGCCCTGGACCCCGACGATCTGCGCCGCGCCGTCCAGGAGAACATCGACCACCTCGGCGTCGACGCCCTCGACGTCGTCAACCTGCGGATGCCCGGCTTCGCCGAGCCGGTGCAGCGCTCGCTGGCCGAGCCGTTCGAGGCGCTGGCCACCATGCAGCAGGAGGGCCTCGTCCGGCACCTGGGGGTCAGCAACGTGACCCCGCAGATGTACGCCGAGGCGCGGGCCATCGCGCCGGTGGTCTGCGTGCAGAACCACTACAACCTGGTCCACCGCGCCGACGACCCGCTGATCGACGCGCTCGCCCGCGACGGCGTCGCCTACACCCCGTTCTTCCCGCTGGGCGGCTTCACGCCGCTGCAGTCCGCGGCGCTCGAGACGGTGGCCCGGCGGCTGGAGACGACGCCGATGCAGATCGCCCTCACCTGGCTGCTCGCCCGCTCCCCCAACGTCCTGCTCATCCCCGGGACGTCCTCGGTCGCCCACCTGGAGGAGAACCTGCAGGCCGCGGCGCGGGTGCTCGGACCCGCCGAGCTGGCCGAGCTGGACCGGATCGGCGGCAGCGGGGAGCCCGACGTCGACCTGTGAGGCTCCCCCGGCCCGGGGGCGCCCCTCAGCGGTGCGCGCCCGGGCCGAGGACCCGGTCCAGGTAGCCGTTGGTCAGCACGCCCGCCGGGTCCAGCCGGTCGCGCAGCGCGACGAACTCGTCGAACCGCGGGTAGCGGGCGCGCAGGGCCGCGGCGTCCAGGCCGTGCAGCTTGCCCCAGTGCGGCCGGCCACCGACCTCGCCGGCGATCGACTCCAGCGCGTCGAACCAGCGGCCGGGCTCGGTCCGGGCCGGCACGTGCGCCGCGATCCACGCGACGTCCCGGCCCACGGCCGGGGACAGCGGCACGTCGTCGGCCGCGGCCAGCCGCACCTCCACCGGGAAGGCGGTCCGCCAGTCCCCGGCCTCGTGCACCCGCCGCAACTCGGCCAGCACCGCAGGGGCGTCCGACCGCGGCACGGCGTACTCCATCTCCAGGAACCGCACCCGCCGCCGGCTGACGAACACCCGGTGCGCGTGGTCGGTCCAGGCGCGCCGGCCCAGCGCCCGCGCGGAGAAGCGGGCCAGCGGGGGGACCAGAGCCGGCACCCGGCGGCCGGCCGCGACCACCCCCGCGAAGGCGGCGTTGGCCACCACCTCGTCGTCCCAGGCCGCGCGCCAGCGCGGCAGCGGGTCCAGCCCCTCGGCCAGGGGCAGCCGGGTGTTGCACTTGAGCAGCGTCGCGTCGGTGTGCGGGAACCAGTAGAACTCGACGTGGTCGGCGGAGGTCATCAGCTCCTCGAAGCCCTCGAGGGCCGCCGCCAGGGTGCCCGGTCCCTCGACGGCGCGCAGCGCGAACGCCGGCTCCGCCTGCAGCGTCACCGCCGTCACGACCCCGAGCGCGCCCAGCCCCACGCGGGCGGCGCCGAACACCTCCGGATGCCGCTGCGCGTCGCAGTCGAGCACCTCCCCGGAGGGCAGCACCAGCTCCAGCCCGCGGACCTGGGTGGCCAGCCCGCCGAAGCGCGCCCCGGTGCCGTGGGTGCCGGTGGCCAGCGCGCCGGCCACCGTCTGGCGGTCGATGTCGCCCAGGTTGGTCAGCGACCACCCGCGGCGCAGCAGCTCGGTGCCCAGCCGGTGCAGCGTCGTCCCGGCGCCCACCGTCACCCGCCCGTCGGGCTCGATCGACCGGATGCCGGCCAGCCGGCCGCAGCCGAGCTGGACGTCGTCCGGCAGACCGATGGCGCTGAACGAGTGGCCGCTGCCGATCGGCCGCACCCGCCGCCCGGCGGCGGCCGCGGTGGTCAGGACGTGCGCCACCTCGTCGGCCGACGCCGGCTGCACGGCCGGGACGTCGGCGCGCTGGTTGCCGGCCCAGTTGCGCCACCTCCTGCTCGGCCCCGACAGGTCCAGCCCCTCAACCACCGCTTCCTCCCTCCGTCGGGCGCGGCCCGCCGGGTGGCCGGCGGACCGGGCAGGGCTTGCCCGGCAGCGCCGACCGGGGCACGCTGCGGCCGATGATCGCCGATCTCCCGGCCGACGGACGGCAGGCTGCGCTGCACCACGCCACGGCCGGGCTGGACGCACCGTTCGCCGTGCTGGACCTCGCGGCGCTGGACGCGAACGCCGCCGACCTGGCGGCCCGTGCCGGCGGTACCCCGATCCGGCTGGCCAGCAAGTCGGTCCGCTGCCGCGGCGTCCTCCGCCGCGTCCTCGCCCGGCCGGGGTTCGCCGGCGTCCTCGCCTACACCCTCGCCGAGGCGCTGTGGCTGGCCGGCGGCGAGGACCCGGTGAGCACCGATGTCCTCGTCGGCTACCCGACGGCCGACGCCACCGCGCTGCGCGCCCTGGCCGCCGACGAGCAGCTCGCCGGGCGGGTGACCGTGATGGTCGACTCGACCGACCACCTGGACCTGCTCGACTCCCTCGTGCCACCGGGACGGCGGCCGGTCGTGCGGGTGTGCATCGACGTCGACGCCTCGCTGCGCGCCGCCGGGGGCCGGGTGCACCTGGGGGTGCGGCGCTCGCCGGTGCACACCCCTGCGGACGCCGCGGCCCTCGCCCGCGCGATCGTGGCCCGGCCCGGCGTCGAGCTGGTCGGGCTCATGGCCTACGAGGCGCAGATCGCCGGGCTGCCCGACGCCCCCGCCGGCCGGCCGCTGCGCGGCCTCGCGGTGCGCGGCATGCAGGCGGTGTCGGGCCGGGAGCTCGCCGCCCGCCGCGCCGCCGTGGTCGCCGCGGTGTCCGAGGTGACGCCGCTGCGGTTCGTCAACGGCGGGGGCACCGGCAGCCTCGAGCGGACCAGCGCCGAGGAACCGGTCACCGAGGTGGCGGCCGGGTCGGGGCTGTACTCCCCCACCCTGTTCGACCACTACCGCGCCTTCCGCGGCCGGCCGGCGACCTTCTTCGTCGTACCGGTCACCCGCGTCCCCGCGCCCGGGGTGGTCACCGTGGCCGGCGGCGGGTGGATCGCGTCCGGCCCGCCGGGCGCCGACCGGCTGCCGGTACCCACCTGGCCGGCCGGCCTGCGGTGGCTGCCGGGTGAGGGCGTCGGGGAGGTCCAGACGCCGTTGCGGGGACCGGGCGCCGCCGGGCTGCGGGTGGGCAGCCGGGTGTGGTTCCGGCACGCGAAGGCCGGCGAGGTCTGCGAGCACGTCGACGTCCTGCACGCCGTCGCCGACGGCGGGGTGGCGGACGCGCTGCCCTCCTACCGCGGCGAGGGCCGGGCCTTCGGCTGAGCAGGGCGGACGGGCAGGCTGCCGTGGCCCGTGGGGCGGCTGGGAAGCCACCGGCGGTGTCGGGCGGCGGGTGAGCGGCGCGGAGCCGTTCCGCCCATACGGTCCCGCCCGGTACCACCGCATCGTCCGAGGAGACGTCTTGACCTACCCCCCGCAGGCGCCGCCGCAGTCCTACGGCCCGCCCCCGTCCTACCAACCGCCGAAGAAGGGTGCCGGGCTGGCCATCGCCGCGATGGTGCTCGGCATCATCGCGCTGCTGCTCAGCTGGATCCCGATCATCAACAACGGGGCGGCCGTTCTCGCCCTCGTCGGGCTGGGGCTGGCCATCCCCGCGCTGCTGCGTGCCCGCCGCGGGACCCACGGCGGCATGGGCATGGCGATCACCGGCCTCGTCACCACGGTGCTCGCACTCGTCGTCGTCTTCGTGACCCAGGCCTTCTACGCCGACGTCATCGACGAGGTCCAGCAGGAGCTGGACCGGGCGGCCGACGGCGTCACCGAGCCCGCCGCCCAGGACCCCGCCGCCCAGGACCCCACCGACGTGGCGCCGGTCGAGGAGCCCACCGAGGTCGTGCCGCTCGGCGTCCCGGCGCAGGTCGGCGACTACCAGGTCCGGCTCGACGCCGTGGAGCTCGACGCCAACGCGACCGTGGCCGCCGCCAACCAGTTCAACGAGCCGGCGGCGAACGGCCAGTACGTGATGACGCAGTTCTCGGTGACCTACACCGGCACCGAGGAGGGCTTCCCGGGCATGGACCTCACCGCGGTCGTGCACGGCAGCGACAACCGCCAGTACAGCGACTCCGACTGCGCGGCGGTGCTGCCCGACGACGCCATGCAGGCGCCGACCCTCAACCCGGGCGGATCGGACACCTTCCAGTTCTGCATGGACGTGCCGCCTGCCGCCCTCGCCGGCGCGCAGCTCTCGGTGGAGCCCACCATGAGCTGGGACTCCGACGCGCGCGTCTTCTACGCGCTCGGCTAGGCACCGCACCGGCCGGACGTGCCCGCGGGCACGTCCGGCCGGTTCCCGGCGCGCGCCGGGTTCAGCGGGCCCGGACCACCCGGGACTCGTCGAACACCGGCTCGGCCGACTCGTACACCCGGCCGTCGGCGCCGAACACGAGGAACCGGTCGAACGACCGGGCGAACCAGCGGTCGTGGGTGACCGCCAGGACCGTGCCGTCGAAGGCCGCCAGCGCCTCCTCCAGCGCCTCGGCGGAGAGCACGTCGAGGTTGTCGGTGGGCTCGTCGAGCAGCAGCAGCGTCGCCCCGGAGAGCTCCAGCAGCAGGATCTGGAACCGGGCCTGCTGCCCGCCGGACATCGTGCGGAAGGGCTGGTCCGCCGCGTCGGTGAGCCCGTACCGCCGCAGCGCCGCCATCGCGCGGCCCCGGTCCACCCCGGGCCGGCCGGGCTCGCCGTGCCACAGCAGGTCCACCGGCGTGCGGTCCTGCCACCCCGGGTGCGCGTGGGTCTGGGCGAAGAAGCCGGGCACCACCCGCGCGCCCAGCCGCCACGCGCCGCTGTGCGCCACGTCCTGGCCCGCGAGCAGCCGCAGGAAGTGCGACTTCCCGGCGCCGTTGGCACCCAGGACGCCCACCCGGTCGCCGTACCAGACCTCGAGGTCGAAGGGCTTCATCAGCCCGGTCAGCTCCAGCTGCTCGGCCATGACCGCCCGCACCCCGGTGCGGCCGCCACGCAGCCGCATCGCCACCTTCTGCTCCGGCGGGCGTTCCGGCGGCGGCCCCGCGGCCTCGAACTTGGCCAGCCGGGTCTGCATCGCGTGGTAGCGGTTGGCCATGTCGGGCGAGTTGGCGGCCTGCTGCTGGAGGGTGCGCACCAGGTCGACCAGCCGCTGGTGCTCCTCGTCCCAGCGCCGGCGCAGCTCCGCCAACCGGTCGTGCCGCGCCGTCCGGGCGTCGGCGTAGCTGGCGAAGCCGCCGCCGTGCACCCACGCCGTCCCGCCCTCGACGGTGACCACCCGGTCGGCGACCCGGGCCAGCAGCTCCCGGTCGTGGCTGACGAACAGCACCGTCTTGCGCGTCTCGAGCAGCCGCTGCTCCAGCCACCGCTTCCCGGGGACGTCGAGGTAGTTGTCCGGCTCGTCGAGCAGCAGCACCTCGTCGGGTCCGCGCAGCAGCGCCTCCAGGGCCAGCCGCTTCTGCTCGCCGCCCGACAGCGTGGACAGCTCCCGGTACTTGCACCGCTCGTACGGAACGCCCAGGGCGGCCACGGTCACCGTGTCCCAGGTGACCTCGGCCTCGTAGCCGCCCGCGTCACCCCACTCCGCCAGCGCCCCGGCGTACGCCATCTGCGCGCGCTCGTCGTCGGACTCCATGAGCGCCAGCTCGGTCGCCTCGACGGCGTCCCAGGCAGCGCGGACGGCGGGTGGTGAGAGGTCCACCAGGAGCCGCTGCACCGTGGTGTCGTCGCGCACCGAGCCGATGAACTGCCGCATCACGCCGAGCCCACCGGTCCGCGCGATCGCCCCCTCCTCGGGGGTCAGGTCACCGGCGATGATCCGCAGCAGCGTCGTCTTGCCCGCGCCGTTCTCGCCGACCAGCGCCGCCCGGGCGCCCTCGCCGATGCGGAAGTTGACGTCGTCCAGGAGCACCCGGCCGTCGGAGAGGGTGTGCCGGATCCCGGTCACGTCGACGTAGCCCACGCGCCCATCCTGCCGGGCGGCAGCAACCGGATTCCGGGGTCAGCCGATCTGGCGGTCCAGGCGGTAGCGCGCCAGGCGCTCGACCAGCTCCGACAGCGCCCCCACCGGCGACCCGCCCAGCTCCCGGCGGCAGTCGCGCACGACCCGGACGACCAGCTGCGGTCCGACCCGGCCGGCGAACTCCCCGCTGAGCCGGCCGACGGCAGCCGTCACGGCGTCGTCCACGGGCCCGGAGGCATCGTCTGCGGCGGAGGCGCTCGGCGGGACGGCGAGGGTCATCGGCGGTCCTTGGTTCCGGGAACGGGCCGCGTCCGGTGCCGGCAGCGGCGGGGGGTTCCACCACGGTGCCGTTCCGCTGCGTCCCGCGCCAGGGACCTAAGACCTCGCGGCTCAGCCGAGGACGATCGACAGCACGGTCGCCCCGGCCGCCAGCACCATCGCGAGCACGATGACCAGGGCGACCAGCCGCCGCCGCCGCTCCGCGTCCCGGCCACCGGCCCCGCCCATGCCCATCACGGCTGCCGAGGCTACCGGCGGGGGGTGCCCCCGGCCGGGCGGAGTCGCTCCCGTTCCCGGCGGCGGTCAGGGTGGAGGGGTGCTCGCCGTCGTCTCCCTCGTCGTCATCGTCATCATCGGCCTGCTGGTCACCCGGATCGCCACGGTCGCCTTCACCATGACCGGCATGACCCTGGAGCACGCCCGGTTCCAGGCGCGCTCGGCCTTCACCGGGACCGGCTTCACCACCTCCGAGGCCGAGGCGGTGGTCAGCCACCCGGTGCGCCGGCGCATCGTGATGGTGCTGATGCTGGTCAGCGGCGCCGGCGTGGTCTCGGTCCTGGGCACCCTGATCCTCACCTACGCCGGCGTGGACTCGACCGGCACCGGGGTCCGGCGCACGCTGGTCATCGTCTGCGCGCTGGTGGCCCTGCTCTGGCTCGCCCGCAACGACCGGGTCGACCAGCTGCTGCGCCGGGTGATCGAGCGGGCGCTGCGGCGGGTGGCGGACCTGGACGTGCGCGACTACGCCGCGCTCCTGCACGTGCGCGGTCACTGGCGGGTGGTCCAGCTGCCGGTGGAGGAGGACGACTGGATCGCCGCGCGGCCGATCGGCCGATTGCGCCTCCCCGAGGAGGGGGTCACGGTGCTCGGTGTCGAACGGGACGACGGCACCTGGCACGGCGCGCCGAGCGAGGAGCTGCGGTTGCGCACCGGGGACGTGGTGGTGCTCTACGGCCGGCAGGCGATCCTCGACGACATCACCGACCGGGTGCACGGGGACACCGGGGACGCCGCCGGCGAGCGGTCCCGCGCCTGGCACGCGGCCACACCCCCCGCGGAGGTCATCGAGCGGCGGCCGCGGCGCCGCTGACCGCGGAGCCGGTTCCGTCGCACCCACCTGGGACGGTGTACGGCGTGACGACGACGCATGACCTGGCGCTCATGCGGCTGGTGGCGCAGCGGCTGGCCGGCCCGCCCGAGGAGGACGCCGCGGCCGCGGTGCGCCGGCTGACCGCCGCCCAGGGCCAGGACTTCCCCGGCGCGCTGGCGTCGGTGGCCCTGCGTACCCGTGCCCGGGACCGCGCCGGGGTGGTGCGCGCCCTGGACGAGGGGGCGGTCGTGCGCTCGTGGCCGATGCGCGGCACCCTGCACCTGGTCGCGGCCGAGGACCTGCCCTGGATGCTCGAGCTGCTCGGGCCCCGGGCGCTGACCGGGCTGGCCGGGCGGCGGGCCGCCCTCGGGTTGACCGATGCCGACGCCGAGCGCGCCCGCGCGCTGGCCGTCGCCGCGCTGTCCGGTGGCGGGCGGCTCTCCCGCGCCGCGCTGCTCGGCGCGATCGACGCGGGCGGCGTCGCGACCACCGGCCAGCGGGGGTACCACCTGCTGTGGTTCCTCGCGCAGACCGGCACGCTCTGCCTCGGGCCCACCGAGGCGGGTGAGCAGCTGTTCGTGCTGCTCGACGAGTGGGTGCCGCACGCCCGCCGGCCGGCGCGGGAGGAGGCGCTGGCCGAGCTGGTGCTGCGGTACTTCACCGGGCACGGCCCGGCGACCGTCTCCGACCTGGTCCGCTGGGCGGGCACCACGGTGCGCGACGTCCGCGCCGGACTGGCGGCGGTCCGCGACCGGCTGGACCGCCTCGAGGTCGACGGCAGGGAGCACTTCCTCGACCCGGAGACGCCCGACCGCTGCGCGGCCCACCGCGCGCAGGCCGGCGAGCCGCTGCTCCTGTCCGGCTTCGACGAGTTCGTGCTCGGCTACGCCGACCGGAGCGCCGTCCTGGACCCGGAGTTCGCCGAGCGGATCGTGCCCGGGCGCAACGGCGTCTTCCGCCCCACCGTGGTCGCCGACGGCCGGATCACCGGCACCTGGCGGTTCACCGGTCGCGGCGGCGCGCGCACGCCCGACGCGGAGCCGTTCACCGCCTGGCCCCCCGGCGTGCAGGCGGCCGTCCCGCGGCTCGCGGCCGGCTGGCCCTGACCGGCCGGCCGGAGCCCCGGGGGAAGGGTCAGCGGCGCTCGACGAGGAAGACCGGGATCTGGCGCTCGGTCTTCTGCTGGTACTCGGCGTAGGGCGGATAGTGGGCCACCGCCCGCTCCCACCACTCGTCGCGCTCGGCGCCGGAGATCTCCCGGGCCACGCCGTCCCACGGCTCCGGGCCGTCCTGCACGGTGACCTGGTCGGGGTGTTCGCGCAGGTTGCGCACCCACGCCGGGTCGGTCGGCGCCCCGCCCTTGGAGCCCACCATCGCGTACACGCCGTCGTGCTCGACCCGCATGAGCGGCTGCTTGCGCACCTTGCCGCTCGACGCCCCGCGGGTGCTGAAGATCACCACGGGGAGCCCCGTGTCCATGAGGGTGTCGGCCTCGCGGCCACCGGTGGCCTCGTAGCGCTCCACCTGGTCGCGCACCCACTGCTCCGTGCTCGGCTCGTACTCACCTTCCAGCGGCATGCAGCCGAATCTAGGGCCCGCCGCGGCGGCGTGCGCGGCGACCCGGGTCGCGGCCGTCCCGGCCCGGTGGCACCGTTCGGGCGGCCGGTCAGCAAGAGGAGAAGCGCAGGATGCGGTACAGCGAAGGAGCCGACCTCGACACGTCGGGGGTGCGGGACGTCCGGGGCGGTGGCGGCGGGTCCGGTCGCGGCCGGGGTCTCGCCGTGGGCGGGGGTGGGCTCGGCGTGGTCGGCCTCCTGGTCGTCGTGCTGATCCAGGTCCTGGGAGGCGGTGGTGGCGACGGCACCGGCGCGGCGATCGGCGGCTTCCCCGGCGCGGGCTCGGGCGGCACGGTCGGGAACGGCGAGCTGGCCCGTGAGTGCCGCACCGGGGCCGATGCGAACGAGTCGGTCGAGTGCGCGGTGGTCGCCGACATCGAGTCGATCCAGGACTACTGGTCCGGCGTGCTCGGCGCGGACTACCGCCCCACCCAGACCGTCTTCTTCGACGGCGCCGTGCAGACCAGCTGCGGCGGGGCGACCAGCGGGTCGGGGCCGTTCTACTGCCCGGCCGACGAGCTGGTGTACATCGACCTCAGCTTCTTCGACCAGCTGGAGCAGCAGTTCGGCGCCCGGGGCGGGCTGTTCGTCAACGCCTACGTCATCGCCCACGAGTACGCGCACCACGTGCAGAACCTGCTGGGGATCAACCGGCAGGTGACCCCCGGTGAGAGCGGGCCGACCAGCGGCACCGTGCGGCTGGAGCTGCAGGCCGACTGCTTCGCCGGCGCCTGGTCCAGCCACGCCGAGACGGTGCCCGACGACTCCGGGCAGCCGCTGATCGCCGAGATCACCGACGACGACATCGCCCGGGCCCTGGACGCCGCCGGGCGCATCGGCGACGACTTCATCCAGGAGAACCTCGGCGGGGGCACGGTCGACCAGGACGCGTTCACCCACGGCTCCTCCGAGCAGCGGCAGCGCTGGTTCCGCACCGGGTACGAGACCGGCGACCCCGGCCGCTGCGACACCTTCGCCACCGACGGCCTGGGCTGAGATGACCGACCAGCTCCGCGTGACCCGGGACGGCGCCGTCGCCGTCCTCACCATCGACCGGCCCGAGAAGCGCAACGCCATGACCGTGGGCATGTGGGCGGCGCTGCCCGACGTGCTGGCCCCGCTGGCCGACGACCCCGCCGTCCGGGTGCTGCTGGTCACCGGCGAGGGCCCCAGCTTCTGCGCGGGCGCCGACATCTCCGACCTGCTCGGCGGCGACGACCCCAGGGACCCGATGGCCGAGGTCCGGCGGCACAACCTCGCCGCCCAGGCGGCGCTGCGCTCCTTCCCCAAGCCGACGGTGGCGGTGATCCGGGGCCACTGCATCGGGGGCGGCGTGGAGCTGGCCACCTGCTGCGACCTGCGTTTCGCCGACTCCTCCGCGGTCTTCGGGGTCACCCCCGCCAAGGTCGGCATCGTGTACACCCCGTCGTCCACCAGGGCGCTGGTCGACCTCGTCGGCCCGGCCACGACCAAGTACCTGCTCTACAGCGGCGAGCTGATCGACGCAGCCGACGCGCTGCGGACCGGCCTGGTCGACCGGCTGGTCGGGCCCGACGAGCTGACGGCGGAGGTGCACCGGTTCGCCGCGGTGCTGGCCTCCCGCTCGGCGCTGACCCAGCGCACCACGAAGGACGTCGTCGCGGCGCTGGCCGCCGGGGGCGACGGCGAGGACGTCGCCGCCGCGGGCTACCTGGAGACGATCGCCTCGGGCGAACTGGCCGAGGGGGTCCGGGCCTTCGCCGAGCGCCGGCCACCGCGGTTCGGCCCGGCGGGCTGATCGCCTCCGTTTGATCACCCCTCCGACGCGGGTAGTTCAGCCGCTGCGCGGAACGGTGCTCTAGCGAGCGGCAGCGGGACGGCGCAGCGCGTGGCGCTGCCCTTCCCTGCCACCCCGGTCCCGCCCCGAGACGCACGGACGCGCCGGGTGGACGTCACTCAGCACTCCCGCCCGACACACGGGCGCCGAACCGCCGTCGTCACGGCCGTCCGGGCCGGTGATCAGCCGTTCCGGATGTGTGTCGCAACAGCTGCGGGGTAGCGCTCCCACCGACCACGAAGCATGCCGAGGAGGACCGATGACTCACTCCATCGACGCCCCGTTCCCGCCGCCGGTTCCGGCCACGACGGGCGCCACCACCACTACCACCACGACCGGGAGCCCGTCGACCAAGGACGTGGCCAAGGACGAGGCCAAGCACACCAAGGACGTCGCCCGCGACGAGGCCCGCAACGTCGGGCAGACCGCCGCCCAGGCCGGCAGCCAGGTCGCCTCGACCGCCGCCGACCAGGCCAGGAACGTCGCGGACGAGACCCAGCGGCAGGCCAAGGACCTGCTCGACCAGGGCCGCTCGCAGCTGAAGGACCAGGCGGTCGGTCAGCAGCAGAAGGCCGCCGAGGGTCTCAACGCCATCGCGCAGCAGATGCGCGGGCTGGCCGACGGCAGCAGCGAGGGCGCCCCCGGCCCGGTCCGCGACCTGCTCCAGCAGGCGTCGGGCTCGGTCGAGAGCTTCGCCTCCATGCTCCAGAACAAGGAGCCCGCCGAGCTGCTCGACGAGGTCCGCCGGTTCGCCCGCCGCAAGCCCGGCATGTTCCTGCTCGGCGCCGCCGTCGCCGGTATCGCCGCCGGCCGGCTGACCAGCGGGGTCAAGGCCGCGCACACCGACTCGGGCTCGGGCTCGAACACCGGGAACTCCGGCTACCGGGGCACCCCGATCAACTACGTCGACCCGGCGCCGACGTACTCCGACTACTCGGCGGCCACCACCGGCGTCGCGACCGGCACGGGCGCCCCGCTGCCCCCGCCGCCGTACGGCACCGTGCCCCCCGAGGGCGCCGTCGTGCCGCCGGCCACGCCGGCCGGCTGGGACGACCCGGCACGCCGGCCCGGCGGGGTGGCCTGACATGAGCACCCCCTACTCCGGGGCCACCCCCGCGGGCGCGACGCCCCAGGGTTATGCCGAGCCGACGCCGCAGAACTACGCGGCCGACTACTCGCAGGACCAGAACTACAGCGGGGCCATGGGCACCCCGACCACCGACGCCGGGCACCCCGACGTCGAAGGTGTGTCGGTCGGCGCCCTGATCGGCGAGGTCGCCAAGGACATGTCCACCTTGATGCGGCAGGAGCTCGAGCTCGCGAAGGTGGAGCTCAAGGCCGAGGCCAAGAAGGCGGGCACGGGCGCCGGCATGTTCGGTGCCGCGGGCTTCGCCGGCTACATGGTGGCGCTGTTCCTCTCCCTCGCCCTCATGTGGGCCCTCGCCAGCGCCATCCCGGTCGGCTGGGCGGGCCTCATCGTCGCCGTGCTCTGGGGCATCGTCGGCGCGGTGGCCTTCTCGATGGGCCGCAAGAAGTTCAAGCAGGTGAACCCCAAGCCGGAGCGCACCGTGGACACCCTGCAGCAGGTGCCCGGCGCCCTGAAGCCCAACTGACCACCAGACCGCTGAGGTCTTCCGAACGGCAGGAGCCGAACCATGACCAGCAGTGACCCGGACGTCATCCGGCGGCAGATCGAGGACACTCGGCGCGAGCTCAGCTACGACGTCGATGCCCTCAACGAGAAGGTCAACCCGTCTCGCGTGATGGACCGGCGGGTGACCGCCGCCAAGGGCCGTGTGAGCGGCCTGAAGGACAAGGTGATGGGCTCCGCCCACGACACCATGTCCACGGCGCAGGACAAGATGCACCACGCCCAGGGCCGGGCGTCGGACTCCGCGGGGTCCGTGCAGGACAAGGCGTCCGGCGCCATGGAGTCGGTGCAGCAGGTGCCGCAGCAGCTCACCCAGCAGGCCCAGGGCAACCCCCTGGCCGCCGGGCTGATCGCCTTCGGCGTCGGGTGGCTGGTCTCCAGCCTGCTGCCCGCCTCGCAGCGCGAGCAGCAGCTGGCCCAGCAGGCCGAGTCCGCGCTGCGCGAGCACAAGGACGAGCTGCTCCAGCCGGCCAAGCAGGCCGCGCAGGAGATCGGTGAGCAGCTCAAGCCCGCCGCCCAGCACGCGGTCGAGGAGGTCAAGGCCACCGCTCAGGACGCGGCCGGGACCGTCAAGCAGGAGGGCCAGTCGGCCGCGCAGGACGTGCAGGGCCAGGCCCAGCAGTCCAAGCAGTCGGTGCAGGGCCAGGCCCAGCAGTCCAAGCAGTCGGCGCAGAGCAAGTCCGGCTCCTGACCACCCGCGGGTCCCGACCCGCGCTCGTCGCCTGCGCCCCGCCGGGATCCCCGGCGGGGCGCAGTGCTGTCCTGGCCCACCCCCGACGGGTGAGCACCCCCCGCCCCCCGCTGCAGGCAGCCCCTCGGTGCGCCGTTCCTCCCCAGGACGACGCCACCGGTCCCACCGTTCCCAGCGGTGCGTGACCACGACCGACGGGAGCAGCCGTGCACTCGGCCCCGCCCTCCCCCGGCGACCGCCCCGCCGGGGCCGATCCCGCCGGCCCGACCCGCGTGCTCGTGGCCGACGACGAGGACGACATCCGCCAGCTGGTGTCCCTCGCCGTCCGCAAGGCCGGGTGCCAGGTCATCGCCTCCGCACCCGACGGCACCGCGGCGCTGACGGCCGCCCGGGCGGAGCTGCCCGACCTCGCGGTGCTCGACGTCTCGATGCCCGGCGCCACCGGGCTG
The DNA here is from genome assembly GCF_008124835.1 of Blastococcus xanthinilyticus. GTDB lineage: Bacteria > Actinomycetota > Actinomycetes > Mycobacteriales > Geodermatophilaceae > Blastococcus > Blastococcus xanthinilyticus. The sequence goes on along the minus strand of NZ_VNHW01000018.1, from coordinate 34,433 downwards.
GAGATCTGCGCCGCCCTCCGGGAGGACCCCGCGACCGCGGGCATCCGGATCCTGCTGCTCTCCGCCGGGGCCTCCCCCGACGAGGTGGCCCGCGGCCTCTCCGCCGGCGCTGACGCCTACCTGGCCAAGCCCTTCACCGTCGTCGGCCTGGTCGAGCAGGTGCGCGCGCTCGCCTCCCGGGAGGCCGTGGCATGACCATCGCCGTCCTCGACCCGCCCGCCCCGGCCGCTGCCCGCCGGCGGCACCGGCTGCTCGACCCGACCGGCTGGCAGACCGCCGCCGGGAACCTCCTGCCGGGCACCGTCATGTTCGCGGCGGCCTCCCTGCTGCTCCTGGTCGGTGCGCTGCCCGTCGTCCGGCCGGCCCTGGTCCACACCGGGCTGGCGATCGCGTTCGCCGCCATCGCGGGAGCCTGGTCCCTGCGCCGGCCGCTCGCCGGCGCCGGTGCCCTCGCCGTGCCGGTCGCCCACCTGGCCGCCATCGCCCTGCTCTACGCCGGCAGCGCCGCGCCGACGATCCTCTTCCTGCTCGTCAGCCCGCTGTGGACGCTCTCCACCCACGCGGGCCGCCGCGGCGTCCCGGTCGCGGTGGCCGGGACGGCGGTGGTCCTCGCCCTTCCCCAGCTGATCGGCGCGCACCTGCCCGGTACCGCGACCATGCCCGGCGCCCTCCTGCTGGGCCCGCTGGTCGTCGCCGTCGGGGGCGCCGCGATCAACGTGGGCACCCGCCGCAACGCCGACCAGGCCCGGGACATCGCGCGGCTGCAGCGCGAGCAGGCCGCCCTGCTGGCCCAGGTCCGGAGCCGCGCCGACGAGCTGGACACCGCCTCGCGGATCCTGGCCGCCCGCGCCCAGACCATGACCAGCGTCATCGACGCCGTGACGGAGCAGTCGATCATCGGCACCGACCGCGACGGCACCATCCGGGTCTGGAACCCCGGCGCGGAGAAGATGCTGGGGGTGCCGCGACCGGAGGTCGTGCGCACCCGGTCCATCCTCGACTTCCACGTCCCCGAGGAGCTCGCTTCCGCCGCCGAGGCCAACGGGTCGGCGTCCGGCCTGGACGCCCTGGTGCACGCCGCGCGCGAACGGGGCAGCGACGTCCGCGACTGGACCTACGTCGCGGCGGACGGCCGGCACCGCACGGTGTCGGTCGCCATCACCCCGCGGTCGGACGACCGGGGCACGCACGCCGGCTGGAACTTCGTCGGCACCGACATGACCGAGGTCCGGGCCACCGAGCGCATGAAGGACCAGTTCGTGAGCCTCATCAGCCACGAGCTGCGCACCCCGCTGAGCTCGATCCTCGGCTACCTCGAGCTCGTCATGGACGACGAGGACGCACCGCTCACCGACGAGCAGCGGCAGTACCTGTCCACCGTCGAGCGCAACGCCCAGCGTCTGCTCCGCCTGGTCGGCGACCTGCTCTTCACCGCCCAGGTGGAGAGCGGCCGGTTCACCCTCCAGCCGGCCGCGGTCGACCTGGCCGGGGTGGTGCGGGCCGCCGAGGAGACCGCACGCGTCGCCGCCGCGGCCGCGGGCGTGCAGCTCGTCGTCGACGTCCCCGACGACGGTCTGGTGGTCGACGGCGACGCCGTCCGGCTGGGTCAGGCCTGCGACAACCTGGTCTCCAACGCGGTCAAGTTCACGCCGGCCGGGGGGCGGGTCGAGCTGGTCCTGCGCCCGGCGTGGCGGACGCCCGACGGCGAGGTCACCGGCTCCCCGGCCCCGGACGCGGCGCCGGTGGCGCTCCTGTCGGTCGCCGACACCGGGATGGGCATCCCGGCCGGCGAGCAGGGGCAGATGTTCACCCGGTTCTTCCGGACGTCGAACGCCCAGCGCAACGCCGTCCCCGGTGTGGGGCTCGGGCTCACGATCACCAAGGCGATCACCACCGCCCATGGCGGGACGCTGGACCTGGTGAGCACCGAGGGCGTGGGCACCACCTTCACGATGACCCTGCCCGTTCCCGCGTGACCGACACCCGTGCCCGCGCCCTCCGCCCCCTCGGGGACGGGGGGCGCGGCGCGTTCCGGCGCGCTCCGTCTTCTTGCGGATTCCTTGCGGATCGCTGGCGGGTGGCCTGCGGTTGGGCCGCCAGAGTCCTCGGTGTCGCCGGAAACCCGGTGGCCCCACGGACACAGGAGACGCAGGACATGAGCACCAAGACCACCACCACCAGCTCCACCGCCCGCAAGGTCGTCGGCTCGCTCGGCGTGCTCGGCGCCGCTGCCGCCGTCGCCGGCATGGGCACCTTCGGCAGCTTCACCGACAGCACCTCGGTCGACACCACGATCACCTCCGGCACCGTCTCGATCGACCTGACCCAGCCCGCGGCGGCCATCCCGGTGACCACGGCCGGCTTCGTGCCCGGTGACAGCCTGACCCGCGCGGTGACCCTCAAGAACGACGGCAACACCGGCCTGGCCTCGGTCGGCCTGTCCGCCACGAACACGACGTCGAGCGTCCTCACCAACGGCACGGCCAACGGCCTCCAGCTGACCGTGAAGTCCTGCGACGTCGCCTGGGTCCAGGGCGGCACCGACGCGGCGCGCACCTACACCTGCGCCAGCGGCGAGAAGCAGCTCTCGACCGGGCCGGTCCTCGCGGCCGCCAACCTGGGCGCGCTCAAGTCGCTCTCCGCCGGCGGCTCGGACAACCTCGTCTTCTCGATCTCGCTGCCCACCGCGGCCGACAACGCCTTCCAGGGCAAGACCGCCACGCTGCGCCTGACCTTCACCGGCACGCAGGCCACCGGCACCGCCCGCTGATCGCATCCCGACGACCACTCGGAGAACCCGCCATGACCACCGTCCTCCCCGTCCCGGCCCCGGGGGCAGCCGTGCAGCTGCCCCCGGCCGAGGACGAGCGCTCCACGGCCGGCACGCCGGCCGGCCGGGCCCGCCAGATCCTGGGCCGCACGGTCCCGTGGCTGGTCCGCGGAGCCATGGGGGTCGCCGTCCTGGCGTTCGCCGTCCTGGCCGTCGGACCGCACGTCCTGGACTACCGCACCATGACCATGCTGACCGCGAGCATGGCGCCCGAGATCGAGCCGGGTGACGTCACGATCGCCACCCCGGTCAGCGTCTCCGAGGTGACCGAGGGCATGGTGATCACCTACCACATGCCGGTGGGCGACCACAGCCTCGTGACCCACCGCGTGGTCTCCGTCGAGACCGCCGCCGACGGCACCGTCGCCGTGCAGACCAAGGGCGACGCGAACGAGGCCATCGACCCGTGGACCGCCGGCCTGGAGGGCGACACCGTCTACCAGGTCCGGGCCGTGGTCCCCGAGATCGGCCACCTCATCCAGCTGCTGCGCACCCCGGTGATCAGCCAGGCGCTGCTCTACGGCGCCCCCGCGCTGCTCGCCGCCTGGGTGCTGCTGGCCATCTGGCGCCCCACCCGGAACGAGACCGAGGAGCGAGCATGAGCCGCATCCGCCGCGTCCTGGTGGTGGCCGGGCTCGCCGTCGCCGTCGCGCTCGGCGCTGCCCTCCCCGCGTGGGCCGCCTTCAACGACACCGCCGTGGTCAGCACCAAGATCCCGACGGTCACCGTCCAGGCCCCCACCGGGTTGACCGTCGAGGATCACTGCGTCACGACGACGACCACCACGAAGCGGACGGTCCGGACCGACCCCGTCACGAGGGTGCAGACCCAGACCGCCTGGAGCCGGACGATCACGTACGCGGACAGCAGCACGAACGTCGACAGCACCACGCAGAGCTCGACCGCCGGCCCGGGCACCGACGAGACGACGACCACCACCGTCGACAAGAACACCGACCTGCACGTCACGCTGCGCTGGACCGGCAGCCCCACCCGGGAAGTGACCGGCTACCTGGTCTCGGCACATCTGGGGATCGACGGCAGCGTCGCCCCGATGCTCCGGACCACGGGGACCCAGGTCAGTGCTGTGCAAGATGCCGACGCGCTGTACTACCGGCCCAGCCTGCTGGTCACCACCGAAACCCGTTACGGCTGGACCGCGGACTCCGCGCGGACGACGGCGCTGACGTGCTGACCGCCCTCGTCGTCGACGCCGACGCCACCGCCCGGGACGAGGTCGCCGACCTCCTGTGCCTCGGCGGCTGGGACGTGCAGCAGGCCGCCGGCCCGGAGGACGCCGTCCGGCACGCACTGGTCACCGACGTGGACCTGGTCGTCACCGACGCCGAGCTGCCCGGGGGTTCCGGGACCGGGATGCTCCGCCGCATCCGTCGCAACGGCTCGTCCGCCCGGTTCGTCGTCGTCACCGCCGACCCGACCGACGAGGTCCGGGCCGAGGCCGCCGCCGCGGGCGCGCTCACCACGCTCGCCAAGCCCGTCACCGCACGGGCGCTGCTGGACTTCCTGCGCCGCCGGACCACGGGGCCGGCCGAGCAGGCGCGGTCCGACGACACGGACGTGCCCGACGACGCCGACCTGGTGGACGCCGAGCTGATGACCCGGCTCCGCGGCATCTACGCCGACGCGCTGCCCGCCCGCCTCTCGGCGATCGACCGGCACACCCGCACCGGCGACGCCACCGCGGTCGCCTTCGCCGCGCACACGCTGGCCGGCACGAGCGGTCAGCTCGGGCACCCCGAGGTGGCCTCGATCTGCCGCGAGATCGCCGCCGACGCGCGCCGCGGGGTGCTGGCGCACTCCCGCGTGGTCCAGCTGCACGAGCTCGCCGGCGCCTGACAGGACCCCGCCCCTCGAGGCATAGGAAGCTTTACCTGCGGTTCGAGCCCCCGAGACGGGTGGATAGCTTCCTATGCCCCCGGGAGGTCAGGCGGCGACGAGGCGGTAGCCCACGCCGCGGACCGTCCTGATCTCGGGCGAGTGCAGCCCGGCGGCGACCAGCTTGCGGCGCAGGTTGGACATGTGCGCCTCGACCAGGCGCAGGTTGCCCTCCCAGTCGGTCTGCCAGACCTCGCGCAGCAGGGTCTCCCGCTGCAGCACCCGGCCCGGCCGGGACGCCAGGGCGGCCAGGAGGTCGAACTCGGTGCGGGTCAGGTCCACGACGGCGCCGTCGACCCGCACCTCGCGGCTGTCCTCGTCGACCTCGAGCTCGGCGAGCCGGCGCACCGACTCGGCGGTCGCGGCCGGGTCGGCCGCGGGCAGCGGCGCGGTCCGCGGGAAGCGCAGCATCGCCTGCACGCGGGCGGTGAGCTCGCGCGGCGAGAACGGCTTGGCCATGTACCCGTCGGCGCCGACGGCCAGCCCGATGAGCAGGTCGACCTCCTCGGCCCGCGCGGTGAGCATCAGGACGTAGCAGGGGGTCTCGGCGCGGATCTGCCGGCACACCTCGGTGCCGTCGGTGTCCGGGAGCCCCAGGTCGAGCACGATGAGGTCCGGCGGGTCCCGCCGCACCTCTTCCAGCGCGGCCGCCCCGGTGCCCACGGCACGCACCGCGAACCCGGCCCGCTCCAGCACCGTGGTCACGAGCTCGCGGATCTCCTGGGTGTCCTCCACCACGAGCACGGACTGCTCCGGCACGACGTCCCCCTCTGCTGCATCACCGGTGCGGAGGTCGGTCCTCCCGTCACCTGACCGGGTGATCGGCAGCCGGGGCGACCAGCTTGAGCACCGGGACGACCGCCCGGGAGGGTCGGCCCACCCCAAGGGATGAGGTGCCGCCGCCCCGGCTCAGGGCGGCCCGGATTCCGGCCGTCAACCTCCGCGGGGGCACCCGTCCCCACCCCGGTCGCCGGGGGAGCCGACCGAGGGAGCCGGAAACCGTGGACGGTGCACTGCACGTCCTGGTCGTCGACGACGATCCCGACACCGCACTCTTCGTGCGCACGGTGCTGCAGCGCGGCGGCATGACCGTGACCACGTGCGCCGACCCCATGGAGGCGCTGGCCCTGGTCGCCCGCGTGGAGTTCGACGCGGCGATCACCGACATCGAGATGCCGGGGATGACCGGGCTGGAGTTCCTCGACCGGCTGCGCCAGGTGTGCCCGGACCTGCCGGTCACGGTGATGACGGCGCACGCGACGGTCGACTACGCCGTGGACGCGCTGCGCCGGAACGCCGACGAGTTCCTCGTCAAGCCCGTGCCCAAGGACACCCTGGCCGCGACGATCCGCCGGCTGGCCGAGACCGCCCAGGCCAGGCGCGCCGCCACCGCCCCGCGGCAGACCGTGCTGGCCATCGGCGCCCACCCCGACGACGTGGAGATCGGCGTCGGCGGGACCCTCGCCGCGCACCGCTCCGCCGGCGACCCGGTGGTCATCCTCACCCTGAGCCGCGGCGCCCGGGGCGGCGAGGCCGGGGACCGGCAGAACGAGTCGCTGGCCGCCGCCGAGCTGATCGGCGCCCGGCTCTTCCTCGAGGACCTCGAGGACACCCGCATCAGCCCGATGGACCCGACGATGTCGATCATCGAGCGCGTCGTGCGCGAGGTGTCGCCCGGCATCGTCTACACGCACTCGGCCAACGACCGGCACCAGGACCACCGCGCCGTCCACCAGGCGGCGACCGTGGCCACGCGGAACGTGCCGACCGTCGCCTGCTTCCAGAGCCCCTCGGCCACGATCGACTTCCGGCCGAGCCGGTTCGTCAGCATCGACGGCTTCACCACGACCAAGCTCGACCTGCTCAAGAGCTTCCGCTCGCAGGCCGGCATCCGCGCCTACCTGCAGGACGACTTCGTCCTCGCCACGGCCCGCTACTGGTCCCGCTACGGCAGCGGCGGCCAGTACTGCGAGCCGCTCGAGGTGATCCGGGACGCCGGCGGCGTCGTCGGCGCCACCAGCGGGTCGGCCTTCGCCGCCCCCTCCACCACCTCCTCGTCGTCCTCGACGTCCCCTACGACCACCCCGGAGCGCTTCGGTGTCTGACCCCACTCCCACCCGTGTTCTCGTGACCGGTGCCGGGGGCCCGGCCGGCATCGCCGTGCTGCGCTCGCTGGCCCGGCGCCCCGACGTCGAGCTGCTCGCCGCCGACATGGACCGCTACGCCAGCGGTCTGTACCTCGTCGGCGCAGCGGCCCGGCACCTGGTCCGTCCCGGCCTCGCCGAGGACTTCGTCGACGACCTGGTCGCCCTGTGCGAGCGGGAGCGGGTCGACGTGCTGTTCTCCACCGTCGACGTCGAGCTGCCGCGGCTGGCCGCCGAGCGCAAGCGGCTGGACGCCGTCGGCACCACGCTGGCCGCGCCGAGCCTGGAGACCCTCGAGGTCTGCCTGGACAAGTACGCGCTGGCCCGGCGCTGCGCCGACGTGCTGCCGACCCCCCGCACCGCGCTGCTCGGCGACACCGACCCCGACAGCTGGGACTACCCGGTGATCGTCAAGCCGCGGCGCGGCGCCGGCTCCCGGGGCGTGCACCTGGTCGAGGACGCCGCCGCGCTGCGCGCCCTCGGCCGCGACGAGGACATCCTGGTCCAGGCGCACCTGCCCGGGGACGAGTACTCCGTCGACACCCTGGCCGACGCCGACGGGCACGTGGTCGCGGCCGTTCCCCGCTCGCGGCTGCGGGTCGACTCCGGCGTCTCGGTCGCCGGGGCCACCGTGGCCGACCCGGAGCTGGAGGAGACCGCCCGCCGGGTGGCCGCCGCGATCGGGCTGGTCGGGGTGGCCAACGTGCAGCTGCGCCGCGACGCCGACGGCCGTCCCGCGCTGCTCGAGGTGAACCCGCGCTTCCCCGGTGCCATGCCGCTGACGGTGGCGGCCGGGGTCGACATGCCGTCGCTGGCGCTGGACCTGGCGCTGGGCCGCCCGCTGCCGTCGCACGTGCCGTTCACCGAGCTCGCCGTCGTCCGGTACCTCGAGGACGTCTTCGTCGCCCCCGCCGACCTCGTCCCCTCGGAGGCCCCCCGATGACCACCACCCTGCCCGGCCTGGACCTGGTGCTCACCGACCACCACGTGCACTCCACCTGGTCCGACGACGCGGTCAGCGCGCCGATGGAGAACCTCGTCGCCGCGCGGGACACCGGCCTGGCCAGCATCCGCATGGTCGACCACGTCCGGACGTCGACGGCGTGGGTGTCCGGCTTCCTCGCCGAGGTCGCCGCCCTCCCCCGGATCGAGGGCCTGGAGGTCCTGACCGGTGTCGAGGCCAAGATCCTCGACGCCTCCGGGCGCCTGGACGTGCCCGACGACCTCGTCGTCGGCCCCGGCGGGGTGGACCGCGTCCTCATCGCCGACCACCAGTTCCCCGGGCCGGACGGCCCGTGGAGCCCGCGCCGGACGCTGGAGGAGATCGCCGCCGGGCTGCGCCCGGAGGACGCCCTCTCGACGCTGGTCGACGCCACCGTCCGCGCCATGGGCCGGGCCGGGCGCGGCCAGCTGGCGCACCTGTTCTCGCTGCTGCCCAAGATCGGCCTGCACGAGAGCTCGCTGCTCGACGAGCACATCGCCGCCATCGCCGACGCCGCGGTCCGCACCGGCACGACGGTTGAGGTCAACGAGAAGTGGCGCTGCCCCGGGCCCCGCGTGGTGGTGGCGCTGGCCGCCGCCGGCGTGACCCTCGTCGGCTCCACGGACAGCCACGACGCCACGACCGTCGGCCGCTACTCCTGGGTCGCCGATGCCGCGTCGGCCACCCGGCTGGTGGGTGCCCGATGACCGACGTCCTCGTCGTCCTGCTGCTCGTCCTCGTCGGGATCGGTGCGATCCCGGTCGTGGCCGGGCTGGCCCAGTTCCTGGTCATCCCGCTGCACGCGGTGCGCAACCACTACCGGGAGACCGGCCCGTACCTGCCGAACGTCGCGGTGGTCATCCCGGCCTGGAACGAGGCCGCGGTGCTGCCCATGAGCATCGAGCGGCTCATGTCGCTGGACTACCCGCCGCAGCGGCTGCGGGTCTACGTCGTGGACGACGCCAGCACCGACGACACCCCCGCCGTGCTGGCCGCGTGTGCCGCGCGCCACCCCGGACGGGTCGTGCACCTGCGCCGCGACAAGGGCGGCGAGGGCAAGGCGCACACGCTCAACCACGGGCTGCGCGAGATCCTCGCCGACGACTGGATGGAGGCGTTGCTGATCATGGACGCCGACGTCATCTACGAGCCGGTCTCGCTGCGGAAGATGACCCGCCACCTGGCCGACCCGACCGTCGGCGCGGTCACCGCCTACATCCGCGAGGGCAGCCGCGACCCCAAGGGGATGACCCGGTTCATCGGCTTCGACTACCTCGCGGCGCAGGCCGCTTCCCGTCGCGCGCAGAACGTCGCCGGCGCGATGGCCTGCCTGGCCGGTGGCGCGCAGCTGCACACCCGGGAGAACCTGCTGGCGATCGGGGGCCAGATCGACACCTCCTCGCTGGCCGAGGACACCGTCACCACGTTCCGCACCCAGCTGGCCGGGCGCCGGGTCGTCTTCGAGCCGCACGCCCGCGTGCTCGCCGAGGAGCCGGCCGGCGTCGACGCGCTCTGGAAGCAGCGGCTGCGCTGGGCACGCGGCAACGTGCAGATCACCTCGATGTACCGGCACCTGTTCTTCCGCCGGTCGGTGCACCCGGGGCTGGGTGGCATCTTCTTCGGCATCTTCTGGTTCGCCATCCTGCTGCTGCCGGTGGCGATGGTCCTGACGTCGGTCGGCCTGATCGGGCTCTACCTGCTCGACAGCGACCTCGCGGGGAGCGTCTTCGGGGCGGCGGTGTTCGTGCCGATCGCCACGTTCGTCTTCATGATCACGCTGACCATCTCGGTGGACCCGCCGACCGGCCGGAAGGTGTGGCGGGAGGCGCTGCTCTTCCCGGGGGCCATCTCCTTCGTCGTGCTGCTGACGGCGGCCTTCCCGGGGGTGGTGCCGCTGTCGGGCGCCGCCGAGACGGCGTGGACGCTGTTCGTCTACAGCTGGCTGGTCCTCTGCATCCCGCTGGCCTACGGCGTGCGCAGGCTGGAGCTCAGCCGGTGGGGCCGCCCGCTGGCGCCGCTGGCGCTGTACCTGGTCGGCTTCGGGCCGATGATGTGCGCGATCACCGTGGACGCCTACGTCAAGGAGTTCCGCGGGGCCGCGATGACCTGGGACAAGACCGAGAAGACCGGGAGGGTCGCGGCATGAGCGCCGTCCACCAGCTGACCGGAGCGGGGCAGCCCTACCGGGTCAGCCCGCCGGTCGTGCTCACCGACGAGGAGCTGGCCCGCTGCGGCGGCCGCCTCCCGGTGTGGGCCGACCCCGTGGCCCTGGCCGACGAGACCGAGGCCGACCGGGTGCGCGAACGGCGGCTGTACGTCGGCCTCGCCGCGGCGATCACCGTCGTCGTGCTGCTCTACCTCGTGCGGGTCCTCGTCCTCGCCGGCTGAGCGCCGCATCCGGGCCGCCGCCGGATCACCGACCTGCAGGGCTGGCGCCGAGGGCTTAGGCCAGGCTAACCTGCGTGGCGTTGCCCCGGGCCGTGCGCCGGAGCAGCGCCGCCCTGCCGTCTCGCGTTAGGCGACCCGCTCCATGTACGTGTGCCACTGCAACGTGGTGACCGACCGCGACATCCTCGAGGCGATCGCGAACGGCGCGCAGTGCGTCGCCGACGTCGCCCGGGCCACGGGTGCCGGCCGGACCTGCGGCAACTGCGTCGACTCGCTCCGGGACCTGGTGTGCAAGCATTGCCCGGTCCGAGCCGGGCGCACCACCGAGCGCCCGGCCGAGCGAGAGCTGGGAGTAGCCGGTGCAGCCCGTTAGCCCCCGCGTGGTCGAACTGCTCAACGACGCGCTGACCTTCGAACTCACGGTCACCAACACGTACTTCCTCAACGCGCGCATGCTCGACGCCTGGGGCCTGCCCAAGCTGGGCAAGGTGTTCTACGACCTCTCCATCGACGAGATGCGGGACGCCGACGCCCTCATCCAGCGGATCCTGCTCTTCGACGGCCACCCCAACCTGCAGCGGCTGGGCTCCATCCGGGTCGGGGAGACCGCGGAGGAGATGCTGGTGCTGGCCCTCGACAGCGAGAAGGCCGCCGTCGCGCAGTTCAACGCCTCCGCCAAGGAGTGCCACGACCTCGGCGACCACGGCACCGCGTCGGTGTTCGAGGAGATGGTCCTCGACGAGGAGAAGCACGCCGACTGGTTCGAGGCGCAGATCGCCGCCATCGAGCGGGTCGGCTCGCCGCAGTACCTCGCCGCGCAGATCGTCACCGAGACGCCCTGACGCCCGGTACGTCGAGGGCCCCCTCCCGGTCTCCGGGAGGGGGCCCTCGACGTAGCGGGGTGCTCGTCGCATCCGGGTGCTCGTCGTATCCGGAGGTCAGCCGGCCAGGAGCTCCCGCAGCTGCTCGAGCTGGAGGGTGGCCGCCCGCAGCCCGATGCCGGTGTAGAAGACGTCGTCCTCCACCTGGAACGCCCGCCTCTCCTGAACGGCGGTCAGCCGCGGCCAGAGCGGGCCGCCGACGACCTCGGCCTCGCCGGACTCGTCCGCCGCGCCGTAGGAGGAGTAGAGGACGATGTCGGCGTCGCCCTGGGTGAGCTGCTCGGGGCTCAGCTCGGCGAAGGTGGGGTTCTCCCCCGCCGGCAGCTCGATGTGGTCCAGGCCGATGTCGGCCAGGACCGTGCCGATGAAGGAGTCGGGCCGGTAGGCGCGGATCGCCCCGCCGACGAAGCGCAGCGGGCTGACCGTCGTGCCGGCCGCGTCGCCGATGTCCTCGCCCAGCCGCCCGGCCTGCTCCTCGTAGTCGGCGAGCAGCTCCTCGGCCTCCTCCTCCTTGCCGAGCGCCTCGGCGTCGAGCAGGAGGTTCTCCTTCCACGTGTCGCCCAGGTCGGCGGCGAACACGGTCGGCGCGATCTGCGCCAGCTGCTCGTAGATGTCCTCGTGCCGCACGGAGTTGGACAGGATCAGGTCCGGCTCCAGCGCGGCGATCGCCTCCAGGTCGGGCTCGGCGATCGTGCCGACGACCTCGACGCCCTCGGCGTCCTCGGCCAGGTAGCTGAGGAACTCCTCGGAGACGGCCGTGGTCACCGCACCCACGGGCGTCACGCCCAGGGAGAGCGCCGAGTCGAGCTCGCCGGTGTCCAGGACGACGACGCGCTCGGGCTCCGCCGGGATCTCGGTGCTGCCCATGGCGTGCTCCACGGTGCGCGGGAAGCCGGCCTCCGAGGCGGTGGCACCGCCGGCGGCGTCTCCCTCGGGGGCGGGGTCGTGCCCGCAAGCGGTCAGGGCCAGAGCGGCCACCACCACGAGGCTGCTCGCCCGCACGAGGCGCATCGTCATCGTTCTCCTTCGGTGCGCATGCCCGGGGCATGCGGCTGGATCGGTCGGCAACCATGTGCAAGACTGCCGGAAGACAGGGAAGGCTAGCCTAAGTCGAGAGACGGCCCGCACCTGCTGGATCCGGGAGGCCCCGTGACGGTCGTCGCACCGCAGATCCCCGCCTACCGCACCTTCCCGGTGCAGGTGTCGCGGGTGCAGCGGCTGAGCCCGAGCTTCCTGCGGATCACCTTCGCCGGGCCGGAGCTGGGCGACTTCTCCTCCAACGGGCTGGACCAGCGGATCAAGGTCCTGCTGCCGCTCCCCGGCCGGGGCGTCCTCGACTGCCCGGCCGGCGACGACTGGTACGGCGAGTGGCGGGCGCTGCCGCCCGAGCGCCGGATGCCGCTGCGCACCTACACGGTGCGCGCGGCGCGGCCCGAGCGGCAGGAGGTCGACGTCGACTTCGTCCTGCACGGTGCCACCGGCCCCGCGTCGGCCTGGGCCGAGCAGGCCGCCACCGGGGACGAGGTGGTGCTCGTCGGCCCGAACGCCCGCTTCCCCGGGCCCACGGGCGGCGTCGAGTGGCACCCGCCGGCCGACGCCTCGTGCCTGCTGATCGCCGGCGACGAGACCGCCGTGCCCGCGATCTGCGCGATCGTGGAGAGCCTCCCCGACGGGCGCCGCGCCCGGGTCCTCCTCGAGGTCCCGACCGCCGCCGACGCCCTGAACGTCGCCGCTCCCGCCGGCGTCGACATCACCTGGCTCCCCCGCTGGCCCGCCGACGGCGCACCGGCCGAGCCCCGGGGCCGGCTGCTCACCGCCGCCGTCGTCGCCACGGTGCGCGAGCTGGGCGACCTGCTGGCCCCCTCCCCCGCCGCCGAGCTGGTCGACGTCGACGTGGACAGCGGCATCCTCTGGGAGGTCCCCGACGCCGATGCCGTACCGACCGGCTCCTCGGGCGTCTACGCCTGGCTGGCCGGGGAGGCCGGGGTGGTCAAGGGGCTGCGGCGGCACCTGGTGCAGGACGTCGGCGTGGACCGCCGGTCGGTGGCCTTCATGGGCTACTGGCGCGAGGGCCGCGACTCCGACTGATCCATGGACCGGACGGCCCACTCGCGGAGCACGTCGGCGCGGATCTTGACGCCGTTGGGGCCGTTCGTCGTCGGCATCGCGCCGATGACCTGGACCGCCGCGGGGACCTTGAAGCCCGCCAGGGTGCGGGCGCACCACCGGCGCAGCTCGGCGGGGTCAGGCTCCTGGCCGTCCACGGCGACCACGAAGCCGACCGCCGCGGTCGCCCCGTCCGGACCCGGGACGCCGACGACCTTGGCGGTCCGGACGTCCGGGTGCTCGGCCAGTCGCTGCTCGATCTCGGCCGGGTCGACCAGGAATCCGCGCAGACGCAGGGCGTCGCCCATGCGCACCACGTACACGAACGCGTCGTCGGCCGTCAGCCGGCCGAGGTCGCCCGAGCGGAACCAGCCGTCCCCGGTGAACGCCCGCCCGGCCGCCTCGGCGTCCCCGAGATAGCTGTCGACGACGTTCGGGCCGCGGAACTGGAGCTCGCCCTCCTGCCCGTGCGGGAGCACCTTCCCGGTTGCCGGGTCCACCACCCGCACCTCGATGGCACGGGAGACCAGCCGCCCGCCGCCCGCCCAGCGGCCGGGGGCCGGCTCGTCCGGTGGCCACGCGGCCGTGAGGGCGAACAGCTCCGAGGACCCGTACACCCCGCACGTGGTGGTGCCGAACGCCTCGGCGGCCCACTGCGCGAGTTCGCGCGCCCGGCCCTGGAAGTCCGCCGCACCCCACCACCGCCAGGAGGAAAGGTCCCGGGGGCGCGCTCGCCAGGCCTCGGCCAGACGGGCCATCAGGTCGTCGCCGCACGCCACGTGGGTGACCGAGTGCACCGCCATGTCGTCGAGGACGGCGTCGGCGTCGAACACCGGCTCCAGCACACACACCCCGCCCGCCGCCAGCGCGGCCATGGCGAGGGTGTGGCCGAACGTGCCGGACAACGGGAGGGCGCACAGCACGTGCTCCCCGGGTGCGATCCCGAGCGCCGCCGCGTCGGCGACGGCGTGCGACAGGACGCCGGCGGCCCGGTGCGCGGCGAGCTTCGGCATGCCGGTGGACCCGGAGGTCGTGAAGGCGACGGCCAGCGCCTGCGGGTCCGGGACGGCCGGATCACCCGGCGCCGCGTCGGGATCCGGGGTCCAGGCGCCGCGCCCGACGTCCGAGGCCGCGATCTCCTCCGCCGCCGGCCGCTCCCGGCCGGGGCCGGGCACGAGCACGACCGCCGGAGCCGGTGACGACGCCTGATCGACCGCCTCCCGCAGGCGGCGCAGCAGGTCCAGGCCGTGGAAGTCGTGGGCCAGGGCGACCAGCTCGGGCCGGGCCCGGGCCAGCACGTGCGCCACCTCGGTGACGTTGTAGCGCGTGTTGATCCCGACCACGTGCGCCGAGACCGCCGCGGCCGCGAACTGCCAGACCAGCGCGTCGCTCCAGTTCGGCAGCCAGACGGCGACGCAGTCCCCGGGGCCCACTCCGGCCTTCCGCAGCTCGCCGGTCAGCGCGGCGACGCGCCGCTCCAGCTCGGTACGGGACACCGGCACCGTCGCCCCGTCCGGCCCCTTGTCCAGCGCCACCACCGCATCCGGGTCCTGGCGCACCAGCCGGCCCAGCAGATCGGGCAGGTCCCGCGGCGGCACCGGCCCGCCGCCCGCGTCGATCTCCACGTCGGCTCCTCCTCAGGACGGCGAGCGGGTGGCCTCGATGTGCGCCCGCAGGCCGGAGGCGAGGTCGTGGCGGCGCTCGTAGCCGATCAGCTCGGCGAGGGCGCGGCCGCTCACCTGCGTGGCGAGGCCGGCGACGTCCGGCTCCCCGTCCGAGGTGACCTCCAGCCGGGCCTCCGGCACGATCTGCCGCACCATCGCGGCGATCTCCCGCATGGTCGTCGCGTCGCCTCCGGTGTTGAAGAAGGTGCGGTCGCCGAACGCCGCCGCGTCGAGCTCGACCAGCCGGACGAGCTGCTCGGCGACGTCCTCCACGTGGACCAGGCTCATCCGCGCGTCGCCGCGGTCGACCGTGACGGTCCGGCCGCTGGCAGCTCCCTCGATCGCCCGGGACAGCCACCCCGAGACACCGCGCACCCCGCCGGGCCCGTACACCGGGCTCGGCCGGATCCCGACGCCCAGCAGCCCGTGCGTGCTGCGGTACACCCGGGCCAGCTGCTCGAGGTAGAGCTTCCCGGCGCCGTAGAGCGGCATGCCCGGGGCGAGCCGCGGCGCGGCGTCCTCGGTCAGCGGCAGCTCCTCCGGTGCGTACGCCCCGTCGGAGCCGTACACCGCGATCGAGCTGGCGAGCACGACGCGCTGCGCACCGAACAACCGCGCCGCCTCCAGCACCGTCGCGGTCCCCTGCACGTTCAGCTGGCTGGCCGCGTAGGGGCGACGGTTCGTCGCCTCACCGAGGCTGTAGGCCAGGTGCACGACCACGTCCACGCCCTGCACGGCCGCGCCGACGTCGGCGAACGACAGGACGTCCCCGGCGACGACCTCCACGTCCCCGGCCTCCCCGCCGTTGCGCGCCACCGCTACCGGATCCGGGGCGACGTCGAGCAGCCTGACCCGGTGCCCCCGGGCCGCGAGCGTGCGGCCGGTCAGGCTGCCGATGATCCCGGTGCCGCCGGTCACGAGTACCTGCATGTCCCCTCCTCCGGCCTCACGCGGCCATGTCCTCCGGCCTCACGCGGCCATGTCCCCCGGCCTCACGCGGCCATGTCCCCCGGCCTCACGCGGCCATGTCCCCCGGCCTCACGCGGCCATGCCCCCCGGCCTCACGCCGCCATGTCCCGCTGGAGCTGCCTGGCGTAGGTCCGGAAGTCGACCTCGAGGCGGTAGCGCGCCGAGGCCACGAAGGTCGCGCGGACCCAGCGGCGGTGCGCCGCGATCTCCCGCGCCATCGCCTCGGCGTCCGGGAGCTGCACCTCCCCGGTCAGCACCCGGGCGATCCACCGGCCCTGGATCTCGACGAGCGGGATCGTCGGGCCGACGGGCTGGACCAGGCCGGCGAAGAGCAGCCCGGGCGCATCGGGGTGCGCGATCCTGCGGTACAGCCGCGCTCCGTCCTCGGCCCCCGCCACGACGTCGGCGGGCAGGAACGGGAACGACGGGTCGTACCCGGTGGCGTGGACGACGGCGTCGGCGGTCGTGCTGGAGCCGTCGGTGAAGCGGACCTCCGCACCGTCGAACGACGCGATGTCGGGCCGGATCCGGATCCAGTCGTAGGCCACGTACTGCAGCAGCTCCTGGCCGATGGTGGCGTGCTCGCGGTGGATCGGGTGCGCGGGCGTCGGCACGCCGAAGCGCTCCTGGGGCCCGACGGCGATCCTGGCCAGCGTCTTCACCAGGTTGCGCGAGACCGGCGTCGGCAGCCGCAGCCGGCGGGTGAACAGCGCGGACCAGCGGTCGGTGGGCACGCCGAGGAGGTACTTGGGCAGGATCCAGGCGCTGCGGCGGGTCGAGAGGTGGACCTGCCCGGCGACCCGGGCGAGGTCGACGGCGATGTCGCAGCCGGAGTTCCCCATGCCGACCACCACGACGACCTTCCCGCTGAACGGCTCCGGCGTCCGGTAGTCGTGGGAGTGCAGCTGCTGCCCGGTGAACGTGCCGGGGAAGGACGGCCGGCGGGGGACGCTGAGGTGCCCGTTGGCGACGACGACCGCGTCGTAGCTCCGGGCGCCGTGCCGGTCGGTGGTCACCGACCACCGGCTCCCCACCGGCTCCACCGAGGTGACCTCGGTCGAGGTCTGCACCCGGTCGGCCACCCCGAACTCCGCCGCGTAGCTCTCCAGGTACTCCAGCACGTGGCCGGCGCGCAGGTACGCCGGCCGGTCGGGGCGCACGGGGAAATCCGGGTAGGCGAGGCTCCGCGAGCTGGTGTCGATCTGCAGCGAGCGGTAGGCCGACGACGTCCCGCTGTCGTTGTCGTAGCGCCAGAGGCCGCCGAGCGCCGACCCCTTCTCGAACCAGTCGAAGTCGATCCCGCGCTGCGCCAGGGCCTTGGCAACCGTCACACCAGACGCTCCTGCGCCGATGATGCACGCCTTCACGCGGCTCCGTCCCGGTGCGTCGCGCCATTCCTACCGGCCGGTCGGAAGGCTATGGAGAATGGCGTCGGCCTGTCAATGCATTGGTAGCCTGCGCGGCGTGGCCAGCACCGCAGCGGAGAACCCGCGACGCGCCCAGATCATCGGGGTCGCCGCCGACCTCTTCGACCGGGACGGCTACCACGAGACGTCGATGCAGGCGATCGCCGAGCGGACGGGGATCCGCAAGGCGTCGCTCTACCACTACTTCCGCAGCAAGGACGAGCTGCTGGTCGAGCTGCACGAGACGCTGATGACCGTCGTCATCGGCCGCCACCTCGACCGGCGGACGGCGGAGCGGCTCGGACCCCGCGACGAGCTCCGGGCCATGATGCGGGACGTCATCGGGCTGATGGACTCCCACCCCGGCTACCTCCGGATCTTCTTCGAGAGCTACCGGGAACTGCCGCCCGTCGCCCGCTCCTCGGTGGCGGCGCAGCGCTCCCGCTACCGGCAGCTGGTCGCCGATGTCATCACCGCCGGCAACGAGCTCGGTGAGTTCCGGGGAGTGGACCCCGACCTGACCAGCCTCGCGGTGCTGTCGCTGATGAACTGGACCTACCAGTGGTTCGGCCGCAGCGGTCCGCTGACCACCGACGAGGTGGCCGACCACTTCTGGTCGCTGCTGCTGAACGGCATCGGTACCGCGCCCGACCGGTGATCGCCGTCGTCGCGGCAGCCGCGCACTAGGTTGGCCGCGATGCCCGACTCCCCCGACGCCGCCCTGCTGCGCGCCGACGAGCTGACCGCCGGCCACGACGACGTCCCGACCAGCGCTCCGGTGCACCTGCACCTGCCCCCGGGCCGTGCGCTGGCCGTCATCGGGCCGAACGGCGCCGGCAAGTCCACGCTGCTGCACACCCTCGTCGGGCTGCTGCCGCCGCTCGGGGGCAGCGTCAGCTTCGACGGGGAGCCGGTGGACGAGCGCCGGGCGTCGTTCCGCCGGGACGTCGCCCAGGTACTGGACGACGACGCGTTCTTCCCCGCGCTCACCGGCCGCGAGCACCTGCTGCTGACCGCGCGGGCACACGGGGTCGAGGACGCCGAGGAGGTGGTGGCGGCGGAGCTGGCCGCCTTCGGCCTGGAGGAGCGCGCGGACGCCCTGCCGTCCCGGCTGTCCTCGGGGCAGCGGCGGCGCCTCGCCCTGGCCGCCGCCTTCGTCCGCCCGGCGCGGCTGCTGGTGCTCGACGAGCCGGAGCGCCGCCTGGACGCCGAGATGCGCCGCACGCTGGCCGAGCGGGTGGCGGCCGAGCGGGACGCCGGGCTGGCGGTGCTGTTCGCCAGCCACGACGCGGCCTTCGTGACCACGGCCGCCGACGAGGCGCTGCTGGCGGACGAGGAGTGCGTGCTGCTGCCGCCGGAGGCCGTGCCCGCCACCATGGCCGGCACCGAGGGATGACCGTGGCCGCCGCGACTCCGGCCGCCGCTCCCCTGGACGGGCGCGAGGTCCGCAGGCTGACCCGCCGGAGCGCCGCCGCCCGGGCCTCCACGACGTGGTGGACCCGGGTGGAGGACGCGTGGTCGACGATCGCCTACGTCGCGATCCTGCTCGCCGTCGCCGGCGGGTGGCTGGCGTCGGTCCGGGACGAGATCTCCGTGCGCGAACCGGTTGCGGCCGCACCGTTGCCGGCGTCGGCCGCCGCGCTGGTGGCCCTCGTCGTCGTGGTCGCCGGGCTGATCGGCCTGCTCGACCGGCTGGGCCCGATCAGCGCCAGCCCCGCGGCGGCCGGCTGGTGGCTCCCGCTGCCCGCCGACCGGCGCGGCCTGCTCCGCGGGGACCTGGTCCGCCTCGCCGCGGGATGCGCGGCGACCAGCGCGGTGCTCGCCCTGCCCCTGGCCATGGTGCTGCCCGGCGCCACACCGGCGACGGTGACGGCGGCCGCGGTCACCGCCGCCGCAGCAGCGGCCGGCCTGGTCGGGGCGGTCGCGCTGGCGCAGACGCGGGGCCGGACCGGCCGGCTGTCCACGGTCGCCGGCGCGGTGGCGGTGCTCGCGAGCACCACGGCGGCGCTGCTGGCGATCGCCCCACCGCTGGCCCGCGCGGCCGGCGAGCTTCCCGCCGTCGGCGGCGCCGTCCCCCTGGCCGCTGCCCTCGCCGCGGCAGCCGTCGCGGTGCTGCTGCTGGTCGCCGCCGACCGGGGGCTGGGCCGGATCGGCGCCGGTGCACTGCGGACCCTCGGCTCGACGTCGGCGTTCGCCTCGGCCTCGGTCTTCTCCATGGACCTGCGCGACCTGGGTCGCGCGCTGGCCCGCCCGCCGCGGCGGGCCCCGTCCCGGCCGCGCCGGTTCCGGCCGGCCCGCGGTCCCGGGCGCGCGGTGGTCCTCGCCGACCTCACCCTCATGGCCCGCAGCCCCTGGCAGCTCGGCCAGCTGCTCGTCGCCGTCGCCCTCCCGGTCCTCGCGGTGCGGACCGAGGGCCTGGACCGGCTGCCCGTCGCGGGCGCCGTCGGCCTGGTCCTCGGCTGGCTGCTCGCGGCGGTGGCCGTCGGCCACCCCTCCCGGCAGGGCCACGCCATGCCGGCGCTCGACCGGCTGCTCCCCCTCTCCCCCGGCCGGCTGGTCGTCGCCCGCGCCGTCGTGCCGGCCGTCCTCCTCACGGTCGTCTGCGGCTGCGGCGGGCTGCTGATCGGCCAGAGCGGCGACGACCTCTTCGCCTGGACGGTGCTGGCGCTGGGTGCGGTGCCGGCCTGGACGGCGGCGGCGGTGCGCGGGGCCTACCGCCCGGAACTGGACTGGGGCGGGCCGGTCGTCTCCACGCCCATGGGGATCGTGCCCGCCGGTGCCGGGGCCACCCTGGTGCAGGGCGTGGACGTCGGTCTGCTCGGGAGCGCGCCGATCCTCGTGGCGCTGCTCGTCGACGGGCCGCCGCTGGCCGTGCTCGTCGCCGTCCAGTGGGGGTGGGCCACGGCGGTGGCCACCGCCGCGCTGACCTACCTGGCGCACCGCGGAGCGGCGAAGGGCTGAACCGGGGTCACCCGATCGGGTGCCGGTTCCGGTCACCCTCTCCAGCACCTGCCTGCGGCGGCCGATGGCTGACCTGCAGGGACGGCATCCGACCGGCCCGCCGCACCACCCACCGAAAGGGGTGCTCCCGTGATCGCCGTGACCTGCCGCAACGGGAAGTACTTCGCCGTCGACCCCGACCACATCGAGCGCATCGAGCACCACGGCGACACCGAGGTGCACCTCGTCGACGGCACGCACCTGGTCCTGGATGCCGGGATCGATCAGGTGCTGCGGCTCATCGCCGAGGACCGCGCCGGCGCGTTCGCCCGCCGCAGCTCCCTGCTCAACGGCTACGCCGCGATGCCGCCGGCCGCCCGGGTGGCCCGCCGGATCGGCGTCCCGACCACCGGCCAGGCCTGACCCTCAGCTCCAGAACGCGGCGACCTCCGCCCACACGGCGTCGGCCTGGGCCCGCCCGGCCAGGGCCGCGGGCTGCCGGCTGGCCGGTGCCAGCGGATTGGTGCCGAACGCCTCCAGCGCCGCGTCGTCGGCGAGGAGCACGTGCACCTCGCCGTCCCGGCGCAGCACCTCGGTCTCGCCCGCCAGGTCCGGGCCCATCGGGTTGCCGGGCGTGCCGGGGAACGGCGCCACCACCAGCACCTTCTTCGCACCGGCGGCCAGGTCGGCGTTGGTCATGGACCGCATGCCGCCGTCCATGAACCGGCGGCCGCCGATCGTGGTGGGCGGCCACACGGTGGGCACCGCGCAGCTGGCCGCGACGGCGTCGAGCAGCGGGATCCCGGAGGTGGAGTCGAACGCGTGGAACGACCCGTCGCCGGTGTCGACGGCGGTGACCACCAGCCGGCCTTCCGGCCAGTCGGGGTCGCCGACCCGCCCGGCGATGATCGCCCGCCGCTCGCTCTCGGGCACGGAGCTGGACCGCAGCGCCAGCCCACCGATGCGGGCCCGGGCGTCCTGCTCCGCCGTGGCCCCGGCGAGCACCTCCCCGAAGGCGGTCATCATCGCCAGCGCGTCGAACTCCACCACGGGCTCCTCGGGGCCCGGCGGCGTGGCCTGGACGGCGTAGAGCTCCTGCAGGTCTCCGCCGCGGAGGAGCAGCGTGCCCACGATCGAGCCGGCCGACGTCCCCACGATCAGGTCCGCCGCCCGGACGTCGACGCCGTGCTCGGCGAGCCCGGCCAGCAGGCCGATCTCCCAGGCGATCCCGGCGATCCCGCCACCGCCGAGCACCAGCGCCCGCGACCTGCCCTCGACCCGACCGGCCACGCGGCCACCTCCGTGCTCGACGCCCCTGGGGAACGCCGTCACGCTAGCCGCCTCCGGCCCCCGGCTCAGCGGCCGAGACGCAGCACCTCGCGCGCCCGCGCCGCCATCGCGGCCTCGCCCAGCGCGTTCGGGTGCACGATCACCGCGTTGGTGCCCTGGAGCACCGGCTCGACCCAGCGGACCCCGAGGCGCTGGCACGCGTCGTGCCCGTCGGAGACCCTGCTCAGGTCGACGAAGGTCACGCCGCTGCGCGCGGCCGCCCGGGCGACCACGTCGTTGAGGGTCGCCTGCAGGCTGCGCAGGTAGGGGATGTCGCCCGCAGCGATCGTCATGCGGTCGAAGCAGCCGCCGCTGGCGGGGACGATCCACGGGTAGCCGAGGATGGCGACCTTCGCGTGCGGAGCCGCCCGCCGGACCGCGCGCAGCGCCTCGACCAGGGCCGGGAACGTCGTGGTGCGCACGGTGTCCTCGAAGGAGGAGCCGTACCTGTCCTTGCAGGGGCTGCCGGTGCCCAGCGTCGACAGGCCGGCGGTGCTGCAGGCGAGGATCGAGTTGATGAAGACGCCGCTGTCGTTGCCGCCGATGGTCATGGTGACCAGCTGGGTGTCGCGGCCGAGGGCCGCCAGCTGCGGCGCGACACCGGGGTACTGCGCGGCGAAGAAGTCACCGGTGTCGGCTCCCCCGCACGTGACGTCGGTCAGCCGCGCGCCGATCGCCGCGGCCAGCACGTGCGGGTAGTTGCGGATCGAGCGCAGGCACTGCGGCGGCGCGGTCAGGTCCGGTGGCAGGACCCCCGAGGCCGCGCTGTAGGAGTCGCCGAGCGCGACGTACCGGAGCGGCGCAGGCCCGGCCTGCGCGGTGGGAGCGACCACGAGGCCGGTCAGGACGGCGAGAGCGGTGAGGACGCAGGCAGCGAGACGGCGCACGTCTCCTCCAGGTGAGAGGGGCAGCAGTGCGCGGTACAACGGCCGAGGGCGGTAACGGTTACGGGCGGGTACGGTCATCCGCCCGGGGGTGTCCGGTTCACCGCCCGTCCGCCGGCCTACCGGAAGTGGCGCCACCAGGGCCGGTACCCGCAGCTGCAGAAGGTGGCCAGCTCGAGGCAGTCGTCGCAGGTCATGCCGTCCAGGGTGACCTCGCCGGGCCGGAATCGACCCCTCCCCGGCACCCGCCCTCACCCCATGGGGCTGCTCATGCGGGGGGTGAACGGCCCTCGCTCCACCGCCGCGACGGGCGCAAGGGGCTGCGGGAAGCGCGGCACACCCGGCACGGCACCGGCGCGCAGCAGCACCTCGGCGTAGAGGACCTCGTACCCGTCGGCCATCACGGCCGGGGCGAAGCGGCGCGCAGCGGTGGCCGCGCAGGCGGCCGGGTCGATCTCGTCGAGCCGGCGCAGGGCCGCGACGAACGCCTCCTCGTCCCCGGCCAGGAAGCCCGTGACGCCGTGGTCCACGAGAGAGGGCAGGCAGCCCTGCGCGTGGGCGACGACCGGCGTCCCCGCGGCGAGGGCCTCGCACACCGCCGTCCCCCCGGGCTCGGGCCACCGGATCGGGAACAGCACGGCCCGGGACCGGCGGAGGAGCTCCGCCTTCTCGGCCCCGGAGACGCTGCCGATCCAGCGCGCGCGGTCGCCGTCCAGCAGCGGCTCCACGTGCTCCCGGAACCACCGGACGTCGGGGTAGCCGGCGACCGGGCTCGCCGGGTCGGCCAGCGCCGCCTCGAGGCTCGCCCGGTCGGGCTGCCCGCCGACCGGCCCGGCGAGGACCAGCGGCACCCCGGCGGCCCGGCAGGCGCGCAGCGCGACGTCGGTGCCCTTCGTCTCGCACAGCCGGGACAGGACCAGGACGGCGTCGGTGCGCTCCTCCCGCGGGACCGGCGGCCGCTCCGGGATCGGGACGGCGAGCGGGACCGCGCCCAGCGTCTGCCGGCGCAGCACCTCGGGGCCGCGGGCCACCTGGGAGTCCGAGACGCCCGCGAAGAAGACACGTCCCCCGCCGTCGAAGCGGGCGTAGAAATCGGCATTGCGGCGGAGGTCCCAGTGCAGCGTGTGCAGCACCGGCGGCGCCGCCGCCCCGAGCGCGGCGAGCACCGCGGGCCCCACGACCTCCAGGTGCGTGTGCACCAAGTCGAACGGCACGCCGTCCGCCTGGTGCCGGCGGATCGCCTCGACCACCGCGTGGACGTGGGCGTGGGCGATGCCGGTGACCTCCGGGTAGGGAGCGGCGAGCTGCGGGAACTGCCCGGTCGGGAAGGCGGCGACACGGCCGTCCGCGGGCAGCCGGCTGTCCCCCACCGTGGCCAGCACGACCACGTGCCCGCGGCGGCGCAGCTCGGTGGTGAGGGTCGCGACGACGTTCTCCAGGCCGCCGTAGCCCACCGGCGGCACCGGCAGCCACGGACCGGCGTCCATGAGGATCTTCACCGGACCCGCCCACGGGCGCGCGCCCCGCGGTAGCCGGGCACCGACCGCATCGGCGGCCGCTCGCGCACGCCGACCTCCCAGGTCACCGCCTCGATCTCCGCCTCGGTGCGGACGTACTGGACCAGCGTGTCCTCACCGACCCCGATCCCCCAGCACCGGGCGAGCGCCGTCTGCAGCACCTGCCCGGCCATCCGGCCCAGCGCCGCGTCGCTCTGGTGGGAGTGCCGCCGTGTGCCGAGGTCGACCTGCGCCAGCGCGTCGATGCCGGCGAGGTCGGCCAGGTCGACGAGCAACCCGAGCTCGACGCCGTAGTGCGAGACGAACGGCACCTGCTCCAGCAGCTCGCGCCGGCCCGCGTACTCCCCCGACAGCGGCTGGACGAAGCCGGACAGGTGCGGCCACAGCGCGTTGAGCAGCGGGCGGGCGGTCAGCTCGGTCACGCGGCCACCGCCGGTGGGCACCAGACCGTCGTGGGTGTCCACCGGCCGGTCGTAGAGGCCCTTGACGTAGCCGATCGCCGGATCGGTCAGGAGCGGGCCGAGCAGGCCCACGACGAAGGTGGGGTCGAAGCCCACCAGGTCGGAGTCCAGGAAGACCAGCAGGTCGCCCGAGGTCACGTACAGCGACTTCCACAGCGCCTCGCCCTTGCCCGGCACGTGCCCGTGCTCGGGCAGCACGTCGTCGACGTGCACGACGCGGGCCCCCGCGGCGCCGGCGACGCCCGCCGTGCGGTCGGTGGACCCGCTGTCCACGACCACCACCTCGTCGACGAGCGGGACGCCGTCGACGAGGTCGCGGCGCAGCGCGGCGACGATCGCGCCGACCGTGCGCTCCTCGTCCAGGGCGGGGAGCACCACGCTGACCGTCGAGCCCTGGCAGCGCTTCTGCTCGAGCAGCCGGTGCGGGTCGTAGTCCGACGCGCGGAACGTGCGGTGGTGCAGCCAGTGAGCGACATCGGTGCGCATCGCAGCCCTCCCGGTCGGGGTGCTGCATCCTGACCCCCGCCCGGCTCGCATACCGGGAACGATTTCGTCCGTATTTTTCTCGCGCGGAGGACCGGCACGGACGGCAGCATCCGGGCATGGGCATCCGGGTCGGGTTGGTGGGGGCGGGGGCCGTGGGCGCCCGGCACGCGCGCGTGCTGTCGGGTCTCGACGACGTCGAACTGGCCGGGATCTGGGACGCCGACCCCGCCACCGCCGTCACCGTGGCCGCCGAGGTCGCGGCTCCCGTGGCCGCAGACCTCGCCGGGCTGCTCGGCCGCGGCCTGGACGCCGTCTGGCTGTGCGTCCCGCCGTTCGCGCACGGGGAGCTGGAGCTGACCCTGGTCCGTGCGGGGCTGCCCTTCTTCGTGGAGAAGCCGCTGGCCGCCGACCTGCCGACCGCCGAGCGGGTCGCCGCGGCGGTCGCGGATGCCGGTCTGCCGACGGCGACGGGTTACCACTGGCGGCACCTGGACACCGTCGCCCGCGCCCGCGCCGCGCTGGCCGGCCGCACCGTGCGGCTGGTCGACGCGCGGTGGTGGGGCACGACACCGCCGCCGGCCTGGTGGAGCCGCGCGGACCGCTCCGGCGGGCAGGTCGTGGAGCAGGCGACGCACGTGCTCGACCTGCTGCGGGTGCTGGCCGGGGAGGTCGACGAGGTGGTCGGCGGGGCGGCGCCGTCCACCCGGGAGGGGCGGGACGTGCCGGACGCGACGGCGGCCGTGCTGCGGCTGTCGTCGGGGGCCGTGGGGACGGTGAGCACCTCCTGCGTGCTGCCGGCGCCCACCGCCTCGGGGCTGGAGGTGGTGGCCGACGGAGCCTCCGTGCACCTCACGGAGACCGCCCTCCGGGTGCGCACGGCGGCGGGGGACGAGGAGACCGCGCCCACCCTCGACGCCCGCACCGCGGTCGACCGGGCGTTCGTGGACGTGCTGTCGGGGCGGCCGGCGCCGCCGGGCCTGGTCGACGTCGCCGAGGCGCTCGCCACGCACCGCCTGGGCTGCGCGGTCGCGGAGGCGACGCGCACCGGCGCGACGGTCCGGGTGGGCCGGTGAGCACCGTGCGCACGCTGGTGGTGCCCCGCCCCGGGGTGCTGGAGATCGAGGAGACGCCCGAGCCACCGCTGGCCGACGGCCGCTTCCGGGCCGAGACGCTGCACAGCGGGGTGTCGGCGGGGACCGAGCTCACCTGGTTCCGCGGGACGAGCCCCTACCTCGCCACCGGCTGGGACGCCGAGCTCGGCCTGTTCGACGCGGCGGCCGAGCCCCGGTCGTTCCCCGTCCGGCAGCTGGGCTACATGGAGGTCGCCCGGGTGACCGACAGCCGCACCGCCGCGGTGGCCGAGGGCGCGGTCGTGGCGATGGCGTACGGGCACGCGACCGTCGTCCACGGCGACCCGGTGACCCAGCACGTGGTGCCGCTGCCCTCGGACCTCGACCCGCTGCTGGGCATCTACGCGGCCCACCTGGGGCCGATCTGCGTGAACGGCGTGCTGCACGCCGCCGCCGACGCCGGCGGCCGGAAGCTGGGCGACGGCGTCGCGGGCCGGCTCGTCGTCGTGGTCGGCGGCGGCGCGATCGGGCTGCTCGTCGGGCTGCTCTGCCGGGTGCACGGCGCCGCGGAGGTCGTCGTCGTCGACCCCACCCCCGAGCGGCGGGCCGCCGCCGCCGGGCTCGGGCTGACCGCCGTCGACGACACCCCGGAGGTCGCGCGGACCCTGAAGACCCGGTGGCGGCACGGGCCGGCCGACCACGGCGCCGACGTGGTGTTCCAGTGCCGCGGGCAGTCGGCGGCGCTGGCGACGGCGCTGCGCTGCGCCCGGCCGCAGGCGACCGTGGTCGACCTCGCCTTCTACACCGGGGGCGCCCCCGACCTCCCCCTCGGCGAGGAGTTCCACCACAACGGGCTGTCGGTGCGGTGCGCCCAGATCGGCCGGGTGCCGCGAGGGCTGGCGCACCTCTGGGACCGCGCCCGGCTGTCCCGGGAGACACTGGCCCTGCTGGCGGGCTCCGGTGATCTCGTCCGCGAGCACCTGCTCACCGACGTCGTGCCCTTCGACGACGCGCCCGCCTTCTTCGCCGACCTCAGCGCCCGGCGCCGCCACGCCGTCTCGGCCGCGCTCGCGGTGGCGCCCTGAGCCCGCCCGGCCGCGAAAGGCACCGACGACGACTCAGGCCGCTCTCCCGGAGGAGAACGGCCTGGTCATCGGGGTGGAGCTGAGGGGACTCGAACCCCTGACCCCCACACTGCCAGGCCGTCATGATCGCGTGCGTGGCGGTTCGCCGCCGTTCCGTAAACCCTTTGACCTGCTGGTTCGAACGGCGGCGGACGTCGGCATACCGGGGCGAACGCCGCGAACTGCAACCGCAACTGCAACCAGCGCTACCGCGACGATCCTGGCAGCAGGCAGCGCGGACAGGCACTCAGTACGCCGACGTCCCGGAGGGACACCCGCCCCCACTGCCCCATCGGTCCACGCTCGACCGTGTGTCCCCTGCCACGCAGGCGGTGGCCACCCACCGAAGCCCCCGCCCCCCGCGCGGCGGGTTCTCTCCGGACTGGTCCGGGCTGCGGTCGCAGCGGGCGCCCCTCCTGGCGCTGCTCGTCGGACCGCTACTGGACCTATGTCCGCGCCACTCACCCGCGCCGCCCCGCGGCATGACCGCCCGGCGCGATGTCACCCCAGGCGGCAGGATTGCGGCATGTGGCCGGAGCCACCCCCAACCGAGAACTCCGTCGTCGGCCGCGCCCTGGAAGCGGCCGTCGGGAGCGGCATGCCGGCGGAGTCGCTCGCGCTCTACGCCCGTTGGTGGCAGCTGGAAACCTGGCTGCGCGACTTGGCATACCTTGAGCTCCGCGCCCTACGAGGCGCGGCTTGGACGGAGGCAGTCAGGGCAGCCGCCGGTCGCCAGACCCAGGATGCGGCTTATACCCACATGCTGAGTGCCGACAGCCAGGATCCGCTGGCCTACCTCGACGTCAGCAGCCTCACCGACTTGATCGAGCGGCGCTGGGATCAGATGGGATACGCCCTGATGGAGCGGTCCACCTGGCAGGGGCGGCTCGTTGACCTCAGTCGAATAAGGCACCGCATCGGACATGTCCGAGCACCGCACCAGGACGACCTGGGTCGACTCGAGCAGACGCTCCGCGACTTGGAGCGAGGCGCCTTCACGGCCTTCGCCACCTACAACGACCGCTGGCTTCCTGACCCCAGTGATGTACCCAATGCCATCGGTCATGGATGGCTCCGCGGTCAGCATGAGGCGGCGCAGCGCCTCATTGAGCACGCCCGCCGCCAGTACGAGACGCGCTTCCGGCTGCGTCTAAGCAGACGACCTTGGGCCGACCGCGAGACACATGCCAGCCCGGGTGCTGGCTACCTATGGCACGCCGAGTTTTATCCACGCGAGCGGCCCGTCGACATCCGCCGGCTGTGGCACGACAGTCAGCTGGATGAGATCCGGCCGCTCATAGTCCATCTCTTGGCCGACCATCCATGGCATGTCGGATTCACGTTCGCCGCGGCCGACGATGATCGAGCTGTCAGCGACGCCATCGGAGTTGCCTTCGACACCGTGCTGCAATTCTGTCAGCCGCGCTTCCTCAGCGACGAGCAGGTCCGTCGCTGGAGTGAACGTGCCACCAATGTCGACTATCGGGTCCTCGTTGGAAGCAGGTGGAATACCCTAGAGCCCACCACAGTGCCGATCGACATTTTCGGCGCCGGTGGCGGCGTGGAGGCAGCGCCAAGTTGGTGAAGGTGAACCTTGCGCATAATGAGCTGCGGGGCCTCTAACCTTCCGGGTTGGCCATGCCGGTTCGATCCCGGTCACCCGCTCCGCGCACTGACCATCGGTCCTCTTCGACCGCTACGCGGCCGAGCACAAACTCGTCCGCCAGAACCTCGATCAGACCCACCCCACCCAAGGTGAGCAGATTCATGCCTACTTTGAGGGCAGCGACGGCATGCCGCCGTTGGGCAGTGACAGCGACTGCTCGGCGGCGCTCGATAGTGGTTTGCCCCGACCCAAACGCGCGCAAAGCGTCGGTATCGCGGATGGCCAGCTCGGCGGTGCAGGAGTTGAGCAAACGTTGATGGGGTGTTCCACCGTGATGGACTGGCGCTGCAAACAACATACTGTCCAGCGGCTATATCGACAATTGTCGACGATGGCGAACGGCTGAGACCGGCCGTTCTGCGATTCTTGCGGACTTCTCGAGACCTGAGCCTCGCGCTCGTGAGTTCACCAGACGTCCCCAGCGCGGGAGCTCCACCGTGGTCGCCGCCAGCGACTTACCCATGCCCCGCCGTGGACCTGCACAGGGCCAAGGCTTGCCTGCATGGACCAACAGATGTCTCGAGCTGCCTGGCGGCCCGACTGCACCCTGGGTTGCTGATCTCGCTGGCCGCTAGCCACAGCATGGGTTTCGCCAATGTCATTCCAGTGAATCATCACCCTCTGCACCGTACGGCATTGACTGCGTGATCTCGCAACCCTCCATCGGGCGGAATACGATAAAGCCGCGATCCGGGTCGGGTGACGTCTGATCCGATGACTCTATCGTTATGCGGGAAAAGCTAATCTCCGTGAACGGTAGAACAAACTTCTGCTCTGCCACCTTCAGCTCGAACTGCGTGGGCATAGTGACGGCTACCGGTTCGCCTTTGGGGAGCATCTCTATATCCGACTTGGCCAGTTCTGCGATGTATGATTCGTGTACCTCTAAGCGGGCCGTCGACCCCGCTAAGACCCTGGCCGCGTTACGCACGCCAAGGAACTCTTGCCGGGTCAGTTCTCGCCAGTTCGGCACGCTCGCTGGAGCACCGCATTCATTGCTAACTAGGTTCAGATCCGTGAGAAAGGATATCAGCGCGGTGGCACTGCCCGCGTCGATTTGGATTAGCTGGGCAGAATCCCGAACAATTGGCTCCCAACGCGGTCCGAAGGCAAGTCGATTACCTGGCTTGTATGCGTCGATGAACCGTAGAATTTGGAGTGCTTGAGCCACTGGCAGTCCGATCAATTCCTGCTCGGGCGCCAAGCTGATAGTCACATTGAGGTTAAACGTGCCGTTCGGGTTTGGGGTGGCTCGGGTACGGGTCGTCATGATGCCTGTTGAGTCAATGCCCTCGAACTCAATGCCACCAGCGACGCCTCTGGTCGCCGGCCCGTTCTGTACCTCAATCTCCGCGATCACCGACCATGACGCGGGACCGACGATCACCCAACGGACGGGACCCGGCTGCGGAGCTTGAAGATCAGAGGCGAACAGACGAAGCGTTCCTTCACCGTTCGTGACACCTAACCCGCCCGGTAGATCGATGTCCAATGTGAATGACCCAGGAGCCAGCGTGACTGGGCTGCCGAACCGTATCGCGTCCTGCCACGCAGCGCGGTCCATTTCCGTGAGAGCCGCTTCATTCAGGTGAATGGTTAGGGGTAGGGGTCGGTCATCTGTTGCGTGCCGGTATCGAGCGTAGACATGAAATGTCACGAAGGGGCCGACCTGCGTTTCGCCAATCGTGGTGCTCGCAATGAGTCCTGGTCGGCTGACGGCGGGTGGAGCATAAGGGCCAGCCTCAACCGAGAATTGATAGTGCGGATCGTCGCGATTGATGGCTTGCACGACCTCTGCGAGTGGCGTCAAGAGATCTTGGGGGACGAGAGTCGAGTCTGCTGAGGGCATTCCGGCTAGGGCTCGAAGCCTCTGAAAGTTCTCGAGATCCTTGATCCGCTGCTCGAGGCGCGATTTGTCGTTCCCGAGATGGTAATCAACAACTTGTGGGTATTTGGACGCTAGCCCGTTGACGTAGTCCAGACCCCGCCATTCGCACGAGAAGGGGCATGCCAAGTCGGTCTGGATCTGCCGGAACCAGCCGAGCTGCTGAGTCGTGGGGTTCCATGGCATCGTTAGAATCCACAAAGACAAGTCGAAGTCCGAATCCTTGTCGTTATGGAGGGATATAGCCGACGCTAGCGACTTCTTGATCTGCCGCTTCTGCGAAGAGTTCAGGTTTGTTGCGAAGTATTTCACCTGGAAGTTGTGATATGTAGAGTCTGCTTGTTCCACGATAACGTCGAGCCCTTTATCCCCTTGTGAAGGGGTGATCCGTAATGCGTGAGGGTGCTCGCGGGACAGGAAAACGGCTATGACTTGTTCGACCTGGGTTGCATGTATAACTGGCCACGCAACTTCGACCATGGTCACTCCCGATGCTGAACCGTGCCGCCCGAAGGCCTTCAGCCGTCATCGTAGGCCGGTCGGGGCGACGGTTGACGGGGCCCCGCGCATGGCGAAACGGTCATCGACACCTCTTTGCCAAGTCTCGGACCGCTGAGCGGCGGGCGCAGCTCCTCTCATAATGGTTCACAACTCCAGCCCAGCCCGAGTATTTGCGCACAGCGCTGCCGATCCTCTTCAGGTACTTCAATTACGCACCAGGCCGACTCGAGCCAACGTCCTATACGGAAGCACGCGACATCTGAGTCACCACGCCGAACCCAGCTGACACACGCGGTGCATTCCGGCGGTCATGAGGTCCAAGACGCGTACGGCCTCATGTAGAGGCTGGTGACCTGTCGCCGGATTCTTCATCCTCGGCGCGATCGGCGAATCGGCCAGCCAGCTGGCTCAGCTCCCGGATATGGGCCGCCTCTATGGGCGGGCCTTGACGGCCATGCGCGAGAGCGTTGCGGGCCGTCATCGCACGTCGCAGCCGGTCGTGCTCGTCATCGTCGAGGACACCGAGGCTGGCGAGGGCAGCAAGCAAGCTGCCGGCCTGGTTAGTGTCGACGCCGCGTTGTTGGGCCAGTTGGTGCAGGAGTCCCTCTAGTGCGGCCCATGACAACAGCAGCGCGGCCTCCGGTGATGAGCCCGCCAGCTCCGACGCGGTCGAGGCCCATCGCCGGAGTTGCGCGGGCTCTGCGACGGCAGGCTCATCAGGGATGTACACCAGCTCCAGCCGCCAGCCCGGAAGGCTGGCAACTCGTTCGGCCAGGGTAACGAGGTCGAGGTTGGGCGGCGCTAGCCGCGACTTGACCTCGACGACGGCGTGCTCATCACCCCGGTGCGCGACGAGGTCCGGCTGCAAGTCAGACAAGGCTTCGGGCAGCTCATCCGGTCCGGGTCTGACGACCACGTCCCAGCCTCCAGCGCGCAGGCGTTCGATGGTTCGCTCAGTCGCCTCATGGCGTCCGGGATCGAGCTGGGTCGCTTTCGTCACCGCAGCAGCTCCTCCAGTCCGACCGGCGGACTCAACCGCAGGTACACAAAGGGTCGCTCATCGACGATGGCCTCCACCACCGCCCTAGCCAGGACGGGTGTCAGTCGCTCCACGCGAAGCATCCGCGAGAGGTCCCACCGTGCGCCTACTACTTGTTCGAGCAGCGCGTCATCGACGTAGGTGACATCGATCAGCCCGTCCAGCGTCGGCTTGAGCATGTTGTCGACGTCGAGACTCTGCCCCCAGTGCATGAACGCGACGAGCAGCGCGAGGGGCTGCTCCAGCGGCGGCTCTCCGTAGGGCCACCGTTCCTTCGCTGCTTCGGCCACCCGACGCCGCCAGTCGCCGATCTTCGTCTTGCTGGCCTGCAGCGATGCCGGTACTCCACGCACCGTGCACTCCCAGGGGAGCGGTACGGCCACGACGCGCTCTCCTTCCGGGGGTCCCCGGTCCAGCGATCCCCTCGGCGCCCGAGACAACCTACCGGACGGCAGTAGGACCGCCGCAGGGCATGCGACCGCCCTCTGGTGGTCGATCCCTTCCAAGCTGGCCATCTCGCTTCGACCCCGGTCAGTCCACGTATTACCGCAGGTAAGAGCCCCCGTTAGCGTAATGGGAGAAGGTCTGGAGGATCCTCCGGTAGGCCTGAATGAGCCGTCTTTACCCCTGTTTTGCGCTGCGTGGGTCATGGATGGGTCACGCCACACGGCTCATACGGCGAGGTTGCAGCCTCGTGCCAGCTCCCTCTGGGGCCGTGACCACAGTCGGGTCACTCGCGCCCGGCGTCACCACCTGTAGACGTTCTCGCCGCGCGGACCCTTGGTCGGCTGCTTCACGGACCCGCCGTCCAGGTCTTCAACCACACCGCCGCTCACCTGAACGGGACCTCCCCGAATCCCCCGGTTCTCGACGAGGCCCGCCACGTGCAGCGACCCAGCCAGCTTGCCGCCGGGGTGGACCTTCACCAGGCCTCCGTCCTCCACGTGCACCGAGCCGCTCTGGTCGCCGACGACCTCCGCTACGGCCCCGGCCCCCACATGCAGCGATCCAGCGTGCTGACCGGCGATGCGGGCCGAGCTGCCGGGCTGAAGCGAGAGTGACCCGGAGAGCCGCCCCCGCCTCGCGACCTCGAACGACGCCTCGGCGTGAACGCATACGCCGCCAGAGTGCGCCCCAGTCAGCCTCTCGTGCCCGTCGGTGATCACCCAAGGCTGCCGGCGCTCCTCGGAGCCGTCGGCGAGGATATGGATATCCAAGGCGTGCTCGTGATCCATGTCCTCACGCTACCTGCGAGCCCCTCCCGCAGTGGGCCAAGCGGGACCCACCTCGGTCCACGGGACACGAGTCGCGACGTTCCCTATGCGCGTGGCGGCTGCTGGTTCTGAGACTCAGCTGTGACGATTGGCCGCATGAGCGGGGAATTCATTGTGGCCATTGTGTCGGTCGCAATCGCGGGGGGAGCGCTCGTCGTCGCAATTCTGTCCGCGCAGAGCGCCAAAGACCAAGCGAGGAGCGCCAAAGAATCGGCGCAGGCAGCGAACGTGCAGGCAAGCAGTGCACGCGACCAGGTCATGGCGGCTCGCGAGCAGGTCGCAGCGGCTCGCGACGCTGCGGCTGCGGCCGAACGACAGACCGAGTTGTCCGAGCAGATGCGGCGAGATCAGGCGCAGCCCTACGTGGTGGCGGACGTGCGCGCCAGTTCGCACAGTGGGCACCTTCTGCAGGTCGTGGTCGAGAACCGAGGGAACTCAGTCGCCCGCGATGTTCGAGTGTCTTTCGACCCTCCGCTGCAGCGTCGCCTGGGAGCTGATAGAGGGACGTTCGATGACCTCGAGGGAGGCATCACGTTCCTGCCGCCCGGTGGCTCGTTGTCGTGGCATCTCGGAACGTCCTTCAGCTACTTCGAGGAGGGTCAAGCACCACCCCCGCCGAGCACGGTGACAGTCCGTTGCATCGGCCCCTTCGGAGAGGTGGAGCCTCTGGTCTACGACCTCTCGCTAGCCGACTTCGCCGGTCAGGCGGCCGATGTCGATGCCGGAAGTCTTGCCAACGTCGAGAAGGCGTTGAAGGACCTGACCAAGACCGTCGAGCGATGGCGGACGGGCCGATGAGCTTCAGGTCGACCTTGGTTGACGTTGTCACGGTCGTGCCCCCGGTGGCTGCCGTGCTCGCAACTGGAGCAATCAAGATCGGTGGCCGTCACACGTCTTGCATTGATGGAATCGGGCTCCCGTAACCGGTCCCTCCCGGGCAGGCTGCGGGGCACGGACGCCGGGTCCGGGGCGGTCTGACTCCCACATTTGC
>NZ_VNHW01000017.1 GCF_008124835.1 Blastococcus xanthinilyticus | reverse complement strand
AGGGCCTCGTTCACGGCGGTGAGCAGCACGGCACCGGACGGCCGCACCAGCGCCGCCGGCTCGGCACCATCGATCCGCAGGGACGTCAGTCGCACGGGTGTGTCCTCTCGCAGGCGGGACCGGCCACGCCTGCGCGCCGGACCGGTGGGGGTGGGCTACAGGCCGACGGCGGCGATCAGGTCGTCGAGCTCGGCGAGGGTGATGTCGTCGACCGGCGGGGCGGGGAACCGGGCGTGCGGCGAGCTGATCGCGCCGCGGCGGGCGAAGACCTGCTTGCGGATGGTGACCCCGCCGACGCCGAGCTGGGCCTCGTAGCGGATCAGCGGCAGGTGCCGGAAGAAGTACTCCTGCGCCTCCGCGCGCTGCCCCGCGACGAACCTCTCGTAGGTGCCGACCAGGACCTGCGGGAAGCCGAAGCCGGTCATGATCCCGTCCGCGCCGCGGAGCAGCTCCTCGTACAGGTACACCCCGCCCAGCCCACCGAAGATGCCGACCGGCGAGGTGACCGCCTTCCGCACCGCGGTGATCTTCGGGAGGGTCGGGGTCTCCTCGAGCTTCAGGTACCGGCAGCCCTCGATCTCGTCGAGCAGCCGGACCAGGAAGGGTGCGGGCATGGTGACGCCGGTGTTCACCGGCTCGTCCTGCACGACCACCGGCACCGACACCGCCTCGGCGACCCGGCGGAAGTGCTCGAAGACCAGGTCGAGGTTCTTGGTGTTGTCCGGCGGGGCCAGCATGACCGCGGCGACGCCGGCGTCCTCGGCCCGGCGCGCGTAGTCCAGGGCCATCCGGGTCGCCCGGGCCGACACCCCGGCCACGACCGGCGCGCGCCCCGCGGTGGCCTGCACGTAGCGCCGCAGCACCCGCTCCCGCTCCTCGTCGAGGAGCTTGGCGGCCTCGCCCATGATCCCGAGGATGGTGAGGCCGTGGGCGCCGGCGCCGAGGTAGTCCTCGACCAGGGTGTCGATGCTCGCCTCGTCGACATCGCCGTCGTCGGTGAACGGCGTCAGGGTGATGGGCAGCACGCCCCGCAGCTCGCTCACCGCCGGGCACCCTGCGCGAACGGCTGCACGACCCGGCTGGGACACTCGGCCACTGTGATCACAGGCACACCGTAGCGGCCTGCGGGAACTGCCCCCGGGCGCGGGGGTGACCGGGGCCGGCACACGATCGGAGATCGATGACACCCTCTCGCTTCGCCGTCGTCGGCGGCGGCATCATCGGCGCCGCGGTGGCGCGCCGACTGCTCCAGCTGCGCCCCGACGCCCAGGTCACCCTGCTGGAGAAGGAGGACCGGCTCGCCGCGCACCAGACCGGCCGCAACAGCGGCGTGGTGCACGCCGGCCTCTACTACGAGCCGGGCTCGCTCAAGGCGCGGCTGTGCCGCCAGGGCGTCGGCCTGCTCAAGGAGTTCTGCGCCGAGAAGGAGCTGAGCTACCAGGAGGTCGGCAAGGTGCTCGTGGCGCTCGACGCCACCGAGCGCTCCCGGCTGGACGCCATCGCCGAGCGGGCCCGCGCCAACGGGGTTCCCGGCATCCGGATCATCGACCGCGCGGAGCTGCACGAGCTCGAGCCGCACGTCACCGGCATCGCCGGGCTGCACTCCCCCAGCACCGCGATCGTCGACTACGCCGAGATCACCCGGCAGCTGGCCGCCGACGCGGAGGGGCGCGGCGCCACGGTGCGCACCGGCTTCGCCGTCACCGGGCTGCGGCACACCACCGGGGGGCCGGCCGAGGAGGTCGTGGTCGAGGGCGGGAACGGCGAGGCGCTCGTCGTCGACCAGGTCGTGCTCTGCGCCGGGCTGCAGGTCGACCGGCTGGCCGAGCTGGCCGGCGACGTCGCCGCGCCGCGCATCGTGCCCTTCCGCGGCGAGTACTTCGCCCTGGTCGCCGAGAAGCGCGGCCTGGTCAACGGCCTGGTGTACCCGGTGCCCGACCCGCGGTACCCGTTCCTCGGCGTGCACCTGACCCCCCGCTTCGACGGCGAGGTGCTCGTCGGCCCCAACGCGGTGCTGGCCATGGCGCGCGAGGGCTACCGCCGGCGCGACGTCAGCCCGCGGGAGCTGGCCGAGATCGTCCGCTACGCCGGCTTCCGGAAATTCGCCGCGCAGCACTGGAAGACCGGCATCGCCGAGATGCGCGGCTCGCTGAGCAAGCGCGCGTTCACCGCGGCCGCCCAGCGCTACGTCC
Source organism: Blastococcus xanthinilyticus (assembly GCF_008124835.1). Lineage (GTDB taxonomy): Bacteria > Actinomycetota > Actinomycetes > Mycobacteriales > Geodermatophilaceae > Blastococcus > Blastococcus xanthinilyticus. The sequence goes on along the minus strand of NZ_VNHW01000017.1, from coordinate 71,310 downwards.
CCGAGCTCACCGTCGCCGACCTGGTCCCCGCGACCGCAGGCATCCGCGCCCAGGCCCTGGAGGCCGACGGCAGCCTGGTCGACGACTTCCGGATCACCCGCACCGGCGCGGTCGTCGCGGTGCGCAACGCCCCCTCCCCCGCGGCCACCTCCTCCCTGGCCATCGCCGAGCACATCGTCGACGACCTGCTGGCCTGACCGGCATGCGCCCGCGGGGCCGACCGCGCGACCCGGTGAGCTCCCGCGCCGCTGCCACCGCGGCGGTGGGCGTCACCACCGCCGGCGTGCTGCCCGGCTTCATGATCGGCGTGCTGTGGGTGCAGCTGCGCGCGGACCTCGGCTTCGGCCCCTCGCTGCTCGGCGTGCTGGTGGCCTGCTTCTTCTTCGCCTCCGCGCTGTCCGCGTTCACCGCCGGCATGGTGGTCCGCCGCTTCGGCACCTCCCCGGTGGTGCGGCTCTCGGCGCTGGTGGCCGCCGGCTCCATGCTGGTCATCTCCGTGGCGGCGCAGCACACCCCGGTGCTCGTCGGGGCCCTGGTCGTCGCGGGCTGGGGCAACGGCATCGGCCAGCCGGCCAGCAACGACCTGATCGCCCGGGCGGTGGCGCCCGAGCACCACGGGCTGGCCTACGGCACCAAGCAGGCGGCGATCCCGCTGGCGACGATGCTCGCCGGGGTCGCGGTGCCCCTGGTGGCCATCCCGTTCGGCTGGCGGCCGGCGTTCGCGATCGGCGCGGGGATGGCGCTGCTCCTGGTGCTGACCGTCCCCAGCGGTTCCCGGCTCCCGCCGCGCGGCGCGACCGAGGCGTCGGAGGCGGCCGGGCCCTTCCGCCGCGCCGCACTCCTCGTGCTGGCCTGCGGCATCGCGCTCGGCGCGGCCACCGGCAACGCCCTCGGCTCGTTCTTCGTCGCCACCGCCGTCGACTCCGGCATCTCCCCCGGCACGGCGGGCGTGCTGGCCGCGGTGGCCAGCGCCAGCGGCGCCGCCGCCCGGATCGCCTTCGGCTGGCTGGCCGACCGGGTCCGCACCCGGTGGCTGCTCGTCGTCGCCGCCCAGATGGCCATCGGCGGCCTCTCCTACGCGCTCCTGGGCACCGGGGTGGAGGTGCTCATCGCCTGCGGTGCGGTGATCGGCTACTGCACCGGCTGGGCGTGGGCCGGGCTGTCCACCTACTCCGTGGCCCGCATGCACCCGGGCATGACGGCCCGGGCCACCTCCATCACGCAGGGCGGCATGGGCGCCGGCGCGGCGCTCGGACCGTTGCTCTTCGGCGCGCTCGTGGCGGCGACCAGCTACCCGGTCGCCTGGTTCACCACGGCGGCGGTCTCCGTCGTCGCCGGCGCGGTCGTCGTCCAGGCCCGCCGGATGCTCATGCGCGACCGGCCCGGCCTGGTCGCCGCGCAGCAGCTGCGGCGCCGGGCCCGGCACGCCTGAGGAACGCTCAGCCGGGCAGCGCGCCCGGGGCCGGGTCCCCCGGCAGGTCGCCCGGGTCCGGGTCCCCCGGCAGGTCGCCCAGGTCCGGGTCCCCCGGCAGGTCGCCCGGGTCCGGGTCCCCCGGCAGGTCGCGGAGCACCTCCAGCGCGGCGGTCAGCGACGGCGGCAGGTCCCCGGGCACCCGCCCGGCCGCCGCCACGCCCCGCGCGCTGCGCTCGTGCCGCTGCACCAGCCCGCCGGACAGCAGCGGCGGGACGCCGGTCGCGGCGACGGTGTCCCGGGCCATCCGCACCTCCACCGCCCGGCGGCCGGCGTGGGCCACGTGCGTGGTGACCAGCATCGTGGCGAAGTCACGGGTCGGGTAGCGGTCGAGGGTCTCCTCGACCATCGCGATCAGCGGCTCGACGACGTCGAGCTCCTGCGCCGCGAGCAGCGCCTCCACCCACAGGCCCTCCATGCCCTTCACCACCACGGTGCGGAGCATCTTCAGCGCCGCGGCCCCGCCGACCTCGCTGCCGACGACGGAGGCGGTGAACCCGAGCCGGCCCAGCAGCCCGGCCGCCTCTGCGGCGTCCGGCCCGGCCAGCGAGATCGGGATCGCGGCGCCGTCGAGGGTGATGCCCCCGCCGGTCATCACCCCGTCGACCACCCGGACGCCGGCCAGCGCCGCGGCGACCTCCCGCTTGGCGGCCGGCTCGGTGGAGTTCAGGTCGAGGTAGAGGACGTCGTCCCCGGCGTGCGGCGCGAACCCGGCGGCCGCGGCCACCGCCGTCGCCGGGGTGACCAGTGACAGCACCACCTCGCGGTCGGCGAGCGCGGCCACGTCGTCGGCCGCCGTGGCACCCGCGGCGGCGATGGCCGCGCGGACCGCCGGGCCGCGGTCCGGATCGGCCAGTGCGCGGTCGTGCACCAGCAGGTCGACGCCGGCGGCCGCGACCGCCCCGCCGATGACCCGGCCGGCCTCACCGAAGCCGAGTAGCCCCCAGCGGGAGGTCACCGGGGGCCGTCCCCGGCCACGAGCTCCTCGGTGAGGGTGGCGAGCACCCAGGAGCGGTCGAGCGTCCCCGCGTCGATCGCGGCGAACATCTGCTCCTCGGCGGCCAGCCGCTGCTCCCCCAGCGCGACCACCTGCGCCGCGCGCTCGTGCGGCACGACCACGAGCCCGTCGGCGTCCCCCACCACCACGTCCCCGGAGCGCACGACCGCGCCCCCGGCCTGCACCGGCCCGTGCACCTCGCCGGGCCCGTCCTTGTACGGGCCGAGGTGGTTGATCCCGAGGGCGAAGACGGGGATCGGCCCGGCGGCCAGGCCCTCGGCGTCCCGCACGGCGCCGTCGACGACGAGCGCGGCGATCCCGCGGGTGACCGCGTAGCGGCCCATGATCTCGCCGAGGATCGCCCGCTCGAGGACGCCGCCGGCGTCGACCACCAGCACGTCACCGGGCGCGGCCAGGTCGAGGGCGCGGTGGACCACCAGGTTGTCCCCCGGGCGCGTGCGCACGGTCAGCGCCGGCCCGGCCACCCGGGGCCAGCGGCCACCGGGCACCCAGTGCAGGCCGCGCATCCCACCGGCCCGCTCCATGCTGTCGGACAGGATGCTGGTGGGCAGGTCGCGGCAGCGGGCGAGCAGCCCCGGGTCGGGCCGCGGGCCCGCGGGGTGACGGCGGCAGGTGCTCATCGGATCCTCCGGGTGTGGTGGAAGGTCGGGCGCAGGTGGGGACGGGGGTCGGGCGCAGCTGAGGTCGCGCGGGCGGTCAGGTGGGCGCCTGCAGGTCGGCCGCCCGCACCGGCACCCGGCGGCGCAGCCCGGGGACCGGCAGCCCGCGCGACCGGCGGACCATGCGGCGGCTCAGCCGGATCGTCAGCGCGGCGAGCAGGCTGAGCACCGCGGCGGCGAGCCAGGCGGCGGGATAGGAGAAGTGCTCCGCCACGACGCCGAAGAACAGCGGTCCGCTGGCCGCACCGAGGGACAGCCCGGTCTGCACGAAGCCGGTCACCGACGCGGCGGCGGCCCGGTTGTCGCGGATCACCGCGAAGTGGAACAGCCCGGTCCAGGCCCAGCCGAGGCCGTAGGCCATCGCCGCGCCGAGGACGAACAGCACCGCCTGCCCGGTGGCCAGGGCGGCGTACCCGAGGGCGCCGCCGGCGAGCAGGTTGGCGATGAACAGGTAGCGGCTGCGGTCGGGGTGCCGGTCGGCCAGCCACCCGAACCAGATGCGGTTGACCAGGCCGAGCACCGAGCAGGCGGCGAACAGCAGCCCCGCCTGGCCGGGGCGCACCCCGCTCGCCACGGCGGAGTCGACCAGGAACACCCCGGTGGACGTCGCGGCCGCCGAGCCGAGGTAGCCGCCGAGGGTGAGCACGACGAGCCCGCCGCGCGGCAGCCCGACGTCCTGCGCGCCCGGGTCGGCCGTCCGGGGCCCCGCCTGGGCGTCCCGTCCGCCGACGGCCGTCGCCACGAGCAGCAGGACGGCGAGCGCGACCGCCGCCGCGACCGCCCAGCGCCACCCCGGTCCCAGCGCGATGGTCGGCACCGCGAGCCCGCCGAGCAGGGTGGCCGCCGGGATCGAGGACTGCTTGATGCCGAAGGCCAGCCCCAGCCGGCGCTCGGTGACGAACTCGGAGATGCCCAGGTTGGCCGAGGGCTGGGCGACGGCGTTGCCGAGCCCGCCGATCGCCAGGCCGGCCATCAGCCAGGCCGCCGAGGAGGCGGTGCCGATGGTGGCCAGCGCGGCGATCGCCAGCAGCGCGGCCAGGACGGCGCCGCGGCGGGCGCCCAGCCGCTGCACCAGCCGGCCTCCCGGGCGCGCGCAGGTGCCGGAGACCGCGAACAGCGTCGCCGCGGCCAGGCCGAACAGCCCCAGCCCCACGTCCAGGTCGGCGCGGACCTGCACCGCCAGCGCGCCCACGAGGAAGGCCGGCAGCACCCCGAGGACGGAGACGGAGACGGCCTGCACGATCGCGCGGGTCGACCCCGGGGCTCCGGCTCGGAGGGGCGGCGCGGTCACCGCGCGGGCACATCCAGGGGCCGGCCGACCCGCGTCCCCAGCTCGCGCAGCGCGCCGGCGGTCTCGGTGTCCAGCGGCACGCCGTGCGCCCGGCGGGCGGCCCGCTCGGCCGCCGACCGCTGGCCGGGTGTGCGCACCGGCACGCCGGGGTCCACCGGCGCCAGCACGCGCAGCTCCCCGAGCAGCCGCGCGGTCTCGGCCTGCAGCCGGGCCGGGTCCCCCAGCCGCGCCGGGTCGAGGACGACGACGAGGTGGCTGGTCTCCGGGGGCTTCGGGTCGGAGCGGAAGGTCAGGTTCCCGACCCCCGGGCCGAACGGTGCTCCGGCGAGCACCGCGGTCAGGAGCTCGACCAGCAGCGCCAGGCCGTAGCCCTTGTGGCTGGACCGCTCCCGGTCGCTGCCCAGCGGCAGGAGCGAGCCCTTCCCGGGGTAGACCGCCGCCGGGTCGGTGGTCGGCAGGCCCTCGGGCGTCAGGCCCCAGCCGAGCGGCACCGCCTTCCCCAGCCGCAGCGCGATCTCGAACTTGCCGCCCGCGACGGCCGAGGTCGCCATGTCGAAGACCATCGGCTCCTCCCCGGCGGCGGGCATGCCCAGGGCCAGCGGGTTGGTGCCGAAGTACGGCCGGGCCGAGCCGGTCGGGGCGACGATCGGCCCGGTGTTGGTCGCGGCGAGGGCCACCAGCCCCTGCCGGGCCGCGTCGTAGACGTAGGAGCCGCTGGCGCCGTGGTGGCTGCTGCCGCGCACGTTCACCCACCCGACCCCGAACCGCCGCGCCCGCTCGACCGCCTCGGTCAGCGCCACCGTCGTCACCGGGTGGCCGAGCATGCCGTGGCCCTCCACGAGCGCGACCGCGCCGCCGTCGGAGTGCACCGTCGGCTCCCCGTCCGCGGCGATCGCCCCGTTGCCGATCATGGTGACGTAGGCGGGCAGCCGGGCGATGCCGTGCGAGTCGATCCCCGACAGGTCGGCGTAGCCCAGCACGTGCGCGACCTCGCGGGCGTGCCCCGGCCGGACCCCGACGGACTCGAGCACCTCCGCGGTCCAGGTCTCCAGCCGGTCGGCCGGCACCCGCACGTCCGGCTCGCGCACGACCTGGGCCGGTGCGGCGGTGCCGGAGCCGAAGGCGGAAGCGGTGTCCGGGCCGAAGGCGGCGAACACGGCGTCGGCCACCTCCGAGGTGGTGGCCGGCGGCACGCCGTCGGGTGCGAGGTCGTAGGTCCACGGCCCCTCCCGCAGCACGGTGTGCGTGGCGGTCCGCAGCCGGTCGCCGAGCGCGCGGGTGGCCTCGAAGTGCTGCAGCAGCGCGACCAGCGCGAGGAAGCCGCCGAGCGGATCGGCCTGGTTCCGGCCGGCGCGACGCGGGGCCGAGCCGTGCGCCGGCTCGAACAGACCGACGCACCGGCCCCGCGCCGGCGCGCCCGGGCGGATCGACGCCGAGCCGCACAGCGCCGGGGAGCCGGCCCGGCCGGCCGCCAGGTCGGACAGGATGTCACCGAGCAGCCCCTCGGTGACGATGACGTCGGGCACCGGGGCACCGGCACCGAGCTCGAACGCCGCCCGGTCGACCAGCCGGTGCTCGACCGGTATCCCGTGCCGGCCGGCGACCTCGGTGGCGACCTGCCGCCACAGCCGCCCGGTGGCGTACAGGTTCGCCTTGTCCACCGACACCAGGCGGCCGTGGGTGGCCGGGTCGGCGGAGCGCGTCCGCAGCCGCTCGACGGCCAGCTCGACGACCTCGGCGACCCGCTCGGGGGTCAGCCGCAGGACGTCGGCCGCCTCGCCGCCGTCCTCGGAGAAGGTGCGGTCCCCGGGCCCGGTGCCGTAGGAGCCGCCGATCAGGTTGCGGACGACGGTGAGGTCGCGGCCCTCCTCCATCGGGATGTCGCGGACCGAGATCCGCAGGTCGTAGCGCTCGCGCAGCCGGTGCAGCGCCACCTCGGGCCGGGGGCAGACCTCGGCCGGCACGCCCGGGTCCTCCCCCACCGCCCCGAGCAGGATCGCGTCGGCCGCGTCGCACGCCGCGACGGTCTCCTCGGGCAGCACGTCGCCGGTGGCGGCCGCGGCGCGCGCGCCCACCGGCCAGGGCCCGGTCACCTCGAGCAGCCCCTGGTCGGCCAGCTGCCGGAGCAACCGGGCGGGACCGTCGAGCACCTCCTCGCCGACGCCGTCGCCGGGGAGCAGCGCGATCCGGATCACCGGCGCACCAGCCGGCGGCCCACCGTGGTCATGACCAACTCCGTGTCGCGCTCCCCGATGGTGCGCTCAAGCCCGGCCAGCCAGCCGGGCAGCGCCTCGGGCATCGTCGGGTAGTGCGCGTGGCCGAGGTCGCCGCCGAAGGCCAGCAGCTCGTGCGGGTAGACCTCGCCGAGGCTCACCGACCCCGGGCCGGCGGTGAGGATGTCGGGGAGGATGCCGAGCTCCAGCACCACCCCGAGGGCGGTCAGCTCGGGGACGGCGGCGTCGTCCCAATCCAGGAACGGCATCTTCGGGTGGTTGAACAGCATCCGCCCCACGCCCGCGGCCTTCGCCGCGCGGAAGAGCACCAGCGCCTGCGAACAGGTCAGGTGCCCCGAGGCGAGCACCAGGTCGTGGGCGGCGACGACGTCGAGCACGTCCTGCCAGGCCGGCAGCAGCGCACCCGAGCCGTCGACCACGTCGACCTGCCGGAAGGCCAGGCCCTTGTGCACCTGCAGCTCCGGGCTGGTGGCGGAGGCGACGTGCGCGGGTGCGGAGATCGTCGGCATCCACACCACCCGCGCCCCGAGCCGCGCGGCCACCTCGACCGCATCGGGGTTCGCCCCACCCACCGGCGAGTTGAGCACGATGCCGCCGACCACCTCGATCCCGGCGGCGTCCTCCCGCAGCGCGGCCAGCGCGGCCCGCTCCGCCGTCGACCCCTCGTGCGCCTTGAGGACGGCGAAGTCGATGCCGACCGTCCCGTGCGCCCCGAGCACCTCGTGGTCCAGGCCGTGCCGCTCCACCAGGCTCGGCGCCCCGTGCACGTGCAGGTCCGCGACCCCGGAGATCAGCACCGCCCCCTCCGCACCGCCCCCCACCTCAGCGCTCGTCGCGGGCGGTGGTCGTGCTGGCCGGAGCCGCGGTCGCCCCCGACCCGGCCGACTGCCCGGAGGCCGCCGGTTCGCCGGAGGCGGGCGTCTCGCTGCCCTCGCCGCTCCCGCCGGGCACCAGGCCGGCGATGCCGCCGGAGACGTCGTGCCCCGCCCGCCGGCGCATGACCACGTGCACGACCGTGCCGAGGACCGCGAGGCCCAGGCCGATGGCGATCCACATCGGCTCCATGACCAGCAGCGCGAGCGCCGCGCCCAGGAAGAGGATCCGCTCCGGCCAGCCGGCCGGACCGATCAGCCACTTGCCGGTGACCACCGCCAGCGCGCTGACGGCGAGCACGGCGGCGACGAAGGCGATGGCGACGGTGCCGGGACCACCCTCGAACAGCAGTCCGATGCCGTTGTCGGAGAGCACGAAGATGAACGGCACGAGGAAGGCCGGCAGCGTGTACTTCCACGTGAGCCACATCGTGGGTACCGGTTTGGCCCCGGTGATCGCGGCGGCGGCGAACGGGGAGAGCGCCGTCGGCGGCGAGACCTCGCTGAGCACCGCGTAGTAGAAGATGAACATCGCCGCGGCGAACGGCTCGACGCCCACCTGCTGCAGCGCCGGCGAGATGATCACGAACGAGATGATGAAGCTCGCCGTGACCGGGACCGCCAGGCCCAGCAGCACGACCACCACCGCCGAGAACAACGCGGTCAGCAGGAGGTTGCCGCCGGCGAAGTCGACCACGATGCCGGCCAGCCGCAGCGCCAGACCGGTGAGGGTCATGACGCCCACGATGATGCCGGCGACGGCCATGACGGCGATGACCGACAGCGCGCCGGTCGCCCCCTGGGTGAACGCGTGCCAGATGCGCTTGGGCGTCATCCAGTGCTGGCGGTCCAGGAAGCTCAGCAGGAACGCGAGGACGGTGGCGTAGACCACGGCCCGGAAGGGCGTGTAGCCCAGCGCCATGAAGACGACGATCGCGGCCAGCGAGCTGAAGTGGTACCCGAACCGGAGCAGCAGCCGCCACGCGGACTGGTGCTCGACGTCGACCTGGTGGGTGCCGTGCCGGCGGGCGTCGAACTCGATCGCCAGGATGATGCCGAGGTAGTACAGGATCGTCGGGATCGTGGCCCAGACGAGCACCTCGAGGTAGGAGACGTTGAGCAGCTCGGCGATGATGAAGGCCGCGGCGCCCAGCGTGGGGGGCGACATGATCGCGCCGATACCGGCCGCGGCCAGCACACCGCCACCGGCCTCCGGCGGGTAGCCCGACTTGCGCAGCAGCGGCCAGCCGAAGCCACCGAGGGTCACCGTGGTCGCGACGCCCGAGCCGGAGACCGTGCCGAGCAGGAAGCCGGACAGGGTGACCGTGCGCCCGGGGCCGGCCGGCGACTGGCCGAACGCGGCGAAGGACAGGTCGATGAAGAACTTCGTGGCGCCCGACGCCGCGAGCACGGCGCCGTAGATCGTGAACAGGATGATGTAGGTCGCGGCGACCTCGAGCGGCACCCCGAAGATGCCCTGGGTGCCCATGACGTTGTGGCCGATCAGCCGGATCCAGCCGAAGTCGGCGGTGGTGAACGGGCTGGGCATGTACGACCCGAAGTAGGCCATGGCCAGGAACGCCATCACCACGATCGGCACCAGCACACCCACCGTGCGGCGGGCGGCCTCGAGGATCAGCACGACGAGCAGCGTGCCGACGATCAGGTCCGTGTCGGTGGGGGTGATCGCCCGGCGGAAGAAGCCCTGCCAGTCCCAGACCATGTAGATCCCGGGGACCAGCGAGGCCAGCGCGAGCAGCCAGTCCAGGACGTTCGGGTGGTCGGCCTTGCCCGACTCCTTGTCCTTGTCCCGCCGGGCCCAGCCGCGGTAGGTGAGGAAGGTCAGGAACAGCCCCACGCTGAGGAAGAGCGGCAGGTACACCTGCCGCGGCATCGGGTTGAACACCCAGTAGAGGGCGTAGAGGGAGAGACCGACGCCGACGACGGCGACGACGTGACCCGGGATGCCGGTGAGGTGCCGCGCCGGCTTCTCCGCCTCGAACTCGGCGAGCAGCGCCTCCTCGTCGATCTTGTCGGGGTCGACGTCGCGCTGGCCGGAGCCGGACTTGTCGATGGTCGAGGCGTCCTCGTCCCCCCGGCGCGCGCCCGGACTGCCCGGCGGCGCGCCGGGCACGTCCCCGTCGTCCGTGTGGGTGTCCTCGGCCACCCTCGTCGCTCCGCCGGCGGCCGGATCTGATCCGGCCCGCCGCTGCGTCCGGCGTCGGAGATTCATCAGTTCTCCTCGATGTCGAGAATCACGGAGGGGTCGTCGGTGACGACCAGCTCCCAGATGGGGACCGGCTCGGAGCCGGGGACGTACAGGGTGCGCTCACCGAGGTCGGTGGCGGCGATGTTGAGTTCCTCGAACACGGCCGGCCGGCCGGGGTCGGGCTCGACCACGAAGTCGAGCCGGTCCTCCGGCGGCGCCGGCTGGGGCGCCCCGGGGACGGCGTAGTACTCCTCGAGGACGGCGACCTGCTCGGCCGCGATCTCGACCAGCTCGAAGCGGCCGTCCGCCAGGACCCGGTACCGCTCCTCGGCCAGGGTCGTGTAGATGCTGTTGCGGTAGCCCACGGCGAAGGTGTCGCCGTCGAGAGGCACCTGCGCGATGAGCCCGCCGTCCGGCGTGCGCACGGTCACAGCCTGCTCCTCGCCGCCCGCCGTGGCCACCGCGACGACGCCACCGGCCACCGCGAGCACGGCGAGGACGCCGATCAGCACGACGAGCAGGCGGCGGGACACGATGCGTGGGCGGGACGCCCCTGTGCTGCCGGGGCCGGAGGGATCTCCGGCGCCCGGCAGCACGAGGGCTCGGGTTCGGGTCAGCCGACCGAGTCGAAGTAGGTCTGCGCGCCGGGGCAGGTCTCGATGAAGCCGACCTCGTCAGCGGTCTCCGCGTTCAGCTCCTCGGCCGCCGGGTGCACGGTGAGCAGCTGCTCCTCGTTCTCGAAGATGGTGCGGGTGATCTCCTCCTGCAGGGCCTCGTCCATGTCGGAGCGGACCACCAGGATGTTCGGCGACACCACGTTCGACACGGCCTCGTCCTGGCCCTCGTAGGTCTCGGCCGGGATGTCCTCGGCGAAGTAGTAGTCGCCGTACTCCTCGGCCAGCGCGTCGGCGTACTGGCCGGTCTCGAGCAGGACCAGGTCGTCGGTGCTCGCGAGGTCGACGATGGCGCCGGTCGGCAGGCCGCCGGACCAGGCGCCGGCGTCCACGGTGCCGTCCTGGATGGCGGCGACGGTCTCCGCGACACCCAGCTGGACCCGCTCGATGTCGTTCATCGGGTCGATGCCGGCGGCCTCCATGATCCGGTTGGCCGTGACCTCGGAGGCCGAGCCGACCGCGCCGGGCGAGACCCGCTTGCCCGCCAGGTCCTCGATCGAGGTGATCCCGGTGTCGGCCGTCGTGAAGAAGTGGACGAAGTTGTTGTACGTGTTCCCGAGGGAGCAGATGTCCAGCGGCGCCTCGAAGGTGTTCTCGCCGTTCGCGGCGTCGGAGACCACGTCGCCGAGGGCCAGCGCCATCTGCGCCTGGTCGGTCTCGAGCAGCTTCATGTTGTCCACGGAGGCGTTGGTCTCCTGGACGGTCACCGTCAGGCCGGGGATCTCCGAGCTCAGCAGGTTGGCCATGCCACCGCCGTAGGGGTAGTAGACGCCGCCCGTACCGCCGGTGGCGAAGGTGAGCTGCTCGTTGAACTCGGCGCCGCCGTCACCTCCCGCCGCGGCGTCCTCCCCGTCGTCGCCGCCGCACGCGGCCAGCGCGAGGGTCGTGGCGAGGCCGAGGGAGAGCAGCAGGCGGGACCGCCTGCCGGAGTGGGTGCCGAGGGTCGTGGTCATCAGTGGCCTTCCTGTCGGGTGCCGGGTCGGGCGGACCATGGGCCGGTGGCGGGGTGGGCCCCGCGCGCCGGCGCCCACCAGCTGATGGGCGTGCACGATCTGTAGGTCAGGTCACAGCAGTGAAGCAGTTCACAAAACCGGCTGTCTACTGTTTACAGTGTCACGGGACGATGACGATTCGCGACGTCGCGTGGAGGTGCGGACCGGTGCTCGAGGGACGACCGATCGCCACCCTGCCGCTGCGCGAGCACGTGTACGAGCGGCTCCAGGAGCTGCTGATCAGCCGCACCCTGGCCCCCGGTGACCACCTGGTCGAGGAGCGGCTCGCCGCGCAGCTGGGCGTCAGCCGCGGCCCGGTCCGCGAGGCGCTGCAGCGGCTGCACCGGGACGGCTGGATCACGATCCGCCCGCGCTACGGGGCCTTCGTGAAGCAGCCCACCGCGCGGGAGGTGCACGAGTTCTTCGAGGCGCGCGAGCTGGTGGAGCGGGAGGCGACCCGGCTGGCCGCGGAGCGCTGCACGCCCGAGGACGCCGCGCGGCTGCTGGAGATCTGCGACCAGGCCGACGCCGACCGGGCCCGCGGGGTGCCGACGCAGGAGATGGCCGCCCACACCGCGCGCTTCCACCTCGCCGTCCTGGAGAGCGCCCGCAACCACATCCTCCTGGCGTTCGGCGAGCAGCTGTCCCAGCGCAGCCGCTGGTTCTTCGCTCCCCTGGTGTCTTCGATCGCCCCCCGCGCGTGGGCGGAGCACCGCCTGGTCGCCGAGCTGATCGGCGCCGGCGAGGCCGGCGCCGCGGCCGAGGCCATGCACAGCCACGTCGCGCTCTCCCGTGACTCCTACCTGGACATCCACCCCGACGGCGTCACGTTCGACCGCGCCGATGCGGCGGTCCCGCCCTCCCCGCGGGCACTCGGCTCCCGCCGGTGACCGCGCCCTCCCCATCCCCCGAGCGGAAGAAGCAACCCATGGCCCCCTCCCCCGTCGTCCTGGTGACCGGTGCATCGAGCGGCATCGGCCGCGCCTGCGTCGAGGCCTTCCTCGCCCAGGGGGCGCGCGTCGTCGCCGCGGCCCGCCGCAGCGACCGGCTCGAGGACCTCCGGTCGCAGCACGGGGACGCCGTGCTGCCGGTGTCGCTCGACGTGCGCGACCGGGCGCAGGTCGACGAGGTGCTCGGCTCGCTGCCCGAGGGCTGGTCGCCGGTGGACGTCCTGGTGAACAACGCCGGCCTCGCCCGGGGGAAGACGCCGCTGCACAAGGACGACCCGGACGACTGGGACCAGATGCTCGACACCAACGTGCGCGGGCTGCTCAACGTGTCGGGGGCCGTGCTGCCCGGCATGGTCGAGCGCGGCTCGGGGCACGTGATCAACATCGGGTCGAACGCCGGGCGCGAGGTCTACCCCGGCGGCACCGTCTACTGCGCGACCAAGGCCGCGGTCGAGCGGATCACCCGCGGCATGCGCATGGACGTGCTCGGGAGCGGCGTCAAGATCAGCGAGGTCGACCCGGGCATGGTGGAGACCGAGTTCTCCGAGGTCCGCTTCCACGGCGACAAGGAGGCCGCCGCCGCGGTGTACGACGGCGTCACGCCGCTGGCGGCCGCCGACATCGCGAACGTGGTCACCTGGGTGGCCGACCAGCCGCCGCACGTGGTGATCGCCGACGTCCTGGTCTACCCGCTGGACCAGGCCGGCTCGGGCAAGATCGCCCGCCGGAAGTGAGCCGGCGCTGAGCCGCGGCGGGCGCACTTCGACGGTCGCGCGCCGCCGGGACTTCCCCGGTTGGCGCATGGTCTGGGCGCTCGCCGTCACCGAGACCGTCTCCTACGGCGTCCTCTACTACTCCTTCGCCGTCTTCCTCGTGCCGATGCGGGAGGAGTTCGGCGCCTCGACCGCGCAGCTCTCCGGCGCGCTGACGCTGTCGCTCGCACTCAGCGGGCTCGGTGCCGTGGTGGTCGGGCGGTGGCTGGACCGGTGGGGCGCGCGGTGGGTGATGACCGCAGGCAGCCTGCTGGGTGGCGCCTCGGTGCTCGCCTGGTCGCGGGCGCAGGACCTCGTGCAGCTGTACCTGGCGTTCGCCGGCATCGGCCTGGCCAGCGCAGCGGTCCTCTACGAGCCGGCGTACGCCGTCATCAACACCTGGTTCCGGCGCGACCGCCCGCGGGCGCTGCTGACGCTGACGGTGGTCGCCGGGTTCGCCTCCACGATCTTCCTGCCCGCGTCCCAGTTCCTCATCGCCGGCGTGGGCTGGCGACCGGCCCTGGTCGTCCTCGCCGCCGTGGTCGCGGCGTGCGCGCTGCCGCACGCACTGGTGCTGCGCCGCGCCCCGGTCGACCTGGGCCTGCTGCCCGACGGCCGCGCGGACGACGACGGAACGCCCGCCGCGTCGGCCGCACCCGACGTCGACCTCTCCCCCTTCCGGGGTCCGGGCGGCGCCTACCGGCGGCCCGCGGTGCGCTGGCTGACCCTGGCCGCGGCGCTGCAGATGGTGGCCAACGCCGCCGTGGCGGTGTTCCTGGTCGCCTACCTGCTCGAGGCCGGCGCGCCGGCCGGGCTGGCCGCGGTGGCGGCCGGGGCGCTGGGCGCGCTGTCGGTGACCGGTCGGGTCGTCCTGACGGTCGTCGCGGCGCGGGCGGGCATCGGCACCGTGACGGCGGCGATGGTCCTCGGTCAGGCCGTCGGCGTCGCGGCGCTCTTCCTGCTGCCCAGCCGGCGGCGACCGGGGTGTTCGTCCTCCTGTTCGGCGCCGGCTTCGGCGTCCTGAACATCGCCCGCCCCGCCCTGCTCGGGCGGTTCGTCCCCACGCCGGTGTTCGCGGCGGTGTCGGGCCAGCAGGCGCTGGCGGTCCAGTTCGGCCGGGTGGTGGCGCCGCTCGCCGTGGGGGCGCTGATCACGGCCGTGGGCTACGGCGCCGGGTTCACCGTGATCGCCGGCTGCGTGCTGGCGGCGGCGGTCCTGCTCGTGCTCGCCGACCGCGCGGCCGCCTCGACCTGACCTCAGGCGGGCGGGCCGGCCGGCGGCTCGCCGGCGGGGTGCTGCGGGGCGCCGCCCGCCGCGCGGACCGCCGCGTCGTCCAGCCCCACCGAGCGCAGCACCGGGCCGGAGTGCTCCCCGAGCGCGGGGGCACCGGGGAGGTGCGGGGCGCCGCTGCGGGAGAAGGTCCAGGGCAGCCGGGCCTGCACCAGCGGGCCCTCGGTGGGGTGCGCCACGTCCTCGAACAGCCCGACGGCGGTCAGGTGCTCGTCGGCGAAGAGGTCCTCGACCGAGTTGACCGGCATCGCCGGGATCGCGTGCGCGCGGAGCAGCTCGAGCCACGCCGCCGTCGTCCGCGCCGCCAGCTCGGTCTCCACCAGGGCGTACAGCTCGTCGATCCGCTCGGTCCGGCCGCGGATGCCGCGCAGCGCGGGGTCGTCGGCGAGATCGGGCCGGTCGACCAGCCGGAAGAAGGTGGCCCACTGGGCGTCGGTGTAGAGCAGCACGGAGATCGTGTCGTCGGCGGTGCGGTACGGCTTGCGGTACGGCGAGGCGGTGCGCGCGTACCCCGTGCCGCCGGTGCGCCCCGCGTGCACGCGGGCGCCCTGCTGCTCCATGAGGAGGAAGGCGGCCATCGACTCGAACATCGGGACCTCGACGGCCTGGCCCACGCCGGAGACGTCCCGCTCGTGCAGCGCGGCGAGGACGGCCGCCACGGCCATCACGCCCACCGTCTTGTCCACCACCTGGGTCCGCACGTACTCCGGCTCGCCCCGGCCGCCCTGCACCGCCGCGAGCCCCGAGACGCCCTGCACCACGTCGTCGTAGGCCGGCTCGTCCCGGTACGGGCCGGCCGAGCCGAAACCGACGGCGTGGCAGTAGACGACCCGCGGGTTCCGGGCCAGGACGGTGTCCGGGTCGATCCGCAGCCGGCGCATCGCCGCCGGGCGCATGTTGTGCAGGAAGACGTCGGCGCCGTCGATCAGCCGGTCCAGCGCCTCCCGGCCCGCCACCGCGCCGACGTCGAGGACGACGGACTCCTTGCCCCGGTTGAAGTTCAGGAACGCCGGGCCCATGCCGGTCCGCCGCTCGTCGGCGACGTACCTGACGATGTCGCCCTCCGGCGGCTCCACCTTCACCACCCGCGCCCCCAGCTGGGCGAGCAGCAGCGAGCAGTACGGCCCGAGGAACGTCGACGTCAGCTCGACGACGGTGAGGTCCGCCAGCGGTCCCCGGGCCGTGCCCACCTCGCTCAGCCCACCCGGGTCAGCGCCGGCCAGAACCCCTCGGGCCCGTCGGCCAGCAGCCCCGACGCCAGCACCCGCGACCACACCAGCTCGCTGCCGGCCTCGTCCCGCCACGACCACAGCCGCCGCGTCAGGTGGTGCAGCTTGTGCTCCTGGGTGAACCCGATGGCCCCGTGCACCTGGTGCGCCAGCCGGGCGACGACCTCCACGGCCGCGCCGGCGCGCACCTTCGCCGCGGCCGCGGCGAGCACGACGTTCTCGGCCCGGTCCTGCGCCTGCACCGCGGCGTCGGTCAGCGCCGTCACCGCGGTCACCTCGCCGGCCATCTCGGCCAGCTCCATCTGGATCGCCTGGAACTTGCCCAGCGGCCGGCCGAACTGGTGCCGCTCCCCCGCGTACTGCACGGTCCAGGCGAGCACCTGCTCGAGCGCCGCGGCGAGCTGGACGGCCCGTGCCAGCGCGTAGCGGGCCCGGACCGCGTCCGCCTGCGCGACGGTCAGCAGCGCACCGGCGGCGGCGGCCTGGTCCAGCACCAGCGTCCCGCGCGGCTCCCCGGCCAGGTTGAAGGCATCGGTCGCCGGCAGCGACGAGACGTCGACCAGCGCCAGCAGCGACCCCTCCATCCCGGCGGGCGCGGGCACCAGGACGGCGACGGACGACGCCGCCCCCGCCCACGGGACGTCGGTGACCGTGCCGGAGAGCGTGAACCGGCCCGGGCCGTCGCCGTTGTCGACCGGGTGGACCGTGACCGCGTCGCCGATCGCGAACGTCGTCGGCTGCTCGGGCGCCGGCAGGTCGAGGCCGGCGGCCAGGAGCGCCGGCCCGGCGACCAGCAGCTGCTCGGCCACCGGCACCGCCGCGGCGCCCGCCGCCAGGGTGCGCACGATCGCCACCGCGTCGGCCAGCTCTCCGCCGGAGCCCCCGGCCTCCTCCGGCAGCCCGACACCGGTCAGCCCGGCCTCGGCCAGCGCCGTCCAGAGCGGCTCGTCCCAGCGCCGCTCGGCGGTGAGCACGAACGGCTCGTGCGAGCCGAGGATGTCCCGGACGGTCTCGATCACCAGGTCCTGGTCGGATGCCATCAGCTCTGCCCCTCGCTCGACTCCGCGCTCGATCCGCTCCTCGCTCGTTCCTCGCTGCGACGCTCCCTCGCGGTCGTCATCGCAGCCCCAGCCCTCGTGCCACGATCCCGCGCAGGATCTCGTTGGTACCGCCGCGCAGCGTGAAGCCCGGCTGGTGCAGCTGGGCCTCGGCCAGTGCCCGGGCCAGCGGGTCGGCCGAGTCGAGCGACGGCGTCACGTCGACCACCTTCCGGATCTCCTCGATCACATCGGCCTCGAACGTCGTCCCGACGTCCTTGACCAGCGCCGCCGGGATGTTCGGCAGCTCGCCCCGGTCCAGCGCGGCCGCGATGCGCAGCGACATCTGGCGCAGCGCCAGCACCCGCGCCGACAGCCGCCCGAGGACGGCGAGCTGCGCGGGGTCACCGGTCTGGGCGACCCGGCGGCCGAACTCGGCGACCAGCGGGTACGTCGACAGGAACCGCTCCGGGCCCGACCGCTCGAACGCCAGCTCCGCGGTCACCTGGTGCCAGCCGTTGCCCTCCTCGCCGAGCAGCATGTCCCCGGGGACGACGACGTCCTCGAAGACCACCTCGTTGAAGTGGTGGCCGCCGTCCAGGATGCGGATGGGGTTGATCGTGATGCCCGGCAGCGACAGGTCGACGAGCAGCTGGGACATGCCGGCGTGCCGGTTCGCGGAGTCCGCCGGAGAGGTGCGCACGAGCACGATCCCGTAGTGGGAGTGGTGCGCGTTCGACGTCCAGACCTTCGCGCCGTTGACCAGCCAGTCGCCGTCGGCGGTGCGGGTGGCCTTCGTGCGGATCGAGGCGAGGTCGGAGCCGGAGTCCGGCTCGCTCATCCCGATGACGAAGTAGCACTCCCCCGCGACGATGCGCGGCAGGATCTCCTCGCGCTGCTTCTCGGTGCCGTAGGTGAGCAGGTTCGGCCCGGACTGCCGGTCGGCGATCCAGTGCGCGGCCACCGGTGCGCCCGCGGCCAGCAGCTCCTCGGTGACGGCGTAGCGCTCCATCGCCGAGCGCTCGTGCCCGCCGTACTTCTTCGGCCAGGTCATCCCCAGCCAGCCGCGCTCGCCCAGCTTCTTCGAGAACGCCGGGTCGACACCGCCCAGCCAGGTGTCGACGTGCGTGGTGAACGTGCCGGCGGCGAGTTCGGCGGCGAGGAACTCCCGCACCTCCGCCCGTACCCGCTCCGCGGCCTCGGACCGCGGTGCGGGCGCCAGTGTCAACGAGGTGCTCATGCGACTCCCTAGGGATGGTGCTGCTCCCCCCGGTTGTACAGGGCAGCGCCGCACGCCCGCCCGCCGGGTCGCCGCCCGCGGCCGGCGTCCGGTCGGTCAGCCGTCCCGGGTCCGCTCGGCCGGGGTCTCGTGCGCCGACCCCCGGGTGAGCTGGCGCAGCTCCCCGACGACGTCGGTGGCGACCGCTCCCAGGGAGCTCAGCGCCCCGGTCACCAGCCGTCGCACGCCCGGCAGGTCCGGCCCCGCGGCGGGCGGGCCCACCTCGCCCGGCGCCCGGCCGAGGAGGTCCGGTGACCAGCGCATCGCGTCACCGGACAGCGACCAGTCACCGGTGGCCCCGTCGATCGCCTCGGTGACCGCGTTCCCGCGCGCGGACCGGTCCATGACCGCCTCCTCCCGGCGTCGACCCCATGGTCGCGCGAAACCGGCCCCGCCGGAAGCCGGACGGCGCTGCGGTCACCGCCGGGTCAGCGCCAGCAACGCGATGTCGTCGGCCCGGTGGTCGCCCGTCAGCTCCTCGAGCAGCCGGTCGCACAGCTCGCCGGGATCGCCCGCGCAGGCCTTCGCCGCCACCTCGAGCAGCCGGTCCAGGCCGGTGTCGATGTCGGCGCCGGTGCTCTCCACGAGCCCGTCGGTGAACAGCAGCAACGTCGCGCCCACCGGCAGCTCGCCGGCCCACTCCTCGGCCGGCACGGGGGGCGCACCCAGCATGCGGGTCGGCCGCACCGGCAGGTACTCCGCCCGGCCGCTCCCGCAGAGCACCGGCGGCAGGTGGCCGGCGGAGGCGATCCGCAGCCCTCCGGTGGCCGGGTCCAGGGTCGCGAACAGGGCCGTGGCCATGCGCTGCAGCTCGTAGAGGCCCCAGCTCCGCTGCAGGCGGTCGACCAGCACGGCCGGGGGCGGACCGTCCGCGGACATGGCGCGGATGACGGTGCGCAGCTGGCCCATCGTGGCCGCGGCCGTGATGTCGTGCCCGACGACGTCGCCGACGACCAGCGACACCTGCTCCCCGGGGAGCCGGACGAGGTCGTAGAAGTCCCCGCCCACGTCCACCCCGTGGGTCGCAGCCACGTACCGCACCGCCGTGTCGAGCCCCGGCACGTCGGGCGGGGACGGCGGCAGCAGGCTCGCCTGCAGCGTGTGCGACGTCCGCTCCTCCAGCTCGAACCGCTGCGCCTTGTCCAGCACCTGCGACAGCTGGAGGGCCAGCTGCTCGGCCACCTCCACGTCCGCGGCGGTGAGCGGCCGCTGCCGGTCACCGGCGAACGTCATCACGCCCAGCCGGCGACCGTCGACGACCATCGGGACGCTGACCGTCGCGGTCAGCTCCAGCTGCTCCGCCAGGTCGCGGAACTCGTCGTCCACGGCGACCGCGTCGACCACCGCGCGGACCTCCTCCCGGTCGCGCATCCACTGGGTGCGGCCCTCGCGCAGCGCCCGCACCGCCGGGTGCAGCGGCGAGCGCAGCAACGCGTCCTTCGCGCGCAGCCGGTCCAGGAGCGGCTGCCGTGCCCCGTCGCGGTGCCGGGCCACCGCCCGCGTCAGCCCCTGCTCGGTGACCAGCTCGATGGCGCAGACCGTGGCCAGCCGCGAGGCCACCAGCCCGGCCAGCCGCTGCACGGTCTCCGAGACGTCGTCGGCGTCGGCCATCAGCCGGGCCGCCTCCAGCAGGAACGCGGCCCGCTCGCCCTGCAGCCGGGTCTGCTCGTGCAGCCGGACCCGCTCCAGCGCCTGCCCGGCCTGGCGGCCCAGCGTCCAGAGCAGGTCGACCTCGGCCGGGCTGGGCGGCCGGGAGCTGCCCGGCTCGTCGAGGCTGATCAGGTCCCCCCGGCCGGGTGCGCCGCGCGCGAGCACGAGCACCCCGAGCCGCTTGGAGTCGGCCGACACCGGCACGACGACCAGGTCGGTCACCCCGTCCGCCACCATCGCCGCCGCGAGGTCGGGCTGGTCCGCCCGGAGCCGGGCGTCGAGCACGATCGACCGCAGTCCCTGCACGAGCTCCAGCGCCAGCCGGCTGCCGGCGGCCTCCCGCAGTCGCCGCAGCAGCCCGGCCGACAGCCCGTCAGAGCGCACCGGGCGCAGCTGCGGCACCCCCCGGGGGTCGTCGGCCTCCCCCTCGACGAGGACCAGCGCGGCCCCACGCGCCTTCATCGCCGCCCGCCCGCGCTGCACGATGACCGTGGCGACGTCCTCGGGCGTCGTCGCGGCGGCCAGGTCGAAGACCACCTTCTGCACCACCCGCGACCGCGCCTCGGACTCCTCCGCCAGCCGCTGCGCGGCCAGGAGCTCGCGCTCGTAGCGCCGCCGCGCGGTGGCCTCGAACAGCGTCGCGCGGATCAGCAGGGGCGTGCCGTCGTCGTCCCGGAGCTCGACGGCGTTGAGCAGGCAGGCCAGCAACGACCCGTCGATCCGGGTGATGTCGATGGCGATCTCGCGCACCGCCCCCTGCATCCGCAGCAGCGGCACGATGTGCGTCTCGTGGAAGACCCGGCCGCCCACGGTCAGCAGCTCCTGCAGCCGGGTGCCGAGCAGGTCGCCCGGCGCCCGCCCGGTCCAGGCGCAGAAGGTCCGGTTCACCTTCACGATGCGCCCGTCGGGCAGCGTGGACAGGTAGCCCATCGGGGCGTTCTCGTAGAGGTCGGCCGGGTCGCCCTCGAGCAGCCGCGCCAGCCGCGACGAGGCCTCGGGGTCGCTGCGCGGAGCGTCGGAGCCGTCGTCCGGACCGGGCGGCGGGGCATCGCTGCGGCCGGTCACGGCGTCAGGAACGCTCGGATGGCGGCGGTGGTCTCCTCCGGCGCGGACAGCTGGGGCACGTGCCCGGTCGCCCGCAGCCGCACCAGCTCGCTGCCGGGGATCTGCCGGTGCACGTACTCCCCCACCGGGCTCGGCGCGATGGGGTCCTCGCTGCACTGCAGCACCAGCGTGGGCACCTCGATGCCCTGCAGGTCGGCGCGGTTGTCGGAGAGGAAGGTGACCCGGGCGAACTGGCGCGCGATGTCCGGGGCGGTGCGGCAGAAGCTGTTGGTCAGCTCCGCGGCCAGCTCGGGCCGGTCGGGGTTGCCCATGATCACCGGCGCCATCTGGGCCGACCACCCGAGGTGGTTGCTGTCGAGGGCGTCGAGCAGGTCGGCGATGTCGGCGCGGCTGAAGCCGCCGACGTAGCCGACGTCGTCGACGTACCGCGGGCTGGGGCCGACCATGACCAGGGCGCCGAAGAGCTCCGGGGCGCGGTGGTAGGCCAGCACGCCGATCATCGCGCTCACCGAGTGCCCGACGAACACGACGTCGGACAGCCCGAGCTCCTGGCAGATCTCGACCACGTCGTTCGCGTAACCGGCGAGGGAGCCGTACTTGTCCGGGTCGTAGGCCGACAGGTCCGACTGCCCGGACCCGACGTGGTCGAACAGCACGACCCGGTGGTCGTCGGCGAAGCACGGGGCCACCAGCCGCCACAGCGTCTGGTCGCAGCCGAAGCCGTGCGAGAAGACCAGCGGCCGTCCCCCAGGGACGCCGCTGACGCTCACCCGATTGCGCGCGACGACGCTGCCCACCCAGCCGACCGTAGTGGACCGCGCGTCCCGTGTCGCCGCTCCGGGCCCGCGGACGGAACCGAACCGCTGCGGAACTCCGAACCCGAGGGTGACCCTCGGTGAGGCCCGCCGCACCCAGCGGCGCGCGCCGCCGGGGCGGCGCCGCGACCGCCCGCCGGGGACCGGAAAAGCGCTGTCGGCCCGCGACCGGCCGGCCCTACCCTGCCCGGCATCCGGCTCCCGGGACGTCCCGGAGCACCGGTCCGAACCGCCGATCGAGGTGCGCGCCATGACCGCTGTCGCGGTCCGTTCCCCCGCCGTCCCGACGCCCCGGCTCCCTGCCGACCGGCTCGCCCCGCCCGCGCCGGCCCCGGCTCCCCCGTCGCCGGGCCGCCCGGCCGCCTACCAGCAGGTGCTGCACCAGCTGGTGCGCCGCGAGCTGCGCACCCTGGCCGACGTCGCCACGTGGGCCCCCGACGGCGAGTGCGCGCGCACCGGGCTGCTGACCTGCCACGCGGGCCTGGTCACGCGGGTGCTCCTGCACCACCACGCGGTGGAGCGCGACGCCCTGTGGCCGGCGCTGCTGCGCCGCGTGCCGGCCGCGGAACGGCCCGCCGCCGAGGCGGCCGTCGCCGCGTGGACCGACGCCTGCGCCGGTATCGACGCCGCCCTCCGGGACCTCGACACCACCGCACGGCAGTGGACGGTGGCCGGCAGCGGACGGGCCCGGTCCGCCTTCGCCCTCGCGTGCCGCCGGGTCGCCGACGCCGTCGACGCGCAGACCGCCGAGGAGGAGCGCACCCTGCTCCCGCTCCTCGACGCCCACCTCCCCGACGCGGACTGGGCGGCCGTCGTCCGCACCGCCCGCTGCGGGCTCAGCGCCCGCCAGCGGCTGCTCGTGCTCGGCCTCGCGCTCGAGGACTGCTGCGCCGGCGAGCGCACCCGCGTGCTGCACGGGCTCCCCCGCGGCACCCGCCTGGCGTGGCGCCTCCGCGGCGGCGGGCGCTACCGGGCCGCGGTGGTCCGCCTGCGCGGGGCACCACCGGCCCGGTGAGGCACCGGGCGACCGGGCCGCCCCCGGCCGGTGGGATCGGGCGGCGCGCCCCGGTTCAGTAGCGGGACGTGCCGCAGTCGCGGCAGCGCTTGCGCGCGGCCGGCTCGTGCGCGTGGCAGTTGTCGCAGACCCAGGTGGTCCGCTCCTCCGTCGTCGTGCTCATGGCCCTCGACCCCCTTCTCCGGTGACCCTGCCGACGGTAGGGAGCCGGTGTGTCGGGAAGGTGTCCGCAGAGTTGCGCTTGGGAGCAAACTAATTCCGCCGGCCGCCGTGGCTGTGACGGGTGTCCGCGGCCGGGCGGGAACGCTGTGATCACATGGGGAGTTGCCGGGAACGGCAGCGGGAGGCAGGTCGCGCCCCCCGTGCGAGGAGAGAGCGGTGCGAGGTTGTCGACAGTCCGGCCGGCGGAGCCCCACGACGACGGGATCGCGGCGGAGCAGATCTACGTCACCGGCCTGCACCAGCGGCTCGACGAGGTGCGGGCGCGCACCGTGACCCGCCTGGCGGAGGCGCTGGCCACCGTGCCGCACAACCCCCAGGCGATCGGCGAGCGAGAGGCGGCCGTCGAGCTGCACGCCCAGCGCATCGTCGCTCTCGACGCCGCCGAGAGCGGCCTGTGCTTCGGCCGGCTGGACCGGCACGACGGCGACCGGCCGCGCTACGTGGGGCGCATCGGGCTGGGTGCCGAGGACGGCCGGGAGGAGCCGCTGCTGGTCGACTGGCGCGCGCCCGCGGCCCAGCCGTTCTACACGGCCACCCCGCTGCACGACCAGGGCGTCCGCCGCCGGCGGCACATCCGCACCCGCGGCCGCACGGTCGTGAGCGTCACCGACGAGACCCTCGACCTGGACGATCCCGACCTCGCCCAGCGCTCCGGCCTGGCCGGTGAGTCGGTGCTGCTGGCCGCCCTGAACGCGACCCGCACCGGCCGGATGAGCGACATCGTGCGCACCATCCAGGCCGAGCAGGACCGCATCATCCGCGCCGACCACCGCGGCGTCCTCGTCGTCCAGGGCGGGCCGGGCACCGGCAAGACCGCGGTCGCCCTGCACCGCGCCGCCTACCTGCTCTACACCCACCGCGAGCGGCTGGCCCGCAGCGGGCTGCTCATCGTCGGCCCGTCCCCGACCTTCCTCACCTACATCGCCGACGTGCTGCCCTCCCTGGGCGAGACCGGCGTGGTGCTGGCCGACCTCGGCAGCCTCCGGCCGGGCCTGACCGCGCACGCCCCGGAGCGCCCCGAGGTGGCCGAGGTCAAGGGGCGGGCGACGATGGTCGCCGTCGTCGCCGCCGCCGTGCGCGGCCGCCAGGCCGTCCTCGACCAGCCGGCCACGCTGACCATCGACGGCACCCCCGTGCGGTTCACCAAGGCCGACGCCGCCCGCGCCCGCAGCCGCGCCCGCACCGTCTCCCGGCTGCACAACGAGGCGCGTCCGGCGTTCGCCCGCGCAGTGGTCGACCTGGTCGCGCAGAAGTACACCGACGTCCTCGGCCAGAACGTGCTCGGCGGCGCCAACCTGCTCGGCTCCGGCGACCGCGCCGCGCTGCGCCAGGAGGTCGCCGCCGAGCCCGCCGTGCACGCGCTGGTCGACCGGCTCTGGCCGCGGCTCACCGCCGAGCGGCTGCTGCGCGACCTGTTCGCCTCCCCCCAGCGCCTGGCCGCGGCGACCCGCGGCTGGAGCGATGCCGACCGGGCCCTGCTCGCCCGCCCGACCGCGGCGCCGTGGACGCCGGCGGACATCCCGCTGCTCGAGGAGGCCGACGAGCTGCTCGGGGTCGACGACAGCGCGCAGCGGTCCGCCGCCCGCCGGGAGCGGGACCGCCGGCTGCGGGACGCCCAGGAGACGCTGGACCTGCTGCACGGCTCCCGCTCCACGGACTGGGAGACCGAGGACGAGTCCGAGGAGCTCTCCGCCGGCGACCTGCTGGACGCCGAGGGCCTGGCCGACCGGCAGGAGGAGCGGGACACCCGGTCGACGGCCCAGCGCGCCGCCGCCGACCGCACCTGGACCTACGGCCACGTGATCGTCGACGAGGCCCAGGAGCTCTCCGCGATGGCCTGGCGGGTGCTGCTGCGCCGCTGCCCCACCCGGTCGATGACCCTGGTCGGCGACGTCGCCCAGACCGGGTCGGCGGCCGGCGCGTCCAGCTGGGCGGAGGTCTTGGAGCCGGCGCTGGGTCCGCGCGACCGGCAGGGCTGGCGCCTGGTGGAGCTGACGGTCAACTACCGGACGCCGGCGGAGATCATGGAGGTCGCCGCCGAGGTGCTGGCGGCCGGCGGGGCGGACGCGTCGGCAGCGGAGTCGGTCCGGTCCACCGGCGAGCGGCCCTGGGCGCGGCAGGTGGCCGAGGAGCAGGTCGCCGACGCCGTCGCGGCCGACGCAGCGGGCCTCGACGCCGCCGAGGGGACGCTGGCGGTGATCGTGCCGCGCAGCCGGCTGACCGCCGTCACCGAGGCGGTGCGCGCCCGGGTGCCGTCGGCCACCGCCGACGGCGACCTCACCGCGGGCCCGGTCGTGCTCACCCCCGAGGCGAGCAAGGGCCTGGAGTTCGACTCGGTGCTGGTCGCCGACCCGGTCGGCATCCTCACCGAGGGCGTGCGCGGGCACAACGACCTCTACGTCGCGCTCACCCGCGCCACCCAGCGGCTCGGCGTCGTGCACCCCGGCGGGCTGCCGCCCGAGCTCAAGGGGCTCGACCCGCGCTGACCCGTGGCAGGGGTGGTCCGGGTCAGGCCGAGCCGGTCACGTCCAGGACGACGCCGCTCGCCGGCCGCGCCGGGATGCGGTGCAGGGCGATGGTGAGGTCCTGCTCGGGGACCTCGTAGCCCAACCGGGCCAGCCGGACCGCGAGGGCCCCCAGCAGCGCGATGGTGATCTGCTCCCCCGGGCAGCGGTGGTTGGTGCGCGGGTCACCACCGCCCTGCGGGACCAGCTCGAACTCGCCGATCTTCCGGTCCAGGAACCGCTCCGGGCGGAAGGCGTACGGATCGCCCCACAGCTCGGGGTCGTGGTTCTGCCCGTAGAGGTCCAGCAGCACCATCGCGTTCTCCGGGATCGTCTGGCCGTCGAACTCGACCTGCTTCGGCGCGCGCCCGCCGATGAACGGGGCGAAGGGGTAGAACCGCCGCACCTCGTGCGCCCACGCCTCCGCGAACGCCGGGTCGCCGCCGGCCAGCCGGTCCCGGTGCTGCGGCCAGCGGATCAGCGCGTGCCCGGAGAAGGCCAGGAACCAGGCGACCGCCGTCGTCGGCCGGATGATGTTGAGCAGCTCCACCGCCGCGACGTGGGAGTCCAGCTGCTGGCCGTCGGCGTCCCGGTGCCGGGCCACCACGTCCACCGCCGAGCCCTCGGGCACCGTCGCCACCCCGCTGCGCACGTCCCGCACCAGCTGGGCCAGCCACGTCTCGCGGCGGCCGCGGGCCCGGCGGGCCCGGACGTGGCGCGGCCCGGCGGTGGCGAAGCCGTCGACCATGGCGATCAGGTCGCGGGCCAGCGCGGAGACCTCGTCGTCGCGCACCGGAATCCCGGCCCAGCGGGCGACCGAGCCGGCGATGACCCGGCTCGACTCGTCGAACAGGACGACCGGCGACCGGCGGGTCCAGTCCGGCACCGCGGCGTCCCAGGCGTCCGTCGCCTCGCGCACCAGGGAGGCGATGCCGTCCTCCCGCATGAGCAGCGCCACGAACATCGCCTTGCGCACGTGGTGCATCTCCCCGTCGAGGGTGTGCACCGCGCCCTTGCCGAACAGCGTGCCCTGGACCGGCTCGGGGATCGCGTGCGACCGCCGGACGTGGTCCTCGTCGTAGAGGAACCGGGCGGCGTCGGGCCCCTGGATGCCGTACGCCGGCATCCCGCCCAGCCGGGTCGCCACCGTGCGGGCGCCGCTGCGCCGGCGCTCGTCGGGCAGCCAGGCGTAGCCCTTCGCGAGCAACTTCAGGCCGTTCTCCAGACGTGGCATGCACAGCTGCCTGCCCAGCGGCCGCGACGGGCAACCACGCTCAGCCCGGGCGCTGCTCCTGCGTCCGGTCGTCGCGGCCCCGGGTGGCGACGTCCGGGGGCGCGCCGTCGCCGTCCGCGGCCGAGCTGCCGTGCCCCAGCCGGCGCAGCAGGCCGGCCACCTCGAGCGCGGCGGTGGACGACGCGTCCTCGGGCAGCGCCTCGGCGACGGCGTGCAGGGACCCGGCCAGTGCCCGCTCCTCGTCGTTGAGCAGCCCCCGGTAGGCGGGGTCGAGCAGGTACCCGGTGGGCGGGGTGGACAGGCAGCCGATGAGGTCCAGCAGCACCTCCAGGCGGCGGGCCGCCTCGGCCGGTGACCCGTCGGCGCGGGCCATGGCGACCGTCTCGACGTCCCGCTCCCAGAGCCGGGCCCGCGCCACGTCCTCCCGTAGGGCCAGGACCGTACCGGTGCGGCGGGCGGTGCCCGGGCCCTGCGTCTGCAGCGCGGTGCGCACCTGGTGGGCGATCCGGATCAGGTCGTCGTCGAGCATCGAGGTACCGACGAACAGCACGTGCCGGGTGAGCAGCAGCGAGTGCAGCACGCCGGCCAGCGCGGCTCCGGTGCTGCCGAACTGCAGGTACTCCTCGCGGGTCAGGACGACGCTCTCGGGATGGGCGGCGTCCCCGTGCAGCTTGAGCAGCCACGGCTGACCCGGCTGGGCCTCCTCGTAGGGCAGCACCGTGACGTCCCGGCCGATGTCGGTGGCGGCGAGCTCGACCAGCGGGTCGTAGTTGGTGGTGACGAACTCCTGCACCGGCAGGTCGGCGACCAGCGCGTGCGCCAGCGAGTAGCACCCCGGCCCGAACCGCTCGGCGACGAACTCCTCCATCCGGTCGGCCCCGAGCTCCCGCGCCAGCAGCGCGGCGGAATCCTGCGGCGGCAGCCGGGACAGCCCCTCCCGCAGCGCGTCGTCCAGCCCGGAGCGGGCGGCCAGCTCGTCGACCAGCTCCTCCCAGGTGGGCAACCCGGCCGCCGCGCTCACCCCCGCCCCGACGAACAGCGCCAGCTGACCGCGACGGGCGCGCTCGCCCAGCTGCCGCGCCAGCTCGCGGAGGTGCTCGGGGAGCTCCCAGCCGCCGTCCTCCCCCCGCCGCACCCGCTGGGCGGCGGCGAGGTCGCTGGGACCCCGCAGCACCAGGGCGACGTCGAAGCCGTGCTCCTCGGCGGCGCCCCGGAGCACCGGCAGCAGCTGCTGGAGGAGCGCTCCCCGCTGGCCGGCCGCGCCGCCCCAGCCGGTGCCCAGCGCCGGCAGCCCGACCAGCCGCCGGGCCCGGCCGTGCACCGGCTCGGGCACCTCCCGCCGGGCGACGGCGGCCAGCGCCTCGCGGGCACCCTCCAGCAGCCAGGGCAGCCCCCGGCCACCGTCGTCGACGGTGTCGACCAGCCAGGTCCGCCGGGCGCCGCCACCGGGCACCTCGAGCACCCGCTCCGCACCGTTCCACGACATGCCCACGCAGTCGCCGTCGGGCCGCGAGTCGGTGACCAGCTCGTCGGGCAGGAGGGCCCGCCAGCTGCGGGCGACGCGGAGCGACCGGTCGGTCGGCACCAGCACGTCGTCGCAGGACAGCCGGGTCAGATCCGCGCCGACGACGAAGACGTGTCCCCCCACGGACCGCCCTTACCCAGGGCGCCGCGGGTATGCCCGCCGGGAGCCCCGGGGACGTGACGTCAGCTGCCGCAGCCCCCGGCGCCGCAGGCGCAGCCGCCGCAGCCGGCGCGCGCCGGGGCGGGCGGGGTGTTGGCGACCGTGCGCAGGTTCACCGCGCCGACGAGCAGCGGGATGCCGAGGACGGCGACGGCCAGCGCGGCCACCACCGTCGCGACGTCGGCGGCGCGGTCCCAGTCCTGCGCCAGGCCGGTGACCACCAGCAGCGCGGTGACCAGGACCGACCACACCAGCAGCGCCTGCCCGCCGCGCCGGGCCGTGCCGCCGCGGGCCAGCAGGCCGACGGAGGTGGCCAGCAGCAGCACCGGCACCCCGACCAGGAGCACCGACGCCGACAGCGCCGCCGAGACGACCGCGACGACCAGCGCGCCCGCGCCGAGCGCGACGGCGGCGACCCCGAGCGGACGCGGGTCGACCGCGGGCTCACCGGCCACCGAGCTACCGCTGCGGAGGAGGGCCGCGCCGCGGAGCACCAGGCCGGCACCGACCGCACCGAGCAGCAGCCGGGCGCCGGCGGCGTCCCAGGCGACGGCGATCACCGCGACGGCGACCATCGCGGCTCCGAGGGCCAGCCACCGGGGCCAGGTGCGCCGCGCGACCTCCGGGGTCGCCATGCCCACCGTGCCGGCCGAGAGGATTCCGGTTCCGTTCGCCACGGAGCCAGTGTCCCTCACGCCGGACGCCCGGCGGAGAGGCACCGGGACGTGCGTCGTGCCACGCTGATCATCTCCGCGCACGACGCGGTGCGCCCTGAAGACAGGAGATCCCGTGATGAGCGTGCAGGGGAACGCCCGGTCGGCCGCCGGCAAGGCCGGACGGGCGGGGAACAGCGACACGCTCGAGAACCTGGCCCGCGTCGGGCTGATCGCCTACGGGTTGGTGCACCTGCTCATCGCCTGGCTGGCGCTCCAGCTGGCGTGGGGACGCGCCGGGCAGGAGGCCGACCAGTCGGGGGCGCTGGCCACCCTCGCCCAGCAGCCGCTGGGCAAGCCGCTGCTGTGGGTGCTGACCGTCGGCCTCGTCGCGCTCGCCCTCTGGCAGGCCGCCGAGATCCTGCGCTGGTGGCACGGGCTGTCGGCGTCCGGGGACCGCCGCAAGCAGGCAGCGGAGCGGACGGGCAAGGCGGCCGCCAAGACCGTCATCTACCTCGTGCTCGCGGTGACGGCCTTCCGCTACGCGACCGGCACCGGGCAGAGCAGCAGCTCCAGCACCCCGCAGCAGACCGCGGCCGGCGTCTTCGGCTGGCCCGGTGGGCGGTGGCTGGTCGGCGCGATCGGCCTGGTCGTCGTCGGCGTCGGCGTCTACCACGTCTACAAGGGGATCTCGAAGCGTTTCCTCAAGGAGATCGACCTCGCCGGCTGCTCCTCCTCGGCCCGGAAGCTGGTCACCCGGCTCGGCCAGGCAGGCTTCCCCGGCAAGGGGGTCGCCCTCGGCGTCGTGGGGGGGCTGCTGATCTGGTCCGCGATCACCTTCGACGCCTCCAAGGCCGACGGCCTCGACGGCGCCCTCAACCTGGTGCTCTCCGCACCCGCCGGGCAGGTGCTGCTCACGCTGGTAGCCCTCGGCATCGCCGCCTTCGGTGCCTACTGCTTCGTCCGCGCCCGGTACCCCGAGCGCACGTGAGCCCTCCGGCGCCGTCGCTGCGGGCGCTGGGCCACCG
Organism: Blastococcus xanthinilyticus; assembly: GCF_008124835.1. Classification (GTDB taxonomy): domain Bacteria; phylum Actinomycetota; class Actinomycetes; order Mycobacteriales; family Geodermatophilaceae; genus Blastococcus; species Blastococcus xanthinilyticus. The sequence goes on along the minus strand of NZ_VNHW01000017.1, from coordinate 41,483 downwards.
TCTGCACGACGTCGTCGTCCGCATCCGCCGGGTCACCGACTCCCCCGTCCTCGTCCACCTCGCCCGCGCCGGCCTGCTCGCCTACGGGGTCATGCACCTGCTCATCGCGTTCCTCGCGTTGCGCATGGCACTCGGCCTGCGCGGGGCCGACGCCGACCAGACCGGCGCGCTGCTCACCGTCGCCGCCGGACCCGGTGGCCGGCTGCTGCTGATCGCGATCGGGCTCGGCATGCTGTCGCTGGCGCTCTGGCAGGCGGCCGAGGTGCTGCTGTGGTGGCACGGCCTGCTCGACCCGGCGCACCGGGTGCGCACCGCGGTGGTCTGCGCCAAGTGCCTGGCCAAGGGCGCGGTCTACGGCTTCCTGGGGCTCACCGCGCTGCTGTTCGCCCTCGGCCTGGAGTACGAGGCCGACGAGCGGCTGCGCGACCTCACCGAGGACACCCTGCTGATCCCCGGCGGGGCGCTGCTCGTCGGCACCGCCGCGGCCGGGGTGGTCGCCGTCGGCCTCTACACCTTCGTGCGTGGTTGCACCGGCGGCTTCATGCGCGACATCGACCTGCCCGCGGCCCCGGACCGGTGGGAGCCGGTGATCGAGGTGGCCGGGCGGATCGGGTACCTGGCGAAGGGCATCGCGTTCGCGCTGGTCGGGGTGCTGCTGTGGCGGGCCGCCACCTCCGCCGACGTCTCCACCGCGACCGGGCTCGACGGCGCGATGACGGCGATCGCCGGCGTCGGCGCCGGGCCCTGGCTGCTGGGCGGGATCGCGGCGGGGTTCGCCGCGTTCGGCGGATACGCCCTGGCGCGGGCGCGCTACCCCGACCGCGATCCGTCCAGCTAGGCCGATCAGTCCAGCTAGGCCAATGAGTCCAGCTAGGCCTTCGGGCCGCCGGCCACGTAGATGACCTGGCCGGAGACGAAGCCCGCGCCCTCGCTGCAGAAGAACGACACGGTGTGCGCGATGTCCTCCGGCTGACCGGCGCGGGCGACCGGGATCGCCGCCGCGCGCTTGGCCACGTAGGGCTCCCACTCCTCGCCGATCCGCTCGGCGGTCGCCTTCGTCATGTCGGTGGCGATGAATCCGGGTGCGATGCAGTTGGCGGTGACGCCGAACTTGCCGAGCTCGATGGCGAGGGTCTTGGTGAAGCCCTGCAGACCGGCCTTGGCGGTGGCGTAGTTGGCCTGCCCGCGGTTGCCCAGCGCCGAGGTGCTGGACAGGTTGACGATCCGGCCCCACTTGGCGTCGATCATGTGCTTCTGCGCGGCGCGGGACATGAGGAACGAGCCGCGCAGGTGCACGTGCATGACCACGTCCCAGTCGGCGTCGCTGATCTTGAACAGCATGTTGTCCCGGGTGACGCCGGCGTTGTTGACCAGCACCACCGGCGGGCCGAGCTCGGCGGCGATCCGGTCGACGGCCGCCTGCACCTGGTCGGCGTCACCGACGTCGGCGCCGACGGCGAGCGCGCGGCCACCGGCCGCCTCGATCGCCTCGACCGTGGCGCGGGCGTCGTCCTCCTTCAGGTCGATCACGGCGACGGCGAAACCGTCGCCGGCCAGCCGCTGGGCGGTGGCGGCGCCGATGCCGCGCGCGGCCCCGGTGACGATCGCGACGCGGGCAGTGGGCTGGGACATGCAGCACTCCTCTGGATGAAGGGAAGGACCGGCCCCCTGCTCCCGCCGCGAGCCGGCGGGGGCAGGGGTCCTCTTTCAGACCCGCTCGAACAGCGCGGCCAGGCCCTGCCCGCCGCCGATGCACATGGTCTCCAGGCCGTAGCGGGCCTCCCGGCGGTCCATCTCGCGCAGCAGCGTGGCGAGGATGCGCCCGCCGGTCGCGCCGACCGGGTGGCCGAGGGAGATGCCCGAGCCGTTGACGTTGGTGCGCTCCCAGTCGGAGTCGGTGAAGCCCCACTCCTTGGCGACGGCGAGCACCTGGCTGGCGAACGCCTCGTTGAGCTCGATCAGGTCGACGTCGGAGAGCTTCACGTCGGCCAGCGCCAGCGCCTTGGCCGTCGCCGGGACCGGGCCGATGCCCATGGTCTTCGGCGGCACGCCGCCCACGCCCCAGGAGACCAGCCGGGCCAGCGGGCGCAGCCCGAGCTCGGCGGCCTTCTCCGGGTGGGTGACGATCGCGATCGCGGCGCCGTCGTTCTGGCCCGAGGCGTTGCCGGCCGTGACCGTCGCGTCGGGGTCGTTCTTCCCGAGGATCGGGCGCAGCTTGGCCAGCGTCTCCACCGAGGAGTCCGGCCGGATGTGCTCGTCGCGGTCGACGACGGTCTCGCTCTTCCGGCTCTTCACCGTCACCGGCACGATCTCGTCGGCGAACCGGCCCTCGGCGGTGGCGGCGGCGGCCCGCTGGTGGCTGCGGACGGCGTACTCGTCCTGCTCCGCGCGGCCGATGCCGTAGTCGCGCCGCAGGTTCTCGGCGGTCTCCAGCATGCCGCCGGGCACCGGGTGGTTCTGGCCGCCGGCGGTGACCCGTCCGCGGGCCAGCCCGTCCTCCAGCAGGAGGCCGGGGCCGGACTTGACGCCCCAGCGCATGGCGGTCGAGTAGAAGGGCGCGTTGCTCATCGACTCCGCGCCGCCGGCCAGCACGACGTCGGAGGTCCCCGACTGCACCTGCATGGCCGCGTAGACGACCGCCTGGAGACCCGAGCCGCAGCGCCGGTCGACCTGCAGGCCCGAGGCCGTCACCGGCAGGCCGGCGTCCAGGGCGGCCACCCGGCCGAGGGCCGGGGCGTCCATCGTCGGGTAGCAGTGGCCGAGCAGCACGTCGTCCACCGACTCGGGGGGTAGCCCGGTCCGCTCGAGGAGGGCCCGGATCACCGTGGCCGCGAGCTCCTGGACGGGGACGTCGCGCAGCGACCCCCCGAAACCGCCGACCGGCGTCCGCAGGGGCTCGCAGATGACCGCATCGCGCACGGGGTCCTCCTCGTTCGTCGGGAACCGGCGCCCGGCGGGAACCGGACGCTCCGCCCCGAGTCTGCCCGGCGACCGCGGCCACCGCGCGCAGGGCCCCCGCCGCAGCGGGCGACGCTCCCCCGACCGGCGGGTCAGGAGGCGACGGCGCCGACCTGCTCGCCGCGCAGGAGCTGCCACAGCCCGGTGATCTGCAGCGGCCGGACCACGGCCCGGTTCGCGGCGAGCACGCGCAGCCGGCCGCCGCCGGCCACCGCCTGGCGGTGGGTGGCGGCCAGCACGCACAGCCCGGCGGAGTCCAGGAACGTCACGCCGGTGAGGTCGACGACGATCTCGGCGGGGGCGGCGGCGATCAGCTGGTCCAGCAGCGTGCGCAGCTCGGGGGCGGAGGTGCAGTCGACCTCGCCGGTGACGGTCACGCGCGGCAGGGCGGCGGGCCCGGACACCTCGAGGGAGATCAGGGCGGAAACGGTGTGGCGGTCGATCGAGGAAGCGGTCACGGGTGGCCTCTCGGGGCGTGCTCCGGACCAGTGAGCCTGCGGGACGCGAACGACACGACGACCGGCACTGGCATCACGGCTTGTGGTTGAACCGCCCCATGACCGTAGGCACCGCGGGGTTGCCGCGCAAGGGGCCGTTCCGGGTTCCGGGCGGGGTCCGCGGCGCGTCGCGGACCCGGGCGCGACCGTGTGACCAGGCTCCCTCGATCGCCGGCGCACCGCGACGGATACTGGGCGGGTGACCGAGCCGCGCCGACCGTCCCGCCGACCGTCCCCGCTGTTCGTCGTCGGGGTCGTCGTGGGCGTGCTCGTCGCGGTGGGCGCCTTCGTCGTGCTGGACGCGATCGCCGCCACCGCCGTCGCCGCCGCGGCCGGCACCCTGGTGGCCGTGGCCGTCGCCGCACGGGACTGGGACACGCACGAGACGTACGAGGAGCGGGAGGAGGCCCGCGCCCGGCGACGCAAGGAGAAGTGGGACCGCGGCGCCGATGCCCGCGCCCGCGACCGCGCGCGCTGGGAGGCCGCCAAGGTGCGGCAGGCCGGGAAGGCCGGCGCCGCCGCGCCCGGCACCGAGAGCAGCGGTCGGTAATCCGGTGGACGCCGCCGGCCGGCGTCCCTACCGTCCCCGGCATGTGGACGTCCCTGCGGCTGCGCTCCTGCTGAGCCCCCGCCCCCTTCCGCGCTGATCCGCCGCGGGCCCGGCATCGCGCCGCCGCCCGTCGCCCGCGCCTCCCGGCGCTCCTCCTCTCCTGCCCGTCCGGGTCCCGTGCGCCCTCGCACGCCCGGCGGGCCCCGTGCCGACCTCCCGTGGAGGCACCCGTGTCACGCCCTCTCCTCCCCTCCCCCGCCGCCGAGGCCCGCGGTGCGCTGCCCGACGCGGAGGCGCCCGCCTTCGACCGGCTGGCCACCGCCGTCCTGGCCCGCCCCACGGCCCCGCTCGGCCCGGTCCTGCGGGCCCTCCTGCCGGGCACCGCCGGCATCCGCTGGCTCCGCCAGGAACAGCTGGCGCCGGCCACCCGGCCGGCCGCGCTGACCGCCGCCCAGTGGGGGTCGCTGTACCGCTGCTGGACCTCGACGGCCGCCACGCCCTCGGGGCGCGGCGGCGCGAGCTCCGGCGGCCGGCCGTCCCCGCACGGCCACGCACCGGCGGCGAGAGCCGCCCCGCGCTGGCACTGACGCAGCGCCGTCGGTCCCCGACCGCGTCCCCGGGCCAGCAGGTCCGCGGCGTGGTCGGGGCACGCGGGTTCCGGCGGCGTCCGGAGGGCCCGGCGGCCGGTCCCTCCTTCCGGGTGAGCCGAGGGTTCGAGCCGCGGCGGAACGGGCAGGGTGCCGCCGGGAACGGACGGGCGGGGCCGGCCGGCCCGCGAGGGAAGGCGGTAGGGGTGGCGCTCTGGCAGTCCGCGCGCCCGCCGCACGGGTTCGCCGAGGTCTGGTGCCAGGAACTCCGGTCGCTGGCCGAGCTGGCCGGGCTGCGCGCCCGGCTGCGCAGCTCCACGACCGGCAGCCGCACCGTCGCCGAGCCCGAGCGCGACCACTGGTCGGAGCGGCTGGTGCTGATCGCCGACGAGCTCACCTCGAACGCGCTGCGTCACGGCGGCGCCCCGGTGGCGGCCGTCCTCGGGCGCGCCGGCGGGCAGTGGCTGATCGCCGTCCGGGATGCCAAGGCCGAGGTCCCGCCCACGCCCGCCCGGGGCCGGGACCCCGGCCTGGGTGGCTTCGGCCTCTACCTCGTCGCCGACCTGTCGGCGGCGCACGGCTGGTTCACCGAGCCGGGCGCCAAGACGGCCTGGGCCGTGGTGGACGGCGCCTGAGCCGACGGCTCAGCCCCCGCCCTCCGTGCAGAGCTCACCGGAGATGCACACGGGCGGGTCGTACGGCGGCTCCGGGACGTCGGCGGAGAACCCGTCGAGGTCGGTGGTCAGAGCGCTCACCGGGTGGTTGTCGTCGCCGACCACGTCGGTGCCGGCGGGGCACTCGACCGCCTCGGTGCGCACGGTCCCGCGGTCGTCGCCGCCCTCGCCGGCGGTGATCAGCACCTCCACGCACGTGCCCAGCGACGCGGTGGTCGTGGTGGGCTTCCAGCCCTCGGTCTCCGAGACCGAGGCGCCGACGTCGTCGAGGAGCCGGATCCCGTTCCCGTCCGCCGACGACGCCAGCGCGTCCCCGTAGGGGTCGAGCGACTCCAACGCCGCAGCGCCGGTGGACAGCGGGTCGCGCGCCCGGGCATCGAGGTAGTGCTCGTGCACCGACTCGACGCGGCGCTGCAAGAGGTCGTGCGCCTGCTCCTCGAGGGTCCGCGCGCAGCCGGTGAGCAGCACGGCCCCGACCAGCACGCACGCCGCCCTCCGCATCACCTCGGCAGCGTGCCATGCACGGAACCCCGGTGTCCCAGTTCTCGCCTCCGACCTGGCGAACCACCGGGCCGGTTCCTGTGACCCGCGGGTAACGTGCGTCACATGTCGCTCGCGGAGCAGATGGACACGGTCACCGACGCCGCCGCCGGCACGGTCGACCGGCACGCCACCACCGAGACCTTCGAGTCGACGGCGCCGGCCACCGGCGCGGTCGTCGGCGTCTTCCCGGTGCACGGCGACGCCGCCGTCGGCGCGACCGTCGCGCGGGCCCGCGCCGCCGCCGGGCAGTGGGCCGCCCTCGGCTTCGACGGCCGCAAGCAGCGGCTGACGGCCTACCGCGGGTACCTCGCCCGGCGCATGCACGAGCTGGCCGACCTGGTCCACCGGGAGAACGGCAAGCCGCACGCCGACGCGATCCTCGAGATCTCCCTGGCCGTCGACCACCTGGCCTGGGCCGCCGGGCACGCCCGCAAGGCGCTGGGCCCCCGCCGGGTCGCCTCGGGGATGCTCGCGGCCAACCACGCCTCCTACCTCGAGTACCAGCCGCTGGGCGTCGTCGGCGTCATCGGGCCGTGGAACTACCCGGTGTTCACGCCGATGGGCTCGATCGCCTACGCCCTGGCCGCCGGGAACGCCGTGGTGTTCAAGCCCTCGGAGTTCACGCCGGCCATCGGCGCCTGGCTGGCCGCCGCGTGGCGGGCCGCCGTCCCCGATGTCGCCGACGCCTTCCAGGTGGTCACCGGCTTCGGTGCCACCGGCGCCGCGCTGTGCCGGGTCCCGGTGGACAAGCTCGCCTTCACCGGGTCCGCGGCGACCGGCCGGAAGGTCATGGCCACCTGCGCCGAGACCCTCACCCCGGTGCTCATGGAGCTCGGCGGCAAGGACGCGATGATCGTCGACGACGACGCCGACGTGGTCGCCGCCGCCGACGCCGCGGTCTGGGGCGCGATGAGCAACGGCGGGCAGACCTGCATCGGCATCGAGCGGGTCTACGCCACCTCGGCCGTCTACGACCGGTTCGTCGCCGAGGTCAGCGCCCAGGTGCAGAAGCTGCGCCCCGGCTCCGACGAGGAGGCCACCTACGGCCCCATGACCATGCCGTCGCAGATCGACGTCGTCCGCCGGCACGTCGCCGACGCGACCGCGGCCGGCGCCCGGGTGGTCACCGGCGGCACGGACGACGCCGGCGAGGGCTACGTCGCCCCCACCGTGCTGCTCGACGTCCCCGAGACCTCCGCGGCGGTGCGCGAGGAGACCTTCGGCCCGACGCTCACCATCACGCGGGTGGCCGACGCCGAGGAGGCGCTGCAGCGCGCCAACGCCACCAGCTACGGGCTGGCCGGCTCGGTGTTCTCCGCGTCCAAGGACAGGGCGATGGACCTCGCCCGCCGGATGCGCAGCGGCATGACGTCGATCAACTCGGTGCTCACCTTCGCCTCGGTGCCCGCGCTGCCCTTCGGCGGGGTCGGCGAGTCCGGCTTCGGCCGCATCCACGGCGAGGACGGGCTCAAGGAGTTCACCCGCGCCAAGGCCATCACCCGCCAGCGGCTCCCGCTGCCGGTGAACCTGATGAGCTTCGGCCGCCCGGCCGGCGCCGCGGACGCGCTCGCCCGGGTCATGGGCATGGTCCACGGGCGGCACCGGTGAGTCGCCGGACGGCTCCGGAGGAGCTGCGCGGGAGCTACGACGTCGTCGTCGTCGGAGCGGGCTCGGCCGGCTGCGCGCTGGCCGGCCGGCTGACCGAGGACCCCTCCGTCCGGGTCCTCCTGCTGGAGGCCGGCGGCTCGGACAAGCTGCTCGAGGTGCAGGTGCCGGCCGGGATGTACAAGGTCTGGCGCACCCGCCGCGACTGGAACTACACCACCGAGGAGCAGCCCGGCCTCGACGGCCGGAGGCTGTTCTGGCCGCGCGGCAAGCTGCTGGGCGGCTCGTCGTCGATCAACGCGATGATCTACATCCGCGGCGCACGTGCGGACTACGACGAGTGGGCCCGGCTCACCGGCGACCCGTCGTGGTCCTACGAGCAGGTGCTGCCGCTGTTCCGCCGCATGGAGGACAACGCCCGCGGCGCCGACGGCTACCACGGGGTCGGCGGCCCCCTCCGCGTCGAGGACCTGCGCTCCCCGCACCCCTGGACGACGGCGGTCGTGGAGTCGGCGGTGGCCACCGGCCACCCCCGCAACGACGACTTCAACGGCCCCGCCCAGGAGGGGGTCGGCCAGTACCAGGTCACCCAGAAGCGCGGCCGGCGCTGGTCCTCGGCCGACGCCTACCTGCACCCGGCTGCCGACCGGCCGAACCTCACCGTGCTGACCGGCGCGCTGACCACGCGGGTGCTCGTCGAGGGCGGCCGGGCCACCGGCGTGGAGTTCCGCCGCGGCGGCCGGCTGCACACCGTGCGGGCCGAGCGCGAGGTGGTGCTCTCCGGCGGCGCCGTCAACACCCCGCAGTTGCTCCAGCTCTCGGGCATCGGCCCGGCCGACCACCTGCGGGAGGTCGGCGTCGACGTCGTCCACGACCTGCCCGGGGTGGGCGGCGGCCTGCAGGACCACCCGCTCGTCCCGGTCATCTGGCACGTCCGGTCGGGGAGGTCGCTGACGCACGGCGACTCGCCGTCGGGCTACGCCCGGTGGTTCGGCGCCCGCCGCGGGCCGCTCAGCTCCAACCTCGCCGAGGCGGGGCTGTTCACCCGGTCGGCCCCGGAGCTCGCCGAGCCCGACCTGCAGATGCACTTCCTCCCGGTCAAGTTCTGGCGGCAGGCCGAGGTCGACCCCGACGTCGACGCCTTCACCGCCGCGGTCGTCCTCGTGGACGTGCAGTCCCGGGGTTCGGTGCGGCTGCGGTCGGCCGACCCGACGTGGGCGCCGGCGATCGACGCCGGCTACCTCACCGACGACCGCGACCTCGAGGCGCTGGTCACCGGCGTGGAGAAGGCCCGGGAGATCGCCGGTGCCGCGCCGCTGGCCGACGTGCTGGGCGAGGAGTGGTCGCCCGGCGGCACCGTGCACGGGCGCGAGGCCCTCCGGCAGAAGGTGAAGGACACCCTGGAGTCCCTGTACCACCCGGTGTCCTCGTGCCGGATGGGCACCGACGCCCAGGCGGTCGTGGACTCCCGGCTGCGGGTGCACGGCATCGAGGGGCTGCGCGTCGCCGACGCCTCGGTCATGCCGACGCTGGTGCGCGGCAACACCAACGCGCCGACGATCATGATCGCCGAGCGGGCGGCGGACCTGATCCTGGGCCGCGCCCCCGCCGAGCGGCTTCCCGCAGAGCAGCTCACCGCCGCACCCTGAGGCGTCGTCGGCTTGCTCGCCGCGAAGCGATCGGCCGCTCGCCGTGATCACGGGAGCCGCCTGAGCGGCGCGCGGGCCGGTGCGCTGCGATGCTTGGCCGAGTTCACGCGCGGTCGGGGCGCTGGTCGAGCGGAGGTCGTGCCGTGAGCATCCACACGGTCACCGCCTACTCGATCCACCTGGAAAAGCGATTCGGCCGGCACGCCGGACGGCGCCAGGTGCTCGCCCCGATGCCCGACGGTCAGGACCTGCTCCACCTCGCCGCCACGTTCATCGAGTCGCTGCGCGGCACGCTGCACCGGGGCGAGGAGGACCGCTACTACGGCGGGGTGACCCGACTGGCCGGCCGCGGACGGACGATCGAGACCCAGATGGTCGCCGGACGGGGCGGCGTCCGCTCGCAGATCAGACTTCCCGGCCGGGACGACGAGGCGGAGAGTTTCTCACGGACCCAGGACCACATCGAGGAGGTCGCGGTCAGGCAACTGGTCGTCCTGCCCCGTGACAGCCTCACGGGCTACTGGTTCTTCGAACTGGCCGGGCACCACACCGTGGCCCGGCCTTACCGTCGGCACTTCGAACGGTGGTTCGAGCACCGCAGCTCGGCGCAGAGCCTGCGGGTGGTCTTCGAACGCGTCATGACCGCGGAGGCCTGGGAGCAGATCGAGAACGACCCCGCAGCCCGCGTGGAGCAGGTGCGGATCGTCCACGCACGTGCGGCCAACGACCGCTCCGAGGAGGTCGGCCTCGGCGGCGTGAAGGGTCCCTACGTGGAGATGTGGGGGGACAGCAAGGAGCCCAGCGGTCCCTCGGTCCTGACCCAGTTGAGGGAGCGGATCCTCGGCCGGGCCGACGACGGCCGCCTGGTCCCGGCCCAGGACGACGTGACCGAGGTGACGGCCGTGGTGCGGGTGGCCGGTCGCCGGCGACAGGTCACCGTCAGCCGAGCGCGGCTCCCCGGCATGCGGATGGTTCTAGATGACCGGGGGTCGGGCCCGCCGCCCGACGACGAGTTCTTCGGCACGGCTCGCCAGTGGGCGATGGATCTGGCCGAACGAGACGACGTCCCGCTGCCCGCCGACTGGGCGAGCGGTGACTGGAACCCGGCAGACGTGCGGACGGAGGACGGTGCGCTCTTCTAGGCCGTGGGGCTGGACCGCGAAGATCCGGCTCACCGAGCTGGCCCGGGCGCACCTCGACACGCTCTCCGTCGAGCGCCACGAACGGGGCCAGCGGGACGATCGCCGGAGCGTCGCCGACCTCGCCCTCTTCTTCCTGCTGCCCCTGGCGGTCGGTGCCGCGGTATGGGGCACGGGCGTCAGCGCCCCGGACGTCGACCCGTTGCTGGCCTCGATCTCGATCCTGACCGGTCTGCTCTTCGCCCTGATCGTGCTCGTCTTCGATCGGCTCATCCAGGTGCGCGCCCAGCAGCCACCCGCCGTCGGCAACGACCCCGTCGTGGACGCGTGGCAACTGCTGGTCAACATCAGCTGGGCGATCCTCGTCTCGCTGACCCTGCTGGTCGTGCTCTTCACCACTGTGCTGCTGCGAACCGACGCCCTCCCGCCATGGCTCACGGCGATCGTGGCAGCCCTGGGGCTCCACCTCGTCCTGACCCTGCTGATGGTGCTGAAGAGGGTCTTCTACATGGCGAAGCGGATCGCTGGACACCGGGCCGATCCCGGGTACCGCCACTAGGCCGGCCCCGGCTCACCCCGCGCCTGGTCGGCGGCCGCCGGGCCCCGACGAGATCGACAGCGCGGTCCGCGGGAGAGCGAACGCGCCGACGATCATGATCGCCGAGCGGGCGGCGGACCTGATCCTGGGCCGCGCCCCCGCCGGGCAGCTTCCCGCCGCCCGCTGACGCTCAGGGGGTGCGGCCGACCTCGTAGATGAACCGACCGGCGCGCTCGGCCTCGTCGAGGTGGTCGGCGACGGCCGCTGCGACGTCCGGCTCGGCCGAGATCGCGACCAGGTGGGGCGAGTAGACGTCGAACCAGCAGCCGAACCGCGCCAGCTCGACCTGCAGCTCCCGACCGCGCTCGTCCCGCTCGAGGTCGGGCCAGTCGGGGAACCACACCCGGTAGGTGTGCCGGCCGGCGTCCAGCAGCGGGCGCACCGCGACCAGCGGCCCCTCAGCGGTCGCGACCACCTCCACCTCGTCCCCGAGGTGCAGGTCGTAGGCGAACACCGGGACCGCGGCGACGACGGCCCGCCCCTCCCCCGACGGGTGCGCCCGCAGGCCCTCCCAGGCCACCTCGTCCTCCCCGCCGGGGTAGACCGCCACCCACACCGTCTGCGCAGCGGTCGCGGACTCCGGATGCACCTCGACCACGCCGTCCCGCAGGCGGGTGACCCGGCCGGGGTGCGCGAGGTAGCTGGTCGACACGGCCCCAGCCTAGGGACGCCGGCGCCGGCCGTGACCGGTGCCGGCGTCAGCCGTGGGCGGAGTCGGCCGCTGCCTCCTCCGGGGCGGCTGCCCGGGCGCTCTCCGCGCTCGGCGGGAGGTTCCGGCGGATCGCCATCGACGCCGCCGCGGCGACGACGCACAGCCCGCCGGCCAGGAACCACGCGAGGTCGTAGGAGCCGGTGGCGTCGCGGATGACCCCGCCACCGAACGCCGCCACCGCCGCGCCGATCTGGTGGGCGCCGAAGACCCAGCCGAAGACCACCGGCGCGCGGGCGCCGAAGTGCTCCCGGCACAGCGCGAGCGTCGGCGGCACGGTGGCCACCCAGTCCAGGCCGTAGAAGACGATGAACGCGACCATGCTGACGTGCAGCTCCGGCCCGAACAGCGGCGGCAGCAGGAACAGCGAGAAGCCCCGCAGCCCGTAGTAGGCCAGCAGCAGCACCCGCGGGTCCACCCGGTCGGTGAGCCAGCCGGAGAACACGGTGCCGGCGATGTCGAAGATGCCGACGACGGCCAGCAGCCCGGCCACGGTGGTCACCGGCATGCCGTGGTCGTGCGCGGCGGGTATGAAGTGCGGCTGCACCAGCCCGTTGGTCGACATCCCGCAGATGAAGAACCCGACGGCCAGCAGCCAGAACGGGCGGCTGCGCGCCGCCTCGGCGAGCCCGCGCATCGCCGCGCGCGCGGCCCCGGCCCGCACCGGCTCGGCGTCGTCGGCCGCGGTGCCGCCGTACGGGGTCACGCCGAGGTCCCGGGGCCGGTCGCGGAGCAGCCAGGCCACCAGGGGCAGCACGGCCAGCGCCGCCGCCGTCGTCCCGAGCGACGCCGCCCGCCAGCCCGCCGCCGAGTCGATCCAGGCGACCAGCGGGAGGAACACCAGCTGACCGGCGGCGCCGCCGGCGGTCAGCACGCCCGACACCAGGCCGCGCCGGGCCACGAACCAGCGCCCGGTCACGGTGGCCACCAGCGACAGCGCCATCGACCCCGTGCCGAGCCCGACCAGCACGCCCCACAGCAGCACCAGCTGCCAGCTGGCCGTCATGAACACGGTGAGCCCGCTGCCCAGCGCGACAACCAGCAGCGCGCACATCACGACCCGGCGGATGCCGAACTTCTCCATCAGGGCCGCGGCGAACGGGGCGGTCAGCCCGTAGAGCGCCATGTTGACCGCCACCGCCGCCGAGATGGTCGACACCGACCAGCCGAACTCCGCGCGCAGCGGATCGATGAGCACCCCGGGCACCGCCCGGAAGGCCGCGGCCCCCACCAGCGCCAGGAACGTCACGGCTGCCACCCACCACGCGGGGTGGATGCGGTGCGCCGGCGCGGTGCGGGAGGGCGGGTCGAGCACGGTCACGGCGCAGAGCATGACGCACCGCGCGGGCGGCTCCCAGCTCCCGGACCGCCACTCCCGGCAACGATCCCGCCATCCACCGGGCGACGGCGACGACTCACCCGATGTGACCTGTCACTCCCCCGATGTCGGACCAGACCGGCACCGGGTCTGGTTGAGTACTACGTACCGGCGCCGCCCTCGCTCATCCGGAGCGGCAGGAATCGACGTCGGGCTGAGGCTGCGCCACCTTGGTGCGCCCGGCTGACCGACGTCTCGCCGACGATGCGAGCCCGCCCTGCCCCCGTGCAGTCGCGCCGGCGCTCGCTCGCCCGCGGTGTCGCGCAGCCACTCGAGCGTCGAAGGACTCCATTGACCTCCATGCACAACACGCCCGCCCCCTCCGAGAGCGGCGCCCGTCGCCGACGTGGCGGCCGCGGCCGCGGCACCCGCCCGGCCGGCGAGCAGCAGAACCAGAACACCCCCGCGGCGCCGTCGGTGCCCGCGCCCGTCGTCGTCCCCGTCGGTGCCGACGCGACCGTGCTCCCCACCGACACCACCTTCGCCGCCCTGGGCGTTCCCGCGCCCATGGTCGAGGTGCTCGAGACCAGCGGCATCACCGCGCCGTTCCCGATCCAGGTCGCGACGCTGCCCGACAGCCTCGCCGGCCGCGACGTGCTCGGCCGTGGCCGCACCGGCTCGGGCAAGACCCTGGCCTTCTCCATCCCGCTGGTGGCCCGGCTGGCCGCCTCCGGCACCCGCCGGCAGGCCAAGCGGCCCCGCGCGCTGGTGCTCGTCCCGACCCGCGAGCTGGCCAACCAGGTCTTCGCCGTCGTCGACCCGCTGGCCCGGGCGCTGGGCATGAACGCCACCACGATCTTCGGCGGCGTCGGCCAGAACCCGCAGGTGCAGGCGCTGGCCAAGGGCATCGACATCGTCATCGCCTGCCCCGGCCGGCTCGAGGACCTGATCGGTCAGGGCCACTGCGACCTCGGCGCCATCGAGGTGACGATCCTCGACGAGGCCGACCACATGGCCGACCTGGGCTTCCTGCCCGGCGTCAAGCGGATCATGGACCGGACGCCGAAGGTCGGGCAGCGGATGCTGTTCTCCGCGACCCTCGACAACGGCGTCGACGTCCTGGTCAAGCGCTACCTGACCAACCCGACCACGCACTCGGTCGACCCGGCCGTCGCCCCGGTCAGCACGATGACCCACCACGTCTTCCACGTGCAGGCCGCCGACAAGTCCGAGGTCGTGCGCGAGCTGGCCGCGGGCCTGGGCCGCAGCGTGCTGTTCACCCGCACCAAGCACCAGGCCAAGAAGCTGGCCAAGCAGCTCACCGCGGCGGGCATCCCGGCCGTCGACCTGCACGGCAACCTCAGCCAGAACGCCCGCGAGCGCAACCTCGAGGCGTTCAGCAACGGCACCAGCCGGGTGATGTGCGCGACCGACATCGCCGCCCGCGGCATCCACGTGGACGACGTGGCGCTGGTCGTGCACGTCGACCCGCCGACCGAGCACAAGGCCTACCTGCACCGGTCGGGCCGCACCGCCCGGGCCGGTGCCGGCGGCACGGTCGTCACCATCACCACCCCCGACATGGTCGGCGAGGTGCGCACCCTGACCCGCCAGGCCGGGATCTCCCCGATCGTCAGCCAGGTCCGCCCCGGCGCCGAGCAGATCGCCGAGCTCGCCGGCCCGGCGGCGCCCTACGTGGAGCCGGCTCCCGCGCCGGAGCCGCAGCCGCAGGGTCAGGGCGGCGGGCGGCGCCGTCGGGGCGGATCGGGCTCCGGCTCCGGCTCCGGCTCGGCGAAGCCCGCGGCGTCCTCCGGCCGGAGCGGCGCAGCAGGCTCGGGTCGCGCCAGCGGCCCGGCGCGCACCCGCGCCGAGCTGGCCGCCCGCGCCGGCACCTCGTCGGCCGCCTCGTTCAGCTCCCGCTCGCGGCGCGGCGGTCGCTGACCGGCGCACCTGGCTCAGCACGAAGGGTCCTGGCTCACCGTCGACGGTGAGCCAGGACCCTTCGTGATCAGGTCACCTGATCATCCTGCGGTTCAGTTGCCGCTGGCGAAGGCGGCGTCGAACGCGGCCGCCGGCGGGTCGAACGCCAGCCGGCGCACGAACTCCAGCGCCTCGGGAGCACCGACCAGGCGGTCCATGCCGGCGTCCTCCCACTCCACCGAGATCGGCCCGTCGTAGCCGATGGTGTTGAGCATCCGGAAGCAGGCCTCCCACGGGACGTCGCCGTGCCCGGTGGAGACGAAGTCCCAGCCGCGCCGGGGGTCGGCCCAGGGCAGGTGCGAGCCCATCCGGCCGTTGCGGCCGTTGCCGACCTGCTTCTTCGCGTCCTTGCAGTCGACGTGGTAGATCCGGTCCTTGAAGTCCCAGATGAAGGACACCGGGTCGAGGTCCTGCCAGACGAAGTGCGACGGGTCCCAGTTCAGCCCGAACGCCTCGCGGTGCCCGATCGCCTCCATGGTGCGCACCGTCGTCCAGTAGTCGTAGGCGATCTCCGACGGGTGCACCTCGTGCGCGAACCGCACCCCGACCTCGTCGAACACGTCCAGGATCGGGTTCCACCGGTCGGCGAAGTCGCGGTAGCCGTCGTCGATCATCGACTCGGGCACCGGCGGGAACATCGCCACGGTCTTCCAGATCTTCGACCCGGTGAACCCGACGACGGTCTTCACCCCGAGCTTCGCCGCCGCCCGGGCGGTCAGCTTCATCTCCTCGGCGGCCCGCTGCCGGACGCCCTCGGGGTCGCCGTCGCCCCACACCCGCGGGTGCACCATGCCGCGGTGCCGCTCGTCGATCGGGTCGTCGCAGACGGCCTGGCCGTTGAGGTGGTTGGAGATGGCGAACACCTGCAGGTTGTGCCGCTTGAGCAGGTCGAGCTTCTCCTGGACGTAGGAGTCGTCGTTCGCGGCCCGCTCGACGTCGAGGTGGTCGCCCCAGCAGGCGATCTCCAGGCCGTCGTAGCCCCAGCCGGAGGCCAGCCGGCACATCTCCTCGAACGGCAGGTCGGCCCACTGGCCGGTGAACAGCGTGATCGGACGGGGCATCAGGACTCCTGGATCTCGGTGAAGGCGGAGTTGGCCGCGGCGCTCCGCTCGACCGCGTCGAGCACCCGCTGGATCTGCAGGCCGTCGGCGAACGACGGGGCCGGGTCCTCGTCCTTCGCGATCGCGGTGACCAGGTCGACGACCTGGTGGGTGAAGCCGTGCTCGTACCCGAGCCCGTGGCCGGCCGGCCACCAGGCGCCCACGTAGGGGTGCCCGGGCTCGGTCACCACGATCCGGCGGAAGCCGGCGGTCTCGGCCGGGTCCGACCCGTCGAAGAAGTGCAGGACGTTCATGTCCTCGAAGTCGAACGCCAGGCTGCCGGCCGAGCCGTTGACCTCGATCCGGATGGCGTTCTTGCGGCCCAGCGCGAAGCGGGTCGCCTCGAAGGTGCCCAGCGCCCCGCCGGAGAACCGGCCGAGGAACACCGCGGCGTCGTCGACCGTCACCCGGCCGGTCTCCGCTCCGCCGACCCCGCCGAGCTTCCCGGTGGACGCCGGCAGCGGCCGCTCCTCGACGAACGTCTCGAGCATCGCGCTCACGCCGCGCAGCGCCTGCCCGGTGATGTACTGCGTCAGGTCGACGATGTGCGCGCCGATGTCCCCGAGCGCGCCGGAGCCGGCCTTGTCCTTCTCCAGCCGCCACGACATCGGCGCGGCCGGGTCGGCGATCCAGTCCTGCAGGTACTGGGCGCGGACGTGCCGGATCTGCCCCAGCCGCCCCTCGGCGACCAGCTGCCGGGCCAGCCCGATGGCCGGCACCCGCCGGTAGGTGAAGCCGACCATCGACCGGACCCCGCGGGCGGCGGCCTTCGCGGCGGCGTCGGCCATCGCCTCGGCCTCCGCCACGGAGTTGGCCAGCGGCTTCTCGCACAGGACGTGCTTGCCGGCCTCCAGCGCCGCGATGGCGATCTCGGCGTGCGTGTCGCCCGGCGTGCAGACGTCGACCAGGTCGACGTCGTCGCGCTCGATGACCCGCCGCCAGTCGGTCTCGGTCCCGGCCCAGCCGAGCCGGCCCGCGGCCTCGGTGACGGCCGCGGGGTTGCGCCCGGCGAGGACGGCCAGCCGGGGCTCGAGGGCGAGGTCGAAGAAGCGCGGCGCGGTGCGCCACGCGTGGGAGTGCGCCGCGCCCATGAACGCGTAGCCGATGAGGCCCACGCCCAGGGTCGGGCGGCCGGGGGAAGTCATGCGGGAGCTCCTCGGGGATGCCGGGGGTCGCCGGGCGGCGGGAGTGCCGCCCGGCGACCCCGGGTCAGACGGATCAGGACTCGAACGCGTTGCCGATGTAGTCGTCGACGTTCTCCGCGGTCACCACGGGAGCGTTGAGCACGATCTCCCGCGGCACCTCCCGCGAGACCAGGTCCGACAGCGACTTGCCCTGGGCGATGAGCCGGGCCAGGGCGATGCCGTCCGCCGCCTGGGTGTGCGGGTAGATGACGGTCGCCTGCAGCACGGAGTCGCCCTCCTGGATGGTCCGCATCGCGTTCGCCGAGCCGGCTCCGCCGACCATGACGAACTCGTCGCGACCGGCGTTCTCGATCGCCGCCAGGACGCCGACGCCCTGGTCGTCGTCGTGGTTCCACAGCGCGTCGATCTGCGGGGCGGCCTGGAGCAGGTTGGCCGCGGCCTCCTCGCCGCCCTGGACGGTGAAGTCGGCGGCGACCCGGTTGTCGACGTCGAGCCCGCAGTCGGCCAGCGCATCGGCGAAGCCCTGGCTGCGGTCCTGGGTCAGCGGCAGCGAGTCGATGCCGGCGATCTCGGCGACGACGGCGTCGGGGTTGTCGCCCACCTGCTCGCAGACGTACGTGCCGGCGGACACGCCCATGCCGTAGTTGTCGCCCAGGATGGTGGCGCGGGCGGCGAACGGGCTGTTGAACTCCCGGTCGACGTTGATGACCGGGATGCCGGCCTCCATCGCCTGCAGCGCCACCGGCGTCATCGCAGCGCCGTCGAAGGGCAGCAGCACGATGGCGTCGACCCCCTCGTTGATGAACGTCTCGACCTGGCTGATCTGCGTGCTGACGTCGTTGGTGCCCTCGGCGACGGTCAGCTCGACGTCCTCGTAGTTCTCGGCCTCGGCCCGGGCGGCCTCGGTGATGCCCGCCATCCAGCCGTGGTCGGCGGCGGGGGCCGAGAAGCCGATGCGGACCGTGTCGCCGGTCTCGTCGTTCGAGCTGGCGACGGCGTTCCCGCCACCGTCCGAGCCGGAACTCTCCGGCTCGTTGCTCGTGCAGCCGGCGACGAGCACGCCGGCGCCGGCCACGGCGACCGCGGTGGACATCAGGCGGCGGTAGGGGCGCTGCCTCGTTGCAGACATGTATCTCTCCTCGGTGTGCCACTTCCCGGCGGGACGCCGGCAGCTCTGGGTGGATGGGTGGGTGGTCAGCGAGTGCGGATCAGGGGGTGGAGCCGGTTCCGGGCCGGTCGCCGCCCGGCGCGCCGGGCGTGCTCGTACCGCCGGACACCGCCCCGGCCGGGGTGCCCCCGGCGACCGGTCCGCCCGACGACGACTCGCCGCGGCCGGATCGCGAACCGGTCAGCCAGCCGAACCCGCCGCGGCCCTCGGCCAGCCGCGTCTGCAGCAGGACGGCGAGCACGATGATCAGGCCCTGGACGACGGCCTGCGCCGAACTGGACAGGTTGTTGAGCACGAAGACGTTGCCCAGCGTGATGAGGATCAGCACGCCCAGGACGGTGCCGACGATCGTGCCGCGGCCACCCACGAGCAGGGTGCCGCCGATGACGACGGCGGCGATCGCCTGGAGCTCCATCAGCGTGCCGTGGGTCGAGACCCCGGTCGTCGTCCGCGCCATGAGCATCACCGCGGCGATTCCGCAGGTCACGCCGGAGAGGACGTACAGCTTGAGGGTGTGCCACTGCACCCGGATGCCGGCCAGCCGCGCGGCCTCGGCGTTGCCACCGACGGCGAAGGTGTGCCGACCGAACGTGGTGCGGTTGAGCAGCACCCAGCCGGCGACCGACACCAGCGCCCAGATGACCACGAGGGAGGGCACGCCGAGCACGTCGCCACCGAAGAAGTCCAGGAATCCCTGATCCTGCACGATCTGGGTCCGGCGGTTGGCGATGATCTCGGCCAGGCCGCGGGCGGAGACGAGCATGGCGAGGGTGGCGATGAAGGCCACCAGCCGGCCGTACGCGATCACGATGCCGTTGACCAGGCCCGCCCCGGCGCCCACCGCGATCGCGGTGAACACCATGACGATCCAGTGGAAGTCCTCGGCCATCTGCTGGGTCGCCAGGGTGGTCGCCCACACCGAGGACAGCGCGACCAGCGCGCCGACCGACAGGTCGATGCCGCCACCGATGATCACGAACGTCATGCCGATGCTGACCACGCCGACGACGGCAGCCAGCCGCAGGATGGTGAGGACGTTGTCGATGTCGACGAAGCGGTCCGGCGCGGTGACGGCGCCGACGACGCAGAGCAGCGCGAAGGCCACGACGAGGCCGAGCAGGCGCCCGGCCGGGCCGGCCATGAAGCCCGGACCCTTGCCGTTCCCGTCGGGTGAGCGGTCCTTCGCCGGCGCGGGTGCGCCCGCTCCCCCGGTCGTCACGGTGCTGCCGGTCATGCCACGTCCCCTTCGTGCTGCTGTGCGGTGGCGTGCTTCCGGTCGGCCCGCCGGTGCGGGTCGACCGTTCCTTCCATGACGAGGTCGAGCACGGCGTGCTCGTCGAGCGCGTCGGCCGGCTCCTGGGCGACGACGGAGCCGTCGGAGATCACCAGCACCCGGTCGGCGAGGCCCAGGACTTCCGGGATCTCGCTGGACACGACGACGACGGCGACCCCGCGGTCGGCCAGCTCGCGGACCAGGGCGTAGATCTCCGACCGCGCGCCGACGTCGACCCCGCGGGTCGGCTCGTCCAGGAGCAGCACCCGGCAGTCGCGGAGCAGCCAGCGAGCGAGCACGACCTTCTGCTGGTTGCCGCCCGACAGCGTCCGCACCTCCCGGGTCACGTCGGCGGGCCGGACGTCGAGGGCCTGCACCTGCTCGCGAGCCGCCTCCTTCTCCGGGCCCCCGGAGAGGAACCCGCCCCGGACGAAGCGGGCGAGACTGGCGATGCTGATGTTCCGGTAGACGGCGTCGCCGAGCAGCAGCGCCTGGCTCTTGCGCTCCTCGGGCGCGAGCCCCACCCCCGCCGACACCGCGGCCGCGACGCTGCCGTGCCGCAGCCGCCGGCCGGCCACGGTGACCGTGCCGCTGGTGGCCCGGCGGGCGCCGTAGACGGTCTCCAGGATCTCCGAGCGCCCCGACCCGACGAGCCCGGCGAGCCCGACCACCTCACCCGGCCGCACGTCGAACGAGACGTCCCGGAACGTGCCGCGCAGCCCGAGGTCGCGGACCGACAGCAGCGGCTCGGCGTCGGCGACCGGCCGGCGGTCGGGGAAGACGAACTCGATGTCGCGGCCGGTCATCAGCTCGATGACCTGGCGGGTCGTGGTGTCCCGCACCGGCAGCCCGGTGGCCACGGTGCGCCCGTCCTTGAGCACGGTGATCCGGTCCCCGACCTCGCGGATCTCCTCCAGCCGGTGGGAGATGTAGACGACCGCGACACCGTCGCGGGTGATGTCGCGGATGACCTCGAACAGGTGCTGGACCTCCTCGTTGTCGAGCACCGCCGAGGGCTCGTCCATGACGATCAGCTTCGCGTCCTGGGACAGCGCCCGGGCGATGCTGACCATCTGCTGGGCGGCCGCGGGCAGCGACCCCGCCTCCGCGGTGGGCCGGATCTCGGGGTGGCCGAGGCGGGCGAGCAGCTTGCCGGCGGCGTCGTTCGCCGGCGCCGGCCGGGCCAGGCCGAAGCGCGAGCGCTCGCGCCCGAGGAAGATGTTGTCGGCCACCGTGAGGCCCGAGACCAGGTCGAGCTCCTGGTAGATCGTGGCGATCCCGTGCTTCATCGCCGCCTGCGGGTTGCTCAGCGAGACGGGCTCGCCCCGCCACTCGATCCGGCCGCCGTCGGGCTGGTGGGCCCCGGCGAGCACCTTGATCAGCGTCGACTTGCCGGCCCCGTTCTGGCCGAGCAGGCAGTGCACCTCACCGGCGCGCACGTCGAGGTCGACGCCGTCCAGCGCCCGCACGCCGGGGAAGGTCTTCACGATGCCGCGCATCTCCAGCAGCGGCGCCCCGCTGCTGGAGTTCCCTCCCGTACCGGCTGCACCGGTCATGACGCCCACCCCGAGACTTTTGCTCACCACTGACCATTAGTCCGCTGAGGCGACAACATATGGGCGGCGTCACACGAGGGTCAAGCGGCTGCGGCGGGGTTACCGAACCGCAACCGAACGGGCCGAGCCGGCGCAGGCGGTCAGCGTCGCCAGAACAGGTGGTGCACGACGCCGCTGGGGCTGGGCACCTCCTCGTGGGAGAACCGGTCGAGCAGGTCGTCGGGCGACTCCCAGAGGCGCTCCCCCGCGCCGAGGGCCACCGGCGCGACCGACACGTGCAGGACGTCGACGAGGTCGGCCTCGAGGAACTGCCGGACGACGGCGACCCCGCCACCCAGCCGCACGTCCTTCCCGCCGGCCGCCTCCCGCGCCTGCTCGAGGACCGCGGCCGGCTCGCCCTGGACGAAGTGGAACGTGGTGTCGGAGAGGCTGAACGACGGCCGCGGGTGGTGGGTCATGACGAACACCGGGGTGTGGAACGGCGGCTCGGCACCCCACCAGCCCTGCCACTCGTGGTCCGGCCACGGTTCGCGCTGGTGACCGAACTTGTTGCGGCCCATGATCTCGGCGCCGATGTTGCGCGCGTAGTCGCGCGTGAAGAGGTCGTCGATCCCGCGGCTGCCGCCGGGCTTCGTGCGGTTGGGCCAGCTCGCCGTGGCGACCGCCCAGCCGAGCAGGGCCATCGGATCGGCGTGCCCGAACGGTCGTTCCAGGCTCTGGTGCTCACCGGCGCCGAAGCCGTCGCTCGAGACACCGAAGTTCTGCACTCGGAGCAGCTGGGTCATGGCGGTCCTCCTGTCGGGTCGATGACAGGGAGACCACCGAGACGCGGCGAACTCATCGGCGCACCGGGCAGCCCCGGCCGGGGTCAGCGCGCGAGAGCCTGGACGGAGTCCTCGTCGAGGAACTCCTCGATGGCCATGAGCGAGGCGCCCACCCGGCCCGAGAGGTCCGGCGCCTCGCTGACCGTGACCTCCAGCGCCCGGGCGGCCAGCGGCATCGACCGCCGGTAGACGGCCTCGCGGATGCCGGCCAGCAGCGGGACGCCGGCCTGGGCCACGCCGCCGGTCATCACGATCCGGTGCGGGTTGAAGAAGTTCACCAGCGCGGCCAGCACGGTGCCGATCGTCCGACCGGCGTCCCGCACCAGCTCCAGGGCGACGCCGTCGCCCTGGGCGGCCAGGCGCACCACCTCGCGGACGGTGGTGACCGGGAGCCCCGCCGCGACGGCGTCGCGCAGGAGGGCGCCGCCGCCGGCGATGGCCTCCAGGCAGTTCTCCTGCCCGCACCGACACAGCACGGTGCGGCCGTCGGGCTGGGCGACGTGGATGTGCCCGATGTCCCCGGCGCTGCCCTGGGCACCGCGGTAGACCCGCCCGTCGACGATCACCCCGCAGCCGATGCCGGTGCCCACCTTGACGACCAGCACGTCCTGCACCGATCCGGCGACGCCCATCTCCCCCAGCGCCATGACGTTCACGTCGTTGTCGACGTAGACCGGGCACTCGTAGCGCCCGAACGCGCTGGGCACCGGGTAGTCGTGCCAGCCGGGCATGATCGGCGGGTGCGACGGCCGGCCGGTCGAGAACTCCACCGGCCCGGGCACCCCGATGCCGATGGCGCAGACGTCGCCGGGGGTGAGCCCGACCTCGGCCAGCACCTGCTGCGCCAGCCGGTCCACCTCGGCCAGCACCGGGCCCGGGCCGTCGGCGATGTCGATCGGGTGGCCGACGGTGCCGAGGATCTGCGCCGAGAGGTCGGTGACGGCGACGTCGACGCTGGTCACCCCGAGGTCGACCGCGAGCACGCACCCGGCCCGGCTGTTGAACCGCAGCAGGGTGGGCGGGCGCCCGCCGGTGCTCCAGCCCCGGCCGCCCTCCTCCAGGAGGTTGGCCGCGATCAGCTGGTCGACCCGCGCGCTCACCGTGTTCCGGGAGGCGCCGGTCAGCGCGACGAGGTCGGCCCGGCTCCGCGCGCGACCGGTCCGCACGTGCCGCAGCAGCACGCCGGCCGAGGCAGAGGTGGTCGCCACGCCGCCATAGTGGCACGCCGGGCGCGCCCGGCCAGGCACGGAAGGCTGCCGGGACGGCGGAACCACCCGCCGGGGTTGGGCCGCCGCGGCGGCGGGCACAGGGGCCGGGCAGGCTGGTTGAGCACTCCACCAGCTCCCGACCAGAGAGGTGTCCCATGGGTCTGCCCATCACCCTGTCCGAGATCGCCCCGCGCATCTCCGCCGGCGCGTTCATCCTCAACAGCGGCCTCGGCAAGCGCGGGGCCGACGAGGAGGCGGCCGCCGGCATGCACGGCTTCGCCAGCGGCACCTACCCGTTCCTGGCCTCGGTGCCACCGCAGCAGTTCGCGAAGGCGCTGTCCACCGCCGAGATCGCCGTGGGCGCCGCGCTGCTCACCCCGTTCGTCCCGACCGCCGTGGCCGGCGCCGCGCTCACCGCCTTCTCCGGCGGGCTGCTGGGGCTCTACCTCAAGACCCCGGGCATGCGGAAGGAGGGCAGCCTCGCCCCCACCGAACAGGGGCTGGCCATCGCGAAGGACAGCTGGCTGCTCGGCATCGGCATCGGCCTGCTGGTGCGCGGGACGATCGACCGGGAGCCCCGGCGGGTCCGCAAGGCGGCGAAGACCCTGGACAAGGCGAACAAGCGGGCGGCGAAGGCCCGCAAGCGGCTCGGCGACTGACCTCGCCGGGGGCTCAGCGACCGACCTCGCCGGGGGCGGCGCCCCCCGGCACGTGGACCAGGCCGACCAGCCGGCGCCGGCGCCCGTCGCCGGGCCGGTTGGCCAGCCGGGCCTGCAGCGCCCCGCGCAGCTCGGTGGCGAGCTCGGCGAACTCCGCCTCGTCCAGCCACAGGCCCACCTGGCGGTAAGCCACGCCATCGCGCACCAGGTCGGGATCCCCGCGGTCGAGGTAGCGGTCGAAGTCGCCGAGCAACGCGGCGACGAACGTGGTGAACGCCCGCCGGTGGTCGTCAGCGGTCATGCCCGCCAGGTCGTCATCGGCGACGCTCGCCGCCGCTCCGGGCAGCCGGTAGCTGCGCTCGGCGGCGCCGCGCACCTTCCGCTCGCCCACGACCTCCAGCACGCCCGCGTCGGCGAGCACCCCGACATGCCGGTACAGCGTGGCCGGCGGGACGTCGGGCAGCTCGGCGCGCAGGTCGCCGGTGGTGAGCTCGCGATCGCCCAGGAACGCCTGCACCACACGCAGCCGCACCGGGTGCGGCAGGAGGTCGACCGATTTCACGACTCACCATTCTCAATCTTGATAACGTTCTCGAAGGTGAGAATCGTGGCGGCATGGCCACGCTGCAAGCGACCCCCACCACGCTCACCGTCCGCCTGACCCGCGGGGAGAAGATCGCCGGGCTCCTGCACGACGTCTCGGTGCCCCGGTCCTCGATCCGCGAGGTGGACGTCGTTCGCGACGGCCCGGGCGCCCCCCGCGGCCTGCGCGCACCGGGGCTGGGTCTGCCCGGCCTGCGCAAGATCGGCACCTGGCGCCGTCCGGGCGAGCGCACGCTGGTGTGCGTGCGTCGCGGGCAGCCGGCGGTGCGGGTCCGCCTGGAGGGGCAGCGCTACGACACCCTGCTGGTCGGCGCCGACGACGCCGCAGCCGTGGCCGCCTCCCTTCTCTCGGGGCGCTGACGTGCGCGACGTCCCGCTGCAGGTCCCCGGGCCCGCGGCACCCCTGGCCGGCACGCTGACGCTGCCCGACCGGCCCCTGCCCGTACCGGCGGTGCTCCTGGCCCCGGGCTCCGGTCCGCTCGACCGGGACTCCAACCACCGCCGCGCCCGGTTCGACGTCACCCGGCAGCTGGCCGCCGCCCTGGCCGGAGCCGGGATCGCCTCGCTGCGCTACGACAAGCGCGGGGTGGGTGAGAGCCCCGGCGACTGGCGGGCGGCCGGGCTGCACGACAACGCCGACGACCTCGCCGCCGCCCTCGACCGCCTGCGCGACCGGGCCGAGGTGGACCCGGCGCGGATCGTGCTCGCCGGGCACAGCGAGGGCGCGATCCTCGCCGCCGCGCTCGCCGCGCGAGGCGTCCCGGTGGCCGGGCTGGTACTCCTCGCGATGAGCGCCACCCCGGGCGAGGAGCTGCTGCGCTGGCAGGCCCGGCAGATCGGGCCGACCCTGCCCCGGCCGGTCCGGCTGCTGCTGCGGCTGCTCCGGGTCGACCTGGAGCGGAAGGTGGCCGCGAACCACGAGCGGATCAAGCGCACCACCACCGACGTCGCCCGGATCGGGAGCGCGCGGATCAACGCGCGGTGGCACCGGGAGTTCCTGGCGCACGACCCCCGGGAGGACCTGCGCCGGATCTCCGCCCCGGTGCTGGCGATCACCGGCGCCAAGGACCTCCAGGTCCCGCCGGAGGACCTCGCCGTGGTGGCCGGCACGGCCGCCGGGCCGGTGGAGACCCATCTGGTGCCCGACCTCACGCACACGCTGCGCCGCCAGCCGGGACCCGCGTCGCTCGGCGCCTACAAGAAGGAGCTGCGCTCGCCGGTGGACGACGAGGTGCTCGGCACGGTCGTCGACTGGTGCCGGACCACCGGGCCGGTCGGAACCCATCCGGAGCAGCCGCGGCGCACGAACACCTGATGTCCCGGCGGCAGCACCGTGCCTGGGACAGCGGGCGCCGTGTGCAGCCGAGCGGACGGCCCCGTCGATCCGAGGAGGGCCCATGTCCCGTTCCCGCAGCTCCCGTTCTCGCACCTCCGGGAGGATGCGCCCGGCTGCCTCGGCGCTCCTCCTCGCCGGCACCCTCTCCCTCACCGCCGCCTGCGGCATGGGTTCCGACGACGGGGCCGCCGCTCCGGCGCCCGTGGAGAGCCCGTCGTCCAGCCCGTCGTCGTCCACCGCGCCGGAGCCGGCCGCGCCCTCGGGCTCGGAGAGCGCCGTGCAGACGATCACCGCCACGGAGGAGGACTTCAGCATCTCCGTGGACGAGGACCAGCTCTCCGCCGGCAGCTACGAGATCGAGGTCGTCAACGCCGGCGGCGCCAGCCACGACCTGGTCGTCGAGCGCGACGGCGAGGACGTCGCGGCCACGGAGATCCTCAGCCCCGGCGGGTCGGAGACGCTGACGGTCGACCTCGAGCCCGGGACGTACGTCTTCTACTGCAGCGTGGGCGCCCACCGCTCCATGGGCATGGAGATCACCATCGAGGTGACCTGATGACCACCGCACCGGCTCCTGCCCGGCCGGCGACGGCGCTCACCTGGGCGCTGCGGATCGCGGGAGCGGTGCTGCTGGCCGCGATGGCGTGGCTGCACCTGGACCTGTGGTCCGACGGCTACCGGACCATCGACGTGATCGGCCCGGCCTTCCTGCTGAACGCCGTCGCCGGCTTCGCCCTCGCGGTCCTGCTGCTGGCGGTGCCGCGCCGGCTCCTCGCCCGGGCCGCCGTCCTGGGTGCGCTCGTCGCCGCCGGGACGCTCGCGGCCCTGGTGGTCTCCACCACCGTCGGGCTGTTCGGCTTCGTGGAGTCGACCGCAGCTCCCCTGTGGTGGGAGACGTTCTGGGTCGAGACCGCCGCCCTCGTCGTACTCCTGGCCCTGACCGTCGTCGCTCGACGACGGCCCGCCTGACCGGAGCGGGCGGGCCGGAACCCCGGCCGCCCGCCCCGGCAGGGCTCAGCGGACGCCGAGCAGGTGCTCCATCGCCAGCTGGTCCAGCCGCTCGAACTGCAGCCCGCGCTCACCGAGGGCGACCGGGTCGTGGGCCTCGTTGCGCAGCGCGTCGAGGCTCTCGCCGTCGCCCAGAGTCGGGACGGCGAGCTCGCCGACCTTCGCCGCCTCCAGCGCCTCGGCGACCTCGGGGTCGGCCCGGAACGCCTGCGCCTTCTCCTTGAGGATCAGGTAGTTGCGCATGCAGGCACGGGCGGTCTCCCAGACGCCGTCCATGTCCTCGGTGCGCGGCGGCTTGTAGTCGAAGTGCACGTAGCCGTCGTAGGCCTTGCCCGTGCCCGAGCCGAGCATCGTGTCCACGGTCCAGAAGGCGCCGCGCAGGTTGCCGGCACCGAAGCGCAGGTCCTGGTCGAAGCGCGGGCCGTGCTGGCCGTTGAGGTCGATGTGGAAGAGCTTGTCGTGCCACAGCGCCTGGGCGATGCCCTGGGCGAAGTTCAGCCCGGCCATCTCCTCGTGCCCGACCTCGGGGTTGAGGCCGACCCGGTCGGGCTCCTCCAGCTCGTTGATGAAGGCGATGGCGTGCCCGATGCTCGGCAGCAGGATGTCGCCGCGCGGCTCGTTGGGCTTGGGCTCCAGCGCGAAGCGCATGTCGTAGCCCTTGTCGCGCACGTACGCGCAGAGGAGGTCCAGCCCCTCCTTGTACCGGTCGAGCGCGGCGGCGACGTCCTTGGTGCCACCGGACTCCGAGCCCTCGCGGCCGCCCCACAGCACGTAGGTCTTCGCGCCCAGCTCGGCGGCGAGGTCGATGTTGCGCAGCACCTTGGCGATCGCGTACCGGCGGACGGCGCGGTCGTTGGCGGTGAAGCCGCCGTCCTTGAAGACCGGGGCGCCGAAGAGGTTGGTGGTCGCCATCTCGACGCCCATGCCGGTCTCGTCGAGCGCCTTCTTGAACCGCTCCAGGGTCGCGTCGCGGGTGGCGTCGTCGGGCACCAGGTCGTCGTCGTGGAAGGTGACGGCGGCCGCGCCGAGTTCGGCGAGGCGGTGCACCGCCTCGACGGGGTCCAGCACCGGGCGGACGGCACCGCCGAAGACATCGACGCCCTGCCAGCCCACGGTCCAGAGGCCGAAGCTGAACTTGTCGTCCTTGGTCGGGGTGAATCGGTCGGTCATGCGGGGATCTCCGTCCAGAGAAATCGATATCGGACACTGCATCGGGAAGTACGGGGAGCCGCCGGGGGAACCCCGGCGGGTGCTCAGGGGGCGCCGGCGGGAGCGAGCGCGGCCACGGGGACCAGCGTGGGGTCGTCCAGGACCGACTCCAGGGCCACGTGCGCGCCACCCCGGACGGCGGCGGTGAAGCCCAGGGTGGAGAGGACGACGCGGGCGCCGGCCATGCCCGGGGCGAGGACGCGGGTCTCCAGCTCCGCCAGGAGCGGCGCCATGAGGAACCGGCCGAGGACGGCGAAGTAGCCGCCCAGGAGCACCACGCGCGGGTTGAACACGTTGATGAGCACGGCGGCGCCGGTGCCCAGCGACGTGCCCACCTGCTCCAGGGCCGCCAGCGTGCGGGCGTCGCCGTCCTCCGCGCGGCGGGCCACCTCGGCCAGCCGGGTCTCCAGGTCCCGGCCCGGGTCGTGCACCGGGTCGCCGGGATCGGCGGCGCCGCGCAGGAGGGCGGCCAGCCCGACCACCGTCTCCCAGCAGCCGCGCCGCCCGCAGCCGCAGACCCGGTCCGGGTCGCCCAGGGACGTGTGGCCGACCTCGCCGGAGAGTCCGCCGGCGCCGCGCAGCAGCCGGCCGGCGACGACGACGCCACCGCCGACGCCCACCTCACCGGTGAGGTAGACCAGGTCGGGCGTGCCCGCCTCCGAGCCCATGGCCCACTCGGCGATGGCCGAGAGGTTCGCGTCGTTCTCGACGCGGATCGGGAAGTCGACGCCGAGCCGGGCGCGCAGTCCGTCCAGGACGGCCACGTCGCGCCAGCCGATGTTGGGGGCGAGCGTGACGACCCCGTCGACGCTGCGGACGAGCCCGGCGACCGCGACGGTCAGCCCGGCCGGGCGGGCACCCGCCGCGGCGGCGACGGCCACCGCGTCGGTCACCAGCGCGGCGACCGCATCGAGCGTGCGCTCGGCGCCCAGGGCCGGGATGTCGAGCGCCCGCCGCTGCTCGTGGAGGACCGCGCCGCGCAGGTCCAGGACGAGGACGGCGGCGTAGTCGACGTTGAGCTCGACGCCGATGCCGCAGACGCAGGCGCCGTCCAGGTGCACGGTGAGCCCCGGCCGGCCGACCGAGCCGGCCCGGTCGACGTCGCCGGTGCTGACCAGGCGCCGCTCGGCGAGCTCGGCGACCAGGCTGGACACCGTCGCCTTGTTCAGGCCGGTCTCCTGGGCGATGCGGGCGCGGGACCGGGGGCCGGAGTCGCGCAGGTGCCGCAGCACCAGACCGAGGTTGGTGCGCCGCACGGTGGCCTGGTCGGCCGGCGCACGCCGCTCGGAGGAGCCGTCGTACAGCGTCGGTACGGTACCCACCGCCACCTCCTCGGCTCCGTCGACGTGGATTCGTCGGTTGAGTCAACAAATTAGGGGCGCCGGTGCCGGCGGTCAAGACGAGCGCTCCCCCGATCCGGCTACCTCGACCCGGCACGGCCGGCCGAGGCCGCCTAAGGTCCCAGTCCCATGACCCCCGTGTCGCTGCCGCGCCCGCCCGCGGCCCGCCCCGTCCGCGTCCCGACCGCCACGGCAGCCGGAGCGCTCCGATGACCCTCGTGGCGGGCGTCGACACCTCGACGCAGGCGTGCAAGGTCGTCGTCCGGGACGCCGGCACCGGGCAGCTCGTGCGGTCGGGCCGCGCGCCGCACCCGGAGGGCACCGAGGTCGACCCGCGGGCCTGGGAGGAGGCGTTCCGGGCCGCGGCCGAGGCCGCGGGCGGCCTCGCCGACGTCGCCGCCGTCGCGGTCGGGGGGCAGCAGCACGGGATGGTCTGCCTGGACGAGCGCGGCGAGGTCGTGCGCGACGCCCTGCTGTGGAACGACGTGCGGTCGGCTCCGGCGGCCGCCGAGCTCATCCGCGAACTCGGCGACGGCGACGACGCGGCCGGCCGCCGGGCGTGGGCCGACGCCGTCGGGCTGGTGCCGGTCGCCTCCTTCACCGCCACGAAGCTGCGCTGGCTGGCCGACGCCGAACCGGCCAACGCCGACCGCACCGCCGCCGTGTGCCTGCCGCACGACTGGCTGACCTGGCGCATGTCGGCCGACCGCGAGCTCGGGACGCTGGCCACCGACCGCGGCGACGCCAGCGGCACCGCCTACTGGTCGGCCCGCACCGGCGAGTACCGGCTGGACCTGCTGGAGCTGGCGATGCGCGGGCGCCGCCCCGCCGTCCCCCGCGTGGCCGGCCCGGCCGAGGCCGTGGGCACCCTCGCCGGCACGCGAGCGGTCCTCGGCCCGGGCACCGGGGACAACGCGGCGGCCGCGCTCGGTCTCTCCGCCCGCCCCGGTGACGTGGTGGTCTCGATCGGCACGTCCGGGGTCGTCTCGGCGGTGACCCCGACGGCGGTCGCCGACGTGACCGGCACCGTCGCCGGCTTCGCCGACGCCACCGGCAACCACCTGCCGCTGGTCGCCACGCTGAACGCCGCCCGGGTGCTCGACGCCGCGGCGGCGCTGCTCGGCGTCGACCACGCCACCCTCTCCGACCTCGCGCTGTCGGCCCCCTCGGGAGCCGACGGCCTGGTGCTCGTCCCCTACCTCGAGGGCGAGCGGACGCCCAACCTGCCCCACGCCACCGGCTCGGTGCACGGGCTCACCCTGCGCACCTCCACGCCGGCGCACTGGGCGCGGGCCGCGGTCGAGGGGCTCCTGTGCGGCCTGGCCGACGGCATCGAGGCCGTCGTCGCCCAGGGCGTCCAGGTGGAGCGGGTGCTGCTGGTCGGCGGCGCCGCCCGCTCGCCCGCCGTCCAGCAGCTGGCGCCGGGCATCCTCGGCCGGCCGGTCCTCGTCCCGCCGCCCGGCGAGTACGTGGCCGACGGCGCCGCCCGCCAGGCGGCCTGGGTGCTCTCCGGCGCCGACACCCCGCCCGAGTGGCCCCAGCCCGGCCTCGCCGAGTTCGACGCCGCCCCCGCCACCGCCGTGCGGGAGCGCTACGCGGACGTGCGCGGCCGGACCGACGGCCAGTAGGAGGACCGGTCCGGCGCCCCGCCTCCGGTCAGGTGGGCAGGAGCGACCGGACGGCGGCGGCGACCTCGCGGGGATGGGTCTGCACCGTCATGTGCACCGCGCCCGGCAGCTCCACCAGCCGGCCGCGCGGGGCCGCCGCGGCCACCCGGGCCGCCCAGTCGCCCGGGCAGAGGGCGTCGCGCGTGCCCCGGACGACGACCACCGGCACGGGAAGCCCCGCCAGCCGGGCGTCGATCGGGTCCGGCGACGCCGTGCGCCACAACGCGGTCATCGCCCGCGGCCCGGTGTGCAGCCACTGCCGGAGCACCAGCGGCACCTGCCACCAGGGCTCGGTGAACGCGGTGCGCAGCCAGCGCCAGGACAGCACGCGGAACGGGCGCATCCGCGGATCGGTCGTCGGGCCGCAGAGCACCACCCCCACCACCCGGGGGTCGCGGGCGGCCGCCGCGGCCACCTGGCAGCTCTGCGAGTGCCCGACCAGCACGACCGGACCGTCCGGCAGCGCGGCGCGGAGCCGGGCGGCGAGCTCGTCCACCGGCGGGACCCGCTCGGCCAGCCCCATGCCGGGCAGCACCACCACCGTCGCCCCAACTTCTTTCCGCAACCTGCCCGAGGAACGTTCATCCAGCCCGAGACCGGGCACGAGAACAACGGAGACCGAGGGCGGCATCCCCACGGGTCTACCCGCCCGCGGCCGGCTCCGCGAATACAGGACACCGGCGTGTGTCCCGCATCTCACAGGGGCCGTTCGAGAGCGATCCCGCCCGGAGTGGAAGGATGAATCATCATGACGACATCACCAGCGCAGGTCCCCGCCCCGAACGACTTCCCCGGCGGGCGGCCGCGCGTCGTCATCATCGGCTCCGGCTTCGGCGGCCTGTTCGCCGCGCGGGCGCTCCGGAAGGCCCCGGTCGACGTCACGCTGATCGGCAAGACCGCCCAGCACCTGTTCCAGCCGCTGCTCTACCAGGTGGCCACCGGCATCCTCTCCGAGGGCGAGATCGCCCCCGCCACCCGGGAGATCCTGCGGGGGCAGAAGAACGCCCGCGTCATCCTCGGCGAGGTCACCGAGATCGACGTCGCCGCCCGCACCGTCAGCTCCGAGATCCTCGGCCGCAAGACGGTGCACCCCTACGACGAGCTGATCGTCGCCGCGGGCGCCGGTCAGTCCTACTTCGGCAACGACCAGTTCGCCGAGTTCGCGCCGGGCATGAAGAGCATCGACGACGCCCTCGAGCTGCGCGGGCGGATCTTCGGCGCCTTCGAGCTGGCCGAGATCGCGCACGACCAGGCGGAGATCGACCGGCTGCTGACCTTCGTGGTCGTCGGGGCGGGGCCCACCGGCGTGGAGATGGCCGGCCAGATCGCCGAGCTGGCCCGGCGCACCCTGCGGCGGGACTTCCGCAACATCAACCCGACCGGCGCGCGGGTCATCCTCCTCGACGCCGCACCGGCGGTCCTGCCCTCCTTCGGCAAGAAGCTCGGCGACCGTGCCCGGCGGCAGCTCAACGAGATCGGGGTCGACGTCCAGCTCGGCGCGATGGTCACCGGCGTCGACGCCGACGGGCTCGAGGTCAAGGACACCGACGGCACGGTCCGGCGGATCCAGGCGGCGACCAAGATCTGGGCGGCCGGCGTGCAGGCCAGCGAGCTCGGCCGGATGCTCGGCGAGCAGACCGGAGCCGAGGTCGACCGCGCCGGGCGCATCTCGGTCGAGCCCGACCTCACGCTCCCGGAGCACCCGGAGATCCACGTGGTCGGCGACATGATGGCCCTGAGCAAGCTCCCCGGGGTCGCGCAGGTCGCGATCCAGGGCGGCCGCTACGCC
Organism: Blastococcus xanthinilyticus; assembly: GCF_008124835.1. Taxonomy (GTDB): domain Bacteria; phylum Actinomycetota; class Actinomycetes; order Mycobacteriales; family Geodermatophilaceae; genus Blastococcus; species Blastococcus xanthinilyticus. Next base: position 8,791 of record NZ_VNHW01000017.1, on the reverse strand, counting down.
GCCGAGGCGATCCAGCGCCGGGTCACCGGCAAGAAGCCGCAGGACCCGTTCCACTACTCCGACAAGGGGTCGATGGCGACCATCTCGCGGTTCTCCGCGGTCGCCGACATCGGGCCGTTCAAGTTCAGCGGGTTCATCGCCTGGGTGCTGTGGCTGGTCGTGCACCTGATGTACATCGTCGGCTTCAAGAGCCGCGTCACCACGGTGCTGCACTGGATGGTGAGCTTCCTCGGCCGCGGCCGGTCCGAGCGGGTGGCCACCCAGCAGCAGGTCTACGGCCGGCTGGCCCTCGAGCAGCTCGGGCCCAACTGGGAGGTGTCCAAGACCGGCGGTCCGAAGAACACCGATCCGGGCGACGAGGACATCACCCAGCGCGAGTCCGCCTGAGTTCGCGCACCGGCGGGACGGACGTCGACCGTCCCGCCGGTGTGTGTGAGCCCGGCTCACGAGGTACCCAGCCACCAGCCCAGCGCCGTGGCCACGCCCTCAGGGCGGACCACGTGCCCGCCGTCGAACTCGTCGTAGGTGACCGCGTAGGCCGACGCGTCGAACGCCGCCGCCAGCCGGCGGCCGCAGCGGTCGACCGGCAGCACCCGGTCGCCGGTGCCGTGGGTGATCCAGATGCGTGGTGTGCCGACCTGCACCGGCGGACCGGCGAACCCCGGGGAGAAGGCCAGCACGGCGTCGAAGAGATCGCCGTTGGCCGGCCCGAGCGACAACGCGTAGGAGGCGCCGTCGGAGAAGCCGCCGACCGCCGACCGCGAGACGGCCACGTGCGCGCCGAGCTGCGCGAGCGCGGCGTCGAGGACCGCGACGTCCCGGCCGAGCCGGCCGGAGATCAGGTCCCAGGTCGCCGCGCCCGAACGCGGGGCGAGCACCAGCACACCGCGTTCGGCGGCCATGGGGCCGACCGCCGCGAGGCTCTGCGCCGGCTCCCCGCCCGCGCCGTGGAAGAAGACCAGCAGCGGGCGGGGCGCCGGCTCCCCCGGGGGAACGGCGAGGAGCACCTCCGCTCCCCCGCCGAGCTCCAGCGCGTGGACGCCGGCCGGCCAGGGATCGACCGGCGGCGCGGCCGGCGGACGGCTGTCGAGGCGGCCGGACGCGGCGGAAGCGGGCACGGTCAGGCCCCGAACGCCGCGGCGGGCACGTGCTCGTCGGCGTGTTCGAGGTGCAGCGGCCGCAGCGGCGTGGTGTCGTCCAGGTAGAGGAAGGCGTCGTACCGCTCGCCCAGCACCGTGGGCACGTAGTTCCCCCACCGCTCCCGCTCCGGCCGGTAGACGACGCCGATCGCCCGGTGGTCCAGCCGCCGGTCGAGCCACTCCGGCCTGCCGTCCCGCGGGAAGAGGAACAGCGCGTCCTCGCCGACTGCGTCGTGGATCCGGTCCTCCAGGCTCCCGGCCCGGGCCGGGGGCACCGGCATCCGCTCCATCTGCGCGCCCCACTCCCGGCCCGCGACCACCCCGCCGCGGTACCCGCCGAACCCCACCAGGACGACGTCATCCGTGCCGTGCCGCTCGCGCAGCAGCTGCCCGACGTTGGTCATCCCGGCGTCGGCCATGTCGGTGGCCCGCGCATCGCCGATGTGCGTGTTGTGCTCCCAGACCACGGCCCGGCGGCCGGTGTGCTCGAGCAGCCGGTCCAGGGTGTCCACCATGTGCACGTCGCGGACGTTCCAGGACTCCGCGGAGCCGCGGACCATGGCGCGGTAGTAGCGCTCGGCGTCGACCACCACCGCCGCGTTCTGCTCGGCCGAGAAACGGGCCTCGGCGTCGATCGCCGCCTCCGCCCGGCCGCGCTCGGCGCACAGCGAGCGCAGCAGCTCCACGGCTGCCTGCTCGCAGGAGGTGGGCGCGAAGCGGCTGGCGAAGGCGTACTCGGCGCCGTCCTCGCCGAACGGCTCGAAGCAGGCCAGCGCCGCCTTCGCCTGGTCGACGTGGCCGGGCTCGTGCTCGGCCAGCCAGTCGACCAGCGCGTGCATGGAGTCCCAGAGGCTGTAGACGTCGAGGCCGTAGAAGCCGACCCTCCGGTCCTCCGGCAGCCCGGCGTTGTGCTGCCGCAGCCAGCGGCAGAAGTCGGCGACGTCGTCGTTGGCCCACATCCAGGTGGGCCACCGGGAGAAGGCGTCGAGCGCGTTGCGCGGGTCCTCGTCGGCGTCCGCACGCAGCCGCACGCTGCGGTTGACCCGGTAGCAGTCGGGCCACTCACCCTCCACGGCCACGAGGCCGAAGCCGTGCTCCTCGATCAGCCGCCGGGTGAGCGCCGCGCGCCAGGCGTAGTACTCGTGCGTGCCGTGGCTGGCCTCCCCGATCGCCACCACGCGGGCGTCGCCGACCCGGTCGAGCAGCGGGTCGAGGTCGGCCGGCCCCCGCAGCGGCCGCGCGAGCTCCCGGATCTGCCGCAGCTCCCGATCAGCCATGCGCGCTCCCCTCCCGGACGATCGTCGCGGCCACCTCCCGCAGGTCGCCGGTGCGCCGGAACGTCGCGCGCTGGCGCGTCGCGGAGGTACCCCGGCCGAGCAGCTGCCGCACCAGCGCGCGGACGTCGTCCTCCTCGCCGGCGTCGGCCAGGTCGTCGGCGAGCTCGGCCAGCAGCCCCGCCACGGCGGTGCGGCCGTCGACCAGCGCGCCCGTGACCGGGTCGAACAGCTGCCCGCCGAGCCCGTCGCGAGCGGCCCGCCAGCGGGCGGCCCGCAGCAGCTCCGTGCGCACCTCGGGCACCGGCTCGTCCCGCTCCGCCCGCGCGGCCAGCACCCGCACCAGTGAGCGGACCAGCGCGGCGTGCAGCACGACGTCGTCCACATCGGTGCAGACGTCGGCCAGCCGGAACTCCAGGGTCGGCAGGTGCGACGACGGCCGGACGTCCCAGTACAGGTGGGAGGCGTCGCCGATGACACCGGCCGCGACCAGCCCGGTCACCACCGCCCGGAAGCGGTCCGCGGAGCCCTGGAGCTCCGGGATCCCGGTGTGCGGCCAGCGGCCCCACTGCAGGGTCCGGTAGCTCTCGTAGCCGGTGTCGGCGCCGTCGTGGAACGGCGAGCTGCCGGTCATCGCCAGCAGCACCGGGAGGTAGGGCCGCACCCGGTCCAGCACGGCCACCGCCGTGTCCAGGTCGGGCACGCCCACGTGCACGTGGCAGCCGCAGATGTCCTGCCGCTGCGCCAGCCCCGCCCAGCGCTCGACCATGGCCTCGTAGCGGGGGCCCGGGGTGATGACCTGCTCGCGCCAGCCCGCGAAGGGGTGCGTGGAGGCCGGGAGCAGCACCACCCCGGCGCCCGCCGCGGCCGCCCGCGCCTCCGCCCGGGTGGCCGCGAGCTCGTCGCGCACCTCGGTCAGGGTCCGGCAGACGCCGGTGGCCGTCTCCAGCTGCGTCGTGGTGATCTCCGGGTGCACCCGCGCACCGAACTCCCCCGCCAGCGCGGCGGCGGCCAGCCCGGGGCTGGGCGCCAGCCGGAAGGTCTCCGGGTCGACGAGGTGGAACTCCTCCTCGACGCCCAGGGTGCTGCCCGCGGGAACCGGGGGGCCGGGGGCGAGATCATCCACGCAGGCCCCTGTGCCCCGGGACGGCTCCCCTCACCCGTGCGGGTGACCTGCGGGGGTTCGCTGCCGTGGCCCACCCGGGAGGTGCCGATGGGACGGCGGCAGGATGCGGAGAACGGGGAGGTGGCGCGGTGCACGGCGGAGGACGGACCCCCGCCGCGCTCCTGGCACTGCTGTACCTCGTCGCCGGGGCGCTGTGCTGGGGAGGCGCGGCGGTGCCGATGGCCCCGGGGACCCCGGTCGGTCTGCTGTGGGTGCTGGGCGCGGTCGGCCTGGTCACCGGTGCGGCCCTCGCGTGGGCGGCCGGGCGGGTGCCGCCGTGGGCGCTGCACGCCGGGGTGGCCGCGTTCGCCGTGCTCATCGGCCTGCTGGCCTGGCGGTCGGCCACCGCCGTGGGGATCGTCGGGCTCGGCCCGGCCCAGCTCGCCGCCGGGATGTACGCGGCGCACTTCCTGTCGTTGCCCGCCGCCCGGGCGCACGCGGCGCTGCTGATCGTGGCCGCCAGCGCGGGCGCGTGGGCCGCCGCCCCCGGCGGATTCCTCCCGGCCTGGCTGCCGGTCGTGGCGGCGGTGGCGGTGCTGACCGAGGTGCAGGGGCGGCTGGCCCGGCGGCTGCGGACCGCCGCCGGTACCGATCCGCTGACCGGGGTGGCGAACCGGCGGGCCTGGGAGGAGCACACCTCCCGGCAGCTGGCGCAGGCCGCGCGCACCGGTACGCCGATGGCCGTGGCGATCCTCGACCTCGACGACTTCAAGGAGGTCAACGACCGCGACGGCCACGTCGCGGGCGATGCGCTGCTGCGCGACCTCGCGGCCGGCTGGACCGGGCGGTTGCGCCGGGGGGACCTGCTGGGGCGGTACGGCGGCGACGAGTTCGTCCTCTGCCTCCCGGACACGTCCGAGGCGGCCGCGGCCGAGCTGATGGCCGCGCTGGAGTCCACCCATCCGTTCCGCTGGACGACCGGGGTGGCCGGCGCCCGTCCCGGGGACACCGTGACCTCGCTCCTGGCGCGCGCGGACGCGCAGCTCTACCGGAACAAGGCCGACCGCCGCAGGGCCTGAACTCAGCCGCGGCGCCAGTCGTCGCGCTCCAGGTGCGAGCCGGCCATCGGCCCCATCTGCAGCATTCCGCCGTCCACGGCCCAGGACGCCCCGGTGACGTAGCCGGCCGCCGGCGAGGCGAGGAAGGCGACGACGGCGGCGACCTCCCGGGCGTCCCCCGGCCGGCGCAGCGGGACGCCCGGCCGCTCGTGCCCCGGGGCGTCCGGGTCCTCGTCCTCCTGTCCGGTCATCGGGGTGGCGATCTCCCCCGGCGCCACCGCGTTGACGGTGATCCCGTGCTCGGCCAGCTCGAGCGCGGCGACCCGGGTCAGCAGCCCCAGGCCCCCCTTCGCCGCGCAGTAGGCCGCCGCGCCGACGCGCGGCTGGTGCTCGTGGACGCTGGTGATGTTCACGATCCGGCCGCCGTTCCCGGCGGCGACCATCCGCCGGGCCGCGCGCTGCAGGCAGAGGAAGGCACCGTCGAGGTCGGTCGCCAGCACCTCGCGCCAGGTGGCGAGGTCCAGTTCCAGCAGCGGCGTCATGTGCCCGGTCCCGGCGTCGTTGACCAGGACGTCCACCCCGCCCAGGGCGTCGGCCAGCTCGTCGACGACGTCAGCGGCCGCGGGCAGCCGGGTGAGGTCCAGGTGCCGCACCTCCGCCCGCCGGCCCAGCGCGCGCACCTGCTCGGCGGTCTCCTGCCCCGCGCGCTCCTCGCGGTGCCACGTGATCCCGACGTCGCAGCCCTGCTCGGCCAGGGCGACGGCGGTGGCCCGGCCGATCCCCGACTCCGACCCGGTGACGATCGCGACGCGTGAGGGGGCGGCCATGGCGACACGCTAGGTCCGCCGCCCCCACCGTGCAGTCCGGTACAGGGGTCCGCCGGCCCGGAGCGGGTACCGCAGCGGCATGGCCCGCCGCACCGCTCCGCTGCTCGGGGCGCTGGTCGCCGCCGTCCTCTCGACGAGCGGCTGCGTCGTCGCGTCGCCCTCGTCGGCATCGGGGACCGCGCCGGCTCCCCAGTCCCCGCCGGCGGCCGGCGACGCCGCGGCCCCGGAGGAGCGGATCGCCCGGGAGATCTTCGACCGGGTCAACGACGAGCGCCGGGCCCGGGACCTGGAGCCGGTCGCCTGGAACGAGGAGCTGGCCGGGGTCGCCCGCGACTGGAGCGCGGCCATGGCCGAGCGCGGGGTGCTGGAGCACCAGGACGTGCGGGAGGTGCTCTCCCGGGAGGCGCTGTCGGGCTTCCGGGGGCTGGGCGAGAACATCTTCACCGCCTCGGGGCCGGTGCCGGCAGGCGTCGCCCACGTGGGCTGGATGCGGTCGGACGGCCACCGGGCGAACGTGCTGAACCCGGGGTGGGACCGGCTGGGCGTCGGGGTGTTCTGCGCGCCGGACGGATCGGTGTGGGCGGCCCAGGAGTTCGGGCGCACGGTGGACGCCGACCGGCCGCCGGTGGCCGAGGAGACCCCACCGGTGGACCCGATCGCCCGGCCGGCCCCTCCTGCGCGTGAGGTCGGTCGCCGCCGCGGACGGCGGAGCTCAGCCGGTGGCGGCCCGGCCGAACCGCTGCGCCCACTCCCCCAGCAGGTCGCGCAGCTCCGGCGGGGAGACGACGGTGCACTCCGCGCCGGCGACGCCGAGCGCGAAGGCCGGCCAGGCGAGGTCGTCGGACTCCATGCGCACCCGGCAGCGCCGGTCGTCGACCGGCTCCACCGACGACCACCGGCCGATCCGCCGCCGCACCTCCTCGGCCGGCGCGTGGACCAGGACCTCCACCGCGGCCTGCGTCCCCCGGACGCCGAGCGCGGCGCGCACGAAGGCGGCGGCGTCCTCGGCCGGCAGCGCGCGCGGGGCGAAGCGGGCGCCGGTGGCGCGCGGCCCGGTCAGCCGGTCGAGCCGGAAGGTCCGCCACTCGCCCCGGTCGAGGTCGTGGGCGACGAGGTACCAGCGCCGCCCGAGCGCGACGAGCCGGTGCGGTTCGACGAACCGGTCGGTGCCGGTGCCGTCGGCCGCCGTGTAGGAGAACACCAGCCGCTCGGTGTCCCGGCAGGCCTGCGCGACCACCGTGAGGTCCCCGGGGTCGACCGTGCCGCCCGGGGCGGTCCAGGCCGCGGAGTCGGTGACGGCGCGCAGGGCGTCGGCCCGGTGACGCAGCCGGGGCGGCAGCACCTGGACGACCTTGGTCAGCGCGCGCACCGACGCCTCGGCCATCCCGGTCACCGCCGTCTGCGCGGCCGCCTGCAAACCGACGGTCAGGGCCACCGCCTCGTCGTCGTCGAGGACCAGCGGGGGCAGCGCGGCGCCGGGTGCCAGCCGGTAGCCGCCGTCGACGCCGGGCTGGGCCTCCACCGGGTAGCCCAGCTCGCGCAGCCGCCCCACGTCGCGGCGCAGCGTCCGCAGCGAGACGCCCAGGCGGTCGGCGAGCTCACCGCCCAGCCACTGCCTGCGGGCCTGCAGGAGCGAGAGCAGGCGCAGCGTGCGGTTCCCGGTGTCGGCCACGGGTCAAGAGTCTTCCGCATCGGTGACAGACGCTGGCACCAATGGCTCCTAGCGTCGTTCCTGACCGACCACCTGACGAAGGGATCCACCGTGACCGGCCAGAGCACCCTCCCCGACCAGCCCACCCTGACCGGCGAGCGCGCCGACCTGCTGGAGACGCTCGCGACCCACCGGCACTTCCTCCGGTTCGCCGTGCAGGGCCTCACCGACGACCAGGCGCGGCAGCGGCCGACCGCCAGCGAGCTGACCCTCGGCGGGCTGGTCAAGCACGTGTCCGGCACCGAGGAGTCGTGGGGGGACTTCATCCTGGAGGGCACGTCGGCCATGACGGCGGCCGACGACGCGGCCCAGGTCGAGGCCTGGGGCGAGGAGTTCCGCATGGGCCCCGACGAGACCCTCGCCGGCATCCTGGCCCGCTACGAGGAGGTGGCGCGGCGGACCGACGACCTGGTGCGCACGCTGCCCGACCTCGACCTGGCCCACCCGCTGCCGGAGGCGCCGTGGTTCCCGCCGGGCGCGGTCCGCTCGGCCCGGCGGGTGTTCCTGCACATCGTGGCCGAGACGGCGCAGCACGCCGGGCACGCCGACATCCTGCGCGAGTCCCTGGACGGCCAGAAGACGATGGGCTGACCGCCGCGGGTCAGCTCCCGCCCGTTCCCGCGAGGTGCTCCACGCGGGAGAGGGCGCGGTCGCGGGCCTCGGCGGCGTCCGTGGCATCGCGTTCGGCCGCGGCCCGCCGGCGCTCCTCCCGCTTCAGCGCGGAGGCGGCGTCGGCGGCCGCGCGCTCGGCGTCGGCCAGCTGGTCGGCCAGCTCCTCCACCCGTGCCGCCAGCTCCGCGCGCCGCCCGGCGAGCTCCGCCACCTGCCGCTGGTGCTCCGCCAGCACGCTCTCCGCCTCGTCCGCGGCGGCGGACGCCTCCTCCGCGGCCGCCTGCGCCTCCGCCAGCTCCCGCTGCCGCTTCTCCTCGGCCGCGCGCTGCCGCTCCTCCTGCTCACGCCGCCGGCGCTCGGCCGCGGGCTCCGCCTCGGGTCCCTTCGGTGCGGTGCGCCGGGCGGGCGCCCGCTGCGGCTCGGCGGCCGGCTGGGGCGGCGGGACGAGGCGGAGCTTCGGGCGACCGGTCAGCTCCCCCATGCCGCTGTAGGACATCGGCGCGGTCAGCCGTCCCGACAGCAGCGCCTCCCCCGCCTCCGGGTCGGACATCGCCGCCCGCAGCGTCTCCTCCACCTGGGTGGCGACCGCGGTGCTGACCGGGTGACCGGCGTCGTACGCCACCGCCCGCGCCCGCCGGGTGAGCGCGGTCAGCAGCTGGCGCCGCTGCACGTCGAGCGCCTTGAGCTCGTCCCCGGCCAGATTGTCCTGCGCCTCGCGCAGCAGGTCGCCCAGCTCGACCAGGCCCTCGATCTCGGCGCGGTGCGCGCGCACCAGCAGGTTGCACACCCACGCCGGGGTGGAGGGCTTGGGCAGCGCTCCGATCTGCTTGGCCAGCGCCTTGTCGCCGTCGGCCCGGGCGGCGTCCTGGCGCTCCTTGCGCAGCGCGATGAACTCCTCGGGCGGAACGGCGTACAGCTCGTCGGCCACCTCCGCCAGGTCCATCCCCGCATCCTGCCCTGACCCCCGGATGATCAGGACGCTCCTATGACGGGTCAAGCCGCGAGCGGTGGTGATTCGAGGCGTCGGTAGAGCTCGCGGGCGATGTAGCGCTTGAGGCAGCGTTT
>NZ_VNHW01000016.1 GCF_008124835.1 Blastococcus xanthinilyticus | reverse complement strand
CGCCCGGTAACATTCCGAACCCGGAAGCTAAGCCTCTCAGCGCCGATGGTACTGCCCTGGAGACGGGGTGGGAGAGTAGGACGCCGCCGGACAACCATTCCCGAAGGGGCCCCAGCATCCGTGCTGGGGCCCCTTCGTGCGTTCCCCACCAGGTCCCCGTTCGTGCAATCGCCCTGTGCCCATTCGGCTTTCGGGCATTCCGGATCAGTCGTCGGGGACCTGCGTCGCGCGATCCTCGAGCTGACGCGTGGTGGTGGACGTGCTCGGCCGGGTCGACGCCGGCGGCGAGGTCCGCGCCATGTGCGGGCAGGCGACGTCGACGACGCGGCGGCGCGCGCGACCGGGGCCGGATCGGTCAGCGGCGGGGGCGCGGTTCCTTGGCGGTGGCACCGACGTTCGCGGCCAGCCACGTGTTGAGCGGCGCCACGTCACGCCACGCCTCGCGCACCCGCTCACCGGCTGCCGCGGCGTGCAGCCAGTCCGCGGGCTCCCAGCGCCGGGTCACGTGCAGCGACCGGTGCTTGAGCAGCTCGATGCGGTCGTCGTCGGCCGAGAACCCGGCCGGCACGCGAACCAGTCGGTCGCCGTCGACCGTCCAGCCCGCCGACCGCAGGCGCGCGACCTCCTTCTCCAGGGCCGCCCCCTGCACCGCATCGGCCACCGCCCGCCGGTAGCGGGCCACCTGGTCGGACTCCAGCCGCCAGCACCCGCCGGAGACGGCGAGCCCGTCCGCGGAGATCTGCACGTACCAGGCGCCGGCCCCGCGGCCCTCCGGGTTGACCACCGCTCCCTGGTGCGTCTTGTACGGCGTCTTGTCGTGGCTGAACCGCACGTCCCGGTAGGGCCGGAACACCTTGGCCGGCCCGAACTCCGGAGCGAGGTCGTCCACCAGTGCCTGCAGCGGACCCCGGACGAACGCCTCGTACTCGGACTTGTGCGCGGTCCAGTACGTCCTGCTGTTGTCCGCCTCCAGGCCCTCGTAGAAGACGAGCCCCTCGTCGGGGAAGCCGGCGAAGGTCATGACCTGCGGTCCTCCTCGGTCCCGTCGAGGTCCTTCTCGTCCGGGTCGTTCCCGTCCAGGGTGGTGTGCCAGCGCAGCTCCCGCAGGGGCTCCTCGCCGGTGTCCAGCGTGCGCGCCCAGCCGTCGGGCTCCCACCCCGCCGACTCGAAGAAACCGGCGGAGACCCGGTCGGACTCGGCGAGCCAGATCTCCAGCCGACGCTGCCCGCCGGCCGACGCGAGGTCGGTGACGGCGGCGAGCAACCGGCTGCCGTGCCCGCGCCGGCCCCAGCGGGGCTCGACCAGGAGGGTGGCGACCTCGACCGTGCCCGCCTCCGCGGCGAACGCCGCGAACCCGACAACGGTCTCCCGCTCGACCGCCACCAGCACCCGGTGCCCGGGGGACGGCGGCGCGCCGACGGCGCTCCGCCACGACGCCTCCACCGCTGCCTCGTCCCAGGCGTCGAGGACGCCCGCCGGCAGCACGTCGCGATAGGCGGTGCGCCAGGTCGTGCCCTGGACCCGGGCGATGTCGACCGCGTCCTCCGGTCGGGCCGGGCGCACCGAGACGTCCGCGGATCCCACGCGGCGGGGGAACGGGAGGTCGGAGGTCACCCCGGCAGCCTAGGTCGCACCTCCGCCCGGGCGTCCGTCGTACCCGCCCGGCAGGATCGGCGGGCGTGACACCCGTCGAACGGCTGCCGGCCGCCCTGGCCCGGCGCATCGCGCTCGGGGCGCAGGGCTTCGCGGAGCCGCGCCCGGCCGCGCCCGTCGGCACCCGGCAGCTGCGCCGGGTGGCCGAGCGCCTCGCCGTCGTGCAGATCGACTCGGTGAACGTGCTCTCCCGGTCGCACTACCTGCCGCTGTTCAGCCGGCTGGGTCCCTACCCGCGGGCCGCGCTCGACGTCCTGTCCAACCGGCGGCACGAGCTGTTCGAGTACTGGGCGCACGAGGCGTCGTTCCTGCCGGTGCGGCTGCACCCGCACCTGCGCTGGCGGATGGCGGCGGCCGACCAGGAGGCGTGGGGGTCGATGACCCGGGTCCAGCGCGAACGGCCCGGGTACGTCGCCGCCCTGCTGGAGCGGGTCCGCAGCGACGGGCCGATCCGGGCGAGCCAGCTGCAGGAGGAGCGCCCCAACCGGCCGGGCAGCATGTGGAACTGGCACGCCGGCAAGGCGGGCCTGGAGTACCTGTTCTTCACCGGCGCGCTCACGGCCACCGCGCGCACCGCCGGGTTCGAGCGGGTCTACGACCTGTCCGAGCGGGTGCTCCCGGCCGGGATCGTGCACGCGCCCACCCCCGACCGGCCCGACGCCGTGCGCGAACTGGTCCGCACCGCCGCCCGGGCACTGGGGGTGGCGACCGAGACCGATCTGCGCGACTACTTCCGCCTCGGCCCGGCCGACGCGCGCATCGCCCTCGCCGAGCTGGCCGATGCCCAGGAGCTGCTGCCGGTGGAGGTCGACGGGTGGAACCGCCCGGCGTGGCTGGACCCGCAGGCGCGCCGTCCCCGGTGGATCCGCGCCCGGGCGCTGCTGAGCCCGTTCGACTCGCTGGTGTGGGAGCGGCCCCGGGTGGAGCGGATCTTCGGCTTCCGCTACCGGCTGGAGATCTACACCCCCGCGCACAAGCGGGTGCACGGCTACTACGTGCTGCCCTTCCTGCTCGGTGACCGGCTGGTCGCCCGGGTCGACCTCAAGGCCGACCGGCAGGCGGGGATGCTCCGGGTGCAGGCCGCGCACGCGGAGCCCGGGGTCGACCGCGACGTCGTGGCCGACGCGCTCGCCGCGGAGCTCCGGCTGATGGCCGGGTGGATGGAGCTGGCCGACGTCGTCGTCGCTGAGCGGGGTGACCTGTGGCCCGAGCTCAGCCGGGCTCTCGCGTCCCAGGCGTGAGCCCGGCCAGCCGCCGCACGACCTCCAGGCCGGACGGCTCGCCCGGCCAGTGCCGCAGGAGCACCTCCTCCCCGGCGCCGCGCACCACCGAGCGCAGCGCCCACGCGACGACCACGACGTCGTCGGCGTAGCCCAGGACCGGCACGACGTCGGGCACCAGGTCCACGGGGGAGAGCAGGTAGGCCAGCAGGAGCCACAGCCGGAGCCGCAGCCGCCGGGGGAGCGTGCGGTCGGCGGCCAGGCGGCGCACCAGCCGCACCACGTCGGGCAGCAGCCGCAGCGCGTCGCCCACGGTCATCCCGTCCGGTCGCGAGCGCCACAGGAGGGCCAGCAGCAGCAGCCAGAGGAGCACGAGTCCTCCGGCGAGGGACACCACCGCCGCCAGCCAGTCCACCCGCTCAGTCTGCCCGGCGCGCGCGGGCGCGGCCGTAGGCTCGCACCCGTGCCCCAGGTCGCTCCGCTCCAGGTTCAGGTCATCGCGCAGACGCAGTTCACCCCGCCGGCGGACGTTCCCTGGGAGACCGACGCCGAGGGCGGGCAGGCGCTCGCGGAGTTCGCCGGCCGGGCCTGCTACCAGGCGTGGGACAAGCCGAACCCGGCGACCGCCACCAACGCCGGCTACCTGCGGCACGTCCTGGAGGTGGGCCACCTCGCGGTGCTGGAGCACGCGAGCGTGACCATGTACCTCACCGGCCTCTCCCGGTCGGTGGGCCACGAGCTCGTGCGGCACCGGCAGTTCTCCTTCAGCCAGCTCTCGCAGCGCCATGTGCCGGAGGACGGCGGAGCCGTCGTCGAGCCGGCCGTCATCGCCGGCGACCCCGAGCTGCACGCGCGCTTCACGGCGGCCACCGACGCGGCGCTGGCCGCCTACCGGGAGCTGCTCGAGGGCCTCGAGGACCGGTTCGCCGGCGCGCCGCAGGCGGGCCTGCGGCGCAGGCAGGCGCGGCAGGCCGCCCGCGCGGTGCTGCCCGATGCCGCCGAGACGCGCCTCGTGGTCACCGGCAACTACCGCGCCTGGCGGCACTTCGTCGCCATGCGGGCCAGCGAGCACGCCGACGTGGAGCTCCGCGAGCTGGCCATCGCCTGCCTGCGCGAGCTGCAGCGGGTCGCCGGCGACGTGTTCGGCGACTTCCGGATCAGCCCGCTGGCCGACGGCACGGAGGTCGCCGCCAGCCCGCTGGTCGCCGAGGGCTGACCCGGCGGCGGGACCGGTGGGGCGGGTGATCCGGGCCGCTGCCCGCCGTCGTCCCCCCGCCGTAGGCTCGGGCCCGTGGCAGCTCCGATCGACACCCAGTACGAGGACCTCCTGCGGCGCATCCTCGAGCAGGGCACGCCGAAGCAGGACCGGACCGGGACCGGCACGGTGAGCCTGTTCGGCGAGCGGCTGCGCTACGACCTGTCGCAGGGCTTCCCGCTGGTGACGACGAAGAAGGTGCACTTCAAGTCCATCGCCGTGGAGCTGCTGTGGTTCCTCCGCGGGGACAGCAACGTCGGCTGGCTGCGCGAGAACGGCGTCACGATCTGGGACGAGTGGGCCTCGCCGGAGGGCGAGCTGGGCCCCGTCTACGGCGTGCAGTGGCGGTCCTGGCCGACCCCGGACGGCCGGGAGGTCGACCAGATCGCGGCGCTGCTGGACACCCTGCGGGCCGATCCGGACTCCCGCCGCATGATCGTGTCGGCGTGGAACGTCGGCGCCCTGCCGGAGATGGCGCTGGCGCCCTGCCACGCGTTCTTCCAGTTCCACGTCGCCGACGGCCGGCTCTCCTGCCAGCTGTACCAGCGCAGCGCCGACATGTTCCTCGGCGTGCCGTTCAACATCGCCAGCTATGCGCTGCTCACCCGCATGATCGCCGCCCAGGTCGGCCTGGAGGCCGGCGACCTCATCTGGGTCGGTGGCGACTGCCACATCTACAACAACCACGTCGAGCAGGTCACCGAGCAGCTCACGAGGGAGGTCCGGCCGTTCCCCACGCTGGAGCTGGCCCCGGCCGCCTCGCTGTTCGACTACACCTACGAGCACTTCACCGTGCGCGACTACCGGCCGCACCCCGCGATCCGGGCAGCCGTGGCGGTGTGAGCGGCGACGTCGGCGCGCCGGCCGGCCGGCCCGGCATCGCGCTGGTCTGGGCGCAGGCCCGGGACCGGGTGATCGGGGCGCAGGGGCGGCTGCCCTGGCACCTGCCCGAGGACCTCGCCCTGTTCCGCCGGCTCACCACCGGCTCGACCGTCGTGATGGGGCGGCGCACCTGGGAGTCGCTGCCCGAGCGCTTCCGCCCGCTCCCGGGCCGCACCAACGTCGTCCTGACCACCGACCCCGGCTGGTCGGCCGACGGCGCCCGGCCGGCCGGCTCGGTCGCCCAGGTGCTCGCCGAGCACCCCTCGGCCTGGGTGATCGGCGGGGGAGCGGTGTACGCCGAGTTCCTGCCGCACGCCGACCGGCTCGTCGTCACCGACGTCGACCTGGAGGTCGACGGCGACACGCGGGCGCCGGAGCCCGGCCAGGGGTGGCGGCTGGTGTCCCGCGCACCGGCCGAGGGCTGGGCGACGTCGGAGCGCACGGGGCTGCGCTACGCCGTGTCGGAGTACGCGCGGGATGCGGTCCCTCCCGCTGGGTAGATTCATCCCATGACCACAGACCCCGCCCGGCCGTTCGGGCGCGTGCTCACGGCGATGGTCACCCCGCTGGCCGAGGACGGCTCGATCGACCTCGCCGGGGCCCAGGAGCTGGCCGCGCACCTCGTCGACCGGCAGGCCCACGACGGCCTGGTCGTCCTCGGGACGACGGGGGAGTCGCCCACCATCGGCGACGGCGAGTCGCACGCCGTCCTGGAGGCGGTGATCGACGCCGTCGGTGACCGCGCCACGGTCGTCGCCGGCGTCGGCACCTACGACACCACGCACTCCATCGAGAAGGCGCGGGCCGCCGAGCGGCTGGGCGCCGACGGGCTGCTCGTCGTCACCCCGTACTACAACCGGCCCCCGCAGACCGGCCTGCTGCGGCACTTCACCACGGTCGCCGACAGCACCGACCTGCCGGTGATGCTCTACGACATCCCGATCCGCACCGGCACGCCGATCGAGGTCGACACCCTCGTCCGGGCCGCCGAGCACCCCAGGATCGTGGCGGTCAAGGACGCCAAGGGCGACTTCGGTGCGATGGCGTGGACCATGGCTCGCAGCGACCTGGCGTTCTACAGCGGCGAGGACATGGTCAACCTGCCCATCCTGGCCATGGGCGGCGTGGGCGTGGTCAGTGTCGTCGGCCACCTGGTCGGCCCGCGGCTGGCCGAGCTGATCGCCGCCGTCGAGGCCGGCGACCTGGTCAAGGCCCGCGAGATCAACGACGGTCTGCTGCCGGTCTACACCGGCATCTTCCGCACCCAGGGCGTCATCCTGACCAAGGCGGCGCTGCGGGAGCTGGGCCTCCCGGCCGGCCCCGTGCGCCCGCCGCTGGTCGACGCCACCCCCGAACAGATCGCGCAACTGCGCGCCGACCTCGCCGCCGGCGGGGTCCAGCTCTGAGAGGCATCCCCCTGTGAGTGGTCAGGTCACCCAACCGCACCTCGATCTCAAGGCCCCCCCGCCGCTGCCCGAGGGCGGCCTGCGGGTGATGGCGCTCGGCGGGCTCGGCGAGATCGGCCGCAACATGGCCGTGCTCGAGTTCGACGGGAAGCTGATGGTCATCGACTGCGGCGTCCTCTTCCCGGAGGCCGAGCAGCCGGGCGTCGACCTCATCCTTCCCGACTTCGGCGTCATCGAGCACCGGCTCGACGACATCGTCGCGGTCGTGCTGACCCACGGCCACGAGGACCACATCGGGGCGATCCCGTACCTGCTGCGGCTGCGCGAGGACATCCCGCTGGTCGGCTCGCGGTTCACCCTCGCGCTGGTCGCGGCCAAGCTCCGCGAGCACCGGCTGGACGCGACGCTGGTGGAGGTGGCCGCCGGTGACGACCACCTCGCCGGGCCGTTCCACTGCGAGTTCATCTCGGTGAACCACTCGATCCCCGACGCGCTCGCCGTCGCCGTCCACACCCCGGCGGGCGTGCTCGTGCACACCGGCGACTTCAAGATGGACCAGCTGCCGCTCGACGGCGTCCTCACCGACCTGGGCGCCTTCGCGCGGCTCGGGGTCGAGGGCATCGACCTGCTGCTCTCCGACTCCACCAACGCCGAGGTGCCCGGCTTCGTCACCCCGGAGCGGTCCATCGGCCCGGTGCTCGAGGACGTCTTCGCCCGGGCCACGCAGCGGCTGATCGTCTCCAGCTTCGCCAGCCACGTGCACCGCATCCAGCAGGTCCTCAACGCGGCCGACAAGCACGGCCGGAAGGTCGCGCTGGTGGGCCGCTCGATGGTCCGCAACATGGGGGTGGCCCGCGATCTCGGGCTGCTGCACGTGGCGCCGGGCCTGATGGTCTCCCTGGACGACGCGGCGAAGATGCCGGCGGAGCAGGTCGTGCTGGTCAGCACCGGGTCGCAGGGCGAGCCGCTGTCGGCGCTGGGCCGCATGGCCCGCGGCGACCACCACCAGGTGACCATCGAGGCCGGCGACACCGTCGTGCTCGCCTCGTCCCTGGTGCCCGGCAACGAGACCGCCGTCTACAAGGTGATCAACGGCCTGGCCCGGCTCGGCGCCACCGTCGTGCACAAGGAGACGGCTCGGGTGCACGTCTCCGGGCACGCCCCGGCCGGCGAGCTGCGCACGCTGCTCAACGTCGCCAAGCCGAAGTACCTCATGCCGGTGCACGGGGAGTGGCGGCACCTGCGGGCGCACGCCAAGCTCGCCGAGGAGACCGGCATGGCCACCGATCGGATCCTGCTGGCGGAGGACGGCGTCGTCGTCGATCTCGTCGACGGCAAGGCCTCGATCGTGGGCAGCGTGCCCATCGGCGACGTCTACGTCGACGGGCTGAACGTCGGCGACGTGGGCGAGGAGTCGCTGCAGGCCCGCCGCATCCTCGGCGACGAGGGCTTCGTGGCGCTGACCGTGGTGGTCGAGCCGTCCACCCGCACGATCGTGCGGCCGGTGCACCTGTCCACGAAGGGCTTCTCCGACGACCCGTCGGCCTTCGACGAGGTCCTGCGCCTCGTCGAGGACAACCTGCGGCGGGCGCTGCAGGACGACGGCGTCGATGCGCACCGGATGTCCCAGATCATCCGGCGCACCGTCGGCAAGTGGGTGTCGGACAAGCACCGCCGCCGCCCGATGATCATCCCGACGGTGCTGGAGGTCTAGGCAACGGGGAGCTGCCGGGCCGAGTGGGCCCCGGAGGGGTCCGCGCAGGGGGCGGCGCACCGGCTCAGCGGTCATGGGGAGGGCACCTGGTCGCGGGGTCGCCCGGACGGCGACAGTGTCATCGCGGCGCTCGTTGGTCCCGTCCCGCACCACGCTGCTCGGGCTGGTGAAGCACGCCGCCTTCGTGGAGCAGGTCTGGTTCGACGAGGCCGTCATCTGCCGGCCGCGCGCGGAGATCGGCATCCCGGCGACGCCGGACGAGTCCTTCGTGCTGATCGACGAGGACACCGTCGACTCGGTGCGGGCGGCGCACGAGGCGGCCTCCGCGGCGTCCCGGGAGGCCACCGCGGCCCTGGACCTCGACGACCTGGTGCACGGCAACCGCCGGGGGCCGCTGCCGCTGCGCTGGGTGTACCTGCACGTGCTCCGGGAGCTCGCCCAGCACGCCGGGCACGCCGACATCCTGCGGGAGCAGGTCCTCGCCGCGTAGCACCGTGAAGCCACGACGCCCGCAGCCACGTGCGGTCACCGGCCCGGTCGGTCGGGTGACCGCGCGCCGCGGGGCGGCAGATTTCCGCGGCTCGTCGCGTCGGCCGCTGAACGCCGGCGGCGGTGGTGCGTAACCACCGTCGTCCGGCGCTGCTCAGCCGGACCTCACCGACGAGGGAGACGACTGATGCGTACCAAGACGCTCGCGAGCGCCGGAGCGGCCGGGCTGGCACTGGGCCTGCTGGCCGCGGCCCCGGCCCAGGCCGGGGACAAGGCACACCAGGCAGAGGGCGACCGGGACTTCCGGGTCACCACCACGAAGGACACCGCCGACCACGACCTGCACGACGGGACGTGCGCCGACGCGCAGGGGGCCTGCTCGCTGCGTGCGGCGGTGCAGCAGGCGAACGCCTCCGGCGGCGGCACGGTCGTGCTGGCGAAGAAGGCGGCCTACGCGCTCACGCTGCACGGCGAGGACGACGCCGGGGCGACCGGCGACCTGGACGTCAGCTCGGCCGTGACCATCGAGGGCAACGGCGCGACGGTCGACGCCCGGGGTGAGCACCGGGTCTTCGACGTGCTCGCGGGCGGGTGGCTGCGGCTGAACCACGTCACCGTGACCGGCGGCGCGGCGCTGGGCGAGGGGCTGCCCGCCTCCGGCGGTGGCGTGCGCAACGCCGGCGTGCTGGAGGTCGAGCGGAGCACGATCACCGGGAACCAGGCCACGCGGGCCGGCGGCGGCATCGAGGCGAGCGCCGGGTCGACCACGACCATCAACCGGTCGACGCTGTCGCACAACAGCACCGGCGCGGGCCCGGGCAACGGCGGCGGGCTGCACCTGACCGGGGCGGGCACGGTGCACGTCAGCCGCAGCATCGTCACCGGGAACACCGCCGCCGCCGAGGGCGGCGGGCTGTGGAACTCCGGAGCGGGCACCATGACGGTGGAGCGCAGCACGATCTCGCGGAACACCGCGAGCGGGGACGAGGCGACCATGGGCGGCGGGGGCCTGTTCCAGGACGCCGGCGCCGGAACGCTGACCGTCACCCGGTCGCAGGTCACGGACAACGTGGCTGACGGCGCCGCCGGATCGGGCGGCGGCATCCTCAACGACCAGGGCACCGTGGTCGTCGAGCGCAGCGTGATCACCGGGAACAGCTCGATGCGGGCCGGTGGTGGCATCGAGGCCAACGTCGGGACCACGACGCTGTCGCGGACCGAGCTCAACCGCAACACCACCGGCGCCGCCCCCGGCAACGGCGGCGGGCTGCACCTCACCGGCGCGGGCACCGTGACGATCGAGCGCAGCCGGGTGACCGGCAACGCCGCCGCCAACGAGGGCGGCGGGCTCTGGAACTCCGAGACGGGCACCATGACCGTCAGCCGGACCGACATCCGGCGCAACACCGCGCCCGTCGGGCCGAACGTGTACCAGGACGGCGCGGGCACCGGCTTCACCATCGACGGGCGCACCGTGGCCCCCGGCGACGGCAGCTGACCCGAGGACTCCCGCGGCCGCGCCGGGGGCAGCGATGCTGCTCCCGGCGCGGCCGCGGCACGTCCGTGGTCAGCACACGGTCAGAACCGCGAGCGGAGCACCACCTCGCCGTCGGCGTCCACCACGGCGAACCCGGCGGCGTCCTCCAGCAGCACGGAGGAGTTGAGGTTGCAGTGCAGCTCCACGGGCCCGACGCCGAGGAACTGCCCGGCCGGAACGAGGGCGCCGTCCTCCTCGACCACCGCCACCCGGTAGACCTCGCCCGCGGTGAACCCCTCGCCGGAGAGCTTCACCTCGACGCCCCAGGTGTGCGCCACCAGGGCTGCGGACGCCTCGATGCCGGGCTCGACGACCTCCACGGCGACGTCCTCCTGCGGCACCGCCGGGGGCACCGGCCGCACCAGCCAGCCGACCCCCACGCCGGCGGCGGCGATCCCGACGGCGCCCGCCGTCGCGAGCAGCGCCGTCCGGCGGCGCGACGTCAGCCGCGCCGGCCGCCGGGCCGCCTCCGCCGCGATCCGCGCGAGCACCGCGTCGCGCAGGCCGGCCGGCGGTGCGGGGACCTCGTCCAGCCGGGCGGGGTCGACGTCGGCGAGCCGGGGGACCAGCGGAGCGAGCTCGGCCAGCTCCGCCCGGCACGCGGCGCAGCCGTCCAGGTGGGCGCGGACGGCGGCCCGCTCGGCCGCCGTCCCGTGCCCGAGGGCGTACACCCCCAGCTGCTCGCGGAGATCGCGGTGCTCCTGGGGCGATGGCTCGCTCACGGTTCCACCCCCATCTCCTCCATCGCCAGGCGCAGGGACTTCAGGCCGTAGAAGACCCGGCTGCGCAGTGTGCCCACCGGGATGCCCAGCTCGGCGGCCACCTCGTCGTGTGGCCGCCCCCGCAGGTGCGTCTGGACGATCGCGGTCCGGTGGTCCGGGCTGATCCGGCCCAGTGCCTCCTCGACCACCCAGGCGTCCACCAGCCCGGCGTCGATGCCGTCCCGCGCAGGCAGCTGGTCGGCCCGCGGCTCGGTCAGCTGGGCCTGCCAGGGCCGGACGGCCAGCCGGCGGACCTCGTCGACCACGACGTTGCGGGCGATCGCGAACAGCCAGGTGCGCAGGCCCGCCAGCTGGGGGTCGAAGGAGTCGGCCGCTCGCCAGGCGCGGAGGAAGACCTCCTGCACCACGTCCTGCGCCGCCCCGCCGTCCCCGAGCTGTCGGAGCGCGAACCGGTACAGCTCCGGGCCGTGGGCGGCGTAGGCCGCTCCCACGTCGAGCTGCTCGTCGCGCCCCAGGCCGCTGCCTCGCCTCATCGGCGCCCCTTCCGTGGACCGTTCTCGCAGGGCATACGGACGCCGGAGGCGGAGGGTTCAGTGCGCGGGGGTGTCAGATCCGCACGTGCCCGGCCAGCGCCTCGGCCGCGCGGTCGACGTCCCGGTCGGTGGTGGACACGTGGAACGCCAGCCGCAGCCGGCCCGCCCGGACGCTCGCGCGGACGTCGGCGGCCCGGAGCTGCCCGGCGGCGGCGTCGTCGACGGCGAGACTGACGATGGCGGAGTCGCCCGGCGGCAGACCGACGGCGGCGCGGAACCGGCCGGCCAGGCCGGTCGCGTGCGCGTGCAGCGCCTCCCGGCCGATCTCGGTCAGCAGCTCCAGCGACCGCGCCTGCCCCACCCAGGAGTGCCAGGCGGGGGAGACGTCGAACCGGCGGGCGTCGTCGGCCAGGCGCAGCGGAGCGCCGTAGATGCTGGTCCACGGATCGGCCCCGGCGTACCAGCCGGCCGCGTGCGGGACCAGCTCGTCGAGCCGGTCGGGCCGCACCGTGGCGAAGCAGGTGCCGCGGGGTGCGAGCAGCCACTTGTAGCCACCGCCCACGGTGTAGTCGAAGCGGCCGACGTCGAGCGGGAGCCAGCCGGTCGCCTGGGTGGTGTCCAGCAGCACCCGGGCGCCGGCGGCGGTCGTGGCCGCCGCCAGCCGGTCGAGGTCGAGCACCCGCCCGTCGGCGGACTGGACGGCCGAGACCGCGACCAGCGTGGTCCTGGCCGTGACCTCCTCCGTCAGGCGCTCGAGCGGGACCTCGCGGACCGGGATCCCGCGGCCGGCCTGCGCCAGGAACGGGAAGACGACGCTGGTGAAGTCGTTCTCGGCCACCAGCACCTCCCCGCCGGCCGGGACGGAGGCGGCCACCAGGCCGGCGAAGACGCTGACCTGGCTGCCGACGGCGACGCTGCCCGGCGGCACCCCCACCAGGGCGGCGTAGGCGGCGCGGGCGGACTCCACGTCGCGGTCGAAGTCCGGCGCGCGGCTGCGCCCCGCGGCCCACTGGTCGAGGGCGGCGTGCAGCGCGGACAGCGACCGGCGCGGGGGGAGGCCCATCGAGGCGGTGTCGAGGTAGCTGCCCGCGACGTCGAACTCCCCGGCCACGGCCGCGGCCAGGCTCACCGGTGCACCGGGACCGGTGCGATGCCCTCGGCGGCGGGGAGGTCGAAGCCCCACACCTGCGCGTAGAAGGAGAGCTCGCCGTCCAGCGCCGCGCGGATGTTCTCCGCCTTGCGGAAGCCGTGCTGCTCGCCGGGGAACAGCAGGTAGGCGTGCGGCACGCCCTTGGCCCGGAGAGCGGCGACGATCGCCTCGGCCTGCGACGGCGGGACGACGGCGTCCTCCTCGCCCTGGAAGACCGCCAGCGGGGTGTCCAGGGCCTCGACGTGGTTGATGGGGGAGCGCTCGGCGTGGACGGGGTTGCCCGCCGGCCCGGCGTCCGGGTCGTAGGGCGCGACCAGCCCGTCGAGGTAGCGGGACTCGAACTTGTGCGTCTCGGCCGCCAGCGCGCCCAGGTCGGCGACCCCGAAGTGGCTGGCGCCGGCGGTGAAGACTCCCGGGCGCATCGTCAGCGCGGCCAGGGTCGTGTAGCCGCCCGCCGACCCGCCGCGGATCGCCATCCGGGCGGCGTCCACCCGACCGCTGCCGGCGAGGAAGCGCGCGCAGGCGATCACGTCGTCCAGGTCGGCCACGCCCCACCGCCCCTGCAACGCGTCCCGGTACCGGCGGCCGTAGCCGACCGAACCGCGGTAGTCGACGTCGGCGACGCAGAAGCCGCGCGAGGTCCAGTACTGGACCTCCAGGTCGAGCACCGGGACGGCGGCCCCGGTCGGCCCGCCGTGCACCACCACGAGCAGCGGCGGCAGCTCTCCCTCGGGGGCGGTGACCTCCGGGTTCGTCGGCGGGTAGACCAGCGCGTGGGCCTCGCCGATCCCGGTGCCGGCGTCCTCGGTCGGGAAGGTCACGTGCTCGGGGGTGGAGAACCACGCCGGGTCCAGGCCGAGCCGGCGGGCCGGGCGCAGGATCTCCGGCTCCGTGCTGCCGACGTCCACCCGCAGCACCACCGGCTCGCTCCCCGGGCTGCCGGCCACGCAGACCACCGCCGGGCCGTGCGCGGTGACGTAGCGGAACGTGCCCCAGCTCAGCTCCAGCTCGCGCGGCTCGCCGTCCTCGAGCACGGCGAGCCGGTCGGACCCCGCCCGGCCGTAGGCCAGCACGATCCGCCCGTCGGGCAGCAGCGCGTAGCGGCTCTGCCCGAAGAGCCACTGCGGCCCGGCGATGTCGGCGCCGACGTCCAGGACGAGCTCCACCTCGCCGTGCGGGCGCTTCCGGTACAGCGACCAGACGTCGGTGCGGTCGCACAGGAACCACAGCGTGCCGTCGGGGGCCCACGTCGGCTGGACGACCGACTCCCCGGGGCCGCCGGCGACCACGGTCTCGGTGCCGTCGGCCGACCGGAACACGAGCTGGGCGGCGTCCCAGGGCATGTGCGGGTGGTCCCACTGCAGCCACGCCAGGGCCGAGCCGTCGGGGGAGGGGCGTGGGCCGGCGACGAAGTCGGGCCCGCTGACCAGGACGTCGCTGCTCCCGTCGGGGCGCACCCGCACGATCTCGTTGACGACGTCGGCCGCGGCACCGGAGTCGGCATGGGTCTCCCGGACGGCAAGCAGCCCCTCCGGCGTCGCGACGAGGTCGGCGTGGCGCACCCCGCCGGGGACGGCCGGCTCCGGGGTGACCGGGACCGGGACGTCGGACCCCGCGTCGAGCCGGTACAGCCGCTGGTCGGAGAACTCGGTGAACCACAGCGTGCCGCCGGACACCGTCCAGGCGCCGCCGCCGTACTCGTGGACGCGGGTGCGGGCGTTCCACGGCGCGGGCAGCCCGTCGGCCACGGTGCCGTCGGCCGCGCGCCGCACGAGGACCGAGCGGCCGCCCTCGTCCGGCCGGGACTCCGACCACCAGAGGTCCGGCCCGTCCACGGCCACCTCCCCGAGCCGGGCTGCGGTCCGGACGACCAGCTCGGAGGTGATCGGGGTGGGCCAGCTGCCATGGGGGAGCGGGGAGCTCATGTCTGTGACGTTAGGAGATGGCGGGCCGGTGCGGGACACGACGCCTCGCCTGCCCGCCGGAAACCCCCACCGGGCTTACCGTCTGACGCATGCCTGCCCGCACCACGTCGAGCCGTCGGCCGGCCGCGACCCGCAGCCGCTCGGGTTCGACGGCGGCGAGCAAGAAGCGACCGCCGACCAAGAGCGCGCCCAACCGCCGTCCCGCGGCGAAGAAGAAGCCGCAGTCGTCGGGCCCCGGCCTCTGGCGGATCGCCAGCGGCGGCTGGAACCTGCTCGCCCGCGGCGCGGGCGGTCTCGCCCGCTCGGTGGCCCGCCCGGAGGAGGCCGAGCCGCTGGCGCCCGAGCACCGCCGGGACGGCGTCGGCCTGGCCGTCCTCGGCCTGGCCATCGTGCTGGGCGCGGCGGCCTGGAGCAACGGCATCGGCCCGGTCGGGACGGCGCTGACCGACGGCGTGCGCTGGATCGTCGGGTCGCTGGTGATGGTGCTGCCGGTGGTCCTGTTCTTCGCGGCGCTGCGGCTGCTGCGCCGCGGTCCCCGGCCCGAGGCGCGCGGGCGGCTGGCGATCGGCTGGCTGTGCGCCGTGGCCTCCGTCCTCGGCATCGCGCACGTCGTGGGCACCCCCGCCCTGCCGCAGCAGGGCCGGCCCGGCTCCGGCGGGCTGGTCGGCTGGGCCGTCGGCACCCCGCTGGTCGCGGGGCTCGGCGCCGTCGTGACCGTGGTGCTGCTGGCCCTGCTCGCGTTCTTCGGCCTGCTGGTGATCACCGCGACGCCGGTGCACCAGATCCCGGAGCGGCTGCGGGAGTTCACCGACCGGCTGCTCGGCCGCGACGACTACGACGAGTACGACGACGACGGCTACGACGACGAGGACGAGGAGCCGGAGGAGGCCCCCGTCAGCCGCCGGTCCCGCCGGAAGTCGCTGTCGGAGGACCTGCTCACCACCGGCCCGATCGACCACGGCGCCTACGCCGAGGCACCCGAGGCCACCCGCACCACGGAGGCCGAGCACACCGTCCTCGCGGCCCCGCCGCCGGTCCCGGCCGCCCGGCCGCCGATCGTGGACCGCACCTCCCCGCCCGAGGACCTGCCGCCGATCACCGAGCCGGAGCAGCTGTCGATCCAGCCGGTCGAGGGCGACTACGTGCTGCCCTCGCTGTCCACGCTCCGCCCCGGCGACCCGCCGCGGGCCCGCTCGAAGGCCAACGACGTCGCCATCGAGGCGATCAGCGGCGTCCTGGAGCAGTTCAACATCGAC
The DNA here is from genome assembly GCF_008124835.1 of Blastococcus xanthinilyticus. Lineage (GTDB taxonomy): Bacteria > Actinomycetota > Actinomycetes > Mycobacteriales > Geodermatophilaceae > Blastococcus > Blastococcus xanthinilyticus. Next base: position 64,428 of record NZ_VNHW01000016.1, on the reverse strand, counting down.
GCCGCGGTCACCGGCTTCACCCGCGGGCCGACGGTCACCCGCTACGAGGTCGAGCTCGGCCAGGGCGTGAAGGTCGAGAAGATCACCGCCCTGACCCGCAACATGGCCTACGCGGTGGCCAACGACAACATCCGCATCCTCGCGCCGATCCCCGGCAAGTCCGCCGTCGGCATCGAGGTGCCCAACACCGACCGCGAGAAGGTCAGCCTGGGCGACGTGCTGCGCTCGCAGGCGGCCAAGCAGGACCCGCACCCGATGCTGGTGGGTCTCGGCAAGGACATCGAGGGCGGGTTCGTCTGCGCGAACCTGGCGAAGATGCCGCACCTGCTGGTCGCCGGCGCCACCGGCGCCGGTAAGTCCAGCTGCGTCAACTCGATCCTGACCTCGCTGCTGCTGCGGGCCACCCCGGACCAGCTGCGGATGATCCTGGTCGACCCCAAGATGGTCGAGCTGACGCCGTACGACGGCATCCCGCACCTGATCACGCCGATCATCACCGACCCGAAGAAGGCCGCCACCGCGCTGGCCTGGCTGGTCGAGGAGATGGAGCAGCGCTACCAGGACATGAAGTCCACCGGCGTGCGGCACATCGACGACTTCAACCGCAAGGTCGACAAGGGCGAGATCACGGTGCCGCCCGGCAGCGAGCGGGTCTACCGGCGCTACCCCTACATCCTGGCGATCGTCGACGAGCTCGCCGACCTCATGATGGTGGCGCCCCGGGACGTCGAGGAGCACATCGTCCGGATCACGCAGAAGGCCCGTGCGGCGGGCATCCACCTGATCCTGGCCACGCAGCGCCCGTCGGTCGACGTCGTCACCGGCCTGATCAAGGCCAACGTGCCCTCGCGCCTGGCGTTCTCCACCTCCAGCCTCACCGACAGCCGGGTCATCCTCGACCAGCCGGGCGCGGAGAAGCTGATCGGCATGGGTGACGCCCTCTTCATGCCCATCGGCGCGGGCAAGCCGATGCGCGTCCAGGGCGCGTTCGTGTCCGACGCCGAGATCGAGGCGGTCGTCGAGTTCAGCAAGCGGCAGGCCGAGCCGGAGTACCGCGAGGAGGTCTTCTCCGCGGGCAGCGCCGGCGAGAAGAAGGAGATCGACGAGGACATCGGCGGCGATCTCGACCTGCTGCTGCAGGCCGTGGAGCTCATCGTCACCAGCCAGTTCGGCTCGACGTCGATGCTGCAGCGCAAGCTGCGGGTCGGGTTCGCCAAGGCCGGCCGGCTCATGGACCTCATGGAGAGCCGCGGCATCGTCGGGCCCTCGGAGGGCTCCAAGGCGCGCGACGTGCTCATCAAGCCCGACGAGCTCGAGGCGACGCTGTTCACCATCCGCGGCAGCGAGTAGTCGACCGGCCGTCCCGCGCGTCACCGGACGGGGATCACCCCGTCGCGGGGTGGGATCCACCGCTCCGGCGACTACGATGGCCCGGTGACAGCCACGCCCCGCTCTCCCCGGACCGTGGCCGTGGTGACCCTCGGTTGCGCGCGCAACGAGGTCGACTCCGAGGAGCTGGCCGGCCGGCTGGCGGCCGAGGGGTACCAGCTCGTCGAGGACTCCGACTCCGCCGACGCCGTCCTGGTGAACACCTGCGGCTTCATCGAGACCGCCAAGAAGGACTCGGTCGACGCCATCCTCGCCGCCACGGACTCCGGTGCCTCCGTCGTCGCCGTCGGCTGCATGGCCGAGCGGTACGGCGCCGAGCTCGCCGGCGCGCTGCCGGAGGCCACCGTCCTCGGCTTCGACGACTACGCCGCGATCGGCGACCGCCTCGACGACGTGCTGGCCGGCCGCCCGCTGGTCCCGCACACCCCGCGCGACCGGCGCACCCTGCTGCCGATCAGCCCGGTCGAGCGCTCCGCGGTGCTCGCCGGCGCCGGGGGGCGGACGGGCGAGACCGGCCCGGCCATCCCCGGGCACGACTGGCTGCGCCGCCGCCGGCTGGCCTCCGGGCCGTCGGCCGCGCTGAAGCTCGCCTCCGGGTGCGACCGGCGCTGCGCCTTCTGCGCCATCCCGGCCTTCCGCGGCGCCTTCGTCTCCCGCCCGCCGGCCGAGGTGCTCTCCGAGGCCGCGTGGCTGGCCGGGCAGGGCGTCACCGAGCTGGTGCTGGTCAGCGAGAACTCCACCTCCTACGGCAAGGACCTCGGCGACCTGCGCTCGCTGGAGAAGTTGCTGCCGCAGCTGGCCGCCGTCGAGGGGATCGCGCGGGTGCGGGTGGCCTACCTGCAGCCGGCCGAGCTGCGCCCCGGGCTGCTGGAGGTCATCGCCGGCACCGGGCGCGTGGCTCCCTACTTCGACCTCTCCTTCCAGCACTCCTCGCCCTCGCTGCTGCGTCGCATGCGGCGGTTCGGCGGCACCGACGACTTCCTCGCCCTCATCGAGCGGGCGCGGTCACTGGCACCGGAGGCCGGCTTCCGCACCAACGTCATCCTCGGCTTCCCGGGGGAGACCGAGGACGACGTCGCCGAGCTCGAGCGCTTCCTCGTCGCGGGCCGCCTGGACGCCGTCGGCGTCTTCGGCTACTCCGACGAGGAGGGCACCGAGGCCATCGGGCTGGACGGCAAGCTGGACCAGCACGAGATCGACGCCCGGGTGCGCCGGATCACCGACCTGGTCGAGGAGCTGACCGCCCAGCGCGCCGAGGACCGGATCGGCGAGCGGGTCGAGGTGCTGCTGACCGAGGACCTCTCGGCCGAGCAGGGGCCGGGCGTCTGGCTCGGGCACGCCGCCCACCAGGATCCCGACGCCGACGGGACCACGACCGTGACCGGGGTGCCGGCCGACGCCGTCGCCGGCGGGCTGGTCGCCGCCGAGGTCGTGGACACCGAGGGGATCGACCTCGTGGCCCGGGTGCTCCTGCCCGCCGTCGCGCCGGCCGGGCGGTGACGTAGGTGAGCGACGTGGCCCCCGACCCGGCAGCGACGCCCCCGCAGTCGACCAAGCTTGTGAACCTGCCGAACGCGCTCACCGTGCTCCGGTTGGCCGTCGTCCCGGTGTTCGCGGTCCTGCTCTTCCAGGACGACGCCCTGGACGACGCCGACCGCTACTGGGCCACGCTGGTGTTCGGCCTGGCGATCCTCACCGACCGGTACGACGGGCTGATCGCGCGGCGCACCGGGCAGGTGACCGAGTTCGGCAAGCTGGCCGACCCGATCGCCGACAAGGCCCTCACCGGTACGGCCCTGATCGCGCTGTCGGTCCTGGCGCTCCTCCCGTGGTGGGTGACCGCGGTGATCCTGGTCCGCGAGGTGGGCGTCACCCTGCTGCGGTTCTGGGTGATCCGGGACGGCGTCATCGCCGCCAGCCGCGGGGGCAAGGCCAAGACCGTGGTGCAGGCCCTCGCCATCGGGCTCTACATCCTGCCGCTGAGCGGCGCGCTGGCGACCGCCCGCTGGTGGGTCATGGCCGTGGCCGTGCTGCTCACCGTGCTCACCGGCCTGGACTACGTCTACCGGGCCGTGACCCTGCGCCAGACCAGTGCGCGGGCGATGCGGGCCGCGGCCGCCCGCCGCGCCGCCGGGCCCAGCACCGGCACCCGCACCGACACCGCCGCCTGAGCGCGTGACGTCGCCCGCGGCGCCGGAGGCGCCGGCCGCCGAGGTGCACCGGGCGCTGCTCGGGCGGGGCGAGACCGTGGCCGCCGCGGAGTCGCTGACCGCCGGCCTGCTGTGCGCCACCCTCGCCGCGGTGCCGGGCGCGAGCGCCACGCTGCGCGGCGGGGCCGTCGTCTACGCCACCGATCTCAAGGCCGCGCTCGCCGGGGTGCCCGAGGACCTGCTGGCCGCGCACGGGCCGGTCAGCCGGCCGACCGCCGCCGCGCTCGCCGAGGGCATCCGGGTGCGGTGCTCGGCGACGTGGGGGATCGGGCTCACCGGCGTCGCCGGCCCCGACCCCGTCGACGGCCACGGGCCCGGCCGGGTCTACCTCGGGCTGAGCGACGGCGAGCGCACCGATGTGGTGCAGCTGGACCTGCCCGGCGACCGCGCCGCGGTGCGGACCGGCGCGGTCGACCACGCCCTCACCGCGCTGCTCGACCGGCTGCGTGGCGGCCGCCCCGGGAACGAGCCGCTCGCTCCCGGCGTTACGCCATGAGCGGACTCGGCCCCGCCGGTGGGCTCCTGACGCACGGGCCGCGTACCGTGAGCGCACGGTGCCAGATGGCACCGCCGCTTCCCCGCTCGCAGGACAGGAGACGGCCATGACGCTGCTGCGCACCCAGCTCGGGAACACCCTGCGCGGCCACCGGCTGCGTCAGCACCGGACGTTGCGTGACGTCTCCGGCGCCGCACGGGTCAGCCTCGGTTACCTCTCCGAGGTGGAACGGGGGCAGAAGGAGGCATCCTCCGAGCTGCTCGCCTCCATCTGCGACGCCCTCGAGGTGGAGCTGGCCGACCTGCTCGCCGAGGTCAGCCTGGAGCTGCGCGTCGCGGCCGCCGGCGGCGAGATCCGGCCGCTCGCTCCCTCCGGTGACGCCCCGGTCGCCGAGCCCGTCGTCGTCCCGCAGGGGTCCGAGCCGGCCGCCGAGCCGGCGCTCGCCCTGGTCGGCGCCGGTCCGCAGGGCCGGGCCGCGCGGCGGCACGACGCGGTCTCGCTCGCCGCCTGACCGACCGGCCCCGCCTCCCGGAGCTCCCGCCGCAGCCGTGAACCGCACGCGCGCCGGCCTGCTCGCGGGCGCCGCCCGGGCCTTCGCGGCCGACGGCGTCCGCGGCAGCACCATGCAGTCGGTGGCCGCCGCGGCCGGTGTCGCCAAGGGGACCCTCTACAACTACTTCCGCACCAAGGACGACGTCGTCGGTGCGCTCGTCGCCGCCGAGCTCGACCGGCTGGGCGAGCTGGCCGCGGGGCGCACGCTCGCTGACGCCCTGGTCGCGCTCGCCGACGACCTCGGCACCCATCCGGTGCTGCGCCGGGTGGCGGCGACCGAGCCGGAGCGCCTCGTCGTCGATGCCGGACGGTGGGAGGTGGTCACCCGCCGGCTCGCGGCCGCGCTCGTGGTCCCGGACGACGCCGCGGAGCTCGTCGCCCGCTGGCTGCTCGGGGTGGTCGTCCAGCCGGGCCGGACCACCGTGCGGCGCCGGCAGGCCGAGGCGGTCGCCCTGGCCGTCGCCGCGCTCAGCCCAGTGGCAGGGCCCGGGTGAAGACCACCCGGTCGGCGCCGGGTCCGGCGTGCCCCGGCGAGGGAGCCGCGTGCGCGCCGAACCGCGTGGCGAGGGCGGCGGCGGGCCGGTCCCCGGGCAGGGTCACGGCCTGGGCCACCCGCGCGCCGACGCCGGCGGCCAGACCGGCGAAGCGCTCGAGCAGCCGGGTGGCGATCCCGGCCCCGCGCCGGGCGGGGTGGACGGCGACGGCCTGCACGACGGCGATCCGGTCGGCGCTCACGACACCCAGCAGGTAACCGGCGTCCGCGCCGTCCGCGGTCAGCGCGAGCGCCCCGAACCCGCCCAGCTGGTGGAAGAACACCGGGTCGTGGAGCGCGGTGACGGCGTCGGCGTCGAGCACGGAGCCGGCCCAGAACTCCTCGCGCCGGGCGAGCAGGCGGCCGCGCAGCGCACCGGCGGAGAGCTCCTCGAAGCCGACCAGCCGGAGCCGGTCGCCGGTCACCGCCGGTCCCGCGCGGCCGCCAGCTCGTCGCTCGTGGGCGGATCGGCGCCGACGCGGGTGCAGTTCAGCGCCGCGACCAGGGCGGCGTCGTCGACCAGGGCGAGCAGCTGCTCGTCGGAGGCCGCCTCCAGCGACGCCCGGGTGTCGATACCGGCGTCGAGCAGCCCGGTGAGCAACCCGGCGGCCAGCGAGTCGCCGGCGCCCACGGTGTCGACGACGTCGACCCGCGGGCTCTCCCGGTGCAGCACCGGCCGGCCCGGGCGGGCGATCCGCAGCGGCGCACCGCCGTCGGTGAGCACCACCAGCGCCGGCCCGCGCTCGGCCCAGCGGCGCGCGGCGTCGTCCAGGTCGGTGGTCCCCGGTTCGAGCCAGGCGAGGTCCTCGGCGCTCACCTTGACCAGGTCGGCGTGCGCGACCAGCTCGGCCAGCCGGCGGGTGACCCGGGCGCGGTCGTTGCCGAGGGAGGCGCCGACCGCGCCCTCGGCCAGCATCGGTCGGATGTTGGGGTCGACGCTGATGAGGGCGGCGCCGGCCAGCCGAGAGACGAGCCGGGCGACGGCGGCGCTGCCCGGCTCGGTCCAGCTGGAGATGGAGCCGACGTGCAGCGCACCCACCTCGTCGGCGTCGACGCGGGCCAGCTCGTCGTCGGTCCACTGCCAGTCGGCCGCGCCGAGCACGTGGAAGCCGTAGTCGGGGCTGCCGTCCGGGCCGAGGCCCACGACGGCGAGGCTGACCGGCTCCGCGGCGTCGACGAAGGCGGTGGTGTCGACGCCCGAGAGCTCCGCGTGCCGCCGGAGGTGGCCGGCCAGCGGGCCGGTGCCCAGCCGGGCCAGCAGGCGGACCGGCGCGCCCAGCCGCCCGGCGGCGACGGCGACGTTGAGCGCGTTGCCCCCGGGGCGGGCGACGTAGTGCGGTGCCGTGCCCTCCGGGCCGGCGCCGGCCGAGGGGTCCGGCAGGAGGTCGACGACCAGTTCGCCGAGGACACACAGGGTTCGGACGCCGGGCTGCACGACGCGAACCCTAGCCGCGTCCGGAGCGAGCGCCGGAGCCACTGGTGCCCGCATTGGCTGCAAAGGGCGAGCACCTGGGACGATGATCGGTGACGAGCATCGCCGGGCCGGCTGTGCGCCGGAGCAGGAGGACCACCCATGCCCAATCCGTTCGTGAAGCTGTGGAAGTACCTCACCGCGTCGGCCAACGCCCAGATCGACCAGCGGGCCGATCCGAAGATCCAGATCGCCCAGGCGATCGAGGCCGAGCAGCAGCGGCACCAGTCCCTGGCCAACCAGGCCGCCGCGGTGCTGGGCAACCAGCGGCAGCTGGAGATGCGGCTGAACCGGCAGCTCGGCGAGGTCGAGAAGCTGCAGGCCTCCGCGCGCCAGGCGCTGACGCTCGCCGACCAGACGCGGGGGAAGGGCGACGCGACCAAGGCCGCCGAGTACGAGCAGGCCGCCCAGGCGTTCGCGACCCAGCTGGTGGCCGCCGAGCAGTCGATGGAGGACCTCAAGCGCAGCCACGACGAGGCGCTCCAGGCCGCGGAGCAGGCCCGCGGCGCGGTCGAGCAGTCCCGCATGCGGCTGCAGACCACGCTGGCCGAGCGCACGAAGCTGATGAGCCAGCTCGAGCAGGCCAAGATGCAGGAGCACGTGGCCGCGTCGATGCGTCAGGTCAACGAGCTCTCCGCGCCGGGCAACACCCCGAACCTCGGCGAGATCCGGGACAAGATCGAGGCCCGCTACGCCAACGCGCTGGGTCAGGCGGAGCTGGCGCAGACCTCGGTCGAGGGCCGGATGCTCGAGGTGCAGAAGGCGACCCTCGACGTCGCGGGCGCCTCCCGGCTGGACCAGATCCGGGCCTCCATGGGCGGTGGCCCGCAGGCGGTCGAGGGCACGTCCGCCGCCGGCGCGATCGAGCAGGGCGCTCCCGCGCCCGACCTCACGGCCGAGCAGCGCCAGGCCCAGCCGGCCGAGCGGCCCGAGCAGGCCTAGCCGGTGGTCCGCTCCCCGCCGCTTCCCGGCGACGGGGGGCGGGCCCCGGTCAGCCGGGGGTGGCGACGGGCGGTTGCCGCCCCGGTTCGCCGGTCCGCGCGGTGGGTGAGATTGGGGAGTCCGCCGCCTGGCAGCGCGGGCACCAGTAGGTGACCCGCTCCTGCAGGGGCGGCCCCTGGTCACCCATGAGGATCGGCGTCCCGCACCGCCGGCAGGGCTTGCCCTTCCGGCCGTAGACCCAGTGGTCGCGGCCCTTGCGCAGGTCACCGGTCGTGCTCTGCTCCGGGTGGTGCAGGTTCGCCCGCATCAGCCGCTGCGCCCGCTCCACCAGCGGCTCCAGCCGGTCGTCGACGTCGGCCACCCGGGCCCACGGGTGCAGACCGGTGAGGAACAGCGCCTCGACCTTGTACAGGTTGCCGATGCCGGCGAGGTTCCGCTGGTCCAGGATCGCCACGCCCACCTGCTCGTCGGGATGGCTGCGCAGCCGGCGCAGCGCCTCGGCCAGGTCCCAGTCCGGCCCGAGGATGTCCGGGCCGAGGTGACCGACGAGCTGGTCCTCATCGCTCGTGGGGACGATCTCGACGTCGTGCAGCCGGTAGCCGACGCACTCCCACTCGTCGGTGGCGAGGACGACGCGGACGTCGTAGCCCGGCCCGCCGCGCCACCTGGTGCCCGGCCGGTAGATGTGCCAGCTGCCGTCCATGCGGTAGTGCGTCCGCAGCGTCCGCTCGTCGGCCAGCCGGATGAGCATGTGCTTGCCCCGCGGGACGACCTCGCGGACGGTGACGCCGGCCAGGTCGAGCGCGGCCAGCTGCGGCAGGCGGAACTCGCCCGTGCGCAGAGTCGCCCCCGCGAGCGCCTGGTTCATGCGCTTCGCCGCCAGCCAGACGGTGTCTCCCTCGGGCACGCGCCCAGTCTCCCCGGCGGCGGGCGAGCGCGCCCCGCCGGGCGGCCCGGCCCGGCGCCCGGGTCAGTAGCGGGGGTACGGCGGGCGCCGCGGCGACAGCGACGCCAGGGCGGCGCTGGCCGTGCCGGTCAGGATGACCAGCCCCAGCAGCGCCAGCACGAACCGCTCGGGCACCAACGCCCCGACCGTGAGGAGGGCGACGCCGACGATCGACAGGACGATCAAGAGGATGCGCATGAGCTTCTGCCTCCTTGCAGGGGCTGGTACACCCTGGGTTCCCCCGATCGGGCGACACCGCACCGGCCTGGCCGCACTGCCATCCAACCGTCATGTGCCCTGGTGGCGGCGGTGCCGGATCAGCCGCGCAGGCGCAGCCCCCGGGGCGTGGCGGCGAACCCGGCCGCCTGCAGGGCCTGGGACAGCGGGGTCGACTCGTGCACCGAGGCGCCGTCGGCCTTCTGGACCACCATCCGGCCGAGCGCGCCGGCCGACACCGCACCGGACAGCGCCGTCGCCGCCTCCTTGAGCAGCTGCTCGTCCTCGGTCCAGGACAGCAGCGTCTTGCCCCCGCGCTCGACGTAGAGGACCAGGTCGCCGTCGACGAGGACGATCAGGGCGCCGGCCTTGCGCCCGGCCCGGTGCCCGGCCGCCTTGCGGCTGCCGGTGCCCTCGCCCAGGTCGACGGCGTCGCCGTCGACCAGCACGGTGCGCTCCGGCCACGGGAGGGCGGCGCCGTACACGTTGGCCGGGTCGGTGGCCGCCAGGACGACCGCCCCGGCCGGCGCCCGGTCGGGGGAGGCGAAGCTGCGCAGCCGGTCGACCGATCCCGGGGTGCCGAACTGCGCCGCCCCGAGGGTCTCGACGAAGTAGCCCCGGCGCGCCCGGCCGTTGTCCTCGAACGCCCGGAGCACGGGGTACACCGCGGAGAACCCACCGGGTACCTGCTCGGCCATCACCGCCCCGCGGGTGAGCACCCCGTGCCGTTCCAGCAGCGCCTCGGCCCGGGCGGTGCCGCGCCGGGTGGCGTTGGCCTCCCGGGCGGGCAGCCGGGACCAGCGGCCGGCGACCGTGGGCGGGCCGGTGCGGGTGGGCAGGGCTGGGCGGCCGAGCCGGCCGCGACCGGCACGGGACCGGTCCAGCCGGACGCGCGGCGCGGCCGCGGGACGCCGGTGGGTGCCCCTGCCGCCCAGCCGGGTGCGCAGGGGGGCCAGCGTGTCGTTGGTGAGCGCCCCCGCCCACACGAGATCCCACACGAGGTCGGCGAGCACGGTGTCGTCGGTGGCCCCCAGGCTGTCGGAGAGGCCGCGGAAGAACATCGCCTGACCGCCGGCGAGCAGGTCGAGCAGCGGCTGCCCCTCGTCGGCGAGCTCCAGCTGCTCGGGCAGCAGCAGAGGCGCCAGGTCGGCCGGGACGAGGCTGATCCAGCCGTCCCCACCCGGCAGACCGCCGGCGCCGGCCCACAGCACCTCGCCGGCGCTGGTCAGCTCGTCGAGCATCGCCGGGGAGTAGTCGCGCACCCGGGCCGGCAGGACCAGCGACTCCAGCGCGCTCGCGGGAACCAGGGCGCCGGCCAGCTGCTCCACCACCGCGAGCACGCCGTCGGCCCCCCGCAGCCGGCTGCCGACCGACTGCCAGGACGGCGTGAACCGGGCGAGCGTCCCGATGGGCACCGGCTCGACCTCCTGGCGCAGCCTGGCCAGGCTCCGGCGGCGGATGGAGCGCAGCACGTCGGCGTCGCACCACTCCTGGCCGCTGCCGCCGGGGCGGAACTCGCCGCTGACCAGCCGGCCGGTGCCGGTGAGCCGTTGGACGGTCGCGGTCACCACCGCGACGCCCAGCCCCAGCCGGGTGGCCACCTCGGCGGGCTGGAACGGGCCGTGGGTGCGGGCGTAGCGGCCGATCAGGTCGCCCAGCGGGTCGGCGACCGGCTCGGTGAACACCTCCGGGACGCCCACCGGCAAGGCGGTGCCGAGGGCGTCGCGCAGCCGGCCGGCGTCCTCGATCGCGACGTAGCGCTCCTCGCCGGCGACGCGCACCAGCAGCGCGCGGCGGGCCGCGACCAGCTCGTCCAGCCACTCCTGGGGCACGCCGCGGCGCGCCGCCTCGGCGGCGGTGAGGTCGCCGACCACGCGAAGCAGGTCACCGCCGCCGTCGACGTCCCGCGGGTGCCGCTGCGCGGGCAGCCGCTGCAGCTCCGCCTCGATCTCGGCCATCGCCTCGGCGTCGAGCAGCTCGCGCAGCTCGGAGCGGCCCAGCAGCTCGGCGAGCAGGCCGGTGTCCAGCGCGAGCGCCTGCGCCCGCCGCTCGGCCAGCGGGGCGTCGCCCTCGTAGAGGAACTGGCCGACGTAGCCGAACAGCAGCGACTGGGCGAACGGCGACGCCGTCTCGGTCTGGACGTCGGCCACGCGCACCCGGCGCGCCCGCACGTCGCGCATCAGCTCGATGAGCCCCGGCACGTCGTAGACGTCCTGCAGGACCTCCCGGGCCGCTTCCAGCGTGATCGGGAAGGAGGCGAACTCGCTGGCGACCGAGAGCAGCTGGGCCGCCCGCTGCCGCTGCTGCCACAGCGGCGTGCGGCGGCGCGGATCGCGCCGGGGGAGCAGCAGCGCCCGGGCGGCGCACTCGCGGAAGCGGCTGGCGAACAGCGCGGAGCCGCCGACCTCCGCGGTCACCTCGCGTTCGACGTCGTCGGGGTCCAGGACGGCGAGGTCGGCCTCGGGCGGCTCCCCGGTGGTCTCCGGGAGCCGGAGCACGATGCCGTCGTCGGAGTGCATGGCCGAGACGTCGACGCCGTAGCGCTCGCGCAGCCGGGCGGCGAGGACCAGCGCCCACGGCGCGTTCACCTGCGCGCCGAAGGGGGAGTGCACGACCAGCCGCCAGTCGCCCAGCTCGTCGCGGAACCGCTCGACCAGCAGCGTGCGGTCGTCGGGCAGGTGGCCGGTGGCCGCCTTCTGCTCGGCGAGGTAGGCGGCCAGGTTGGCCGCGCCCCACTCGTCCAGCCCGGCGGCGCGGGCCCGTTCCAGACCGGCCTCGGGCGTGGCGGAGCCGACCTCGCGGAGGAACGCCCCGAGCGCCCGGCCGAGCTCCAGCGGGCGGCCGGGTGCGTCCCCGTGCCAGAACGGCATCTTGCCCGCCTGACCCGGCGCCGGGGTCACGAGCACCCGGTCGTGGGTGATGTCCTCGATCCGCCACGACGACGAGCCGAGCAGGAAGACGTCGCCGACCCGCGACTCGTAGACCATCTCCTCGTCGAGCTCGCCGACGCGCTTGCCGCCGGTGCCCTCCCCGCCGCCGACGAGGAAGACGCCGAACAGGCCGCGGTCGGGGATCGTGCCGCCGCTGGTGACCGCCAGCCGTTGGGCGCCGGCCCGGGCGGTGAGGGTGTCGGTGACCCGGTCCCAGGTCAGCCGTGGGCGCAGCTCGGCGAAGGCGTCGGAGGGGTAGCGGCCGGCCAGCATGTCCAGGACGGCGTGCAGTGCCGACTCCGGCAGGGAGGAGAACGCCGCCGAGCGGCGGACCAGCGCCCCCACCTCGTCGACGGTGCGCGGCCGCTCGGAGACGATGGCGACGATCTGCTGGGCTAGCACGTCGAGCGGGTTGCGCAGGTAGCGGATCGACTCGATGGCGCCGGCCTTCATCCGCTCGGCCACCAGGGCGCACTGCACCAGGTCGCCGCGGTACTTCGGGAACAGCACCCCGCGGCTGACCGCGCCGACCTGGTGGCCGGCCCGGCCGACCCGCTGCAGCCCGCTGGCGACCGTGGGCGGCGCCTCCACCTGGACGACGAGGTCGACCGCCCCCATGTCGATGCCCAGCTCCAGGCTGGAGGTGGCGACGACGGCGGGGAGCCGGCCGGACTTGAGGGCCTCCTCCACGACCGCCCGCTGCTCCCGCGAGACCGAGCCGTGGTGGGCGGCGGCCACCGGCTGGACGCCCTCGGGCACGCCACCGCCGGAGCCGGCCTGCGCCATGAGCGCGGCGGCGTTGGTGCCCGGCGGGACGGTCTCGCCGGTCGCCCGCTCGTAGGCCAGCTCGTTGAGCCGGCTGGTCAGCCGCTCGGCCAGCCGCCGGGAGTTGGCGAAGACGATCGTGCTGCGGTGCGCCTGCACGAGGTCGAGCACGCGCTCCTCGACCGCCGGCCAGATGGAGTTGCGCGGCTGGTTGCCCGCGGCGGAGCCGTCGAGCTCGCCGGTGGGCTGGCCGAGCTGGCTCATGTCCTCGATCGGGACGACGACGGAGAGGTCCCACTGCTTGGTCGACCCGGGGGAGACGACCTGCACCGGCCGCCCGCCGGCGAGGAAGGTGGCGACCTCCTCGATCGGCCGGACCGTGGCCGACAGGCCGATCCGCTGCGCCGGCCGCTCGAGCAGCTCGTCGAGCCGGTCGAGGGAGACGGCCAGGTGGGCGCCCCGCTTGGAGTCGGTGACCGCGTGCACCTCGTCGACGATCACCGTCTCGACCCCGCGCAGCGCCTCGCGGGCCTGGCTGGTGAGCAGGAGGAACAGCGACTCCGGCGTGGTGATGAGGATGTCGGGCGGGCGGCGGGCGAAGGTGCGCCGCTCGTCGGCCGGGGTGTCGCCGGAGCGGATGCCGACCTTGATCTCCGGCCGGGGGAGGCCCAGCCGGGCCGCCGCCTGGCCGATCCCGGTCAGCGGCGCCCGCAGGTTCCGCTCGACGTCGTCGGCGAGCGCCTTGAGCGGGGAGACGTAGAGGACCCGGCACCGCGTGCGCTCGTCGGCCGGTGGTGTGGCCGCCAGGCGGTCCAGCGACCACAGGAAGGCGGCGAGCGTCTTCCCCGACCCGGTCGGAGCCACGACCAGCGCGTGCTCGCCGCTGCTGATGGCCTGCCAGGCGCCGTCCTGCGCGGCGGTCGGCCGCTCGAAGGCGCCGGTGAACCAGGCGCGGGTGGGCTCGCTGAACCGGGCCAGCGCGCCCGTGCTCCCGGAACTGTCGGCGGGAGGGCGGTCGGGCACGACGACAGTGTCCCCGCCGTGTACGACACTTCGCTGGCCGACGTCGGCGCCGGCCACGGGAACCACTCGCACGGGACGGGAGCGCACGTGACTGCACTGGGACGGCCGGTCGCGCCGGCCGACGCGGAACGGGTGCAGCGTCGCACGGTCGCGGTGCTGGGCGGGGGCGTCGCGCTCGCCGGGCTGGGCGTGACCGTCGGCATCACCGCCGGGGGACTGCTGGCCCGCGACGTCGCGGGCACCGACAGCGCCGCCGGACTGGGCCAGACCGCCGGTGTGCTGGGCGCCGCCGTGCTCGCGGTGCCGCTGGCCCGCATCAGCGACGCGGCGGGTCGGCGCGCCGGGCTGGCCACCGGGTACGCCATCAGCGTCGCGGGGGCGGTGCTCACCGTCCTGGCCGCCGCGGCCTCCTCCCTCCTGCTGCTGCTCGTCGGCCTGTTCCTGTTCGGTGCGGCGACCGCCTGCGGCCTCCAGGCCCGCTACGCCGCCGCCGACCTCGCCACGCCCGAGCACCGGGGGCGGGCGCTGTCCCTCGTCGTCTGGGCCACCACGATCGGCTCCGTGGCCGGGCCCAACCTGGCTGCTCCGGGCGCCGAGCTCGGGGAGGCGCTCGGCCTGCCCCGCCTCGGCGGGGTCTTCGTCGTGTCGGCCGTGGTGTTCGCCGTCGTGGCCGCGTGGCTCGTCGCGCTCCTGCGCCCCGACCCGCTGCTCCTCGCCCGGCAGCTGAGCGGTGGGGGTGGTGGCGTGCGGCCCCGCCGGGCGACCGGCGCCGCGGTCCGCGCCGTCTGGGGGACCCCGGACGGGCGCTTGGGCCTCACCGCCGTCGTGGTGGCGCACGCGGTGATGGTCGGCGTCATGGTGATGACACCGGTCCACATGGGCCACGCCGGGGGCGAGGAGGGGGCGGTGCTGCGGCTGATCGGGGTGGTGATCAGCGTGCACGTCGCGGGCATGTACCTGTTCTCCCCGCTGGTCGGGATGCTCGCCGACCGGATCGGCGCCGCGGCCGTCGTCGCGCTCGGCGGGGTGCTGCTGCTGGCCGCGGCGGCGGTGGCCGGCACGGCGGGGCCCACCGACACGGGCCAGCTCACCCTCGGGCTGCTGCTGCTCGGTCTCGGCTGGTCCTGCGGGCTCATCGCCGGCTCGGCACTGGTGACGGCGTCCGTGGGGCCCGACCTGCGGCCCACCGCCCAGGGCGGCACCGACCTGCTGATGGGCCTGGGGGCCGCGCTCGCCGGGGTGGTCGGCGGGCCGCTGCTCGCCTGGGGCGGGTTCGGCCTGGTGTCCGGGGTGTCGGCGGCCCTGGTCGTGCCCCTGGCCGGAGTGTGGCTGTCGACGCGGCTCAGCGGCCGCGGCGGTTCCTGATCAGCAGCGCGATGGTGACGAGCAGCAGCAGGACGATGGCCACCTGACCGAGCGCGTCCAGCTCGGCGGAGCCGGTGCTGGGGATCACCCTGCCGAGTCTAGGAGCCGGCCGGGCGGAGCGGGGCCCCTGCTCGGGGACGGGAGCGGCCCGTCGGCGGCGCGCTAGCGTCGAGGGGTGCGACTGCAGGAGTTCTGGGCCCGGCTCGACGACCAGTTCGGCGCGATGCGTGCCCAGAGCGTGGCCCGTGACCACGTCTTCGCCGACCTCGGCGGCCGGACGGCGGCCGACGCCATCGAGGCGGGTGTGCCGGTGCGGAAGGTGTGGCTGGCCGTGTGCGAGGCCTACGACGTGCCCGCCAAGGAGCGCTGAGCCACAGCCTTTCGGGCGCGGCGTGTCGGCCTGGCGATCGAACACCTGTTCGGCCTAGTGTGGCTTCCACAGGGCGGCCGTTCCTCCACAGTCCGCCCGGAATCCGGAAACTGTCGGTGCCTCGCCCTAGCGTCGGTCCCGACCCGCTTCTCGCGAACCGAAGGTGACGCACCATGGCAGCAACGCTCGACCGCGACAAGGCCCTCGACATGGCCCTCGCCCAGATCGACAAGCAGTTCGGCAAGGGCTCGGTCATGCGGCTGGGCGACGAGCCCGCCCAGGCGATCAAGGTCATCCCGACCGGGTCGATCGCCCTCGACATCGCGCTGGGCATCGGCGGCCTGCCCCGCGGCCGGGTCGTCGAGGTCTACGGGCCGGAGTCCTCCGGTAAGACCACGGTCGCCCTGCACGCGGTGGCCAGCGCCCAGGCCAACGGCGGCATCGCCGCCTTCATCGACGCCGAGCACGCGCTCGACCCGGAGTACGCCCGCGCCATCGGCGTGGACACCGACGCGCTCCTGGTCAGCCAGCCCGACACCGGTGAGCAGGCGCTCGAGATCGCCGACATGCTGATCCGCTCCGGCGCGCTCGACATCATCGTCATCGACTCCGTGGCGGCCCTGGTGCCCCGCGCCGAGATCGAGGGCGAGATGGGTGACAGCCACGTGGGTCTGCAGGCCCGCCTGATGAGCCAGGCGCTGCGGAAGATCACCGGTGCGCTCAGCAACTCCGGCACGACGGCGATCTTCATCAACCAGCTGCGCGAGAAGGTGGGCGTCGTCTACGGCTCGCCGGAGGTCACCACCGGTGGTCGCGCGCTGAAGTTCTACTCGTCGGTCCGGCTGGACGTCCGCCGCATCGAGACCCTGAAGCAGGGCACCGACGCGATCGGCAGCCGCACCCGCATCAAGGTCGTCAAGAACAAGGTGGCGGCGCCGTTCAAGCAGGCCGAGCTCGACATCCTCTGGGGTCAGGGCTTCAGCCGGGAGGGCGGCATCGTCGACGCCGGCGTCGAGCAGGGCTTCGTGAAGAAGTCCGGCGCTTGGTACACCTACGAGGGCGACCAGCTCGGCCAGGGCAAGGAGAACGTCCGCAACTTCCTGCGGGACAACCCCGACCTGGCCGACGAGATCGAGAAGAAGGTCAAGGAGAAGCTCGGCATCGGCCCGAAGCTCGACGCGCCGGTGCCGGCGCCGGTTGACGCACCCGACTTCTGACCCGGTGCTGGACGACCGGCCGGCGAGCCGTCGGCGCGGCGCGGGCAGTGCCCGCGCCGGCCGGCGGTCGCGGGCGCCGGGGCGCGACGATCCCCTGACCCCGGACGTCGCCCCCGGTTCCCCGGAGGACGATGCGGGCGATCACGAGCAGGTCGCCCGGAACATCTGCCTGCGCGCGCTGACCGGCGCCCCCAAGACCCGCCAGCAGCTCGCCGACCTGCTGGCGAAGCGCGAGGTGCCCGACGATGCGGCCGAGGCCGTGCTCGACCGGTTCACCGAGGTCGGGCTGATCGACGACGCGGCCTTCGCCCGTGCCTGGGTGAGCAGCCGTCAGTCCGGCCGCGGGCTGGCGCGCCGGGCGCTGTCCGCGGAGCTGCGTGCCAAGGGCGTGGACCCGGAGACGGCGGCCGAGGCGGTGGAGGTCGTCGACGACGACGACGAGCGGAAGGCCGCCCGGCGGCTGGTGGAACGCCGGGCCGCGAGCATGCGCCGGCTGGACCGCCAGACGGCGACCCGGCGGCTGATCGGCATGCTGGCGCGCAAGGGCTACGGCGGGGGACTGGCCGCGGCCGTGGTCCGGGAGGTCCTGGACGAGGCAGACCTCGCCGGCGACGCCGACGACGTCCCGGAGTTGCCGGAGTTGGACGAGGAGAGCGCGCTTCCCTGAGGGAGTGAGCGGGCGCCCGCTCAGGCGGGATGCCCGGACGCGCAGGCACAGGCAGGCCCGGGAACGGACCGGCCCCCGCCCGTGTCGCTGTGGTCAGCCGGTGGCGAGCCAGGCCGTCACATCGACCGCGAGCCCGTCGGGCGCCTCGGGGTCGGGCAGCAGCCAGGCGGGGTCGCGGAGCTGGCCCTCGGCGAGCCAGCGGGCGATGTCGGCGTCGAGGCCGTCCCCCGCGGTGCCCCCGGGGCGACGCCGCTCGCCGACGAACGTCAGGTCGGACTCGGTGCCGTCCGCGTAGCGGAGCACCACCCGGCAGCGCGAGCGCCGGTGCCGGGCGGGAGGCACGACCTCCCGCACGACGGCGCTCTCCGCGCCGGCGGCGGCCGCGAAGTGCCGGCCGTATGCGCGGAGCCGGGCGACGAACTGCTGACCGGCGTCGATCCCGGCGTCGACGTCCGCAAGGGCCGGGGCGGCGGTCTGGGAGGCCGGCGGGATCGCGTCGGCAGGGGGCCGGGGGACCGGGGGCAGGATGCGGCGCCCCGCCGTGTGCATCGTCTCCATCGTGCCGACCAGTCTCGCGACCGTGCCCTACCGCAGTCGTGCGGCGCGCCCGGCTGGGACGAGTGGGTCAGAGGTGAACGGCCTGGTCAGACCAGCGGAGCGGCGTGCAGATCGTTCAGGCGCCGTCGCGGACCGGCACCAGGTCGTCCCCGCCGGTGGCCTTCGCCGTCGATCCACGCGCCTGGCGGGCCTGCACCCACTGGGCCAGCCGGCCGAGCGTGTAGTTGATCGCGATGTAGAGCAGGGCGACGACCGTGAACGTCTGGATCGGGTTGTCCAGGTTCCGGATGATGCTCTCGCCCTGGCTCAGCAGTTCGTCGAAGTTGGCCACGAAGACCACGAGCGAGGTGTCCTTCAGCACGACCACCAGCTGGCTGATGATCGCCGGGAGCATGATGCGGAACGCCTGCGGCAGCAGGATGATGCGCATGGCCTGGCCGTTGGTGAGGCCGGTGGCCAGGGCGGCTTCCCGCTGCCCGCGGGGGAGGGAAGCGACCCCCGCGCGGACGACCTCCGCGAAGATGACCATGTTGTACGCCGTGAGGCCGATGATCAGGCCCCAGAAGACCTGGCCACCCGGCAATCCGCTCAGATCGACCCCCGCGTCGGGCAGCGCGCGGACGCACAGGTACACGAGGACGACGACCGGCAGGCCGCGGAAGACCTCGACGACGCCGATGAGCGGGATCCGGGCGTACCGGCCGAGCGACAGCCGGGCGACGGCGATCAGCGTGCCGATCACCACCGACAGCGTCATCGCGACGAGCGCGGCCTTGATGGTGTTGACGATGCCCTCGCCGATGACTCCCCAGACCAGTTCGAAGTTCTCGTTCCCCGGGTTGATCAGCGGTCCCCAGAGCTCCATGGAGAACTGGCCCTGGCCGGCGAGGCGCAGCACCACCAGGACGGCGACGGCGATCAGGACGAGGGCCCCGACGACCGTGCCGATCGCCGTCCGGCGACGGGCCTTCGGGCCCTGCGCGTCGAACAGCACGGTCTCCTGCTGGCTCATCGTGCGATCGCCACCTTCCGCTCGATGACCTGCAGGAGCGCCCCGGCCGGAAGGGTGATGAGCAGGAACCCGATCGCCACCCCGATGAAGATCGGCAGGGTCTCGTAGCCCCGGGCGCTGGTCAGCGTCTGCCCGGTGCTCCACAGGTCGCCGCCGACGCCGAAGGCACCGACGACGGCGGAGTTCTTGAACATCGCGATGATCACGCTGCCCAGCGGCGGCACCACCGTGCGCAGCGCCTGGGGCAGGACCACGAACCGCAGGCTCTGCGAGAAGTTGAGGCCGATCGAGCGGGCCGCCTCGGCCTGGCCGGCGGACACCGAGTTGATGCCGGACCGGATGGCCTCGCAGACGAATGCGGACGTGTAGAGGATCAGGCCCAGGACGCCGAAGAAGTAGAACGTCCGGTTGATGCCCAGCTCGGGCAGGCCGAAGGCGCAGAAGAACAGCACCACCGACAGCGGGGTGTTGCGGAAGGTCGACACCCAGAAGGTGCCGAAGGCGCGCAGCGGCGGGACGGGGGAGACCCGGAAGGCCGCGATCAGCGTGCCCAGCAGCAGCGAGCCGACCATGGCGACCACGATGATGCTCAGTGACGTCAGGAAGCCGTCGACGTACAGGTCGAGGTTCTCGATGACCGGGCTCACATACCCCCCTCAGTGCCAGCGGTGACGGTGCGGCGGTTCAGCCGTCAGCGACCGGCCGGCCATGCGGGCCGGCCGGTCGCCGTCGAACAGGACGATCAGACGCACTCGGCGGGCTCGGGGAGCTCCGGCGTCTGCGTGCCCTCGATCTGACCCGCGGTGGCCTCCCAGGCGGCGACGTAGGCCTCCTCGTTGGCGGCGAGGGTCTCGTTGATGAACTCGCAGAAGGCGACGTCGCCCTTCTCGATCCCGATGCCGTAGGGCTCCTCGGTGAACTGCTCGCCGACGAGCTTGAACTCACCGTCGGACTCGGACACGAAGCCCAGCAGGATCACGTTGTCGGTCGTGACGGCGTCCACCTGGCCGTTCGACAGGGAGTCGGCGCACTGCGAGTACTCGTCGAAGAGCACCAGCTGGTCGGCCTCGTTGGCCAGGTACTGCTTGATCTGCTCCGCCGGCGTGGAGCCGGTGACCGAGCAGACCTTGAGCTCCGGGTTCTCGGTGAACGACTCCGGGCCGGTGATCTCGTCGTTGTCGGCCGCGACCATGATCTGCTGGCCGGCTTCGTAGTACGGCCCGGCGAAGGTGATCCGCTCGGCTCGCTCGTCGTTGATCGTGTAGGTGGCGACGACCATGTCGACCTCGCCGTCCTCGATGACCTCCTCACGCACGGCGGAGGGGGTCTGCTCCCACTGGATGTCCTCCTCGGCGATGCCGAGCTCGGCGGCGATGATCTTCGCGATCTCGACGTCGAAGCCCTCGAGCTCGCCGTCCAGGGTCTCCAGGCCGAAGCCCGGCTGGTCGTACTTGGTGCCGATCGTGATCGAGCCGGCCTCGGCCAGCTCGGCCATCGTCGTTCCCTCCTCGAACTCGGGGGCGTCGGCGACGGGCACGTCGGTGGCGGTCTCCTCGGAGTCGCCGCCGCAGGCGGCAGCGGTGAGGGCGACGACGGACAGGGTCGCCACCAGGGCGCTACGACGGAAGTTCATGGCTGGGGTCCTCTCGCTGGACGGTCTCGGTCAGTGGGTGAGGATCTTGGACAGGAAGTCCTTGGCGCGGTCGGACCGCGGGTTGGTGAAGAAGGTCTCGGGCTCGGCCGACTCGACGATCCGGCCGCCGTCCATGAAGACGACGCGGTTGGCCGCCCGGCGGGCGAAGCCCATCTCGTGTGTGACGACGACCATCGTCATGCCGTCCTTCGCCAGGCCGACCATGACGTCGAGGACCTCGTTGATCATCTCGGGGTCGAGCGCCGAGGTCGGCTCGTCGAAGAGCATGACCTTCGGCTCCATGGCCAGCGCCCGGGCGATCGCCACGCGCTGCTGCTGACCGCCGGAGAGCTGGGCGGGGTACTTTTCGGCCTGGGCGCTGACCCCGACCCGGTCGAGCAGCTCGCGGGCCCGCTTCTCGGCGTCGGACTTGGACTTCTTGCGCACCTTGGTCGGCCCGAGGGTGACGTTCTCGAGGATCGTCTTGTGCGCGAAGAGGTTGAAGCTCTGGAACACCATGCCGACGTCGGCGCGCAGCCGGGCGAGCTCCTTGCCCTCCTCGGGCAGGCGCTCGCCGTCGATGGTGATCTCGCCCTTCTCGATCGGCTCGAGCCGGTTGATCGCGCGGCACAGCGTCGACTTCCCCGAGCCCGACGGACCGATGACGACGAGGACCTCGCCGGCGGCGATGTCCAGGTCGATGTCCTGCAGGACGTGCAGCTCGCCGAACCACTTGTTGACGCCGGACAGGCGGACGAGGGGCTCTCCGTTCGAACGGCTGGTCATCTTGGGGACCCTAAGGGCGGAAGGTCGCGGATCCCGCACCGTGGGATCACGAAGGCGTAACGAAGCCGCCGCCCGTCACTCGCTGGGGTGCGACCGGGAGCACGTCGCCGGGCCGGCAGTGCAGCAGGACCCATCCCGGCCTCACCCGGTTCCGGCGACGAGCCGGAGGCCGTCCGTCGCGCCGTACCCTCCATGGCGAGATGAGCAGCGCTACCGAGAGCCCCGCCCGCACCTACCGGGTGCGCACGTACGGGTGCCAGATGAACGTGCACGACTCCGAGCGGCTGTCCGGCCTCCTGGAGGAGGCCGGCTACACCGCCGCGGCCGGGGACGACGACGCCGACGTCGTCGTCCTCAACACCTGCGCGGTCCGGGAGAACGCCGACAACCGGCTCTACGGCAACCTCGGCCACCTGCGCCCGGTCAAGGACGCCCACCCCGGCATGCAGATCGCCGTGGGCGGCTGCCTGGCGCAGAAGGACCGGGGGGAGATCGTCCGCCGGGCCCCGTGGGTCGACGTCGTCTTCGGCACGCACAACGTCGGGTCGCTGCCGGCGCTGCTCGAGCGCGCCCGGCACAACGCCGAGGCGCAGGTGGAGATCGCCGAGGCCCTCGAGGTCTTCCCCTCGACGCTGCCGGCCAAGCGGGACTCCGCCTACTCCGGCTGGGTGTCGATCAGCGTGGGGTGCAACAACACCTGCACGTTCTGCATCGTCCCGGCGCTGCGCGGCAAGGAGAAGGACCGCCGCCCGGGCGAGATCCTGGCCGAGGTGCAGGCACTGGTCGACCAGGGCGTGCTCGAGGTGACCCTGCTCGGGCAGAACGTGAACGCCTACGGCGTGGAGTTCCGCGACCGGGGTGCGTTCGCCGATCTGCTGCGGGCGGCCGGCCGGATCGACGGGCTGGAGCGGATCCGGTTCACCAGCCCGCACCCGCGGGAGTTCACCGACGACGTCATCGAGGCCATGGCCGAGACGCCGGCGGTGTGCCACCAGCTGCACATGCCGCTGCAGAGCGGGTCCGACGACGTGCTCCGCCGGATGCGCCGCGGCTACCGGCAGGACCGCTACCTCGGCATCATCGACCGGGTCCGGGCGGCGATGCCCGACGCGGCGATCACCACCGACATCATCGTCGGCTTCCCCGGCGAGACCGAGGAGGACTTCGAGCAGACCCTCGAGGTCGTCCGCCGGGCCCGCTTCGCCAGCGCCTTCACCTTCCAGTACTCCAAGCGGCCGGGGACGCCGGCGGCGGAGATGGACGGCCAGCTGCCCAAGGCCGTCGTCCAGGAGCGGTACCTGCGGCTGACCGCGCTGCAGGATCAGATCAGCTGGGACGAGAACCGGAAGCTCATCGGGCAGCTGGTCGAGCTGCTCGTCGCGTCGGGGGAGGGCAGCAAGGACGCCGCGCGCGGCCGGCTCTCCGGCCGCGGCCGCGACGGCCGGCTCGTGCACTTCACGGCTGCCGAGGGCATCCGGCCCGGCGACGTCGTCGAGACGGTGATCACCGAGGCCGCACCGCACCACCTGGTCGCCGACGGCGTGCTGCTGTCGCACCGGCGGACCCGGGCCGGTGACGCGTCGGAGGCCGGCACCCGGCCGACGACCCCCGGCGTCTCGCTCGGGATGCCGCAGGTCGGCGTCCCCGCGCCGCTGCCGGTCCTCGCCTCCGGCTGCTGAACGACGAAGGGCCCGTCCGGATCGGACGGGCCCTTCGCTGCTCGTGGCGCTAGCGCCGCGCGGACTTCTCCGCCTCGGCCAGCCATTCGCGGCGCGTGGCCAGGTTCGCCTGCGCTTCGTCGATCCGCCGCTCGTCGTCGGCGGCCTCGGCCTTGGCCAGCTGCTCCTCGGCCTTGGTGACGGCGGCCCGCATGGAGGCCACCATCGGGTTCTCCGGCGCGGTGCGCACGCGGCCGGCATCGGCGGCGCCGCGCACCTTCTGCTCGACGGCCTGCATGCGGTCCTCGAGCTGGCGCATGGCCCCGCGCGGCACGTGGCCGATGGCGTCGTAGCGCTCCTGGAGCTTGCGCAGCGCGTTCTGGGCGCCCCGGAGGTCCTTGGACGGGTCGAGCTGCTCCGCCTCGGCCAGCAGCTCCTCCTTGGCCTGCTGGTTGGCGACCTGCTCGGCGTCCCGGGCCTTGTCCTGCTCGGCGCGGGCGTTGAAGAAGACGTCCTGCGCGGCGCGGAACTCCTTCCACAGGTCGTCGTCGCCGTCCCGGCCGATGCGCGGGACCGCCTTCCAGCGGTCCATCAGGGAGCGCATCGCGGCGCTCGTCGGGCCCCACTCCGTGGAGGACGACAGCCGCTGCGCCTCCTTGATCAGCTCCTGCTTGGCGGCCCGGGCCTCGCCCCGCTGCGCGTCGAGCTGGGCGAAGTGGCTGCCCCGCCGGCGGCCGAACGCGTCCCGCGCGGCCGCGAAGCGGGACCACAGCGCCTCGTCGGTCTTGCGGTCGATGCCGCGGATGGTCTTCCACTCCTCGACGATCGCCTTGAGGCGGTCACCGGAGGCCTTCCAGGCGGTGGACTCCGCGGCGATCTGCTCCGCCTCGGCGGCCAGGGCCTCCTTGCGCGCGATCTGCGCGGCGCGGGCGGCGGCCTTCTCCGCCCGGGACTCCGCGGCCGCGGAGTCGGCGGTCGCCAGCATCGCGCGCGCCCGGGCGGCCAGCCCCTCGAGGTCGCCGACGGCTGCGGCCGTCGGGATGGAGTCGGCCAGCGCCTGCGCCTTGTTCTTGATCTCCGCCGGGTTGCCGGTGTGCGCGCGCAGCCGTGCCTCGAGCAGCGACACCTCGGTGGCGAGGTCGTCGTAGCGGCGGCCGTAGTGGGCCAGCCCGGCCTCGGCGTCACCGGCCTGCCACGAGCCGACCGCGCGCTCGCCGTCGGGAGTCCGCACGTAGACGGTGCCCTCGGCGTCGACCCGGCCCCACTGCGTGGGATCGCTGACGACGATCGCCGCCGGGGGAGCGGGCACCGGTGCCGGGGCGGCGGGTGCGGTCGGTGCGGCCGGCTCCGGCGCGGCGGGCTCCGGGGTGGCCGCCTCCGGTGCCGCGGGCTCCGAGGCAGCCGGTTCCGACGGGACCGCCTCCGGCGCGGTGGGCTCCGGGGTGGCCGCCTCCGGCGCGGTGGGCTCGGGGGCGGCCGGTTCCGGCGCCGGGCCCGTGGGGTCGGGGAGCGCCGCCTCCGCCGGGGTCGCCGCGGCCGGGGTGCCCGCCGCGGGGGTCACCGCGTCCGGGCCGCCACCGGGCTGCGCCGCCTCGGGGGCGGTCGTCTCGGGGGTCTCCGCAATCGGCGGAGCGTCCTGCTGCACCCCGTTGCCGGGGTTGTCCGTGCTCGACACGTCCGGCAGTGTCCCACGTCCCATCGGCGACACTGCTGGACGTGACCCTCGATCCCGGCGGCTCCGAGCCCCGGACCCCCCGTCCCTCCGCCGCGGTCGCGTTCTGCCCTTGCCCGCCCCTGCTGCTCCCCGCCGTGGAGGGCCGCTCCGCGCCGGAGACCCTCGCTCTGCGCTCGGCCTGCGCCGACGCGGTGGCCGCCCTGCTCACCGCGGCTCCGGAGGTGGTGATCGTCGTCGGTCCGGGCGCGGCGCCGGGGGAGCGGTTCGGTCCCGGGGACGGCGGGGACCTTCGGGGGTTCGGCGTCGACGTGGCCCTGCGGTTCGACGGCTGGCTGCGCCCGGGGGGCCGCCGGCTCCCGCTCGCCCACACCGTGGGTTCCTGGCTGCTGGACGAGGCCTCGTTCCCGGGCACCCGCCTGGGGGTGGGCCCGGACGACCTGGGGCAGCTGCTGCGCGACCTGCCGGCGCCCGTCGGCGTGCTGGCGATGGGCGACGGATCGGCCCGCCGGACGGTGAAGGCGCCGGGTTACCTGGACCCCGCCGCCGCTCCCTACGACGCCGCGGTCAGCGCCGCCCTCGCCGGCGGCGACGCCGCTGCGCTGGCCGGGCTGGACCAGGCCGAGGGCGCGCGGTTGCTGGCCGCCGGGGTGCCCACCTGGCGAGCGATCGGTGCGGCGTTCGCGGGGCGGCACGTGACCGCGCGGCTGCGGCACGACGCGGCCCCCTTCGGCGTCGGCTACCCGGTCGCGGACTGGGTGGTGGCGTGACGCCCCCGCCGGTCGTGGCCGTGGTCGGGCCGACGGCCACCGGGAAGACCGCGCTGGCCGTGGCGCTGGCCCGGCGGCTGGGCGGCGAGGTGGTCAACGCCGACTCCATGCAGCTCTACCGCGGCATGGACATCGGCACCGCCAAGCCCGACCTCGCCGAACGCGGCGGGGTGCCGCACCACCTCCTGGACCTGTGGGACGTCCGGCAGCCGGCGTCCGTCGCGGAGTACCGGCAGCGCGCTCGCGGGAAGATCGACCGGCTCCGCGCGGCAGGTGTGCTGCCGCTCCTGGTCGGCGGGTCCGGGCTGTACGTGCGGGCGGTCCTCGACGAGCTCGACTTCCCGGGCACCGACCCCGGGATCCGGGCCCGGCTGGAGGACGAGTTGGCCACCGCCGGCCCGGCGGCGCTGCACGCCCGGCTGGCCGGCCTCGACCCGGTGGCGGCCGCGGACGTGCTGCCCAGCAACGGACGGCGCATCGTGCGCGCGCTGGAGGTGATCGAGCTGACCGGCGGCCCGTTCCGGGCGCAGCTACCGGCGCCGGCGCCGCACTACCCCGCCGTCGTCGTGGGCCTGGACCGGGAGGCGGCCGAGCTCGACCGGCGGATCGCGCTGCGGGTCGACCGGATGTGGGCCGCCGGGTTCCCCGACGAGGTGGCGGCCCTGGCCGCCGCGGGGCTGCGCGAGGGGCCGACGGCGTCGCGGGCGCTGGGCTACGCCCAGGTGCTCGCCCAGTTCGACGGCACGCTGACCGCGGAGGAGGCGCGGGAGCGCACCGTCACCACCACCCGGCGGTTCGTCCGCCGGCAGCGGTCGTGGTTCCGCCGGGACGCCGCGACGACCTGGTTCGACGCCGCCCGCCCCGACCTGGTCGA
This sequence comes from Blastococcus xanthinilyticus, assembly GCF_008124835.1. GTDB lineage: Bacteria > Actinomycetota > Actinomycetes > Mycobacteriales > Geodermatophilaceae > Blastococcus > Blastococcus xanthinilyticus. The sequence continues at coordinate 38,374 of NZ_VNHW01000016.1, read as the reverse complement.
CGCCGTCGCCGCCGGGATCACCGCCCGTACGATCGAGGGGTGACCTCCTCGCCGCGCGTGCTGCTCGGGCACGGCACCGAGAACGACTTCGTGGTGCTGCCCGACCCCGACGGCCGGGTGTGGGACGGCGACCGGCTGGACGCGGCGACGGTCCGCCGGCTGTGCGACCGCCGCGCCGGCCTCGGTGGCGACGGCGTCCTCCGGCTGGTCCGCAGCGCGCACGTGCCCGACGCGCCGGCGGTGCTCGGCGACGACCTCGCCGCCTGCGAGTGGTTCATGGACCACCGCAACGCCGACGGCTCCTACGCGGAGATGTGCGGCAACGGCATCCGGCTCTTCCTCCACGCGCTGGTCGCCGAGGGGCTGCTGGACCGGGCCGCGTGCGCGGACGGCGTCCTCGTGGGGACGCGGGGCGGGCCCCGCCGGGTGGGCGCCGCCGCGGACGGGGGCTACTGGGTCGACATGGGGCCGGCCCGCGAGTTCGGCCGCGGCGCCGCCGAGCTGGGCGGCCGCAGCTTTCCCGGGCTCGCCGTCTCGATGGGGAATCCGCACCTGGCCTCCCTCACCGACGTCGACGTCGACTCCCTCGACCTCACCCGGGCCCCGGAGTTCGACGCCGGGCTGTTCCCCGACGGCGTCAACGTCGAGCTCGTCAACGTGCTGGCGCCGGGGGCGCACGTCCGGCTGCGGGTGTTCGAGCGCGGGGTGGGGGAGACGCGGAGCTGCGGCACCGGCGCCTGCGCGGCGGCGTACGCCGCGCTGCGGGCCGACGGGGCGACCGAGGGCACCGTCGTCGTCGACGTCCCCGGCGGCCGGCTGACGGTTCAGGTGACCACCGGGACGACGGTCCTCAGCGGTCCGGCGGTGCTGGTGGCCACGGGGTCCCTCTGCCCGGAGTGGCTCGCCGGCTGAGCTCCGCCCGGCGGCGGGATGCATCCGGCGGGGCAGAGCGTTGCACCGGACGATGACAACTCAGGTGCCTTCTGTGCAGGACCGTGCCACGCTGGACACGATGACGACCGCCCCCGACGCCCTGCCGTTCGACGAGCAGACCGGAAACGAGCCCCGCCCCGCGCCCGTCGGGCAGCGGGACGAGGAAGACCACACCACGGGCTCCTACGCCCTCGAGGCCCGCGGCGCCCTGCGCCGGGTGGCCGGGCTCTCCACCGAGCTCGCCGACGTCACCGAGGTCGAGTACCGGCAGCTGCGGCTCGAGCGGGTCGTCCTCGTCGGGATCTGGACCGAGGGCACCCAGGTCGATGCCGACCGCTCGCTCGCCGAGCTCGCCGCCCTCGCCGAGACCGCCGGTTCCGAGGTGCTGGAGGCGGTCAGCCAGCGGCGGGACAAGCCCGACGCCGCCACCTACGTGGGCTCGGGCAAGGCCGCCGAGATCCGCGACATCGTCGCCGCGACCGGCGCCGACACCGTCATCTGCGACGGTGAGCTCACCCCGGGCCAGCTCAACCAGTTGGAGAAGGTGCTGAAGGTCAAGGTCGTCGACCGGACGGCGCTGATCCTCGACATCTTCGCCCAGCACGCGACCAGCCGGGAGGGCAAGGCGCAGGTCGAGCTCGCGCAGATGCAGTACATGCTGCCCCGGCTGCGCGGCTGGGGTGAGTCGCTGTCCCGGCAGGCCGGTGGCCGCGTCGCCGGTGGTGGCGGCATCGGTACCCGTGGTCCCGGTGAGACGAAGATCGAGACCGACCGTCGGCGCATCCGGGCACGGGTGAGCAAGCTCCGCCGCGAGATCGCCGGCATGGCGACCGCGCGCGCCACCCAGCGGTCCAGCCGTGACCGGAACGCGACGCCGAGCGTGGCCATCGCCGGGTACACCAACGCCGGCAAGTCCAGCCTCCTCAACCAGCTCACCGGCGCCGGGGTGCTGGTGGAGAACGCGCTGTTCGCCACCCTCGACCCGACCGTGCGCCGGGCGCAGGGGCCGGACGGACGCGAGTTCACGCTCACCGACACGGTGGGCTTCGTGCGGCACCTGCCGCACCAGCTGGTGGACGCCTTCCGCTCGACGCTGGAGGAGGTCGCCGCGGCCGACCTGCTGCTGCACGTGGTCGACGGCTCCGACCCCGACCCGCTGGGCCAGATCAACGCCGTGCACATCGTCCTGCAGGAGATCGACGCCTCGGCGGTGCCCGAGGTCATCGTGGTGAACAAGGTCGACGCGATGGGCGAGGAGGACATCCTCGCCCTCCGCCAGGCGCTTCCGGGCGCGGTGTGGGTGTCGGCCCGGACCGGACACGGCATGGACCAGCTCCGCGCCCTCATCGCGGAGCGGTTGCCGCACCCGGACGTCGACGTCGAGGTGCTCGTGCCCTACGAGCGCGGTGACCTCGTCGCCCGCGTGCACCGGGACGGTGAGGTGCTCAGCGAAGAGCACGAGGGCGGTGGCACCCGGCTCTCCGCGCGGGTGGACGGCGGGCTCGCCGCGGCGCTCGAGGAGTTCGCGGTCCCGGTCGCCTGACCGGGTCCGGACCGCGCCGGTCCGATCACGGTTCGGTCACGGGCCGGTACGGTGACGGGGTGACGAGAGGTGCGGTGCGGGAAGCCGGTCGAGCCGGTTCCCCGCCCGTCGTCTCCGTCGGCCGCCCCCCGTGGTGGCTCCTCGTCGTGGCGGTGCTGGTCGGCGGCCTGATGACCGCCGACCTGCTCGCCCGCGGCCGGCTGGAGCGGATGGACCTGCGGGTCTCCGAGATCGTCAGCGACTGGGGCCTGCAGGAGTCACCGGCCTATCCGGTGGTCTGGCTGCTCACCCAGGTCGGTGGCCGGGTCACGATCCTGGCGGTGCTCGCCGGCCTGGTCGGCTACCTGCTCTGGCAGCGCGGCGCCTGGCTGCCCCTGGCGCGGGTGGTCCTCGCGGTCGCCGTGCTCACCGCCGGTGTCTACGCCATCAAGCACGGCATCGGGCGCACCGCGCCGGCTTTCCCCGGTTCCTACTTCTTCCACGCCGACGGCGCCTCGTTCCCCTCCGGGCACGTCGCCAACGCGGTGCTGATGTGGGGCGTGGCCCGCTGGCAGGCCGTCGAGTACGGGCTGCCCCCCGCGGCACAGCGCGCGTTCTGGTGGCTCAGCGTGGCCGGTCCGCTGGTGACCGGGGTGGCGATGGTGTCGCTGGACTTCCACTGGGTCACCGACGCGGTCGTCGGTGCGGCCGTCGGCATCGTCCTGTTGGGCGTGGTTCATGCACTGGACGCGGTCGTTCTGTCACGCTGGGTACGTGCCCCCGCCGGCCGCCCCCTCGTATAGCCGCGCCTGTGCGCGCCGGCTGCCTCTGGCGACGGCGCTGACCGCGGGGCTCGTCCTCGCCCCCGCTCTGCCGCATGCGGCCGCGGAGGAGCCGGCACCGACCGTCCGCTGCTCGATCACCGACCCGCGGCTGGCCGAGCTCTCCGGCCTGGTCGTCGTCGGCGACCAGATGCTCGCGCTGAACGACGGCGGCGAGCAGGTCACCGTGCTCGGGCTCGACGGCGACTGCACGGTGATCGACGTGCAGACCGCGCCGGTGGACCCCTACGACCCGGAGGACCTGGCCGTCGGTCCGGACGGCACCGTGTGGATCGCCGACACGGGGGACAACGGCGCCGACCGCGCGACGGTCGCGCTGCACGTGCTGCGGCCGGGAGGTGTTCCGTCCCTGTACCGGCTGACCTACCCCGACGGCCCGCACGACGCGGAGGCGCTGCTGATGGCGCCGGACGGGACGCCGTACGTGGTCACCAAGGAGGTCCTCGGCGCCAGCGGGGTCTACCGGCCCGCCGGCCCCCTGGTCGACGGCGGGACCGTGGCCCTGGAGCGGGTGGCCGCCGTGAACCTGACGCTCACCGGCACTCCGGGGGGCCCGGTCGGTCGGGCCGGTCAGCTCATGGTCACCGGCGGTGCGGTCGCCGCGGACGGCAGCGCGCTCGCGTTGCGCACCTACACCGATGCCTACGTGTGGCCCCTGGCCGGGTCGGACGTCGCCGGCGCGCTGGGCGGGGACCCCGTGCACATCCCCCTGCCGGAGTCGCCACAGGGCGAGGCGATCAGCTTCGCCGCCGACGGGAAGGCGCTCCTCGTGGCCAGCGAGGGGCTGCCCAGCGCGGTCACGGTGGTGCCGCTGCCTGCCGCGGCCGTCCCCGCGGTGGCGGCCGCCGAGCCCTCGGGCCCGCCGCTGCCCAGCTTCGCCGACCTGGCGCGGTCGGACCGCTCGCCCATCACGGCAGCCCTCATCGCCGCCGCGGTGGCGACCGTCGTGGTCTGGCTGGGCAGCCGGCTGCGCCGCCGGCCCTGACCGTCAGACCCGGCGCAACACCGAGACGACGCGCCCGAGGATCGTCGCCTCGTCACCCGGGATGGGGTCGTACGCCGGGTTGTGCGGCATCAGCCACACGTGCCCGTCGCGGCGCTTGTAGGTCTTGACCGTCGCCTCCCCGTCGATCATGGCGGCCACGATCTCGCCGTTCTCGGCGGTGGGCTGCTGGCGGACGACCACCCAGTCGCCGTCGCAGATGGCGGCCTCCACCATCGAGTCACCTGCGACCTTGAGCATGAAGACCGTGCCCTCGCCGACCAGCTCGCGGGGGAGCGGGAAGACGTCCTCCACCGCCTGCTCCGCGAGCACCGGACCACCGGCGGCGATCCGGCCGACGAGAGGCACGTAGGCGGGGGCGGGGACCTGCTCTCCGTCGCCCAGCACGGGTAGATCGGCGACCGGGGCCACGGTCCGCCCGGTGTCGCCCGGCAGGCGCACGTCGAGCGCCCGGGGCCGGTTGGGGTCGCGGCGCAGCCAGCCCTTCTTCTGCAGCACCGACAATTGGTGCGCCACGGAGGAGGCGGAGGAGAGCCCGACCGCCTCGCCGATCTCCCGCACCGAGGGTGGGTAGCCGCGGCGCTCGATGGAGTCGTGGATGACCTCGAGCACCCGGCGCTGCCGCTGCGTCAACCCGTCCCCGTCGGCGGTGCGATCGGGGAAGGTGCGCACGGAGGCCGAGCCGTCGGCCGTGTCCGTGGTGGTGCCCGCGGCCCGGCGTCGGCCCCCGGACGTCCCGCTCGAGTCCGTCACGTCTCCTCCTCGCGGCTGCTCGTGCGATGTCCTCGCGCGATGTCCCAGCCCTGGTCGTCGGAGGAACGGTAGCGCCGATCGCCGGTCAGTTCAAACACGTGTTCGAAGTTTTCCGTGTCGCGTCGCTTCTGTCGGTGGCGTGCGGTAGACATCGGACAGACGTTCGAATCGAACATGCGTTCGGGTCGGTGGGCACCGACCGGTGAGAGGTGGGTAGCGATGACCAGTGGTGTTGCGCTGACGAGCGGGGGAGTCCGGACGCCGGGTGCCGGTGACGTGCATCCGGCGCGCGAGCGGCACCTGCGGGTCCTGCCGCCCGTGCCGCGTGCCTACTCCGAGCAGCGGCCTCGGCGCGACGAGCCAGCAGGTCCGGTCCGGGTGCGTGCCGTCGCCGCGCCCGACCCCCGTGCGCCGGCAGGCGGCAGGGCGCCGCTGCGCCTGACCGCTCGCGGTCGTCGTCTCGTCGTGGTCCTGCTGCTCCTGCTCGCCCTCGGGGTGCTGGCGCTCGCCGACGCGGCGCTGGGCGGCGGCGACGGGGGGCTGCAGCTGATGGGCACGGCGAGCACGGTCGTGGAACCCGGGGACACGCTGTGGTCCATCGCGAGCGACGTGGCCGGAGCGCGGGACGTGCGCCAGGTCATCGACGAGATCCAGCTGCTCAACGGCCTGGGCGACGCGTCGATCGAGCCGGGCCAGGTGCTGCGACTGCCGTGACGCGACGCGCGGCGGGCTACGGATCGACCGAGTATCGCAAGAGGTGCACAAGCTCGCCTGCCGACTTCGTCAACCCTCAGTGCCTGCTCGTTCACACTGCGTGCGGCGCCGACGCATACGGTCGTCGTGTGTCCAGCGTCATGGAGAACCGAGCAGCCGTGTTCACCAGCCACCCCCAGCGCGTCGAGGTCTTCCGGGCCGGGGTCTGGCGGGCCGGAGAGCTGCTCGGCTGGCGCCATGACGAAGCCGGCGTCTGCCAGGTGTGGGTCCGCGTCGTCGCGGCCGGCGTGGAGGAGACCGGCTGGACCGACCTGGCGGCCCTGCGGCTGCCGGAGCGCCCCCCGGTTGCCGCGGCTGCTCCGGTGACCGCTGCCGTGGAGGAGACGCGCACGTGGGCCGCCGTGCAGGCTGCTCCGCATCGTGGCGTTCCGGGGCCGGACGTCGAGGCGACCGCCAGCCTTCCGCTCGTGCGCGACCACGTCGCTCAGGCCGGGGCTGCTCGTCCCGGCGGCCGCCGTCGCGCCCCCGAGGAGTCGGCGGGCCAGGCCGTGGCGGCCGCGCCCAGGCCGACGCAGGCGCCCGGGCGGCACCGCGCCCCGGCCTCGCCGGTCGACGCCGCGGCCGGCCGGCACCGCGCCGCGGACACCGGACTGATCCCGGTCGTCGCCGAGCCCGCCGCCGCAGCGGCGGTCGTGTCGCGCGAGGAGCCCCCGGCGACCGTCGTCCGGTCGGTCCCGACGGCCCGCGGACCGCTCAGCAGCGAGCCGTCCGCTCCGCGTGGGTGGAGCGCCCCGGCCGGGCTGGAGGGTGACCTGCTCACCCGGCCCATGCGCCTGAGCGACCAGATCCCGCAGTCCCGCCGTCCCCGGGTGGACGGCTCGCTCTCCCGCCCCTGAACGCCGCCATCCCTCGCCCCTCCCCGCTCGCCCCTCCTGGCCGATCGCACCGCGCCGCGGCGCCGGCACACGACCGTGTGCCGGCGCCGTCGCCGCGCGCCGTCACCCGCCGACCGTCGCCGCCCGGCGGTGGCTCTCGGCCTGCCCTCCCGCCGCCTCGTCGATGTGGTCTCCGCGACATCCCGGCGGGTCGGTGCGGCGTGTCGTGTGACGGGAGGGGTCCGGTGTTCCGCGTGCACACGGACGGGTCGGGGTGGAACACGCCGAGGAAACGATCACTTGCACATCTTGTGGAGCCCGTCCTAGGGTTCCCCTACATCTAGTAGTTACAGAGCTGTAAGCCCGTCCACAGGCCCGTCCTCAGGTTCTCCCCGGGGCATCCACCGGATGTCCCCAGGAAGGTCCACAAGGCGGTCGGTGGCGATCGGTCCAGGAGGAGGTGAACCCACCGTGCGGTGCCCGTTCTGCCACAACGCCGACAGCCGGGTCATCGACTCGCGCGAGGCCGACGAGGGCGCCACCACCCGGCGTCGGCGGTCCTGCCCCGCGTGCGGGCGGCGCTTCACCACCGTCGAGGAGGCGGTGCTCGCCGTCGTCAAGCGCAACGGCGTCAGCGAGCCGTTCAACCGGACCAAGGTCGTCGCCGGTGTCCGGCGGGCCTGCCAGGGCCGGCCGGTCGACGAGGACCAGCTCAAGCTCCTGGCCCAGCAGGTGGAGGACGCGATCCGCGCCAGCGGCGCGGCCGAGGTGCCCAGCCACGAGGTGGGCCTGGCCATCCTGCGCCCGCTGCGCGAGCTGGACGAGGTGGCCTACCTGCGCTTCGCCAGCGTGTACCGGGCCTTCACCTCCCTCGAGGACTTCGAGAAGGAGATCACCGAGCTGCGCGCCCGCCACCTCGCCGGCGGAACGCCCCCGCTGCCGGGCATGCAGCCCGATCCTCCGGTCCGCCGGCGGAGCGGGGGGAGGGGTCAGCCGAGCCCCGACCCCGCCGCCGCCGGCACCTGAGAACTGTCAGTGCCGACCGATAGACAGCAGTTCGAGCAGTTACCGATCGCGGCTCTTCCCCAGCCCCCGATCCGCCCACGCGCAGCACCACCGCGCAGCCCCGCGAAGCACCATGCGACACACGACCAGGGAGAGCTCCACACCATGACCGAGACCGACGACCGCATGGCCGGCGCCCGCACCCGCCGCACCGCCAAGGCGCCCAGCCGGGGCAAGGGCCTGAAGATCAAGCGCGTCTTCACCACCGCCGGTGTGCACCCCTACGACGAGGTGACCTGGGAGCGCCGTGACGTCGTGATGACCAACTGGCGCGACGGCTCGATCAACTTCGAGCAGCGCGGCGTGGAGTTCCCGGCGGAGTGGAGCATCAACGCCACCAACATCGTCACCACGAAGTACTTCCGCGGCGCCGTCGGCACCCCCCAGCGGGAGACCAGCCTGCGCCAGCTCATCGACCGCGTGGTGCTCACCTACACCGAGGCCGGCCGCGAGCACGGCTACTTCGCCGGCGAGGGCGACGCCGCGATCTTCGAGCACGAGCTCACCTGGATGCTGCTGCACCAGTACTTCAGCTTCAACAGCCCCGTCTGGTTCAACGTCGGCACCAGCGCCCCGCAGCAGGTCAGCGCCTGCTTCATCCTCGCCGTCGACGACGAGATGGACTCGATCCTCAACTGGTACCGCGAGGAGGGCCTGATCTTCAAGGGCGGCTCCGGTGCCGGCCTGAACCTCTCCCGCATCCGTTCCTCCAAGGAGCTGCTCTCCTCCGGTGGCACCGCCTCCGGCCCGGTCAGCTTCATGCGCGGGGCCGACGCCTCCGCGGGCACCATCAAGTCCGGCGGCGCCACCCGGCGCGCGGCGAAGATGGTCGTCCTCGACATCGACCACCCCGACATCGAGGAGTTCGTCGAGACGAAGGCGCGCGAGGAGAACAAGATCCGCGCGCTGCGCGACGCCGGGTACGACATGGACCTCGGCGGCAAGGACATCACCAGCGTCCAGTACCAGAACGCCAACAACTCCGTCCGCGTCTCCGACGAGTTCATGCGCGCGGTCGACGAGGGCGACGAGTTCGGGCTGCGCGCCCGGCTCGACGGCTCGGTCATCGAGACCGTCGACGCCAAGACGCTGTTCCGCAAGGTCACCCAGGCGGCGTGGGAGTGCGCCGACCCGGGCATCCAGTACGACGACACGATCAACGACTGGCACACCAACCCCGAGACGGGCCGGATCAACGCGTCCAACCCCTGCTCGGAGTACATGAGCCTGGACAACAGCTCGTGCAACCTGGCGTCGCTGAACCTCATGAAGTTCCTCAAGGACGACGGCACGTTCGACAGCAAGAACTTCGTGAAGGCCGTCGAGCTGGTCATCACCGCGATGGACATCTCCATCTGCTTCGCCGACTTCCCGACCGAGCCGATCGGGGAGACCACCCGGGCCTACCGCCAGCTGGGCATCGGCTACGCCAACCTGGGCGCGCTGCTCATGGCGACCGGCCACGCGTACGACTCCCGCGGTGGCCAGAGCCTGGCCGCGGCGATCACCTCGCTGATGACCGGCACCGCCTACCGCCGCTCGGCCGAGCTCGCCGGCATCGTCGGCGCCTACGAGGGCTTCGCCCGCAACGCCGACGCGCACGCCCGGGTGATGCGCAAGCACTCCGCTGCGAACGACGCGATCCGCCCGGTGGGTGCCGACGACGCCGACGTGCTCAAGGCCGCGACCGCGCAGTGGCAGGAGTGCCTGGAGATCGGCACCGAGAACGGCTGGCGCAACGCCCAGGCCTCGGTGCTCGCCCCCACCGGCACCATCGGCTTCATGATGGACTGCGACACGACCGGCATCGAGCCGGACTTCTCGCTGGTCAAGTTCAAGAAGCTGGTCGGCGGCGGCTCCATGCAGATCGTCAACCAGACGGTGCCGCGGGCGCTGCGCAGCCTGGGCTACCAGGAGGAGCAGATCGAGGCGATCGTCGAGTACATCGCCGAGCACGGCCACGTGGTCGACGCCCCGACCCTGCGCCCGGAGCACTACGAGGTGTTCGACTGCGCCATGGGTGAGCGGGCCATCTCCCCGATGGGCCACGTCCGCATGATGGCCGCGGTGCAGCCCTTCATCTCGGGCGCGATCAGCAAGACCGTCAACATGCCCGAGTCGGCGACCATCGAGGACGTCGAGAAGATCTACTTCGAGGGCTGGAAGCTCGGCCTCAAGGCGCTGGCGATCTACCGCGACAACTGCAAGGTCGGCCAGCCGCTCTCCGGCGGCAAGGGCAAGAACGACGGCACCAAGGACGAGGTCAAGGTCGAGGCGACCGCCCCGACCGCGCTCTCGCACCCGGTGCGCAAGCGCCTGCCGAAGAAGCGGACCAGCGTCACCACGTCCTTCAGCGTCGCCGGCGCCGAGGGCTACATGACCGCGGGGATGTACGAGGACGGCAGCCTCGGTGAGGTCTTCCTGAAGCTCGGCAAGCAGGGCTCGACCCTCGCCGGTGTGATGGACGCCTTCTCGATCTCGCTGTCGATCGCGCTGCAGCACGGTGTGCCGCTGGAGACCTACATCCAGAAGTTCACCAACATGCGGTTCGAGCCGGCCGGCATGACCGACGACCCGGACATCCGGATCGCCCAGTCGGTGATGGACTACATCTTCCGCCGCCTGGCGCTGGACCACCTGCCGGTCGAGAAGCGGGCCGGGCTCGGCATCTTCACCGCCGAGGAGCGGGCGGCGCAGGTCGCCGGCTACGGCACCTCCGCGTCGACCAGCTCGGTCGTCGAGGAGGAGGAGGTCGACCTGGAGCAGCTGCGCGGCTCCGCGCCGATCGAGACCGCCCCGGCCAAGGAGCAGGTCACCCCGGAGGGCCCGAAGTCGGTCAAGGAGGCGCACTCCTCGGCCGAGCTGCTCGAGCTGGTCACCGGGACCGCCACCGACGCGCCGCTGTGCATGACCTGCGGCACGAAGATGCGGCCGGCCGGTAGCTGCTACGTCTGCGAGGGCTGCGGCTCCACCAGCGGCTGCAGCTGATCACCAGCCAGCCCCGTCGACCGGCGCCCCGGTCCCACCTCGTGGTGGGGCCGGGGCGCCGTCGCGTTGCCGGGCAGGGAGGGGCCGGCCGGCTGCCGTGACACCGCCGACCGTGGGGTCCCGTACCGGTGCTCAGCTGCTCCCGGCCGCCGCGCCGGACGCACAGGCGGCCGCCGCGCCGGCGGCGGACAGGGTGGCGGCGGCCTCGTCGGGAGTGGCCAGCTCGGTGAACCCAGGGCCGAGGACCACATCGACCCGTGCGTCGGCGCGGGTGTCCTCGTACGTCGTCACGCCGGGCACGTGTGCGGCCACGAAGGCGGCGACGCCCCGCCCCCAGGCGCCGTGCCGGATCTCCCCGACCCCCTCGACCACCCGGTCCAGCGGGTCGTCGGCCGTCTCCTGGACGTCGAAACCCCGCGCGCCCAGCTCGGCGGACACCCGCCGGGCCAGCCCCACGGTCTCGGTGGCGTTGAAGACCCGGACGGCCACCGAGGTCGGGTCCAGGTCCACCGGAGCGGTCGCGGTGGCCGCGCACGCGGCATCGCGCTCGGCCGCCCGCTCCGCGGCGAAGACGTGCCACCAGACCGCGACCGCCGCGATCGCCAGGACCAGCAGGAGCAGTGACGGCAGGACCGGGCGGCGCCCGGGCCACCGATCCCGCCGGACCGGTGCGGAGCCCACCCGGCCGGGCAGCGGCGCCCCGGTCCGCGTGGACACCCGCACCGCAGACGGTCCGGGACGGCGGCCGGGGACCGGCCGCTCGTAGGAGAGCCCGCCGGCGACGACGGCCACCGGGCCCGGCTCGCCGGACGCCCGGGGCCCGGTCGCGCCGGTCACGGCTGCATCCTCGGGTCCTGCGTGGGGTCGGCGTACATGGCCGGGCAGCCACGGTCCACGGCCTCGGGGTGCAGCTCGTAGTGCCACGGCTCGTTGCGGTAGGTCTGGCACAGCCCGTACCCGGCCCCGTGCTCCGACAGCCACGCCCTCGCCTCGACGGGGCCGATGTCGACGGCGTCCCCGGACACGTGGGCGGACGTGTCCGCGGTGGCGACCCAGCGGGCGGCTTCGGCTTCGGACCCGTACTCGGAGACGGCCTCGCGGAGGAGCTGGTCCTGGTGCTCCCGGGACCGCCAGCCGCTGTTGACGGTGAACGCGACGCCGTCGTCCGCGGCATCCGCCGCCGCCGCCGCGCGCAGCGCCTGCAGCAGGTCGGGATCGAGATTGGCGACACCCGGGTACCGGTCGTCGAACACGGTGACGCCTCCGGGAAGGGCGCCGTCGTCCACGGTCACGGCGCCGTCGGACCCGGTGGGCATCCCGATGTGGTCACCACCGAGGGCCGCGCCCAGGGAGGGCGGTCCTGACGACGCCGACCGGTGGACCACGGTTCCCACGGTCACGGCGGTGGCCAGGACCATCCCGGCGACCGCGAGCCGCAGGAGCCGATGGGTCCGCGTTCGGGCAGGTGCGGTTCGACTCATGCTGCCAGCCAAGGCAGGCACGTGATGTCAGCTCGTATGCGGTTTTCGGTACGCCGACGATAGGGGCGGGTTCGTAGCATCCAGTCCATGCGCGTGCTGGTCGTCGAGGACGAGCCCTACATGGCAGAGGCCATCCGCGACGGGCTGCGCCTGGCGGCGATCGCGGCCGACATCGCCGGCGACGGCGACACCGCACTGGAACTGCTGAGCATCAACGCCTACGACATCGCCGTCCTCGACCGGGACATCCCGGGGCCCTCCGGGGACGAGGTCGCCGAGAGCATCGTCAGCTCCGGCAGCGGCATGCCGATCCTGATGCTCACGGCGGCCGACCGGCTCGACGACAAGGCCTCCGGCTTCCAGCTGGGCGCCGACGACTACCTCACCAAGCCGTTCGAGCTCCGCGAGCTCGTGCTCCGGCTCAGGGCGCTCGACCGCCGCCGGGCGCACAGCAGGCCGCCGGTGCGGGAGATCGCCGGCCTGCGGCTGGACCCGTTCCGCCGCGAGGTCTTCCGCGACGGCCGGTACGTGGCGCTGACCAGGAAGCAGTTCGCCGTGCTGGAGGTCCTCGTCGCCGCCGAGGGCGGTGTCGTCAGCGCCGAGGAGCTGCTGGAACGAGCGTGGGACGAGAACGCCGACCCGTTCACCAACGCCGTCCGCATCACGGTCTCGGGCCTGCGCAAACGGCTCGGCGAGCCCTGGCTGATCGCCACGGTGCCCGGCGTCGGATACCGCATCGACGCAGCGCCGGATGCCGGGGCGTGACCGGGCCGACGGCGGGCAGGGCCCCGGGGCTGAGCGTCCGGCTCAAGCTCACCCTGAGCTACGCCGGTTTCCTCATGCTGGCCGGTGCGCTCCTGCTCGCGGTCGTGTGGGTGTTCCTGCTGCGGTACGTGCCCGACACCGTGCTCTTCAGCCCCGGGACCCCCGGGGGCCGCCCCGCGCCCTTCATCCCCAACCGGTCGGACCTGCTGCGCGCCTTCGCTCCGCGGGCCGCCGCGGCCTCGGTGTTCCTGCTGGTGTTCGGGCTGCTGGGCGGCTGGCTCCTCGCCGGCCGGATGCTCGCCCCGCTCTCCCGGATCACCGACGCCACGCGCCTGGCCGCGACCGGATCGCTGTCGCACCGGATCCGGCTGCCCGGCCGCAGCGACGAGTTCCGCGAGCTCGCCGACGCGTTCGACGGCATGCTCGCGCGGCTCGAGGCGCACCTCGCCGAGCAGCAGCGGTTCGCGGCCAACGCCTCGCACGAACTGCGCACCCCGCTGGCGATCACCCAGACCCTGCTCGACGTCGCCCGCAACGATCCCGACCGCGACAACGGCGAGCTCGTCGACCGCCTGCACGCGGTGAACACCCGGGCCATCGACCTCACCGAGGCACTGCTCCTGCTCAGCCGCACCGACCAGCGCTCCTTCCCCCGCGAGCACGTCGACCTGTCCCTGCTCGTGGAGGAGGCCGCCGAGACGCTCCTCCCGCTGGCGGAGCGGCACGGCGTCACGATCGAGACCGCCGGAGAGGTCGCCCCCACCGTCGGTTCGCGTGCGCTCCTGCTGCAGATGGCCACGAACCTGCTGCACAACGCCGTCGTCCACAACGTCCCCGAGGGCGGCACCGTGTGGCTCGGCACCGCCGTGCGGTCCGGCTCGGTCGTCCTGGCCGTCGAGAACACCGGGCCGGAGCTTCCCCCGCAGCTGGTGTCGACCCTCACCGAGCCGTTCCAGCGTGGCACCCAGCGCGTCCGCAGCTCCCACGCGGGCGTCGGGCTCGGCCTCGCCATCGTCGACAGCGTCGTCCGGGCGCACGACGGGGAGCTCGCGCTCGACCCCCGCCCCGACGGCGGGCTCCGCGTCACGGTGCGCCTCCCGGCGCACGGCTGAGGCGCGCGGTCAGGCGTCGAAGTCCACCGTCACGGTGCCGGTGAGCGGCAGCGACTGGCAGGTGAGCACGTAGCCGGCAGCGACCTCCTCGGCCTCCAGCGCGTAGTTCCGCCGCATCTGCACCTCCCCGTCGGTCACGCGCGCGCGGCAGGTGCCGCACACCCCGCCCTTGCAGGCGAACGGCAGGTCGCCGCGCACCTGCTGGGCGGCGTCGAGCACCGGCACGTCGCGGGGGAGCGCCATGGTGGTCGCCCGCCCGTCGAGGACGACGGTCACCTGGCTGCTCGGGCCGGTCACCGTCGCCTCGTCCCCGCGGACCGGCTCGGGCGGCACGTCGTCGACGTAGAACAGCTCCTGGTGCACCTTCCCGGCCGGTACCCCGAGCTCGGCCAGCAGGTCGCGGGCGTCGCCGACCATCGCGTGCGGTCCGCACAGCCACCAGTGGTCGACCCGCTCCGGGTCCACGAACGCGGTGAGCAGGGCGGACAGCCGGTCGCGGTCGAGCCGGCCGCTGGTCAGCTCGGCGTCGCGCGGCTCGCGGGAGAGCACGTGGACCAGCTGCAGGCGGGTGGGGTAGCGGTCCTTCAGGTCGGCCAGCTCGTCGGCGAACATGACCGTGTTGGTGCGCCGGTTGCCGTAGAGGACGGTGACCGTCGAGACGCCGTCGCGCAGCACGCTGGCCGCCAGCGAGAGCGCCGGCGTGATGCCGGAGCCCGCGACGACGAACACGTGGTCGGCGGGCACGGAGAGGTCGGCGGTGAAGGTGCCCGACGGCGGCAGCACCTCGATCTCGTCACCGGGCCGCACCTCGTGCACCAGGTAGGAGGAGAAGAACCCGCCGGGCACTTCGCGCACCCCGACCCGGGGAGCCGCGCCGACCGGGGCGCAGATGGAGTAGGAGCGGCGCTCGTCGCGGTCGCCGTCGACCCGCCGGAGGGTCAGCGCCTGCCCGGGCCGGAAGGCGAACTCCTCGGCGAGGTCGGGTGGGACGTCGAAGGTGACCGCGACCGCGTCGTCGGTGAGCCGCTCGACACCGGCGACCCGGAGGGCGTGGAACCGCGGACGGCGCCGCGTCGGTGCGCTCATCAGATCTCCTTCACGTGCTCGAACGGCTCGCGGCAGCTCCGGCACCGGCGCAGCGCCTTGCAGGCCGTCGAGCTGAACTCGCTCAGCTCCTCGGTGTCCGGCGAGCCGCACAGCGGGCAGGCGGCGGTGCGGCGGGCGGGGCCCAGCTGCAGCGGCACCGGTCCCGCGGCGCGCGCGGGCGCCGCACCCGGCGGCGCGATGCCCCCCATGGCGAGCTTGCGGCGCCCCTCCTCGCTGATCCAGTCGGTGCTCCAGGCGGGGGAGAGCACGGTGCGGACGTCGACCTGTGCGAAGCCCGCGCGGTGCAGGGCGTGCACCAGGTCGGCCCGCATGACGCCCATCGCGGGGCAGCCGGAGTAGGTCGGCGTGATCTCCACGACCACCGTGCCGTCGCCCTCGACCCGTACGTCGCGGAGGACGCCGAGGTCGGCGAGGGTCAGCTGGGGGAGCTCGGGATCGGTGACCGTGCGGGCCACCGCGCCGGGGTCGCGCTCCGGGGACCGCGGGGCCCTCACCACGTGGCCGCCGGGTGCTGCCGGGCCAGGCCCTGCAGGGTGCCGAGCAGCTCGGCCAGCTCGGGGCCGTGCGCGCCGGCCCGGCCCCGGGGCGGTGCGTCGGCCGGCCATCCGGGCACCCGCAGCGTGGCCCGGTCGAGCACCTGCGTCAGCACGCCGACCACCTCGTCCCGGACCGTCGCCGGGTCGACGGCGACCCCGGCGACGGCCAGCCGCGACTCGACGTCGGTGGGGGAGAAGACGTCGGCGAGCAGCGGCCAGACCGCGTCGACGCCGGCCTGCGCCCGCCGGTGCGACTCCGGCGTCCCGTCGCCCAGGCGCAGCACCCACCGGGCAGCGTGGTCGCGGTGGTAGGCCAGCTCGTGCACGCCCTTGGCCGCGACGGCGGCGAGCACCGGGTCCCGCGACTCCCGGAGCCGGGCGAACACCGCCAGCCGGACCGTGGCTGCGACCAGCAGCCGGACCAGCGTCCGCGCGAAGTCCCCGTTCGGCGCCGCCACCAGGCCGGTGCTGCGGAACTCGTCGGCGTCCCGGAAGTAGGCGAGGGCGTCCTCGTCGGGGATCGTCGCGCTCGCCCGCTCCCGGGAGCGGCCGAGCACGCCGGCCGAGCCGGCGCGGGCCAGCAGCAGCCGGGCCTGGCCGAGCAGGTCCAGGGCGATGTTGCCGACGGCCACCTCCTCCTCGAGCTCGGGTGCGGCGGTGACCCACTGGGTGAGCCGCTGGGCCAGCACCAGGGCGTCGTCCCCGAGCATCAGGCAGTAGGCGCCCAGGTCGGCCGGGTCCACCCCGTCGGGCACGGTGGTGTCGACGCCGGCCAGCGGATCGTCGAACCCGGTGCCGAACGCCCACTGCCCCTCGCCCCCGTGGGCGGAGTCCAGCGCGTCGTACACGGTCTCCTCGTGTGCCACGTTCGCTCCGCTCACATGTGGGGGACGTTCTCGGGGATCTCGTAGAACGTGGGGTGGCGGTAGACCTTGTCGCCGCTGGGCGCGAACAGCGGGTCCTTCTCGTCGGGGCTCGAGGCGGTGATGTCGGCGGCCCTGACCACCCAGATGCTCACGCCCTCGTTGCGCCGGGTGTAGACGTCGCGGGCCGCGTGCACCGCCATCTCGTCGTCCGGGGCGTGCAGCGAGCCGACGTGCACGTGGTTGAGCCCGCGCTTGCCGCGGACGAACACCTCGTACAGCGGCCAGTCGCGCCGGCTGACGGCGCGCTCCGGCGCGACCGGCACCTCCGGTCCGGTCGGGACGGCGCCGTGACCGCCCTCGGCGGTCACCTCGCTCATGCGGCGTCCCCGGCGTGCTTCGCGGCGTAGGCGGTGGCCGCCGCCACGACCCACGCGTTGTCGTCCCGCGCCGCCCGGCGGCGGGCGATCCGCTCGTCGTTGCACGGACCGTCGCCGGCGAGCACCTGCTTGAACTCCGACCAGTCGATCGCGCCGAACCGCCAGTGGCCGGCGTCGGCGTCCCAGGTGAGGTCCGGGTCGGGCAGCGTCACCCCGAGCACCTCTGCCTGCGGCACGGACATGTCGACGAAGCGCTGCCGCAGCTCGTCGTTGCTGTGCCGCTTGATGCCCCACGCCATCGACTGCGCCGAGTTGGGGCTGTCCGCGTCGGGCGGGCCGAACATCATCAGCGAGGGCCACCACCACCGGTCGACGGCGTCCTGCACCATCGCCCGCTGCGCGTCCGTGCCGCCCATCATCGTCATCAGCAGCTCGTAGCCCTGCCGCTGGTGGAACGACTCCTCCTTGCAGACCCGGATCATCGCCCGCGCGTAGGGCCCGTAGGAGGAGCGGCACAGCGGCACCTGGTTGCAGATCGCGGCGCCGTCGACCAGCCAGCCGATGACGCCGACGTCGGCGAACGTGAGCGTGGGGTAGTTGAAGATCGAGCTGTACTTCTGCCGGCGCTCGATCAGCTTGTCGGTGAGGTCGGCGCGGTCGGCGCCGAGGGTCTCGGCGGCGGCGTAGAGGTACATCCCGTGCCCGGCCTCGTCCTGCACCTTCGCCAGCAGGATCGCCTTGCGCCGCAGGCTGGGGGCGGCGAGCAGCCAGTCGCCCTCGGGCTGCATACCGATGATCTCCGAGTGCGCGTGCTGGGCGATCTGGCGCACCAGCGTCTTCCGGTACCCCTCGGGCATCCAGTCCCGGGGCTCGATGCGGTGGCCCGCGGCGATCGTGGCGTCGAACTGCCGCTGCAGCGCGGTCTCGTCGGGCCCGCCGGTCGCGCGGCGGTCCAGGGCTGGCGCGGACATCGCGTCTCCTCGAGCTGGTTTACCGACCATCCGGTCAGGAATAGTGTGACCCACGCCGCAGGTGGGCACAAGCGCCGGCCGGCGGGACCGACGCGGAGCGACGAGGGACGGCCAGATGACGACGACGACCGGACACCGACGGCTCGGCGAGGCGCCCGAGCCGGCCACCCTCGACCCGGCGGAGCGCCTGTCCGTCGACGAACTGCGCACGCTCCAGCTGGAGCGGCTGCGGGCGACCCTGCGGCACGCCTACCAGGACGTGCCGCACTACCGCCGGGCCTTCGACGAGGCCGGCGTGCACCCCGACGACTGCCGGGAGCTCGCGGACCTCGCGCGGTTCCCCACGACGAGCAAGGCCGACCTGCGGGAGAACTACCCGTTCGGCATGTTCGGGGTGCCGCAGGAGCAGGTGCGCCGGGTGCACGCGTCGTCCGGCACCACGGGCAAGCCCACCGTCGTCGGCTACACCCAGGGCGACCTCGACACGTGGGCCACGGTGATGGCGCGGTCGATCCGCGCGGCCGGTGGCCGGCCGGGCGACCGGCTGCACAACGCCTACGGGTACGGCCTGTTCACCGGTGGGCTCGGTGCGCACTACGGCGCGGAGAAGCTCGGCTGCACCGTCGTCCCGGTGTCGGGGGGCATGACCCCCCGCCAGGTGCAGCTGATCACCGACTTCGCGCCGCGGGTGATCATGGTGACGCCGAGCTACCTGCTCACGGTGGTCGACGAGTTCGAGAAGCAGGGCATCGACCCACGCTCCTCCTCGCTGGAGATCGGCATCTTCGGGGCCGAGCCGTGGACCGAGCAGATGCGCCGCGAGCTGGAGGACCGGCTGGACATCCACGCGGTCGACATCTACGGGCTGTCCGAGGTGATGGGGCCCGGCGTCGCCCAGGAGTGCGTGGAGACCAAGGACGGGCTGCACGTCTGGGAGGACCACTTCTACCCGGAGATCATCGACCCGCTCACCGGGGAGGTGCTGCCCGACGGGGAGCAGGGGGAGCTGGTGTTCACCTCCCTGACCAAGGAGGCGACGCCGGTCATCCGCTACCGCACCCGCGACCTCACCCGTCTGCTGCCGGGGACGGCGCGCCCCGGGATGCGGCGGATCGAGCGGATCACCGGCCGCACCGACGACATGATCATCCTGCGCGGCGTGAACCTGTTCCCGACCCAGATCGAGGAGATCGTCCTCCGCACTCCGGGGCTGTCCCCGCACTTCGCCCTGGAGCTGACCACGCGCGGCCGGCTGGACCACCTCACCTGCCGGATCGAGGCCCGCCCCGACTGCCCGCCGGAGCGCCGGGAGGCCGCGGCGGCCGAGGTGGCCACCGCGGTCAAGGACACGGTGGGGGCCAGCATCGAGGTGCTGGTCGTCGACCCCGAGACGCTGGCCCGGTCGGTGGGCAAGCTCAAGCGGCTGCACGACAACCGGGACCGGGCGGGGGAGTGAGCATCGCGCCGGGCCGGCGCGGCCGGCCGGGGCACTCCCTGGACTCCCTGCTGGACGTCGCGGTCGCGGTGTTCAACGAGCGCGGCTACGACGCCACGAGCATGGACGAGCTCGCCGCCCGGCTCGGGGTCACGAAGTCGGCGATCTACCACCACGTGCCCAGCAAGGTGGAGCTGCTGCGGCTCGCGCTGGACCGCGCGCTGGACGCGTTGTTCGCCGTCACCGAGGAGCCCGGGGCCACCACCGGCCCGGCGATCGACCGGCTCGAGCACGTCGTCCGCGGCTCGGTGCGGGTGCTCACCGCGGAGCTGCCGTCGGTCACCCTGCTGCTGCGGGTCCGGGGGAACTCGCCGGTGGAGCAGGAGGCGCTGCAGCGGCGCCGCCGGTTCGACCGGGTCGTCACCGACCTGGTCCGCGCCGCCGAGGAGGAGGGTGACGTCCGTCCCGACGTCGACCCGGCCGTCACCAGCCGGCTGCTGTTCGGCGCGGTCAACTCCCTCACCGAGTGGTACCGCCCGGGCCGGGGGCTGGACGGGACCGCGGTGGCCGACGCGCTGGTCGCCATCACCTTCGACGGGCTGCGCGCGACGTCCCGCTGAGGGTGCGGGATGCGCCGTCCGGCTCCGCTTCTCGGTTAGCGTGCCGTGCATGCGACAGCTGCTGCGGTTCGCCTGGGTCGAGGCGCAGTGCTGCCTGTTCGCCGTGCTGTTCTTCCTGGGGCTCGCGCTGGTCCGGCTGGTGCCGCTGCCGATCGACCCGGCCGACGCGCTGCTGATCTGGTGCCTGGGCGTGACCCTGCTCCTCTGGCTGGCCCGCTGGGAGACCGGCCGCGAGGTCGCGGTCATCTTCGGCTTCCACCTCGTCGGCCTGGTGCTGGAGCTGTACAAGGTGGCGCAGGGGTCGTGGTCCTATCCCGACACCGGTCTGGCCACCGTCGGGGGCGTCCCGCTCTACAGCGGGTTCATGTACGCGGCCGTGGGCAGCTACGTCTGCCAGGCGTGGCGCCGGTTCGACCTGCGGATCTCCGGCTACCGCGCGCGCAGCACCGCCGCGGTGGCCGCGCTCGTCTACCTGAACTTCTTCGCCTCGCACGTGACGGTCGACGTCCGGCTGGTGCTGGCGATCGCCCTGCTGGTCGTGACCCGCCGGACCTACGTGCACTTCACCGTGGGCCGGCGCCGGTACGCCATGCCCATGGCGCTGTCGTTCGTTCTCATCGGCTTCTTCCTCTGGGTCGCCGAGAACGCCGCCACCCTGCTGCGGGCGTGGCAGTACCCGTCGCAGGAGTCGGTCTGGACCCTCGTCCACGCCGCCAAGCTCGGCTCGTGGTCGCTGCTCGTCGTGGTCAGCATCGTGCTCGTCGCCGCCGTCAAGGCGTTCGAGGGCCGGCTCTACGGCACGCCCGAGGACCTCACCGTCCTGCGGGCCTTCCGGGCGGGCCGGGACCTGCCGCCCCTGGACGGGGCGACGCGGGAAGCCGCCGCGGAGGGGTCCGCGCGGGCGCCGTCGGGCCCTTGACCTTGCCCCGAGGGCAGGCTCCACCGTCCTCGTCCCCGGCGAACCCGTCACCGGGGACGAGGACGGATCGATGGACCGCGGGACGATCGGCGAGTTCGGCCGGGCGACCGGGCTGACGCCCAAGGCGCTCCGGCTGTACGACGAGCTGGACCTGGTCCGGCCGGCCGAGGTCGACGAGCGCAGCGGCTACCGGTACCACCGGGCCGACCAGCTGGAGCGGGCGCGCCTGGTCGCCCGGCTGCGGCGGATCGGCATGCCGCTGCCCCGGATCCGGACCCGGGTTGCACCCCCACGGGGCTCGTCCTCGGCGAGCGGGGGCGGTGATCACGGTTCGGTCACGGCGCCGCCGGGCCTTGACAGGGAAATGTAAGGACGGTCTCCTAACAAACGTGACTGTGACCCGGGACATACCTCGGCAGGGCCGCCTGCTGCGGGCGACCGCCAAGGTCCTGCCCGAGCACGCCCGGGCGCACAACCGCTCGATGGTGCTGCAGCACCTCTTCCACTCCGGCCCCGGATCCCGCGCCGACCTCGCCCGCGCTACCGGCCTGACCCGCGTCACCATCTCCGACCTCGTCGCCTCCCTGATGGCCGAGGGGCTGGTCGCCGAGCTCGGCGCCCGCGCCGAAGGGCGCCCGGGCAAGCCCGGCACGCTGCTCGGGGTCCGCACCGACGCCTTCCAGATCGTCGCCGTCGACCTGGCCGACGACGAGCGCATGCACGGGGCGGTCATGGACCTCTCCGGCACGGTCCTGCAACGACGCACCGAGCGCGTCGACGGGCGCACCGGCGCGGCGGCGGTCGACGCCCTGCGCGCGCTGTGCCGCGACCTGGTCGGCCTGGCCACCCGGCCGGTGCTCGGGGTCGGCGTCGGATCGCCGGGGGTCATCGACCCGGCCGGCCGCGTGCTGCAGGCGCCCAACCGCGAGTGGTACGACCTGCCGCTGGCCGACCAGCTGAGCGCCGACCTCGGCGTCCCGGTGCACGTGGGCAACGACGCGAACACCGCGGCGCTCGGCGAGTTCACCTACGGTGGCGCGGCCGGTGGCGGCCTGCTGGTCCTGACCGTCGGCGGCGGCGTCGGCGCGGGCATCGTGCTCGACGGCGGCCTCGTGCAGGGCCACGAGCACGCGGCCGGGGAGATCGGCCACGTCACCGCGGTCGACGAGCGCGACGACATCGACGGCGCCCCGCTGGGCCGCCCGCTGCCCTGCGCCTGCGGGCGGCGCGGCTGCCTGGAGACGGTCCTCTCCGTGCCGGCGCTCCGCCGGCGGACGGACGGGCTGGACGAGGACGGCGCGGCGGTCGCGCTCGCCGCGGTCGGCCGGCGGCTGGGCATCGTGCTCGCGCCGGTGGTCAGCGCGCTCAACCTCTCCGAGGTGGTGCTGACCGGCCCGACCGAGCTCCTGGACGGACCGCTGCGCGAGGCGGCCCTGGCCACGCTCCACGAACGCACCATGCCGGTCGTCAGCAGCAACCTGCAGCTGCGGATGACCTCGCTCGGCGAGGACGGGGCCCTGTCCGGGGCCGCGGTCCTCGTGCTGTCCGGCCAGCTCGGGGTCACGTGACGACCCCGAGCCGGCCATTGCACGTCGGAGAAACCACATCCCTGTGGCGGCGCTGTCCGGCACCGCCTGCGCACCAGGAAGGAAACCCCAACATGACGAGGGTACGCACGAGCGGGCTGGCAGCCGTGGGCGTCGGGCTGATGGTGGCGCTGGCCGCCTGCGGCGGTGGCAGCGAGACCGAAGCGGGGGGCGACGAGGAGCTGCGGCTCTGGCTCGCGGGGACCGACACCCCCCAGGAGCTGCGCGACTACCTGGTGGAGACCTTCGAGGCCCAGAACGAGGGCGCGCAGCTGGTCATCGAGGAGCAGGACTGGAGCGGGCTGGTCCCGCGCCTGCAGACCGCGCTGGCATCGGAGCAGCAGACCCCCGACCTGGTCGAGATCGGCAACACCCAGAGCCCGACCTTCACCCACGCCGGGGCGTTCACCGACATCACCGACATGGTCGACGGCCTCGGCGGCGACCAGCTGCTCGAGGGCTTCGTGGAGGCCGGCACGGTGGACGGCGACGTCTACGCGGTGCCCTACTACTCCGGCGCCCGCGCGGTGTTCTACCGCAAGGACCTCTTCGAGGCTGCCGGGGTCGAGGTGCCGAAGACCCTCGAGGAGTTCGGCGAGGCGGCGGTCGCGCTGCAGCAGGCCAACCCCACCGGGGCGCCCAACTTCTCCGGCCTCTGGCTGCCCGGGCAGGACTGGTACAACGGCATCGCCTGGATCTACAGCAACGGCGGCAGCCTGGCCGAGCAGGACGGCGACGAGTGGGTCGGCGCCCTGTCCAGCCCCGAGTCGCAGGAGGGCCTGGCCCAGGTCCAGGAGCTGTTCGCCAACGCCACTTCCGCCCCGAAGGACGCCGACTCGGCGGAGCCGTGGGTGCCCTTCAACAACGGCGAGGCGGCGATGTTCTCCGCCCCGACGTGGGCGCGCTGGAGCATCGACCTGCCCGAGTGCAACAAGGGCGTCGCCACCGACGACGAGTCGGAGGAGGCCAAGGCGCTGCTCGCCGAGCAGCAGGCGTGCAACGAGGAGAAGACCGGCATCTTCCCGCTCCCCGGCCCCGCGGCCGGTGAGCCGGCGACGGTCTTCGCCGGCGGCTCGAACATCGCCATCCCGGCGAAGTCGGGCAACCAGGACCTGGCCCGGAACCTGCTGGAGATCATCTTCAGCGAGGAGTACCAGACCATGCTGGCCGAGAACGGCCTCATCCCCGGCAACAGCGAGTACGCCGACGCCCTCGGGGACGACGTCTACGCCGAGGCCGCGCTGGACGCCGCGCTGAACGCCAAGCTCACCCCGCCGGCGGAGAAGTGGGCCGACGTGGAGGGCGCGCGCATCCTCGAGGACTTCTTCCAGGAGATCGCCTCCGGCGCCGACCTGGAGGAGGCCTCGGCCCGGGCCGACCAGCTGATCACGGACACGCTCAACTGACCATGTGATCGCGGGGCAGGGAGCGCACCGCCCGCGCGGTGCGCCCCCTGCCCCCTCGTCGGAGTCCCGGAGGGACCGTGTCCGCTCCCCGCACCTCCTCGTCGACCGTGCTGCCCCCGGTGCCGCCGCGGGCGCCGATCGTCGCTCCCGCCGCCCCGGAGGCGGCGGTCCGCCGGCCACCCCGGCGCCGTCCGATCCGGGCCCGGCTGGGCCCCTACCTGCTCCTGGTGCCCGCGCTCATCCCGATCGCCGTGGGCCTCGGCTACCCGCTGGTCCGGCAGTTCGTCCTGTCGTTCCAGGAGTACGGGCTGGCGCAGCAGTTCGGTCAGCCGGCCGAGTGGGTCGGCCTGCGCAACTACGCCGAGCTGCTCTCCGATCCCTACGTCTGGGGCGTGATCGCCCGCTCCATCGCCTTCTGCCTGGTGAACGCCGCGCTCACGATGGCGGTCGGGATCGCCCTGGCGGTGCTGATGACCCGGGTCGGGCGGGCGGCGCGGATCACCCTGCAGGTCGGCCTGCTGCTGGCCTGGGGGACGCCGGTGCTGGCCACCATGACGGTCTGGCAGTGGCTGTTCGACTCCCAGTACGGGGTCATCAACTGGCTGCTCGCCGAGCCGCTCGGGGCCGAGGGGATGCGGCAGCACTCCTGGATCATCGAGCCGGCGTCCTTCTACTTCGTGGCGACGGTCATCGTGGTGTGGATGTCGGTGCCCTTCGTGGTGTTCACCGTCTACGCTGGCCTGCTCCAGGTGCCCGAGGAGTGCATGGAGGCCGCCCAGCTCGACGGCGCCAACGCCTGGCAGCGGCTGCGGTACCTGTCGCTGCCGATGGTCAAGCCGGTGCTGCTCGTGGTCGGGCTGCTCCAGGTCATCTGGGACCTGCGGGTGTTCACCCAGATCTACGTGCTGCAGCGGGCCGGCGCGCCCACGCGCGAGACGCACCTGCTCGGCACCTTCATCTACTCCCTGTCGAAGGAGTTCTCCTTGGCCGGAGCCATGGCCACGATCATGCTGGTCATCACGCTCGCGCTCACCGTGTTCTACATCCGCCGCATGCTCCGGGACGACGTGTGAGCGCCGCCCGGCCGGCGCCGGCCGCCAGTGCCCGGCGGGGGAGCACCGGAGCACGGCTGCTCGGCGCGCTTGCGGTGCTGGTGGCGCTCGTCTGGATCTTCCCGATCTACTGGATGGTCAACAGCGCATTCCTGCCGACCAATGCGCTGCGCCGTCCCGAGCCGACATTCCTGCCGTTCGGCGGAACGCTGTCCAATTTCACCAACGTGTTCCGCGACCCGGGATTCTTCGACGCGATCAAGGTGTCGCTCGCGGTCACCGGGATCACCCTCGCCGTCGCCATTCTCTTCGCATTCCTCGGCGCGCTGGCGATCAGCCGGTTCCGGTTCCGGGGACGCAAGTCGTTCATCGTCACGATCCTGGTCGTGCAGATGATCCCGGCCGAGGGGCTGTTCATCTCGCAGTACCACATGCTCGACACGTGGGGTCTGGTCAACGCCGTCCTGGGCCTGACGATCGTGTACGTCGCCGCCATCCTCCCGTTCACGGTGTGGATGCTGCGCGGCTTCGTCGCGGGCGTGCCGATGGAGCTGGAGGAGGCCGGGATGATGGACGGCCTGTCGCGCACCGGGGCCTTCTTCCGCATCACCTTCCCGCTGCTGGCGCCGGGCCTGGTGGCCTCCGGCGTGTACGGCTTCCTCCAGGCCTGGAACGAGTACACCCTGGCGCTGGTGGTCATGACCGACCCCGGGCAGCGCACCCTCCCGCTCTGGCTGCAGGGCCTCGTGGAGGCCAACAAGGCCACCGACTGGGGGGTGGTCATGGCCGGCGCCACGCTGATCTCCGTGCCGGTCATCGTGTTCTTCCTGGTCGTGCAGAAGCGGATGAGCGCCGGCCTGGTCTCCGGGGCGGTGAAGGGGTGACCGGAGAGCGGAACGGCTCCGGGGCCTGCTCGGTCGGGCTCGACATCGGCGGGACGAAGGTGCTCGGCGTGCTGCTCGACGAGGCGGGCGCGGTGCGGCACAGCGTCCGGGCGGCGACCCGGCCGGGGGTGGCCGGTGTCGTGGCGAGCGCCGAGCAGGTGGTGCGACAGCTCTGCGCCGGCGCCGGGCTGGTGCCGCAGGACCTCGCCGGGGTCGGCGCCGGCGTGCCCGGGCTGGTCGACCCCGGTACCGGGCGGCTCTCCTACGCGGTCAACCTCGGGATCCACGAGCGTGCGGTGGACCTGGCGCCGCTGCTCTCGGCCCGGCTCGACGGCGTGCCGGTGGTGCTGGAGAACGACCTGAACGTCGCCGCCGTCGGGGCCGCGCGGCTGCTCGGCCTGCGCGGGGACCTGGCGTTCCTGGCGCTCGGCACGGGCGTCGCCGCCGGGCTGCTGCTGGGCGGTGAGCTCCGCCGCGGCCGGCACGGCGCCGCGGGGGAGATCGGGCACATCCCCTACGACCCGTCCGGGCCCCGCTGCCCCTGCGGCCAGCAGGGCTGCCTCGAGCTCTACGCCTCCGGTGCCGCCCTCGACCTCGCCTGGCCGGCCCGCAACGGCCGGCCGGCGGCCGCCGACCTCTTCGCCGCCGCCGCGGACGGCGACCGGCGGGCCGTCGCGGTGCGCGACCGGTTCGCCGACGCCGTGGCCGCCGCCGTGCGCCTGCTGGTGCTCACCTGCGACGTCGAGCACGTCGTCCTCGGCGGCGGGGTCGCCGACGTGGGGCCTCCGCTGCTCGAGGCGGTGGTGGCGCGGGCCCGGGAGCAGGCCGCCCGGTCGGCGTTCCTGCAGAGCCTGGCCGTACCCGAGCGGGTGCAGCTGGCCCCCCGCGGGGTGCCGGTCGCCCCGGTCGGCGCGGCGCTCTGCGTGCGCGGGAGCCGGGCCGGCCGGGCGCAGCCGGTGGGGAGCTGAGCCGTGGAGATAGTCATCCTCCCCGGCCCGGAGGACGTCGCGCGCGAGGCGGCCCGGCGGGTGGCCGGGGTGGTGCGCCGGCGCCCGGGCGCCGTCCTGGGCCTGGCCACCGGCTCCTCGCCGCTGGGCCTCTACGCCGAGCTCGCCCGGCAGGTCGCCGACGGCGCGCTCGACGTCACCGGGGTGAGCGGCTTCGCCCTCGACGAGTACGTCGGCATCCCGCTGGAGCACCCGCAGAGCTACGCGTCGGTCATCCGGCGCACCGTCACCGAGCCGCTCGGCCTCGACCCGCGCCGGGTGCACGTGCCCGACGGGCGGGCGCCCGACCTCGCCGCGGCCGCGGACGCCTACGAGCGCGCCATCCGCGCCGCCGGGGGGATCGACCTGCAGATCCTCGGCATCGGCGCCAACGGGCACCTCGGCTTCAACGAGCCGACGTCCTCGCTCGCGTCCCGCACGCGGGTCAAGACCCTCGCCCCGCGGACCCGCGCGGACAACGCGCGGTTCTTCGCCGGCTCCGAGGAGGTTCCGCTGCACTGCCTGACCCAGGGCCTCGGGACGATCCTGGAGGCCCGGGAGCTGCTCCTCGTGGCGCAGGGGGAGGCCAAGGCCGACGCCGTCGCCGCGGCGGTGGAGGGCCCCCTGGCCGCGATCTGCCCGGCCTCGGTCCTGCAGCTGCACCCGCGCGCCGCGATGGTCCTCGACGAGGCGGCGGCATGCCGGCTGCGGCTGGCCGACTACTACCGGCACACGCACGCCCACGCGCACGAGCCGTACCGTTCCCGCCCCTAGGGGAGCGGGGGCTCAGACCGGCCGGCCGCCGGCCCACACGGCCTGCACCGACCAGTCCTCGTCGAGCACCACCGCGTCGGCAGCGTAGCCGGGCGCCAGGCGCCCGATGCGCGAGTCCAGGCCCAGGGCGCGCGCCGGGATCAGCGTCAGCGCGGTCACCGCCGCGACCGGGTCGACCCCCACCACCTGCACGGCCAGCCGCAGCGCCCGGTCCAGGGTGAGCGTGGACCCGGCGATGGTCCCCGTCCCCTCCAGGACGGCGCGGCCGTCGCGCACCACGACGTCGGCGCGGCCCAGGCGGTAGCGCCCGTCGCCCGCGGCCGCGGCGGCCATGGCGTCGGACACCAGCGCCACCCGCCCCGGCGCCGCCGAGAGGAGCAGCCCCGCGACCACCGGGTGCACGTGCTGCCCATCCAGCACCAGTTCCAGGGTGATCCGGGAGTCGGCGAGCGCCGCGCCCACCGGCCCGGGGGCGCGGTGGCCCAGCCCCGGCATGGCGTTGAAGGCGTGGGTGAGCACGCGGGCGCCGGCGTCGAACGCGCGGGCGGTGAGCTCCATGCCGGCCTCGGTGTGCCCGACGGCCACCGTCACGCCGGCCGCGGTGAACTGGCCGATCGCCGCCAGCGCCCCGGGCAGCTCCGGGGCGATCGTGACCTGCCTGAGGCGGCCCCGGGCGGCGGCCAGCAGTCGGTCGACCGCCGCGGGCGCGGGCGGCCGGAGGTGCGCGGGCTCGTGTGCTCCGCAGCGGGCCGCCGACAGGAACGGCCCCTCCAGGTGCGCGCCCAGCACGCGGGGGTCGGCCTCGGCGAGGTCGGCCACGGCGGCCAGGGAGGCGGCGAGCTCCTCCAGCGGCGCGGCGACCAGGCTGACCAGGGAGCGGGTGGTGCCGTGGCCGCGGTGGGCCGCGAGCGCCGCGCGCATCCCCTCGATGCCCTCCTCGGCGGCGTGCCCGCCGCCGCCGTGCACGTGCAGGTCGACGAAGCCGGGCACGAGCCAGGCGCCGGCCAGATCCACGCTGCGCCCGGCCCGCGGGGCGTCCCCGCTGCCGACGGCGGCGATCGTGTCCCCGTCGAGCAGCACCCAGCCGCCGTCCCGCCGTCCACCGGCGTCGACCACCCGCCCGCCGTGCAGCAGGGTGGTTCCCCCCGGTCCGGTCACCGGCCCACCAGGGCCTCGGCGGCGGCCCGGGTGCAGGCCCGTGACGCCCCGAGGGTCGCGAGCGCCGGCCCGGGCACGAGCGCGAGGTCGTCGGGCATGCCGAGCGCGACGGTGACGGCGTCCGGGCGCAGCTCGGTCAGCCGGCGCAGCCAGCGCTCCTGCCACGCGCTGCGGTAGGCGTCCCGCACGGCGACCACCAGCGGCCGGCCGGCCGCCGAGGCCGCGACGGCCTCGGGGTCCGGGTCGCCGGACTCCACGGTGACGGCACGGTCGAGGGAGCCCAGCTCGCGCAGCGGGTCGGCCAGGCTCCAGCGTGCGTCGCCGACCGCCATGTTGGCAGCGGAGCGCAGCTCGACCACCACCGCCGGGCCCGGCAGCGGCCGCAGGTCCCGGGCCTGCCGCGCCGCGCGGGCGGCGCGCAGGCCGAGGTCGCCGGGATCCCCGTTCGGCGGCACCGGGGCCGCGGGCCCGGTGCGCAGCGCGGCCACCCGGGCCGCCGCCTCGTGCAGCCGGGCCTCGGGCAGGCTGCCGTCCCGCACGTGCTCGGCGACCGTCGCCCGGATGGCGGCGCAGTGCTCCTCGCCGTCCTCGGCCCCGACCAGCAGCAGGTCCGCGCCGGCGGCGAGCGACAGCGCGGCGGCCCGCGGGATGCCGTGCGCGGCCCGGACCCCGGCCATGTCCAGCGCGTCGGTGACCACCACGCCCGCGAATCCCAGCTCGGTGCGCAGCAGGTCGACCAGCAGCCGCCGGCTGAGCGTGGCGGGGACGTCGTCCAGCGCGGGGAAGAGCACGTGCGAGGTCATGACCAGCGCCACCCCCGCCTCGATCGCCGCGGCGAACGGCGGCAGCTCCCGCCGGCGGAACGTGTCCTCGTCGACGTCCACCGTCGGCAGGCCCAGGTGGGAGTCGACCGTGGTGGCGCCGTGCCCGGGGAAGTGCTTGGCGGTGGCCGCGACGCCGGTGGACTGCAGTCCGCGCACGTACGCGGCGCCGTGGCGGGCGACCCGGAGCGGATCGGCGCCGAAGGACCGGACACCGATGACCGGGTTGCGCGGGTCGCTGTTCACGTCCACCGAGGGGGCGAAGTCGACGTCGACGCCGGCCCGGCGCAGGTCCGCGCCGATGGCCGCGGCGACGGTGGCGGTGACCTCCTCGTCGTCGAGCGTCCCCAGGGCGAGGTTGCCCGGGTAGCTGCTGCCGACGCCGTACTCGAGACGGGTGACGTCGCCACCCTCCTCGTCCACGGCCACGAGGGCGTCCGGCCGGGCCCGGTGCAGCGCACCGGAGAGCGCGGCGACCTGGCCGGGGCCGCCGGAGACCAGGTTCTGCCCGTACAGGCAGACCCCGGCCAACCCCTCGTCGAGGGCGGCGCGGACCCAGTCGGGAACGGTCGCGCCGGCGAATCCGGGCATCAGGCAGGAATTCACCAGCCGGTCGAGTTCTGACATGTCTCCCATTCCGCCCGGATCGGTCCGCGACGCCTCCGAGAATGCGTCGGACGGCGCCCGGTGATCTTCGCACAGAATTCTCTGGGCGCGATGCCCGTCGGCGTCAGGAATGGAGCCGCAGGATCGTGGCCCGGCCGGTCCGCCATTCTTCGTCGAATGCGCGGAGCAGGCCCCGGTGCGGCATGTCCGGCCGGGCTGGACGGCCGGGCGCCGGCGGCGGGATACTGCCGTATGACCGAGAACCGCTACGCCGTGCCCCTCGAGGTCCTGGAGGCCGGCGTCCGCGTCGACGCGGGCGACCAGGTGAGCGAGCAGCCGACGGCGGAGATCCCGCCGGCCGGGCAGGTCGGCCCCGGGCCGTGGACCGGCAGCGGGGCCGGTGACGCCGACGGGGACTGACCGGCCGCCGGGCGGTCAGCGGCGGGGGAGCTCCCGCTGGTCCCGCCGGGCCCAGCCGATCGCCGCGGTGCCGACGAACAGGACGACGCCGATCACGGTGAGCCAGAACAGGCCCTCGATGACGGCGCCGATGATGCTCACGACCAGCCACACCGCGAGCAGCAGTCCGAGGAAGCGGAGCATCTCGGCCCTCCCAGGGTCGATCGGGGACGAGACCCCACCCTAGGCCCTGTTGGCCTCCGATCGGCCGGCCGCGGTGCCCCGCGCCAGGTGGAGGTGGGGTCGGCGCCTCCCGAGGCGGTCGGCGAGGATGGCGGCATGGCCTACACCGCAGCTGGGGACCGCTACGACTCGATGACCTACCGGCGCACCGGCCGCAGCGGCCTGGACCTCCCGGCGATCAGCCTCGGGCTGTGGCACAACTTCGGGGACGACGTCCCCTTCGAGCGGCAGCGGGACATCCTCCGCCGGGCCTTCGACCTCGGCATCACCCACTTCGACCTGGCCAACAACTACGGCCCGCCCTACGGGTCGGCCGAGACCAACTTCGGCCGGCACCTGGCCGACGACTTCCGGCCCTACCGCGACGAGCTGGTGATCAGCACCAAGGCCGGCTGGGACATGTGGCCCGGCCCGTACGGGCAGGGCGGCGGGTCGCGGAAGTACGTGCTGGCCAGCCTGGACCAGTCGCTGCGCCGGATGGGCCTCCAGTACGTCGACGTCTTCTACTCCCACCGGCCCGACCCCACGACGCCGCTGGAGGAGACGATGGGGGCGCTGGACACCGCCGTCCGGTCGGGGAAGGCGCTCTACGCGGGCATCTCCTCGTACTCCCCGGCCGACACCGCGAAGGCCGCGGCGATCCTCGCCGATCTGGGGACGCCGCTGCTGATCCACCAGCCGTCGTACTCGATGCTCAACCGCTGGGTCGAGAACGAGGGGCTGCTCGACACCCTGGCCGACGTCGGCGCCGGCTGCATCGCCTTCTCCCCGCTGGCCCAGGGGATGCTCACCGACAAGTACCTGGACGGCGTCCCGGAGGGCTCGCGGGCCAGCCAGGGCAAGTCGCTGTCGACCGACCTGCTCACCGAGCAGGCGCTGGGGCACATCCGGGCGCTGAACGACATGGCCGGCCGGCGGGGGCAGAGCCTCGCGCAGATGGCGCTGGCCTGGGCGCTGCGCGACGAGCGGATGACGACGGTGCTCATCGGCGCCAGCAGCGTCCGCCAGCTGGAGCAGAACGTCGGCGCGCTGGCGAACCTGGCGTTCACCGACGAGGAGCTGGCCGCCATCGACCAGCACGCCGTCGACAGCGGGATCGACCTGTGGGAGGGCGCCCGCACCGCCTGACCCCGGGCCTGTGGACAACGCCTCCGCCGCACCGCTGATCTTCCTAGGGTGCTGGCGTGAACGATGGTCTGGAGGTCGAGACGTCCGTCCTGCACGACGCCGGGCGGGCGCTGGTGGTGGTGTACCAGGAGTTCGAGGGGGCGCGGGACACCGCTGACGTGGGCAGCGACGTGATCGCGCACGCCCGGCTCCGGGACCGGCTGGCGGAGTTCGCCACCAGCTGGGACGGCCGGCGGATCGAGATGGCCGGCATGATCGAGGGGCTCGGGAAGGCCGCGGAGGACGCCGCCGACGTCTACGAGCGGATCGAGACCGAGCTGGTCGCGGTGCTGGCGGGGGAGAAGTGAGCCGCCCCCGCGCCTGGTCCCCGCTCCGCACGGACGACCCGGTCGGAGGGAACCCGGACGCGGTGGCGCGGCTGGCCCAGCGCTACTCCGACACCGCCGAGGCGATCACCACGGCGGTCACCGCGCTGCGGGCCATCCACGACAGCGCCACCGTCTGGAACTCCGAGGCCGGCCGGGCGTTCCGCGAGCGCACCAGCGAGGTCGCCGGCACCATCGAGCAGGCCCACGCGCGGTACGCCGCCACGGCGGACGCGCTGGCCACCTACGCCGGCGCGCTCGCCGACGTCCAGGCCGACGCCGAGGCCGTGCTCGCCCGCGCCCGGCACGCGCAGTCCGACCGGATCGCCGCGGACACCGGCCGCACCCGCAACGCCGAGCAGGCCGAGCCCGATCCGGTCACCGACAGCCGGCTGGCCGACGACTCCGCGGCCGCGACGGCGCGGATCAGGGCGGCGGACGAGGAGCTCGCCGGGATCGAGGCCAGGTGGGATGCCGTGGGCAGCACGGCGGCCGCGGCCATCGAGGACATCAACAGCGGTGACCCGCTCGAGGACAGCGCCTGGGACGACTTCCTCGATCTCGTGAGCACGGTGACGGAGTGGGCCGGGAAGCTGTCGGCGGTCCTCGGGGTCATCGCCGCTTACCTCGGCGCCATCCCGGGGCTGCAGGCGTTCGCGGCGGCGTTCGCCGGTGCCGCGCTCATCGCCGGGGTGGTCTCGCTCGCCGGCAACTCCCTGCTCGCGGTCAACGGGCGGGCCACCCTGTCCGCCGTCCTCTGGGACGTGGTGGGCGTGCTCACGTTCGGTGCCGGCCGGGCGTTCGCGCTGGCCGGCCGGTCGGTGCTCACCGGCACCCGCGGGCTGGCCCGCCCGTCCTACATCCGGCACCTGCGGAGCGACGGGCTCAGCCGATCGGCTGCCCGGGAGACCGTGCGGCGGCAGGGCGTCCCGGCCGGCGGCTCGGCCGCCGGTGCACTCGCCGGCCGGGCACGCAACACCACCGGCTGGGTGCCCACCCGAGGCGAGTGGGCCGAGGCCTACCGGCCGTCCGGCCTCTTCCGCGACGTGCCGACCGGTCCGGCTCCGGTGATCCCGCCGCAGACCCTGGCGGCCCCCGAGGTCGCTGCCGGGCTCCGCCGCGCGGAGCACGCCCAGCGGGGTGCCGACGTCAGCAGCTTCATCGGGACCGTCGGGGACGGCAGGACCCTCGACGAGTGGTACACCGAGTCGGAGCCGCGGTTCGTCGTGGGGCGCGACCGGTGACGGCGGCCTCGATCTCCCCGCCCCGGGACTTCACCTTCGCCGTGCCCGCCGACTGGGTCCGGATCCGGGTGGTCGACGACGCCGAACGGGCGGCGGACGTGCGGCGCATCGCCCGGGCGGTCACCCGTGGCCGTCCCGACCGGGACAGCCTTCTGCCGAAGGTCGCCCGGATGCTGCAGGAGGCGGCGGGCGCCCGGAGCGACAGCTGGACCGTGGAGGTCTACCTCTCGCTGTTCCAGGAGGGGGCGCCGCCGATCGCGTGCGCCCTGGCGGTGGGGGTCGTCCCGCCGCAGGCGGTGCCGGCCGGGGGCGTCCTCGACGCCGCCTTCCTCGCCGCGGCGGGGCCCGGCGGGTCCGCCGAGGTGGTCGAGCTGGCGGCGGGGCCGGTGCCGCGCATCCGCCGGCGCACGACCGCGCCGGCCCCCGGCGGCGGCGTGGTCGGGACCGAGGTGGTGCAGTACCAGCACGCGGTGCCCGGTGGGGGCTGCGTGCTGCTCAGCTTCTCCACCCCGCAGCTCCTGCTGCTGGAGCCCCTGACCGCGCTGTTCGACGCCGTGGCCGGGTCCTTCCGGTGGCTGCCGTGACCGCGCCCATCCGGGACTGGCGGTACGACGTCGAGCTGCCCGACGGCGGCTGGGTCTGGCTGCCCGGAGCGGGGGAGACGGTGGCCGGATGGGCGGGCGAGGTCTGCGCCGCCCTGCAGGTCGGCGGGGCGGCCGCCGTCGCGCTCGCGGACCATCTGCGCACCTTCGCAACCCGGCTGCGGGAGCAGGCCCCGGACCTGGGCGCGCTGTGGCTCCCCGATCCGACGGCCGGTGTCCTGGCCACGCTGCGCATCGACCGGTACAAGCTGAGCCGGTCCCTGGAAGAGCTCGCCGGCGACGAGCGGGGCGCCGCCCAGCGCGGGCTGGCGCCGCCTGAGGTCGACCTCGTGGCGCTGCCCGCCGGCCCGGCGCTCCGGGTCCGACGGGTGGCGCGGGAGCGGCGGGCCTCCCACGGCGATCTGCTCGTCGAGAGCGTGCGCCACCTGGTCGCCCCACCCGGGGTGGTGGATGCCGACGGTGATCCGACCGCGGTCGAGCTGCTCGTGGCGTGGACCTACCTGGCCGAGGGTGACGAGTTCGCCGACATGGCCGACTCCGCCGCGGGGCTGCTGGCGGTCACCACCGGGTGACGTGGGACGGGTCCCGGCAACCCCACCGGGGTCCACGCCGGACGCCGGATCGGCATGGCGGCACTGGCGAGAGCTGGCTGTCTGCATGACGTCGAGGCCGGCCCGGTGCTACGTGTCGACGCCGGCCAAGCCGCGCGGCAGGCTGGCCCGGAACCCGATCGGCGAACGGCGAGAGGACGGGCACATGGCCGCGGCGCGCTACGAGTACAAGGTCGAGGAGATCCGCGAGGGGCTGATCGGCGGCAAGATGTCCGGCGGCAAGCTGGAGAAGGTGCTGAACGACCACGCCCGGAAGGGCTGGCAGCTCAAGGCCATCACCTCGGTCGAGGTCAAGGGCCGGATCGGCCCGGGCGGCGTCGACGGCGTGCTGGTCACCTTCGAGCGGCCGGTGGCGTGACGCTGCAGTTCCTCAGCGGCGACGAGTGGCTCGCCGACCACCGGCACTTCGTCCCGCCGGACCAGGCGCTGGACTTCTTCGACGTCTCGAGTCCCCAACCGGTCCAGCACATGTTCGGCCGGTGGCGCGGCAGCGAGCTGCCCACCGGGTCGCCGCTGGACGGGCTGCTGGAGGCCTCCGGCTGGTGGGGCAAGGAGTTCCTCGATGCCGAGACGGTGCACCCGCTGCTGTTCGAGACGGCGTCCGGGCCTCGGCCGGTGAACCCCGCCCTCCTCCCGGTGGGCGTGCTCCGCCGCGCGCCCCGGCTGGCCGGTTCCCGCGCGGCCCTGGCCGCGTTCGCCGCCGTCCGGCCGCTGCTGGCCACCTCGCGGCCGCAGGCCCGGCTGCGGATGATCGAGCACCGCGGCGTCACGACGGCTGCGATGGTCTACGACCGGCTGCCGATCATCGACGTCTTCCGGCGGGTCAGCAGTCGCACCGTGCTCGGCCTGATGGACCTGCGCGGCCTGCCCGACCCGTTCTTCTTCGTGCTCAGGCGGGAGCGCTGACGCCGAGCTCGGCCAGGAGGCCGCGGATGCGCTGTTCGATCTCGTCGCGGATCGGCCGCACCGAGTCCACGCCCTTGCCGGCCGGGTCCTCCAGCGCCCAGTCCAGGTAGCGCTTGCCGGGGAAGACGGGGCAGGCGTCGCCGCACCCCATGGTGATCACCACGTCGGAGGCCTCGACCGCGTCGGTGGTGAGCACCTTCGGGCGCTGGTCGGAGATGTCGATGCCGACCTCCGCCATCGCCTGCACCGCGGCCGGGTTGACCTGGTCGCCGGGCAGCGAGCCGGCCGAGCGCACCTCGACCGCCTCGCCGGCCAGGTGGCGCAGCCACCCGGCCGCCATCTGCGAGCGGCCGGCGTTGTGCACGCAGACGAACAGGACGGAGGCGGTCATCGGGGGCTCCGGGAGGTCGCAGGGACGGTGGGATCACCCGGGAACCAGCGGCGGGCGGCCCACAGTGAGACGTAGACCAGCGCCACCAGGACCGGGACCTCGATCAGCGGGCCGACGACGCCGGCGAGCGCCTGCCCGCTGGTGACGCCGAACGTGCCGATCGCGACGGCGATGGCCAGTTCGAAGTTGTTGCCGGCGGCGGTGAACGCCAGCGTCGCCGTCTTCGCGTACCCGAGCCGCAGCCGCATGCCGAGCAGGAACGACCCGCCGAACATCAGGACGAAGTAGGCCAGCAGCGGGAGCGCGATGCGGGCGACGTCCCAGGGGGTGGAGGTGATCGCGTCGCCCTGCAGCGCGAAGAGCATGACGATGGTGAAGAGCAGGCCGTAGAGGGCCACCGGGCCGATGCGCGGCAGGAACCGCTGCTCGTACCAGGCCCGGCCCTTCTGCCGCTCGCCGATCGTGCGGGTCAGGAAGCCGGCCAGCAGCGGGATGCCGAGGAAGACCAGCACCGAGACGACGATCGCCCAGAAGCTGAACTCCGCCGACGTCGTGGACAGGCCGAGCCAGCCGGGCAGCACCTGCAGGTAGAACCAGCCCAGGGCGGCGAAGGCGACGATCTGGAACACCGAGTTGATCGCGACCAGCACCGCGCCGGCCTCGCGGTCGCCGCAGGACAGGTCGTTCCAGATGAGCACCATCGCGATGCAGCGGGCCAGGCCCACGATGATCAGGCCGGTGCGGTACTCGGGCAGGTCGGGGAGCAGCAGCCAGGCCAGCGCGAACATCAGCGCCGGGCCGACCAGCCAGTTGAGCACCAGGCTCGCGCCGAGGAGTCTCCGGTCGCCGGTGACCCGGTCGAGCTCGGAGTACCGGACCTTGGCCAGCACCGGGTACATCATCAGCAGCAGCCCGATCGCGATCGGCAGGCTGACGTCGCCCACCTCCACCGCCGAGAGCGCGTCGTCCAGGCCGGGCACCCAGCGGCCGAGCGCCAGCCCGAGCGCCATCGCCGCGACGATCCAGACCGGCAGGAAGCGGTCGAGCGTGGAGAGCTTCTGCAGGACCGGGGCGTCCGCCGGGACGTCGGTGCGCGCGGTCTCCCGGACGGCGTCGCTCACGAGTCCTCCTCGCTGGCGCTTGGCGGCCGCGTTCGCGGCGCTGCTCTGCCCATGGGTGAGCTCGCAAGCTCGCTCACGCCGGCACCGCCGTCTCGAAGAGGCCGGCGACGGCGCGCAGCGCGGCCGGGCGGACGGCGTAGTACACCCACACACCGCGCTTCTTCCGGTCCAGCAGGCCGGCCGAGTGCAGCACCTTGAGGTGGTGGCTGATCGTCGCCTGGGTGAGCTCGAAGGCGTCGTTGAGATCGCAGACGCAGGCCTCGCCGCTCGCGCTGGAGGCGATGAGGCTGACCAGCCGCAGGCGGACCGGGTCGGCCAGCGCCTTGAGGAGCGGGGCCACCTGCTCGGCCTGTTCGGCGGACATCGCCGTACCGGACAGCGGGGTGCAGCAGGCCAGGCCGGGCTCGCTCACGGGTTCTCCTCGGGAATCGGACGTCGACGACCATCGTAACGATGTCCATCATATTGACAAGCGTCGATATGACGAGTTCATTCTGCGGCAGTCATCGACGAGCGTCGATGTCCCGATCACCGGAGGAACCATGTCCCGTGTGCAGCTCGCTCTCCGCGTCGCCGACCTCGAGGCGGCCGTCGGCTTCTACTCCCGGCTCTTCGACACCGCCCCGGCGAAGCGGCGACCGGGCTACGCCAACTTCGCCATCGCCGAGCCGCCGCTGAAGCTGGTGCTGCTCGAGGGGGAGCCGGGCGAGGCGACCCGGATGGACCACCTGGGGGTCGAGGTCCCGTCGCAGGAGGAGGTCGCCGCCGCGACGGACCGCCTGGCCGACGCCGGGCTGGCCACGCGGGTGGAGGACAACACGACCTGCTGCTACGCCGTCCAGGACAAGGTCTGGGTCACCGGCCCGGGCGGCGAGCCGTGGGAGGTCTACACGGTCACGGCCGACGCCCGCCCGGACCTGGAGGGGCAGACCGCCGCCGAGCTGTCCCAGGTCGCCGGCGACGGCGCCTGCTGCCGGCCCGAGGGATCGGACACCGACGCCCGCCTCGCCGCCTCCTGCTGCTGAGGCCTGTGGCGGCTTCCCGGGGCGTCCTGGCTCACCTCCGCGGGTCCTGGCTCAGCACCGGTGGTGAGCCAGGACCCCTGGTGATCAGTGACTGTGAGGCTGGCCGGGTCAGTCCTTCGGTGATGGGCTGATGGCTGGCAGCGGTGGGCGTGACCCGTCATGTGACTGGCTTCGTGCCTTCA
>NZ_VNHW01000015.1 GCF_008124835.1 Blastococcus xanthinilyticus | reverse complement strand
ACGAAGCCAGTCACATGACGGGTCACGCCCACCGCTGCCAGCCATCAGCCCATCACCGAAGGACTGACCCGGCCAGCCTCACAGTCACCTGATCACGCTGGGTCAGCCGGCGATCGCGGCCACCGGCGCGGTGCGGGCGGCGCGGCGGGCCGGCAGGACCGACGCCAGGAGCCCGGCGACCGTGGCCACCACGACTATCGCGGCCACCTGCAGCCACGGCATGCTGAGCACCAGCTCGCCGTAGGACCCGAGCACCGAGGCGACGCCGATCAGCCCGTAGGCGCTGCCGAGCAGCACCCCGAGCACCGCCGCCACGCCGGCCACCAGCGTCGCCTCCCAGGCGAGCAGCCCGCGCAGCTGGCCCCGGGTCAGCCCGAGCGCCCGCAGCAGCCCGTTCTCCTGGCGCCGCTCGACCACCGACAGGGCGAGGGTGTTTCCCACCCCGATGAGGGCGATCACCACGGCCACGCCCAGCAGCCCGGTGACGACCAGCAGCAGCACGTCGAGCACCGAGTCGATCGCGGCGCGCTCGCTGGCCAGCCCGGTGACATAGGAGAACGGCATCGCCGCGCCCGCCACGTCGGTGATCTCGTCGATCACGTCGGCCTGGTCGGCGTCGTCGACCAGCCGCAGCCAGACGGTGTCGACGGCGGCGTCGGGGGCGAGCCGGGTCAGCTCGGCGGCGGGGAGCGTGGGTCGCTCCACGTCGCCGTAGAGGGCGGTGAGGGTCGCCGTCCGGTCGCCGGCGGTGAAGGTGACCGGGTCGCCGACCGGGATCTCCCAGCTCGACTTCGCCCACCACGGCAGCACGACCTCGCCCGCGGCGGGGATCGGCACGTCACCGGTCGAGCGCATCACCGGCGCGGCGGTGGCGGCGTCCATCCCCGCCACGCCGGTCTCCTCGCCGTCCGGACCGACCACCGTCGCGCCGGTCAGGGAGGAGGCGGCCACCACGCCGTCGACCGCGGCCAGCCGGCCCGGCAGTGACGCCGGCATCGTCTCGCCGCCGGAGACGATCACGTCGGTGGGGTACTGCGCGGCCAGGCCGGCCTGCGCCGTGGCCCGGGTCGAGGCCGCGCCGACCACCATGGCGGTGGTCAGGGTGACGCCGATGAGCAGCGCGGTCGCCGTGGCCGCCGTCCGCCGGGGGTTGCGGGTGGCGTTGCCGGCGGCGAGCCGGCCCGGCACGCCGCCCAGCCGGGCGGCGAGCCGGCCGACGGCGCCCACGACCGGGGGCACGGCCCGCTGGGCGAGCAGGACGACGCCGAGGAAGCTCAGCGCCCCGCCCGGCAGCGTGATGAGGACGTCGGACAGCACGATCCCGAGCCCCATCAGGAGCACTCCCGGGACGACGAGCAGCAGGCCCAGCACCAGGCGCAGGACGCCGCCCCGCGACCGCAGCGGCGCGGGATCGGCCGGCCGGAGTGCGGCGAGGGGCGCGACCTTCGTGGCGCCCCGGGCGGGGGCGAGCGCGGCGAGCAGGGTGGTGCCCGTGCCCACGACCAGGCCGGCGACGATCGCGACCAGGGGCACGGACAGGCCCGACAGCGGGACGGGGGAGTCGGCGGCCTCGGCGATCGCCGAGACGCCGGCGGCCAGACCGATGCCGGCCAGGACGCCGATGACCGACGCCGCGAGGCCGGTGAGCACCGCCTCCCCGAGCACGCTGCGGCGCACCTGGCGCGCGGTCGCGCCGACGCAGCGCAGCAGCGCCAGCTCGCGGGTCCGCTGCGCCAGCAGGACGGCGAAGGTGTTGGCGATGACCAGGCCCGCGACCAGCACCGCGACCGTGGCGAAGACCAGCAGCACGGCGGTGAGGGCCATCGTGTCGCCGGTCAGCTGGGCGGCGGCCGCCTCGGCCTGCTCGGTGCCGGTGCGCACCGCGACCGGCCGGTCGGCGAGGGCCGTGGCGACCTGCTGCACCACGTCCCCGGCCGGCACGCCGTCGGCCCCGGCCACCCGCAGCTCGGTCGGGTCCATCGCGCCCCAGTCCTTGAGCTGGTCGGTCGTGCCCCAGATCCGGCCGTAGGTGCCGGCCGTCGGATCCCCGCCCAGGTCGACCACGCCGGTGACCGTGGCGCTGGCGTCGCGCTCGGCGCCGTCCATCGCGAAGTACGTGAGGTCGATCATGTCGCCGACGGCGGCGCCGGTGCGCTCGCTCACGGCGATCTCGCCGGGCGCGTCGGGGAGGGTGCCGGCCGACATCGACTGCCAGCGCAGGGCGGGGGCGTCGGCGACCGACTCGGCGAGGAGGTACTGGGCGCCCGTGCGGCCGGGCAGCAGGGCCTGGACACCGGTCTCCCACGTGCCGTCGACCGCGGCGACGCCGTCCAGCGCGGCGACGCGGTCCAGCTCGTCGCCGAGGCCTGAGCCGTCGTCGGAGGTGACCACGGCCTCCGTGCCGACGTAGGGGGCGCCCACGGCTTCCAGCAGCGTGGCGCGGGAGGTCTCGTTGAGGACCAGGGTGGCGACGACGAAGCCGACGGCGATGACGATCGCCAGGGTGGAGGCCACCAGCCGGGCGGCGTGCGCCCGGACGGTGGCAAGGGTGACGCTGCGCATGTCAGGCACCCAGCCCGCGCAGCGCGTCGAGGACCGTCTCCGCGGTCGGGTCGGCCAGCTCGCCGGCCAGCCGACCGTCGGCCAGCAGCACCACGCGGTCGGCGTAGGCGGCGGCGGACGGGTCGTGGGTGACCATGACGACGGTCTGGCCGGTCTCCCGGACGCTGGAGCGCAGCAGCCCGAGCACCTCGGCGCCGGAGCGGGAGTCCAGGTTGCCGGTGGGCTCGTCGGCGAAGACGACGTCCGGGCGGGGCAGGAGGGCGCGGGCGATGGCGACCCGCTGCTGCTGGCCGCCGGAGAGCTCGTGCGGGCGGTGGCCCAGCCGCTCGCGCAGCCCGAGCCGCGCGACGACGTCGTCGAACCAGACCGGGTCGGGGCGCTGGCCGGCCAGCTGCATCGGCAGCACGATGTTGTCCCGGGCGGGCAGCACCGGGAGCAGGTTGAACGCCTGGAAGACGAAGCCGATCCGCGAGCGGCGCAGGCCGGTCAGCTCGTCGTCGTGCAGGCTGGTCAGCTCCGTGTCGCCCAGCCAGACCTGCCCGGCGCTGGCGGTGTCCAGCCCGGCCAGGCAGTGCATGAGCGTGGACTTCCCCGACCCCGAGGGCCCCATGATCGCGGTGAACTCGCCGCGGGCGAAGGCGACGTCCACGCCGGCGAGGGCGTGCACGGCGGTCTCCCCGCCGCCGTAGGTCTTGCGCAGGCCGGTGGCGCGCACCGCGGCGCCGGCGAGGGCGGCCGGCGGCTCACCTGGGACGGTCATGACGGGAACGGGCACTGCGCACCTCCGGGAACGGGCTTCTTCGACGGTGCCCACGCTGCCGCCCGGAGGCCTCCTCCCGCGTCGGAGCAGGGGCTGGTCCCGGCAACCGCCGCGGTCGTCCCTCGGGTGGACTGGCCGTCATGCTGCGGGTGGACTCGGCCTCGGCGCGGACCCCCCGGGGGCATAGGAAGCTTTACCGGCGGATGGGGCCCTCGATCCGCACGTATAGCTTCCTATGCCCAGGGGCGCGGGCCCGTCAGGCGTTGCGGAGCAGGTCCGCCGGGGCGACCAGGCCGGTGCGGTAGGCGAGGACGACGGCCTGCACCCGGTCGCGGGAGCCGGTCTTGGCCAGCACCCGGCCGACGTGGGTCTTCACCGTCGCCTCGCTCACGAAGAAGTGGGCGGCGATCTCGCTGTTGGTGGCGCCGTACGCCATCTGCTCCAGCACCTCGCGCTCCCGGGCGGTGAGCGCGGCCACGCCCGGGTCCTCGCCGGACGGCGCCGCCGCCGCCCCGCCGCGCAGCATCGGCGCGACGTGCTGCAGCAGCCGGCGGGTGGAGCTGGCCGCGATCACCGAGTCACCGGCGTGCACGGTGCGCACCGCGTCGAGCATGTCCTCCGGAGCGGCGTCCTTGAGCAGGAAGCCGCTGGCCCCCGCGCCGATGGCCGCGACGACGTACTCGTCGAGGTCGAAGGTGGTGAGGACGACGACCCGCGGGGGCTCGGGCAGCGCCGTCACCTGCCGGGTCGCCTCGATGCCGTCGATGCCCGGCATACGGATGTCCATGAGCACGACGTCGGCGGGGACGCGGCCCAGGAGCTCGACCGCCGCCGCGCCGTCCCCGGCCTCGCCGACGACGGTCAGGTCGGGCTGGGAGTCGATGACCATGCGGAAGCCGGCCCGGACCATCTGCTGGTCGTCCACGAGGACGACCCGGATCGCGCTCATCGCCGTGCACGGTAGGGCAGTGCCGCGTGCACGCCGAACCCCCCGCCGTGCCGGGGCCCGGCCTCCAGCCGCCCGCCGTGCAGCTCGGCGCGCTCCCGCATCCCGCGCAGCC
The DNA here is from genome assembly GCF_008124835.1 of Blastococcus xanthinilyticus. Lineage (GTDB taxonomy): Bacteria > Actinomycetota > Actinomycetes > Mycobacteriales > Geodermatophilaceae > Blastococcus > Blastococcus xanthinilyticus. The sequence continues at coordinate 87,957 of NZ_VNHW01000015.1, read as the reverse complement.
CCTGTCCCTGGCCGTCGGAGCCGGCCACCGCGGCGGCCGCGCCCCGGCCGTCGTCGAGCACCGACAGCTCCAGCGCGTCGGGCCGCCACTGCAGGCGCACCCAGGCGCGGCCGGCCGGGCCGGCATGCTTGAGCACGTTGGTGAGCGACTCCTGCACGATCCGGTAGGCGGCCAGCTGCGGGCCGGCCGGCAGCGGCTGCGGGGTGCCCTCGACGATCAGGTCGACGTCGAGCCCGCTGGCCCGCACGTCCTCCACCAGGGTGGGGATGGCGGCGACGTCCGGCTGCGGGGCGTACTCCTCGCCACCGCCGTCCCGGAGGACGCCGAGCAGTGCGCGCATGTCGGTGAGCGCCTGCCGGCCCGTGGCCGAGATCGCCTCCAGCGCGTCGGTGGCGGCCTGCGGATCGGTCCGGCCGGCGTAGCGGCCGCCGTCGGCCTGGGCGATGACGACCGACAGCGAGTGCGCGACGACGTCGTGCATCTCCCGTGCGATGCGGGCGCGCTCGGCGGTGGCCGCCAGCCGCATCTCCTGGTCGCGTTCCAGCTCCAGCAGCCGGGCCCGCTCCTCCAGGCCGGCCACCCGGAGCGCCCGCGCGCGGCGCAGGTCGCCCAGGGCCCACGCGGCGACGACGGCGACACCGATGGAGGCCGCGGGGAAGGCCGCGTCGACGGGGCTGGGCGAGTAGTAGCGGAGGCTGGCGAGCACGGCGCCGACGAGCCCGATCGCGAGCCCGGCCCGGCCTGCCCAGCGCGGGGCGTAAGCGGCCAGCGAGTAGACCATCACCAGCGCGGCGTAGTTCGCCGCGAGGAACTGCGAGGAGAGTCTCAGCTCCAGCAGCCCGGCCGCGATCACGACCGCCGCCGCGGCTAGCGGCGCCCGGCGGCGCCACGCGAGCGGCGCCACCAGGAGCACGCCGACGACGAAGGCGGCCTCCTCCTCCTGCCAGTACGACCCGGCCGGCAGCACGACCGTCACCAGGCCGATCGCGACCGCCAGCGCCAGGTCGACGAGGAACGGTCGTTCCCGCAGCCACGCCGACAGCTGCTCGACGGGGGCGGACCGGTCCATGCTGCCGAGCCTAGGGAGCGCCGCCGGGGATCTCGTCGCCCCTCGGGATGATCCGCGCGTCCCCCCGGGGGTGGATCAGTCCTGCGGCGTCGGGTCCTCGTCCGGCTCCGGCACGTCCCCGCCCACACCGTTGGTGGGTTCGGCGGCGACCATCGCGTCGACCTCCACCTCCTGGCCGTTGGCGAAGGAGAACACGACCGGGATGGACTGCGAGGACCGCAGGTCGCGGTCGAGCCCGACCAGCACGACCGACGGCAGGTCCGGCGCGCCCACGTACAGGTTGTCGTTGCCCGGGACCTCGAGCGCGGAGACCGGCTGGTCGTCGCCACCCTCGTCGCGCAGCACGGCCTCGGTGAAGTCCTCACCGGTGATCGCGTCGAGCGCGACCGGGTCGGAGCCGGAGTTGGTCACCGCGAACCACAGCGGCACCTCCTCGCCGGCGCTGTAGACGCCGTCCTCCGGGTAGGGCAGCTCGACGTCGGCGAGGCTGACGTCCTCGGTGACGGCCTCGTCGGGGCCCGCGTTCCCGCCATCGACCTCCGTGCCGATCTCCTCGATCGGGTTGGCCGACTCCTCCTCGTCGGCGACGCCGCCGCAGGCGGCCAGGGGGAGGGCCGCGGCGAACAGCAGGGCGGCGAACGGACGGGTGTGCGGACGGCGGTGCATGCTGGTCCTTCCGAGGTGGCGTACGACCGTCTGCCCCTACCCCGCGGGGAGCCGGGGGCGGCACGGCCGGATGGACCGCAACGAATTTGTCGCATTGGGCGGAGGCGCGCGTGGCCGAGCACCCGAGCCCCCCGGACGACGACGGCGGCGACCCCGCCTGCTGGCTGCGCCGGGTCTGCCCGGCCTGCGGCGGCCTGGCGGAGGAGGACCCGCCGACCCGCTGCCCCCGGTGCGGGGAGCGGATCGAGGAGGCGTGAGCGGTCAGGCGGCGGCCCGGCCGGCCGGGCGCGCGCGCCGGGCGGCGGCCGCGAAGTCGCAGAGCGCCTGCCGCAGCGCCACGCCCGCCCGGTCGGCCGGCACGTGCACCTCGTCGCGGGGGTCCAGCGGCAGCCCGGGAACGGCCAGCAGCTCCTGGGAGCGGACGTCCTCGGCGAGGACGCGCCGCTGCAGCGCCAGCTGCTCGGCCATCCGGCCGGGGGTGGGCAGCGGCATCCCCGGGCCGTCGGAGACCAGCAGGCAGGTGTAGATGCGGGTGGAGTCCAGGTCCTCGGGCTGCAGCAGGTAGAGCAGCGTCGTCGCGGCGCCGGAGTCCAGGAACTCCTGCCGGAGCCGCAGCCGGAACGGTGCCCGGTAGACGTAGGTCGTCCGGCGGCGCTGCCGCAGCGGGCGGCCCCCGGTGGCCACCTCGGGGTCCACCGGGTTGTCGACCCACTGCTCCCGCACGGTCCGGAAGCCACCCGGTTCGGGGTGCACCTCGACCGGCACGACGTCGGCCCGGTCCGGCGTGCCGATCGTGGCGGCGTGCACGAACGGGCCGTGCGTCGCGTCGAGGAAGGTGTCGGCGAGCGGACCGGCCGGGCCTGGGGACCGGACGGGCGGCAGCCAGCCGGGGACGAACCGCCGGTCCGCGGTCTCGGGCACCTCCATCGGCCCGTCGACCGGCTCCGCCGGCGCCAGCCAGATCAGCCCCAGCCGCTCGCGGACGCCGGCGGCCGCGGGCGCGGCGGCCACGCCGTCGCCGGAGCGGCGCAGGGTCCACGTGCGGCCGAGCAGCCGGACCTGCAGCCACCCGCCCGGCCGGAGCTCGGGAGACAGCGCGACCGGGTGCCAGGCGTGCGCCAGCGACGGATCGAGGTTGTCGAACACCCGGCCGCGGGGCGGGCCCGGTGGCGGCGCCGGCTCCGGGTGCGGCTCCCCGGCCGGCCGTGGGACGCCGGAGGGAGTCGGCTCGGGGGCGAGCCAGACCCAGCCGTGCCGCTCCTCGACCGCCCAGGGGCCGGCCGGGTCCGCGCGCGGCGGTGGGCAGCCGTCGGCCCCCAGCGAGGGGATCTCGGTGCAGCGGCCCTCGCCGTCGAACCGCCATCCGTGCGCCGGGCACACCAGCCGCCCGTCCGCGACGTGCCCGGCGGCCAGCGGGACCAGCCGGTGCGGGCAGCGGGCCGGGAAGGCGGTCACCTCCGCGCCGGGCCGCAACCGGACCAGGACGTACGCCCGCCCGCCGGCGCCGACGGGCACCGGTGCCGTTCCGACCGCGGCGGCGCGGGCCACCGGGAACCACCCCGTCGACGTGCTGGATCCGGCCATGACCCATCGCAGCGCACCCAGGTCAAGCGCGCGTTACACCCATCGGGCGGTTCGGTCACGTCTCGGTCGGTTCCTCCCCTCGTGCCCGCCGGGAACCCCCTACGGTGGCCCCGACCACATCCCGACGCCGTGTCGGGTGCCGCGGGACCCGCTGCCCGGAGGGAGGCGCCGCCGATGCGCGAGGCACTGCGCTGGCTGCGCCCCGGTCACCTCGGCACGGAGGCGGAGCAGGCGACGTTCCGGACCCTCCACTCCGCCTCCCTCACCGCACCCGAGCTGCGCGAGGGCCTGACCAGCGGCTCCGCCGGACGCGCGATCCGCCACCTGCGGGACCTGCTCGGGGTTCCGGCCGTCGCGCTGACCGACACCGTGACGGCCCTGGCCTGGGACGGCCGGTTCGGCCACCACGAGCGGGACGCGGCGACCCTCGCGGCTGTCGTCCTGGAGTCCGGCGGCACCGTCGTCCGCGGCCGCGCGGACTTCCCCTGCTCGTACGGCGGCTGCGGGCTGCGGCAGGTCGTCGTCAGCCCGCTCGTGGTCGAGGACCGGGTGGTCGGCACCCTGCAGGCGTTCACCCCGTCGGCGTCGGCCGGGCTGGTCCGGGCCGTGACCGAGGTCGCCCGCTGGGTGTCGGGGAACCTGGAGCTGGCGGAGCTCGACGCCTCGCGGACGCGGCTGATGGAGGCCGAGGTCCGGGCGCTGCGGGCGCAGATCAGCCCGCACTTCATCTACAACTCGCTGACCGCGATCGCCTCGTTCGTGCGCACCGACCCCGTGCGGGCACGGGAGCTCCTGCTGGAGTTCGCCGACTTCACGAGGTACTCCTTCAGCCACCACGGCGAGTACACGACCCTCGCCGAGGAGCTGCGGTCGATCGAGCGGTACCTCGTGCTGGAGAAGGCGCGGTTCGGTGACCGGCTCCAGGTCACCCTGCGGGTGGCGCAGGAGGTGCTGCCGGTCGCCGTCCCGTTCCTCTGCCTGCAGCCGCTCGTGGAGAACGCGGTGCGGCACGGTCTGGAACGCAAGCCGGGCACCGGGACGGTGACCATCATCGCCGCCGACCAGGGCGGGGAGTGCCTGATCTCGGTCGAGGACGACGGGATCGGCGAGGATCCGGACAAGGTGCGGCGGGCGCTCGCCGGTGACGTCTCGGTCGACTCGGTGGGGCTGGGCAACGTCGATGCCCGGCTGCGCACCACCTTCGGCGACGACTACGGTCTGGTCGTCGAGACCGGCCCCGGCGCGGGGACGAAGGTCACCGTGCGGGTGCCCAAGTTCGCGCCCGGGGTGCGCCCGTGATCGGCGGCGTCCGGCACGGCTCCGGCGCGGTCCGTCGCGACGCCGACCACCGCCGGCGAGGAGGGCCCGTGACCGCAGACCGGCTGACCGTCCTGGTCGTGGACGACGAGCTCCCGGCCCTCGAGGAGCTGCGCTGGCTGCTGGAGCGGGACGGGCGGATCGGGAGCGTGCTGAGCTGCGACTCGGCCACCGAGGCGCTGCGGCTGCTCCAGGAGCGGGCGGTCGACGCCGTCTTCCTCGACATCCGGATGCCCGGGCTCAGCGGCGTCGACCTGGCCCGCGTGCTGTCCCGGTTCAAGGTGCCGCCGCCGGTCGTCTTCGTCACCGCGTACGACGACCACGCGGTGGACGCGTTCGAGCTCGGCGCCGTCGACTACGTCCTCAAGCCGGTCCGCGACGACCGGCTGTCCGAGGCGGTCCGCCGGGTGGTCGGTGCGCGTACCGGTGGACCGGTGCCCGTGGACGACGACATCGCCGTGGAGCTCGGTGGCGTGACCAGGTTCGTCCCGCGCTCCAGCGTCGGGTACGTCGAGGCGCAGGGGGACTACGCCCGGCTGCACACCGCGTCGGGCAGCCACCTGGTCCGGGTGCCGCTGACCACCCTGGAGGAGTCCTGGAAGGACGCGGGCTTCGTGCGCATCCACCGGTCCCTGCTGGTCGCGCTCCAGCACGTCGACGAGGTCCGGATGGACGCCGGGCGGTGCACGGTGGTCGTCGGCGGCACCGAGCTGGTCGTCAGCCGGCGGCACACCCGCGAGCTGCGCGACCTCCTGGTGCGGCGCGCCCGCCCGGGCACGCACGGTCGGGGCTGACCGGTGCCGGACACCCCGCCCCGCCGGGTGCGCGTCACCAGCCCGCGCACCGGCGCCGCACGCGTGCAGCAGGTCCCGGCGGCCCGTGAGATCGACGCCCAGACCGCCCTGGGCGAGGTGTACATGTCCTCGCTGCTGCGCTCCCAGCTCCGGCTGGCGCTGCTCGCCCTCGCCGCCCTCGTCGTGGTCGTCGGCGGCATCCCGCTGCTGTTCTGGCTCGCGCCCGGGTTGTCCGCGGTGGAGGTGCTCGCCGTGCCGCTGCCCTGGCTGCTCCTGGCGTTCGCCGTCTACCCGTTCCTGTTCGCGGTCGGCTGGCTCTACGTCCGGGCCGCCGAGCGCAACGAACGGGCCTTCACCGACGTGCTGGACCGGCCGTGACCCCCCGCGACCGGCCGTGAGCGTCGCGGGCTACAGCGTCGTCGCGGTCACGGCCGTCGTCGTGGCCACGCTGGCGGTGGGCGCCTACGGCTGGCGGTTCTCCCGCACCACCAGCGACTTCTTCGTGGCCTCCCGCACCGTGCGCCCCGGGCTGAACGCCTCGGCCATCGGCGGGGAGTACCTCTCCGCGGCGTCGTTCCTGGGCGTGGCCGGCCTGGTGCTGGCGTTCGGCACGGAGATGCTCTGGTACCCGGTCGGCTGGACGGCGGGCTACCTCGTGCTGCTGGTGCTCGTCGCCGCGCCGCTGCGCCGGTCCGGCGCGTACACGCTCCCCGACTTCGCCGAGAGCCGGCTCGAGTCGCGGGCGGTGCGCCGGCTGTCCGCGCTGCTGGTGGTGGCCATCGGCTGGCTGTACCTCATGCCGCAGTTCCAGGGGGCGGGCCTCGCGCTGGCCGCCACCACCGGCACCGGACCGTGGCTGGGCGGCGTGCTCGTCGCGACGGTGGTGCTGGTCAACGTGCTGTTCGGCGGCATGCGCAGCATCACGTTCGTCCAGGCGTTCCAGTACTGGCTGAAGCTGACCGCGCTGCTGTTCCCGCTGCTGTTCATGGTGGGCATCTGGCTCGGCGACGGCGGGGTGTCCGTGGCCTCGACCGGGACGACGCCCGGTGACTCCTGGGAGTCACCGCTGGCCGGGGCCGGCGGGCACCAGCTCTACACGACGTACTCGATCATCGTCGCCACGTTCCTCGGCACGATGGGCCTCCCGCACGTCGTGGTGCGCTTCTACACCAACCCGGACGGGGCCGCGGCACGGCGCACGACCCTGCTCGTGCTGGCGCTGCTCGGCCTGTTCTACCTCCTGCCCCCGGTGTACGGCGGGCTGGGCCGGCTCTACGCCCCGGACCTGATCGCCAGCGGCAACACCGAGTCCGTGGTGCTGGAGCTGCCGTCCCGGATGATCGCCGGCACGCTGGGCGACCTGCTGTCGGCGCTGACCACCGCCGGGGCGTTCGCGGCGTTCCTGTCGACGTCGTCCGGGCTGACCGTGGCGGTGGCCGGCGTCATCAGCCAGGACGGGCTGGGCCGCCGGCTCGGGGGGGTGCGCGCCTTCCAGACCGGGGCCGTGGTCGCCGTCCTCGTGCCGCTGGGCCTCGCCCTGCTGGCCGAGGGGGTGGGCGTGGCCCGGGCGGTCGGGCTGGCCTTCGCCTTCGCCGCCTCCACCTTCTGCCCGCTGCTGGTGCTGGGCATCTGGTGGCGCCGGCTCACCGACGCGGGCGCGATGGCCGGGATGCTCGTCGGCGGCGGGTGCGCCGGAGGCGCGGTGCTGGCCACCCTGCTCGGCGCGGCCCCGGCCGGGTGGCCGGGGGCGCTGCTCGCGCAGCCGGCGGCGTGGACCGTGCCGCTGGCCTTCCTCACCATGGTGTCGGTGTCGCTGGCCACGCCCTGGCGGGTGCCGCGGCAGGCGGCCCGCACCATGGTCCGGCTGCACACTCCCGAGGCGGTGCAGCTCGACCGGGGGATCCTGCCCCGCTGAGGCCGGCGTCCCGCCCGACCGCTCGTCCCGCCGGACCTGCCGCACGACGACTGCTGCTCACCGCTCGGCGCAGCGGCGCCGCGACCGGTGCGCACGCCGGACCACGAGCCCTACCGTGACAGGGCTCACATTCCCGCCTGCCCGCATGTCGACGCCCCGCTCGATCGAACCAGGAGCTCGCACCGTGACCGATCCACAGGAACGGCGTCTGCTGACGCCCGAGGAGTACCGCGCTGCGCAGGACTCGCCGGAGTTCGTGGAGCTGAAGAAGCGCTTCCGCAGCTTCGCCTTCCCGATGACCGTGGCGTTCATCGTCTGGTACCTGCTCTACGTCCTGCTTTCGACCTACGCGACCGACTTCATGTCGACCCAGGTCTTCGGCAACGTGAACGTCGGGCTGCTGTTCGGCCTCGGCCAGTTCGTCACCACCTTCGTGATCACGCACCTCTACGTCGCGCACGCCAACAAGCGCACCGACCCGATCGCCGACGAGATGCGCGAGCGGCTCGAGGCGCACGACTTCGCGCCCGGCACGACCACCACCGGCGACGTCCACCCCACCGACCAGGGAGCCACCCGTGCGTGACCTGCTCGCCGCCGACGCCACCATCGGCAACCCGGCGATCAACATCTCGATCTTCGGCGCGTTCGTCGTCATCACGCTGGCCATCACCTTCCGGGCCAGCCGCAACAACAAGAGCGCGGCCGACTACTACGCCGCCGGGCGCACCATCACCGGTCAGCAGAACGGCCTGGCCATCGCCGGTGACTACCTGTCGGCGGCCTCGTTCCTCGGCATCGCCGGCGCCATCGCCATCTACGGCTACGACGGCTTCCTCTACTCCATCGGCTTCCTGGTGGCGTGGCTGGTCGCGCTGCTGCTGGTCGCCGAGCTGATGCGCAACACCGCCCGGTTCACCATGGCCGACGTCCTGGCCTTCCGGATGCGGCAGGGCCCGGTGCGCACCGCGGCCGCCATCTCGACGCTGGCCGTCTCGCTGTTCTACCTGCTGGCGCAGATGGCCGGCGCCGGCGGCCTGGTCGCCCTGCTCCTGGGCGTCAGCGGCCCGGTGGCCGAGGCGCTCGTGGTCACGATCGTCGGCGCGCTGATGATCTTCTACGTCCTCGTCGGGGGCATGCGCGGCACGACCTGGGTGCAGATCATCAAGGCGTCGCTGCTCATCGCCGGCGCGCTGGTCATGACCATCTGGGTGCTCGGTGACTACGGCTTCAACCTGTCGGCGCTGCTCGGCGGTGCGGCCCAGAACGGCGGCGACGCCGTCCTGGCGCCTGGTGCCCAGTACGGCGTCAGCGACACCACCCGGCTGGACTTCATCAGCCTGGCGCTGGCCCTGGTGCTCGGCACCGCCGGCCTGCCGCACGTCCTGATGCGCTTCTACACCGTCCCGACGGCGAAGGCCGCCCGGACGTCGGTGGTCTGGGCCATCTGGCTGATCGGCATCTTCTACCTGTTCAGCCTGATCATCGGCTACGGCGCCGGTGCCATGGTCGGTGCCGAGACGATCGCCGCGGCACCGGGCGGGGTGAACGCGGCCGCGCCGCTGCTGGCCTTCGAGCTCGGCGGCACCGTGCTGCTCGGCATCATCGCCGGCGTCGCGTTCGCCACCATCCTCGCGGTGGTGGCCGGGCTGACGATCACCGCGTCGGCGTCCTTCGCGCACGACGTGTACGCCTCGGTGATCAAGAAGGGCGACGTCCCGCCGAACGGCGAGGTCAAGGTCGCCCGGATCACCGCGGTGGTCATCGGTGCGGTGGCCATCGGTCTGGGCATCCTGGCGCTGCGCGCGGGGCTGAACATCGCCTTCCTCGTCGCGCTGGCGTTCGCGGTGGCCGCCTCGGCGAACCTGCCGACGATCCTCTACACGCTGTTCTGGAAGAAGTTCACCACCCAGGGCGCGCTGTGGTCGATCTACGGCGGGCTGATCATCTGCATCGGGCTGATCATCTTCTCGCCGGTCGTCTCCGGCGCCGAGACGTCGATGCTGCCGAACGCCGATTTCGCCTGGTTCCCGCTGCGCAACCCGGGCCTGGTGTCGATCCCGGCGTCGTTCCTCCTCGGCTACCTGGGCACCGTGCTCACCAAGGAGAAGCCGAACGAGGCGAAGTGGGCCGAGCTCGAGGTCCGCGCCTTCACCGGTATCGGCGCGGAGAAGGCCGTCGACCACTGAGGCAGGACCTGGCTCCTCACCGGGGGCCAGGCGGTTCCAGGCAGTCGCGTGGCGCGCGTCCCCTTCGGGGGGCGCGCGCCTCGCGCGTTCGGGGGGCTCATCGGCATCCCGCACCCCATCGGGTGAGGCCCGGCGTGCCGGTCCTCAACTCCGGGCCCGGGCGGGACGACGGCGCAGGTACGTCTTCCCGAGGAGTTTTCCGTGCATCGAGCTGTTCCGGGGCGCCGGCCGGTCGTCGTGACCACCGCCGCCCTGCTGGCCCTCGCCCTCGCCGCGTGCGACGACGGGGCTGCCGAGTCCACCCTCGACGCCCGGGCCGCCTGGACCGAGGTGACCATGCCCGGGTCCTCCCAGGTCGCCGGCCCGCGCGAGACCTTCACCGCTGCCCTGGGCCGGTCGGGGAACCTGCCGGCGCTGGTCGCCGGCTCGGGTGGGGAACCCGGGGAGCCCGCCTCCGCGCGGGCCTGGACCGACTCCGACGACGGCGACTGGCGCTGGCAGGAACTGCTGGCCGACGGCCCCGAGAGCGAGGTCGGCTTCGCGGTGTCCGACGGGTCGACCACGTGGATCGGCGGCACCACCTGGCAGGCCGGTGAGCCGGTCAGCCCCTACGTCGTCAGCTCCGGCGACCGGCAGACCTGGGAGGTCGTCGAGCTCCCGGGCGACGCCGCCGACCGGGCTCTGCGGCCCGGGGCCGCGGCGCTGGTCGGCGGAGCGCCGGTCGTCGTCGGCATGGACTCCGCGGACGAGCCGGTCGCGCTCCTCCTCGGTGCGGACGCGGAGCTGGTGTCGCTGCCCGCCGCCCCCGGGGGCCGGGAGTTCCACGGGTTCCGGGGCGCCGCCACCCTGGGCGACACCGTGGTCGGGGTCGGGTCCGTCGCGGAGCCCGGCAGGTCCGCGGAGGCGGTCGTCTACCGCTCCACCGACGGTGGTGCCTCCTGGACCGTCACTCTCGGCCCGGCCGAGGGGCCGGCCGACCTGAGCGGTGTGGTGGCCACCTCGGGCGGCTTCGTCGTCACCGGCTACCTGTGGGGCGGCGACGGGGTGGCCACGCCGGCGGCGTGGTCGTCGGCCGACGGCGCGGCGTGGACCGCCGAGGCGCTGCCCACGCTCGACCAGGACCGCGACGGTCTCTCCGTCGCACCCGGTGACCACTCGTGGCTGGACGTCCCGGCCGTCTCGGGGGACCGGGTCGTCGCGCCCGTCGTGGTGACCTCGGTGCTCCACTTCGGGGTCCTCCAGCGCGACCCCGCGGGCACCTGGACGTTCCTCGGGGACTCCCCGGACTGGGAGTTCCCCGGCGCGGGCGCCGACGCCGCGCTCAACGAGGACGGCTCGCTCCTGCTCGCGCAGTCCGGCCGCAACCTCGGCCGGGTGGGGGAGCTCTCCGCGGACGGGCGCTGGCGGAACCTTCTCGCCGAGGTGGGCACGCTCGACTACGGCATGCAGTTCACCTCGTTCCTCGACCCGGCCGGCGCGCCGGCGCTCATCGGACGCCGTCCGGTGGTGGAGCGGCGCGGGGTGAGCGGCTGGGCGCAGACCGGCCAGCTGGCCAACTACGCGCTCGAGGGCGACGCCCTGGTCGAGCGGCCCTGGGACCCGGCCGAGACGGCCGGCCTGTCCGACATCGCGGCGGCCAGCGCGCCCGACGGCAGCTCCGTGCTGCTGGGCGCACAGGTGTCGCAGGGCGGCGAGGGGATGACCGTCGACCTCGTGGGCTGGTTCCGCCCCGGGGCCGGTGGCCCGCCGGTGGCCGTGGAGGGCCTTGCCTCGCCGGTGGTCGAGTCGCTCGAGGCGGTCACCTACGCCGACGGCACGTGGATCGCGGTCGGCAGCGTCCGGAGCTCGTTCGCCTCGACCGATCCGCACGCCGCGGCCGTCTGGACCTCGACCGACGGGACGACCTGGAGCCGGGCGGACGGCCTCGTCGCCGGGACGGCGCCGGGTGCCGAGAGCTGGGCGTTCGGGGCCTGTGCCCTCCCCGGCGGTGAGCTGCTCGCGGTCGGCGAGTACAGCGAAGGCGCCCAGACCCGGCCGGTGGCGTGGCGGTCGACCGGCGGGCAGTGGCAGCGCCTGGACGGATCGGCGTTCGCCGCGGAGTTCGGCTCGCTGAGCTCCTGCGCCACCGACGAGGGCGCCACGATCGTCCAGGGCACCAGTGAGGACCGCGCGACCGTGTGGCGGACCACGGACGGCGGGACGTTCGAGCCGACCACGATCGGAGGGCGCGGCGAGACCTTCGGGACCATCCGCGTGGTCGACGGCGGGTACGCGGCCGCCGGGACCGTCTCCGCACGCGGCCAGCAGGGCGCCGTGGTGTGGCTCTCGGCGGACGCCGAGAGCTGGCGGGCGGTTCCGGTGCCCTCGGCCCGCGTGCTCAGCGGGGCGGACGTGATGGCCGACGGCAACGGTGGCCTGGTGGTCGCGACGACCTCCGGGGCGTCGCCGGAGGTCTGGGTGCTGGCCAACCCGGGTGAGCTGTTCGCGGACGCCTGATCAGGCCCCGCCGAGGCGCGCGTCCCCGACCGGGGGCGCGCGCCTCGTGCGTTCGGGGGCCGGGCGCGGAGGCCGGACCTCGCGGTGTGGTCGCCGACCTCGTGCTGCAGCACGGGGTCCGCGACCACACGGTGCGGACGGTTAGCACGTCGGCTGCGGGCGCGCGCCGACGGGAGCGGGCCCGGCGCCGCAGGTCAGGCGGCGGCCGCGGCGGGGGCCGGCTCGGGGTCGAGGACGGCGTCCACGGTGGTCGCCGTGCCGGCGACGGCGAGCGCCACGGGGGTGGCGGCCGGCTCGCGGCGCCGGGCGTGGGCGAGCCAGCGGGCGGCGAGGCCGGTGAGGACCACGAGCCCGGCGAGCGTGTGCCCGGCGGAGTCGCTCACCGCGACGGCGATCGCCGCGAGGTAGACGAGCGAGAGCAGGACGGCGGGGAGGGGCAGGTGGGGCAGGCGCAGGCGCAGGGAGGGGTGCACGGCAGGACCTCCGGATCGGGGCGGCCCGCCGGGCCGGCGGCCGCACCCGGGGAGGGTGGGCCGCCGGGCCGGCGACGGCGCTGGAGAGCGGTGACGTCTCAGGTGAGCAGGTCCTTGGCCTTCTGCAGCATCGACTGACCCGGCATCTGCGGCGTCCCGAACAGCCGCGGGTCACCCGGGGGCAGCTGCGGGGCGTCGGCGGCGGCCTCGATCGGGCGGGCGGTCATCTCGCCGCGACCGTCCAGCGCCGGGCCGTGCGCCCAGCGCCCGGCAGCGGCCTCGGGACCGTCGGAGGCGACGATGAAGGCGTAGCCGAACTCGGCGGGCTCCTCCTCCAGCGGGAAGGCCTCGGGCACCGGGATGCCCTCGAGCCCGTCGGCCTTGAGCTCCTCGATCGCCGCGAGCCACTGCATCTGGTGCATGTGGTCACGGGCGATGAGGAACTTCAGGGTCTCCTTGACGCCCGGGTCGTCGGTCATGTTGTAGAGCCGGGACACCTGCAGCCGGCCCTGCATCTCGGCCGTGGCGTTGTAGTGGAAGTCGGCCATCAGGTTGCCGCTGGCGGTCACGTAGGCGCCGGTCCACGGGTTGCCCATGCTGTCCATGTAGCTGGCGCCGCCGCCGTTGGTGAGCGGGTGCTGCGGATTGTGCTGCCCGTACCCGGCGGCGGCCTCCTTGCTGCGGTCGGAGGCGTCGGGCTTGAGCGGGATGTGGTCCAGCAGCCGGTCGATCATCGTCACCAGGATCTCGACGTGCGCGAGCTCCTCGGTGCCGATCGACAGGAGCATGTCCTTGTACTTGCCGGGCAGCCGGCAGTTCCAGCCCTGGAGCAGGTACTGGGTGGCGACGGTCATCTCGCCCCACTGACCGCCGAGGACCTCCTGCAGCTTGCGGGCGAAGTCCGGGTCGGGACCGTCGGGCTTGGCCTCGTACTGCAGCGCCTGGGTGTGCGTGAACACAGCGTTCTCCTCGCGTCGTCGCCGTCATCGCGATCGCGGTGACACAGGAGATCTGCCCCGCTCGGGTGGCCCACCCGTGCCGTCCGGTGGCCCCCCGGTGCCATGTTCACGGTGGTCCTCTCGACGACACCGCGACCACGTGCCGCCCCCACGTCCGTGGAGCCGATCCGTCGCGCCTGCGCGGAGCCCTCCGGGCCCCACTCGGCGCGACCGAGCTCGGCCACGTGCCGTCCCGACCCCCGCTGAGCACTGTCGTCGCGCCTGCGCCGAGCCCTCCGGGCCGCACTCGGCACGACCGCTCTCCCCTACTACCGGTCGGGGAGGCAGACGGTGAGGACGAACTGGTCCCCCTCGTGCGCCCACACCAGCCGGCCGCCGAGCTCGCGCGTCTGCTGCTGCACCGACCAGAGCCCGAGCCCGGTCAGGTCCACCGGCGGCCGGCTGGTGGACAGGTGCTGGACGACCCGGTCGGCGGGCACCCCCGCCTGACCCAGTGCCAGCTGCACCCAGCCGTCGCGGCGGGTCACCTCCAGCCGCACGGGTGCGCCGCGGCCGTGGCGGTGCGCGTTCTCCAGCAGGTTGATCAGGATGCGCTGGACCCGCGCGTCCCCGACGGCGACGTCGGCGGCGTCCTCGGGCATGTCGACCGTGAGCTGGGCCCGGGGCAGGCCGGCCGAGCCGACGGCCGCCCGGACGACGTCCCCGAGCCGGCGGGTGCCGCGGGTGCGGCGCTCGGTGCCGCCGCTGGCGTCGGCGGTCCGCAGCATCGAGGACAGGTGCGCGGTCTGGGCCCGGGCGAGCTCGAGCAGCTCCCGCGTCTGCCCGGGGGCGCGGTCCAGCGAACCGAGCACCGCCTCGAGCGACGCGAGCGGCGTGCGCATGTCGTGGCACAGCGCCCGGACGACCGCCTCCTGCGGGCTGGCGGCCTCCGCGCCGGCCCGGGCCCGCCGCAGGGTCGGCAGGTGCGCGCGGAGCACACGGGCGAGATCGCCCAGCAGCCCGTGGCCTGCGGACGGGATGCGGGTGTCGGCGGCCAGGGTCACGGGCAACTCCTCGGTGTCCGGGCCGACGACGCCGCGGGCGCACCGACCGTGGGGAGCGATGTGGAGCAGAGCGACGATCCGGTCGCCGTGGAGCGGAGGCCGCCCGTCGACGTGGTGGTCGTCGACGACCACCCGCTGTTCACGCGTGGGCTGAGCCTGCTGCTGCCCGGGCTCAGCGAGGGGCGGGTGCGGGTGGTGGGCACGACCGAGGACGCGTCGGCGGCCGCCGCGCTGGTGCGCCGGCAGCACGCCGACGTGGCCATCGTCGACCTGCACATGCCACCCCCCGGGGGCACGAGGGCGATCGCGGCGATCCGCCGGGCCGATCCGCTGGTGCGGGTGGTGGCGCTCTCCGGCCTGGCCGAGGCGGACGCGGCGATCGAGGCGCTGCGGGCGGGCGCCTCCGGCTTCCTGCCCAAGACCGCCGACCCGGAGGCGCTGGTGCGTCCGTTGCTCGCGGTGCTCGACGGCTGGTCGGTGCTGCCGGAGGCGGTGCTGCGCCAGCTCCTGGACGACGCGGCGCCGACGGGGGAGCGGAGCATCGCCGACCAGCTGACCGCCGACGAGCGCCGGCTGTGGCGGCTGGTCGCCGACGGCGCGAGCACCGTGGACATCGCGACGACGCTGCACGTCTCGGAGCGGACGACGAAGCGGCTGGTGGCGCACCTGCTGAAGCGGCTGGACGTGGCGACGCGGGTGGAGGCGGCCGCGCTCGCCGGCCGCGTGGGGCTCGGCGCGGAGTCCGGCGGCCTCGGCGGGCAGGCCGGTGGGCTCGCGCGGTGAGGCCGGCGGGTGCGCATCGAGCGCCCAGCTACCCGGGGGCGTGATCGACAAGCACCGGTAAGGAAAGGTTCACTTTCCCCGCCCCGCGCGCTTCCCTCCGGGTCAGCTCTCCCGCGGAGCGACCAGGGCCCCGGCCCACGGCCCCGAGGCCGTGACGGCGAAACCCGCGGCGTCGGTGGCCGCCATGTCCACGGCGGCGTAGCCGCCGCTGCCGGCGCCGACGCAGGCGGTGACGGTGGCCAGCCCGGCCCGGCGCTGGAACAGCGTCTGCCGCACCTGCCAGCCGACCACCGCCCGCCGCTCGAGCACCGCCTGCTCGCGCATCAGCCAGCCCCGCCGCACGCTGAACGACCGCGGGCCGGTGGTGTGGCCCAGTGCGGTGTAGTACCCCCGGGCCAGGGGGATGCCGAGCAGGGTCAGGGCGATGCCGACCGCGAGCACGTCCCAGCGGCCGGTCGTCGCCATCAGCACGCCGCCCCCGGCGCTGACCAGCAGCCCGGCCGAGAGCGCGCGCAGCGCCCGCCGCCGGAAGGCCGCCGGGGGGTGGGGGCGCAGCGGCCCGGGGTCCCCCGCCAGGCGGTGGGTCAGCGCCCACGCCTCCTCGCGCGGGCCGAGCGGGAGCAGCTGCCCGCGCCGCTCGGCGTCCCCGAGCCCGGTCACCAGGGCCCCGGCGCGCGCCGCCCCGACCAGGCGCATGCCCAGCCCCTCGGTCACCGTGACGCCGCGGATCCGGTCGAGCTCCAGCTCGGTGTGCCGGCGGGTCAGGAGCCCGCGGACGGCGATCAGCGAGCCGCCGCGGCGCACCAGCCGGAAGCGCCAGTTCACGACGGCCGCGCCCACGATCGCCCCGGCGACGACGAGCAGGACCAGGCCGAGGGCCACGGCTCCGAGCACCCAGCCGGCCGGGAGGTCGAGGTCCCACACCTCGCCGAGCAGGTCGTCGGGCAGCTCCTCGGCCAGCCGGAACAGCGCTCCGATCGCGGCCAGCGGCAGCGCCAGGTAGCTGCCGACCAGCGGAGCGAAGAACAGCCACCGGTTCTCCCAGCGGGAGAGCTCCTCCTCGTCGTCCTCGGGGTCGGCGGCGTGGCGGCCGACCCGGATGGCCGGGGACTGGTGGGTGAGGACGGCGACCCGCAGCCGGTCGCCCTCGGCGCTGGTGACGCCGTCGACGACGAGTTCCTCCTCCTGCCCGGCGGCGCCGGCGGCGGCGTCGATCCGCACGCGGACCAGCCCGAAGAGCCGGTGCAGCGCGGGGGCCTCCACCTCGACGCCGCGGATGCGGTCGTTGGGCACCGTCCGGACCGACCGGGAGAGCAGCCCGCGGGTGACCACCACCGCGGCCGGGCCGTCGCTGTAGCCGAAGCGCCACCAGGAGACGGCGGCGACGGCGAGGGAGAACAGGGTGACGCCCAGGGCGAGGGCGATGATCGTGACCGGGCCGTCGAGCCCGGTGGCCGCGATGACCGGGATGAGCGCCGGGACGAACTGCCGGGCCTGCCGGAACGTGACGGTGTGGACCAGCACGATCCGCGGCGAGGTGCGGCGGGGCGTCGGGGGAGCGGTCACGTGGCCCGGTCGCGGACCTGCTCGGCGCGGGAGGCGAGGTCGTCGGCGACCCGCTGGGCGACGTCGTGCTCGAGGTGCCAGATGCGGACAGTGCCCTGGCTGGAGGCCGTGAGCACCGCGACGGTGGCCAGCCCGAACAGCTGCTGCAGCACGCCCCGGGTGACGTCGACGGTCTGGATGCGCGAGATGGGCACCAGCGTCCAGGTCTGGGTGAGCCAGCCGGTGCGGGTGTACGCGGCCTCGCCGGTGATCTCCCAGCGGTACACCCGGTGCTTGAACCACGGCCGGACGCCGATCGCCACGACGGCGTAGAGCAGGCCGGCGAGTGGCAGCGCCCAGCGCAGGACGGGAACCGGACCGCCGGCGTCGGCGGGGACGAAGAGCAGGAAGGCGCCGATGCCCAGCCACAGCAGCACGGCGCTGATCACGCTCTCGGTCACCCAGAGGCCGATCGCCGCCCGGGGGAGCGACCAGGCGGGCTCGCGCACGGGGAACGGGGCGGCGGTCATCAGGGCTCATCCTGCCAGCCGGTGCAGGGCCGGGCAGGCGCCGCTCGGCACGGCCGGTCAGCCGGGAGTAACCGTCGGTGCTAACGAATCAGCAACGGAACCGAGCGGTCCGGTTGCGCGCGGTGACCACGTGCTGCCAGGTTGTCCGCATCCATCCTTTCTCCTCCGTGAGGTGCGCCGTGGCTCGATTCGCAGGTTCGTCGGTTGGTACTTCCGCCCGCCCGCGGGGCCGGAGCGTGCTCGGTCGCTCCCTGCTCGTCGGGGCCATCGCCTCGGCCGTCGTCGCCGGCTCCGCGGCCGGCGCGACGGCGGCTCCGAAGAGCGCCCAGGGCGGCACGGCCGTCACCGCCGGCTCGTCCGCGACCGCTGTCGCCGACGCCGGCCCGGCCCGTGGGCGCGCCTGGTCCTGATCGGCTCCGGCCGGGGCGGCTGCCGCCCCGGCTCCACGGCGCCGGTGACGCGGCATCACGTGTGCCACGATGGCCCACGTGATGCCGCAGCAGGTCCCGACCGTGCCCGCCACCGAGCTGCCCGCGGACGCCGTGGTGCTCGACGTCCGGGAGGACGACGAGTGGGTGCACGGCCACATCGAGGGCGCCACCCACATCCCGATGGGCGACGTCCCGGCCCGGCTCGACGAGCTGCCCGAGGGTGACCCGTTGTACGTGACCTGCCGGGGTGGCGGCCGGTCGGCGCGGGTCGCCGCCTGGCTGAACGCCAACGGCTACGACGCGGTGAACGTCGGCGGCGGCATGGGTGAGTGGGGGGCCGCCGGTAAGCCGATGGTGAGCGAGACCGGCGAGGAGCCCTTCGTCCGCTGACGCTCACCGCCAGGAGGCCGCGGTCTCCTCGTCGTAGTAGCGGGTGAAGCCGCACAGCCAGGCGATCGGCTCCCGTGGCGGGCCCTCCCACCGGTCGGCGCCGCTGACCAGCAGGCGCGACCCGACGCCGTAGACCGGGCCCGGCGTGCTGCTGCCCGAGGCGGGGTCGTAGGGCGCCGGCAGGTCGACGGTCACCGTGTCGCCCGATCCGCCGGAGAACCACTCCTCCACGGCGAAGGTGACCCCGACCAGGTCCTCCGGCGGCCCGGGCAGGCCCGACCGCGTCGTGACGGCGGGCCCGATGTCCACGACCGCGCCGGCGAACGCGAAGTCCAGCCGGCCCACGGCTGCGGGGCCGTACTCGAGCGCGCAGGAGTTCGTCGCGGTGTCCGCGAGCGGTCCGGTGCGCCCGGCGGTCGGGTCCTCGGCGATCTGGGACAGCTCGCTGCCCGCCGAGCCCCCGCCGTCCGCCGGCGGCATGCCGGCGCCCGTGTCGGCGTCGGCCGACTCCGGGCCGCCCTCGCGCGGCTCCTCGGCGATCATGGTCGCCGCGTCGGAGGCGGCGTCCCCGCCGGGCAGCTCGACGACGGCGACCGTTCCGCCGACCACCGCCGCCACGCCCGCGGCCGCCACGAGCGAGATCCCGGCGGTCCGTCGCCGGCGGGCCCGGCGGCCGGCCTTCAGCACCTGTCCCACCGGGGCCGGGCCGACCGGCACGCGGTCGGCCACCTCCCCCAGCAACGTCGAGGTCTCCCGATCGGTCACGAGGCCCTCCCTTCCCGCAGCTCGGCGACGTCCAGATCGGTCTGCAACTGGGCCAGTGCGCGGGAGAGCCGGCTCTTGACCGTGCCGGGCGCGATCCGCAGCGCGTCGGCGATCTGCTGTTCGCCCAGGTGCGCGTAGTAGCGCAGCACGACGACCTCCCGGTGCGCCTGGCTGAGCCGGGCCAGCGCCCGGCGGACGGCGTCGGCGTCGTCCACCTGCCCGGTGAGGTCGTCGCTGGGCACCTCGGGCAGCTCGTCGGTGGGCCGCTCGCGCCGCCAGCGCCGGCGGTGGCTGTCGTGGTGGCAGTTGACCAGCACCCGGTAGACGTAGCCGTCCCGGTTGGTCGCGCCCCGCACCTTGCTCCAGGCGACGTAGCAGCGCACCAGCGCGGTCTGCACCAGGTCCTCGGCCTCGGCCGGGGCGCAGCCGAGCAGCACGGCGGAGCGGACGAGCACCGGCCAGCGCTCGTCCACGAACCGCGCGAACTCCTCGTCCCGGTCCACGCCCCACCTCCCCTCGACCCGTCCTCCTGCTGGTACGACGGGTCGACGGGAGCAGAAAGTTCCGCCGGTTCCTAGCTCTTCAGCTCGTACTCGGCGAACCGGCTGCGCAGGTCCTTCTTGGAGAACTTGCCGACGCTGGTCTTGGGCACCTCGTCGATGAACTCGACCGCCTCGGGCATCCACCACTTGGCCACCAGCGGCTTGAGGTGCTCGAGGATGTCCTGCTCCGTGGCGGTCTCGCCCTCCTTGAGGACGACGCAGGCCAGCGGGCGCTCGTCCCACTTCGGGTGCGGGATGCCGACGACCGCGGCCTCCTTCACCGCCGGGTGGCTCATGATCGCGTTCTCCAGGTCGACCGAGCTGATCCACTCGCCGCCGGACTTGATGAGGTCCTTGGTGCGGTCGGCGATCCGGATCGAGCCGAACGCGTCCATCGCGGCGACGTCGCCGGTCTTCATCCACCCGTCGGCGGTGGTGAGCTCCACGCCGGCGTCGGGGTTGTAGTAGTCCTGCGCGCACCACGGCCCGCGCACCTGCAGCTCGCCGGTGGCGGTGTCGTCCCAGGGCTGCGGCTCCAGGGTGTCGGAGTCGACGATGCGGGCTTCCACCCCCAGGAACGGGATGCCCGCGCGGGCCCGCTGGGTCGCCTTGGTCTCGTCGTCGGCGTCCTGGTACCGATTGGGCAGCACGCCGGAGGAGGCGACCGGGTGGGTCTCGGTCATGCCCCACGCCTGCAGGATCGGGATGCCGACCTGCTCGCGGTAGGCCTCGGACAGGGCCTTGGGGACGGCGGAGCCGCCGCAGCCGATGTCGCGCAGCTTGTGCGGCTTGCCGGCGAGGTGGGGGAGGACGCCCTGCCAGATGGTGGGCACGCCCGCGGTGAAGGTGACGCCCTCGTCGATGATCAGCTTCGCCAGCGCCTCGGGCTGCATGAGCGCGCCCGGCATGACCAGCGAGGAGCCGGCGGCGGGGGCGGCCTGCGCGATGCCCCACGCGTTGGCGTGGAACATCGGCACGACCGGCATCGCGACGTCGGAGATGCCCAGGCCGAAGGCGTTGGGCGCCATCACGCCCATGGTGTGCAGGAACGTCGAGCGGTGCGAGTAGACGACGCCCTTGGGGTTGCCGGTCGTGCCGCTCGTGTAGCACATGGAGGCGGCGCGCCACTCGTCCGTGACGCCGAAGTCGACCGGCTGCGCCTCGGCCAGCAGCGTCTCGTAGTCCAGGACGCGGGGGTCGTCGGGGATCTCGTTGTCGGTGCCGTCGTCCATGACCACGACCTGCTTGACCGTCGTCATGGTGTCGACGAGCGGCCAGAAGAGCGGCAGGACGCTGCGGTCGACGAAGACGACCTCGTCCTCCGCGTGGTTGGCGATGTAGGTCAGCTGCTCGGGGAACAGGCGCACGTTGAGGGTGTGCAGCACCCGGCCGGTGCACGGCGCGGCGAAGTAGAGCTCGAGGTGGCGCTGGCTGTTCCACCCGAAGGTGCCGACCCGCCCCTCGGCGCTGATGCCGAGGGTGTCGAGCACCCCGCCCAGCTTGCGGGTGCGCTGGGCCCACTCCGCGTACGTCGCCCGGGTCACGCCCCCGGGGTTGTTGGTGACGATCGTCCCGTCGCCGTAGTGCTGCTCGACGTGCCGGAAGATCGAGTCGATCGTGAGGGGGTAGTCCTGCATCAAGCCGCGCATGGCCGGATCCTGCCAGTGACCACGCTCACGTTCCACCGGTACCGGTGTGCGCTCCGGCCTCACCTCCGGCAGGCCGGCCTCGTGCTGCGTTGCGAGGACGGTGCCCCGGCGGGGCGGACGGTCAGCCGCGCCGGGCGAGCCGTTCCCGGACCGCGGGGCTGCCCAGCTCCCGCAGCGCGTCGGTGCCGACCCACCGGGCCCCGGCGCCCCCCGCCCGCAGCTGCTCGGCGGTCGCGAGCGCCAGCCGGTTCAGCCCGGCGCTGCGCTTGCCGATCGCGCGCAGCGCCCAGCTCGCGCCCTTGCGCACGAGCGGTCGGTCGTCGTCCGCGCCGGCGACCAGCGGCGCGAGCAGGACGGCGAACCGCTCGTCGTCGGTCCGCTTCTCCGCCACGGCCAGGCCCGCCATCAGTGTGAACCCGGCCCGCTTCACCAGGGGTTCGGGCCGCGTCGTCCACTCGACGGCCTTCGCCCACGCCGGTGGCGCGTACCGGAGGAGGTTCTGGCACACCTGGTCGCAGAGGTCCCAGGAGTCGAACCCGGCGGCCCACCGCTCGAACTGCGCGTCGTCGACCAGCGCGGGGTCGTCCAGGAGAGAGGCGAGGATGCGCGCCTCGTGCACGCCGCTGTCCCACAGCTGCGCGGCGAGGCCGCGGTCGCGGCCGGTCTCCTTCGCCACGGCACGCAGCTCCCCGACCGTCACACCCCAGGCGTGCTCGGTCGCGATGCCGTAGCGCGCCATGCCCGGCAGCCGGGCGGGCTCGGCGAGCGCGCGCAGCCGGGCCAGCACCTCGTCGGCGGTCACGTCACGGCGTGAGGACGACGGGCAGCGTGGCCAGCCCGCGGATGACGAACTCCGGCCGGCGCACCGGGTCGGCGCCCAGCTCGAGGGACGACGTCCGGTCGAGCAGCGCGCCGAAGGTGGCCTGCAGCTCCATGCGGGCCAGGGGGGCGCCGATGCAGAAGTGGATGCCGGCGCCGAAGGAGATGTGCGGGTTGTCGGTGCGGCCGACGTCCAGGGTCTCCGGTGCCTCGAACACGGCCGGGTCGTGGTTCGCCGAGCCGAGCAGCGCCGCGATCTTCTGGCCGCGCTCGACGGTGACCCCGCCGATCGCCACGTCGGCGGTGGCGGTGCGCTCGAAGAGCTGGAGCGGCGAGTCGAAGCGCATCAGCTCCTCGATCGCCGTGGGCAGCAGCGCCGGGTCCGCGCGCAGCCGCCGAAGCTGGTCGGGGTGGGTGAGCAGCGCCAGCAGCCCGTTGCCGCTGACGTTCACGGTCGCCTCGTGGCCGGCGTTGAGCAGCAGGATGCAGGTGGTCACCAGCTCGTCCTCGGTGAGCCGGTCACCGTCGGAGTCGCGGACGCCCACCAGGTGGGAGAGCAGGTCCTCACCCGGCGCCCGGCGGCGCTCGGCGGCCAGCGCGCGCAGGTAGCCGACGAACTCGGCGGCGGCCCGCTCGGCGTCCTGCTCGACCTGCGCCGTCCGGCCGTACTCGTACATCTTCACGATCGCGTTCGACCACGGCCGCAGCAGCGGCCGGTCGGCGTCCGGCACGCCCAGCAGCTCGGCGATGACCGCGACCGGGAGCTCCTCGGCCATCCCCGAGAGCACGTCGACGGGCTCGGTGCCGGCCGACCGCTCGACCAGGCCGTCGGCCAGCTCCCCGGCCAGCTCCTGCACCCACGGCCGCAGCCGCTCCACGTGGCCGCGGGCGAAGGCGCTGGTGATCAGCCGGCGCAGCCGGGTGTGGTCCGGCGGCTCCATCTCCAGGATGGCGTTGCGGTGGATCAGGTTGAAGTCGGCGAACCGGTCGGCCGGTTCCCGGTCGGCCCAGATCCGCCCCAGCCGCCGGTCGCGCAGCACGGCGTTGGCCTCGGCGTGGGTGAACGCCAGCCACAGCCCCAGCCCCTCGTGCCACTGCACCGGCGCCTGGGCCCGGGCCTGCGCGAACGCCAGGTACGGGTCGGCGACGACGGAGGGTGCGGAGAGGTCGAGGACTGCTGCGGTCACGCCGGGGAGCGTAGGCAACGGCGGGCGCGGAGGCGGGCCGCATACCCTTCCGCGCATGGCTTCCCGCAAGCGCTCCTCCGCCCCGGCCGCCGTCGCGCCGGAGGGCATCAACCCCAAGGCGCCGTGCCCCTGCGGCTCGGGCCGTCGTTACAAGCACTGCCACGGCTCCGGCTACGCCCCGCCGGTCACGCGGCCGTTCGAGGGCCTGCCGGGCGAGGCCGACTGGGTGGCCCTGCGGGAGCTGGTCCCCGCGGCGACGGCGAAGCTGCGGACGACGGAGGGGCGCGAGGTCACGCTGGCCAGCGTGCTGCCCGGCGGCGCCCCGGCGCTGGTGCGCGCCAACGGGGAGATCCTGGTCGGCGCCCAGCTGCCGACGTCGTCGGACGACGTCAGCCGCGACCTCGGCACCGCCGTCGCCGCTGCCCTGGAGGCCCCGGCCGGCGCGCCGGTCGAGCCCGGCCCGATCGGGGGCGCCGGCTCGGCCGGTCCGCGGCTGCAGGAGATCCTCGACCTGACGGCGCCGCTCGAGGTGACCGTGCACGACAGCTTCGACTTCTGGCTGGAGGGCACCGAGCCCGGTGCGGCCGCCCGTGCCGGGCTGCGGCAGGCCAACGAGGCGATCCTGCCCACGGTCCGCCTCGACGGGCTCGGCGCGGCCTACTGGGTGCGCCCGGGCAACGAGCGCGCGCACCTGCGCTGGGTCCGCCCGGAGGAGGAGGACCGGCTGCTCGACGCGCTCGCCCGGCTGTCGGCCGCCGAGCAGATCCTGCTGGGGGAGGGCACCCGCTACGCCGGGGCCTTCCGGGCCCACGGCCTCGTGGTGCCGGTGTGGGACCTCCCCGCCGACACCCCGGCCGAGGAGTGGATCGCTCCGGCGACGGAGTTCCAGACCCGGCTGGAGCAGGCCCTGACCGAGACCGCGCCGCTCACCGCCGACGAGCGTCGCTCCCGCGCCGGCCTGCTCTCCCGCCAGATCACCCTGCGCTGAGGCGCCTGCGTTCCCGGGCCCGGGTCGGGCCCGGGAACGCATGGGCCTCCGCGCGGCGGGTAGGCGATCCGGCCATGGAGGATCCGCGCCGAGCCCCGGGACCCGGCGGCGCGCCGCCACCCGGCGCCGACACCACGGCCGCCGGGGCGTTCGCGCCGCCGCCGGGTTCCCGCCGCACCGTGCTCGGGTTCGTCGCGGCGCTCGTGCTGCTCGTGTGCGGGGTGGCCGGTGTGCTGCTGTTCTTCACCGACGCCCCGGTCGGCTACGCGGTGCTCTGCCTGGCGGTGGCCGCCCTCGCCGCCGGCGCCCTGGTCGCGGGGGCGCGGCGCGGTCGGTGACCCGCCCCGGCGCTGCCGTGTGTCGACGCGACCGTGGTCCTCCCCGGAAGCTCGTGCTCTGGGTGCGCAGGGCACTCAGAGCACGAGCTTCCGGCAACACACCTCAGAGCGAGCGGCCGGTGACCGGGCGGGACGGCGGTCAGCCGCGCCGGCGGACGGCGGCCACCAGGCCGCTGCCCAGCAGGAGCATGCCCGCCCCCGCGCCGCCGACCGGCCACCCTCGAAGCCGGTGCAGGCGGGCGTCCCGCCGCCGGTCGGGGCAGGCCCGGTGAGCGATCGATCTCCCACCGCACTTGGCCGGCGGATGGCGGCAGCGTTACGCGACCGTAACGTACCGACCCCTTGACGGCCCCAGTTGTGAACGCTCACATTTGGTCACCCGCAGCTGCGGGTCTGGGCGCCGAGGCTCGGCGGCAGAAGCTTCGACGAGGAGGCCAATGTGAGCAAGCGGCTCGGTCTGACCACACTGGGCGCCACTCTGGCGCTCACCCTGGCGGCCTGTGGCGGCGAGGGCGCCGGCAGCACCACCGACACCGCGAACGCGGATCCGGAGGACCTGTCGATCGGCGTCTCGATGCCGACGCAGACCTCCGAGCGCTGGATCGCCGACGGCGAGAACGTCGAGGAGCAGCTGCAGGAGGCGGGTTACGACGTCGAGCTGCGGTACGCCAACGACGACATCCCGACCCAGGCCCAGCAGATCGACACGATGATCACCCAGGGCGTCGACGCCCTGATCGTCGCCGCCATCGACGGCACGGCGCTGAGCAGCCAGCTCGACAACGCCGCCGCGAAGGGCATCCCGGTCATCTCCTACGACCGGCTGATCCGCGACACCGACAACGTCGACTTCTACGTCAGCTTCGACAACTTCAAGGTCGGGGTCGCCCAGGGCGAATCGCTGCTCAAGGGCCTCGGCGTCCTCGACGAGAACGGTGAGCGCACCGACGCCGCGGGGCCGTTCAACATCGAGCTGTTCGCCGGTTCGCTGGACGACAACAACGCGCACTTCTTCTGGGACGGCGCCATGCCGGTCCTGCAGCCGCTGATCGACGACGGCACGCTGGTCGTCCCGTCCGGGCAGACCGGCATCGAGCAGGCAGCCATCCTGCGCTGGTCGCAGGAGGGCGCGCAGCGGCGCATGGAGGACCTGCTGACCTCCACCTACAGCGGTGGGACGGTGCTCAACGGCGTCCTCTCGCCCTACGACGGGCTGTCCCGCGGCATCATCACCGCCCTGGAGAACTCCGGTTACGGCCCGACGATCACCGCGTCGGGCAAGCCGATGCCCATCGTGACCGGTCAGGACGCCGAGATCGCCTCGGTCAAGCTGATCGACGACGAGGTGCAGTACTCGACGATCTTCAAGGACACCCGCCTGCTGGCCGAGCAGGCCGTCGCGGCGGCCCAGGCCTACCTGGAGGGCGAGGAGCCCGAGCCCAACGACACCGAGAGCTACAACAACGGGATGAAGGTCGTCCCGTCGTACCTGCTCCCGGTGGAGACGGTGACCAAGGACAACATCACCCAGGTCCTGGTCGACTCCGGCTACTACACCGCCGAGGAGGTCGCGGCCGGCCAGACCGCCGGCTGACCGACCTGCTCGACACCACCCCCGCACGACCGGTCGGGCTCGGCGCCGCGTTTCCGCCGCCGAGCCCGACCGGGCACCAGGCACCAGGCCGTGACCGACCAGCACCGTGACCGACCAGCACCGTGACCGACCAGCACCGTGGCGAGCCAGCACGGAGGACGACGGAGTCCCATGGGCAACATCCTGGAGATGCGTTCCATCACCAAGACCTTCCCCGGCGTCAAGGCGCTGGAGGACGTCAACCTCGCGGTCCGCACCGGTGAGATCCACGCGATCTGCGGGGAGAACGGGGCGGGCAAGTCCACCCTGATGAAGGTGCTGTCGGGCGTGTACCCGGCCGGCAGCTACGACGGCGAGATCGTCTACGACGGTGATCCGGTGTCCTTCGGCGGCATCCGGGACAGCGAGCAGGTGGGGATCGTGATCATCCACCAGGAGCTGGCGCTGGTCCCGTACCTCTCCATCGCCGAGAACATCTTCCTCGGCAACGAGCGGCGCGGCCGCGCCGGCCTCATCGACTGGAACCGCGCGCACTCCGAGGCGGAGACGCTGCTGCGGTCGGTGGGCCTGCGCGAGAACCCCGAGACGCCGGTCGGCCAGCTCGGCGTCGGCAAGCAGCAGCTGGTCGAGATCGCCAAGGCGCTGTCGAAGAACGTGCGGCTGCTCATCCTCGACGAGCCCACGGCCGCGCTCAACGACACCGACTCC
Source organism: Blastococcus xanthinilyticus (assembly GCF_008124835.1). Lineage (GTDB taxonomy): Bacteria > Actinomycetota > Actinomycetes > Mycobacteriales > Geodermatophilaceae > Blastococcus > Blastococcus xanthinilyticus. Next base: position 61,183 of record NZ_VNHW01000015.1, on the reverse strand, counting down.
GAGCACCTGCTCGGGCTGCTCCGCGACCTGAGGGAACGAGGCATCACCTGCATCATGATCTCGCACAAGCTGGGCGAGATCATCACCATCGCCGACCGGGTCACCGTCATCCGCGACGGTCGGACCGTCGAGACCCTGGACATGGCCGCCGGCGAGGTCACCCAGGACCGGATCATCCGCGGCATGGTCGGCCGCGACCTCGACAGCTACTACCCCGAGCGCGCCTCGCATCCCGGCGAGGAGGTGCTGCGGGTCGAGGACTGGACGGTCTGGCACCCCTCCCAGGACCGCAAGGTCGTCGACGGCGCCGCTTTCGACGTCCGCGCCGGCGAGGTGGTCGGCATCGCCGGGCTGATGGGAGCCGGGCGCACCGAGCTGGCGATGAGCATCTTCGGCCGGTCGTGGGGGCGCAACATCTCCGGTCGCCTCTTCGTGCACGGCAAGGAGGTCCGGGCGCGCTCCGTCCCCGAGGCGATCGACCACGGCATCGCGTACGCCACCGAGGACCGCAAGCACTACGGCCTGAACCTCATCGAGGACATCCGGCGCAACGTCTCCGCCGCGGCGCTCGGCAAGCTCTCCCGCCGGGGCTGGGTGAACGGGAACGAGGAGACCAAGGTCGCCGAGGCCAGCCGGCGCAGCATGAACATCAAGGCGCCGACGGTCTCGTCCGTCGTGGGCAAGCTCTCGGGCGGCAACCAGCAGAAGGTCGTGCTGTCCAAGTGGCTGTACACCGACCCCGAGGTCCTCATCCTCGACGAGCCGACGCGGGGCATCGACGTCGGCGCCAAGTACGAGATCTACACGATCATCAACCGGCTGGTGGCCGACGGGAAGGCCGTCGTCGTCATCTCCTCGGAGCTGCCCGAGCTGCTGGGCATCTGCGACCGCATCTACACCCTCTCCGCCGGCCGGATCACCGGTCAGCTGCCCGTGCGCGAGGCGACCCAGGAGAACCTCATGGAGCTCATGACCCAGGACAAGGAGGTCGCGGCGTGACCAAGACCGTGCCGCAGACCGAGGAGATCACCCCGGCCCCGGGCGCCGCGCAGCAGGACAAGGAGCGCGCGAAGGGTGGTGGCCTGCTGGGACTGGTCACCGCGAACCTGCGCACCAGCGGCATCTACATCGCCTTCGTGGCGATCGTCGCCCTCTTCGCGGTCCTCACCGGCGGCGACTCGCTGAGCCCCGACAACCTGACCAACATGGTGCTCCAGTACTCCTACATCCTGGTACTGGCCATCGGCATGGTGATCGTGATCATCGCCGGGCACATCGACCTCTCCGTCGGGTCCGTGGTCGCCCTCACCGGCGCGGTGTCGGCGGTGCTGGTCATCCAGCAGGGCATGCCGTACTGGGTCGGCATCGTGGCCGCGCTCGCGGTCGGCATCGCCGTGGGGGCGTGGCACGGCCTCTGGGTCGCCTACGTCGGCATCCCGGCGTTCATCGTCACCCTCGCCGGCATGCTGCTGTTCCGCGGCCTGACCCTGCAGGTCCTCGACAACGTCTCGCTCTCGCCGTTCCCGCGCGAGTACGGCCGGATCGCCACCGGCTTCCTCAACGGCCTGCTCGGCGGCTACGGCTACGACGCCTTCACCCTGCTGATCGGCGCGGTCGCGGTGGCCGGGTACGCCGTCAGCGGCTGGCGGGCCCGCACGGCGCGGATCCGCTACGACCAGCCGGTCGAGAGCCTCGACCTGTTCCTCCTCAAGGTGGTGGCCGTCGGCGTCGTCGTCATGGCGTTCGCCTGGCAGCTGGCGCACTCGCGCGGCCTGCCGATCGTGCTGATCGTGCTCGCCGTCCTGGTGCTCGTGTACGGGCTGGTGACCACCCGGACGGTCTTCGGCCGCCAGGTGTACGCGATCGGCGGCAACCTGCCGGCGGCCATGCTGTCGGGCGTCAAGGTCAAGAAGGTCAACTTCTGGATCTTCGTCAACATGGGCTTCCTGGCCGCGATCGCCGGGATCATCTACTCCTCCCGCATGAACGGCGCCCAGCCCGCCGCGGGTGAGATGTTCGAGCTCGACGCCATCGCCGCCGCCTTCATCGGCGGTGCGGCCGTGACCGGCGGCGTGGGCACCGTGGTCGGCGCCATGGTGGGCGGCCTGATCATGGCCGTGATGACCAACGGCATGCAGCTCATGGGCATCGAGCAGCAGGTCCAGATGGTGGTCAAGGGCCTGGTCCTCCTGCTGGCCGTAGCGTTCGACGTCTACAACAAGCGTCGCGCCGGCGCCTCCCGCTGACCGGCGGAGGCATCGCCCCGGTCCTTCCGGGCAGCAGCAGGGAGGTCTCGTGGTAGCGGAGGTGGCGGGGGGCCGTGCCCCCGGGCTGGCGGACGTCGCCACCCGTGCCGGCGTCTCGTACCAGACCGTGTCGCGGGTGATCAACGGGCACCCGAGCGTCGCCCCGCTCACGCGGGAACGGGTGCAGCGGGCGATCGCCGAGCTCGGGTACCGCCCCAACCGGGCCGCCCGGGCGCTGGTCACCGGGTCCAGCCGCACCCTCGGGCTGGTCACGGTGAACATCGCCCAGTACGGGCCGGCCCAGACGATGATCGGCCTGGAGAAGGCGGCCCGGGCGGCCGGGTACGCGCTGTCGGTCACGATCCTCGACGAGGCCACCGCCGAGGCGATGCGGACGGCGGTCGACGACCTGGTCGCCCACGGGGTGGACGCGGTCGTCGCGCTGTCCACCTACGACGACGCGGCCGACGCGCTCAGCCGGCTGGCGCCGCCGGTCCCCCTCGTGGCGGTCCAGGTGGGCGGTGCCGACGACCGGCCGGCCGTGGCCATCGACCAGGAGGCCGGGGCCCGGATGGCGGTCCGGCACCTGCTCGACCTGGGGCACCGGACGGTGCACCACCTGCCGGGTCCGGCCGACTCCCAGGAGGCCCGGGGCCGGACGGACGGCTGGCTCGCCGAGCTGGGTGACGCCGGTGCGCCGGTGCCGGACGCGCTGCCGCGGGGCGACTGGACGCCGGCCTCCGGGTACGCCGCCGGGGAGGCCCTGGTGGCCCGGCGTCGGGCGGGTGAGGAGATCACCGCGGTGTTCTCCGCCAACGACCAGATGAGCCTGGGGCTGCTGGCGGCGCTGCACGAGGCAGGGCTGTCCGTGCCCGGGGACGTGAGCCTGATCGGCTTCGACGACCTGCCCGAGGCGCCCTACTTCGTGCCGCCGCTCACCACCATCCGGCAGGACTTCGCCGAGCTCGGACGCCGCGGCGTGGACCTCCTGCTGGGCCGGCTGCGCGGCGAGGACCCGCACCCCGAGCCGGTGCCTCCCACCCTGGTCGTCCGGGCGAGCGCCGGGCCGCCGGTGGGCATGGCAGGCTGATGTGAGCGCTCACAACCGCGACGGAGGGAACCAGATGGGCCAGCACGCGGACGCCGGCGGCCGCACGGCCCTGGGGATCGAGCTGGGGTCGACCCGGATCAAGGCGGTGCTGATCGGCCCGGACCACGCGCCGCTCGCCGTCGGCAGCTCCGACTGGGAGAACCAGCTGGTGGACGGCGTGTGGACCTACTCGCTGGACGCCGTCTGGTCGGGCGTGCAGCAGAGCGTCGCCGCGCTGGCCGAGGACCTGCGGGAACGCCACGGCGTCGGGCTCGAGTCGGTGGGCGCCCTCGGTGTGTCGGCGATGATGCACGGCTACCTCGCGTTCGACGCCGGCGGTGCACTGCTCGCGCCGTTCCGCACCTGGCGCAACACGAACACCGGCCGGGCGGCCGAGCGGCTCAGCGCCGAGTTCGGCGTCAACATCCCGCACCGCTGGAGCGTCGCGCACCTCTACCACGCGATCCTGGACGGCGAGGAGCACGTCGCCCGCCTCGACCACCTGACGACCCTGGCCGGCTACGTGCACTGGCAGCTCACCGGGGAGCGGGTCCTCGGCATCGGCGACGCGAGCGGCATGGTGCCGATCGACGGCGCGACCGGCGGGTACGACGCCGCGATGCTGGCCCGCTTCGACGAGCTGGCCGCCGAGGCCGGCGTCGAGCTGACGCTGGCGGAGGTGCTGCCGGAGATCGCCGTCGCCGGTCGGCAGGCCGGGGCGCTCACCCAGGCGGGCGCGCGGCTGCTCGACCCGTCCGGGCGGCTGCGGCCGGGCGTCCCGCTCTGCCCTCCGGAGGGCGACGCGGGCACCGGCATGGTCGCCACCAACTCGGTCGCCCCGCGCACCGGCAACGTCTCCGCCGGCACCAGCATCTTCGCCATGGTGGTGCTCGAACGGGAGCTCGGCCGCCCGCACCGCGAGCTCGACCTGGTCACCACGCCGGCCGGCGACCCGGTGGCGATGGTGCACTGCAACAACGGGGCGAGCGAGCTGGACGCCTGGGCCGGGCTGTTCACCGAGTTCGCCCGTGCGATGGGCGCCGAGGCCGACCCCTCCGCGGTCTTCGGGGCGCTGTTCCGCGCCGCCCTGACCGGAGCGCGCGACGGCGGCGGCATGCTGGCCTACAACTACCTCTCGGGGGAGCCGATCACCGGCTTCCACGAGGGCCGGCCGCTCTTCCTGCGGTCGCCGGACAGCCGGCTCGACCTGGGTTCGTTCATGCGGACGCACCTGTACGCGTCCCTGGCCACGCTCCGGATCGGCATGGACGTCCTGCAGAAGGCCGAGGGGGTGCGGCTGGACCGCATGTTCGCCCACGGCGGCCTGTTCAAGACCGCGGGCGTCGGCCAGCGCTTCCTGGCCGCGGCGATCGACACCCCGGTGTCCGTCGGCGACGTCGCCGGCGAGGGGGGCGCCTGGGGGATCGCCGTCCTGGCCGCCTTCGCCGCCGCCCGCGCGCCGGAGCGGAGCCTGTCCGACTACCTGGACACGGAGGTCTTCGCCGGCGCCGGCCTGGAGACCGTCGACCCGGATCCGGCCGACGTCGCGGGCTTCGACGCCTTCATGCAGCGGTACGTCGACGGGCTCCCCGTCGAGCGGGCCGCCGTCGAGCACGTGGGCCCGGCCCAGCGAGGAGGAATCGGATGACCGCCACCCTGACCGAGCGGGGGACCCACCGGGAGCTGCGCGAGCACGTCGCCGCGCTGCACGGCGAGCTGACCCGCTACGCACTGGTCACCTGGACGGCGGGCAACGTCTCGGCCCGCGTCCCGGGGGAGGACCGGTTCGTCATCAAGGGCAGCGGCGTCTCCTACGACGAGCTGACCTGGGAGGGCATCACCGTCTGCGATCTCGACGGGAACGTCGTCGACGGGGTCAAGGCGCCGTCGTCGGACACCGCCGCGCACGCCTACGTCTACCGGCACCGGGCCGACGTGGGGGGCCAGGTGCACACCCACAGCCCGTATGCCGCGGCCTGGGCGGCGCGCGGCGAGGAGATCCCCTGCGTGCTGACGGCGATGGCCGACGAGTTCGGCGGCCCGATCCCGGTCGGCCCCTTCGCGCTGATCGGCGACGACTCGATCGGCCAGGGCGTCGTCGCGACGCTGGCGGGCTCCCGCTCGCCGGCGGTGCTCATGCAGAACCACGGCGTCTTCACGATCGGCCGCGATGCCAGGGCCGCGGTGAAGGCGGCGGTCATGACCGAGGACGTCGCCCGCACCGTGCACCTCTCCCGCCAGCTCGGCGAGCCCATCCCGATCGCCCAGGCGGACATCGACTCGCTCTACGAGCGCTACCAGAACGTGTACGGACAACGCTGATGGAGGACTTCCCTGTGACTGCCCCGTTCGAAGCCCGCGAGGTCTGGTTCCTCACCGGAAGCCAGGGGCTGTACGGCGAGGAGACGCTCCAGCAGGTCGCCGAGCAGTCGCGGCGGGTCTCCGCCGCCCTCGACGGGGCCGGCGAGGTGCCGGTCCGCGTGGTCTGGAAGCCGGTGCTCACCGACGCCTCGGCCATCCGCCGGATCATGGGGGAGGCCAACGAGGACGCCGCCTGCCTCGGCGTCATCACCTGGATGCACACCTTCTCGCCGGCCAAGATGTGGATCGCCGGGATCGACGCGCTGCGCAAACCGCTGCTGCACCTGCACACGCAGGCCGACGCCGCCCTGCCGTGGGCGACGATCGACATGGACTTCATGAACCTCAACCAGGCCGCCCACGGCGACCGCGAGCACGGGTTCCTGCTCACCCGCCTGCGGCAGCCGCGCACGACGGTCGCCGGCCACGTGGACGACCCCGCCGTGCGGACGCGGGTCGGCTCCTGGGTCCGGGCGGCCACCGGCGTCGCGGCCGCCCGCGAGCTGAAGCTCGCCCGGTTCGGCGACAACATGCGCGACGTCGCCGTGACCGAGGGCGACAAGGTCGAGGCGCAGATCCGGTTCGGGATGTCGGTCAACACCTGGGGCGTCAACGACCTGGTAGCGGTGGTCGACCAGGTCGCCGAGGCCGACGTCGACGCGCTGGTGCAGGAGTACGGCGACCTGTACGAGCTGTCCGCCGACGTCCGGCCCGGTGGCGCCCAGCACGACTCGGTCCGCTACCAGGCGCGGATCGAGCTGGCGCTCCGCCGGTTCCTCACCGACGGCGGGTTCGGCGCCTTCACCACCAACTTCGAGGACCTGGGCGGCCTCCGCCAGCTCCCGGGCCTCGCGGTGCAGCGGCTGATGGCCGACGGCTACGGCTTCGGCGGCGAGGGCGACTGGAAGACCGCGGCGCTGCTGCGGGTGCTGAAGTCGGCGGCGGCCGGCCTGCCGGGCGGCACGTCGTTCATGGAGGACTACACCTACGACCTGGTGTCCGAGCGGCCGAAGATCCTCGGTGCGCACATGCTCGAGGTCTGCCCGACCATCGCCGGGGAGCGGCCGCGGCTGGAGGTGCACCCGCTGTCGATCGGCGGCCGGGAGGACCCCGCCCGGCTGGTGTTCGACGCCGCGCCCGGCGAGGGCGTCGTCGTCGGCTGGGCGGACCTGGGGGACCGGTTCCGCTGGGTGGCCAACGAGATCGACGTCGTCCCGCCGTCGGAGCCGCTGCCGAACCTGCCGGTGGCGCGGGCGGTGTGGGAGCCGCGGCCGGACTTCGCCACCTCCACCGAGGGCTGGCTGACCGCGGGCGGCCCGCACCACACGGTGCTGACCACCCAGCTGGGGGCCGACGAGCTCACCGACCTGGCCGAGGTGTTCGCGACCGAGCTGGTGCTCATCGACGCCCACACGACGCGGCGCTCGCTGGCCAAGGAGCTGCGGTGGAGCGCGGCCTACCACCGCCTCGACCAGCGTCTGTAGCACTCCGCCGGAAGCTCGTGCTCCGAGTGCGCAGGGCACTCGGAGCACGAGCTTGCGGCAACACTCCTCAGAGCGAGCGGATCAGGTGCCGGAAGAAGCCCGCGCCACGGTGCAGGGCGGCGACCGAGATGCGCTCGTCGGCCGCGTGCAGGGTGGCCAGCTCCTCCCGGCTCAGGTCGAAGGGCATGAACCGGTAGACGCTGTCGCAGATCTGGCTGAAGTGCCGGGCGTCGCTGGCCTGCACCATCACGTACGGCGCCACGGTGGCGTCGGGGTAGGCGGCCCGCGCGGCCGCGCTGATCCGGGCGAACGCCTCGTTGTCGGTGCGCGACACCGGTGAGGGGTCGTTGCCCGACACCACCCGCAGCTCCACCGACGGGTCGCCGATCACCCGGCGCAGCCGGTCCACCGTCGACTGCACCGTCTCGCCCAGGGCGATCCGGATGTTCAGGTGCGCCATCGCGCGGGTGGCCAGCACGTTCCCGGCCCGGCTGCCCTCGAGCCGGGTCACCGCGACCGTCGTCCGCACCATGGCGCCGGCCTCCCGGCCGGCCCGCGCGAGCACCTGCGCCAGCACCGGCCGGAGCTGGGCGGCGTGCGCGAACAGGGCCCGGTAGCCGAGCGGGGCGCGCCGGCCGATGGCGTCGACCATGCCGAGGACGACGTCGTGCAGCCGGGCGGGGAACGGGTCGTCCTCGACGGCGAGGATCGCCTTCGCCAGCCGCGCGGGGGCGCCGCCGCGGACGGGCGCGGAGGCGTGCCCGCCCGGGTCGGTGGTCACCAGCTCGACGTCCAGCAGACCCTTCTCCGCCAGGCCGACGACGGCGACCTGCCCCGGCACGCCGGGGAACATCCCGCTCACCACGGCGCCGCCCTCGTCGATGACGGCCCAGGGGGTGATCCCCCGGTCGGTGAACGCCTGCACGGCCAGCCGCGCGCCGACGCCGGCCACCTCCTCGTCGTCGCCGAAGGAGAGGTAGACGTCGCGCCGGGGGGTGAAGCCGTCGGCCACCAGCGCCTCGACCGCCTCCAGGATCGCGACCATCGAGCCCTTGTCGTCGATCGCGCCGCGGCCGTGCACGTGGCCGTCCGCGATGACGCCGGAGAACGGGTCGCGGCTCCACTCCTGGCCCTCCACCGGCACGACGTCCTGGTGCGCCATCAGCACCAGCGGTGGCTCGTCGGTGGTGCCGCGCCAGCGGTAGAGCAGCGCGCCGTCGCCGAGCTGCTCGCGGTCCAGCGCCGCGTGGGTGCGGGGATACAGCTCCGCGAGGCACGCGCGGTAGCGCTCGAAGACCGCCGGATCGACCTGGCTCCGGTCGCGGGAGGAGACGGTCGGGATGCGGATCAGCTCGGCCAGCCGGCCGGCCGCGGCGTCGGCGTCCAGGCCGGTGAGGTCCACCGGCTCGACCGGGCGGTCGTCCGGGCGGAACCTGGCCACCCGGCGGGCGGCCGTGGTGGCCGCCGCGGCGGCGGCGAGGGCGATCGTGCGCCTCATGCGCGGAACTCCTCGGCGGGGTCGACGGCGGACGGGTCGGCGAAGGCGAGCTTGGGGACGACGAGCAGCGCCAGGGCCGCCAGCAGCGCCGTCGTCCCGCAGACCACCCAGACGGTGATGTAGCCCGACAGCGAGCCGGCGGTGCCCACCGTCCCGTCGGTGAGCAGCGGGGCGCCCGAGGCCAGCGCGATCGCGAAGGCCGCGGAGGCGAACGATCCGCCGAGCACCTTGGTGGTGTTGGTCAGGCCGGTGGCCACCGCCGTGCGGCCGACCGGCGCGGCGGCGGCCGCGGCGGCCGGCAGCGCCGCGACGAGCGCGCCGGACCCGAGGCCGGCGACCGCGATGCAGGCCAGCATCTGGGCGAGCGTGTCGTGGAAGGGCACCAGGAGCAGGTAGCCGGTGCCGGTGAGGGTCGCCGCCCCGATCAGCGTGCGCCGCGGCGTGGTCAGCCGGCTGACGCGGGAGAACTGGCTGGCGCCGACCAGCATGGAGACGACGTAGGCGCCGATGACGATGGAGACCTGGCTGGTGGTCAGGCCCAGCCCGTAGCCGTAGACGTCGGGATCGGTGCGCGCGAACGTCGACAGCGGGCCCTGGGCGCCGAGCACGCTGACGCCGAACAGGCCGGCGGTCAGCTGGACCGGCCACATGGCCTTGCTGGCCAGCACCCGGAAGTCGACCAGCGGGTCGTCCTGGCGCAGCTCGTACCGGACGAAGGGGACCAGCAGCAGCAGGCCCGCGGCGGTGACCGCCCAGGGCCACAGCGCCTCCTCGTTGAGCCGGACGAAGCTCAGGCCCCCGGTGATGACGAGCAGCACCAGGCTGAGCAGCGCCGCGCCGGTGGCGTCGATGCTGCCGCCGGTGCGGTCCTCGCTCTCCGGCACGCGCAGCGCGACGACGACGCAGACCCCGACCACGAGCAGCAGCGGGGCGATCAGCACGAACCAGAAGGCATCGCCCAGGCTCTGCCCGATCTGCCCGCCGGCGAGCGCGCCGACGATCGCGCCGGCCTGCAGCGCCGCGACGATGAGCCCGGTGGCCCGCCGGGTCTGGCCCGCCGCGCCGGGGGTGCGGCGGGAGCGGTCCCAGATCAGCGCGACCTGCAGCGGCAGCCAGACCACGTACATGCCCTGCAGCGCCCAGGCGATCAGGAACAGGGGGAAGCTGTTCGCGAAGGCCAGCACCACGGTGGAGACCGCCACGACCACGGCGGACCCGAGCAGCACCCGCCGGTGCCCGTAGAGGTCGCCCAGCTTGGCCAGCACCGGCACCGCGATGGCCGACAGCATGAGCTGGGCCGCCTCGAGCCAGTTGATGTCGGCGTCGTTGACGTCGAGGTAGCGGGCGATGTCGGTGAGCAGCGGGACGTAGTAGCCCTGGAGCACGCCGCTGGTGAACTCGACGAAGATCAGGTAGCCGACGAGGCCGCCGCCGATCCGTGCGATCCGGCCGGTGCGCCCGGTCGTCTCGGTGCCTGCCACCGCGCCGTCCTCTCCCCGTGCGCCGGGTCCGGCGCGGAAGCCCGCAGCGTAGTGACCGTGATCACCGCCGTGGCCCTCCCGGGCGAAAAGTCCCCCGGCCGTCACACCCCCGGGTCAGAGCGGAGCGCGGGCGACCGGGCAGGACATGCAGCGGGGGCCGCCCCGGCCGCTGCCCAGCTCGGAGCCGGCGATCCGGACCACCTCGATGCCGGCTGCCTCCAGCGCGGCGTTGGTGACCGTGTTCCGCTCGTAGGCGACCGCCAGCCGCGGGGCCAGCGCGAGGGTGTTGTTGCCGTCGTCCCACTGCTCGCGCTCGGCGGTGACCGGGTCGAGCCCGGTGTCGATGACGCGCAGCTTGTCGATCCCCATCGCGGCCGCGGCCGCGACCACGAACGGCTGCGGCCCGGTGACGGCGAGGTCGGTGGTGTCGGCGTCCTCGGGGGAGGAACCCTCGGGTGCGCGGACCGTCCAGGCGGTCAGCGAGTCGGCCACCGCCGGGTACATGACCATGGCGTCGACGTCGACCATCGTGGCGATGGTGTCCAGGTGCATCGTCGCCCGCTCCTGCGCGATGGGGACGACCAGCACGGTGTGCGCCAGCCCGCGGCCGAACACCCGGCGGGCCAGCCGCTCGGCACCGCCAGGGGTGGTCCGCTCGCCCACGCCGACCGCGACCACGCCCTCGGCCAGCAGCAGCACGTCGCCGCCCTCGAGGTGCTCCAGGTCGGCCCCGTAGAGCTGCTCGGCGCCGGCGAAACGCGGGTGGTGGGCGTAGACGGCCGCGGTGATCGTGCTCTCCCGGTGCCGGGCGGGCATGGCCAGTGAGGTTACCGCCACCTGGTCGGCGATCCACACCGACGAGTCGCGGGTGAACAGCAGGTTCGGCAGCGGCGGGACGACGAAGTCGGCGCGGTCCATGAGCTGGTACGCCAGCCCGGAGCCGCGGAGCTCGTCGTGGGCGAGCCCCGCGATCAGCGCCGATGCCAGGTCGGGCGCGGCGAGGCCGGACAGGTGGCGGGTGGCGTCGCGCTGCAGGGTGGCGCCCAGCCGGGGGTCGTCGACGGCGGCGGCGATCAGCTCGGTGCGGGCGGCCGGCTGCTCGAGGATCTCGGCCAGGAGCGTCGCCAGGTGCAGCACCTCGACCCCGCGGTCGGCGAGCGCCTGGGCGAACGCGTCGTGCTCCTCCTGCGCGCGGGCCACCCAGGGGACGCCGTCGAACAGCAGCTGGTCGTTGTTCCGCGGCGTGAGCCGCCGCAGCTCGGGGCCGGGGCGGTGCAGCAGCACGGTGCGCAGGGGGCCGACCTCACTGGTGGCGCCCGGGGCGGCGGCGGGATCGGTCACGCGGGCCAGGCTGGCACACCCGACCACGGGGCCGCCCGACGGAACCCCTCGTTAGGGTGCCGGGAGCGGTGCCGACGAGGGGGCCGCGACCGCGAACCGGAGGTATCCGTGGACCTGTTCGACCTGACCGGCAAGGTGGCCGTGGTCACCGGCGGCACCCGCGGCATCGGCCTGATGATGGCCCGGGGGCTGCTGCAGGCGGGGGCGAAGGTCTACCTCAGCTCGCGCAAGGCCGAGGCCGGGGACGCCGCCGTCGCGGAGCTCGCCGAGTTCGGCACCGCCGTCTCCATCCCGGCCGACCTCTCCACCGAGGCCGAGTGCGTCCGGCTCGCCGAGGAGGTGGGCCGGCACGAGGAGCGGGTGCACGTTCTGGTGAACAACGCCGGCGCCACCTGGGGCGAGCCGCTGGAGACCTTCCCCGAGTCGGCGTGGGACAAGCTGCTCGACCTGAACCTGAAGTCGCCGTTCTTCCTCACCCGCGCGTTCCTGCCCAAGCTGCAGGCCGCGGCGACCGAGGGCGACCCGGCGCGCATCGTGAACGTCGGCAGCATCGACGGCCTGCACGTCAACCCGATGCCCACCTACTCCTACGCCGCCAGCAAGGCCGGGCTGCACCAGCTCACGCGGGTGCTGGCCAAGGAGCTGGGGCCCAGGGGCATCACCGTCAACGCCGTCGCCCCCGGCCCGTTCGAGTCGAAGATGATGGCCGCGACCCTGGACGCCTTCGGCGCCGAGATCGCCGCGAAGTCGCCGCTGGGCCGGATCGGCCGCCCCGACGACATGGCCGGCGTCGTCGTCTACCTCTCCTCGCGGGCCGGCGCCTACGTCACCGGCGCGGTCATCCCCGTCGACGGCGGCATCGCCACCACCGCCTGAGCGCGGCGCCAGGCCGTTTCGGGCGGCACGGACCTCACCTCCGGATCGCCGTCCGCACGTTGCAACGCGAGGACGGCGACCGCGGGGTGAGGTCGGCGGCGAGATGCGCCGGCGGCTACTCAGTCGGGGAGCAGGACGCCGGGGTTGCAGATGCCGTTCGGGTCCAGCTGCTGCTTCACCGCCCGCAGCACGTCGACGCCGAGCGGCCCGATCTCCTGCTCCAGCCAGGGCCGGTGGTCGGCGCCGACGGCGTGGTGGTGGGTCAGCGTGCCGCCCGCGGCGAGCAGGGCGTCGGTCGCGGCGCGCTTCGCGGTGAGCCACTGCTGGATGGGCAGGGCGTCGTCCCGGTCGGCGATCACGGTGAGGTAGAGCGAGCCGCCGGTGGCGTAGCCGTGCGAGAGGTGGCTGAGCACCAGGGGCGGGCGCCCGTTCCGGGTCAGCGACTCGCGCAGCGCCCGGCGGGTGGCGTCGTAGACGGTGGGCAGCGCGGTCCAGGTGGCCGCCGTCTCCAGCGTCTCCACCAGCAGGCCGCCGTCCATCAGCCGGTCGCGCAGGTACGGGGCGCCGAACCGGTGCCTGCGCCAGGAGTCGCCGACCCGGCGGCCCAGCCGGACCGCCCCGCCGTCCCGCAGCACGGACGCCGCGGCCCGCCTGCGGGCGCGCACCAGGTCGGGCAGGCCCTCCCAGCCGAGCACCAGCATGCAGCCCTCCCCACGCCCCCGGGCGCGCAGCGAGCCGCGCAGCGCCTTGGCGCCGGCGCCGGCGGCCATGAGCAGGTTGGCGCGGGTCTCGTCTGCGTCGGAGAGCCGGACGACGTTGGGCAGCAGGTCGTGGCGGGCCAGCCGCTGCAGGGCGGCCAGGCCGGTGGCCCAGGTGCGGAACGACCAGCCCTCGTAGGAGCTCGCCGCGGGCTTGGGCCGCACCCGGAGCCGGACCTCGGTGATGATCCCGAGCGTCCCCTCCGAGCCGAGCGCCAGCCCGAGCAGGTCGGGGCCGGCGGCCGACGCCGGCGGGTGGCCGAGCTCGAGCACCCCGGACGGCGTCGCCAGCGTCAGGCCGGCGACCAGCTCGTCGAACCGGCCCACCCCGGTGGATGACTGCCCCGCCGACCGGGTGGCCGCGTAGCCGCCCACGGTCGCGAACTCCCAGCTCTGCGGCAGGTGGCCGAATGTCAGGCCCTCCCGGCCCAGCGCCTCCTCCAGCGCCGGGCCGCGCATCCCCGGGCCCACGCTGACCAGGGACGACGGGACGTCGAGGGCCTGCACCGACGCCATGCGGGAGAGGTCGACGGCGACGGTCGGCCGGTCGTCGGGGTCCACCCCGGCGAGCCCGCCGACGACGCTGGTGCCGCCGCCGAAGGGCACGACGACGACGCCCTCGGTGCTGCACCGGGCCAGCAGCGCGGCGGTCTCCTCCGTGCTGCCGGGCCGGACGACGGCGTCGGGGGCGTCGGAGGCGTCACCGGACCGCCGGCGGAGCAGGTCCAGGTAGCTCTTCCCGCCCGCGTGGCGCAGCCGGGACTCCCGGTCGGTGAGCACGTGCTCCTCGCCCAGCAGCTCGGCGAGCGCCGCCCGCGCGGATCCGGGCAGTCGGGACGGCCCGAGCCGGATCTCCGCCACTGGGACGGGGGGCGTGGGCCGCGGGGTCCAGCCCAGCTCGCGGGCGAGGTAGCGGCGCGCGGCCTTGGGCAGGGCGCCGTCCGGACCGGCTGCGGGGTCGGTTCCGGCGGGGGGTGGACCCCAGCCCTGGATCGTCAGTTCCGGCTGCTCGGGCACGGCTACAGTCTGCCGGTGCCGCAGCGAGGGACAGCCAGGTGACCGGCTCCCTGTCTCCCGGGCGCCGGGCCCGCGACCTGGAGACGCTGCCCGGCTCGGCGGTCGACGTGGTCGTCGTCGGCGGCGGGGTGACCGGCGCCGGCGTGGCCCTCGACGCGGCCGCCCGCGGGCTGTCGGTGGTGCTGCTGGAGCGCACGGACCTCGCCGCGGGCACCAGCCGGTGGTCGTCGAAGCTGGTGCACGGCGGGCTGCGCTACCTGGCGCACGGGGAGCTCGGCCTGGCGCGGGAGAGCGCCCGCGAGCGCGCCGTCCTCATGGGCGCCACCGCGCCGCACCTGGTGCGCCCGCTGCCCTTCCTGGTGCCCGACGCGGCCGGCCGGGACGTCACCGCCCTGGCCGGGCTGGGCGGCCGGCTCGGCGACGCGGTGCGGCGGTCGGTGCCCGGCGGCCGGGGGGCGCTGCCGGCCACCCGGCGGGTGCCGGCCTCCGACGTCGGCCGGCTGGTCCCGGCGGTGCGGGCCGGAGGCGGCGGCGTCGTCTTCTGGGACGGGCAGCTGACCGACGACGCCCGGCTCGTCGTCGCCCTCGCCCGGACGGCGGCCGCCTTCGGCGCGCGGGTGCTGACCGGCGCGACGGTCACCGCCGTCGACGGCGCCGAGGTGCACGCCGAGGTCGACGGCGCCCGGATCGCGCTGCGGGCCGGCGTGGTCGTCAACGCGGCCGGGGTGTGGGCGCAGCGGCTGGCGCCCCGGCTCCGGCTGGTGCCCTCGCGCGGCTCGCACCTGGTGCTGCCCTCGGCGCGGCTCGGCTCGCCGTCCGCCGCGCTCACCGTGCCGCTGCCGGGATCGCGGTCGCGCTACGTCTTCGCGCTGCCCCAGCCCGACGGGCGCACGTACCTCGGCCTCACCGACGAGCCGGTGGAGGGCCCGGTGCCCGACGACGACGCGCAGCCCTCCGCCGCCGAGGTGGCGCAGCTGCTCGACACGGTGAACCAGGTGCTCACCACACCGCTGAGCCGCGCCGACCTGGTCGGTGCCTACGCCGGCTACCGGCCGCTGGTGCTGCCGCAGGCGGGCCCGGGCGGCTCCACCGCCGACCTCTCCCGGAAGCACCTGCTCGCCTGGGACGGACCGGTCCTCTCCGTCGTCGGCGGGAAGCTGACCACCTACCGGGCCATGGCGGAGCAGGCCGTCGACGCGGCGGTGGCCCGGCTCGGCCGGGGAGCGGCGCGCTCGGTCACGGCCCGGCTGCCGCTGGTGGGCGCGGCGCCGCGGCGGGCGCTGGAGCGGGTCGCCGCGCCGGAGCGGCTGGTCGCCCGCTACGGCACAGAGGCGCCCGCCGTCGAGGCGCTCGGGCCGGCCCTGGTGGTGGCCGACCGGCCCGAGACGGTGGGGGAGCTGCGGTTCGCCGTCCGGCACGAGGGGGCGCGGACCGTCGCCGACCTGCTCGACCGGCGCACCCGCATCGGGCTGGTGCCCGCCGACCGCGAGCGCGCCGTCCCCGTCGCCGAGCAGGTGCTCGCCGAGGAACGCTGACCCGGGTTCCCCGTGCTCCCGGGGCGTTGCTCGTGCTCTGCGGGTTCTGCAGGACCCGCACAGCGCGAACGCGACCCCCAGTCCGAGGCCATCCCATCAGCTGAGAGCAGTGTTCCGAAGAATGGGACGACGGAGTAGGACTGTCGCCGTGGACACCTACACGCACGGCCACGCCGAGCCGGTCCTGCAGTCGCACCGCTGGCGGACGGCGGAGAACTCGGCGGCCTACCTGCTCCCGTCGCTGCTCCCGGGGCTGGACCTGCTCGACGTCGGCTGCGGGCCGGGCACCATCACCGTCGATCTCGCCGCCCGGGTCGCCCCCGGCCGGGTGCTCGGGCTCGACGTCTCCGCCGATCCGCTCGACGAGGCCCGGGCGGCCGCCGAGCGGGCCGGGGTGGCGGTGACGTTCGCGGTCGGGGACGGCTACGCCCTCGACCTGCCCGATGACTCGTTCGACGTCGTGCACGCCCACCAGGTGCTGCAGCACCTGACCGACCCGGTCGCCGCGCTGCGCGAGATGGCCCGCGTGTGCCGGCCCGGCGGGGTGGTCGCCGTGCGCGACGTCGACTACGCCGCCACCACGTGGTTCCCCGCCGACGCGGGCCTGGACCGCTGGCTGGAGCTGTACGGGCAGGTCGCGCGGCGGAACGGTGCCGAGCCCGACGCCGGCCGCCGGCTGCTGAGCTGGGCGCACGCCGCGGGGCTGCGCGGCACGACGGCGACCGCGAGCACGTACTGCTTCGCCTCGCCGGCCGACCGGCAGTGGTGGGGCCGGTCGTGGGCCGGCCGGGCGACGGCGTCGGCGTTCGCCGAGCAGGCGGTCGGCTCCGGGCTGGCCACCGCGGCGGAGCTGGACGGCCTCGCCGCGGCGTGGCTGCGGTGGGCCGAGGCCGACGACGGCTGGCTGGGCATGCTGCACGGCGAGCTGCTCATCCGGGTGTGAGCGCGCTGGCCTGCTGCCGGTGGTGGGCCTCGAGCGCCGCGAGGCTCCGCCGGACGCCGACGGCCACCGCGCCGAGGGCGAAGAACCCCTCGTCGGCGGAGACCGTGGTGCTGCGCAGCAGGATCACCAGCCGGTCCAGCGCGGTGGCCGCCCGCCGCATCTCCTCCTCGCGGCGGGCCGCCGACCCCTCGTCCGCGGAGCTCACGATCCCGGCGAGGCTGTCGAGCGCCTCGGCGAGGAGCCAGCCCGTGCCCGCGCCGGCGGAGTCGACGCCCCGGCGTCCGGGGTGGAACTCGGCCAGCAGCGTCGAGAGGTCGTCGACCAGGACGGCGACGCGGTCGATGGCCCGGGACTCCGCCCGGATCTCCCCCGCCCGGCCCTGCCAGCGACGGGCGCGCGGATTGGCCCGGCGGGCCCGCTCGACCTGCGTCTCGGCGGCCCGCATGCGGTCCAGCTGCCGGTTGAGCAGCCGGTTGCGCTCCGGCCAGGCGTCCGGGTCGGGCACCAGCCCCTCGCGGAGGTCGTCGGCGACGTCGCGCAGGTGGGCGGCGAGCAGGGCGCGGGTGCGGGCGATGTGCTCGACGGCCTGGGTGAGCTGCAGCGGCGGGAAGAGGACGAGCGTGACCAGCACGCCGATGGCGGCGCCGACGAGGGTCAGCCCGGCGTACCGCAGGACATAGGGCCCCGGCGCCCCGGCGCCGACGGTGATCATGAGGACCGCGGCGAAGCTGACCCAGCTCGCCTGGTCCCGCAGCAGCCTGCGCCACTGCTCGACGGCGATGGCCAGGGCCACGATGAGGGCGATGGTGAGCGCGTTCGGCACCTGCCGCGTCAGCTCGTACACCGCGTAGGCCAGGGCGAAGCCCATGAGCATCGCGAGGACGCTCCGCCAGGCCGCGCTCGCCGAGTCGGCGACGGTGGGGTGGACGGCGATGACCGCCCCCAGCGGGGCGTAGTACGCGTACTCCGACAGCAGCGGCGGCAGCATGATCGCCACCTGCCACGCGAGGCCGGCCGCGACGGCGGCGCGGATGCCGCGCTGCACGGGAGGACGGTGCAGGAGCACCCAGATCTGGCTCATCCGGTGCCAGGATGACGCGTGGCCCCGCTTCCGGCCCCGCGAGGTCGGCCGGCGTGGCGCGGGTGGGGCCCCTCGACGGCCCGCGGACGGGGCCCCGCGGGTGGCCTCCGCGCAGATCGTCACGCAACCGTGACCGCGCTTTGACGGGCCCGGACGGCTGTGCCAACGTCGATCCCCGCACGTCGTGGGCCCGGTTCGAGGTCGCCGCGGGCCGGCCGCCGGAGACCGGTGGCGGTGCCGCAGGGCCGGGCGACGACCAGACAGGGCCCGGCGTGGGCCCGGAGAGGTGCGGCCCCATGTGGGACTTCGTGGTCGACCGCCGCGGCCAGATCGCCTACCAGGCGTTCCAGCACGTCAGCCTGGTCGTGCAGTGCGTCGTGCTGGGCACGCTGATCGCGCTGGTCCTGGCGGCGCTGGTCTACCGGAGCGCCCTGGCGACCTCGGTGGCCAACGCGGTCTCGGCCGTGGGGCTGACCATCCCGGCCTTCGCCCTGCTGGGCTTCCTGCTGGCCCCGTTCGGCTTCGGCATCACGCCGGCGGTGATCGCGGTGACCTTCTACGCGGCGCTGCCGGTGCTGCGCAACGCCGTCGTGGGCCTGGCCGGCGTCGACCGGGCGCTGATCGAGTCCGCGCGCGGCATGGGGATGAGCCGCATGGCGACCCTGCTCCGGGTGGAGCTGCCGCTGGCCTGGCCGGTGATCCTGGCCGGCGTCCGCGTCTCCACCCAGATGGTCATGGGCATCGCGGCCATCGCGGCCTACGTGCTCGGCCCCGGCCTCGGCGGCTTCATCTTCACCGGGCTGGCCCGCCTCGGTGGCGCCAACTCGGTCAACTCCGCACTCACCGGGACGATCGCGATCGTCCTGCTCGCCCTCGTCCTCGACCTGCTGCTGCTCCTGCTGGGGCGCCTGACCACCCCGAGGGGTATCCGTGTCTGACACCCTGCCCGCGCCGTCGACCCCCGCCGCCCCCGAGCGCAAGGTCAGCGGGGTACCCATCCGGCTGGAGGGCGTCACCAAGCGCTACTCCGGCCAGGACCGGCCCGCCGTCGACTCGGTCTCGCTGGACATCGCCGCCGGCGAGACGGTCATGTTCGTCGGCCCCTCCGGCTGCGGGAAGACCACCCTGCTGAAGATGATCAACCGGCTCATCGAGCCCAGCGACGGCCGGATCCACCTCGGCGACGAGGACGTCACCAGCCAGGACCCCGACCAGCTGCGCCGCCGGATCGGCTACGTCATCCAGGCCGGTGGGCTGTTCCCGCACATGACCGTCGGCACCAACGTGGGCATGGTCCCGCGGATGCTCGGCTGGGAGAAGCAGCGGGTCACCGAGCGGATCGACGAGCTGCTCGACCTGGTGGGCCTCGACCCGGACGTCTACCGCGACCGCTACCCCAAGGAGCTCTCCGGCGGGCAGCAGCAGCGGGTCGGCGTCGCCCGGGCACTGGCCGCCGACCCGCCGGTGCTGCTCATGGACGAGCCGTTCGGCGCGGTCGACCCGATCACCCGCCAGCGGCTGCAGGACGAGCTCATCCGGATCCAGCTGGAGCTGGGCAAGACGATCGTCTTCGTCACCCACGACTTCGACGAGGCGGTGAAGCTCGGCGACAAGATCGTGATCTTCGACGTCGGCGCCCGCATCGTGCAGTACGACACCCCCGAGGCGATCCTCGCCGAGCCGGCCGAGGAGTACGTCGCCGACTTCGTCGGCGCCGGGGCCACCCTCAAGCAGCTCACCCTCACCCGGGTCAACAGCCTGGAGCTGCGGCAGGTGACGACGGCGTCGGTGGGCGACGACGCGGCCGAGGCCGTGGCCCGCGCCCGCGCGGCCGGGGACGACTTCGTCGTCGTCCTGGACAAGCGCGGCCGGCCGATCAGCTGGCCGACGCTGGCCGAGGTGAGCCGGATGAGCACGGTGCCGCCCACGGTCGACGAGCGGCTGCCCGTGGTCGGGCTGGGCGCCACCCTCAACGACGCGCTGGACACCATGCTCGCCGCCAGCCAGGGAGGCGTGGTCGTGCTCGGCCGCCGGGACGGCATGGCCGGCGTCGTCTCCATCGAGGCGATCATGGAGGCCATCCAGCGGACCCGCCAGGAGACCGCCGGATGACCGCCCTCACGCCCGGGCCGCGGACCGAGCAGAGCGCGGCCGAGGACGCCCGCGACGAGTCCGGCCCCCGCCGCGACGCGACCGGCGGACGCGGTGGCTGGCGGGCGCTTCTCGTCCAGCCCGCGCTCGTCGCGCTGGGCGTGCTCGCCTTCGTGCTGTGGCGGTCCACCGTCACCCTCAGCGACACCGAGGCCCGTCAGCTGGGTGCGGCCACGCTCTGGGACAGCACCCTGCGCCACCTCGCGCTGACCGTCGTCGCGGCCGCCATCGTCCTGGCCGTCGCGATCCCGCTGGGCATCGCGCTCACCCGCCCCGCCCTGCGCCGGCTCACCCCGGCGGTGATCGGGATCGCGAACGTCGGTCAGGCCGCACCCGCGATCGGGCTGTTCGTGCTCCTGGCCATCTGGCTCGACTTCGGGTTCTGGACGACGGTCCTCGCGCTGGTGCTGTACTCGGCGCTCCCGGTCCTGCGGAACACGATGGTGGGGCTGCAGGGCGTCGACGCCCGCCTGGTCGAGGCCGGCCGGGGCATGGGCATGAGCGGGTTCGCCGTCCTGCGCCGGGTCGAGCTGCCGCTCGCCGTGCCGGTGATCCTGGCCGGTGCCCGGACGGCCCTGGTCCTGCTGGTCGGCACCGCCACGCTGGCGACCTTCATCGGCGGGGGTGGCCTCGGCGTGCTGATCAACACCGGCATCACGCTGTCGCTGAACTCCCTGCTGATCAGCGGCGCCGCTCTCGTCGCGCTGCTGGCGCTGGCCATCGACTGGCTCGGCCGGGTCGTCGAGCACGTCGCCCGACCGAAGGGTTTGTGATGGGTTCCCCCCGCAGGTCCGCCGCCGTCCTGGCGGCCGCCACCCTGCTGATGACCGGCTGCGGTCTGCAGAGCGCGAGCACGTTCACCCCGGACGCCGCGGCGGGCGAGATCGAGCCGATCGGGTCGGTCGAGGGCGCGCCGATCACGGTCGGGGCCAAGAACTTCACCGAGCAGCTGATCCTCGGCAAGATCGCCGTGATCGCCCTGCAGGTGGCCGGCTTCGACGTCACCGACCGCAGCGGCATCCCCGGTGCGGCGCCCGCGCGGGCGGCGATGCTCGAGGGCGAGACCGACATGCAGTGGGAGTACACCGGCACCGGCTGGATCAACTACCTGGGCATGGGGGAGGGCATCCCCGACGAGGACGCGCAGTGGGCGGCGGTGCGGGACGCCGACGCCGAGAACGGCATCACCTGGCTCCCGCCCGCCGAGGCCAACAACACCTACGCCTTCGCGGTGCGCAGCGAGGCCGTCGACGAGCTCGGCGGGGTGGCCACCCTCTCCGACATCGCCGCGCTGCCGGTCGAGGAGCGCACCTTCTGCCTGGAGTCGGAGTTCGCCACCCGGGTCGACGGCTTCGAGCCGATGCTCGAGGCCTACGGCATCCCGCTGGGCGACCCGCAGGGCGTGCCCCGGGACAACATCAGCATCCTGGACACCGGCGCGGTCTACACGGCCACCGACGAGGGCGAGAGCTGCAACTTCGGCGAGGTGTTCACCACCGACGGCCGGATCGCCTCGCTCGACCTCACCGTCCTGGAGGACGACCTCGGCTACTTCCCGGCCTACAACATCTCCCCGATCGTGCTCACCGAGACCCTCGAGGAGTACCCGGAGATCGCCGACGTCTTCGCCGAGATCACGCCGCGGCTCACCGACGAGGTGATGATCGAGCTCAACGGGCGGGTCGACGTCGGCGGCGAGGACCCGGCCGAGGTCGCGCTGGACTGGCTGGTGTCCGAGGGCCTGGTCACCCGCGGCTGAGCCGGCGGCGTCGCTCCGGGGGTGTTCCTCCCGCTCCGGGGGTCCGGCCGGACCCCGAGAGCACGGGAACGACCCCCGGAGCGGGCCGGAGCGTCAGCCCTGCCGGGCGGCGTTCGCCTGGATCGCGGCGCTCACGTACTGCGCGAGCCCCGGGGCGATCCGCTCGTAGTACGCGGTGAACCGCTCGTCCTCGACGTACATCCGCCCGAGACCGCCGTGCATCTCGGGGCCGCAGTCGTAGAAGTTCCGGCTGAGCTGCTGCCGGTGCTCCTCGGCGAGGTCCATCGCCGGCTCCGAGTCGGCCGGGACGCCGTCGCGCAGCGCGGTCGCGAACCGGGCCTCGACGTCGTCGGTCTCGGCCTTGACCCGCAGCCAGTCGTCCTTGGTCATGGCGCGGGTCCGCTGCTGGGACTGCGCCCAGGCGTCGGTGCCGCCCCACTTCTCCTCGGCCTCGGCGGCGTACTCCTCCGGCAGCCAGTCGCCGAACACCTCGAACCGCTCCTCCGGGGTCAACGAGATCCCCATGGCACGTGCCTCCATCTCCTTCTCGACGGCCGCGACCATCGCCGACGTCCGCTCCAGCCGGTCCCGCAGCAGCTGGTGCTGCCGGCGCAGGTGCGCGGCGGGATCGGCGGCGGGGTCGTCCAGCAGGGTCGCGACCTCCTCGAGGGGGAACCCGAGCTCGCGGTACAGCAGCACCTGGTGCAGCCGGTCCAGATCGGCCGGCGCGTACTGCCGGTAGCCGGCCGACGTGCGGCCGGACGGCCGCAGCAGACCGATCCGGTCGTAGTGGTGCAGCGTGCGCACCGTGACGCCGGCCAGCGCCGCCACCTGTCCCACGTTCACCGGGCCCTCCCTTCTTCTGACGAGGAGAAGGGAACAGCCTGACGTCGCGTCAGGGTCAAGCGCGCTACCGGGTCTTCTTCCCCGCGCGCAGCGACTCCACGGCCTTCTCGACGCGCGCGGCGCGGGTCTCGGGCTTCTTGGCGTCGGTCACCCAGCGCACCCACTCCTTGCGGTGGCTGGGGGCGAGGCCGGCGAAGAACGCCCGGGCGGCGTCGTCCATGGCGGCGGACAGGTCGTCGGGGAGCGTCACCTCGCGGGGGGCGGTGTCCGGCTCGACGACGACGGTCACCTCGTCGCCGGCCGCGACCCCCGCGGCCGCCCGGTGCTCGGCGGCCAGCGGGATCCAGGACGCCCCGCCCATGGGGGCGACGGTGCTCCGGTAGGTGTGGCCGCCGACGGTGACGACGACCGGTGGCCGCTTGCCCGCACCGAGCGCGGCGACGACGTCGTCGGGCACCTGCAGGCCGGTCGCCGTCTTCCCGGCGAGGGTGACCGTGGTCCGGAACTCCATGCCGCGGAACCTAGGGGGTCGCGGGCGCCCGGTCCACGGTCGGCACCTCCCCGGCGACGCCGGCCCGCTGGGTGATCTGGGCGACGGCGAGCCGGGACCGCCAGGACCGCATGGCCGAGCGGTGCGGCTCCGCGACGGCGAACGCCCGGACGGCGGCCTCGTCGTCCCACCAGGAGACGGTGGTGAACCGGCCGGCCAGCGGCTGCGCGCGCAGGACCAGCGAGCGGGCGCCGGGGCTGCGCGTGGTCTGCGAGCGGATGGCCATGGAGGTGCGGAAGAAGGCGGGCACGTCGCGCAGCCGGCGCAGGTGCAGGGACGTGGTGACGACGACGCCTGGCCCGTCGCCCACGCGGTCGGCGGTCCAGGGCAGGTCGGGGATCAGCGGCACGGCAGCCTCCAGAGACGGTGCTTTACAGGTGTTAACCAGCGTAGCGGCTCTCCTAAACGCCTGTAAAGTGCGGTCGTGCCCGCCCGAGACCTCCGTGCCGACCTGGTCGCCGCCGCCGCCCGGCTGCTCGAGCGGACGAGCTCCGTCGACGGCATCAGCCTGCGGGCCGTCGCCCGGGAGGCGGGGGTGACCGCCCCGGCGGTGTACGGCCACTTCGCCGATCTGGAGGAGCTCCTCGACGCCGTCCTGGACGAGGGATTCACCGTGCTGGCGGCGGCCGTCACCGACGCCGTCGACCGGGAGACCGACCCCGCCGCCCGGCTGGTGGCCGGGTGCCTGGCCTACGTGCGCGCGGGCCTCGCCGCCCCCGGCCGGTACCGGGCGATGTTCGGCCGCCGGCGGGTCGCGAGCGGCGCCTCGGCGTTCGCGCTGCTGGTCGACGGGGTCGCCGCCTGCGTGCACGCCGGCCGGTCGGCCAGCCAGGACCCGCAGGCGGAGGCGAACCTGCTGTGGACCGCGCTGCACGGCGTGGTGACGCTGCGGTCGGCCGCGCCCGAGGTGCGGTGGCCGGAGCTGGAGCCGCAGCTGCGCGCCCTCGTCACCCGCCTGGCGCTGCTGAAGCCGGGCGCGGGGTGGGGAGATCCGGACGGCGGGGCGCCGCCCCGGATGTGAGTATCGGGTGCATGGCCGACGACGTCTCGCCCGAGGACCCGTTCCCGCGCACGCGGATTCCCGTCAAGGACGCCGAGATGGCGTACGTGGACGTCGGCACGGGGGAGTCGATCGTCTTCCTGCACGGCAACCCGACGTCGTCCTACCTGTGGCGCAACGTGATCCCGCACGTCCAGCACCTCGGCCGCTGCATCGCTCCCGACCTCATCGGCATGGGCGAGTCGGCCAAGCTGCCCGACCCCGGCGCGGGCACCTACGACTTCGCCACGCACGCGGGCTACCTGGAGGAGTTCCTCGACGGGGTCTTCGCCGGAGACCGGATCACGCTCGTCCTGCACGACTGGGGCTCGGGGCTCGGCTTCGACTGGGCGGCCCGCCACCCGGACCGGGTGCGTGGCATCGCCTTCACCGAGGCGATCGTCACGCCGGTCACCTGGGACGACTGGCCGGCCGGCGCGCGGAACATCTTCCAGCTCATGCGCGGGCCCGACGGCGAGGCCGCGGTGCTGGACAAGAACGTGTTCGTCGAGAAGATCCTGCCGGCGTCGGTGGCCCGTGGGCTCACCCCCGAGGCGCACGACCGCTACCGCGCCCCCTTCGCCGAGCGGGCGGACCGCTGGCCGACGCTGGAGTGGCCGCGCCAGCTGCCGATCGAGGGGCAGCCGGCGGCCGTCGTCGAGCGGGTCGAGCGGTACGGGGCCTGGCTGGCCGAGAGCGACGTCCCCAAGCTCTTCATCGACGCCGACCCCGGGTCGATCCTCGTCGGCCGGCAGCGGGAGCTGGTGCGCAGCTGGCCGGCGCTCACCGAGGTCACCGTCCCGGGCAGCCACTTCGTGCCGGAGGACTCGCCGCACGAGATCGGCCGCGCGATCGCCGACTGGATCCCGACGCTGCGCTAGGTCAGCGCGCGGACGGTCTCCACGGCGGCCACGACGGCGAAGACGAGGAACAGGCCGGCGGCGACCCGCCGGATGATGGCGATCGGCAGCCGGTCGGCGAGCTTCTTGCCCAGGAGGACCGCCAGCCCGGAGACCACCAGCAGGGCCGCCCAGGCGCCGACGAAGACCGACAGCGGCTCCTCGTAGCGGGCGGCCAGCCCGGCGGTCGCCAGCTGGGACAGGTCGCCCCACTCCGCGGCGAAGAGCACGCCGAAGGAGATGGCGGCCGCGCGCAGGAACGACGTCTGCTCGCGGCTGTCGGCGGCCTCCCCGCCGTCCTCCGCACCGCTGCGCGCGCTGCGCCAGAGGATGACCGCGCCGACGAGGAACAGCAGCGCCACCACCCCGGTCACCAGCGCCTCGGGCAGCAGCGACAGCAGCGACCCGGCGGTGACCGCGATCGCCACCTGGAGGCCGAACGCCGTCCCGACGCCGACGAAGACCGGCAGCGGTGGGAACCGGGTGGCGAGGACGAGGCTGGCGAACAGCGTCTTGTCGGGCAGCTCGACCGGCAGCACGAGGACGAACGCGGCCAGGACGACCGACCAGATCACGAACCACTCCTCGCTCGGCACTGCCGGGCGCGGCTCGGGCAGTCGACCTCTCGGCCGTCCACCGTAGCGGCCGCCGGTCGGCCGGGTCAGGGAGCGGGGACGGTGGGATCGGTCACCGGGCGGGGCGTGGGGACGCGGGCGCCCCGGCGGGCCGCCTTCACCCGGTACATGGCGGCGTCGGAGGCCGCGAGCGCCGAGTCGGGGGTCTCACCGGGTCCGCAGAGCGCCAGCCCGATGCTGATGCCGACGGCGTGCTCGTCGCCGTTCCCCCGGCGCAGGGGCTCGTCGAAGGCGGCGGTGATCCGGTCGGCGATGACCTGGGCGGCCTGCTCGGAGCCGGCCTCCGGGCACAGCACGACGAACTCGTCGCCGCCGATGCGCGCCACCGTGTCGCCGGGGCGGACCGCGGCGGCCAGCCGGCCGGCGGCCGCCACGAGCACCTCGTCACCGGCGGCGTGCCCGGCGGTGTCGTTGACCGGCTTGAACCCGTCGAGGTCGCAGTACAGCACCGCCATCGGCCGGTGAGCCCGCTCGGCGGCGGCCAGGCTCTGGTCCAGCCGGTCCAGGAGCAGGTTCCGGTTGGGCAGGCCGGTGAGGGGGTCGTGCAGCGCCGCATCGCGGAGCGCGGCCTCCAGCGCACGCTGCTCGGTGACGTCGGTCAGCGTCACGACGATGCCCAGCAGGGCGCCGTCGTCGTCGCGCACCTGGGCGCCCGAGCCGCATACGCGGCGCAGGCTCCGGCCGGGGAGGGCGATGCCCATCTCGGCGTCGTCCACGCGTCCCTCCGTGTAGACCCGCCGGAAGGGGACGTCCTCGTACTCGACGGGGGCGCCGTGGACGTCGGTGAGCCCGAAGGCGCGCGGGATGTCCTCCAGGGCCACCGTGGGGTCGGCGTCCAGGCCGTGCCATTCGCGGGCGGTGGCGTTGAAGAGGGTCACTCGTCCCTCGGCGTCCCCGCCGATGACCCCGACCGGCAGCACCTCGAGCAGCGCGCGGGTGAACGCGGTCGAGCGGGCGAGCTCGGCGTGCGCCCGGGCGGTCTCGGTGTGCGCGAGCTGGGTCGCGGCGGCGAGGTCGGCCAGCTCCCGGGCCTGCTGCGCCGCGCGCACCAAGGCGGCGACGGCGGTGGCGACGTCGGTGAGCCGGCTGCGCTCCGCGTCGGTGAAGGAGTGCGGCGCGTCGTCGAAGACGCAGACGGCGGCCAGCAGGACGCCGTCCAGCACCACCGGTGCGCAGCCGAAGGCCCGCATCCGGCCGCGTCGGCCGTCCAGCCAGGGGCTCCGGGCGAACTGCGTCTCGGTGGCCAGGTCGTCGCAGGTCTGCGCGCCCGGCCCGCGCGCGAGCACCGTCGCCACGACCGAGCCGTCGCGCGGCCAGGAGGCCCCGCGGAAGCCGTGCACCGCCATGACCCGCATGACGGCGGTGTCCATGGTGATCACCGATGCGCAGCGCATGCCCGTCAGGGCGGCGGCGGCCCGCACCAGGCCGTCGAGGGCGGGGTCGGCGTCCATGACCGGCAGCTCGGGGTCGGCTCCCGGGCCGGCCGCACGGCCGCGCGCGGGTGCGGACCCGGCCGTGCTGGTCATGGCGTGCGTCCCTCCGGGGCAGGCCGGTGGCTCCGGCCTGTTCAGTTCCGCAACGGCGCGGCGCGGGACGTGGTTGAGGCCCGGCGGAGCAGTTCCCCCGCACGGGTGGCACCCGCTCCGTGCCGGTCCGCGGCCGCGAGAACGGAGGGCCGGGGCCGGAAGGGAAGGGTACGGTCCCGGCATGCGCCGACATTGATCCGACACCGCCGAGCTGCCGCCTCCGGCCCGGGCCCTCGCCCGGCTCGCCGTGGGGTGGGCCGCGCTCTCCGAGCTGGTTCCGCTCTACCCCCTGTACGCCCTGCTGTTCCTCGACACCGGGGTCTCCGCGGGGCAGCTGTCGCTGCTGTTCGCCGTCTGGTCGGTGACCGGGCTGCTGGCCGAGGTGCCCGCCGGGCTGCTCGCCGACCGGTGGTCCCGCCGGGGCGTGCTCGCCGCGGGTGGGGCGCTGCAGGCCGCCGCGTTCGTCCTCTGGACCGCCACGCCGTCCTTCGGCACCTTCGTGGCGGGGTTCGTGGTCTGGGGCGTGGCCGGGGCGTGCACGTCGGGCACGGCCGAGGCGCTGGTGCACGACGGGCTGGCCGACGTCGGCGCCGCGGAGTCCTTCGCGCGGGTCAACGGCGCGATGACGGCGGCCGAGCTGCTGGTGCAGGTGCCCACCGCGCTGGCCGCCGCCGGCCTCTACGCCGTGGGCGGGTACCCGCTGGTCGGCTGGGTCAGCGCGGGGGTGTGCCTGGGCGCCGGCGCCCTGGCCCTGCGGTTCCCCGAGCCGCCGCGCGGCTTCGACGAGGAGGACGACGGCGGCTCGCTCCGTGCCGGCCTGGCGCCGGTGCTGCGCCGCCCGCCGCTGCTCGGAGCGCTCGCCGCGGTCGCGCTGATCGGCGGGCTGGACGGGATGGAGGAGTACTTCCCGGTGCTCGCCGCCGAGCGGGGGGTGCCGGAGGTGGCGGTCCCCGGCGCGGTGCTGATCGTGTCGCTGGCCGGCGCCGCGGGAGCCGCACTGGGCGGGCGGGCCGGCCGGCCACGAGCTCGTGCGCTCGCCGGGCTGCTGGCGGCGTCGGGCGCCGGGCTCCTGCTGCTGCCGGGCGCGCCCCCGGTTCCCGCGCTGCTGCTGCTCTCGGCGGCGTACGGGCTGTACCTGGCCGTGCTGGTGGCCGCGGAGGCGGAGCTGCAGCGGCGGATCAGCGGGCCCTACCGCGCCACCGTCACGTCGGTGGCGGGCGTGGGGATCGAGCTGTCGGCGCTCCTGGTGTTCGCGGCCTTCGCGACGGGCGGCGTGGGCGCGGTGGGGCTGCTCGTGCTCGCCGTCGTGCCGGTAGCCGCGCTCGGGCTGCGGCGTCCGCGCTGAGGGCGGCTCAGCTCCAGAGCGGGGCGGTGCCGCCCGGCGTCGCGGGGCCGATCGGGTGGGCGGCGGCCGCGGCGGCACCGGCCGCGCGCAGCACCTCCTTCACCGGCAGGGCGCGGTCGCGGGCGAGGGCGGCGACGTCCTCGAACTCGACGCTCACGTTCACCAGCCGACCCTCGCTGACGGCGAGCTTCACCCCGACCTCCCCGCCGAGCACGTCGACGGTCGCGGTGCTGCGCTCCAGCGCCACCTTGCCGACCTCCACCACCCGCAGGCCGATCGTCGACGTCGTCGCGAAGACGGTGGCCTGCACCGCGGGTACGGCCTCGGGCCGGCACAGGACCGACAGGGTGTGCGCCGGCCGGCCCTTCTTCATGAGGATCGGCGTCAGCCACGCGTCGGCTGCCCCGGCGGCGAGCAGCGCGTCGAGGACGCCCGGCCACAGCCGTGGATCGAGGTCGTCGACGTTCGTCTCCAGCACCACCGGGCGGGCCGGCGCCGGGTCGGCGGGCTCGCCGAGCACCAGGCGGACCACGTTGGGCAGCTCCGCGGGGTCGCGGCTCCCGGCGCCGGTGCCCACCCGCTCCGGGCGCAGCGCGGGCAGCGTCGTCCACTCGTCGACGCGGGCGGCCAGCAGCGCGGCGCCGGTCGGGGTGCACATCTCGGCCGGCACCGGCCCGGCGTGCACCGGGACCCCGGCCAGGAGCTCCAGCACCGCCGGCCCCGGGATCGGCACGACCCCGTGCGCCCCGCGGGCCGAGCCGCTGCCCAGCGCCACCGGGGAGGCGGACAGCCGGTCCAGCTCCAGGTACTCCAGGCAGGCGACCACCCCGACGACGTCGGCCAGCGCATCGAGCGCCCCCACCTCGTGGAAGTGCACCTGCTCGGGATCGGTGCGGTGCACCCGGCCCTCGGCGACGGCCAGCCGCTCGAACACCGCCAGCGCTCCGTCACGCACCGGCGGCGGCAGCGCGGAGCCGGTCAGCAGGGCGCGGACGTCGGCCCACGTGCGGGCGGCGTCCGTGGGCGGAGCGTGCACGTGGACGCGGGTGGCGCCCAGCCCGTGCCGGGTGACCTGCTCGCTCTCCAGCCGCACCGATTCCACCGGCAGCGCGGCGACCGCCTCGCCCGGCACGTCGAGCGGCACCCCTGCGTCGACCATCGCGCCGAGCAGCATGTCCCCCGACGCGCCGGCCGCCAGATCCAGCCACCCGATGGTCACGCCCCGATCATGCCGTCCTCCAGCGTGATCAGGTCACCTGATCGTCAGTGGTCCTGGCTCAGCGTCGACGGTGAGCCAGGACCCCTCATGGTGAGCCAGGACGGCGGTGGGTCAGCGGCTCAGCGCAGGTGGGGGACGGCACCTGGCCGCGGTGGACCCGTCGCGGGGGCCGGAGGCCTCCCGACGGGGACATGGGCAACGGCTCAGCGCAGGTGGGGGACGGCACCTGGCCGCGGTGGACCCGTCGCGGGGGCCGGAGGCCTCCCGACGGGGACATGGGCAACGGCTCAGCGCAGGTGGGGGACGGCACCTGGCCGCGGTGGACCCGTCGCGGGGGCCGGAGGCCTCCCGACGGGGACATGGGCAACGGCTCAGCGCAGGTGGGGGACGGCACCTGGCCGCGGTGTGATCCGGAGGATCACCGTGTAGCAGCAGCGCGCCGGGCCACGCGGGCGGCGAACACCCCGGCGGAGTAGCCGTTGTCCACGGTGCTCACCACGACACCCGGAGCGGCGGAGCTCAGCATCGTCAGCAGCGCCGCGAGCCCGCCGAACGCCACCGGCTGACCGGCGGAGGTGGGCACGGCGACGACCGGGACGTCGGTGCGCGCGGCGACGACCGCGGCGAGCGAGGCCTCGGCGCCGGCGACCACGACGAGGCAGTCGGCGTCCTCGAGCGGCGTGCGGTCCCCGTCCGGCGTGCCGACGGCCCCGGTGAGGTCGTCGATCCGCCGCGCCTCGGTGCCGGCGACGCGGGCGACGAACGCCACCTCGGCGGCGACCGGGGTGTCCGGCCCGCCGGGGCAGAGCACGGTCGCCCGGCCCACGGGCGAGGGGAGCGGGCCGATCGCGGCGGCCATCGCCGCGGCGTCCATGGTGGTCGCCGGGCCGTGCTCGGCGGCCAGCGCCACCAGCGTCTCGGGGGCGGCGCGCAGCACCAGCGCCGGGCGGTCGGGGAACTCGGCGCGGGCCCGGGCGACCAGGGCCAGCACCTGCTCGGTGCTGCGCCCGGTGGCCCACACGACCTCGGGCTGCGCCGCGGTCTGCACCGGGCCGGCCGGCAGCGGGCCGAGCACCGGCTCGCCGGGCCGGTCGGTCGCCAGGGCGACGTAGGGGTCGGTGAGCAGCGAGGCGAAGCCCGCGGCCTCGCCGCGCACGGCGGCGGCCGCGCGGTCGGCGTCCGCGACCGGGACGGCGGCAACGACCGGGACGGCGGGGACGGCGACCGCGGGCACCCGGGCCGGAGCCGCCGGTGCACCGCCGGGCCGGGTGTCCTCCGCCCGGGTCTGGGTCAGCGCGGAGAGCCGGACCACGCGGTCGCGGCCGCTGCGCTTGGCGTCGTAGAGCACGCCGTCGGCGGCGGCGAAGAGGGTCTTGCGGTCGTCGCCGCGGGTGGCCGAGGCGATGCCGGCGCTGATGGTGACCGGGAGATCCAGCCCGAGCTCCACCCACGGGTACCGGGCGACCGAGGCGCGGATCCGTTCCAGGGCCCGCTCCGCCTGCTCGGCGGTGGTCTCGGGCAGCAGGATGACGAACTCGTCGCCGGCCCAGCGGCAGACCTCGTCGGTGTCGCGGACGCCGGCGACCAGCAGCTCGCCGATCGCGCGGAGCACCGCGTCACCGCCGGGGTGGCCGATGGAGTCGTTGATCGACTTGAACCGGTCGACGTCGACCACGGCGAGGGCCGGCACGTCGCCGGCGGCCAGCAGGCCGTCGAGCCGGGCCTCCGCGTAGCGGCGGTTGGGCAGGTGGGTGAGCGGGTCCTCGTAGGCCTGCCGGCGCAGCTGGCCGGCGGCCCGCTCGGTCTCCAGCAGGCTCTTGCGGCGGCCGAACAGCTCCACCCAGCGGGTGCGCCGCTCGTCCACGCGGTCCAGCTCGTCGGCCAGGTAGGCCTGCAGGTAGGGCAGCGCGCGGCCGGCGTCGTCCAGATCGGCGTGCAGGGTGCACAGCTCGCGCAACGCGGCCCGGCGGAGCCGGGGCAGGCCGTGCTCGGTGGCCAGCGTCAGCGCCGCCACCAGGTGTTCGTCGCCGGCCCGGCCGTCGCCCTGCCGGCGCAGCGCCCGGCCCAGGGCCAGCTGCGCCGAGGCCAGCCGGTCGCGGTCGGCGGCGGCCGCGGAGAGCCGGACGGCGCCCCGCAGCTGCCCGACGGCGGCGGCCTGCTCGTCCAGGCCCACCAGCGCCCAGCCGTGCACCACCTGGGCGGGCACCACGCCGGGAGCGCCCGGGGGCAGCTGGGCGAGCGCCTGCTCGGCCAGCTCCCGGGCCTCGGCGAAGTACGGCCGGGCGGACTCGGCGGCGCCGTCCTCCAGCAGGCCCTCGCCCAGCTCGGCGCAGAGCTCGCCGAGCTGGGTGGCGGACGCGGCGACGAGCACGTCGGGATCGGGGTCGTCGGGGCCCAGGACGGCGGGGTCGGCCCCGGCGGCCTGCGCCGTCTCGTGCGCCCGGCGCTGGTAGTCCAGCGCCAGCGGCATGAGCTCCAGGTCGGCCAGGACGCCGGCCAGCGTGCCGAGGGTGTCGACCAGCAGCGCGCTGGGCACCAGCGCCGGGTCGAGCAGGCTCGCCGCCTCGACCGCCTCGTCCATGGCGGCGTCGATGCGGCGGGACAGCAGTTCGATGCGGGCGTGCCGGGCGAGGCCGGCGGCCCGCTGGAGGTCGTCGTCGGCGGCGTCGAAGGCGGCCTTCGCGGAGCGGACCAGCGCGATGGCGAGCGCCGCGCGGGAGGCGGACTCCGCGCGCGGGTCGGCGTCCTCGGCGGTGCCGTCGATCAGCTCGGCGACCCCCGCGTGCAGGTCCAGCGCCGGCCCGGCGGGGGAGCCGCTGGGCACCGGGTCGCCGACGAGGGTGAACCCGGCGACGCGCAGCCGGCGCACCAGCAGCTCGGCGCGCAGCGTGTCCGCCCAGGCCCGGCCCAGCGACGTCGGGGCAGCCTCGGGCGCGCCGCCGGCCGGTGCGGCCGCGACGTAGGGGGAGGCGTCCCGCTCGGCCCCGGCGAGCAGCTGCTCGGCGTCGTCGAGCTGCCAGTTGCTGAGGGCGGCGGTCACCCGGTGGTGCAGGGCTCCCGGGGGCACGAGCGCACTGTGCATGTCGTTACTCAACGTGTCGAGCACGTCACCGGAAACGCGCCGTCCCGCGTCCGTCCCGTCCCTCCCGTCCCACGCGTGCGGTTCGCTCACGCGCTCGCCCCGCGCTCGGCGGGCGTGGGATCCGTCGGCCCGTGCGACCGCACCCGGTTGCGGCCAAGCCGCTTGGCGGAGAACAGGTGGAGGTCCGCGGTGTCGAACAGCGCCCGCCAGCCGACCACGGGGCTCGGCTGCCCCTCGGGGGCGGCGGGGGCGGTCGCCACGCCGATGCTGACCGTGACCGGCTCCGACAGCTCCAGGTCGGCCCAGTCGGCGCCCGCGACGGCCGAGCGCAGCCGCTCCATCACCACCACGGCCTGCGCCTCGGTCGCCGTCGGCAGCACCACGAGGAACTCGTCCCCGGCCCAGCGGAAGACCTCGTCGTCGGTGCGGCTGTGCTCGCGCAGCAGGTCCGCGACCCGGCGCAGCACGGCGTCCCCGTGGGTGTGCGAGGTGTCGTCGTTGACCGCCTTGAACCGGTCGACGTCGACGACCGCCAACGACAGCGGCTCCTCGCCCAGCCGCAGCGCGCCGAGCCGCCGCTCGGCGCTGCGCCGGTTGCCGAGGCCGGTGAGCGGGTCCTCGAGCGCGTGCCGGCGCAGCACCGCCGCCTGGCGCTCGGCCTCGCGCAGCCGGCTGCGGCGGACGAACATCTCCGCCCACATCTCCCGGCCGCGCGCGTGCGCGCGGCCGGTCTCGGCGCGGTAGGCCTCCAGCCAGTGCAGCGCCTCAGCCGGGCGGCCGAGGTCGGCGTTGTCCTGGCCGAGCTCCAGCAGGCACTGCCGGTAGCGGCGGCGGTCACCGCTCGCGGCGAACTCCCCCGAGGCCTCGACCAGCAGCCCGATCGCCTCCTCGCCGAGGACGACGTCGCCGTCGCGGCGGGCGAGCGCGGCCAGCAGCCGGGCCAGCACCAGGTCGGTGTAGCCGCGCAGCCAGAGGCC
The DNA here is from genome assembly GCF_008124835.1 of Blastococcus xanthinilyticus. GTDB lineage: Bacteria > Actinomycetota > Actinomycetes > Mycobacteriales > Geodermatophilaceae > Blastococcus > Blastococcus xanthinilyticus. Next base: position 27,444 of record NZ_VNHW01000015.1, on the reverse strand, counting down.
GCCCTCGCGCTGCACGGTGCGCCGCGCCCGCCGCACCGGGCCCACCGCGGCGTCCAGGTCGCCGCGGCACATCAGCGCCCAGCCCTGCGCGACGTCGAGCAGGTCGGCCTCGGCCGGCCCGGGCTCCCAGGGCAGCTCGCGCGCCTCGCTGGCGCAGGCGATCGCCTCGGTGGCCAGCCGCGCCGCGCGCTCGGTCTCCCCACGGCGCCGCAGGGTCTGGGCCAGCTCGACGTGCTGGCGGGCGGCGAGCAGCAGCAACCGCCACCGGTCGCCGACGTCCGGCAGCGCCCGGGCCACCTGGTGCCCGCGCACGGCGTGCGCGACGGCCAGCTCCTCGAGGTCCAGCCCCGACAGCGTCATCGACAGCCAGCGGTGGGCCTGCAGCAGCGCGCGGGAGGGCTGCGCCGCCTGCCCGTCGGTCAGCAGGCTGGCGTCGACGGCCAGCAGCATGGCCGAGTCGAGGTGGTCCGAGGCGGCCTCGATGTGCGCCAGGTAGGCCATGAGGAGGGCCGTCTCGGCCGAGACGGGGCAGTGCTCGAGGAACTCGCGGGCGAGGGCGACCTCGCCCGTGGCCGCCTCGACGTCGCCCTCCACGAGCGACCGCCGGGCGTGCAGCGCGGGCCGCCACGCGGCCCAGCCGGGCTCCGGCGCGGCGGCCAGCGGGGCGTCGATCTCGTCGAGCAGCGCGACGAAGGGCGCGGGGTCCTCCCGCTCGCTGGCGTCCAGCACCCGCCAGAAGGCGGCCTGGAGCGTGCCGGGGGAGACGCGGGCCGGGCCGGGGGTCACGCATCCCTCCTCCGGGGACGGGCGGCCACGGGGGCCGGTGATGGCGGTGCCGAACCTGCCCGGGCCGGGCGACCGCTTCTCCCGCCCCCACTACCCTCGTCGGATGCCCGGGATGCCAGCCACTCCGTCTCCGACGCGGTTCGCCTACCTCGGTCCCGAGGGTACCTTCACCGAGGCGGCCCTGAGCAGGGCGATTACCGCTCCGGAGGGACGCCGGGACCCCCACCCGAGTGTCGCCTCGGCCCTGGCCGCCGTCCGGTCGGGGGACGCCGACGCCGCGGTCGTGCCGCTGGAGAACTCCGTCGAGGGCTCGGTGCCGGCCACCATGGACGGGCTGGTCGACGGCGCGCCCCTGGTGATCACCCGCGAGGTGTTCCTCGAGGTGGCGTTCGTGCTCGCCGTCCGCCCGGGGACGACGCTCGCCGACATCACCTCGGTGGCCAGCCACCCGCACGCGCTCGCCCAGACCGCCATGCGGCTGGCCGCGCTGCTCCCAGGCGTCGATCCGCTCCCGGCGACGTCCACCGCGGCGGCGGCGGCCGCGGTGGCGGCCGGGGAGGTCGACGCGGCGGTCTGCGCCGGGATCGCCGCCACCCGGTACGGCCTGCAGTCCCTCGCCGACGACGTCGCCGACCACGCCGGTGCAGTGACCCGGTTCGTGCTGGTCTCCCGCCCCGCCCCGCTGCCGGCGCGCACCGGCAACGACAAGACCTCGCTGGTCGCCGTCGTCGCCGACCGCACCGGCGCGCTGCTGGAGCTGCTGGAGGAGTTCGCCGTCCGCGACATCAGCCTGACCCGCATCGAGTCCCGCCCGACCCGCCAGCGGCTCGGCGTCTACTCCTTCTCGCTGGACTGCGAGGGGCACGTCGCCGACCCGCGGGTGGGCGCGGCCCTGGCCGCGCTGCACCGGATCTGCGACGACGTGCGCTTCCTCGGCTCCTACCCGCGCGCCGACGGCCGGCAGAACCGGCCGGTGCGGCCGGACTCGTCCGACGAGGCCTTCGCCGAGGCCGAGGGCTGGCTGGCCCGGGTGCGCGCCGGCGACGCCTGAGCCCTCCGGTCGGCGGCTCAGGCCAGGCCGTTGACGTGCACGCCGGCGGCGCGCAGCTCCTCGATGCCGGTCAGCCGGGTGGAGTCGGTCTCGTCCAGCCCGAGGTTGACCAGGGTGCGGACCTGCAGGAGCGGCGTGAGGTCGGTCAGGGGGTTGGCGCCCAGCTGGAGCTCCTGCAGCAGCGGAGCCGCGGCCAGCCCGCCGACGTCGGTGATCGCGTTGCCGAAGACGTCCAGGATCAGCAGCGTCGGGATGGTGCCGAGCGGGGACGGGTCGGCGATCCGGTTGCGCCCGAGCCGCAGGGTGTCGAGCGTGGGCAGGCCGGCCAGCGGGGAGACGTCGGTGATCGCGTTGCCGGTGAGATCCAGCTCGCGGAGCGCGTCGTGGCCCGCGAGCGGTGAGATGTCGGTGACCTGCGCGGCGGCCACGCCCAGCGCACCCAGCGTGGTGATCCCCCCGAGCGGCGCGAGGTCGCTGACCGGGTTCTGGGAGAGGCCGAGGTCGAACAGCTCCAACCCGGCCAGCGGCGACAGATCGCTGACCTGGTTGCCGGTGAGGGTCAGCGTGCCCAGGCGGGAGAGCCCGGCCAGCGGCGCGAGGTCGGTGATCGCGTTCCGGGATGCGTCGAGACCGGTGAGGGAGGTCAGCCGCTGGATGCCCTCCAGCGACCGGATCGGCCCGGCGGCGGAGCCCTGCCCGTCGCAGTCCAGTACGGAGATCCCGGCGAGGTCGGCGGCCGATGCGCTGGCGGTGGCGTCGGGCAGGCCGGCGGCGGTGGCCACGCAGGCGGCGAGGGCGGGGTCGGCGATCACCTCGGCCACCGGCTGCGCGGGCTCGGCCGGTGCGGACGAGCACGCGACCAGCCCCGCCAGCAGGGCGAGGACCGCTGCGCGGCGGGCCGGTGCGGTCAGGGTCTCGACGATGGTGGCACCTCCTGGCCCGGACGCTAGGACCTGGCGCGCCCGGCCACTCCCCGACGCGCCCGGCGCTACGCCGGACGGGCCCGCAGCTCCTCGACGATCCGCCGGGTGACCGGGACGTCGACCCCGTGCCGGTCGGCCGCCCGCAGCACGGCGCCGCCGATCGCCTCCACCTCGGTCGGGTTGCCCGCCTCGGCGTCCCGCTGCATCGACGAGCGCATGCCGTCGGGCAGCGACCAGGCGAACTCCCGGGTGGCCGCGGCGTCGGCGGCGGCGCCCTCGGCCCGGGCGACGGCGGCGACCTCCTCGATCACCGCGGCGAGGTCCTCGCCCCGCTCGTCGCGCACCGGCCCCAGCGGGGCACCCGCCTGCGTGGTGAGCAGCGCCATCGGGGCCAGGAAGGCCAGCTTGTCCCAGAGCAGGCCCACCTCGTCCGGGCGGACGGCGACGTCCGCCCCGGCCGCGGCCAGCGCGTCGGCCAGCGGCTCGGCGCCCGGCGCGAGCTCGACGGCGCACAGCGCGCCCTCGTGCCGGACCGCGCCGGGGGCCGGGCGGGAGGCGGCGACCCGGATCGTCCCCGCGACGACCCGCGCGGCCGGGTAGCGCTCGCGCAGCGCCGCCATGTGCTCCACCCCGTTGAGCAGCGGCACGACGACGGCGGCCCCGAGGACGTCGGCCGGCACGCGGTCGAGCGCCGCGTCGAGCGAGGTGGCCTTCGTCGTCACGAGCAGCACGTCGACCGGCTCGTCGAGCGCGTCCGCGCCGCGCACCGGCGTCGTGAACTCGCCGAACCGGTCGCTGGTGACCGACAGGCCCGCCCGGTCGAGGTGCGCCGCGGTGTCCGGCCGGGCCAGGCAGGTGACGGCCTGCCCCGACCGGGCCAGCAGCGCGGCCAGCAGCCCGCCGACGCCACCGGGGCCGAGAACCGCGATCCGGAGCTGCTCCGCAGAGGTCACCCGGTCAGCCTGCCCCATGCCGCCCTGCCCCATGCCGCCCTGCCCCATGCCGCCCTGCTCCCGTGGCGGGACCTGCGTCCGCCGGTTCAGACGCGCGCCGGCTCGGGGTGCTCGGGCGCGGGCTCCGTCGCCCCCGACGCCAGCCGGCCGGGCCACCAGACCCGGTCGCCGATCAGGTGCACGGCGGCCGGCACGAGCAGGGTACGGACGACGAAGGTGTCGAGCAGGACGCCGAAGCCGACCAGGAAACCGAGCTGGACGAGGATGACCAGCGGCAGCACGGTGAGCGCGCCGAACGTGGCCGCCAGCACCAGCCCGGCGCTGGTGATCACGCCGCCGGTGACCGCGAGGGCCCGCAGCACGCCGTCGCGCGCCCCGTGCCGGGCGGACTCCTCCCGGGCCCGGGTCATGAGGAAGATGTTGTAGTCGATGCCCAGGGCGACGAGGAACACGAACCCGATCAGCAGCACCTGCGGATCGCTCCCCGGGAACCCGAAGACGTGCTCGAACACCAGCGCGCCGACGCCCACGGTCGCCGCCGTGCTGAGCGCGACGGTCAGCACGAGCAGCAGCGGGGCCACGATCGCGCGCAGCAGCAGGGCCAGCACCACCGCGATCACCAGCAGCACCAGCGGCACGATCACCGCGAGGTCGCGGGCGGCGGTCTCCTGGGTGTCCAGGTCGCCGGCCGTGGAGCCACCGACCAGCGCATCGGGATCCACGTCGCCGACCGCCGTCCGCAGGTCGGCGACCGTGTCCTGGGCCGCCTCGCTGTCGGGGGCGTCGGCCAGCGTGGCGTCGAGCCGGACCAGTCCGTCCGCCTCGACCGGCTGGGCGTCGCCGGCGCCGGGCGGCCCGCCCTGCTCGCCGGTGAAGGGCGCCACCCCGGCGACACCGTCGACTCGCGCGGCGGCGTCGGCGACGTCCGCCCAGCCGTCGGCCGGGGTGATGATCACCGCGGGGCTGGAGGAGCCGGCCTCGTAGTGCCGGGCGAGCGACTCCTGCCCGGCGCCGGACTCCGAGCCGCCGCGCACGGCCTCGGACAGCGGGATGCCGCCGGCGTCGAAGGTGGGCAGGAACAGCGCGAGGACGACCAGCGCACCGGCGCTCCCGAGGAGGTACCGGCCGGGACGGCGGCCGACCGAGGCCGACACCCGCTCCCAGCCCGTTCCGGAGGTGTGCTCCTCGCCGTACCTCGGGCGGAACGGCCAGAACGCCGCGCGGCCGAAGAGCACCAGCACCGCCGGCAGGAAGGTCAGCGCGGCCAGCATGGCGAAGGCGATGCACACCGCGGAGATCGGGCCGAGGCCGCGGTTGGAGCCCAGGTCGGAGAAGAGCAGGCACAGGACGCCCAGGATCACCGTGCCACCCGAGGCGAGGATCGGCTCCCACGACTGCCGCAGCGCCACCCGCATGGCGGCGTACTTCGACTCCTCGCGCCGCAGCTCCTCGCGGTACCGGGCGACCAGCAGCAGCCCGTAGTCGGTGGCCGCGCCGACGACGAGGATCGAGGCGATGCCCTGGCTCTGGCCGTTCACCGCGATCCAGCCGCGCTCGGCCAGGAAGTACGCCACCGCGAGCGACACCACCAGCGCCAGACCGGCGGTGCCGATCACCAGCAGCGGCAGCAGCGGGCTGCGGTAGACGACCAGCAGGATCAGCAGGACGACGCCGAACGCGGCGACCAGCAGCAGCCCGTCGATGCCGGAGAAGCCTGCGGCGAAGTCGGCGAAGATCGCGCCCGGGCCGGTCACGTACGCCGTCGTGCCGTCGATGCCGGGGATGGTGCGGAGCTCGCTGATGACCTCCGGGAGCGCCTCGCCCAGGTCGGGGTCGAACGGCAGCACCGCCTGCACGGCCTCGCCGTCGTCGGCGGGGATCGGCGGGGACGGCTCGCCCGCGAGCGCGCCGGCCTCCTCGGCGAGCGCGGCCGCCTCGTCGACCCGATCCTGGGCCTCGGCCAGCGCGGCGGGGGCGAGGGCGCCGTCGTCGCTCTCCCAGAGCAGGATGACCGGCAGGGTGCGCTCGGTGCGGAACTGCTGCTGCAGCTCGGTGACCCGTGTGGACTCCGCGCTGTCGGGCAGGAAGGCGGCGGAGTCGTTCTCCGAGACCTGCCCCAGCTTGCCGCTGAACGAGCCCAGCGGTCCGGCGGTGGCGAGCCAGGCCACGGCGACGAGGGCCGGGACGAGCCAGCGGAGGATGCGGGTGCGGCTGGGCATGGTGTCCTTCGGTGGTCGAAAGTCTCGATCATCGAGATAATAGATCGGTCTCCGGCCGAGCGCGAACGGGAAGGGGGAGCAGGTGTCCGAGGACGACGTGCGCGCGCGGCAGGAGCTGGCACTCCTCCTTCGCCGGCTGACCGTCGAACTGGATGCGGTCGGGCAGCGATTCGCCCAGCGGCACGGGTTGAACCGCACCGACGTCCGGGCGCTCGTCGCGATCATGGACGCCGCGCGCCGCGGCGAGGCGCTCACCGCCGGACGGCTGGGCGAGGCGGTGGAGCTGCGGTCGGCCTCGGTGACGGCGCTGGTCGACCGGCTCGAGCGGGTGGGCCACCTCCGCCGCGCCCGGGACGCCGAGGACCGCCGGCGGGTCGTTCTGGAGATGTCGGAGTCGGCGATGGCCGCCGGCGCAGAGCACTTCGGCGGCCTCGCCCGCGACCTCACCGCCGCGATGGAGGGCTACCCGCCCGAGGAGCTCGCCGTCGTCCGCCGGTTCCTCCTGGAGATGACCGGCGTGATCGAGCGGCACGCCCGCACCGACCCTGCCGCGGACGACGGTGGGCGCTGATGCGCAGGTCCGCGCCGCGGAACCGCGCATCGGCGCACGGCGTCGGTCAGGTGGTCGGACCGACCGCGACCCGGCGGGCGAGCAGCGGGATCCCGACCAGCGCGCCCAGGGCCGCGCCGACCAGCCCGTACCAGGCCCAGAGCGCGGCCGGCACCGGCAGGGCGAGCAGCAGCGCCGTCCCCAGCAGGACGACGTTCAGCACCACGAGCGCGGCATAGGCCGTCCGGTTGCCGAGGAACGCGAGCACCCCGAGCACCGCGAGGATCAGGAGCCAGTGGGCCGGGATGGCCCCCGGGTCGCCCGGCTGGGCGGCCAGCGCCACCGACGCGACCACGAACACCGCCCAGACGCCGACGGCGAGGGCGTGGGGGCGGTCGGTCCTGATCACGCGGGCATGATCGCGGACGGTGCGCTCCGGCGGCAAGGCTCCTCACCGGGGGGTTGCGCTGGAGTGCACTCCAGCTCCTAGCGTCCGCCACATGCGATCTGTGACCGGGTACGCGGCCTTCGAGCCGGACGGGCGGCTGCGGCCGCTGGAGTTCACCCGCCGGGAGCTGCGTCCCGACGACGTCGCCGTGCGGGTCACCCACGTGGGCGTCTGCCACAGCGACCTGCACGCGGTAGAAGGGCTCGGGACGGGGGCGCCGCCGCTGGTGCCCGGCCACGAGTTCGTCGGCGAGGTCGCCGAGGTCGGCTCCGACGTCACCCGCTTCCGGGCGGGCGACGCGGTCGCCGTCGGCAACATCGTCGACTCCTGCGGCGTGTGCGCGAACTGCCTCGCGTTCCGCGAGCCCTACTGCCTGGAGTTCCCCGCGTTGACCTACGGCGGGCGCGACCTGCGCGACGGCAGCCCCACCCAAGGCGCCTATTCGACGGAGTACGTGGCCCGCGACGCCTTCGTCTACGCCCTCCCCGCGGGGCTCGAGCCGGCCGCCGTCGCCCCGCTGATGTGCGCCGGCGTGTCCACCTGGGGGCCGCTGCGGCGCGGCGGGGTCGGCCCCGGGCAGCAGGTCGGCATCGTGGGCCTCGGGGGTCTGGGTCACCTCGCGGTGCGGTTCGCCGTCGCGCTGGGCGCCCGGGTCACGGTGTTCACCACCTCGCCGGCCAAGGAGGCCGACGCCCGGGCCCTCGGTGCGCACGACGTCGTCGTGTCCACCGATGCGGACGCGATGGGCGCGCTCTCCGGCCGGCTGGACTTCGTGCTGGACACCGCCTCGGCCGAGCACGACCTCGCGCCCTACCTGGGGGCGCTCCGGCTGGACGGGACGCTGTGCGTGCTCGGCCTGCCCGAGCGGTACGTGGTGCCGCCGATGAGCCTGCTGGGCCGCTCGCTCGTCGTCTCGGGTTCCGCCGGTACCGCGGAGACCCAAGAGCTGCTCGACTTCTGCGGCGAGCACGGGATCACCGCCGACGTCGAGGTGCTGCCGCTGGACCAGGTGAACACCGCGCTGGAGCGGCTCGCGCGCAACGACGTCCGGTACCGCTTCGTGCTGGCGGTGGCCTCGTGAGCCGGGTGGACTGGCGCGGGCAGACCGCGCTGGTCACCGGCGCCAGCGCCGGGATCGGCGCCGAGTTCGCCCGGGAGCTGGCGGCGCGCGGGTCGGACCTCGTGCTGGTGGCCCGGCGCGCCGACCGGCTGGCGGGCCTGGCCGCGGAGCTGACCGCCGCGCACGGGATCGTGGCGACCGTGCTCCCGCTGGACCTCGCCGGGCCGGCGGCCGGCCGGGCGCTCGCCGCGGAGGTCGACCGGCGGGGCCTCGCGGTCACCGCCGTGGTCAACTGCGCCGGCTTCGGCACCTCCGGGCCGTTCCACCGGGAGGACCCCGACCGGCTGGCCGAGATGATCGCCGTCGACGTGACCGCGCTGGTCGACATCAGCCGCGCGTTCGTCGACCGGCTCCGCGCGTCCGGCGGCGTCCTGGTGAACGTGGCCAGCATGTCCGCCTACGTGCCGAGCCCCGACATGGCGGTCTACGCCGCGGCCAAGGCGTTCGTGCTGAGCTTCACCGAGGCGCTGTGGCAGGAGTCGCTGGGCACCGGCCTGCGGGTGCTCGCGCTCCCGCCCGGGGCCACCGACACGGAGTTCTTCGACGTCGTGGGCAACGACGCGGCCGACGGCGGCCGGGGCCGGCAGGCGCCGGGGGAGGTGGTGGCCGCCGCGCTGCGAGCACTCGACCGGCGGACCCCGCCGCCGAGCGTGGCGGTCGGCCGGGCCAACCGGGTGGCGGCCACCGCGGTCCGGCTGCTCTCCCGGCGGCGCGCGGTGCTCGCCATGGCGTCGATCACCGGACGGGCCGCGGCCGAGCCGGGGCCGGGTGACCGTGCGCAGTCCTAGCCTCGACCGCGTGGACACGGCAGCGGCACCGGCCCTGGGCATCCGGCAGGTCTCCGAGGAGACCGGGCTGAGCATCGACACGCTGCGCTGGTACGAGCGCGAGGGGCTCCTCCCGCTGGTGGAGCGGAGCACCGACGGCCGGCGGCGGTACCCGCCGGGCGCCCTGCGGTTCATCCGGCTGGTGCAGGCGCTGCGGCGCACCGGGATGCCGGTGGCCGACGTGCGGCAGTTCATCGAGCTCGGGGGCGGTGAGCTGGCCCACCACCCGGAGCGGATGGCCCTGCTGGAGCAGCAGTGCGCCCAGATCGAGCAGCGGCTGGTCGAGCTGCAGGACGACCTGGCGGTGGTGCGGGCCAAGATCGAGACGTACCGCGGCCTGATCGCCCGCGGGCTGGACTGCGAGGACGACCTCCCCGACGACGTCCTCGACCGGGTCCGGGCCGACGAGCTGCTGACCGGCACGCTGCCGGTGCTGACCTCGCCTCAGAGGTAGAGGCCGGTCGACTCCTCGATGCGCTCGGCGGCGACGGCGTGCACGTCGCGCTCGCGCAGGATGATCAGGTCCTCGCCGTGCACCTCGACCTCGTGCTGGTCCTCGGGGGAGAAGAGCACCTGGTCGCCGACCTTCACCTGGCGCACGCTCGGGCCGACGCCCTTCGCCTCGCCCCACACCAGCCGCTTGGCCACCTGGGCCGTGGCCGGGATGAGGATGCCCCCGGTCGACCGGCGCTCGCCGTCCTCCTTGCGGAGCGCGACCAGGATGCGGTCGTGCAGCATCTTGATCGGCAACTTGCCGGCGCTGTTCTCGGACACGTCTCGCAACGCTACGGGGTGACGTCCTGGAACGGCCCTTCGGCAGGGGCCCGCGCCGAGCGTGCGAGGCGTGGGGGCCGGAGGGTCCTTCGTCAGCCCCAGCCGAGCTCGTGGAGGCGGTCCTCCTCGATGCCGAAGTGGTGCGCGATCTCGTGGACGACGGTGATCGTGACCTCCTCGACGACCTCCTCCTCGGTCTCGCAGATGTCGCAGATCGCCTCGCGGTAGATCATGATCCGGTCGGGCAGGGCCCCGCCGTAGTCCCAGCCGCGCTCGGTCAGCGCGAACCCCTCGTAGAGCCCGAGCAGCTCGGGGTCCTCGGGGTTCCGGTCCTCCACGAGGACGACGACGTTGTCCAGCAGCGCCATCAGCTCGGGCGGGACCTGGTCGAGCGCGTCGGCCACCAGCGCCTCGAAGACCGGCTGGGGGAGCGCCTTCACCAGGACGTCGGCAGCGGCCGGCCCTCCTCGTAGCCGGCCGAGCTCTGCACCCCCAGCACCGCCCGCTCGTGCAGCTCGTCGACGGTGCGCGCGCCCGCGTAGGTGGCCGAGGACCGCACGCCGGCCACGATCTGGTCGATCAGGTCCTCGACGCCCGGGCGCTGCGGGTCCAGGTACATCCGGGACGAGGAGATGCCCTCCTCGAACAGCCCGGCCCGCGCCCGCTCGAAACCGCTCTGGGTCGCCGTCCGGGCCTTGACCGCGCGGGCCGACGCCATGCCGAAGGACTCCTTGTACAGCCGGCCGCCGTCGTCGTGGATGTCCCCGGCGCTCTCGTAGGTGCCGGCGAACCAGGAGCCGACCATCACGTTCGCCGCGCCGGCGGCCAGCGCCAGGGCGATGTCGCGCGGGTGCCGCACGCCGCCGTCGGCCCACACGTGCCTGCCCAGCGAGCGGGCCTCGGCGGCGCACTCCTCGACGGCGGAGAACTGCGGCCGGCCGACACCGGTCATCATCCGCGTGGTGCACATGGCGCCCGGGCCCACGCCGACCTTGACGACGTCGGCACCGGCCTCGACCAGGTCGCGGGTGCCCTGCGCCGTCACCACGTTGCCGGCGACGACCGGCACGGCGCCGGCCACCGAGCGCACCGCCCGCACCGCCTCGACCGCCTTGTCCTGGTGGCCGTGCGCGGTGTCGACCACCAGCACGTCGACGCCCGCCGCCAGCAGGGCGCGCGCCTTGCCCGCGACGTCGCCGTTGATGCCGACCGCGGCCGAGGTGAGCAGGTGCCCGTCGCCGTTGACCGCCGGGGTGTAGATCGCCGAGCGCAGCGCGCCCTTCCTGGTGATGACGCCGACCAGCCGGTCGCCCTCCACCACGGGTGCCGCGCTGATCCGCTCACCGGAGAGCACGTCGAAGATCTTCGGCAGGTCGGTGCCGGCGGGGATGGTCAGGGGCTCGCGGGTCATGACCTCCGAGAGCTGGGTGAACCGGTCGACGCCCTGGCACTGCCCGTCGGTGACCACGCCGACGGGCGCGCCGTCCTCCACCACCACGACGATGCCGTGCGCCCGCTTGGTCAGCAGCGAGAGCGCCTCGCCGACCGTGGAGGTGGGGGAGAGGGTGATCGGGGTGTCGTAGACCGGGTGCCGGTGCTTCACCCACGACACCACCTCGGCGACGACGTCGACCGGGATGTCCTGCGGCAGCACGGCCAGGCCGCCCCGCCGGGCCACGGTCTCGGCCATCCGCCGGCCGGAGATGGCCGTCATGTTGGCGACGACGACCGGGATCGTCGTCCCGACCCGGTCCGGCGTGGTCAGGTCGACCTCGAGTCGCGACCCGACCGTCGAGTGCGCCGGCACCATGAAGACGTCGGAGTAGGTCAGGTCGTGGTCGGGCCGCTGCAGGAAGCGCATGTGCCCATTGTCGTCCTCCGGACGACACCGCGACCAGGAGCCGTTCCCCTGCGGCGACGAGCGCGTCGGGCCCACGCCGTCGGGAGCCCTCCGGGCCCCGCGACGGCACGTGCCCCTCGCGGAGCGGCTCCCGTGTCCCGGCCGTCGCGGGGGCGGCCCTCGTTACTCTCGTCCACGTGATCGACCTCCGGCTCGTGCGCGAGAACCCCGACCTCGTCCGTGCCAGCCAGCGTGCGCGGGGGGCCGACGACTCCCTGGTCGACGCCCTCCTCGCCGCGGACGTCGCCCGGCGGGAGGCGGTCAAGCGGGCCGACGACCTGCGGGGCGAGCAGAAGAACGCCTCCCAGGCGGTGAAGAAGGCATCCCCCGAGGAGCGCCCGGCCGTGCTCGAGCGCGCCAAGGCGCTGGCCGCGCAGGTGAAGGAGGCCGAGGAGGCACAGCGCGCCGCCGACGCCGCCCTCCGCGACGTGCACGTGCGCATCCCCAACGTGGTGGCCGACGAGGTGCCCCCCGGCGGTGAGGACGACGCGGTCACCATCCGCACCGTCGGCGAGGTGCCCACGTACGACTTCGAGGTGCGCGACCACATCGAGATCGGCGAGCGGCTCGGCGCGATCGACATGGAGCGCGGCGCCAAGGTGTCGGGCTCCCGGTTCTACTTCCTGACCGGCCCCGGCGCGCTGCTGGAGTTCGCGCTCGCCCAGCTGGCCATCTCCCGCGCCGTCGCAGCCGGCTTCACCCCGGTGATCGCGCCGGCCCTGGTGAAGCCCAGCGCGATGGAGGGCACCGGCTTCCTCGGCGAGCACGACGAGGAGGTGTACCGGATCGAGCGCGACGACCTGTACCTCGTCGGCACCTCGGAGGTCGCGCTGGCCGGCATGCACGGCGGCGAGGTGCTCGACCTGTCGAAGGGCCCGAAGCGCTACGCCGGGTGGTCCTCCTGCTTCCGCCGGGAGGCCGGCTCGTACGGCAAGGACACCCGCGGCATCATCCGGGTGCACTGGTTCGACAAGGTCGAGATGTTCAGCTTCGCCCGGCCGGAGGACACCGCCGCCGAGCATTTGCGGCTGCTGGCTTGGGAGGAGGAGTTCCTCTCCGCCCTCGAGCTGCCCTACCGCGTCGTCGACATCGCCGCCGGCGACCTGGGCACCAGCGCGACCCGCAAGTACGACATCGAGGCGTGGTTCCCCACCCAGGGCACCTACCGGGAGCTGACCTCGACGTCGGACTGCACGACCTTCCAGGCCCGCCGGCTGAACATCCGCTACCGGGACGACGACGGGAAGACGCAGACCGCCGCCACGCTCAACGGGACGCTGTGCGCGATCGCCCGGACCATCGCCTGCCTGCTGGAGGTGCACCAGCGCGCCGACGGCTCCGTGCACGTGCCGGTCGTGCTGCGCCCGTGGCTCGGCGGCGTCGAGGCGCTGACACCGGGGATGACGCTCGCGGCCCCGGTGCCCCCCGCATGACGCGGGAGCGGCCGAAGGCGCTGCAGGCCTACGGCGTCCTGCCCGGCGCCGACCAGGTCGTGGAGCTCGGGGAGCTGGGGCCGTGGCGGCCGAAGCTGGTGGCCACCGACCTCGACGGCACCCTGCTCGACCACGCCGGCGAGGTCAGCCCCCGCACCCGCGCGGCGCTGACTGCCTGCTGGGACGCCGGCATCCCGGTGATCGGGGTGACCGGCCGGGGCCCGCGGCTGCTCGACAGCGTGCGGGCGGCCCTCGACGGGCGGGGGATCGCCGTCCTGGCGCAGGGTGGCTTCGTCGTCGACCTGGAGCGGGACGAGGTGCTGCGCGCGGTCGCGCTGCCCCGGGCGCAGGCGGCCGCCGTCGTCGAGCGGATCGAGGCGGTGGCCGGCGAGCTGGTGCTCGCCGTGGAGGATGCGGCGGAGCAGGCCGAGGTGCACGCCCGGCTGCGCGTGCAGCACGGCTTCGACTGGCCCTACCCGGAGGGCGCGCAGCTGCTCTCCCGCGAGGAGGTGCTGCCGGCCGGGCCGGTGCTGAAGGTCTTCCTGCGCGCGCCGGGGATCGGGCAGGACGACCTGCTCGCGCTCGCCCGCTCGGTCGTCGACCCGGCCGACGCGGAGCTGACCCACGCCGGGCTGGGCTTCATCGAGGTGCTCCCGCCGGGCATCACCAAGGCCACCGGCCTCGCGGTGGCGCTCGAGCGGTACGGGGTCGGCTTCGGCGACGTCCTCGTGTTCGGCGACATGCCCAACGACCTGCCGATGCTCGGCGCGGTGGCCGGGGCCGGCGGCCGGGCGGTCGCCGTGGCCAACGCCCATCCGTCGGTGCGCGCGGTCGCCGGGCAGCTGACCAGCGGGCACCGCGCCGACGGCGTCGCCCGCTACCTGGAGGCGGTGCTCGGTGTCTGAGCGGGGCGCAGTGTCTGACCGGGGCGCGGTGTCTGACCGGGTGCGCGATGTCTGACTGGAAGCCCCGGCTCATCGCCAGCGACATGGACGGCACGCTGCTGCGGCACGACGAGTCGGTGAGCCCGGCGACCGTCGCCGAGCTGGAGCGGTGGCGGGCGTCCGGCGTGCCGCTGGTGCTGGCCACCGGCCGGCCGCCGCGCTGGATGCACGGCATCCGCGAGGTGCTGCGCCACGGCACCGCCGTCTGCTGCAACGGTGCGGTGCTGCTGGACCTCGAGCCGATGGAGATCCTCGACGAGGCGCCCCTGCTGCCGGACGCGCTGGCGGCGATCACCGCGGAGCTCCGGGTGCACGAGCCCACGATGTGGTTCGCCGTCGAGTACGGCTGGGAGTTCCGCCACGAGCCGGTGTACCGCCCGCGCTGGGACGTCGACGCCCCGGGCGTGGCGGCGGCGACCCTGCCGGAGATGACGGCCACCCCGGCCGCCAAGCTGCTGGCGCGGCACGAGTCCATGACGCGGGACGCGTTCGTGCAGCTCGTCCACGATGTCGTGGGGGAACGCGGCACGGTGACCAACTCCTCCACCGACGCGCTGGCGGAGATCTCCGCGCCCGGTGTCACGAAGGCCACCGGGCTGGCGGAGGTCGCCGCCCGGCACGGCGTCGCGCCGGAGGACGTGGTCGTGTTCGGCGACATGCCCAACGACATCGCCGCCTTCGAGTGGGTGCGCGACGGGGGCGGCCGGGCCGTCGCGATGGCGCATGCCCATCCGGATCTGCTCGCCGTCGCCACCGACGTGACCGGCACCAACGACGCCGACGGGGTGGCCGCCTTCCTGGCTGCGCTGTAGACCCCCGCCGGGCACTGGAGGAATTCCAGTGATGGATCGGGTCGAGCGTGGCGGCGGGCTGCCGAGAACGGGAGCAGACGACCGCCGGTGGAGCGGTTCAGCTCACCAGGAGACTCCGCGTGGACGCCCTCGCACCCCCTCACCCCGACCCCGACGCGACGGACGGAGGTGTGCGAGCGGTGTTCGGCCGGGTCGGCCTGCAGGCCCGGCTGCTGCTGGCGATCCTGCTGGTCGCGATGACCACGGTGGCGGTCGGCATCATCGGCGCCTCGCGCGTGACCGTGCTCAGCGACCAGGCCGACCAGATCTACCACGACGGCACCGTGCCGCTCGACGAGATCCGCCTCCTGCAGGCGGCCTGGTGGGAGTACCAGGCCAACTCGGCGCGCACCTCGATCCCCGGCCTGCGGCCCGAGGCCGTCGCCCAGTACCAGTCCCGCGCCACCGAGGTGCAAGCCCGCGTCGAGGAGCTCACCGCGCTCGTCGACGGGGAGCCGCTGGGTGCGGAATCGCGGGCGGCCTTCGACCGCTTCGAGCCGGCGATGAACGCCTACTTCACCAAGCTCGGCGAGATCATCACCGTGCTGCAGAGCGGTGACCCGGCGCAGATGGCGCAGCTCGAGAACGCCGGCGACGAGCTGGACGCGGCCGAGATCGAGGCGATCAGCGCCCTCACCGAGGCCGCCGACGCCCAGTCGGCGTTCGCCGACAGCATCGCCGAGGACGCCGCCGCCGCGGCCGAGGACGCCCGCACCCTGACCTTCGTGGTCATCGCGATCGGCCTGGTCGTGTCGGTGGGGCTGGCCGTGCTGGTGGCCCGCAGCATCATCCGCCCGGTCCAGCGGATCAGCGAGGTCCTCGACCAGGTGGCCGACGGCGACCTGAGCGTGCGCGTCGGGCCGACCGGTGGCGCCGAGCTGGCCCGCGTGTCGGCCTCGGTCGACCGCACCCTCGACGCGATCGGCAACGTGCTGGTGCTGGTGAACGACTCCTCGACCCGCCTGGCGGCGGCGTCGCAGCAGCTGAACTCCGCGGCCGAGGGCATCGCCACCAACGCCCGCACGGCGGCGGGTCAGGCCGATGACGTGGTGGCCTCGGCCGGTGCGGTGGCCTCCAGCGTGGACACGGTGGCCACCGGTTCGTCGCAGATGGAGTCGGCGATCCGGGAGATCAGCCAGAACGCCTCGGAGGCGTCGCGGGTCGCCGGGCAGGCGGTGTCGGTGGCGGAGAACACCACGAAGACGGTCGGGAAGCTGGGTGACTCCTCGCAGGAGATCGCCACGGTGATCAAGCTGATCAACGGGATCGCGGAGCAGACGAACCTGCTGGCGCTGAACGCCACGATCGAGGCGGCGCGGGCGGGGGAGGCCGGCAAGGGCTTCGCCGTGGTGGCCAGCGAGGTCAAGGAGCTGGCGCAGGAGACGGCGCGGGCGACCGAGGACATCTCCAAGCGGGTGGAGGCGATCCAGGCCGACACCGCCGGTGCGGTGGATGCGATCAGCCAGATCAGTTCGGTGATCGGGGAGATCAACGACTTCCAGGCCACGATCGCCGCGGCGGTGGAGGAGCAGACCGCGACCACCAACGAGATGAACCGCAACGTGGCCGAGGCGGCCAGCGGCACCCAGGGCATCGCCGCGGCGATCTCCGGGCTGGCCGCGGGCACCCAGGAGACCAACCAGCGGGTCGCCGACGCGCAGTCCGCGGCCGGGGAGCTGGCCCGGATGAGCGGGGAGCTGCAGCAGGCGGTCGCCCGCTTCACCGTCTGACGCAGCCAGCGGGGCAGGGTCCGGGCGGGTGGTCTCCACGGAGGCCACCCGCCCGGCGCGCGTCCTGGACCGGTTCGGCGACCCACCGGCTCAACTTCCGGCGCGAGCTGCCGAAAGGCGTTGGGAGCGACCGTCGCTCACTGACCCACGGAAGCGAGCGATCGATGGAGTACGCGCACCAGCCAGAGCCCCAGGGGAGCGACGCCGCTGACCAGCGTGCCCGGCGGGGGCTGTCCGCAGTCGGCCTGCGCGGCCGGATGCTCGGTGCCATCCTCCTGGTCGCCGTGACCACCGTCGGCGTGGGCGGCTTCGGCATCCAGCGGATGTCGGTGCTCAGCGACCAGGCGCAGGCGGTCTACGACGACGGCGCCGTCCCGCTGGACGCCCTGCGCTCGCTCCAGTCGGACTGGTGGGAGTTCTCCACGAACACCGCCCGTGGCGCCATCCCGAGCCTGCCGCCGGCGAGCATCGCGAACGCCAAGGAAGAGGCGGCCGCCGTCATGCAGCGCATGACCGAGCGGATGCAGGCCGCCGGGGAGCTCCCCCTCGGTGCCGAGACCGCCGCCGCGTTCGGGGAGTACAGCGCCGCCGTCGAGGCGTACCTCGGCCTGCTCGGCCAGCTCCAGACCGCCGGCCTGGCGGGCGACCCGGCCGGCGTGATGCAGATCCTCGGCGCGATGAACGAGCAGGAAGCGGTCATCTCGGAGTCGATCGCCGCCGCCACCGCGGCGGCCGCCGAGGACGCGCAGGCCACCGCCGCCGAGGCGGAGGAGACCTACGACCAGGGCCGCACCCTGACGCTGATCATCATGGTCGCCGGCCTCGTGATCTCGGTGCTGCTCGCCTTCCTGGTCGCCCGCGGCGTGACCCGTCCGGTGCAGCGCATCCGCGAGGTGCTCGGCCAGGTGGCCGCCGGTGACCTGACCGTGCGGGCCGGCCGCACCGGTGGTGCCGAGCTGGAGGAGATGGCGCAGTCGCTGGACGAGACGCTGGACGCGATCGGCGGCGTGCTGCGGCTGGTCGGCGACTCGGCGAACCGGCTCGCCGACGCATCGCAGAAGCTCGACTCCGCGGCCGAGGGCATCGCCACCAACGCCCGCACGGCGGCGGGTCAGGCCGATGACGTGGTGGCCTCGGCCGGTGCGGTGGCCTCCAGCGTGGACACGGTGGCCACCGGTTCGTCGCAGATGGAGTCGGCGATCCGGGAGATCAGCCAGAACGCCTCGGAGGCGTCGCGGGTCGCCGGGCAGGCGGTGTCGGTGGCGGAGAACACCACGAAGACGGTCGGGAAGCTGGGTGACTCCTCGCAGGAGATCGCCACGGTGATCAAGCTGATCAACGGGATCGCGGAGCAGACGAACCTGCTGGCGCTGAACGCCACGATCGAGGCGGCGCGGGCGGGGGAGGCCGGCAAGGGCTTCGCCGTGGTGGCCAGCGAGGTCAAGGAGCTGGCGCAGGAGACGGCGCGGGCGACCGAGGACATCTCCAAGCGGGTGGAGGCGATCCAGGCCGACACCGCCGGTGCGGTGGATGCGATCAGCCAGATCAGTTCGGTGATCGGGGAGATCAACGACTTCCAGGCCACGATCGCCGCGGCGGTGGAGGAGCAGACCGCGACCACCAACGAGATGAACCGCAACGTGGCCGAGGCGGCCAGCGGCACCCAGGGCATCGCCGCGGCGATCTCCGGGCTGGCCGCGGGCACCCAGGAGACCAACCAGCGGGTCGCCGACGCGCAGTCCGCGGCCGGGGAGCTGGCCCGGATGAGCGGGGAGCTGCAGCAGGCGGTGGCCCGCTTCACCGTCTGAGCCCGGCAGGACCGACGACGGCGCCGTCCCCCACCTCGGGGGGCGGCGCCGTCGCCGTGTCGCTCAGGTGAGGACGTTGTAGGCGATGACCATGTTCACGACGGCGATGACGATCGCCAGGGCACCGGTCACCAGGCCGGTGGTGGCCTGCCCGCTCCGCGTGCCGCCCCGGCGGGCGACGGCGCCCAGCGCGACGGCCACGACGCCGAGCGCCAGGCCGACGATGGCGAAGAGCACGGCGAAGACGATGCCGACGATGCCCGTGACGAGCGAGGCGACGGCCAGGCCGTTCTGGCTGCTCCGGGTTCCCTGCACGGGGGACGTTCCAGCGGTCACTGTTCCTCCAGCGGTCAGCACCGGAGCACTCCGGTGTCGGGGCCACTGGTGGGTTCGGTCACGGTCGGTGAACCGTCGCCGCGCAGATGATCACCAGATCAGGTGATCATCCGTGCACCCGTCAGAGGTACTGGCCGCCGCCGGGCCGGAAGTCCGCCTGCTGACCGGGCGCCTGGCCGCCGGGGAGCGCCTTGCGGCGGATCTCCTCCAGCTGTGCCCGCGCCGCCATCTGCTGGGCGAACAGCGCCGTCTGGATGCCGTGGAAGACGCCCTCCAGCCACCCCACCAGCTGGGCCTGCGCGATCCGGAGCTCCGCGTCCGACGGCGTCTCCCCCTCGGTGAACGGCAGGGTGATCCGCTCGAGCTCCTCCCGCAGCTCGGGGGCGAGCCCCTGCTCGAGCTCCCGGATCGACGAGGCGTGGATGTCCCGCAGCCGGTTGCGGCTGGCGTCGTCCAGGGGCGCTGCGCGCACCTCTTCCAGGAGCTGCTTGATCATCGTCCCGATCCGCATGACCTTCGCCGGCTGCTCGACCAGCTCGCCGACCTGCATGCCGCCGTCGCCGTCGTCGTCCCCGCCGGCGGTCTGGGGCATGGGCACGGTGCCGACGGGGCGTCCGTCGGGCCCCACCACGACCACCTGCTGGGGACGTTCGCTGCCGTTCTCCGGTGCCGTCATGCTCCCCATCCTGCCTGCTGCCGGGGACAGCCGACCGACGGGCGGGGGGGTGGCGGCGGGCGGTCCGGCACGGCGCAGGGGCCGGGAGCACCAGGAACTAGGGTGCCTCGCATGTCATCGGCGGCCGGGCGACTCGACGTCGCCCGGGTGCGGGGCCTGTTCCCGGCGCTGTCCGACGGCTACGTGCACGCCGACGGCCCGGCCGGGTCGCTCGTGCCGGAGAACGTGGCGCACGCGGTCGGCTCCGTGATGCGGATGCCGATCGCCCCCCGGGGCGGGGTCTTCCCGGCGTCCGGGCGGGCCGAGGCGCTGGTCACCGGCGCCCGCGCGGCCGTCGCCGACCTGGTCGGCGGCCGGCCCGGCGGCGTCGTCCTCGGGCCCAACATGACCTCGCTAACCTACGCCGTGGCGCGGGCGCTGGCCCGCACCTGGCGGCCCGGTGACGAGATCGTGCTCAGCCGCCTCGACCACGACGCCAACGTGCGGCCGTGGGTGCAGGCGGCGGCCGCGACCGGTGTCCAGGTGCGGTGGGCCGAGGTGGACATCGAGACCGGCGAGCTGCCTGCCTGGCAGTACGCCGAGCTGCTGACCCGCCGCACCCGGCTGGTGGCGGTGACCGCGGCCAGCAGCGCGCTCGGCACGCGGCCGGACGTCGCCGGCATCGCCGCCCAGGCGCACGCGGTGGGTGCCCTGGTCTACGTCGACGCCGTGCACGCCGCGCCGCACGTCTTCCTCGACCAGGCCTCCCTGGGTGCGGACTTCGTCGCCGTCTCGGCGCACAAGTGGTGCGGCCCGCACGTCGGCGCGGTGGTGGCCGACCCCGACGTCCTGGAGTACCTGCGGCCCGACAAGCTGCTGCCCGCCCCGAACCGGGTGCCCGACCGGTTCGAGACCGGCTCCCCGCCCTACGAGCTGTACGCGGGCGTCAGCGCCGCCGTCGACCACCTGGCCGGGCTCTGCGCCGAGGCGGCCGGCTCCCGGCGGGACCGGCTGCGGGCGTCGATGGCCGCGGTCGCCCGCCACGAGGGCGGCCTGTTCGACTGGCTGGACCAGGCGCTGCGGGCCATGCGGCACGTGCAGGTGCTCGGGGAGCCGGAGCGCTGCACGCCCACGCTCTCGTTCACCGTCGCCGGGATGCGCCCCCGCCAGGTGGCCGCCGAGCTCGCCCGCGACGGGATCTGCGCCTGGGACGGCGACTTCTACGCCCGCGAGCTGTTCGACGCCCTCGGCGTCAACGACGACGGCGGCGCGGTGCGGCTGGGCCTGATGCACTACAACACCGCCGACGAGGTCGGCCGGATCGTCGACGCCGTCGCCGGCCTGCGCCCCCGCTGACCGCTACTGGCCCGGGACGAGCAGCACCTTGCCGACGTGCTCGCTGGCCTCGACGACCCGGTGCGCCTCGGCGGCCCGCGACATCGGCAGCCGGCGGTCCACGATCGGCCGGATCGTGCCGCGCTCGACGTCGGGCCACACGTCGTGCCGGACGGCGGCGACGATGGCCTCCTTCCCGCCCGGGCCGGTGGCCGGGCGGGAGCGCAGCGCGGTCGCGTGCACCGAGCCGCGCTTGCGCAGCAGCGCGTTGATGTCGAGCTCGGCCTTGCTGCCGCCCTGCATGCCGATGATGACCAGCCGGCCGCCGTCGGCGAGGGCCTCGACGTTGCGGGCCAGGTACTTCGCGCCCATGTTGTCCAGGACGACGTCGACCCCGCGGCCCCCGGTCTCCGCGCGCACCCGCTCGACGAAGTCCTCGTCGCGGTAGTTGACGGCCACGTCGGCCCCCAGCTCCCGGCACACGTCCAGCTTGGCCGGCGTGCCCGCGGTGGTGAACACCCGCGCCCCCGCGCGGGCGGCCAGCTGGATCGCCATCGTGCCGATGCCGCTGGAGCCACCGTGCACCAGGAAGTTCTCCCCCCTGGCCAGCCGGGCGAGCATGAACACGTTGGACCACACCGTGCAGGCCACCTCCGGCAGCGCCGCGGCGGTGGCCAGCTCGACCCCGGCGGGCCGGGGCAGCAGCTGGACGGCGGGGACGGCGACCCGCTCGGCGTACCCGCCACCGGCGAGCAGCGCGCACACCTCGTCGCCGACCGACCAGCCGGTGACCCCCTCGCCGACCTCGCTGATCACCCCGCTGCATTCCAGGCCCAGCACCGCGCTGGCGCCCTTCGGCGGCGGGTAGAAGCCCTGCCGCTGCAGCAGGTCGGCCCGGTTCACCGCGGTCGCGGCGACGTCGACCACCACCTCGCCGGGGCCGCACACCGGGTCGGGCACCTCGCCCCAGCCGAGCACCTCGGGGCCACCGGGTTCGCTGATCGTCACCGCGCGCATGCCCCGACCCTAGAAGGATCCCGTCCTCCTCACCCTCGCAGGCTCGGGCCGAGCCTCGGGACGACGCCGCCTCCGCGGATATGCGCACGACCGCGGTCGTACCGGCCGGATACCCGCGTCCGTGCGCATCTCCGCGCTCCGGCGGCGCCCTCGTCGCTCAGGCGGGGACCGGCACGGCGGCCGCGCCCGACACCGCGACGGTGGCGCCCCGGTCCGCCGGTCCGGCCGCGAGCTCGGCCAGCACCGCGCCCACCGCCCGGCGGGACACCTTCATCCCCTGCACCTCCCCGGTGATCGAGCGGGCGGCCGGCTCCTCGGCGTCGGTCAGGTAGACCGGCTGCACGATCGTCCAGTCCAGCCCGCTGGCGCGCACGACGCGTTCCTGCCGTTCGGTGTCCTGGATCTGCTGCCGGATCATCAGCGCGAAGACCACTCGGCTGGACAGCGGGAGCAGCTCCCGGGTCGGCCCGACGCCGAAGGAGCTCTGCACGACCAGCCGGCGCACCCCGTGCGCGCGCATCGCGGCCACGACCACCGCCGTTCCGCGCGACCGGACGTCCATCGGGGTGCCCGAGCTGCCCAGCAGCCGCACCTTCAGCGTGTTCTCGCTGATGCCCAGGGTCACCACGACGGCGTCCTGACCCTGCACCGCGCGCTCGACGTCCGCCGGCACCGTCGCGTCGCCGTCGACCGGCCGGACGCCGGCCCGCTCTCCGAACGCCGCCGACGCCCGCCGGGCGAACGCCGTCACCTCGTGCCCCGCTCCGACGAGGGCGTCGACCGCCGCCCGTCCCGATCCACCTGTCGCCCCGACGACCAGTACCCGCATGACCTGCTCCCTCCGACTGCGCCGACCCCGTCGACCGGCGTGCGCCCACCGTGCTCCGGACGGCCGGTCGCGCAGAATGACCGGGCATCCGGGTTCCATGACCGTTCGTCCGGCGACCCTGGACGCCCGGTCGGCGGCGCGCCAGGCTGGGGCCGTGACCGTCGATCCCACCGCTCCGTGGTCGCCCGCGGACCCGCTGGGCGAGGTGCTCGGCGACCTCCGCATGCGGGGCACCTTCTACTGCCGGACGGAGGGCAGCGCCCCCTTCGGCGTGGAGATGCCGGCCCTGGAGGGCTGCATGAGCTTCCACGTCGTCATCGAGGGCAGCTGCCTGCTCGAGCTGGACGGCCGGTCGTACCCGCTGGGTCCCGGCGATCTCGCCCTCGTGCCGCACGGCCGCGGGCACCTGCTGCGCAGCGGGCCGGGCGCGCCGATCTCGGGCCGGGCCGACCTGCTGCCGCAGGACTACCTGGCCGACCACTACTCGGTGCTGCGCGTCGAGGGCGGCGGCGAGCGGATCCGGCAGGTCTGCGGCGTCGTGGAGCCCGAGCGGCCCGGGGCCACCCACCTCCTGGACCTGCTGCCGCCGGTGCTCCTGGTGGCGGCGGGCGACAGCCGCGGCTGGCTCACCGTCCTCCTGGGCATGATCGCCGACGAGGTGCGGCAGGACCGGCCGGGTGCCGAATCCGTGGTCACCCGGCTGGCCGACGTCGTGGTGATCCAGGCGGTGCGCGGCTGGCTGGACACGGCGGCCACGGGGCCGGGCTGGCTGCGGGCGCTGCGCGACGAGCAGGTGGGGCGGGCGGTCGCGAGCGTGCACCGCGATCCGGGCGCCCCCTGGACGCTGGACCGGCTGGCCCGCGAGGCCAGGATGTCCCGGTCGGCGTTCGCGGTCCGCTTCACCGAGCTGGCCGGGGAGCCGGCGCTGCGGTACGTGACCCGGTGGCGGATGCACCTGGCCACGGTCGAGCTGGGGCGTGGCGCGCGGGTCGGTGAGCTGGCCGGGCGGCTGGGGTACGAGTCGGAGGCCGCCTTCTCGCGGGCCTACAAACGGGTCACCGGCGTCGCGCCGGTGACCGCCCGCCGGCCGGCCGCACCGGCCCCCGGACGCGCGACGGCGCCGCGCCCCCGGGGGGACGCGGCGCCGTCGTCGTCGGTCAGGCCCGGGCCTTGAGGTCCTTGCGCAGGATCTTGCCGGCCGCCGACTTCGGCACCTGCTCGATGAACTCGACGAACCGGATCTTCTTGTGCGGGGCCACCTTCTCGGCCATGTAGGCCATGACGGCGTCCTCGGTGATCTCCGAGCCCGGCGCGCGGACGACGAACGCCTTCGGCAGCTCCTCGCCGCTCTCCTTCTCGGGCACGCCGATGACGGCGGCGTCGGCGATCTCCGGGTGGTTGATCAGCACGGCCTCGAGCTCGGCCGGGGCCACCTGGTAGCCCTTGTACTTGATCAGCTCCTTCACCCGGTCGACGACCGTGTAGCAGCCGTTCGCGTCGACGATCGCGACGTCGCCGGTGTGCAGCCAGCCGTCGCTGTCGAGGGTGCCGGCGGTGGCGTCGGGGTTGTTGAGGTAGCCCTTCATCACCTGCGGGCCGCGCACCCACAGCTCGCCGCGCTCGCCCTCGGCGGCGTCCTCACCCGTGCCCGGGTCGATCAGCCGGCACTCGGTGTTGGGGATGGCGAAGCCGACCGAGCCCTTGGGCACCTCGGTGACGCCAGGGGGCAGGGCGGAGGGGTCGGGGCTGGTGTGCGAGACCGGCGAGAGCTCGGTCATGCCGTACCCCTGCGCGACGGTGACGCCGTCGTCGGCGCCCTTGCGGAGCCGGTTCTGGGCGGCCAGCGCGAGCTGCTCGTCCAGCGGGGCCGCGCCCGAGGTGATCGACGTCAGGGACGACAGGTCGTACTGGTCGACCGCCGGGTGCTTGGCCAGCGCGAGGAGGATCGGGGGCGCGACGAACGCGCGGGTGATCTTCTGGTCCTGGATGGTGCGCAGGAAGTCCTCGAGGTCGAAGCGGGGGAGGGTCACCACCGCGCCGCCCAGCGCCAGGCCCTGGTTCATCAGCACCGTGAGGCCGTAGATGTGGAAGAACGGCAGGACGGCGATGATCCGCTCGTCCGCACCCGTCTTGAGCAGCGGCAGGCACTGCGCCACGTTCGCCACCAGGTTGCGGTGGGTGAGCATGACGCCCTTGGGCAGGCCGGTGGTGCCGCTGGAGTAGGGCAGCGTGACCAGGTCGTTGGCCGGGTCGATGTCCACCTGCACCGACGGCGCGTCGGCGCCCAGCAGGTCGAAGAGGTTGGCGTGCCCCTCCGCGCCGTCCAGCACGACGATCTCGTCGACGGGGGACTTCTCCGCGGCCGCGGTCGCGCGGTCGAGGAACAGCCCGATGGTGATCAGGATCTTCGCGCCGGAGTCCTTCAGCTGGAAGGCGATCTCGTCGGGCGTGTAGAGCGAGTTGATCGGGCTCATCACGCAGCCGGCGGCGGCGATGCCGTGGAAGACGACCGGGAACCACGGGGTGTTCGGGCAGAAGACGGCGACGACGTCACCCTTGCGCAGGCCGCGGGCGTGCAGGTTGGCGGCCACCCGGTCGACGTACTGGGCCAGCTGGCCGTGGGTGATCACGTCGCCCTTGAGGCCGTCGATCAGCGCCGGCGCGTCGGGCTTCTCCCGGCCGGCTGCCAGGACGAACTCGGGGACGGAGACGTTCGGGATCTCGACGTCGGGATACGGGCTGGACAGCGCCACGGGTGTTCCTCCTCGCACAGTGGTGTGGCGCCAGTCTCACACTGGTGGTGTGCCCGCTCACAAGGGGGTTACCGGCGGGTTCGCCCGGTCAGCGGGGCCAGAGCACCGACTGGGTGCAACGGAACAGCGCGATCGTCCTCCCGCTCTCGGCGTTGGTCACCACGGCGTCCCAGACCTGGGTGGTGCGCCCGGCGTGCACGTTGGTGGCCACGCAGGCGATCCGGCCCTCGCGCGCGGTGCTCAGGTGGTTGCTCTTGAGCTCGATGGTGGTGAAGCCGCTCGCGCCCTCGGGCAGCAGCGCCCGCGTGGGCAGCCCGCAGCTGGTGTCGGCGAGGGTGACCACGGTGCCGGCGTGCAGGTAGCCGTTGGGCGCCAGTAGCTCGGGCCGGACGTCGAGGTGGCTGGTCAGGCGCCCACGCTCGTGCGAGTCGATCACGATGCCCAGCAGCCCGGGGAAGGTGCCCGGCAGGAGGGCGTTGAGCTCGTCGGCGGTCAGGAACCCGGTGGCGGACATGGACGGGAACCTAGCGAGCGGCTCGGCGGGCCGGGCGGGGGGACATCCGGCGCCGGTGTGCCACGCGGGCCATCAGCAGCTGCGCGGCGGCCCGACGCGGTCCTGGCTCACGGTATGGGGTCCTGGCTCACCGTCGACCGTGAGCCAGGACCCGGAATGATCAGGTCACCTGATCATTCCGGGGGTTCAGGCGAGGCCGCGGACGGTGCGCACCGGCGGTCGGGTGCCCTGGATCGACGCGACCATGT
The DNA here is from genome assembly GCF_008124835.1 of Blastococcus xanthinilyticus. Taxonomy (GTDB): domain Bacteria; phylum Actinomycetota; class Actinomycetes; order Mycobacteriales; family Geodermatophilaceae; genus Blastococcus; species Blastococcus xanthinilyticus. The sequence continues at coordinate 1,440 of NZ_VNHW01000015.1, read as the reverse complement.
CCAGCGTCTGCCGGGTGAGCGCGACGTCGTGGGCGCGGAACACCCGGGCGCCCAGCCAGGCGCTCACCGCGGTCGCGGCCAGCGTGCCGGTGAGCCGCTCGTCGAGCGGGACGTCGAGGGTCTCGCCGACGAAGTCCTTGTTCGACAGCGCCACGAGCACCGGCCAGCCGGTGCCGACCAGCTCGCCCAGCCGCCGGGTGGCCTCCAGCGAGTGCCGGGTGTTCTTGCCGAAGTCGTGCCCGGGGTCGACCAGCACCCGCTCGCGGTCCACCCCCGCGGCGACGGCCGCCTCCGCCAGCGCCGTCGTCCGGGCCACCACGTCGGCGACGACGTCGGCGTAGGCGACCCGGTGCGGGCGGGTCCGCGGGGGCAGCCCGCCGGCGTGCGTGCAGACGAGCCCGGCGCCGGCCTCGGCGGCCACGGCCGCCAGCTCCGGGTCCACCCCGCCCCAGGCGTCGTTCACGACGTCGGCGCCGGCGGCCAGCGCCTCCCGGGCCACCTCGGCCCGCCAGGTGTCGATCGAGATCGGCAGCGCCGGGTGCGCGGCGCGGATGGCGGCCACCAGGTCGACCGTGCGCCGCACCTCCTCGGCGGGGGAGACGTCGTCCCCGGGCGCAGCCTTCACCCCGCCGACGTCGACCATGTCCGCACCCTCGTCGACCACCCGGCCCACCCGCTCGACGGCGGCGGCCAGCTCGAAGGTGGCGCCACGGTCGTAGAACGAGTCCGGCGTGCGGTTCACGATCGCCATCACCACGAACCGGCCGTCCGGGACGTCGAGGGCCCCCAGTCGCAGCAACCCGCTCCCCGTCCGATCGTGGTGTGTGGTGGAGTCAGCCAAGCAGACCCGTGCACGAGGAGGCAGAGCAGATGGCGCAGACGACGGCCGACGGCGTCGAGGGGGTCCAGGGGCTGGTGGGCCGGCACCTGGGCTACAGCGACTGGGTGACGATCACCCAGGAGCAGGTGAACCAGTTCGCCGAGGCCACCGGTGACCACCAGTGGATCCACGTCGACCCGGAGCGGGCGAAGAAGGAGAGCCCGTTCGGCGGGCCCATCGCGCACGGCTACCTGACCCTGTCGCTGCTGCCGTCGCTGATGCCCGAGATCGTGGAGATCACCGGCTTCCGGATGGGCGTCAACTACGGCACGGAGAAGGTGCGCTTCCCCTCCCCGGTGCCGGTCGGCGCGAAGGTGCGGGCGGGGGCGACCCTCGAGGCGGCCACGCCGTTCGAGGGCGGCGTGCAGATGAACCTCGCGGTCACGGTGGAGACCGAGGGCGGCAGCAAGCCGGCGATGGTCGCGACCGTCGTCTACCGCCGCTACCTCTGACCGCCGACCCGGAATGATCAGGTGACTGTGAGGCTGGCCGGGTCAGTCCTTCGGTGATGGGCTGATGGCTGGCAGCGGTGGGCGTGACCCGTCATGTGACTGGCTTCG
>NZ_VNHW01000014.1 GCF_008124835.1 Blastococcus xanthinilyticus | reverse complement strand
CAACCAAAGGAATCCCTGCCACGACTGCACGAGCCATGACACGGGGTATTACTTGGCACTGACTTTCGGCACGCTGTTGAGTTCTCAAGGAGCGGACGCGCAGCAACTCCGCCCTTCCGGGCTTCGTCCCTGGCTGGAGGTCCAACTCTACGCCGGTTTCCAGACACCCGCTACAGGGGCTCCGGTCCGGCGGCCCTTCCGGGCCGCGCGGCGCAAAGAGAAAGTTACACGGCCCCCCACGGCCGGTCAAACCCACCCCCCGTGACGCCCGACACGCTGCGGCCACGCCCCCGACATCGGGCGTTCACACGGGCCCGGGGGCTCAGCCGGCCCGGCGCACGCCGGCGATCGACCGCTTGCCGCGGCGGAGGACCAGCCACCCCCCGGGCAGCCAGGCCTCCTCCCCCGGCGCAGCGTCCGCATCGGTGATCCGCTCGTTGTTGAGGTAGGCGCCGCCCTCCTTCACCGTGCGCCGGGCCTCGGAGAGGCTGGCGACCAGCCCGGTCTGCTGGAGCAGCTGCGCAAGGCTGGGCGCTGCACCGTCGACGGTCACGCTGCCCGCCTCCTCCAGAGCGGCGGTGAGCGTCCCGGCGTCCAGGGAGGAGAGGTCCTCCCGGCCGAACAGCGCCCGTCCGGCCGCCTCGGCCTGGCGGAGCTGCTCGGCGCCGTGCACGAGGAGGGTCAGCTCCTCGGCCAGCGCCCGCTGCACCGCCCGGGCGGCCGGCCGCTCGACGCTCTCGGCGACCAGCGCCTGCACCTCCTCGGCCGGGCGCTCCGAGTAGAGCGGCAGCCACATCCGGGCGTCCGCGTCGTCGGCGTTGAGCCAGAACTGGAAGAAGGCGTACGGGGACGTGAGCGTCGGGTCCAGCCAGACGGCGCCACCCTCGGACTTCCCGAACTTGGTGCCGTCGGACTTGGTCACCAGCGGCGTCGACAGCGCGTGCACCGTCGCGCCCTCGGTGCGGCGCACCAGGTCGATGCCGGCCGTCAGGTTGCCCCACTGGTCCGACCCACCGGTCTGCAGCGTGACCCCGTGCCGGCGGTAGAGCTCGCGGAAGTCGTTGGCCTGCAGGATCTGGTAGCTGAACTCCGTGTAGCTGATGCCGGCCTCGGAGTTGAGCCGCGCGGAGACCGCCTCCTTGGCCAGCATCCTGCCGACCCGGAAGTGCTTGCCCAGGTCGCGGAGGAAGTCGATCGCCGAGACGGGGGCGGTCCAGTCCAGGTTGTCCATGTACACCGGGCTCTTCAAGCCGGAGGTCTCGGCCGGCACGTCGAGGAACGGCGCGACCTGCTCGCGGATGCGTCCCACCCACGTGGCGACGGTGTCCCGGTCGTTCAGCTGGCGTTCCGACGAGGGCCGCGGGTCGCCGATCAGGCCGGTGGCGCCACCGACGACCACCACCGGCTGGTGCCCGGCCCGCTGGAGGGCGCGCAGGACCATGAACTGGAGCAGGTGCCCGACGTGCAGGCTCTGCGCCGTCGGGTCGAAGCCGGCGTAGTACGCGACCGGGCCCTCGGCGAGATGGGCGCGCAGCGCGGCCTCATCGGTGCTCTGGGCGATCAGCCCGCGGCGGTGCAGCTCGTCGATCACGCCGGAGTCGGAAGAGGAGGTCACGAGGCACCATCCTGCCCGGCCCGCCCGCGGCGTGGCTTGCCGCCCGCCCGGAACGCGCTGACCGAGGGGGCGTCGGTCTCCCAGAACCGCCAGGGCAGCTCCGTCGCCACACTGATGCCGACGCGGGGGCCCGCCGACACCGACGCGGGCGCCGCGGGGTGGGAGGGAGGCGGCCGGTGCAGCCGGACCGGGGACGACGGGTCGAGCAGATCGGTGCCGAGGTCCTCGCGCCCGACGGCCAGCGCCTGGGTGAGCCGCGCAGGTCCGCCGGCCAGGTCGCGCGGGCGGCGGGCGGCCGGGCGACGGGACCGGGCCAGCTCCTCCCCCACCACGGGCTCTCCTGCGCGCAGCAGCACCGCCGAGCCCTGCCCCTCGGGACCGACGACGACGTTGGCGCACCAGTGCACGCCGTAGCTGAAGTAGACGTACAGCCGCCCGGGCGGGCCGAACATGATCGCCGCTCGCGGCGTCGGGCCGCGGTGGGAGTGGGCCGCGGGATCGGTCCCGTCGCCGGAGTAGGCCTCGACCTCGGTCAGCCGCAGGGCCACCCGGCCCTCCGGGCGGTCGGTGACCACCCAGCAGCCGAGCAGCGACGGCGCCACGACGTCGACCGGCCCGAGCAGGTCCTCGTCCCGGACGAGGGGACCCGGCTCGGGCCGGCCGGGACCGGACGGCACGCTCAGAGGGCCGCCGCCACCGGGGAGGCCGCAGCCCAGCGCCCGTGCTCGGCGGCGAGGTCCTTGAGCGACGCCAGCTGGTCGGCCACCCGCTCGGGCGCCGTCCCCCCGCGGGCCTTGCGGGCCGCCAGCGCGCCCCGGACCGACAGGACCGACCGGACGGCGGGGGTGAGCCGCTCGTCGATGCCGGCGAGCTGGTCGTCGTCGAGCTGGTCGAGCTCGAGCCCGGCCTCCTCGCAGACGGCGACCATCGTGCCGCTGATCTCGTGCGCCGAGCGGAACGGCACGCCCTGCCGGACCAGCCATTCGGCGACGTCGGTGGCCAGCGCGAAGCCCTGCGGCGCGGCCGCCTCCAGCACCTCCGCGCGCAGCGTGAGGGTGGCGATCATGCCGGTCACCGCGGGCAGCAGGAGCATGAGCTGCTCCATGGAGTCGAAGACCGGCTCCTTGTCCTCCTGCAGGTCGCGGTCGTAGGCCAGGGGCAGGCCCTTGAGCATGGTGAGCAGGCCGGTCAGGTTTCCGACGAACCGGCCGGACTTGCCGCGGGCGAGCTCGGCGATGTCGGGGTTCTTCTTCTGCGGCATGATCGAGGAGCCGGTCGCCCAGGCGTCGTCGAGGCGCGCCCAGCCGAACTCGGTCGACGTCCAGAGGACGACCTCCTCCCCCAGCCGGGAGAGGTGGACGCCGATCAGCGCCGCCGCGAAGCAGAACTCCGCCGCGAAGTCGCGGTCGCTGACGCCGTCGATCGAGTTGTCCGACGCCCGGTCGAAGCCGAGCTCGGCGGCGACCGCGTCGGGGTCCAGCGGCAGCGAGGAGCCGGCCAGCGCGCCGGAGCCGTAGGGGCTCACCGCCGTCCGCCGGTCCCAGTCCCGCAGCCGGTCGACGTCGCGCGCGAGCGAGTGCGCGTGCGCCAGCAGCTGGTGGGCGATCAGCACCGGCTGGGCGTGCTGCAGGTGCGTCATCCCGGGGGCGGCGACGTCCTGGTAGCGCTCGGCCAGGCCGATGAGCGCGTACTCCAGCGACGAGAGCTCACCGACCAGCGACCGGACGTGGTGGCGCAGGTAGAGCCGCAGGTCCGTGGCGACCTGGTCGTTGCGGCTGCGGCCGGCGCGCAGCTTGCCGCCGAGCGCCCCGAGCTTCTCGGTGAGGCCGCGCTCGAGCGCCTCGTGCACGTCCTCGTCGGACTCGACCGGGGTGAACGTGCCCGCGGCGACCTCGTCGGAGAGCTCGCGCAGCGCACCCAGGATCTGGTCGAGCTCGTCGTCGGCCAGCAGGCCGGCCCGGTGCAGCACCCGCGCGTGGGCACGGGAGCCGGCCAGGTCGAACGACGCCAGCTTCCAGTCGACGTCCGTGCCCTTCGACAGGGCCGCCATGGCCGGCGAGGGGCCGCCGCCGAAGCGACCGCCCCAGAGCCGGGTGTGCGATCCAGGTGCGCTGCTGCTCACGTGCCGGGTTCCTCTTCCAGGTCGGCGCTCAGTTCGGGGTAGACGGCGGGGGTGCGCTGCGCGAGCGCCCGCAGCCGGTCGGCGAGGGCCGCCCCGCCGTCGGGGTCGCGCGAGACGACCAGCAGAGTGTCGTCCCCCGCGATGGTGCCCAGGACATCGGGGAGGCCCACCTTGTCCAGGGCGGAGGCCAGGAACTGCGCGGCGCCGGGCGGCGTGCGCAGCACCGCGAGGTTCGCGCTCCCCTCGGCGCTGGTGAGCAGGTCGGCCAGCAGCCGGGTCAGCCGCGCGGGCGCGGTCTGGGCCGGGCGCAGCGGGGCGTTCTCCGGCGGCAGCACGTAGGACGCCGGGGCGCCGTCGGAGCCGCGCATCTTGACCGCGCCCAGCTCCTCCAGGTCGCGGGAGAGCGTGGCCTGGGTGACCTCGATGCCCGACTCGGCCAGGAGCGCGGCCAGCTGGGTCTGCGAGGCCACCGGCTGGGCCTCGATCAGCTGCCGGATGCGCGCCTGGCGGGCCGAGCGCGTGAGGGCCTGGGTCACGCGGATCGCTCCAGGAGCCAGGCCAGCAGCGCCTTCTGGGCGTGCAGCCGGTTCTCGGCCTCGTCCCAGACCGCGCTCTGCGGCCCGTCGATGACCGCGGCGGCGATCTCCTTGCCCCGGTAGGCGGGCAGGCAGTGCAGGACGACCGCGTCGTCGGCGGCGCGGGACAGGGCCGCCTCGTCGACCGCGTAGGGCAGGAACGGGGCGATGCGGGCGTCCTGCTCCCCCTCCTGACCCATCGACACCCAGGTGTCGGTGACCAGGACGTCGGCGCCGTCCGCGGCCTTCTCGGCGCTGTCGGTCCAGCTCACCGAGCCCCCGGTCGCGGCCGCGATCCGCGCCGCCCGGTCGACCACCGCCGGGTCGGGCCGGAAGGACTCCGGCGAGCCGAGCCGCACGTGCATCCCGGCGGTGGCCCCGCCCAGCAGGTAGGAGTGCGCCATGTTGTTCGCGCCGTCACCGAGGTAGGACAGCGACCGGCCGGCGAGGCTGCCCTTGTGCTCGGCCACCGTCTGCAGGTCGGCCAGGATCTGGCACGGGTGGTAGGTGTCGGTCAGCGCGTTCACCACCGGCACCCGGCTGACCGCGGCCATGGCCTCGATGCGCTCCTGGCCGAAGGTCCGCCACACGATGGCGGCGGCCTGCCGGTCGAGCACCCGGGTGGTGTCCTCGATGGGCTCGCCGCGACCGAGCTGGCTGGTGGCCGAGTCGATGACCAGCGGATAGCCCCCGAGCTCGGCGACGCCGACCGAGAAGGAGACCCGGGTGCGGGTGGACGGCTTGTCGAACACGACCGCCACCGCGCGGGGGGTCCCGTTCGGGGTGCGCAGCGGGGTGGGCGCCTCCGCGGTGTGCCGGGTCGCCTTGAGGGAGGCGGCCAGCGCCAGGACCTCGGCCTGCTCCTCGGGCGTGAGGTCGTCGTCCTTGAGGAAGTGCCGGGTCACTGGTCGTCCTCCTGGAGAGCGGTGTCGAGGGCGGCCGGGAGGGCCGCGACGAAGGCGTCCACCTGGGCGTCGGTGAGCACGAGGGACGGGGCGAGGCGGAGCACCCCGGGAGCCACCGCGTTGGTGAGGAAGCCGGCCTCGCGCAGGGTCGTCTCCAGCGCCGCGGCGACGTCGGCGGTGAGGACGACGCCGAGCAGCGCACCCCTCCCCCGGACGCCGCTGATCCCCGCGTGGCCGAGCGCCTCGATGCCGGTGGTGAACCGGTGCTCGAGCTCCTTGGCCCGCTCGAGCAGGCCCTCGTCGCGGATGGTGTCGAGCACGGCCAGCGCGGCGGCGGCCGCGATCGGGTTGCCACCGAACGTGGAGCCGTGGGAGCCCGCGGTCAGCAGGTCGGCGGCCTCGCCGAAGGCGAGCATGGCGCCGATCGGCAGACCTCCGCCGAGCGCCTTGGCGAGGGTGACGACATCGGGGTGCAGGCCGTCGGCCTGGTGCGCGAACCAGTGCCCGGTGCGGCCGATGCCGGTCTGCACCTCGTCGACGGCGAACAGGGCACCGGCGTCCCCGGCCGTCGTGGCCGCCGACCCGAGGTAGCCCGCCGGGGCGGGCAGCACGCCCCCCTCGCCGAGCATCGGCTCGAGCAGCACCATCGCGGTGCGCTCCCCCACCACGTCGGCGAGGGCGCCGGCGTCGCCGTAGGGCACGTAGCGGACGCCGCCGGGCAGCGGCGCGAACGCCGCGGCCTTGCCGGGCTGGCCGGTCAGGGCCAGCGCGCCCATCGTCCGGCCGTGGAACGCGCCCTCGGCGGTGATGACCTCCGGGCGGCCGGTCAGCCGGCTGAGCTTGAACGCCGCCTCGTTGGCCTCGGTACCGGAGTTGCAGAAGAACACCCGGCCGGGGCGGCCGGCCAGCTCGAGCAGCCGCTCGGCCAGGGCGACGCCGGGCTCGTGCATGGCCAGGTTGGAGACGTGGCCCAGCTTCTGCGCCTGCGTGGTGATCGCCTCGACCACCTTGGGGTGCGCGTGGCCGAGGATCGTCGTCGCGATGCCGCCGAGGAGATCGGTGTACTCGCGGCCGTCGACGTCCCGGACGGTGGCGCCCGTACCGGACTCCAGGGCGACCGGCGGGGCCTTGTAGTTGTTCATCATCACCGCCGACCAGCGGCGGGCCAGCTCCTCGGTGTGCGTCGTCATGCTGTGCCCTCCTCCTGGTCCTTCGCCGGGACGACCATCGTCCCGGTGCCTTCGGTGGTGAACGTCTCGAGCAGCAGGGCGTGCGGCGTCCGGCCGTCGACGACGGTCGCGCGGCGCACGCCGCCCTCGACCGCCCGCAGGCAGGCGGCCATCTTCGGGATCATCCCGGCGTCGAGCGTGGGCAGGAGCTCGGCGAGCTCCCGGGCGTCGATCTGCTGCACCAGCGAGTCGCGGTCGGGCCAGTCGGCGTAGAGGCCCTCGACGTCGGTGAGCACGACCAGCTTCACCGCACCCAGCGCGGCGGCGAGCGCGGCCGCTGCGGTGTCGGCGTTCACGTTGTGCACGACGCCGTCGGCGTCCGGGGCGACGCTGGCCACGACCGGGATGTGGCCGGCTGCGAGCAGCGCGGTCACCGGGCTCGGATCGACGGCGACCACGTCGCCGACCAGGCCGACGTCGACCGGCTGCCCGTCCACGACCGCGGTGGTCCGCTGCGCGGTGAACAGCCCGCCGTCCTCACCGGAGAGGTGCACGGCCATCGGGCCGTGCTGGTTGATCAGCCCGACGATGTCCGGGCCGACCTGGCCGGTGAGGACCATGCGGACGACGCCGATCGTCTCGGGCGTGGTCACCCGCAGCCCGCCGCGGAACTCGCTGCCGATGCCCAGCCGGCCGAGCATCTCGGTGATCTGCGGCCCCCCGCCGTGCACGACGACCGGCAGGATGCCGCAGGTCCGCAGGAAGACCATGTCCTCGGCGAAGGCCCGGCGGCACTCGTCGTCGACCATGGCGTGGCCGCCGTACTTGATGACCACGACGTTGCCGTGGAACTCCTTGAGCCAGGGCAGCGCCCCGGTGAGGACGGCGACCTTGGCCGCGTCGCCCTCCGGGTCCTTGGTGCGCATGACCCGGCTGGTGCCCACCTTCCGCGGCAGCTTCGGCGGGGGCGACGGCTCGTCGATGCGGACGTCGGGCGGAGTGGGGTCCTGAGGGGCGGGGTCCTGGTGCTCGCTCATGTGGAGTAGGCCGAGTTCTCGTGCACGTAGGCGATGGACAGGTCGTTGGTCCAGATCGTCGCCTGCTCGGTGCCGGCCTTCAGGTCGACGTCGATGGTGATCGCCCGGCCGGTGAGGTCGACGCCCTCGCGGGGGTCGCCGATCGCGCCGCCGCGGCAGACGGTCACGCCGTTGATCGTCACGTCGACCTGGTCGGCCTGGAACGCCGCGTCGGTGGTGCCGATGGCGGCCAGCACCCGGCCCCAGTTGGGGTCGTTGCCGAACAGCGCGGTCTTAAGCAGGTTGTTGCGCGCGCAGGCCCGGCCGGCGGTGAGGGCGTCGGTGACGCTGGCCGCGTTGCGCACGGTGATCGCGATGTCCTTGGTCGAGCCCTCGGCGTCGGCGAGCAGCTGCATGGCCAGGTCGGTGGCCGCGGCGGTGAGCGCCTCGGTGAACGCCTCCGCGGTCGGCGTGACCCCGCTGGCGCCGCTGGACATCACGATCACGGTGTCGTTGGTCGACAGGCAGCCATCGGAGTCGACCCGCTCGAGGGACACGCTCGTGGCCTGCGCCAGGGCGCGCTGCAGCACCTCGGGCCGGACGACGGCGTCGGTGGTGAGGACGACGAGCATGGTCGCCAGCGACGGGGCGAGCATGCCGGCGCCCTTGGCCATGCCGCCGACCGTCCAGCCGTCACGGCCCTGCACCGTCGTCTTCGGGACGCTGTCGGTGGTCATGATCGCGCGGGCGGCGTCGAGGCCGCCGTCCTCGGACAGCTGCTGGACCGCGGCGGTGACCCCGGCGGTCACCTTGTCCATGGGCAGCCGGACGCCGATCAGCCCGGTGGACGCCACGGCGACGTCGATCGCGCCGATGCCGAGCTCGGCCGCCGCGTGCTCGGCCGTGGCGTGGGTGTCCTGGAAGCCCTCTGGCCCGGTGCAGGCGTTGGCGCCGCCGGAGTTGAGGACGACGGCGCGCGCCCGCTCGCCGGCCAGCACCTGCCGGCTCCAGAGCACCGGCGCGGCCGGGAAGCGGTTGGTGGTGAAGACGGCCGCGGCGGCGTCGTCCGGCCCGTGGTTGAGGACGACGGCGACGTCGGCGTCGCCGGAGGACTTCAGCCCGGCGGCGACGCCGGCGGCGGAGAAGCCCTCGGGGGCGGTGACTGTCACTTCGGGGCCCCCGCGGAAACGTGGAGCGCCAGCGGAGCGTTTTCGTGGGGTGAGTTCATGGCGCTACTCCTACGAGCGGGAGGCCGGAGGTCTCGGGTAGGCCGAGGGCGAGGTTGGCGCACTGGACCGCCGCTCCCCCGGTGCCCTTGGTGAGGTTGTCGACAGCGGCCACGACCACCAGCCGGTGCGCGTCGGCGTCGACGGCGACCTGCAGCGCCACCGTGTTGGCGCCCAGCACCTGGGCGGTGGTCGGCCACTGGCCCTCGGGCAGCAGGTGCACGAACGGCTCGTCGCCGTAGGCCTTCTCGTACGCGGCGCGGGCGGCCTCGGCGTCCACGCCCGGCCGCAACGGCGCCGAGCAGGTGGCGAGGATCCCCCGGCTCATGGGCACGAGCGTCGGCGTGAAGCTGACCCGCACGTCGCCGCCGGCCGCCTGGCCCAGGCCCTGGATCATCTCGGGCGTGTGGCGGTGCACCCCGCCGACGCCGTAGGCGCTCACCGCGCCCATGACCTCGCTGCCGAGCAGGTGCGGCTTCGCCGACTTGCCCGCGCCGCTGGTGCCGCTGGCGGCGACGACCACGACGTCGGGCTCGGCCAGCCCGGCGGCCAGCGCCGGGGCCATCGCGAGGGTGACCGACGTCGGGTAGCAGCCGGGGACGGCGATGCGCGTGGCGCCGGCCAGCTGCTCCCGCTGGCCGGGGAGCTCGGGCAGCCCGTAGGGCCAGGTGCCGGCGTGCACGCCGCCGTACCAGCGGGCCCAGGCCGCCGGATCGTTCAGCCGGTGGTCGGCGCCGCAGTCGATGACCAGCGTCTCCGCCGGCAGCTGACCGGCGATGGCGGCCGACTCGCCGTGCGGCAGGGCCAGGACGACGACGTCGTAGCCGGAGAGGCTCGCCGCGTCGCTGGGCTGCACCTCCATGCCGGCGAAAGGCAGCAGGTGGGGCTGCAGCTCGCCCAGGCGTCGGCCGGCGCTCGAGTTGGCGTGCACCCCGGCCAGCCGGAGGTTCGGGTGCCCGGCCAGCAGCCGGCACACCTCTCCTCCCGCGTACCCGGTGGCGCCGGTGACCCCGACCGTCCACGTCTGTCCGCTGTTCACGATGCATGACCATACACGGTCATGCATGAATGTTCATACGGGGTTTCCCAGGCTCCTGCCAGTCACCGAACGCGAAACTGTCAGTACCCAGGGGCACGGTGGTGGCTGTCCGGCGAACCGCGCCGGACGAGAGGAGCCCGCTGTGCAGATCACCGAGCCGTTCGGCGCGATCGACCTCGTCGACGAGGAGACCGGGCCGGTGCTGCGGCTGCGCGGCGAGGTCGACTCCGCCGTCGTCGCGCTGTGGGACGCCTCCGACCAGCGCCACGGTGGCGCGGTCGCCGTCGAAGCGTCCGCCGCCACCTTCCTCGACTGCCGCGGTCTGCGGCTCGTGCTCCGGGAGACCGAGGCCGCACGCCGGGCCGGCCGGATCCCCGAGCTGCGCCGGCCGTCGAACCCGGTGCGCCGGCTGGTCGACATCGCCGGCGCGACCCCGCTGTTCGCCACCATCGCCTGAGGGCTTCTGGTCATCCCCACGCGTCAGTGTCGCCGTAGGGGCGCAGTCACACCTCGCAGGCGAGCCGGTCCGGAGCGACGCTTCCATCTGGCCGGTCTGTCAACTGAGCCGCAGCTGGAGCAGGCGAGACTCGCCAGGCCTCAATCCTGGACTGCCGCATCCGCCTAGGGCACGGTCGTTCCGCTTAGCCGTTCCCAGAGAGGACCCCAGTGGAGCACGAGCTTGACCGCCACAACGAGTACCTGAGGGCCGCGCTCCAGCAGGACCGTCGCCCCCTCGGACTGTTCCTGGGAGCCGGGACTCCCATGTCAGTCCGCCCGAAAGGGGTCCCCATCATCCCGGATATCGCGGGTCTGACGACAGTAGTGCGGGCGGGAGTCACCGGAGCTTCACGGGATGTCGTAGAAGATGCCTTCGCCCAGCTCGATTCCACTTACAACCCCGTAACGCTCGAAAACCTCCTGGACTATTTGCGTCGCTTGGCCGCGATCCCCGGCACCGCAGACGTTCGAGGATTCAGCAACAGCGCCGTCTTAACCGCCGACGCGGAGATATGCGCGCTCGTTCGCGATCATCTTGAAGTGACTCTCCCCGGCATAGACACGGCGTACCACGCGATCGCACTCTGGGCTCAGGCCGCAAAGCGTCACGCTCCAATGGAAGTATTCACGACCAACTACGACTTGCTTCTCGAGCAGGCACTCGAGGCGGCGAACGTCCCATATTTTGATGGCTTCGTGGGATCGCACCGACCATCCTTCGACATTCATGCTGTAGAGGAGGACGAGCTTCCGAATCGCTGGGTCCGTCTGTGGAAGTTACACGGGTCCATCAACTGGGCCACGAGCAGCGGGGGTGACGTTTTGCGCTGCCCGACAACCGATAAATCGGACCGAGTACTTATTTATCCTAGCCACCTTAAGTACGAGCAGAGTCGCCGCCTGCCATACCTCGCCCTACTGGACAGGCTACGTGGCTTCCTCCGGCGCCCGAGTTCCGTGATTGTCAGCTGCGGTTTCTCGTACCGAGACGAACACATCAACGAGGTCATCGGGCAAGCCCTTCGGTCCAATCCGACCGCTTCAGTGCAAGCCCTCCTCTTTGGACAGTTGGAGCAGTATTCGGAGGCGCTGGCGTTGGCGCGACGTACCCCAAACTTGTCTCTTCTGGCAGAAGATGCTGCGGTCGTCGGCACTCAAACGGGCGACTGGGCCACGACTTCGACAGTGTCCACCTTCCCGTATGGAAACTTCTCAGCCTTAGGCGATTTGCTGCGAGAACTAGTCGGCGGAGCCTCGCTGTCATCCCTCCACACGAGTGCGCCGACGCCGTGAGAAACCCCGAGCTGGTTGGAGTTGTCCGAGACGTACGCGGCGACACGATTACCGCCGCACTCACGGCCGAGGCCGTCCCCGGATTGACCTTTTCCAAGGGCCACGCATATCAGGTTGGCCAAGTCGGGGCTTTTGTCCGCATTCCGATTGGTCTCGTAGACCTCTTCGGGACGGTGGTGCAAGTGGGTGCGGCGCCAGCCCGAAACTCTGAGGAGGACGACGATCGCGTGGCCTGGGCGGCGCCCGGCGATGCATGGATGCGCGTTGAGCTGATTGCGGAAAGCGCACGGGGCGAGACGGTACAGCGCGGAGTATCGCGATACCCGGCCATCGGAGACCCCGTACACTTAGTAACGGCCGATGACCTTGGCCGCCTTTACGGCACTTCTGGCAGCCTCCCCCGAACGCATGTTCGTATTGGACATATAGCGAATGCCCCACAGTTGCCTGCGACGCTCAACGTGAACTCCTTGGTATCAAGGCACACTGCGGTCGTCGGCAGCACTGGCACGGGGAAGTCCAGCACGGTGTCTAATATCCTCCACCGCATAGCCGACCCCGAGCGCTTTCCGACCGCCCGTGTCGTAGTTGTCGATGTTCATGGCGAGTACGGTGGCGGATTGCGAGATCTCGCCACTGTTCGACGAGTGCACATTGGCGACTCAGAAATCGCCCCGGACGCACAAGGGGACGCTCTGCACCTGCCCTACTGGGCCTTAAACGTAGAAGAGTTTATCGGCTTGGCTTTCGGAGCTTTAGACGACGCCAGCGGTGCCGCCGTGCGCGAATGGGTTCTGCATCAAAAGCGGGCGCACGTCGTTCGGCATCCGACGTTGAATTTGCGCGAAGTAGATGTCACCGCCGACACTCCCCTACCGTTCAGCATTCACCGTCTTTGGTACGAGTTTTACGAGCGTGCGCACGCGACCCATACTGCGCAACAAGATGCACAATCGCCAGAGACGCGCGCTTACGCACTCGATGCGAACGACGAGCCGATGATCGGCGACGCCGAACGCGTCCTCCCTCCGACATACAAGCCATTGGCCAATGCAGGACCCAGTCGGATCTACATGACGGCAGCCCCGATCAATATGAGAAGGCAGTTGGAGCATTTGGCGGGCCGGCTGCGCGATCCCAGGTATAACTTCCTATTTTCCCCCGGACCATGGGCTCCGAACTTGGACGGCGAGGTCACGGCCGGACTGGGAGATTTCCTGGCTCAGTGGCTTGGAAGTTCCACCCCGGTCGCCGTCGCCGACCTCTCCAACGTTCCTAGCGGAATCCTTCGAGACGTCGTCGGAGTCCTACTACGCGTTCTTTACGACGCTCTGGTCTGGGGACGCAACGAAGCTGAAGGGGGCCGGAATCGACCCCTGCTAGTGGTGCTGGAGGAGGCGCATCGGTACCTCGGAGAGGACGGCGCCTCAGCAGCAGCCGTCGTGGACCGGATTGTCAAGGAGGGCCGTAAGTATGGCGTCGGCATCATGATGGTTAGCCAACGACCGAGCGAGATCAGAGCCACAGTCCTCAGTCAAGTGGGTACGTTCGTAGTCCTTCGCCTATCGAACCAAAGCGACCGCGGCCTAATTCGCGCCACTCTTCCGGACAGTTTGGGCGGTCTTTTCGACGTCGTGCCCGTCTTGAGGACGGGCGAGGCTCTTCTTATTGGCGAGGCCGTACATCTACCCTCGCGAGCTCTAATCGACGTTCCGCCGTCCGACAGGCCCGATAGCTCAGATCCTTGTGTGGTGAGTTCTGACGGCTTGTCCGGCTGGAACTCAACAGTCCGTCCGAACCGCTTTGACCACCTCGCTGAGGCATGGTGGAGGAGCGGAGCTACTCCAAGAAAGGGAACCGTCGATGGATAGAGTCCCCGTGAGCTCCTCCAACATCGCGTCCGTGGGCTACGACGCCTCTTCCCTGCTCCTCGAGGTGGAATTCAGCAACGGTCGCGTATACCACTACTTTGACGTCGCTGAGATGCACTTCGACGCGCTGGTTTCAGCTGGAAGCGTGGGCGGCTACTTCAACCAAAACATCAAGCCGTTTCACGCATGCGCCGCGACCTAGCTGGCGAGCTACCTCAGGCGATCGGGTCGGTGCCGCCGTAGGGCCGGAGCCGGAGCTGCCGGGCGGCGTCGGCCGGCGTGGTGGAGCGCAGGAGGTCGAGGTCGTCCCTGCCGGCGCGCACGAAGCGGCCGGACCAGTGGTCCAGCTCGCCGGCGGCGATCGCCGCGACCAGCTCGACGACGGCCTCCGGCGGCGTCCAGTCGGTGAAGCCCTGCCACATGTGCATCGAGCGGGTCATCGGGGTGTCGACGACGCCAGGGGCGACGTCGAAGGCGCGCACTTCGGAGCCCTCCAGCCCGGCGACCAGCGACTCGGTCAGCCGCATCAGCCCGGTCTTCGCCACCGAGTAGGCGGAGTAGTCGGGGTTGGCGCGGGTGCTCATCCCGCTGGCGATGTTCACGACCCGGCCGCGGTTGCGCAGCACCATCCACGGCACGACGGAGCGGATGGTCAGCTGTGCGCCGCGGATGTGGCTGGAGACCACCTCCCACCACTGGTCGGCGTCGGCCTCCCAGACCGGGACCTCGAACTCGTCGATCAGCCCGGCGTTGTTGACCAGCAGGCCGACCTGGCCGAGCTCCGCCACCACCTCGGCCACGGCGGCCTCCACCGCGGCGCGGTCGGTGACGTCGGCGGCCACCGCGAGGGTCCGCCCGCCGGTGGCCTCGGCGACCTCGGCCATCGCCGTCCGCAGCCGGTCGCCGTTCCGGGCCAGCCCGGCCACAGCCATCCCGCGCGCGGCCAGGCCCTCGACGAGGTGCCGGCCGATGCCGGTCGACGCGCCGGTGACCAGGGCGACCTGGCCGGAAAGATCAGCCACGGAGCTGCGCCCCGAACGCCGCACCGGCCAGGACCACCGCGCGGTCGAGCGACTCCCGGGCCTCCTCACCGGTCAGCGTCCGGTCCGGTGCCCGGAAGGTGAAGGCGTAGGCGAGCGAGCGGTGCCCGTCGGGCACCTGGCTGCCCTCGTAGACGTCGAACAGCCGCACGTCCTCCAGCAGCTCCCCGGCGCCCTCGGCGAGCACCGCGCGCACCTCCGCCTCCGGGTGCCGCCCGGCGACCACGAGCGCGGCGTCCATGTGCACCGGCGGGAACGTCGAGATCGGCGGCGCCTGCGGCACCGGCGGCGCCGGCAGCGCGTCGGCGTCCAGCTCCATCACCGAGGTGCGGGGCGGCAGCTCCAGCGCGGCGCACACGCGGGGGTGCAGCTCGCCGGCGTACCCGATCACCCGGCCGTCGGCGACCAGCTCCGCGCAGCGCCCCGGGTGCCACGGCGCCTGGTTGCCCGCGCGCACGGTCAGCTCCGCGCCGGCCGCCTCGGCCACGATCCGGGCGGCCTGCACCGCGTCGGCCCACTCCGCCGGGCGGCCCGGGCCCCACCAGCCGCGCGGCTCGCGCTGCCCGGTGAGCGCCACGGCCACGTGCCAGGGCTGGGCCGGCACCGCGCCCAGGAGCGCGGCCAGCGTCGCGTCGTCCGGACGGCGGTCGACGCCCGGCAGCGGAGCGGTGCTGCGCTCCCCACCGGGGAACACCGCGCCGTGCTCGAAGACGGCGACGTCGCGCCGGCCGCGGGCGAGGTTGCGGGCCAGCGAGGCCAGCAGCCCGGGCAGCAGCGTCGTGCGCAGCGCGGGAGCCTCCTCCGAGAGCGGGTTGCGCACCGTGACCACCCGGCGGCGCTCGTCGTCCCCGGGCAGGTCGAGGGCGTCCAGCTGCGCCGTCCCGAGGAAGGGGAAGGCGGGGGCCTCCACGTAGCCCGCGTCGGCCAGCGCCCGGCCGATGCTGCGCCGCCGGCGCTGCCGCTCGGTGAGCCCGCCGCCGGGCGGGGCGGTGGGCAGGATGGAGGGGATCTCGTCGAAGCCGCGGAACCGCACGACCTCCTCGACCAGGTCGGCCGGCTCCCGCAGGTCACCGCGCCAGGACGGCGGGGTCACCCGCAGCGTGCCGCCGTCGCCGTCGACGGTGGCGCCGATCGCTTCCAGCACCTCGACCACCTGGGAGTCGGAGTAGTCCACCCCGGCGACCCGGCCGGGCAGCCCCGCGTCCAGCGCCACGACCGGCCGGGGCCCGCGGGTGTCGACGTCCACCGGCGTGCCGACGACGCGGGCGCCGCCGTGCTCGACCAGCAGCGCCGCGCCCCGGGCGAGCGCCACCACGGTGACCTCCGGGTCGGTGCCGCGCTCGAAGCGCTTGCCGGCCTCGCTGGGCAGCCGGTGCCGGCGCACGCCGCGGGAGATGCCGGCCTGCTCCCAGTGCGCGGCCTCCAGCAGCACCGCGCTGGTCGCGTCGCCGATCTCGGTCGACGCGCCGCCCATCACGCCGGCCAGCCCGATCGGCCCGGAGTCGTCGGTGATCAGCAGGTCGTCGCCGGTCAGCGCGCGGTCGACGCCGTCGAGGGTGGTGAGCCGCTCCCCCGCCGTCGCGGTCCGGACGGTGATCGGCCCGGTGACGGTGCCGCGGTCGAAGGCGTGCATCGGCTGTCCGAGCTCGAGCATCACGTAGTTGGTGACGTCGACGGCCAGCGAGATGCTGCGCACCCCGCACTGGGCCAGCCGCCGGCGCAGCGCCCACGGGCTGGGCGCGGCCGGGTCCAGGCCCTCCAGCGCCAGCATCGAGAAGCGGTCGCAGCGACCGGGGTCGGCGACGGTGACCTCCCCGGCCGGCGCGCCGGACCAGGCGGGCAGCGGCAGGTCGGCCGGGTCCCGCCAGGAGACGCCGAGCACGCCGGCGAGGTCGCGGGCGATCCCGCGCATGGACATCGCGTAGCCGCGGTCCGGGGTGACCTCGAGGTCGAAGACGACGTCGTCCAGCCCGAGGACGTCCGCGGCGGGGGTGCCCGGCTCGTAGCCGTCCCGCCCGAGCACCAGGATGCCGGCGTGGTCCTCGCCGATGCCGAGCTCGCGGACCGAGCAGATCATCCCGTCGGAGATGTGGTCGTAGGTCTTCCGCGCGGCGATGGCGAAGTCACCGGGCAGCACGGCGCCGGGCAGCGCGGCCACCACGAGGTCGCCGACGGCGAAGTTGCGCGCACCGCAGACGATGCCCCGGGGCTCGGGCTCGCCGACCTCGACCTGGCAGTAGCGGATCGGCTTCTTGAAGCCGGTGAGCTCCTCGATCTCCAGCACCCGGCCGACGACGAGCGGGCCGGTGGTGACCGGCGGGCGGACGACGTCCTCCACCTCGAAGCCCAGCCGCACGAAGGCGTCGTCCAGCTCCTGGACGGAGATGCCGGCCGGGAGGTCGACGAGCTCGGACAGCCAGCTGACGGGGACCTTCACTGTGCTCCTCCGCTGCTGCGCAGCCCGTTCGCTCCGCTCCTCGCTCGTGCCTCGCTGCGATGCTCGCTCACTGCTCAACTCCGAATGCACTGGTGAACCGGACGTCGGCCTCGGCGATGTCGTGCATGTCCGACACCGCGGAGCGGAACTGCAGCGCCCGCTCGATGCCCATGCCGAACGCGAACCCCGAGTAGACGTCGGGGTCGATGCCGCAGGCCCGCAGCACCCGGGGGTTGACCATCCCGCAGCCGCCCCACTCGACCCACTGCGGGCCGTCGCGGTGTTCGGGGAACCAGACGTCGAACTCCGCCGACGGCTCGGTGAACGGGAAGAAGTGCGGCCGCCAGCGGGTGCGGGCCTCGGCGCCGAAGAGCTGGCGCGCCAGGTGGTCCAGCGTGCCGCGCAGGTGCGCCATCGTCAGGCCGCGGTCGACGGCCAGCCCCTCGACCTGGTGGAAGACCGGCAGGTGCGTCGCGTCGAGCTCGTCGGTGCGGTAGACGCGACCGGGCGCGACGACGTAGATCGGCGGGGTGCGCGCCAGCATGGTCCGCGCCTGCACCGGGCTGGTGTGCGTGCGCAGCACCAGCCCGGAGTCCTCCGGGGCGACGAAGAAGGTGTCCATCATCGACCGCGACGGGTGGTCGGGGCCGATGTTGAGGGCGTCGAAGTTCAGCCACTCGGCCTCCAGCTCCGGCCCCTCGGCGACCTCGTACCCCATGCCCACGAAGATGTCGGCGATCCGGTCGGTCAGCGTGGTCAGCGGGTGGCGGGCCCCCCGCGGCGCCCGGTCCCAGGGCAGGGTGACGTCGACCCGCTCCTCGGCGAGCACCCGGGCGTCGCGCTCGGCTTCGAGGGCCACCTTGCGGGCGTCGTAGGCCTCGGTGACCGCGACCCGGGCGGCGTTCACCCGCTTGCCGGCGTCGGACCGGGCGGCCGGGGGCAGCGCGCCCAGCTCGCGGCGGGCCAGCAGCACCGGCGCCCGGTCGCCCAGGTGCGCCGGGCGGACCGCGGCCAGGGCCGTCAGGTCACCGGCGGCCCCGAACGCCTCGAGCGCGGCACGGACGGCCTCGTCGAGGGCCTCGGGCGAGAGCGCGGCGACCTGCTTGGGGTCGTAGGGATCGTTGGCGCCAGACACGGGACGCCATTCTGCCCGGCGACCGCCTCCGCCCGCGCCTGGGTTCCGGTGCGAGGATGCCTGGCGTCGCCGGCACCGGCGTCCTGGCTCACCGCATGGGGTCCTGGCTCACCGTCGACGCCGAGCCAGGACCCCTGACGATCAGGTGACCTGATCATCAGGGCGGAGGGCGGGATGGCGGTCGTGCTGGCGCTGGCGTCGGCGGTCGTCTACGGCGCGTCGGACTTCCTCGGCGGGCTGGCCAGCCGGCGGGCGTCGGTGTTCGGCGTGGTCGCGCTGTCCCAGCTGGCCGGGCTGGTCGCCCTGCTGGTCCTCCTGCCATGGCTGGGCGGCCCGGTCACCGCGACCGACCTCTGGGCCGGCGGCGCCGCGGGGCTGGCCGGAGCGGCGGGCCTGCTGGTGTTCTTCCGGGCGTTGGCCGGTGGGGTGATGAGCGTGGTCGCGCCGGTCACCGCGGTCACGGCGGCCGCCGTCCCGGTGCTGGTCGGCACGCTCGACGGCGAGCGGATCGGCCCGTGGGCCGGGATCGGGATCGGGCTGGCCCTCGTGGCCGTCGTGCTGGTGTCGGCGGAGGGCGGCCTGTCGGCCCTCCGCGGCGCCCGCCCGGCGAGCCTGGCGCCCGCGCTGGTCGCCGGCGCCGCCTTCGGGCTGTTCTTCGTGCTGCTGGACCGCACCTCCGCCGAGGCCGGGCTCACGCCGCTGGTCGCCGCGCGGATCGCCTCGGTGACCCTGGTGGGAGCGGTCGCGCTGGCCACGGGTGCGCCGCTGCGGGCGGGCCGGGCCGCCCTGCCCCTGGTGGTGGTCTCCGGCGTCGGCGACATGACGGCCAACGCCCTGTTCCTGCTCGCCACCCAGGTGGGCGGCCCGCTGGCGATCACCGGCGTGCTCGCCTCGCTGTACCCGGTGACGACCGTGCTCCTCGCCCAGCTGGTGCTGCGCGAGCGGCTCGTGCCCGCCCAGCTGGCGGGCCTGGCCACGGCCGCGGCCGCCGTCGTGCTGATCACGATGCCGGCTTGATCTCCCCCGCACGGGTGGGGTCCGGCGCTCCCGGCTCACGGTCCGCGGCGCGCCGGCCGATGCCTCCGCCGTGGATTCCGCGCGCCCGCTTCCCGACCCCGCCCTGACCGCGGCGCTCCTGCCCGGCGGGGTGCGTAGCGTCTTCCAGCCCATCGTGGAGCTGGACACCGGCGACGTCGTCGCCTTCGAGGCGCTCGCCCGGGGCCCCGAGGGGCCGCTGGAGCGGCCCGACCTGCTCTTCGCCGCCGCGCGCGAGGCCGGGCTGCTCGCCGAGCTCGACGCGGCCTGCCGCGTGGCCGCGTTCACCGGCGCGGCCCGGCACGGGCTGCCGGCGCCGCTGGCGCTGTTCGTCAACGTGGAGCCCGAGGTGCTCGACAGCGCGCCGCTGGACGAGCTGCTGGCCATCGCGGACTCCGCGCCCGGCGGGCTGCGGGTGGTCCTGGAGATCACCGAGCGTGCGCTCGCCACCCGCCCGGCCGAGCTGCTGCGCACGGTCGCCCGGGTGCGTGAGCTCGGCTGGGGCATCGCCCTGGACGACGTCGGCGCGGACGCCATGTCGCTGGCGTTCATGCCGTTGCTGCGGCCCGACGTGGTGAAGCTCGACCTGCGGCTGGTCCAGGAGCGGCCCGGCCCCGCGATCGCCCAGATCATGAACGCCGTGAACGCCTACGCCCAGAGCACCGGCGCCGCGGTGCTGGCCGAGGGCATCGAGGACGACACCCACCTCGCGATGGCCCGGGCGCTGGGCGCCACCCTGGGGCAGGGCTGGCTCTTCGGCCGGCCCGCCCCGACGCCCGCGACCGACCGACCGGCCGGGTCCCTGCCGCCGCGGGTCTCCGACCCCGGCGTGGACGCCGACCCCGGTTCGCCGTTCGCCTGCCTGCCCGAGGGGACCGCGCTTCGCCGTGCCCCCAAGGCGCTGCTGATCGAGCTGAGCAAGCAGCTGGAGCGCGAGGCCATGCGCCTGGGCGAGACCTGCGTGGTCACCGCCACCTTCCAGGAGGCGCGCCACTTCACGCCGTCCACCATCCAGCGCTACCGCGACCTGGTCGAGCGCACCGGCTTCGTCTGCGCGATCGGCGAGGGCCTGCCCACCGAGCCGCTGCCCGGCCTGCGCGGGGCCGACCTGGCCGCCACCGACCCGGTCCGGGGCGAGTGGGACGTCGTCGTCCTCGCCCCGCACTTCAGCGTCGCCCTCCTCGCCCGTGACCTCGGCACGACCGGGCCGGACCTGCAGCGGCAGTTCGAGTACGCGCTCACCTACGACCGGGACGTGGCCGTGCGGGCCGCCCGCGGGCTGCTGGGCCGCGTCGCGCCGCGGGTCGCGCCCGCCGCCGGCCCCGCGCCGCGCACGCCGGCACCGGTCGCCCAGCCGGCGGCCGAGCCGCACGTGATCGAGCTGCTCGGCGACCCGGCCCTCGTCCGGCGCGCCCTGGAGGCGACGCCCAGCGGTGTCTGCCTGGTCGACGTCCGGCTGCCGGACCAGCCCATGGTCTACGTCAACCCGGCGTTCGAGCGGCTGGCCGGCCTGTCGCGCGCCGAGCTGCTGGGCCGCAACTGCCGATTCCTCCAGGGGCCGGACACCGACCCGGCCGCCACCGCCCGCATCCGGGCGGCCCTCGCCGCCGGCGAGGAGTGCCGCGAGGTGCTGCTCAACCACCGCGGCCCCGAGCGCACCCCCTGGTTCAACGAGCTGCACCTGGCGCCGGTCACCGACGCATCGGGCGCGGTCGTGCAGTACATCGGGGTCCAGGTCGACGTGACCGACCGGGTGCTGGCCGAGCGCGCGCTCGAGCAGGAGCGCGACCGGGCCCGCAGCTACCTCGCGCGGATCGAGCAGCTCACGGTCACCGACCCCCTGACCGGTCTGGCCACCCGCCAGCACGTGCACGAGCAGGCCGCGACCGCGGTCTGGAACGCGCGGGCCGCCGGGGAGGCGATGTCGCTCCTGGTCGTCTCGGTGGCGAACCTCGACGCGGTGGAGGGCCGGCACGGCGCGGCGGCGGCCGAGGAGCTGCTGTGCGCCACCGCGCAGCGGCTGCGCGGCCGGCTGCGGCGGGGCGACCTGGTCGCCCGGTGGGGCCGCGACGCCTTCGTCGTGGTGCTGCCCGGGCTCACCCCGGGAACGGCGGCGGAGGAGGCCGGCCGGGTGCGCGCCGAGCTGGCGGACGGCGCCCGCGGACCGGTCGTGCTCGGGGGCACGCCGCTGGTGGTCGAGGTGCGCACCGGCGCCGCGTGCTTCCCGGCGGATGCCGACGACGTCGACGGGCTGCTCGCGGTCGCCGAACGCGCGGCCGGCCGGCTGCCGGCGCTGCGCGGCTGACCGGCGCCGCGGTCAGGCCCGCGGCGGGAGCAGGGTGCCGAGCCCGCCGTGGGCCAGCTCGGTGAGCTGGTCGACCAGCTCGGCGGCGGAGACGGTGCGGGCGGCCGACCACCAGTGCGCGGCCAGCTGCACCATGCCGACGATGCCGTACGCCCAGGTCACAGCACCCTCCGCGGGCCGCCCGGCGTCGGTGAGCCGCGCACCCAGGATCCGGCCCAGCGCGGTGGCGACGGCGTGCTCGGTCGCCGCCACGAGGTCCGCCCGCCCGGTGCGCCCGGCCTGCGCGTAGGCGAACCGGTAGAGCGCCGGCTCGTCCTCGATCAGCGACACGAAGGCGGCGATGACCGCCCGCAGCTGGGCGCGGTCGTCGCCGCGGTCGGCGACCAGCTCGCCGAGCAGCCGGGGCAGCAGGATGGCCTGCGAGATGCGGTCGAGGACGGCGTCGATCAGCTCGTCCTTGTCACCGAAGTAGCGGTAGATCACCGTCTTGGAGACCCCGGCGCTGCGGGCGACGTCGTCGACCGAGAACTCCGGACCCGCGAGCCGGACGGCCTCCACGGCCGCCCCCACCAGGTCCTCCCGCCGGGCCCGGCGGTGCTCGGTCCACCGGGAGCGGCGACCGTCGGTCGGGGCGGGCGCGTCCGCGACCCGTTGCGTGTGTTCCACGGAATCAGCCACCTTCTCTTCCAGCCCTCCCCGACGTGGACGGCGCTCGCCGCTGACCGCCATCCTCCCCGTCCGGGGCCGCCGGCATCACCTCCACGCCCGCGCAGGTCCAGGATCAGCCCGCTCCCTGGGCGAGCTGGGTGGTGTAGAGGCAGATCGCCGCGGCAGCCGCGAGGTTGAGGCTCTCGGCCCGCCCCCGCATCGGGATCCGCACCCGCGCGTCGGCCAGCGCGGCCAGCTCGGCGGGCACCCCCCGCGCCTCGTTGCCGAACAGCCAGAGCACCGGGCCCGCCAGCCGGCCGTCGGCGACCAATCCGGGCAGCTCCACCTCTCCCCCGCCGTCGGCGGCGAGGACGGTGACCCCGGCGGCCCGCAGCACCGGCAGCAGCTCCTCCAGCGGAGCGCCGCGCACGACGTCGACGTGGAAGAGGCTGCCCGCGCTGGAGCGCACCGCCTTGCCGCCGTAGGGGTCGGCCGAGCCGGCCCCGAACACGACCGCGCCGGCGCCGCAGGCATCGGCCGTACGCAGCACGGTCCCGGCGTTGCCGGGGTCGTTGAGGCCGGCCAGGGCGACCGACAGCCGCGGCGGCGTCCCCACCAGCGTCGCAGGAGCGACGTCGCGCAGCGCGCAGACGGCGACCAGGCCCTGCGGGGTCACCGTCTCCGACAGCCCGGCGGCCGCCTTCCCGGTGACCAGCCGCACCGGCACCGGGGCCCCGGCGAGCAGGTCGGAGTGGGCCGCCGCGGCGGGCTCGGTGGCGAACACCTCGGAGACGCCGTCGGGCGCCGTGGCGAGCGCCTCGGAGACCGCCTGCCGCCCCTCGGCGAGGAAGAGCCCGGCGGCGTCCCGCCCGGCGCGCCGGGTGAGCTTCCGGGCCGCGACGATGCGCGCCGACCGCTCGGTCAGCAGCTCGGTCACGCGGTCTCCTTCCGGGGCGGTGGGCGGCGGTCGGTACACACGCCGACGCCGCCGGCGCCCGGCCCCGAGGGGTCGGTCACCGACGGCGTCGGTCGGCCCGCCTGCAGGCAGCAGGCGGGGCCTCGATCAAGCGGCCTGGCTGCCGGTCGCCTGGGGGTTCGCGGCGAGCGCGGCCCGGGCGGACTCGACCAGCGTGGCGAACGCGGCCGGCTCGTTGACGGCCAGCTCGGCGAGCACGCGGCGGTCGAGCTCGATGCCGGCGAGCTTGAGCCCCTGCATGAACCGGTTGTAGGTCATGTCGTTGAGGCGGGCCGCGGCGTTGATCCGGGTGATCCACAGCTTGCGGAAGTCGCCCTTGCGGACCTTCCGGTCGCGGTAGTTGTAGGTGGCCGAGTGGAGGATCTGCTCCTTGGCCTTGCGGTACAGCCGGGACCGCTGACCGCGGTAGCCGCTGGCGGCCTCCAGGGTCGTCCGGCGCTTCTTCTGGGCGTTGACCGCCCGCTTCACGCGTGCCACGGAAGTGCTCCTGTCTTTCTAAAGGTCAGTGGAGAGGACGCTCAGATGCCCAGGAGCTTCTTGAGGTTCTTGGCGTCGGCCGGCGAGACGACCTGGTCCCGGTCGAGCCGGCGCTTGCGGGTCCCGGACTTGTGCTCGAACTTGTGCTGGTTGTTGGCCTGCTCGCGCATGAGCTTCCCGGTGCCCGTGACGCGCACCCGCTTCGCGGTGCCCTTGTGGGTCTTCTGCTTCGGCATGTCCTCGCCTGTCCTGGTCGTGTTCGTGCGGGTGGCGCGGCAGCCTGGGCTGCCGCACGCACCCGGTGGTCTCGGTGGTGCGGTCCTGCGGATCAGGGGGTCAGGCGCTGGGCGCCTGCTCCGCCTCCTGCCGCTGGCCCTGCTCGCTGGCCTTGGCCTCCCGGCCCTTGGCGGACTGCGCCGCCTGCTGCAGGGCCTGGGCGTTCTTGTGCGGAGCGATCACCATGACCATGTTGCGGCCGTCCTGCTTCGGGTTGGACTCGACGACGCCCAGCTCGCTGACGTCGGCGGCCAGCCGCTGCAGCAGGCGGTAGCCCATCTCCGGGCGCGACTGCTCGCGGCCACGGAACATCACGGTGATCTTGACCTTGTCGCCGCCCTTGAGGAAGCGCTCGACGTGGCCCTTCTTGGTCTCGTAGTCGTGCGGGTCGATCTTGAGGCGCAGCCGCATCTCCTTGATGACGGTGAGCGCCTGGTTCCGCCGGGCCTCGCGGGCCTTCTGGGCGGACTCGTACTTGAACTTCCCGTAGTCCATGAGCTTGGCGACGGGCGGCCGGGCCATGGGGGCGACCTCGACCAGGTCGAGCTCGGAGTCCTGTGCCAGGCGCAGCGCCTCGCCGATCGACACGATGCCGACCTGCTCGCCCTCGGGCCCGACCAGGCGGACCTCGGGGACTCGGATGCGGTCGTTGATGCGGGGCTCGGTGATGGCCTCTCCTCTGCTGCTGCATGGGAGGAGTCGCTGGCCCATCCGGTCACCGGGACGCAGAAGGCCCCACGAGCGTTCGCTCGCGGGGCCCACTCGCCGGTGACGCACGACCCGTGAGGGTGCATGCGCGCGCGAGCGCCGGTCGGGGACCAGCTCTCGCGTTCCGGGACCTGGGCGCCTGGGGGGCGTCAGGTGGGAGCGGGCTCCTCTTGGATCAGCGGCCCGGGGCGGGGCCGCTGGTGGTTCGCGCGCCTCGATGTAGCGGGGGGAGGCACACCCACTCTACAGCGTCCCGCCCGCTCGCGGCATTCCCCCCTGGCTCAGTCGTCGTAGAGCAGCGGCGGCCGGACCGGATCCTTGGCCCGGGCGGCGGCGTGCAGCGCGCGCAGGCCCTCCACCGCCCGCACCGCGCGCTCGCCGTCGACGGCCTGGAGGGCGTGCAGCGAGATCTCGTCGCCGTTCTCCAGCAGCAGCGACCCCCAGGCCGACGAGCGCTCGAACCGCACCGCGCGGACCGCCGTCCACGGCACCTGGTGGTGGACGACGAGGTTGCGGACCCGGACACCCGAGGCGTCGGCGTCCAGCCGGGACCGGCCGAGGAACAGCACGCCCGCGGCCAGCACCAGCCCGAGGCCGCCGATGGCCACCTGGTCGACGACGCCGTACTCGACGACCGAGTTCGGGGTGGAGGGCAGCGCGAGCGCCACCACGACGGCCACCACGAGGACGACCCCGCCCACACCGCCGAGCAGCAGCCGCATCCGGCGGGGCACGGCGCTGACAGTGGGGGCGGCGCGCACGGCGCCGGCGACGGGCGCGGCATCGGGGGAACCGTTCACGCCCCCATGGTGTCAGCTGCCGTCCCGGATGCGGCTGGCAGAGTGCGGGCCGTGGAGATCACCGGCACCGCCCAGCACGCCGCGTGGCAGTCCCGGTCCCTCCCCCCGGTCGAGCAGCTGCGCCCGGGCCTGTGGTCGCTGCCGGTGCCGATCCCGCACAACCCGCTGCGCTACGTCACCGTCCACGTGTTCGCCCTCGACGGCGGCGGCCTCGGCCTGCTGGACACCGGCTGGGAGAGCGACGCCGGCTGGACGGCGCTCACCGACGGCCTCGCCGCGATCGGGGGGTCGGTCCAGGACGTCCGCGGCGTGCTGGTGTCGCACCTGCACTTCGACCACCTCGGCCTCGCCGCGCGGGTCCGGGCGGCCAGCGGTGCCTGGGTGGCCATGCACCCGGCCGACGCGACCGCCGTCGCGGCGCTGAGCCGGACGGCGGCCGCCGACGCCGTCGCCGCCGAGGTCCGGTTCCTCATCGGCCTCGGTGCGCCGCCCGAGGAGGCCCGGGCCGACGTCGGCGGGGCGGAGAACCTGGCCGGCTTCCTGCGGATGGCGGTGCCCGACCGCCTGCTGGAGGACGGCGACGTCGCCGCGTTCCCGAGCTGGTCGCTGCGCGCGGTGCACACCCCGGGGCACACGCCGGGGCACCTGTGCTTCGCCGAGGAGCGCACCGGCCTCTTCTTCTCCGGCGACCACGTGCTGCCCCGGATCAGCCCGAACGTCTCGAGCACCCACCGGGGCGAGGCCGATCCGCTGCGCTCCTACCTCGGCTCCCTCGCCGGCGTCCGCGACCTGGCGGTCACCGAGGTCCTGCCCGCGCACGAGTGGCGCTTCCGGGGGCTGGCCGACCGGGTGGACGCGCTCACCGCCCACCACGAGGCCCGCCTGGCGGAGCTGCTCGCGGCCATCGGCGCGCATCCCGGCTCGACGCCGTGGGACCTCGCCGCGCACCTCACCTGGTCGCGCCCGTGGGAGCAGTACGAACGGCGCATGCGGATCTTCGCGGTCACCGAGACCGACGCGCACGTGCGCCTGCTGGCCGGCCGGGGCCTGGTCACGAGCAGCGGTGGAGCGGTGCCGACGTGGACGATCCGCCCCCGCTGACCCGGCAGACCTTCGCCGCCCTGGCCGATCGGATCCTGTCCCTCCCCCCGCGGCTCGGCGGCACCCGGTTGGTGAGCGTCGACGGCCCGGCGGGGTCCGGCAAGACCACGTTCGCGGCCCGGCTGGCCGCTGCCCTCGGCACGGGTACGCCGGTGGTGCACATGGACGACCTGTACGCGGGGTGGACCCTGACCGGGGCGGCGTCCCGGCTGGCGGCCGGAGTCCTGCGCCCCCTGGCGGAGGGCCGGGCCGGCGCCCACCACCGCTACGACTGGGCGGCCGGCCGGTTCTCCCCCGACCTCGTGCCGGTCCCGGCGGGCCCGGTCCTGCTGATCGAGGGATGCGGCAGCGCCACCCGGTGCCTGGATCCGTGGTCCACCCTGCGGGTCTGGATCGAGGCCCCGGAAGCCCTCCGGCTGGCCCGCGGACTGGCCCGCGACGGCGTGGACCTGGCCGGTGAGTGGCAGCGGTGGCTGGTCACCGAGGCGGCTGCGTTCGCTGCGGAGGACACCCGCCGGCGGGCCCACCTCCGGGTGGACGGCGCCGCGGGCGGCCCGCCTGCCGGATTCGTCCTGCGGACCTGACGCAGGGCGGCCGCCGGCGCGCGACGTTTGCCACCCGGTGGCGTTGCCTACCCGTCCACGGGTACGACGCCGAGTCGAGAAGCCGGCCACGCGCGGCGTACCTGGAAGGCGCCTCGTGAACGGAAATCGAACCGCGGGCCCGAACCTGCCTCTGACCGACGAACTGGCCGGGGTCTTCGCACGCATGTCGGGTCTCCTCCTGTCGGAAGAGACGGTCGAGACGTCGCTGAGCCTGCTGAGCTCGCTGGCCCACGAGACCGTGCCGGCCTCCTGCGGGGCCGGCATCTCGGTGGTCGAGGGCCCGCACCGGGTCTCGTCGGGGTCGACCGACGACCGGGTGCGGCAGGCCGACGCGCTGCAGTACGACCTCGACGAAGGTCCCTGCCTGGCCGCGGCGGCCGGGCGCGAGGTGGTCCGCGTGGACGATCTGCGGCACGAGCGCCGCTGGCCGCGGTGGGCCGATGCCGCGGGCTCCCTGGGTCTGCGGGCCGCGCTGAGCGCGCCGCTCGTCGCCGGGAACGCCGGGCTGGGGGCGATCAAGGTCTACGCCGACCGCCCCGGCGTCTTCGACCGGCGCAGCGAGCAGTTGCTCACCCTCTTCTCCGCCCAGGCCGCGTTCCTCGTCGCGAACGTCCAGTCCTACGACCGGGCCCGGCGGCTCAGCGAGGGAATGCGGCAGGCGGTGCGCGACCGGGACCTGGTGGGCATGGCCAAGGGCGTGCTCATGGGGCGCCACTCCATGGACGAGGACGCCGCGCTGCGCATGCTCGTGTCCCGGAGCCGGGACCAGGGCGTCGTCCTGGCCGACGCCGCGCGCGCCGTGGTCGACTCCGCCGCCCGCCGCCGCCGGCTGTGACGGCGAAGCCTCGGCAGCCGGCCCTCGTGGCCGGCTACGCACACGCCGACCTGTCCCTCGAGCAGCTGTGGGTCCGCTACTTCGCCCTGGGCGGCACCGCCGACCTCATGGAGGTCGACGCCTACCTCAGCGGACTCGCGACCCTTCCCGACGACCAGCACGACCTGCTGGCGCACGCCGTCAACGAACGCCTCGACGAACTGCTCGCCCGCCACCGGGTGCCCTACACCCATACGCTCCGGACGGGGCGGCCGAGCACCGGCCCGCTGGCCGCGGTGGTGACCCTCCTGGAGGCGGCCGGGACCGCACCGCCCGAGCGGCTCCCCGCCCTCGTCGGGGACGCCGGCCGGGCGCTCGGCGTCGACGTCACCGTGCACCGGATCGACCACGAGCAGCGCTGCCTCGTCCGGCTCGGCCACGCGGGCGCCGCCGGCCGGCGGCGGCTGGACGTGGGGAGCACGATGGCCGGTCGGGCGTTCCGGACCTCGCAGGTGGTCTCCTCGGACCGGGACGGCCGGCCGCGGCTGTGGGTGCCGGTCGTCGACGGGGCCGACCGGCTGGGGGTGCTGGAGGTCCGCGTCGAGGACGCGGCGGCGCTGTACGACCCGGCGCTGCGCGACCAGTGCCGGTGGCTGGCCTCGCTGCTCGGGCACGTCCTCGCCTCGGTCGAGGTCTACGGGGACGGGCTGGAGCGTCCGCGGCGGATCCGGCCCATGTCGCCCTCCGCCGAGCTCGTCTGGCAGCAGCTGCCCCCGCTGACCGCCGCCACGGAGTCCTTCGTGCTCGCCGGCCGGCTGGAACCGAGCTACGACATCGGCGGCGACGCCTTCGACTACGCACTGTCCGAGCAGGCGGTGTCGCTCGCCATCTTCGACGCGGTGGGCCACGGCATGCACGCCGGGCTCATGACCGCGGCCACGCTGGCCGGGTACCGCAGCGCCCGCCGGGACGGCCGCAGCGTGTTCGACCAGGCCGGCGCGATCGACGAGGTGGTCGCCCGGCAGTTCCCCGGCAGCCAGTTCGTGACCGGTGTCATCGGCGAGGTCGAGGTGGGTTCCGGCCGGCTGCGCTACGTCAACGCCGGGCATCCGCCCCCGCTCCTGCTCCGTGACGGCCGGGTGGTCAAGCAGCTCGAGGGCGGCCGGCGGGTGCCGTTCGGGCTGGATTCCCGGGGTCTGGTGGTGGGTGAGGAGATGCTGCAGCCCGGCGACTGGCTGGCGCTCTACACCGACGGCATCACCGAGGCCCGCGACGCCCACGGCACGTGGTTCGGCGAGCAGCGCCTCGCGGAGTTCCTGACCCGCGCGATCGGCGCCGGCCAGCCCCCGGCGGAGACCGTCCGCCGGCTGACCGCCGCCGTGCTCGACCACCAGGGCGGCCTCCTGCAGGATGACGCGTCGGTGCTGCTGGCCCGCTGGAAGCAGCCGTGACGACCGCCGTCGCGCGCCTCGCACGGAGGCCCGACACATTCCCGTAACCCCGAGGTCGGACCATGGTGCGGCACCGGCGCGAGGGGGAGATGTGACCGAGCAGGACGAGCACCCGGCCGGACCGGACCTCCCGCTGGCCGGCTACACCGTCGCGGTGACGGCGGCCCGGCGGAAGGAGGAGCTGGGCGCCCTGCTCGACCGCCGCGGCGCCCGGGTCCTGTACGCCCCGGCGATCCGGATCGTGCCGCTGTCCGACGACACCGAACTGGTCGCGGCCACCCGCCGGGTGCTCGCCGCCCCGGTCGACCTGGTCGTCGCGACCACCGGCGTCGGCTTCCGGGGCTGGCTGGAGGCGGCCGACGCCTGGGACCTGCCCCTGGTTGCGCACCTGTCGGGTTCGCGGGTGCTGGCCCGCGGCCCGAAGGCGCGCGGCGCCATCCGCGGCGGCGGGCTCGTCGACGCGTGGTCGCCGGAGTCGGAGTCCTCGGCCGAGGTGCTCGAGCACCTGCTGTCCGGTGCCGAGGGGCCGTTGGAGGGCCGGCGGATCGCCGTCCAGCTGCACGGTGATCCACTCCCCGACCTCGTCTCCGGGCTCCGCGCGGCCGGCGCCGACGTGCTGACCGTCCCGGTCTACCGCTGGGTGCTGCCCGAGGACGTCGCGCCGGTGGGGCGGCTGGTCGCCGCGATCATCGCCAGGAGCGTCGACGCGGTGACCTTCACCAGCGCGCCGGCCGCCGCCAGCCTGCTGCACGTCGCCGGGGAGCTGGGGCAGCGCGAGGCGCTGGTGGCCGCGTTCGGCGACCGGGTGCTCGCCGTGGCCGTCGGCACGGTCACCGGCGGCCCGCTCGAGGCGGCCGGCATCCCGTACACGTACCCGGAGCGGTCGCGGCTGGGGGCGCTGGCCCGCGAGGTCGTCGCCCGGCTGCCCGCGCGCGACCCGGTGCTGCAGGTGGGAGCGCACACGCTGCAGGTGCGGGGGCACGCCGCCGTCGTCGACGGGGAGCTGGTCGAGCTGGCGCCCGGCTCGCTGGCCGTGCTCCGCGAGCTGGCCCGGCGGCCGGGGCACGTCGTCCCCCGGCCGGAGCTGGTGGCCGCCCTGCCCGGCGGCGGGGACGGGCACGCGGTGGAGATGGCGGTGACCCGGCTGCGGGCCGCCCTGGGGGCACCGCTGGTGGAGACCGTGGTCAAGCGCGGCTACCGCCTCGCCGTCTAGCGCTCCGCCCCGCGGAGATCCAGCCGCATGAGCACGCGCGGGAAGCCGTTGAGCACCGAGTCGGTGTCGGCGGCGTGCACGAAACCGGCCCGCTCGAACATCGCCCGGGTGCCCACGTAGGCCATGGTGAGGTCGACCTTCGCGCCGTCGTTGTCCACCGGGTAGCTCTCGACGGCGGGCGCGCCCTGCGCCCGGGCGAACGCGACTGCGCCGCTGATCAGGGAATGGCTGATGCCCCGCCCGCGGTGGCCGGGGCGCACCCGGACGCACCACAGCGACCACACCGGCAGGTCGTCGATCCGCGGGATCTTCCGGTTGCGGGCGAAGGTCGTGTCGGCGCGCGGGTGGACCGCCGCCCAGCCCACGACCTCGGCGCCGTCGTAGGCGAGCACGCCGGGCGGTGGATCCTCGGCGACCAGTTGCCGCACGCGCTCACCGCGCGCCGGGCCCTGCAGCGCCTGGTTCTCCTTCGAGGGGATGCGGTAGCTCAGGCACCAGCACACGTTCGCGTCCGGCCGCCGGGGCCCGACCATCGTCGCGACGTCGTCGAACACGGTGGCCGGGCGGACCTCGATCGGCCGCTCGTCGACGGGCACGGCGTCGGTGGGCACGGCGTCGGTGGGCACGGCGTCGGTGGGCACGGCGTCGGTGGGCACGGCGTCGGTGGGCACGGCGTCGGTGGGCACGGCGTCGGTGGGCACGGCGTCGGTGGGCACGGCGTCGGTGGGCACGGCGTCGGTGGGCACGGCGTCGGTGGGCACGGCGTCGGTGGGCACGGCGTCGGTGGGCACGGCGTCGGTGGGCACGGCGTCGGTGGGCACGGCGTCGGTGGGCACGGCGTCACGCGGCATGGCGTCATCGTGGCAGTGGACGCCGACAACTCCCACCGCTCCGGCCCTCACCGCGGTTGCGCGGCGCGGTGAGCGGACCGTTCCCGGGACGTCATGCGCGCGCGCCGCCGGGGAAACGGCTCGTTCCTAGCGTCGCGCCATGACCTCCACCCCCACCGTCCGTCCGCCCGGCGCCGCGGCCGAACCGGCCTCCGCGCCCCCCGACCAGTCACCGCGGGGTACCCGGCGCGGGGCACAACGGCGGGCGAGGTGGATCGAGGACTACAACCCCGAGGACGCCGCGTTCTGGGCCTCGCCCCAGGGCCGGCCGGTCGCCCGGCGGAACCTGGGATGGTCGGTGCTGGCCGAGAACATCGGTTTCAGCGTGTGGCAGATGTTCAGCATCGCCACCGCCGTCCTCGCCTCGATCGGCTACGGCTTCACCAGCGACCAGCTGTTCTGGCTGGTGGCGACCGCGGGCCTGGTCGGCGCGATCATGCGGGTGCCGTACACGTTCATGCCCGCGCTGGTCGGCGGCCGGAACTGGACGGTGGTGAGCGCCGCGCTGCTGCTGGTGCCGGTGACGCTGCTGACCGTCGCGGCGACCACCGCCCAGCCCTACTGGTTCTGGGTGCTGACCGCGATCACCTGCGGCTTCGGCGGCGGCAACTTCGCCTCCTCGATGGCCAACATCTCGTTCTTCTACCCGGACAAGGAGAAGGGCTTCGCGCTCGGCCTCAACGCCGCCGGCGGGAACATCGGGGTGGCGATCATCCAGCTGGTCGGGCCGCTCGCGGTCACGGCCGGCGCCATCGCCGTCGTGGGCGGCAGCACCGGGACGACGGAGGCCGGCGACGCCCGCTACGTGCAGAACGTCGCGCTCATCTGGCTGCCGTTCATCGCACTGGCGATCGCCGGCGCCTGGTTCGGCATGGACAACCTGTCCGGCGCCAGGGCCAACGTCGCCGACCAGGCCGCGATCGCCCGCCGCAAGCAGACCTGGGTGATGTCGTTCCTCTACATCGGTGCGTTCGGCTCGTTCATCGGCTTCTCCGGCGCCTTCCCCCTGGTGCTCGCCAACGAGTTCGCCGCCGACACCTACCGCTACGCCTTCCTCGGCCCGCTGGTCGGCTCGCTGTCCCGCCCGTTCGGCGGCTGGCTGGCCGACCGGGTGGGTGGCGCGAAGGTCACCGTGGTCACCTTCGTCGGCCAGGCCGTCGCCATCGGCGGCGCCATCGCGTTCCTGCGGGCGGAGAGCTTCGGCGGTTTCCTCGCCAGCTTCCTCGTGCTCTTCGCGGTCGTGGGCATGACCAACGGCTCCACCTACCGGATGATCCCGATCATCTACCGGGCCGAGGCCGCCGCCGGCCACCCCGCCGACACCCCGGCCGAGGTGCTCTACCGCGCCCGCCGCGACACCGCCGCCGCCGTCGGCATCATCTCGGCGGTCGGCGCCCTCGGGGCGGTGTTCATCCCGCGGATCGTCTCGGAGTCCTACGGCGCGACCGGCGGGGTGGAGACGGCGCTGCTGTCGTTCTGCGGGTTCTACATCGCCTGCGTGGCGGTGACGTGGTTCGTGTACCTGCGCCGCGGCACGCTGATGCAGCGCGCGGGGGTCTGACCGCTCCGCCCACCGGGCCCGGCCCCTCGGGCCGGGCCCGGCGCCCTCCGCGTGGCCCGCGCGGGTGAGGCCGGGCCGTCCCGGGGTGCAGCCGCCCGGCCGGACGGACGAAGATCACCGCGTGACCGCAGCCGAGGAGACCAGCACCGGGCGCACGCTGATCCGGGCGGGCGGCCCCGTCGCCGGGTCGATGAGCGACGCCGCGGCCGCGGTGGTCTACGAGCCGGCCGCGGCCCGGGTGCAGGTGAGCGACCTGTTCGCCGCGACGCTGCGCACCGCCGCCGAGCAGACCGCGGGAATCACGGCCGACCGGGAGCGCGTCCGCGCCGGTGCCGTGCTCGCCTTCGCCGTCGAGCACGCCGTGACGGTGCACCGCGCCGGCCGGCCGGTGCGCAGCGACGGCTTCTTCGACGCCCGTCCCGGCAGCCGGCCGGTCGCCGACGAGGTCGCCGAGTCGGTCGTGGCCGCGGCGCGGCGCTCGACCGACGAGCGCCGGGTCCGGCACCTGGGCTACCTGCTGGCCGAGGTCGCCGTCTCCCCCGACGTCGACGGCGCGGTCGTCGGCCGGGCCCTGCAGCTGGCCGGGACGCTCAGCTGGCGGCAGCTGGCGCTGCTGGCCGCGGTGGGCCGCCGGGACCGGGTGCCGCTGCCCATGGCCCCCCTGGAGGAGGAGCCGCGGGGGTGGGCGGCCTGGGGCGCCCGTGAGGACCTCGCCGACCTCCAGCGCAGCGGTCTGCTCGACCCTCCGCCGGCCCAGGCGCGGCCGGGTGGCGCCGCGCTGCCCCGGCTCCGGATGGCCGACCTGCGGCTGACCCGCCGGGGCGTGCTGGTGCACCGGCTGCTGGTGCTCGAGATGCTGCGGGACGACGCCGTTGCCGCGGCCCTGGCCGACATGGGACTGCCGCGCAGCTGACCACTGCCGGGGATCGTTACCTGATCGTGACCTGCCGGCGTGGTCGTTTCCGCCCCCTCGGGACGTCTTCCTCGTAGGAGGACGGACGGAAGGGGAGCCGGTGACGCGCACCAGGCACGACGAGAGACCGGAGAGCGCCTCGCTGGTCGCCGCCCGCCAGCTGGCCGAGGAGGCGCACCACCACCGCCTCCCCGACCGCCGCGGGGTGCCGGCCCGCCGCCGGCCGCACGTCCCGTCGGCACCCACCGTGCGCGGCCCGGGAGCCGACCCGACCGACGCCGGCAGCTAGCCCACCGGGATCCGCCGCCGGGCGACCAGCACGGTGTCGGGCACCGGGTTGCCGGTGCGCTCCGCCGCCCCGGCGTCGCGCTCGCGGGTCGCAGTGACGACGTCGGGCCACTCCGCCGGATCGAGCACCGCGGCGACGTCGTCCGCGGTGTAGAGCGCACCGGGGTCGTGCCGGTGGTGCTCCCCGTGGCCCCAGGCCTCGCCGTGCAGGTGACCGACGACCAGCAGGGTGCCCCCCGGCGCGACGGCCGCGGCCAGCCGGCGGAACAGCGCCGCGCGGTCGGTCCAGGTCGCGTGCAGGTAGTGCGCGGTGACCAGGTCGAACCGCCCCGCCGGCGGGGTCCAGGAGTCGAGGTCGGCGTGCACCCACTCCACCCGGTCGTCCAGGCCACGGGCGCGGGCGGCCCGGCCGGCCCGCTCCAGGGCGACCGGCGAGAAGTCGACCGCCGTCACCCGCCACCCGCGCTCGGCGAGCCACAGCGCGTCGCCGCCCTCGCCGCTACCCGCGTCCAGCGCCCGGCCCGGCGGCAGGTCGGCCGCCTCGACGACGAGCTGCCGGTTGGCCCGGCCGCTCCACACCGCCGGGGCCGAGCGGTACAACTCGTCGTAGGTCTCCCGGTCGATCGCGCTCACGAGTCCTCCTCGCCGGCGCTCGTCGGCCGCGTTCGCGCAGGCAGCTGTGCTCCTCGTTCGCTCGCGAGCTCGCTCATGCCGCCACGCTCCGCCGCGCGGCCACCGCGGCCGCGGTCTCCTCGGTGGTCAGGTCACCGTTGATCATGGCGCCGGCCCGCAACCCCTGAGCCGCCGCGACGATCACCTGCGCGCCGAGGTCGCCGGCGTTGCCGGCCACCCAGACGCCGGGGACGTCGGTGCGCCCGGTCGGGTCGGCCGGCAGGTGGGTGCCCATCACGGTGCCGCCCATCTCCATCGGCACCGGCGTGGCGCCGAGCCCGGCGAGCAGGCCCGCGTTCGCGCCGAAGACCGGCGCGACGACGACCGCGTCCCGGGCGACCACCTCCCCCGAGGCGAGCCGGACGTCCGCGCCGCCCTCGAGCGCCGCCACCTCGTCGCGGACGATCCGCACGTCCCGGGCGGCCAGCTGCTCGAGCTCGTCGGCCGTGGGCTCGGACCCGGTGTGCAGGAACAGCACGACGTCGTCGGTCCACTGCCGCCACATCAGCGCACCGTGCACCCCCAACGTTCCGCGGGCCACGATGCCGACGGCCCGGTCGCGCACCTCCCAGCCGTGGCAGTAGGGGCAGTGCAGCACCGTGCTCCCCCACCGCTCGGCCACGCCCGGGATCTCCGGCAGCTCGTCGGTCAGGCCCGTGGCCAGCAGCAGCCGGCGCGCCCGCACCGCGGCGCCGCCGTCCAGGTCGGCGACGAAGCCGTCGTCCTCACGGCGGACCGCGACCACCCGGCCGGTCACGACCGTCCCGCCGTAGCTCTCGACCTCACCCCGTCCGATCGCGTACAGCTCGGCCGGCGGGGTGCCCTCCCGGCCGAGGTAGTTGTGCACGTGCCCGGCCGGTGCGTTGCGGGGCTCGCCCGCGTCCACCACCAGCACGCTGCGCCGGGCGCGGGCGAGGGTGAGCGCTCCGCTCAGCCCCGCCGCGCCGCCTCCGATGACCACCACGTCGTACCGCTCGTCCATGACCCCAACTGTGGACCCGGACGGCGCACGATGGCAATCATGGTTGCTGGAATGGCAAGCTGGCCGGCATGAGCGACGACGACGTCCTGGAGAACGTGGGCCCGCGGCTGCGGGCGCTGCGCACCGAGCGCGGGCGGACCCTCGCCGAGATCGCCGAGGACACCGGCATCTCGGTGAGCACGCTGTCGCGGCTGGAGTCAGGCGGCCGCCGGCCGACGCTCGAGCTGCTGCTGCCCCTGGCCCGCGCCTACGGGGTGGCCCTCGACGACCTGGTCGACGCGCCGGCGCCGGTCGACCCCCGGGTGCACGGCCACCCGATCCGGCGCGACGGCATGACGCTGGTGCCGTTGACCCGCCAGACCGGTGGGCTGCAGGCCTACAAGCAGCTGTTCCCGCCGCACTGGCAGGTCGGCAACACCGAGCAGAAGGTGCACGACGGGTACGAGTGGCTCTACGTCCTCTCCGGTCGCATCCGGCTGCTGCTCGGCGCCCGCGACTTCGTGCTGGCCCCCGGCGAGGTGGTGGAGTTCGACACCCGCGTGCCGCACGCCTTCTCGAACCCGTTCGCCGAGCCGGCCGAGACCCTCATCCTGGTCGGCCCGCAGGGCGAGCGGATGCACGTGCGCGCGCGGCCCGCCGACCGGTAGGGGTCAGGCGGAGCGGTCCAGGCGGTGCGGGTTCAGGCGGAGCGGGCGTAGGCGGCCGGCGTGGTGGCGAGCATGCGGCGGAAGTGCCGGGTCAGGTGGGCCTGGTCGTAGAAGCCCGCGGCCACCGCCACCTCGCCGGCCGGCAGCCCGTCGAGCAGCAGCCGGCGGGCCAGGTCGATCCGCCGGCCGGTGAGGTAGCGGTGCGGCGGGAGCCCGTGCCGCCGGGTGAAGGCGCGCACCAGGTGGGTCGGCGAGACGCCGAGGCGCCCTGCGGCGACGGTGAGGTCGACCCCCTCCACCACGTGGGCGTCCAGCAGCTCCCGCAGCGCGTCGGCGGACCCGGCATCCCGCGGGGCCCCGGGCGGGGTGACCATCCGGTCCAGGTGCTGGCCCAGCCGCTCCAGCACGAACGCCAGCCGGCTCTGCGCCTCGAGGTCCTCGGGATGCGGCCCGAGCGCGGCGTGCAGCTCCGAGACCCGCGCCCGCAGCACGGGGTCGGCGAACGCCGGCCGGTCCACCGCCCGGCCCACCCGGTCCGCGCCGAGGGTCACCGGCTCCAGGTACA
Organism: Blastococcus xanthinilyticus; assembly: GCF_008124835.1. Taxonomy (GTDB): domain Bacteria; phylum Actinomycetota; class Actinomycetes; order Mycobacteriales; family Geodermatophilaceae; genus Blastococcus; species Blastococcus xanthinilyticus. Next base: position 67,124 of record NZ_VNHW01000014.1, on the reverse strand, counting down.
GCACCCGCTTGCGGAACCCGCCGGGGAACTGCGACCGGCCGTCGTGCGGCACACCGGGCGGCAGCAGGGTGACCGCCGCCGGGGACGCACCGTGCGCGTGCCGGTCGAGGTCGTAGCGCACCGCGCCGTCGTCGATCAGCAGCAGCGTCCACGCGTCGTGGGTGTGCGCGGGGTAGGCGTGGTCGGTGAACCGGGCGTGCAGCACCTCGGTCAGGCCCGGCACCCGCGGGCGCCAGGCGACCACCTCGGCCGGGCCGGTCACGTCAGGAACGTACAAGACCGGGGGGCGGCGGCGGCGCGACGCTGACCGGCGTGACGACCGCTCAGACCGCGCCCGTGACCACCCCCGACGCCGATGAGGCCGGCCCGCCGTGGCCGACGAAGATCGTCGTCCTCCTGCGCGAGGGCCTGCTGCCGTGGCAGGAGCTCAACGTCACGGCGTTCCTGGCCGGTGCGGTGGCCGCGGCCATCCCCGAGCTGATCGGCCGCCCGTACGAGGACGCCGACGGCACCGGGTACCTGGCCATGATCCGGCAGCCGGTGCTGGTGATGACCGGCTTGGCGCAGGTGCTGGCGCAGGCCCGCGAGCGATCGGTGCAGCGGGGCCTGCCCACGTCGGTGTTCACCGCCGACCTCTTCGCCACCGGTGGCGACGCGGAGAACCGCGCCGCGGTGCGGGCGGTCCGCGGCGCCGACCTCGACCTGGTCGGGGTGGCGCTGCACGGGCCGAAGAACGTCGTCGACAAGGTGGTGAAGGGCGCCCGCATGCACCCGTAGGGATCAGACGGTGACGACGAAGGCGCCGTCCTGCTCGCGCACCGGGTACACGCGGACCGGGGCCGCCCCGCTGGTCGAGGCGCCGTCGGACCACCGGTAGGCGTACAGGTGCAGCGGGCAGACCAGCACGTCGACGTCGGTCTGCCCGTCGGCCAGCGGTCCGCCGGCGTGCGGGCAGGCGGCCTGGGTCGCGTGCAGCGAGCCGTCCCGCATCCGGAACACCGCCACCTGCACCCCGCCGGCGACGAACGCCCGGCCCTCGCCCGACGGGATGTCCGCCACCCGGCCGACGACGTGCTCCTTCCCGCGCACCGGTGCGGCCGGGCCCGGGGTGGACACCTCGGTGGCGGGCGTCCCGAGCTCGGTGCCCGGGGTGGTCGGGCGGGCGGTCTCCACGTGCGCGGCGGTCATCGGACCGGCACCTTCGGCAGCTCGACCAGCGGGAGCGAGGGGCGGAACTGCCCGGGGGTGGCCGGCGTGGCGGCGTCCTGGCCCCACGGGTCGGTGTAGGCGTCGATCGAGCGCTGCATCCCGGCGTCGAGGTCGGCGACGATGCCCTCGCCGTCCTCCAGCAGCACCGTCCTGATCCTCTCGAGCCCGACGCGGGGCACGAAGTCGTAGGTGCGCTCCAGCCAGTTGGCGTTCTCCCGGTAGTACTGCATGAACCGCCCGGCCAGTTCGATCACCGCCTCCGGGGAGTCGACGGTGGCCAGCAGGTCCCCCTTGCGGACGGTGGCCCCGGCGGCGCCGCCGACGTAGACCTCCCACTTCCCGTTGCCGACCGCGACGACCCCGACGTCCTTGACGTAGGCCTCGGCGCAGTTGCGCGGGCAGCCGACGACGGCGAGCTTCATCTTCGCCGGGCTCTCGATGCCCTGGAACCGCGTCTCCAGGTCGATGCCGAGCTGGGTGGAGTCCCCGAGGCCGAACCGGCAGAAGTCCGACCCGACGCAGGTCTTCACCGTGCGCATGCTCTTGCCGTACGCGTAACCCGAGGGCATGCCGAGGTCGGCCCACAGGGCCGGCAGGTCCTCCTTGCGGACGCCGAGCAGGTCGATCCGCTGGCCGCCGGTCACCTTGACCATCGGCACCTCGTACTTCTCGGCGACGTCGGCGATCCGCCGCAGCTGGGCCGGCGTGGTCACCCCGCCCTTCATCTGCGGGACGACGGAGAAGGTGCCGTCGCGCTGGATGTTGGCGTGGACGCGGTCGTTGATGAACTCGGCGTCCTTCTCCGGCAGGTAGTCGGTGCCCCAGATCATCTTGAGCAGCGAGGTGAGGCCCATCTTGGACTTCGCGTCGTCCCTGCCGTCGGGGGCGAGCGCCGCGAAGACCGCGGAGACGCTGCGCAGGTCGTGCTCCCGGATGGCCCGCACCAGCTCCGGCTTCGGCATGGGGATGCCGGGCACGTACCAGGACGCGGCGGGGTCCTCGGCGAGGTCGCCGTCGGCGGCCCACTCGACGATCTGCTTCACCAGCGACTTGCAGGAGCCGCAGCCCTTGCCCGCGCGGGTGCGGTCCATGACCGCGCCGACGCTGCCGCAGCCGGCGGTCACCGCCCCGCAGATGTCGCCCTTGGAGACACCGTTGCAGTTGCACACCTGGCTGTCGTGCGGCATCTCCGCGACCCCGACCTCGGCCGCCCCGTCGGAGAGGTCGACCAGCAGCCGGATCCGCTCCTCGGGCAGCGGGGCGCCGCGGTCGAAGGCCTGGGTGAGGAAGGCGACCTTGCGGGTGTCGCCGAGCAGGGTGGCGCCGACCAGCTTGTCGTCGCGGATGACCACCGAGAGGTGCACGCCGCGCTTCGGCTCGGAGATCACCAGGAACTCGTCGTCGTCCCGCTGCGGGGTGCTGACCCCCATGACCGCGACGTCGACCCCGGCCACCTTGAGCTTCGTGGCGGTGCGGCTGCCGTGGTACTCCGCCTGCGGGTCGGTGCCGGTGAGGACGTCGGCGAGCACCTTCGCGTGCTCCCAGGCCGGCGCCACCAAGCCGTACACCTCGCCGCGGTGCTGCGCGCACTCACCGATCGCGTAGACGTCGGGGTCGTCGGTGCGCAGCTGGTCGTCCACGACGATCGCCCGCTGCACCTCCAGCCCGGAGCGGACGGCGACGTCGGCGTGCGGGCGGACTCCCGCCGCCACCACGAGCAGGTCGCAGTCCAGCCGCCGGCCGTCCCCGAGCAGCACCCCCTCGACCCGCTCGGCGCCCAGCACCTCCGTCGCCAGGACGTCGAGGTGCACCGAGATGCCGAGGGACTCGACGCTCTTCTTCAGGATCGCGCCGGCCTCGGCGTCCAGCTGGGCGTTCATCAGCCACGGCATCGCGTGCACGAGCTCCACCTGCAGCCCGTGGCCCTGCAGCGCGCGGGCGGACTCGAGGCCGAGCAGCCCGCCGCCCATCACCACCGCGCGCCGGCACCGGCCGGTGGCCTCGAGCATCGCCCGCGTCTCGTCGATGGTGCGGAACCCGTAGACGCCGGGGAGGAGTTCGCCGTCCTTGCGGCGCACCCCGGCCATGGGCGGGATGAACGAGTGGCTGCCGGTGGCCAGGACGAGGTGGTCGTAGGGGGTGACGCTGCCGTCGGCGGCGTGCACCTGCTTGGCGGCGGTGTCGATCCGTTCGACGCGCACACCGGCCCGCAGGTCGATGTCGTTGTCGGCGTACCAGTCGTGGGAGTTGAGGACGATGTCGTCCTCGTGCGACTCCCCGGCCAGGACCGGCGAGAGCATGATCCGGTTGTAGTTGCCGTGCGGCTCGTCGCCGAAGACCGTGATGCGGAACTGCTCCCCGCCGCCGCGCTCGAGCACCTCCTCGACCAGCCGCGCACCGGCCATGCCGTTGCCGACCACGACCAGCCGGCCGCGCGCGTCCAGCTCGTCGTCGAGCCGCAGCGTGGTGGTGGCGGCGCGCCGCGCGCCGAGGACCGGTGCGTCCGTCCGCGGCGCCATCAGACCTCCACCAGCCCGAGGTCGACCACGATCTCGCCGGTGATGCCCTCGGGCGCCGCGGCGTGCAGCTCCACGACCGAGCCGCCGGGCAGGTCCTCCACCACGCGCAGCGGCACGTGGGTGTCGGCCCGCGCGCCGATCGGGAACCAGCGCACCGGCTCGCCGTCCCGGACGAGCAGCACGTACACCAGCTCGCCGGTCGAGTTCCCGCCGCGGAAGTACAGCGCCTGGGCGCTGCTGCCTGCGGGCACGGTGTAGCGCAGCGCGGGGTCCACCGGGCCGGGCTTGGCCAGCCCCTCCCCGGTGATCGGGAAGACGCCTTGCAGGAAGCGGGGGGTGCTCTTCACGGGGGTTCTCCGGATCGTCGTCGAGGCGGGCGTGCGGGACGGCGGGTGCGGTGCGGGGGCGGCGGGCGGGCGGCGTTCCGACGGACGGGGCTGGGTGGCCGGGGCCGGCGGCGGAACGCGTTCCTCGGGCCCCGAGACCCGGGTGACCGCGACGGCGCAGACCTTGAACGGCGGCATCTTCGACACCGGGTCCAGCGCGTCGGCGCCGGTCAGCGCGTTGGCGCTGGCGCCGCCACCCCAGTGGAAGGGCACGAACACCACGTCCGGGCGGATCGCGTCGGTCACCTGCGCGTGGAAGCGGGCCCGGCCGCGGCGGGTGGCCAGCTCGACCACGTCGTCGTTGGCCACGCCGAGGGCGGCGGCGAGGTCGGGGTGCAGCTCGGCGCGCGGGGTGGGCGCCACCAGCTGCAGGCTGCGGGAGCGGCGGGTCTGGGTGCCGGACTGGTACTGCGCCAGCACCCGGCCGGTGGTCAGCACGTGCGGGTAGTCGGCGTCGGGGCGCTCGGCGGCGTCGGCGTGCTCCACCCGCAGGAAGCGCGCCCGCCCGTCGGGCGTCGCGAACCGCTCGGTGAACAGCCGCGGCGTGCCGGGGTGCGGAGCGGCGCGGTCCTCCGTCGCGGGGCACGGCCAGAAGACGCCGCGCTCCTCGTCGATGCGCCGGTAGCTGATCCCCGAGTAGTCCGCCGTTCCTCCGGCGCTGGCCCGGCGCAGCTCCTCGAACACCGTCTCCGGGTCGCCGCTGAACCGCTCCCCCACCCCGAGGCGGCCGGCCAGCTCCGCGAGCAGCTGCAGGTCGTCGCGCACCCCGGCAGGCGGGTCCAGCGCCCGGCGCCGGCGGATCACCCGCCCCTCGAGATTGGTCATGGTGCCGGCCTCCTCCGCCCACATGGCACTCGGCAGGACGACGTCGGCGAGCTCGGCGGTCTCGGACAGGAAGAAGTCGCTGACGGCGAGGAAGTCCAGGCCGCGCAGCCGGCTGATCACCCGGCGGGCGTCGGGCGCGGAGACGGCGACGTTGGAGGCGAGCACCAGCAGGGTGCGGACGCCGCCGTCGCTGCCGAGCGCGTCGAGCAGCTCGAAGGCGCTCCTCCCGGGCAGCGGCAGGTCGTCGGGGTCGACGCCCCAGACGGCGGCGACGTGCGCACGCGCGGCCGGATCGGCCAGCGACCGGTAGCCGGGCAGCTGGTCGGCCTTCTGGCCGTGCTCCCGGCCGCCCTGCCCGTTCCCCTGGCCGGTCACGGTGCCCCAGCCGCTCCCCCGCCGCCCGGGCAGCCCGAGGGCGAGGGCCAGGTTGATCCACGCCTGCGCGGTATCGGTGCCGTTGCGGTGCTGCTCGGCGCCCCGGGCGGTGAGGACCATCGCCTTGTCCGCGCGGGCCAGGGCGAAGACCGTCCGCCGCTGGTCGGCGACCGGGACCCCGGTCAGCCGCTCGACCCGGTCGGGCCAGTAGCCGGCGACGCCGGCCCGGACGGCGTCGAAGCCGGTGGTGCGCGCGGCGACGTAGGCCTCGTCCACCAGCCCCTCGGCGATCGCGATGTGCAGCAGCCCGTTGGCCAGCGCGAGATCGGTGCCCGGCAGCGGCTGCAGGTGCAGGGCGGCGTTGCGGGCGGTGGCCGTGCGGCGCGGGTCGACGACGACGTGCTGCGCCCCGCGCTCGCGGCCGGCGTCGAACCACTGCATGGCCGGCGGCATCGTGTCGGCGGGGTTGCTGCCGACGAGCACGACGACGTCGGCCTCGGCGACGTCCGACAGCGGGAAGGGCAGCCCGCGGTCCAGCCCGAACGCGCGGTTGGCCGCCCCCGCGGCCGAGGACATGCAGAAGCGCCCGTTGTAGTCGATGGCCGACGTGCGCAGCGCGACGCGGGCGAACTTGCCGAACTGGTACGCCTGCTCGTTGGTCAGCGACCCGCCGCCGAAGCAGCCGACGGCGTCCCGGCCGTGGACCTGCTGGGTCGCCCTGATCGCGGCCACCACCCGGTCGAGGGCGTCGTCCCACGTCGTCTCCACCAGCGGGCTGGTGCGGTCGCCGGGCACGGCTCGCACCAGCGGGCGCAGCAGCCGCTCGGGGTGGTCGAGCAGCTCGGCCGACGACCACCCCTTGGAGCACAGCCCGCCCCGGTTGGTCGGGAAGTCCAGCGGCACGAGGGTCGCCGGGCGGGCGCCGGCGGTGACCGCCATGCCGCACTGCAGCGAGCAGTAGGGGCAGTGGGTCTCCGTGGTCCGCGAGACGCAGCCCCCCGGCCGGGCGGGCGCGGGGACGACGTCGGTGGACACGGCGACCAGCGTGGGCGGCGGTCGTGTCCCTTCCTCGACCTCGGTGTCAACGCTGTGTTCCGTCCCCCTCACACGGGCCCGCCGGGGAGTGTGCGGTTGCCGGGACGCAGGATGGGCACCGCAGACCGAGCCGAGGGAGGAGCGCCCGATGACCGAGCCGGACCCGCGCGCCGATCCCGACAGCCCCGAAGGGCGCGGCGGCACCGCCGCCGCGATCCCGGCCGCGCCCCCGGGCGCCGGGCGCAGCGGGCTGGACCGGCGCCGGATCCTCGGCGCGGCGATCGAGTTCATCGACGCGAACGGCCTCAACGCCCTGACGATGCGGCGGCTGGGCTCCTACCTGGGCGTGGAGGCCATGGCGCTCTACCGCTACGTGCCCGGCCGCGAGCAGCTGCTCGACGGGGTCGTCGAGTCGGTGATCGACGAGCTGTACGGCGACCCCGACGTCCACCTCGGCGTCTCGCACGGCTGGCAGGACTACCTGCAGCGCCTCGCCCACGGCGTCCGGCGGATCGCGCTGGCGCACCCGGAGGTGTTCCCGCTCGTCGCCACCCGCCCGCCGGCGGCCCCGTGGGTGCGCCCGCCGCTGCGCAGCCTGCGCTGGGTGGAGTCGTTCCTCGAGGCGATGCTCGACAGCGGGTTCACCGAGGAGGCCGCCGTCGCGGCCTACCGCGCGTACTCGAGCTTCCTGCTCGGGCACCTGCTCCTGGAGGTCTCGCAGAAGGGCGTGAAGATCAGCCCGGAGGACCAGCCCGAGGGGGTGCCCGACGCGGCGGAGAGCACCGACCTACGCAACTACCCCACCGTCGTCCGGCTGGAGTCGCTGCTCTCCCTGGACGAGTCGGCCGCCGAGTTCGAGGAGGCGCTGGAGAACCTCCTGGGGCGCCTGGAGGCGGTCCGGCAGGAGTCGCGGAGTCCGCGCCGGGGTGATCCGCGGCCGTCGTAGCGGCCCGCGGAGTTGCCGGGGTGATCCGTTTACAACGTAAGCGACCGGGCATCGACGGAAAGGCCGCGCTCCGAGAGCACGCACCGGGGCGGCCGACCCATCCCGCCTCGAACCCAGGAGCAGCACGTGATCACCGAGCAGCAGCTGAGCGCAGTCATCGGCAGCACCGCCGTCGGGCCCGACGGCAAGCTGGGCACCGTCGGCGAGGTCTACCTCGACGACGAGACCGGCCGCCCCGAGTGGGCGACCGTCCGCACCGGCATGTTCGGCACCAAGGAGGCCTTCGTGCCCCTGGCGCAGGCCGACGTCTCCGGCGAGGAGCTGCGGGTGCCCTACGACAAGGACAAGGTCAAGAACGCCCCGCACATCGACACCGACGGGCACCTGTCGCCGGCCGAGGAGCAGGAGCTCTACCGCTACTACGGCCTGGGCACCGGCACCACGGACACCACGGTCGGCATGACCGAGACCACCGGCAGGGCCGAGACCACCGGCAGGACCGAGACCACCGGCACGGCCCGGACGACGGGCACGACCGGCACCGACACCCGGGGCAGCGTCGGCCACGACACCTCCGGTCCCACCACGGACAACGCCATGACGCGGTCGGAGGAGCAGCTCCGGGTCGGCACCCGGTCCGAGGAGTCCGGCCGCGCCCGGCTGCGCAAGTACGTGGTCAGCGAGAACGTCACCGAGACGGTGCCGGTGACCCGCGAGGAGGTCCGCCTCGAGCGCGAGCCGATCACCGACGCCAACGTGGGCAACGCCCTCGACGGCCCGGCGATCAGCGAGGAGGAGCACGAGGTCGTCCTCCACGCCGAGCGCCCCGTGGTGGAGAAGGAGGCCGTGCCGGTCGAGCGCGTCCGCCTGGACACCGAGACGGTGACCGAGCAGGTGACCGTGAACGAGCAGGTCCGCAAGGAGCAGATCGAGCTGGACGGCGACGGCACGAACCCGCGCCGCTGAGGCCCCGGCGGGGGCCGGCGATCCGCCGGCTCCCGCCACCCCCCGGCCCGGCACCCCGCCGGCCGTCCCCTCCCCGAGGAGCTCCGTCATGTCCACACCTGCAGCCCATCCCGGCGACGGCGCCACCCCCGGCGCCGACGGTGCGCACTCCACGCGCGGGGTCGCCCGCGACGCCGTCGACGCCCAGCACTCCCGCTACGGCGGCATCAAGTGGGGAGCGGCGTTCTTCGGCTGGCTCTCCGCGAACGGCCTCGCCGTCCTCCTCGTCGCGCTGCTGAGCGCCGCCGGCCTGGCCCTCGGCCTCACCGAGGGGGTGTCCTCGGTCGGGGACGCCGCCGAGGACGTCGCCGACCAGGCCGACACCGTCGGGATCGTCGGCGGCATCGTGCTGCTGGTGGTCCTGTTCCTCGCCTACTACGCGGGCGGGTACGTCGCCGGCCGCATGGCGCGCTTCGACGGCGTCCGGCAGGGCATCGCCGTGTGGGTGATCGGCCTGCTCGTGGTCATCGCGCTGGCGGTGCTGGGGCTGGTGTTCGGCTCCGAGTACAACGTGCTCCAGCAGCTGAACCTGCCGCGCATCCCGATCGACGAGGGCACCGCCACCACCGCGGGCATCATCACGCTGGTCGCGATCCTGCTCGTCACGCTGCTCGGCGCCATCCTCGGCGGCAAGCTCGGCGAGCGCTACCACCGCAAGGTCGACCGCGCGGGGTTCGACGTCGCCTGACCGACGACCGACCGCAGGACCTCCGACGGGGGCCGCTCCCATCCCGGGGGCGGCCCCCGTCCGGTTGCCCGGCGCGGTCGCGGGCGGTGCAGCCGGGCGACCACGGCCCCGTGACGACAGGACGGCGGCGCCTCGGGTGGCGTGTAATGGGCACCCGGGCTCCCGTGGCGGGTCCGCGGCCAGCCCACCTCGCCTCCGGGAGCTCTCGTGTCAGTCGTCGCCGACGTCCAGGCCTGCACGGTCCGCGTACCGCTGGAGCGGCCGCTGTCGTTCTCCACCCGGGGCGTGGTGGCCCGGGAGTACTGCCTGGTCCGCGTGCGCGACCAGGACGGGGTGGAGGGCATCGGCTTCAACTACGCCGGCACCTCGGGCGGCGCCGTGGTCGCGGCCGCGGTCCGCGACCTGTTCGCCGGGCTGGTCGTCGGCGAGGACCCGTACCGGGTGGAGGGCCTCTGGCGGGAGATGTACCAGGAGGGGCTGCTGCACGGCCGGACGGGTTCGACCATGCGGGCGCTCAGCGCGATCGACATCGCCCTGTGGGACCACAACGCGCGGGCCGTGGGGCTGCCGCTGTGGCGCTTCCTGGGGGCGGTGCACCGCGACACGGTGCCGGCGTACGCCAGTGGCGGCTACTACCAGGACGGCAAGACCCCCGAGGCGCTGGCCGGGGAGGCGCGCGGGTACGTGGACCAGGGGTTCCAGGCGGTGAAGATCAAGGTCGGCCGCCTGGCGCCGGCGCAGGAGGAGGAGCGCCTCGCCGCCGTGCGGGACGCCGTCGGCCCCGACGTGCTGGTGATGCTCGACGCCAACAACGCCTGGCCGGACCTGCCCACCGCACTGCGGACGGTGCGCCGCTTCGAGGCCTACGACCCGTACTGGATCGAGGAGCCGTTCTCCCCCGACGACATCGACAACCACGCCCGGCTGGCCCGGAGCACCTCCATCCCGGTGGCCACCGGCGAGATCGAGGCCGGCCGCTGGCGGCACAAGGAGCTGCTCGACAAGGAGGCGGCCGCGATCCTGCAGACCGATGCCGCGGTGGCCGGCGGCGTCACCGAGTTCCGGCGGATCGCCGGGACCGCCGCCAGTTACGGCATCCCGGTCGCCCCCCACTGGTTCCACGACCTCCACGTGCACCTCGTGGGTGCCACCCCGAACGCCACCTTCGTCGAGTACTTCGCCGACTCCAGCGTGCTCAACTTCCGCGAGCTGGTGGACACCCAGCTGGAGGTGCGCGACGGGAGCCTGGTGCTGCCGACGACCCCTGGCATCGGATTCGGCTTCGACGAGGACGTCGTGCGGCGGTACCAGACCAGCCCCTGGAGCTGAGCCGCTCCGGCGGGCCCGGGGCGGCCCGCTACAGCCAGTCCATGTCGGCGCCCTCGGACGCCGAGAGCACCGTGGTCGCGTACAGCCGCCGCCAGCCGCGCTCCGGCACGGGGAACGCGGGCAGGTCCGCGCGCCGCTTCTCGAGCTCCTCGGCGTCGACCAGCAGGTCGATGCGCCGTTCGCCGACGTCGAGCTCGATCAGGTCCCCGTCCCGCACGAGGGCCAGCGGCCCGCCGGCCGCGCTCTCCGGAGCGCAGTGCAGCACCACCGTCCCGTAGGACGTGCCGCTCATCCGCGCGTCGGAGACCCGGACCATGTCGCGGACGCCGGCCTCGGCCAGCCGCCGCGGGATCGGCAGCGACCCCGCCTCGGGCATCCCCGCCCCGATGGGCCCGGCGTTGCGCAGGACCAGGACGGAGTCGGCGGTGACGTCCAGGTCGGGGGCGTCGATCCGCCGGGCGGCGTCCTCCGGCGAATCGAAGACCAGCGCCGGCCCCCGATGGCGCAGCAGATCCGGGGTCGCGGCCGACACCTTCATGACCGCCCCCTCCGGTGCGAGCGACCCCCGCAGGACCGCCAGGGCGCCACCGGCACCGAGCGGCGCCTCCAGGGTCCGGACGACGGTCTGCCACGACGCCGGCGGCCGGACCTCCGCGAGCTGCTCGCCGAGCGACCGGCCGGTGACGCCGACGTGCCCGGTCGCGAGCCGCGGCTCCAGCGCCTTCATCAGCACCGGCACGCCGCCGGCGTTGTGGAAGTCCTCCATGTAGCCGGCGCCGGAGGGCTTGAGGTCCAGCAGCAGCGGGGTCTCCCCCGACACCCGGTCGAAGTCGTCCAGCGTGAGGTCGACACCGGCCCGCCGGGCCACCGCGAGCAGGTGGATGATCGCGTTCGTCGAACCACCCATGGCCGACATGACGGTGAGGGCGTTCCCGAACGCCTCGCGGGTCATGATCTCGCGGGGCAGCCGGGGCTCCAGGGCCAGCGCGACCGCCTGGCGCCCGGTCGCGGTGGCGTGCCGCAGCCGGTCGCCGGACGGGGCCGGGGGCGTCGCCCCGCCCGGGACCATCATCCCCAGCGCCTCGGTCACCGCCGCCATGGTCGATGCCGTGCCCATCACCATGCAGGTCCCCGCGGTGTTGACCAGCGAGCCCTCCACCTGGCGGATCCGGGCCTCGTCCAGCTCACCGCTGCGGTGCCGCGCCCAGAACCTGCGGCAGTCGGTGCACGCGCCCAGGCGCTCGCCCTCCCACGACCCGGCCAGCATCGAGCCGACCACGTCCACGACGACCGGCACGTCCGACGACGCGGCCGCCATCAGCTGCGCCGGCACGGTCTTGTCGCAGCCACCGAGCAGGACCACGGCGTCCATCGGCTGCGCGCGGATCATCTCCTCGGTCTCCAGCGCCAGGAGGTTGCGGTACAGCATGGTCGGCGCGACGAAGCTCTCGTGCAGGCTGATCGTGGGGAAGACGAAGGGCAGTCCGCCGGCCTGCAGGACCCCGCGCTTCACCTGTTCCACCAGCCCGGGCATCAGCCGGTGGCAGGGGTTGTAGTCCGAGCTCAGGTCGGCGATGCCCACGAACGGCCGGCCGAGGTCGTCCGCGTCGTAGCCGGCCCCGGCCAGGAACGCGGCCCGCAGGTACCGGCTGAAGCCGGCGTCCCCGTAGGACGACATGTTCCGGCCGACGCCGGTGGCTTTCTCCGTCATCGCTGCACCTCCGCTGGTGGTCGCCTAGAAGCCCGATTCGGGGTCGATGGAGCCGAGCAGCGGCTCCCCGCGGGCGAAGCGGGCCACGTTCTCCGCCACGCGGTCGGCGAGCGCGGACAACCGCGCGTCCGCCGGATTCGCCGAGTGCGACGTGATCACGCAGCCGGGCTCGCGCCACAGCGGGTGGTCCGGCGGCAGGGGCTCGGGGTCGGTGACGTCCAGGGCGGCACCCCGGACGGTCCCCTCGCTCAGCGCCGCGGTGAGGGCGGCGGTGTCGACGAGCGATCCGCGACCGACGTTCACGATCCACCCGTGCCGCGGCATGCGGGCGAGCTGATGCGCGCCGATCATCGACCGGGTGGCCGGCGTCGCGGGGGCGGCCAGCACCAGGTAGTCCCCCACGGCGCAGGCCTCGTCGAGGCGGGCGACGGGGAGCGTCTCGGCGGCGCCGTCGACCGGCGCACCGGACCGGTTGACCGCGACGATGCGGCAGCGGAACGGCTCGAGGAACCGGATCAGCTCCCGGCCGATGGCGCCCGCGCCCACGATGACGACGGTGGCCCCGCTGAGCAGCCGGGTGTCCGGGCGGTCCCAGGAGGTGCTCCGCGCGGCGCGGGCGAGCTCCCGCGCGCCGGCCAGCAGCAGCGCCAGGGCGTGCTCGGCGACCTGCGGCGCGTAGATGCCGCGCACCGCCGTGAACTCCGCTGCCGAGCGCATCACCGGGTGACCGACCCAGGAGTCGACGCCGGAGAGGGCCAGCTGCACCCACCGCACGCCCGGGTGCAGGTGCTCGCCGAGCCCGGTCGGCCCCCGGTCGAGCCACACCACGGCCTCGGCCTCGTCGGAGCCCGTGAGCCGGCCGCCGCCCCGCCGCACGCCGTCCGCGATGACCGGATCCGGCCGCGGGCCGACCCAGACGGGAACGCCGGCGTCGGCGGGCTCGCTCACCGGTTCACTCTCCGCTCACCGGTCCCACTCTCTGCCCTCCGGCCGCACCCCGCCACCGCGGTGGCCCCCGGGCGCATCGCCTGCCGCCACGGGAACCCGGCGTCGCGGCGGGGCGGCGTCCTCCGGCGCCCCGCGATCCCGGGCACCGGGGCGTGGTCGAATGGCCCGGTGACCCATGGCCCCACCGTCCGGCGGATCGACGACCCGGACGAGGAGGGCCCCGACGTCCGCACCGCCGAGCAGCGGGACGTGCCGCGCGTGGCCGCCACCCTCACCCTGGCGCTGGGCGACTCCCGATGGACCCGCTGGGCGCTGCCCGACGACGGGCGCATGCAGCGGCTCACCCGGCTGAACGAGCTCGACGCCGGGCACCGCGGGGTGGGGACGGGCACCGCGTGGGTGACCGACGACGTGACCGCCGTCGCCGTGTGGGAGCCGCCGCCCGGTGCGCCCGGCACCCGACCGCTGCCCGACGACGTCCGCGCCGCCCTGGCCCGCGAGCTGCCCTACCTGTCCGGGCCGCGCGCCCGGGTGGTCGCCGAGACCGAGGCGCTGGTGACCGCGGCGCTGCCCGACCGACCGCACTGGCGGCTGCGGCACCTGGGCGTCCGCCCGTCGTCCCGGCGCCGAGGGCTCGCCGCCGCGGTGCTCGCCCCGGTGCTGGTGCGCTGCGACGCGGAGAAGACCCCCGCCGCGGCGGCGGTGTTCGGCTGGGCCAACGTGCGCTTCTTCCGCGGCTTCGGCTTCCAGGTCACCGAGACCACCCGCACCAGCGACGACGAGCTACCGCTGTGGGTGCTCGTCCGCGAACCGCTCGCCCTGAGCTGACCGCCGTCCGCCACCCGGACCGCACCCCCGACCCCCCGGAGGTCCCGTGCCCAGCCCCGCCGGCCGCCTGCTGCCCCCGCTGCTCCGCCTGCTGCGCTTCCGGCGGGAGTTCGAGCACCCGGAGGTCCTGCTGCGGGGCGTGCAGGACCGCCTGGTGCGCCCGGCGCCGTACGGGCCTCCCCGGGGGCTCCGCGGCGTCACGATCGAGGTGGACGTCCACCACGGCACCGGCTGGCCGGTCTACCGCGTCGTGCCCCGCGACCGGACGCCGGAGGGTGCCGCCGTCTACGTGCACGGCGGCGCCTGGGTCAACCAGATCCACCCGCTGCACTGGCGGCTGGTCGCCGGGCTGACCGCCCGCACCGGCACCGCGATCACCGTGCCGATCTACCCCCTGGCGCCGGTGGGCACGGCGGCGACGGTGGTGCCGGCCGTCGCCGACCTGATCGGCGCGCTGGCCGAGCGGCACGGCGCCGGGCGGGTCACCGCGATGGGCGATTCGGCGGGCGGGCAGATCGCGCTGTCATCCGCGCTGCTGCTCCGCGACCGGGGCGTGCCGCCGCTGCACCGGACGGTGCTGGTCTCCCCCGCGCTCGACCTGACGCTCGCCAACCCCGAGATCGACCTCGTCGAGCCGCAGGACCCGTGGCTGGCCCGGCCCGGCACCCGGGCCGCGATCGAGCTCTGGCGGGGCGAGCTGCCGCTGACCGACCCGCTGGTGAGCCCGCTGTTCGGTGAGCCGGCCGGGCTCGGCCCGCTGACCGTGTTCAGCGGCACCCGCGACATCACCAGCCCGGACACCCGGCTGCTGGTCGAGCGCGCCCGCGCCGCCGGCGTGCCGGTCGACCACCACGAGGAGGAGGGCCTGGTCCACGTGCACGCCCTGCTGCCGGTGCCCGAGGGGCGGCGGGCCCGCCGGATGATGGCCGCCGTCCTCGCCGGCTGAGGAGCCCGCACCTGCACCCTCCGTGCTGCTCCGGAGGTCTGGCGCTCCCGTGGCGGCGCTGGAGAGTTTCCGCACAGGTGTCGATCCGGCCGCACCTCGTTCGTACAGGCGGTGAGCGACCGGCACGCGGCCGGCGCCGCACCCACAGGAGGCAGCCATGGCGCAGTACCTGCTGAACATCGTCCAGCCGGTCGGCGAGATCCCCCCGCCGGAGTTCCTCGAGCCGGTGATGAGGGATCTCGCCGCGCTCACCGAGGAGATGCGGGCGGCGGGGGTGTGGGTCTTCGCCGCGGCCCTGCACCAGCCGGCGGCATCGACCGTCGTCCGCGCCGAGGGCGGTGACGTGCTGATCACCGACGGCCCCTACGCCGAGGCCAAGGAGTTCGTCGGCGGGTTCGACGTGATCGAGGCCGCCGATCTGGACCAGGCGCTGGTCTGGGCCGGAAAGCTCACCCGCGTGCTCGGGGGCCTGCCGGTCGAGGTCCGACCCGTGGCCCGGACCGTCTGAGCCGATGGACGACGCCGTCGCCGAGGTCGGGCGGGTCTTCCGCGAGCACTCCGGCCGGGCGGTCGCCGTCCTGATCCGCCTCCTCGGCAGCGTCGACGCCGCCGAGGAGGCGGTCCAGGACGCCTTCGTCGCCGCCCTCGCGCGGTGGCCGGCCGACGGGGTGCCGCCCAGCCCGGCCGGCTGGATCGTCACGACCGCCCGCAACCGGGCGATCGACCGCTGGCGGCGGGACTCCGTGCGCAGCGACCGGCACGCGCAGGCCGCGCTGCTCGGCAGCGCCCCCGAGCCCGTGGAGGAGGGACCCGTGCACGACGACCGGCTGCGGCTCGTCTTCACCTGCTGCCACCCAGCGCTGGCCGCGCCCGCCCGGGTGGCGCTCACCCTGCGGCTGCTCGGTGGCCTCACCACCGCCGAGATCGCGGCGGCGTTCTTCGTGCCGGAGGCGACGATGGCCCAGCGCCTGGTGCGGGCCAAGGCCAAGATCCGCGACGCCGGCATCCCGTACCGGGTCCCACGCGAGGCGGAGCTGCCCGACCGCCTGCCGGCCGTGCTCGCCGTCGTCCACCTGGTCTTCACCGAGGGGCACACCGCGACCTCCGGCGACCGGCTGGTGCGGCCCGACCTGTGCGCCGAGGCGATCCGGCTGGGCCGGCTGCTCGCCGAGCTGATGCCCGACGAGCCGGAGGTGCTGGGGCTGCTGGCGCTGATGCTGCTCACCGAGGCCCGCCGCCCGGCGCGGACCTCCGCCGAGGGCGACCTCGTGCTGCTCGCCGACCAGGACCGGTCGCGGTGGGACCGCGCGCTGATCGCCGAGGGCCAGGAGCTGGTCCGGCGGTGCCTGCGGCGGGGCCGGCCGGGGCCCTACCAGCTGCAGGCGGCGATCGCCGCGGTGCACGGCGACGCCGCGACGGCCGCCGGCACCGACTGGCGGCAGGTCGTCGCGCTCTACGACCAGCTGCTGGCCCTCACCCGGAGCCCGGTCGTCGCGCTCAACCGCGCGGTCGCCGTCGCCGAGCTCGACGGCCCCGCCGCGGGGCTGGCGCTGGTCGAGGAGCTGGAGCTGCCGCACGAGCACCTGCTGCCCGCCGTCCGCGCCGACCTGCTGCGCCGCGCCGGGCGCCCGGCCGAGGCGGTCGCGGCCTACGGGGAGGCGATCGAGCGGTGCGGCAACGAGCGCGAGCGGGCGTTCCTCCGCCGGCGCCGCGATGAGTTGTCGGCGCCGCGGCGGTCAGAGGAGGCATGAGCACCCCGACCGCCCTGGACCTCACCTTCACCGCGCCTATCGAGAAGGACGGCGCCTTCCCCACCTACCTGGTCGTGCCGGACTCCGCCGAGCTGCTGGGCACCCGCCGGGCGGTGAAGGTGACCGGCACCGCGGACGGGCACGCCTTCGCGGCCACCCTCATGCCGTCGGGCGAGGGCCCGCACTGGCTGCCGCTGCGGGCGGCGATCTGCTCGGCCATCGGGAAGAGCCGCGCGGGCGAGGAGGTCACCGTGCACCTGCAGCAGCGGCTGAGCTAGTCCCAGGAGCCGCGCTGCTTCTTCAGCTGGCCCCGCTGCTTCTTCGCCGCGATCCGGCGCTCCTGCGATCCCCGGGTGGGCCTGGTGCGGCGCCGGGCCGGCGCCGGCGTGGCCAGCGCGGCGCGCAGCACCGCGGCCAGCCGCTCGCGGGCGGCCTGGCGGTTGCGCAGCTGCTGGCGGTGCTCGCTGGCGGCGACGGTGAGGACGCCGTCGACCAGCCGCCCGCCCAGCCGGGACGCCAGCCGCGCCCGCTGCGGGTCGCTGAGCCCCGGCAGGTCCAGCGGGGCGACCGACAGCTCGACCCGGGAGTCGGCGGTGTTCACGCCCTGCCCGCCCGGCCCCGAGGACCGGGAGAACCGCCAGGAGAGGGCGCCGGCGGGCACGACGAGAGAGCCGGTGACGGGGAGGTCACCGGAGGCGTCGTCGGTCCCGGGCACCGGGACAGTGTGGCCGACGCGTTCAGCCGCCTGGCGCCAGTGGGCCCGGGGCGAGGTGCTCGGCGGTCCAGCCGGGCACCGCGCCGGCCCACTCCGCGCGCTCGGCCTCGTGCACGCCGCGCAGGATCCGGCGCCAGGTGAGCGCCCGCTGGAGCGGCGCGACGCGCAGCGCCACGTCGCACAGCTCGCGCAGCTCGGCGGCGCTGCCGTGGTCCAGCCACGGATCGAGGTAGGCGTCGCGCAGCCGGAGCATCCCAGGGTCCCCCGGCGGCAGGCCCAGCACCCCACCTGCCGAGCGGAGGGCGACGAGCAGGACGAGGAACGGGTGCGAGACCGAGGCGTCGCCCCAGTCGAAGACCCGGTGCAGACCGTCGCCGGCGAAGACGTTCCCGTCGTGCAGGTCGTCGTGCTGCACGCTCGCCGGGACGCCGCCGTCCGCGAGCTCCCGGCAGGCCGCCGCGTAGCCGCCGAGCCCGGCCAGCACGCGGGCGCGCACGTCGTCGGCGAGCCCCTCCGGGTGGCCGGAGCGCTGCGCCCCGTGGTCGGCCAGGAGGTCCGCCACGAGTGCGGGCAGCCGCTCCGGGCGGTGGTCGGGGACGCCGAGGCCGACCAGCTCGTCGGCATGACGCGCGACCTCGGCCTGCAGGCGGGCGTGCCCCGCCAGCAGCGCCGCCCAGGCGGGGAGGTCCGCGCCGGTCTCCCGCAGGGTCGGGCCGCCCTCGGGGAGCAGCAGCAGCCGCCGCTCCCGGTCGACCGCGAGCGGCACCAGCACCTGCTGCGGCACCCAGCGGCCGAGCGCCTCGGCGAGCACGGGCTCCTGCACCGAGCCCGGCCCCACCGCCTTCAGCCAGACGGCGCCCCCGCCGCGCAGCGGGATGCGGAAGGCGGTGGACCAGGCGCGCACGTGCGGCTGCTCCGGTTTCCCGGCGGGGACCAGCCCGGCCCGCGCCAGCTGCTCGGCCGCCCAGGCCAGAGCGGCGGCCCGCCACCTCGGGTCCCGCCAGGTGCGCGCGCCGGTGGGGGTCACCGGGCGACCGTAGGCGACTCCCCGCCGCCGGTCAGACCGGGACCGGGTCCGCCCCACCGGCAGCGCCGGGGCGGCAGCGCACGAGCCGGCGCAGCGTCAGCCACGAGCCGCGCAGGGCCCCGTGGGTCTCCAGCGCCTGGACCGCGTACGTCGAGCAGGTGGGCGTGTACCGGCAGCACGGCCGGCGCTTCGGGCTGATCTCGCGCTGGTAGTAGCGGACGGCGGCGATCAGCCGGGCCGCGAGGCCGGTGCCTCGCTGCTGGGCGCGGATCGCCGGCAGCGACCGCGGGGCCACGAGCATCAGCTCCAGGCCGCAGCCGATCGCGTTGGCCAGGCAGCAGCCGGTGTTGAGGAACAGCAGGTCGCGCAGGCAGGAGTCGTTGCCGCCGCGGCGGCCCCGCCCGTAGCCCCGCCCGTAGCCGTAGCCCGGCCCGTAGTGCCCCGCGTAGTGCCCGCGGTAGCCGCCGTACCCGCGTCGGGGACGCCGCCGGCGCGGGCCCATGCCGCTGCTCCAGATGAAGACCATGCGTGCGCAGGTACCGCGGGAGGATGGCCTCCATGCCTGATCTGGCCGCTGCCCTCGCTGCCGGGCCGGTGCTGCTCGACGGCGGGCTGTCCACCGAGCTCGAGGCCCGCGGGCACGACGTCTCCTCGTCGCTGTGGTCGGCTCGCCTGCTGCGCGACGACCCGGCGGCGATCGTCGCCGCCCATGCGGCGTTCGCCGCAGCCGGCGCGCAGGTGGCCACGACGGCGAGCTACCAGGCCACCGTGGAGGGGTTCGCCGCGGCGGGCGTGGACGCCGCGGCGGCCCGCCGGCTGATCGCCTCGTCGGTGGCGCTGGCCCGCGAGGGGCAGGGCGAGGGACAGGGCGAGGGGTGGGTGGCCGGCTCGGTCGGCCCGTACGGCGCGATGCTCGCCGA
Source organism: Blastococcus xanthinilyticus (assembly GCF_008124835.1). Classification (GTDB taxonomy): domain Bacteria; phylum Actinomycetota; class Actinomycetes; order Mycobacteriales; family Geodermatophilaceae; genus Blastococcus; species Blastococcus xanthinilyticus. The sequence continues at coordinate 47,961 of NZ_VNHW01000014.1, read as the reverse complement.
CGGGTCCGAGTACACCGGCGGCTACGTGGCCGACGTCGGCGTCGACCGGTTGCGGGAGTTCCACCGCCCCCGCATGGAGCTGCTCGCCGAGGCCGGCGCCGACGTCCTGGCGTGCGAGACGGTGCCGGCCGCGGCCGAGGCGGAGGCGCTGCTGCTGGAGGCGCAGGCCCTCGGGGTGCCGATCTGGCTGTCGCTGACCACGGCGGTGGACGACGACGGTGTCGCCCGCACCCGCCGGGGGGAACGGGCGGCCGACGTCTTCGCGATGGCCGCCGGGCTGGACCGGGTCGTGGCGGTCGGCATCAACTGCACCGCGCCGCAGGCGGTCGGGCCCGCCCTGGCCGCGGCGGCGTCCGCCGGGAAGCCGGTCGCCGTGTACCCGAACAGCGGCGAGACGTGGGACGCCGCGGCGCGCCGCTGGGCCGGGGCGCCGGGGATCGACGAGGCCGAGGTCCCCGGCTGGGTCGGCGCGGGCGCCCGGCTCGTCGGTGGCTGCTGCCGCGTCCGCCCGACCGACGTCGCCGCGCTCGCCATGATGATCAGGTGACCTCAGCACTGGTGGTCCTGGCTCACCACCGGTGCTGAGCCAGGACCCGGAACGATCAGGTCACCTGATCAACAGCGGGCGGTCACAGGATCGGCTTGCCCCCGGTGACGGCGACGCGGGCGCCGGAGACGTAGGAGGCCTCGTCGCTGGCCAGCAGGACGTAGACCGGCGCCAGCTCGGCGGGCTGCGCGGGACGCCCCAGCGGCACCTGCTGCCCGAAGCTCTCCACCTTCTCCTCGGGCATGGTCGCCGGGATCAGCGGCGTCCAGACCGGGCCGGGGGCGACGCTGTTGGCGCGGATCCCCTTCTCGGCCAGCAGCTGCGCGAGGCTGGCGGTGAAGTTGGCGATGCCGGCCTTGGTCATCGCGTACGCGATGAGGTTCGGGCTCGGGTTGTCCGAGTTCACCGACGAGGAGTTGATGATCGAGGCGCCCGGCTGCATGTGCGGGATGGCGTCCTTGGTGAGGGTGAACATCGCCGAGAGGTTCGTGGCGACGGTGAAGTCCCACTCCTCGTCGGAGATCTCCTCCAGCGAGTCGTGGCTCATCTGGTACGCGGCGTTGTTGATCAGGATGTCGATCCGGCCGAACTCCTCGACTGCCTTCGGGACGATGGTCTTGGCGTGCGCGCGGTCGGCCAGGTCCCCGGGCACGAGCACGCACCTGCGGCCGGCCTGCTCGACGTACTTGGCGGTGTCCTGCGCGTCCTCGTGCTCGTTCAGGTAGGAGATGAGGACGTCGGCTCCCTCGCGGGCGAACGCGATGGCCACGGCGCGGCCGATGCCGCTGTCCCCGCCGGTGATCACGGCGACCTTGCCGGTCAGGCGGCCGGAGCCCTGGTAGCTGTCCTCGCCGTGGTCGGGCTTGGGCGTCATCGCGCCGAGGGTGCCGGGGGTGCTCTGCTGCTGGGCGGGCTGGGACTCGGGGCGGGGCGACGACATGGCTGTCCTCCGGAACACGTGGCGGAGCCGGACCCGAGCGGTCCGGCCTCGACCGCGCGCTACCCGCCGGAAGCAGCAGGGAACCCAGGGCCCCGGACAGCGCGCGACCCGGGCGGTGGGAGAGACGCACGAACAGCGCGTCTCCCCTACCGCCCGGGTCGAGGGGCTGAACCGGGGCTCAGGCGGCGCGCGCCACCGGGGCCTGGTCGGCGGTGGCACCGAGGGGCACCCACCGCATCTCGAGCCGGCGCCGGCCCGTCGGGTCGGTCACGACGGTCCACCGGCACTCCGGGCAGAAACGTTCACGCATGCTTGCAGCCACCTTCCGTTCATTTCTTGTTCACCTTCTTCTCCGAGTACGGCACGGGTCACACTCTTCCGCACGTCTCGTTATCGGATCGTTATCGTCTGTTTCGGATCAGCGCGTCCTGGGCCTCGCTCGGCGGGAGCCGGCCGGCATCGGGCACGCTGGTGGGCCTGATGACCACCACGACCGCTCCCCCGCTGCTCGCGGACCCGACCGACCTCACCGCGCTGCGCGCCACGGGCGGCGACGCCGACGAGCTGTTCGCCTCCTTCGCCGCCTGGGCCGAGGCCGGTGGCACAACGCTGTACCCGGCGCAGGAGGAGGCGCTCATCGAGCTGGTCAGCGGTGCGAACGTCGTCCTCGCCACCCCGACCGGCTCGGGCAAGTCGCTGGTGGCCACCGGTGCGCAGTACGCGGCACTGGCCGCCGGCCGGCGCAGCTACTACACCGCGCCGATCAAGGCGCTGGTCAGCGAGAAGTTCTTCGCCCTGTGCGGGGTGTTCGGGGCCGAGAACGTCGGCATGCTCACCGGCGACGCGAGCGTCAACGCCGGGGCGCAGATCATCGCCTGCACCGCCGAGGTGCTGGCCAACATCGCGCTGCGCGAGGGGGCGGACGCCGACATCGGCCTGGTGGTGATGGACGAGTTCCACTTCTACGGCGACCCCGATCGCGGGTGGGCCTGGCAGGTGCCGCTGCTGGAGCTGCCGAAGGCGCAGTTCCTCCTGATGAGCGCCACGCTGGGCGACGTCACCTTCCTGCGCGAGGACCTCACCCGCCGCACCGGCCGCCCCACCGCGCTGGTGGCCAACGCCGAGCGCCCCGTGCCGCTGCACCACTACTACGCCACGACCCCGATGCACGAGACGATCCAGGAGCTGCTGGACACCTCCCAGGCGCCGGTCTACGTCGTCCACTTCACCCAGGCCTCGGCGCTGGAACGCGCGCAGGCCCTGATGAGCGTGAACGTGGCCACCAAGGAGCAGAAGGCCGCGATCGCCGACCTGATCGGCGGCTTCCGCTTCTCCTCCGCCTTCGGGACGACGCTGTCCCGGCTGGTCCGCCACGGCATCGGTGTCCACCACGCCGGGATGCTGCCCAAGTACCGGCGGCTGGTGGAGCAGCTGGCCCAGGCCGGCCTGCTCAAGGTCATCTGCGGCACCGACACCCTCGGCGTGGGCATCAACGTGCCGATCCGCACCGTCGTGTTCTCCGCGCTGTCCAAGTACGACGGCACCCGCACCCGGCTGCTGCAGGTGCGCGAGTTCCACCAGATCGCCGGCCGGGCGGGCCGCGCCGGCTACGACACCGCCGGCACCGTCGTCGTCCAGGCGCCCGAGCACGAGGTGGAGAACCTTAAGCAGTTCGCCAAGGTCGCCGACGACCCGAAGAAGCGCCGCAAGCTGGTGCGCAAGAAGGTGCCCGACGGCATGGTGCCGTGGAGCGAGGCCACGATGAACCGGCTGGTCGAGGGCGAGCCGGAGAAGCTGACCAGCCACATGCGGGTGACGACGGCGATGGTGCTGGACGTCGTCGACCGGCCGGGCGACCCGTTCGCCGCCATGCGCCGGCTGCTGACGGAGAACCACGAGCCGCGGAAGAAGCAGCTGCGGCTGATCCGCGACGCGATCGGCATCGCCCGCTCGCTGCTGCAGGCCGGCGTGCTCGAGCGGCTGCCCGAGCCCGAGCCCGACGGCCGCCGCTACGACCTGACGCTGGACCTGCCGCCGGACTTCGCGCTCAACCAGCCGTTGTCGACCTTCGCGCTCGCCGCCATCGACCTGCTCGACCCGGAGTCGTCCGCCCAGGACTCCGGAACATTTGCCCTGGACGTCGTCAGCGTCATCGAGGCCACCCTCGACGACCCCCGGCAGATCCTCTCGGCGCAGCTGAACAAGGCCAAGGGCGAGGCCGTCGCCCAGATGAAGGCCGAGGGCATCGAGTACGACGAGCGCATGGAGCTGCTCGAGGAGGTCAGCTACCCGAAGCCGCTGGAGGAGCTGCTCGGGCACGCCTTCGAGGTGTACCGGCAGTCCAACCCGTGGGCCGCCGACGGCGCGCTCTCGCCGAAGTCGGTCGTCCGGGAGATGTGGGAGCGGGCGTTCACCTTCCGGGAGTTCGTGAACACCTACGGCCTCACCCGGGCCGAGGGTGCGGTGCTGCGCTACCTCTCCGACGCCTTCAAGGCGCTGCGCTCCGGCGTTCCGGCCGCCGCGCGCACCGAGGAGGTCACCGACCTGGTCGAGTGGCTCGGCGAGCTGGTGCGGCAGGTGGACTCCTCGCTGCTGGACGAGTGGGAGGCGCTGACCAACCCGGACGACGGCGCGGTGGCCGAGGTCGCCGTCCCCGCCCGGCCCCGCCCGCTCACCGGCAACGAGCGCGCGTTCACCGCGATGGTGCGCAACGCGCTGTTCCGCCGCGTCGAGCTGTGGGCCCGGCGCCGCTGGTACGACCTGGGCGAGCTGGACGCCGGCGCCGGCTGGGACGCCGACCGCTGGGGCGAGGTGGTGCAGGCCTACTTCGCCGAGCACGACGAGGTGCGGACCGGCGGCGACGCCCGCGGCCCGGCGCTGCTGATCTGGGACAAGACCGACCCTCGGCTGTGGAAGGTGCGGCAGATCGTCGACGACCCCGCCGGGGACCACGACTGGGGCTTCGACGTCGAGGTCGACCTCGAGGCCTCCGACGAGGAGGGCGCCGCGGTGCTGCGGCTCGTCGACGCCGGACGAAAGGACTGAGCTAGCCGGAAGTCGTGCGTCCGGCGATGGCCTCGAGCAGCTCCAGCGCGGTGTCGCGCATCCGGCCGTGCGCGTCGTGCGCGGGGTCATAGGAGGCCAGCGCCGCGGACGTGACCGGGATCCGATCGGCCGCCAGGTGGAGCACCTGCCGCACCTCGGCGGCGGAGAGCCCGTCCGGTGCGGCGTAGTCGTTCGCGGGCGCGATGGACGGGTCGTGCACGTCGAGGTCGACGTGGACGTGCAGGACGTCGACCCGCGCCGCCAGGGCATCGAGAGCCACGGCGACCGCTGCCGGATCCCGTGCCTGCGCCGGCCGCAGCCAGGTCACGTCCGACGCCTCGAGCACCCGGGCCTGCGCCTCGCTGAGGTCGCGAGCGCCGACCAGGACGACGTCGTGCTCGGCGAGGGGCGTGAAACCCGGGACGGTCGCGGTCAGCGACTGCCAGCACCGGCCGACGACCATAGCGAGCCCCTGCCCGTCGAGGAACCCCGAGGTGTCGGCCTCGGGGGTGTTGAAGTCGCCGTGCGCGTCCAGCCAGAGCAGACCCACGCGCCGGTCCGTTCCGGCGAGCATGCCGAGGGTCGTGTTGCAGTTGCCGGCCAGGAGCAGCGGCACTTGCCCGGCGGCCCTCGCCTGCCCCACCGCGACCGACACGAGCCGCTGCAGCTCGAAGGCGGTGGCCAGTTCGGCCTGCCAGCCCGTCTCCGACACCAGCACCTGCTCGACGACGGCGTGGCCGCGCTCGCGCAACCTCGACGCGGCCCCGGCCTCCGCCAGCGCCGTCGGGCCGGCACCCATCCGGGTGTTCCGGTGGCCGGAGTCCCACGGCACCCGCAGCAACCGGATGGGCGGAGGATCCGTGGCGAGCACGACAGCAATTTCAGCACCCGCCAGGGCTGCCGGCGACCTCCGTGTGCTCGAATCGAGGCGATGAGCACGCCGGACTTGCGCCACGCCACGACGTCACGGCTGCGGCTGGACGCCGTCGTGCCGGAAGACCTGGACGACCACTACGCCCTGCACTCCGACCCCGGCGTCTGGCGGCACCTGCCGTCGGGGGTGCACACCTCCCCCGAGCGCACCAGGGAGGGCATCGAGCACTCCGTCGGCCACTGGTCCCGCGACGGCCTCGGCTACTGGACGGCGCGGCTGCGCGCCGACCTGCCCGGGACGGCGCTGACCGCGGGTGACGTCGTCGGCACCGGCGGCTGCGCCCTCCGCCTCGGGACGGAGTGGTGGAACCTCTACTACCGCTTCACCCCGGCGGCCTGGGGGAAGGGGCTGGCCGCCGAGCTCGTGACGGCGGCGATCGACGCGGCGCACACCCTCGCCCCCGACCGGCCGGTCGTCGCCTACCTGCTGGAGCACAACGCCGAGTCCCGAGGGCGAGCCGAGCGCGCCGGGCTGCAGCGGGTGTGGCGCGGACCGGACGCCGGCAACCCCGACCCGGCCGCCGTCCGCCTGGTGTACGCCGACCGGCCGCTGGACGAGGATCTGCTGGGGCGCGTCGCCGCCCACGACTGATCCCCCGGACCGCGTCCGTGCCCGGGAACGCGCGCGGGTGTGAGGAGATCGACCGCCCGTCGGGACGTGGCGGAGCTCCCCGCGTGCGAGGCTCCACGGCGATGGGCGCATGACGGGGTGGGAGATGGTGGCGGTCGCAGCCGCCGGGTTCTTCGCCGGCGGCATCAACGCCGTCGTCGGGTCGGGCACGCTGGTCACCTTCCCGGTGCTGCTGACCGTCGGGCTGCCGCCGGTGACCGCCACGATCAGCAATTCCCTGGGGCTGGTGCCGGGCAACGCGGCCGGGTCGCTCGGCTACCGCCGCGAGCTCGGCGGCCAGGGGCGGCTGCTGGTGCGGCTGCTGCCCGCCTCGGCCCTGGGCGCGGTCACCGGCGCGTTCCTCCTCCTGACCCTCCCCGCCGCGGCCTTCGAGACGATCGTCCCGCTGCTCGTCGGCCTCGCGGTCGTGCTCGTAATCGTCCAGCCCTGGGTCCAGCGGGCACTGGCCCGCCGCCGGGCCGCGGCCGGCGTGGTGGAACCCGACCAGCTCCGCCTGTCCCGCGGGCGGCTGGCGGCCCTGCTCGCCGCCGCCTACGGCACCGGCAGCTACGGCGGCTACTTCGCCGCCAGCCAGGGCGTGCTGCAGATCGGCATCTTCGGCATGCTGCTGCCCGAGTCGCTGCAGCGGCTCAACGCGATGAAGAACGTGCTGTCCCTGACCGTGAACGCCGTCGCGGCGCTGGCCTACGTCGTCGTCGCCGGCGACCGGATCGACTGGGCCGCCGCCGGGCTCGTGGCCGCGGGCTCGCTGGTCGGCGGGTACGTCGGCGCGTCCGCCGGCCGGCGGCTGCACCCGGTGCTGCTGCGCTCGGCGATCGTCGTCCTGGGGATCGTGGCCATCGTGGTGCTGCTGACCTGATGGACCCGCTGGAGTTCGCCTTCCTGGTGGCCGCTGGCATCGGGGCGGGCCTCGTCGGCAGCATCGCCGGCCTCGCCTCGCTGATCAGCTACCCGGCCCTGCTGGCCACGGGTCTGCCCCCGGTCACCGCGAACGTCACCAACACCGCCGCGCTGGTCCTCACCGGCGTGGGTTCGGTGAGCGCCTCGCGGCCGGAGCTGCGGGGCCAGGGCCGGCGGCTGCTCCCGCTGGCCCTGGCCGGCCTGCTCGGCGGCGCCACCGGCGCCCTGCTCCTCCTGCGCACGCCGGAGGGCGGCTTCGAGCGGATCGTGCCGTGGCTGATCGCGGGGGCCTCGGTGACGATCCTGGTCCAGCGGCCGCCGCGCGAACTCGCCGCGGAGGTCGCGCACCGGGCGCCGCGCGACCGGTGGTGGCTGCCGCTGGCGGTCTTCGCCATCGCGATCTACGGCGGCTACTTCGGCGCCGCCGCGGGCGTCCTCATGCTCGCGACCCTGCTGCTCACCACCGGCGAGGGCCTGCCCCGGAGCAACGCCCTGCGCAACGCCGTCATAGGCGTCGCCAACTCGGTGGCGGCCCTCGGTTTCGTGCTGTTCGCGTCGATCGCCTGGGCCTCGGCGCTCCCGCTGGCGATCGGGTCGCTCGCCGGTTCCGTGATCGGCCCCCGGGTCGTCCGGGTGGCGCCGCAGGCGGCGCTGCGCCGGGTCATCGCCGTCGCCGGCCTGGGGCTGGCGGTCTACCTGGCCGTGCAGGCCTACGCCTGACCCCGGGGAGACCCCGGGGCCCGGCGGATCAGCGGCTGACGTAGGCCGCCAGGAAGAACACGAACCCGCTGGCCAGCAGCAGCAGCCGCCCCGGGGTGAGGCCGTTGAGCAGCCCGGCGGTGACCTCGACGTAGGCCGGCCGGATCACGGCGTCCCGGGCGCGCTGGCGCATCATCCGCACCTCGTCGGCGAGCAGGATCCCCGCGCTGCCGAGCATCCCGAGGCCCAGCACCAGGAAGACCATGGCCAGCCGGTCGGCGAAGCCCTCCGCGGTCCCGGCGAGCACCAGGACGGCGATCAGGCCGAGCGCCAGGCCCAGCAGCCCGCCGGCGACCGGCGCCCAGGGGCCCATGACCGTCAGCGGCCCACGGCGCGGCATGCGCGGGCGCGGCCGGACGCTCACCGGCGAGGTCGCGTGCATGCCGGGGACGACGTCGCCCTCGGCGGCCGCGTCCGGGCCACCGGCCTGCGGCTCCTCGGCCGGTGCGGCGGCCGGCTGCTGAGCGGCCGGGGCGGCCGGCTCCGCGGCCGGCTGCCCGGCTGCCGCCGGCGGTGCCGCCTCGGGGGCGGGAGCCGGCGGCCGGACCACCGGGATCTCCGCGGTGTTCGTCCCGACGGCCGTGCTTCCGTTGCGTTCACTCATGACTCATCACCTCAGCGGCCACGCTAGGCGCACCCGTCGCACGCATCGGGGACGCCGCCCCGGTGGACCGGTCACGCATGGTGATGCCGCGCCGGGCGCCTAGGACTCCTCCTCGAACACGACGTCGCGCTTGCGGCGAATGGACGGGAGGACGGCCAGCACGAAGGCGCCGAAGGCGAGCAGCAGCAGCACCGCGGAGATCGGGCGGGTGACGAAGACGCTCGGGTCACCGTCGGAGATGATCAGCGAGCGGCGCAGGTACTCCTCCAGCAGCGGACCGAGCACGAAGCCCAGCAGCAGCGGCGCCGGCTCGTTCCCCAGCTTGATCAGCACGTAGCCCAGCACGCCGAAGAACGCGATCGCGTAGATGTCGTAGGCGTTCAGGCCGATCGAGTACGTCCCGATCGACGCGAACGCGATGATCGCCGGGAAGAGGAACCGGTACGGGATGGTCAGCATCTTCACCCACAGCCCGATCAGCGGCAGGTTCAGCAGCACCAGGAAGAAGTTGCCGATCCACATCGAGGCGATGAGGCCCCAGACCAGCTCCGGCTCCTCGTTGATGACGTTGGGGCCCGGCACGATCCCCTGGATGATGAAGGCGCCGAGCAGCAGCGCCATGATCGGGCTGACCGGCAGGCCCAGGGTCAGCAGCGGCACGAACTGGGTCTGGGCGGCCGCGTTGTTCGCCGACTCCGGGGCGGCCACGCCCTCGATGGCGCCCTTGCCGAACTCGTGCGAGTTCTTGGACACCCGCTTCTCCACGGAGTAGGAGACGAACGAGGCGAGCACGTGCCCCGCGCCCGGCAGCACGCCCAGCACCGTGCCGAGCCCCGTGCCCCGGAGCACGGGGCCGCGGATCCGGCGGAAGTCGGCCCTGGTGAGCCAGAGGTTCTTCACCTTCTGGACGGCGACGCTGCGGGTGATGTTGCCCTCGAGGTTGCGGAGGATCTCCGCGACGCCGAACAGCCCGACCGCCAGGGAGACGAAGTCCAGACCGCCGTACAGCTCGCGGAGGCCGAAGGTGAACCGCGGGGTGCCCGAGACGAGGTCCTGCCCCACCGTGCCCAGCAGCAGCCCGAGCACGATCATCGCCAGCGCCTTGAGCACCGAGCCGCTCGCCAGCGCGATGGAGGCGATGAGCCCCAGCACCACCAGCGAGAAGTACTCCGCCGGGCCGAACAGCAGCGCCGCCTCCGAGATCGGCACCGCGAACAGGGCCAGGGCGAGGGTGCCGACCGTGCCGGCGAAGAACGACCCCAGCGCGGCGGTGGCCAGGGCCGGCCCGGCGCGCCCCTGCCTGGCCATCTGGTGCCCGTCGATGGCGGTCACCGCCGCCGACGACTCACCGGGCAGGTTGATCAGGATCGCGGTCGTCGACCCGCCGTACTGGGCGCCGTAGTAGATGCCCGCGAGCATGATCAGCGAGGTGACCGGATCGAACCCGAAGGTGATCGGCAGCAGCAGGGCGATCGTCGCCGTCGGACCGATGCCCGGCAGCACGCCCACCGCGGTGCCGAGCGCCACGCCGATGAAGGCGAAGAGCAGGTTGATCGGCGTGAACGCCGTCTCGAACCCGAGGCCGATGTTCTGCAGGATCTCCATCGGCCGGTCAGCCCTCCAGCCAGGGGCCGACGTAGGGCAGGCGGAGCTGCAGCGCGATGACGAAGATCAGGATGCTCAGGGCCGTCAGGGACACCGCGATCACCGCGGACGGGATCACGCGGGCGTTGCGCCCCGCCATCGCCGTCAGGAACACCGTCACCAGCAGCGAGGGCACCAGGCCCAGGCCGCGCACGGTGTAGCCGAAGAAGAGCAGGGCGGCCACGATCAGCGCGCCGGCCTTCCACGGCACCGGCCCGAGGTCGTCGCCCTCGCCGGCGACGAACGCCTTGACCGCGATGGCGATGCCGAGCAGCACCAGCAGGCTGCCCAGCACGAGGGGGAAGTAGCCCGGCCCCATGCGCAGGGCGCTGCCGACCTCGTAGGTGCTGGCGGTGATGGCGAACGCCAGCCCGAAGCCGACGAACACCGCGCCCGCGAGCAGGTCCTTGCGCGCACCGTGCATCTTCACAAGCAGGTCCTCACGGGTCGAGGAGGACGGTGGGGCGGCCGGCGCGCCGCCCCACCGTCATCGGTGGTCGGTCCGCTGGTCAGTCCGCCGCGACGCCGGCCTCCTCGATGATCGGCTGCCAGAGCTCGATCTGGTCCTCGAGGAGCTGGCGGTGCGCTTCCGGGGTGGCCTCCTCCTGGCTGAACGGAGCGGCGCCGAGCTCACCGAGCTGGCTGACCACGTTCTCGTCCTCGAGGGACGCGAGGATCGCGGCGGAGAGCTTCTCGCGGATGCCCTCCGGCGTCCCGGTCGGGACGTAGAAGCCGTGCCAGACGCCGACCTGGAGCTCCTCGAGCCCGGCCTCCTCCGTGGTCGGCAGATCGGGGAGGGTCTCGACCCGCTCGGGCGTGGTGACGGCGTAGGCCTTGATCTGCCCGCCCTGGATCTGCCCGGTGGTGTTGGTCGTCTGGTCGCACATCAGGTCCACCTCGCCGGCGACCAGGTCCTGGAGCGCCGGGCCGGTGCCCTCGTAGGGCACCTCGGTGAGCTCCACCCCGAGCGCCTCCTGCAGCAGCAGCCCGCACAGGTGCGACGCGGCGCCGATGCCGGCGTTGGCCAGGGTGATGTCGGCCGCGTTCTGCTCGACGTACTCGACCAGCTCCTCCATGGTCTGCGGCTCGAAGTCGTTCCGCGCGACGATCGTCATCGGCACCTGGGTGACCAGGCCCAGCGGCTCGAAGTCCTCGAGCGGCGCATAGGGCAGGTCCGGGTACAGCGACGGCGCGGTGGACATGCCGATGTGGTGCATCAGCACCGTGTAGCCGTCGGGGTTGGCCGCGGCGACCTCACCGGCGGCGATGGTGCCGCCGGCGCCCTCGACGTTCTGGACGACGACGGTGCCGCCGAGTTCCTCGGCGATCGGCTCGGCGACCAGGCGGGTCACCGTGTCGGTCGGCCCTCCGGCCGAGAACGGCACGACGAAGGTGATGTCGTCCTCCGGGAAGGCCTCGGCGGCCGCCGGGTCCTCCTCGCCGCCACCACCGCCCCCGCCGCCGCAGGCGGCGAGGACCAGGGAGGCGGCGGCGAGGCCGGCCAGGCGGGAGCTCCGGCCGAGGGCGTGCCGAGCCGAGCGTGGGCGCGCGACGACGGTGTCACGGTGGTGCAGGGACATGGATCGAACCCTTCGGGGATCGCGGACCGGCTCCGGACGGGCACACCCTGCACCACCAGATGTGATGTGGACCATATTTCGTCCATTCTGGTCACGGGGCCCACGGCCCGGCCCACGTCACCGCCAGCGGTACTCCGTCTCCGGCCGGCCGGCGCCGCCGTAGCGCGGCGTGCGCGTGGCCAGGCCGGTCTCGGCCAGGTACTCGAGGTACCGGCGGGCGGTGATCCGGGAGGTGCCCGTCCCGGCGGCGGTCTCGGCGGCGGACAGCCCCTCGCCCCTGCGCAGGGCGGCCACCACGGCGTCGAGGGTCTGCGGGTGCATGCCCTTCGGCAGGGTGGCCTGCCGCTGGGGGCGCGGCCCTTCCAGCGCCCGGTCGACGTCCTCCTGCCCGGTCGCGTCGCCGTCCGCGGAGAGCCGGTCGCGGTAGTCGGCGTAGGCGACCAGCCGGTCGTGCAGCGCCGCGTAGGTGAAGGGCTTGAGCAGGTAGCCGACCACCCCGAGGGCAGCGGCGGCACGGACGGTCGACAGCTCCCGGGCCGAGGTGACGGCGAGGACGTCGACGTCGACGCGGGCCGACCGGATCCGTCGGCACAGCTCGACGCCGTGCGTGTCGGGGAGGTGCATGTCCAGCAGCACGAGGTCCACCGGCGTGCGCGCCAGCGCGTCCAGCGCCCGCGCCCCGGTGGCGGCCACGGCCGCGGTGCAGAAACCCGGCGTGCGGTCGACGTAGGTGCGGTGCGCCTCGGCGGCGACCGGCTCGTCCTCGACCACCAGCACCCGGATCACGGGACGGCCGCCACGACGGTGCGGACCGGCAGCGACACGGCGAACTGCGCCCCCGGGCCCGGGCGCACGGCGACCGAGCCGCCGTTGCGCCGGACCGCCTGGGCGACGAGCGCCAGCCCGAGACCCCGGCCGGCACCAGCGGAGGGCACCTCGCCGGCGTCCTTCGTCGTCCACCCCCGGTCGAACACCCGCGGCACCTGCTGCTCGGTCAGGCCGGGGCCGCTGTCCTCCACCCGGATCTCGAGCCGGTCGCCGTCCACCCAGGCGGCGAACTGCACCTCGCGCGGCGGAGCGCCGGCGAGCGCGGCGTCGATGGCGTTGTCGAGCAGGTTGCCCACGATCGTCACCAGCTCGCCGCTGGGGATGCCGGTGGCCGAGACGGCGGTGCCCGGGTCGATCTCCAGCCGCACGCCCCGCTCGTGGGCGGTGGCCGACTTGCCCAGCAGCAGCGCGGCGAGCACCGGCTCCTCCACCGCGTCGACCACGCGGTCGGTCAGCCGCTGGGCCGAGGCGAGCTCGGCGGTGGCGAACTCCACGGCGTCCTGCCCCCGGCCGAGCTCGATCAGCGACACCGTGGTGTGCAGCCGGTTGCCGGCCTCGTGCGCCTGGGCCCGCAGCGACTCGGCGAACGCGCGCACGCTGTCCAGCTCGCCGGTGAGCGCCTGCAGCTCGGTGTGGTCGCGCAGGGTCACCACGACGCCGGCCGAGCTCCCCTCCGCATGCGCGTGCACCTGGTTGACCACCAGCACCCGGCCGCCGCTCACGTGCACCTCGTCGACGGTCTGCCGCTGCCGGCACAGCGTCTCGGCGAGGTCCGCGGACAGCCCCAGCTCGCCGACGTGCCGGCCGGTCGGGTCGACGTCGAGGGAGAGCAGGCGGCGGGCCTCGTCGTTGACCAGCTGCACCCGCTGCTCCCCGTCGACGAGCATCAGCCCCTCGCGCACCGCGTGCAGGACGGCCTCGTAGTAGTCGAGCATCCGGGCGAGGACGGGGGCGCCCAGCCCGCGGGTCTGCCGCCGCAGCCGCCGGCTGATCAGCCAGCTGCCCGTGCTGCCCACCGCCAGGGTGACCAGGCCGACGCCGACGATGCCGGGCAGCGACCGGGCCAGGTCCACCCCGATCGCGTCCAGGGTGATCCCCGCCGAGACCAGCCCGACCACCTCGCCGTCCCGGCCGACGATCGGCCCCGTCGCCCGCACCGACGGGCCCAGCGTGCCGGTGTAGGTCTCGGTGAAGGTCCGGCCGGCCAGCGCCGGCTCGATCGTGCCGATGAACGAGCGGCCGATCTGCGCGGGATCGGGGTGGGTGAAGCGCGTCCGGTCGGGGGCGAACACGGTGATGAACGACGTCCCGGTCTCCCGGCGCACCGCCTCCACGTACGGCTGCAGCACCTCGGTCGGCCGAGGGCCGGTCACCGCCTCGGCGACCAGCGGCGAGGTGGTGAGCGCGGCGACGATGGCGGTCGCCTGCACCTCGGCGTCGTGCTGCGCCGTGCGGTGGGCGTTGACGTAGGCGACGGCCGTCGCCGTGAGCACGATGACGGCGACGACCAGACCTTGGAGGAGCAGCAGCTGGCGCGCCAGGCTGGTCGGCCTGGAGCGGCGCCGCAGCGGGAACCCGGGCCTGCGCACGCGGCCAGTGTGCCCGCCCCGGAGGTGACGTGAGTCACCCAGGCGCGCCGGGTCCGGGAACGAAATGAACGAATCCCCCGGCGCCGTCGGGGCAGGCCGCATCGTGGACACCGCCGTCGTCAGAGAGGCCGGGCCCGTGCGCATCGTCGACATCCGCGAGAAGACCGTCCCCATCCAGGCGGACATGTCCAACGCCTTCATCAACTTCTCGAAGATGACCGTCAGCGTCCTGGCGCTCGTCACCGACGAGGTCCGCGACGGCGAACCGGTGATCGGGTACGGCTTCAACTCCAACGGGCGGTACGCCCAGGGCGGCCTGCTGCGCGAGCGGATCATCCCCCGGGTGCTGGCGGCCGAGCCGGCCGGCCTGATCGGTGCGCACGGCGACCTGGACCCGGAGCTGATCTGGCGGGCCGCCATGACCGACGAGAAGCCCGGCGGCCACGGCGACCGCGGGGTCGCCATGGGGATCCTCGACATGGCCGCCTGGGACCTCGCCGCCAAACTCGCCGGCGTCCCGCTCAACCGGCTGCTCAGCGAGCGCGCCCGCGACCCGCGCACGCCGGCCACCCCCGCGGAGCGGGTCTGGGTCTACGCCGCCGGCGGCTACTACTACCCCGGGCGCGGGATCGATGCCCTGCAGGCGGAGATGCGCGGCTACCTGGACCTGGGCTACCGCACGGTGAAGATGAAGATCGGCGGCGCCCCGCTGGCGGAGGACCTGCGGCGCATCGAGGCCGTGCTGGACGTGCTGCCGGACGGCTGCGACCTCGCGGTGGACGCCAACGGGCGCTTCGACCTCGAGCAGGCGCTGGCCTACGCCGACGCGCTGCGCGCGTACCCGCTGCGCTGGTACGAGGAGGCCGGCGACCCGCTGGACTTCGAGGAGCTGCGCGCGCTGGCGGAGCGCTACCCGGGCCCGCTGGCGACCGGCGAGAACCTGATGTCCTTCCAGGAGGCCCGGAACCTCGTCCGCTACGGCGGGCTCCGGCCCGACCGCGACATCCTGCAGATGGACCCGGCGCTGAGCTACGGCGCGACCGAGTTCCGGCGGACCGTGACGATGCTGTTCGACTCCGGCTGGAACCCCGACCGCTGCGTGCCGCACGGGGGGCACCAGTTCAACCTCTCCCTCGCCTCGGCCTTCCACCTGCACGGCTGCGAGTCCTACCCCGGCATCTTCGAGCCCTTCGGCGGGTTCGCCGACGGGTACCCGATCGAGGACGGCCACGTGCGGCTGCCGGACGCACCCGGCATCGGCCTGGAGCAGAAGGCGTCCCTCGGCCCGGTCCTCCGCGACGTCCTGGCCTGACGTCCGGGGGCGGTCAGGCGGTCGCCCCGCCGCCGGGCGCCCAGTCGGGGGCGAACCCGCCCAGCTGCGGGTGGAACATCTCGTCACCGCTGTGCTGGGTGAACTCCACCTTGAGGCGGCCCTCCTCGAGCCCGCAGGCCCGGGCGCACACCTCGACGATCCCGCGGGCCAGCCGTTCCCGAGTCGCCACCGGCCGCCCGGCGCGCACGTCGCACATCACCAGCGCCGCCGGCTCGGGCTCGCCCGAACCGCACCGCCACACCCCGCCGGGCCCGAGGTCGTGGATCGCGACGGTGATCAGCTCGGGCCGGACCTGCATCACCTCCGCGTAGACCGCGCCGAGCTCGCGGGCGAGGGCCCGCTTGGCGCCGGCGTCCAGGCGGAGCGGCAGGTCCAGCTGCAACGACGGCACGAGATCTCCCGGATCGGGTCTGCTGGTCTCAGGGCAGCCGGCGGCTGCCCTCCCGCACCGCGCGCAGCCAGCGGTGGCCGTAGCCCTCCAGCGCCACCTCGACCGAGCCGTCGTCGGCCACCGGGCAGGCGCCGTCCTGCAGCAGGTCGTGCAGCACGGCCCCGCCGAGGTCGGGCAGCCGCAGCGGCACCGACCGCGGCTCCGAGGCGAGGTTGTGCACGGCCACCAGCGTGCCGTCGTCCCAGACGCAGCAGTGCGCCAGCACCGCGTCGTGGGGCTGCTCGAGCACCGCGAAGCTGCCCCAGCCCAGCTCCGGCGACTCCCGGTAGCGGCGGATCAGCAACTTCATGAACGACAGCAGCGAGTCGGGGTCGCGCCGCTGGTCGGCGACGTTGACGAACTCGGGCGCGAAGCCGCCGTCCACGACCGGGCCGGGCAGGTCCTCGGGATCCGCGGTCGAGAAGCCACCGTTGCGCCCCGAGGTCCACTGCATCGGGGTCCGGACGGCGAGGCGTCCCTCGGCGTCGAGGTCCTCCCCCATCCCGATCTCCTCGCCGTAGAAGAGCACCGGGGTGCCCGGCAGCGAGAAGAGCAGGCTGTAGACCATCCGGATCCGGCGCGGATCGCCCTCCAGCATCGGCGGCAGCCGGCGCCGGAGGCCGCGGCCGTAGACCTGCATCCGCTCCTCGGGCCCGAACGCGGCGAAGACCTCGGCCCGCTCGTCGTCGCCGAGCTTGTCCAGGGTGAGCTCGTCGTGGTTGCGCACGAAGGTGGCCCACTGCGAGTCCGGGTGCAGCTCCGGACGCTGCCCCAGCGAGGCGGCCAGCGGCCCGGCGTCGGCGCGGGCGAGCGAGAGGTAGAGGGCCTGCATGCCGTTGAAGTCGAACTGCATGGTCAGCTCGTCGCCCTCGGCGCCCCCGAAGAACTCCAGCTGCTGCTCGAACGGCAGGTTCACCTCGCCGAGCAGGACGCCGTCGCCGACGCGGCGGCCCAGGAACGAGCGCAGCGAGCGGAGGTACTCGTGCGGCTCGGGCAGCGCCTCGTCGGCGCCCGGCTGGGTCTCGAGGAAGAACGGCACCGCGTCCACGCGGAAGCCCGACAGCCCGAGCTGCAGCCAGAAGCCCATCAGCTTGGCGACCTCGTCGCGCACCCGCGGGTTGGCCACGTTGAGGTCGGGCTGCTCCTTGTAGAAGCGGTGCAGGTACCACTGCCCGGTCGGCTCGTTGAACGTCCAGATGCTGTCCTCCTGGTCGGGGAAGACGACCTGCTCGGAGGTGTCCGGCGGCTCGTCGTCGCGCCACACGTAGAAGTCGTGGAACGGCGACTCCCGGCTCGCCCTCGCCGACTCGAACCAGGGGTGCTGGACCGACGTGTGGTTGACCACCAGGTCGGCGATGACGCGCATCCCCCGGTCGTTCGCCGTGCGGATCACCTCGACCAGGTCGCCGAGGCTGCCCAGCCGCGGGTCGACGGCGTAGAAGTCGGTGATGTCGTAGCCGTCGTCGCGCTCGCAGGTCGGGTAGAAGGGCATCAGCCACAGGCAGGTGACGCCGAGGTCGGCGAGGTGGTCGATCCGCTGCGCGAGCCCGGGGAAGTCGCCGACGCCGTCGCCGTCCCAGTCCAGGTAGGTCTCGACGTCGAGGCAGTAGACGACCGCGTTCTTCCACCACAGGTCGGCGGTGTCGGTGATCCTCACCGGTCCACCGCCACGGCCGGCGCCGGCGCCGTGACGCCGAGCTGGGGCAGCACGCGCTCGCCGAAGGCGTCCAGGAACGGGCGCTGCTCGACACCGACGTGGTGCAGGTAGATGTGCTCGAACCCCAGGTCGAGGTACTCCTGGAGCCAGGCGGTGTGCTGGCCCAGGTCGGCCGACACCCGCACCGCGCCGGTCACGCCCTCCGGGGTCACGTGCGCGCTGGCCTGCTCGAAGGCCTCCGGGCTGTCGAGGTCCCAGCACAGTGGGGGCGGGAAGACGTTGCTGCGCCACTGGTCGTGCGCGATCGCCAGCGCCCGGTCCGGGTCGGGGTCCCAGGAGACGTGCACCTGCAGCGCCAGGGTCCCCCGCCCCCCGGCGTCCCGGTAGGCAACGATCATCTCGCGCAGCTTGTCGTGCGGCTGGTTGATCGTCACCAGGCCGTCGGCCCAGGCGGCGCCGTTCCGGGCGGTGGCCACGCTCACCGCCGGGGCGATGAGCGCCGGCTGGCGCTCGGGCAGCGTGTAGACCTTGGCGCGGTCCACGGTGACCAGCCCGTCGTGGCTGACCTCCTCGCCGGCCAGCAGGGCGCGGATGACCGCCACGCACTCGAGCAGCCGGGCGTCGCGCACGTCCTTGCGCGGCCACTTGTCGCCGGTGACGTGCTCGTTCATGGCCTCGCCGCTGCCGAGCGCCACCCAGAACCGCCCCGGGAACATCGCCCCGAGGGTGGCGATGGCCTGCGCCACGATCACCGGGTGGTAGCGCTGGCCGGGCGCGTTCACGGCACCGAACGGCAGCGACGTCGTCGCCATCGCCGCGCCCAGCCAGGACCAGGCGAACCCCGACTCCCCCTGCCGGGGGTTCCAGGGGGTGAGGTGGTCCGAGCACATCGCCGCGGTGAAGCCCACCTCCTCGGCGTGCCGGACGGCGTCCAGCAGCGCCGCAGGGTGCACCTGCTCGTGGGAGTTGTGGAATCCGATCACCGGCATGGCGTCTGCCTACCGGAGCCGGCGCCGCCCGGCCAGGCGGACCGGGCAGGACCGCAGCTCAGGCGGGGGTGCCCTCACCCGACGGCGCCGGGACGGTGCGGCCGAGCAGGAGCAGCTCGGCGTCGGTGGCCGACAGCGGCGCGGCGAACAGGTACCCCTGCGCGAACTCGCACCGGGCGTCGCGCAGGAGGTCCCGCTGGCGCTCGTCCTCGACGCCCTCCGCCACGATCTCCAGGTCCAGGGTGCGGCCGAGCTCGACCAGCCCGCGCACGATCGGGGGCAGCTCGGCGCCGTCGATGGTGGCGATGAACGACCGGTCGATCTTGAGCACGTCGACGGTGAACTGCCGCAGGTAGCTCAGCGACGAGTAGCCGGTGCCGAAGTCGTCAAGCGCCAGGCGCACGCCCAGGGCCCGCAGCGCGGCGAGCTGCTCCGCCGCCCCCTCGGGATCGCGCACCAGGGCCGTCTCGGTCACCTCGAGCACGAGCGCCCCGGCGGGCAGCCCGCTGGACGCCAGCGCCCCGGCGATCTGCCGGACCAGGTCCGGCGAGGCCAGCTGCACCGCCGACACGTTGACCGCCATGGTCAGCCCGGCCCCGGGGTACCGGCTGCGCCAGCCCGCGGCGGCCGAGCACGCCTCGCGCAGCACCCAGGCGCCGATCTCGCCGATCAGGTCGAGGTCCTCGGCGACCGGGATGAAGCGGTCGGGCGGGATGGGGCCGAGCACCGGGGAGTGCCAGCGCAGCAGCGCCTCGAACCCGACCACCCGGCCGTCGGCGAGGTCGACGACGGGATGGTAGACCAGCCGCAGCTCGTCCCCGGCCAGCGCACCCTGCAGCTCCGCCTCCAGCGCCCGCCGCTCCACGACCGCCGCCCGCATCGCCGGGTCGAACACGGCCACCCGCCCGCGGCCGGAGGTCTTCGCCGCGTACATGGCGATGTCCGCGTCGCGCACCAGCGAGTCGCCGGTCGCGTCCGCGTCGCTGACCGCGATGCCCACGCTGCCGGAGACGGTCACCGACTGGCGGCCGATCCGCACCGGCCGGCGCAGCTCGGCGAGCATCCGGTCGCCGGCCGCGGTCACCTCGGCGACGTCGTCGACCTGCTCCAGCAGAACGGCGAACTCGTCACCGCCCAGCCGGGCCAGCGTGTCGCCGGCCCGGACCGTGGTGGCCAGCCGGCGCGCCACCTGCTGCAGGAGGAGGTCGCCGGCCTGGTGGCCGAGGCTGTCGTTGACGGCCTTGAAGCCGTCGAGATCGATGTAGACGACGGCGGCGGTGTCGCCGTGCCGCGCGTTGTGCCGGAGCGCCTGCTCGACGCGCTCGGCGAACAGGGCGCGGTTGGCCAGGCCGGTGAGGCCGTCGTGGAAGGCCTGGTGGGCCAGGCTCTGCTCGGCCCGCTTCCGCTCGGTGATGTCGGTGGCGTGGATCACCACTCCCCCGACGTCCGGGTCGGCGGACAGGTCGACCAGCCGGACGCCCACCCACAGCTCCTGCCCCCGCCAGCGCCGGGGCAGCTCGGCGCTCACGACCGCTCCCCCGGCGGCCACGGCCTCGGCGAAGACCGCGCGCGCCGCTTGCGGATCGAGCCCGGCGCCGCGCACCAGCTCGCCCTCGGCGGGGTCGGCGGACAGCTCCACGCCCAGCAGCGTCGCCAGCGGCGTCGGGTCGCCGAGCAGCCGGCCCGACCGGTCGATCACCAGCACCGCGTCGGAGGAGTGCGCGGCCAGGGCCGCGTTGCGCCGCGCCTGCGCGCGGACCAGCTCCCGGGCCTCCGCCTCGGCCCGGAGCAGCCGCGCCGTGCGGAGGAAGACCAGCAGCACCAGGACGGAGGTGGCGCCGAACAGCGACAGCGGGGTCTGCTCCCGGCCGGTCAGGTCGTGCACCAGGTCGAGCGCGCCCGGGACGAGCAGCGCCCCGAGGCACACGGCCAGCCGGGCCCGGCCGGCCTGCTCCCGCACCCCGGTCGCTGCCGCGTCGCGGTGCGCCCACGGACGGGCGGCCACGGCGAGCAGGCCGGCCCCGAGCATCCACCCGGTCGACAGCAGCGACGGGACGACCTCCGGATCCGGGGCGAACATGTAGGCGAGGTCCGAGGCCAGCCAGCAGGCGGCTCCCGCGGCGACGACGAGGGCGGCGGGGTCCCGGCGCCGGCTGCCCGACATCACCCGGAACACCAGGGCGATCAGGGCGGCGTCCAGGGCCGGGTAGAGCGCCCAGACCAGCCGCACGCCCAGCGGCTGCGAGGTGTCGGCGAGGGTCTCGGCCACCGTGATGTCCCACATGACCGCCAGCACGGCGACGAAGACGATGACCGCGTCGATCCACCCGTCGAAGCGGCCCCGGGCGGTCTGCCCGCGGCTGCCGGCCATGCGGGTGAGGGCCGCGGCGAGAGCGACGTAGGCGCCGAGGTAGGCGACGTCGGCGACGGAGACGTCCACGTCGGCGCCGCTCCGGACCAGCACCTCCCAGACCACGTCACCGACCGCGGACGCCGTGAGCCCGACCGCGATGAGCAGGCGGGCGGGCCGGGCCGGCCCGGTGCGGATGCCCGCCCAGGCGAGAGCCGCGGCACCGGCGACGACGAGGACGTAGAGCACCTGGGCGAACGCGGTGCCGTCGGCCGCCACGTGCGCGCCCACGAGGACGGCGACGCCGAGCAACCAGCACGCGGCCCGCCGCAGCCGGGCCGATCGTCGCGCGGGCTCCTCGCCCATCACTACCGCCTCCGTCCGTGGTCCCCGCATCTTCGGCAGCCGGCGCCCGTTCCCCGACCCCCCGGGCCGGCGCGCCGCCCCGTTGGGGTGAGCCGGGTGCCGGAGGAGACCGGCGCCACGCCCGCCCGACCTGCGGGCACCCCCGACCCCGGCGAGGATCGCGGGGTGACGACGACGCCGACGACCGACGACTGGGGAATCGATGCGAGCTGGCTGGATGCGCTCGACGAGGAGCACCAGGTGGCCCAGGGGACGATCGACACGCTGCGGGAGGTCATCGGCGAGCCCCCCGCCGACCTGGACGACCGGGCGCCGATCGTCGCCCGCCCCGGCGACGCCCTGGAGATCGACGAGGCCGACGTCGTCTGCGAGGACGGCGAGGTCCGGCACATCGACGGGGAGCTGCCCGCCGACTTCCCGCTCGGCTACCACTGGCTCCAGTCCCCGGAGGGCCACCGCCGGCGGCTGATCGTCTCCCCCGGCCGCTGCTGGCTGCCGGAGGGCCGCGCCTGGGGGTGGGCGGTGCAGCTCTACGCCACCCGCGGCCGGGACAGCTGGGGCATCGGCGACCTCGGCGACCTGCGCACCGTCCGCCGCATGGCCGCCGACCAGGGCGCCGGGTTCGTGCTGATCAACCCGCTGCACGCGGTGGCGCCGATCGCGCAGCAGGAGGCCAGCCCCTACCTGCCGGCCACCCGCCGGTTCCGCAACCCCATCTACCTGCGGGTCGACGAGGTGCCCGGCGCCGACACCGTCGACCTCGAGGCCGACGCCGGCCGGGCGCTGTCCGACGGTCCGCTCATCGACCGCGACGCGATCTGGGCGCGCAAGCGCGACGTGCTCATGCGGATCTTCTTCGCCCACGGCGGCGGGGAGGCGTTCGCCCGCTGGCGCGGGGAGCAGGGGCAGACCCTGCAGGACTGGGCCACCTGGGCGGCGATCGCCGAGGAGCACGGGGCCGACTGGCACACCTGGCCGGAGGAGCTGCGCCGCCCCGACGGCCCGGGCGTCACCGCCTACGCCGAGCAGCACGGTGCGGTCGTCGCCTTCCACGCCTGGCTGCAGTGGGCGCTGGAGCTGCAGTTCACCGCCGCCACCGACGGCATGACGGTCATCCAGGACCTGCCGATCGGCTTCGCCGGCGGGGGCGCCGACGCGTGGACCTGGCAGCAGGTGCTGGCCGACGGCGTCAGCGTCGGCGCCCCGCCGGACGCGTTCAACTCCGCCGGCCAGGACTGGGGCTCCCCGCCGCTGATCCCCTGGCGGCTGCGGGACGCCGACTACGAGCCGTTCATCCAGTCGATCCGCGCCACCATGGCCGGTGCCGGGGGCCTGCGGATCGACCACGTGATGGGTCTGTTCCGGCTGTGGTGGGTGCCCGCGGACGGTAGCGCCGCCGACGGGGCGTACGTGCGCTATCCGGCGGAGGACCTGCTCAACATCGTCGCGCTGGAGAGCTCCCGCGCGCAGGCGCTGGTGGTCGGCGAGGACCTGGGCACGGTCGAGGACGGCGTCCGCGAGGCCATGGCCGAGCACGGGGTGCTCTCCTACCGGCTGCTCTGGTTCGAGGACGACGACCCGAGGGAGTGGCCGGCCGAGGCGATGGCGGCGATCACCACCCACGACCTGCCGACCGTGGCCGGGCTCTGGACCGAGGCCGACGTGGACGAGCAGCGGGAGTACGGGACGGGCACCGACGAGGAGCTCGAGCGCGGCCGCAACTCGCTGCTGGCGCACCTGCCGGGGCTCTCCGACGACGCGACCGTCGAGCAGGCGGTGGAGCAGGCGCACGCGCTGCTGGCGACCGCTCCCTCGCTGCTGCTCTCGGCCACCCTCGACGACGCGCTCGGCGAGCAGCGCCGGCCCAACATGCCCGGTGCGGGCGACCGGCCGAACTGGTCGCTGCCGCTGCCCGTCCCCGTCGAGGACCTGGCGGGCCACCCCCTGCTGCAGACCGTCGCGCGCACCCTCGCCGAGGGCATCGACAGCGACTGACCCCCACGACGCGACCGGCGCGGCACCTCGTCGAGGTGCCGCGCCGGCGCGCGTTCAGGGAGCGGTCAGGTCACGAGTCGGCGCCCTCCTGCTCCTCGGTACCCCGGCCCCTGCCCTGCTCGAGGACGTCGGTGCCCGAGCCGCCGATGAGCGTGTCGCCGCCGTTGTTCCCGCGCAGCGTGTCGTCGCCGGCGCCGCCGAGCAGGGTGTCGTCCCCGTTGTCGCCGTCGATGACGTCGTTCCCGTCGCCGCCGCAGACGACGTCCTCGCCGTTGCGGCCGGTGATGGTGTCGTCGCCGCCCAGGCCCATGATCACGTCGCGGCCGTTCGTGCCGCGCAGCACGTCGTCGCCGTCGGTGCCGACGATGGTCGGCTCGAGGCCCTGGCACAGCTGCGGGGCGACCGCCGTCGCGGCGTACTCCTCGACCTGGTTCAGGCTCCGGCGGGTGCCGGACGCGTCGGTGTAGACCACGTTGACGTAGACCTTGGACGCCGCGACCGAGGTCTTCCCCGACGGGACCAGGACGTAGCTGCGCTCACCCGGGGCGAGGGTGATCGGCTGCCCGGCCGGGAAGTCGGCGGTCGCGTTGAACTTGATCGTCAGCGGGACGTTGCCGGTGTTCTCGGCGAACTGGGCCAGGAACACCTCGCCGTTGATCACCTGCGCCTTGACGTTGCTGTTGATCCCGGGCGTGACGACCTGCTCCTCCTCCTGCAGGTCGATGCCGAGCAGCAGCGGGTCGTGGTCGCTGGAGCGGTAGGGGTTCGCCGCGTACAGCTCCGGGTCACCGGAGTACTGGTAGGCGAAGGACTCCACCGAGTTGATGTTCCAGTGCACCAGGTCGGTGACCTTCGCCGTCAGCTCCTCGGTGGCCAGCGCGTGGTCCAGCGAGCCGGACAGCGCGTCGAACACGTAGCTGTACGAGCCCCCGTCGAACCGCTCGCCGAGGTCGGTGTAGCCCTCTCCGCGGAGCACCTCGATCGGGTCCTCCTGGGTGTAGGCGTTGAAGTCACCCATCAGCACCACGTCCGGGTCGCCGGTTGATGCCTCCAGCTGCTCGGCGAAGACCGCCAGCGACTGCGCCTGCCGCACCCGGTCGCCGTTGAAGTTGCCCTGCCCGGTGTCGGCGTTGTCGCCGCTCCCGCTGCCACCCTTGGACTTGAAGTGGTTGGCGACCACCGTGAAGTCGTCGCCCTCGGCGGTGAAGGTCTGGGCGATCGGCTCACGGGCGTTGGACCACACCGACTCGTCGACCAGGCCGACCGACTCCCCGACCGGCGTGACGGCGGCAGGCTGGTAGATGATCGCGTTGCGGATGACGTCGCGGTCGACGTCGTACAGCTCCTCCGGGAACGGCACGAACGCCCACTTCTCGGCGCCCGCCGCGGTGTTCAGCCGACGCACCAGGTCGGCCAGTGCGGTGTCGGCGTTGCCCGGGGTGTAGCCGGTGGAGTCGGTGTCCTCGATCTCCATCAGCGTCACCACGTCGGCGTCCAGGGCGTTGATCGCCGGCACGATCTTGCCGGCCTGCTCCTCGAGCTCGGCCTGGTTCGGCGCGCCGCGGCCGACCCCGCCGAAGGTGAGGAAGTAGTTGAGCACGTTGAACGCGCCGAGCTGGACGTCGCCACCGACCTCGCCCGGCTCGGCCGGGCGGGTGTTCTGCGGGGCGAAGACGCCGTCGGCGGTGCCGTCGGCCGGCTGCAGCCGCCACGCGTCGAACCCGTAGCCGAGCACCAGGGGCTCGGTGAAGGTGAGCTCGTCGCCGACCCGGACCGGGGTCGTCGGCGACAGGTACGGGGCGGTGGTCACGCTGACCCGGCTGCTGAGCGCGTCGTCGAGGACGATCCGGCGCAGCGCGTTCTCCGCCGCGATCTCCTCGGCCTCGGGGGTGCCGGGCCGGGCCAGCTCGGTGGGCTGCACCAGCAGGCCGTCCTCGGAGAGGGTGAGCTCGCCGTAGCTGGTGAGGGCGTAGACCTCGCTGACGGTGAGGGTGTCGGCCGGGGTGACGCGCATGCCCTCGAGGCGCTCGCGGGCGGCGTCGTCGTCAGGCAGGTCCAGCGGGGTCGCCGCCGGCAGGTCCGCGGCGGTGCCGTCGGCGCAGACGCCCGCGTTCACGCCGGCGCTGATCTGGGTCTGCTCGAAGTACTCCTCGGCCGCGCCGGTCACCGCGACCGTGTCGCCCAGGTCGACCTCGACGTCGGAGAAGACGAACACGCCGTCGGAGGTGGCGGCCTCACCGTCGCCGTCGGCGTCCTGCAAGTAGAAGCCGGACAGCCCGGGGACGTCGCCGACGACGACGCCCTGCACGGTGACCGTGGAACCGGCGAGCGGGGTGGTCGCGCCGGCGCCCTGGACGTCGCCGATCTCGTGCGTCACCGGGGTCTCGCAGACCTCGCCGGCCGGCGGCGGGTCCACCGGCCCGGGGGCGGTGGAGTTCACCGTGCCCTTGGTGGCGGCGGCCGGACCGGACCAGACGAGCGCGTCGGTGGCGGCGTCGTAGCTGCGGGACAGCGACTGGCCCGCCGGCTCGCTGCCGGTCTCCGACACGCCGATGTCGGTGCTGGTCACGCCGGCGGCCGGGCCGCCGGTCGCGGTGAAGGCGCCCTCGTAGGAGAGGAACTCCAGCACCTCGGTGCCCCGGACCAGGGCGACCGCGTCCGGCGAACCGTTCTGGATGCCGTTCGACGGGTACTCGACGACCGCCACCGCCGGGGCGTCCGCGGGCGCGGTCACCACCGGGAGCGGGTCGGTGTCGTAGGTGGCGCCGTTGCCCCCGTTGTAGAGGACGACGGACAGCCCGGCCGAGCTGGTGCCCGCCGGGAGCTGCACCTCGACGAACTCACCGGCATCGGTGCCCGCGTTGTCGTAGTGGAGCTCGGAGATGAACGGGGCGGTGGGCGGCGCCGCGGAGGCGAAGGCGGGCAGGCCCACCACCGCCATGGAGGCGGCGAGGGTGCCGAGAGCAGTGCGACGCGCGAGGACGCGCGGCCTGCCGATGCGTACGAGCACGGAGGAGTCCTTCCGGACGGACGGGGAGACGCCGGAACGTTAATCCGACCGGGTGACACGTCGCACTACGGAAGGTGACGTGGACGTGACGGAACGGTCCGGCGTGGGATGTGTCACACATCGTCACCCCGTCACGCGCCGTTCACCTTCCGGTGTGACGCTCCCCGGGCAAGCTCCCCACCGACCCCGGAGCGTCATGTCTCTGAACCACCTGCGCCGCGGCACCGTCGTCGCGACCGTCGCCGCCGCCACCCTGGCCGGCGGCACCCTGACCGGGACCGCCGTCGCCCAGCCCGCCGCGGCCCCGGAGCCCGACTTCACCCTGACGCTGCTGCACGCCAACGACCTCGAGTCGGCCCTGCTGCCCACCACGACCGACGAGGGCGAGACCTACGGCGGCGCCGACCGCTTCGTCGAGCTGATCCGGCAGCAGCAGATCGCCGCCCTGACCGGCCCGCGCACCGACGGCATGGCGAAGAAGCGCGGCGTCGTCACCGTCTCGGCGGGCGACAACTTCCTGCCCGGGCCGCAGCTGGCGGCCAGCGAGGACTCGCGGCGTCCGATCTACGACGTCACGGCGTTCAACGCCGCCCGCTTCGACGTGTCGATCCCCGGCAACCACGACTTCGACCTCGGTCCGGAGTTCTTCGCCGAGTGGATCGGCCAGCTGCGCCCGCAGACCACTATCGTGTCGAGCAACCTCGGCTTCGAGGCCGAGCCGACGCTCCTCGCCCAGGTCGAGGACGGCACCATCGTCACCTCGCACGTGGTGCGCGAGCGCGGCGAGCAGATCGGCTTCATCGGGCTCACCACGCCCGACCTGGCCCGCCTGACCAGCTCCCGCGGCGTCACGATCGACCCCGACCTCGCCGAGATCGCCAACGCCCAGGCCGCCGCCTTCGCCGCCGCCGGCGTCGACAAGGTGGTGCTGGTCTCGCACCTGCAGGACATCGACAACGAGGTGGCCCTGGCCGCCGACCTCAGCGGCATCGACGTGATCATCGGTGGCGGCGGCCACGAGCTGCTCGCCGACGAGGGCGACCCGCTGGCGCCCGACGCGGGGACGGCGTACGGCTCGTACCCGCTGACCCCGACCGACGCCGACGGCGAGGTCGTCCCGGTCGTCACCACCAACGCGCTCTACAGCTACGTCGGCCGTCTGGTCGTGACGTTCGGCGCGGCCGGTGAGCTCGTCGAGGTGCACGACGACCTGTCCCGCCCGATCCCGGTCGTGGCCCAGGGCCCGGACGCCGTCGCGCCCAACCAGGGGGTGAACCGGCTCGTCGTCCAGCCGGTGCAGGAGTACGTCGCGGACCTCGCCGAGCAGGTCGTGGCCACCTCCGAGGTCGACCTCAACGGCATCCGCGACGACGTCCGGAGCCGGGAGACCAACCTCGGCAACCTCGCCACCGACGCCCTGCTGGCCGCCGGGCAGCGCGAGGCCGCATCCCTCGGCCTGACGCCCCCGGTCGTGGCCCTGCAGAACGGCGGCGGCATCCGCAACGCCGCCGTGATCCCGGCCGGTGACATCACGGCGCTGGACACCTACACGATCCTGCCGTTCGCCAACTTCGTCGGCGTCGCCCCGGCCATGCCGGTGGAGACCTTCGTCGCCGGCGTCGAGCGGGGCCTGTCGGGCCTGCCGGGCGCGGCCGGGCAGTTCGCCCAGGCGGCCGGGTACCGGGTCACCTACGACGTGACCCGGCCGGTCGGTTCCCGGGTCGTGGACCTGGTCCTGGACGACGGGACCGTCCTGGTGGAGGACGGCGCGCCGACCGGTGCGCTGGACACCATCTCGGTCGCCACGATCGACTTCCTGCTCCGCGGTGGTGACGGGTACCCGTTCGACGGCGTCGCCTTCACCGTCCTGCCGGTGACCTACCAGGAGGCCCTCGAGACCTATCTGGTCGAGGACCTCGGCGGCGTCGTGACGGCCGCCGACTACCCCCTCGGCGGCGAGGGGCGGATCACCCCCGCCTCCTGACCGGGAAGCCTGGACGGGCGCCCTCCGCGATCGCGGGGGGCGCCCGTTCGCGTCCCGCGGCCGGTGCGCCGTCGAACGCATGTTCGAGCCGCGTGCGAGACTTCTCCCGTGGCGGGCGGGATGAACCGGGGGCGAGGTGGCCGCTCCCTGGGCGAGCGGGCGGCGGAGTCCGGGGTCGTCCCCGAGGCCGCCCGCGCGGCACCGGCCGAGCCCCCCGTCCGCGGCCCCGTCGCGGGCTCCCCGGCGGCGCCCGAGGACGGCGGCGAGGGCCGGCACTGCTGGGTGCGTGATCCACCGGACTCCCCCGGCACGTGGCCGGGCCTGCTCGTGGAGTGGCGCCAGCGGAGCGGCGCCTGGCAGGGGCGGGTCGCGTACACGGTCAGCGGCCCGCACGGGCCGGCGCTCGTCGAGGCCTGGCTGCCCGCCGCCCGGCTGGAGCCCAGGTGATCATCCTCCCGGTTAGGCCGGGGGGCGGGCGGCTATGGCTCCTCCCGACCGCATGCCGATCGATCCGGAGGACGCCACGATGACCGAGCCCCACGACCGCCCCACCCTCGACGACGTCATGGACACCCAGGAGTCCGCGCCGCGCGACCGGCAGGAGCACGCGAAGGACCCCCACCTCAGCGACGAGGCGCTGGAGCACCGCACCGAGCAGGAGCGCCAGGCGGTGGGCTCCGACGACGCCGACCCGGCCGGCGCCGACGTCCACTCGGCCACCGACTGACCCCGTGGCACCCGGGCGGCGCACCCCCGGCGCCACTGCGCGCCTGGGTGCCGGGGACGTCGCCTGCTGGGTGGTCAAGACGTCCGTGCCGCCGGCCGAGCTCGCCCCGGGCTGGGCCCCCGGCCAGGAGCGGCTCGTGGACCGGTGCCTGCACCCCTCCTACCGCCTCGCGCTGATGTCGGGCGGGCAACCCTGCCTCCTGTGGCTGAGCGGCCGGCGGCACCCGGGCGTGCACGCGGTCGGAGTGCTCGCCGGGAGCCCGGTCGACGGCCCGGGCGGCGCCACCGCGGCCCTGCGCCTGGCCCTGCTCGAGGAGCCGGTCGGGCGAGGCGAGCTGCTGGCCGACCCCGCGTTCGCGTCGGCCGAGGTGATCCGCATGCCGGCGGGCAGCAACCCGTCGTGGCTGACGGCCGGCCAGTTCGCCGCCGTCCTGGCCCGGCTGCCGCACCCCCGCCTGGGACGATGGGTCCCGTGACGTCGACCCGCCTCCGCTGGGGTGCTCTGACCTGGCTGCTCACCCTCCAGTTCTTCGTCGCCGAGGCCGTCGCCGAGGCCCGCTACGCCGGCGCCTACTCCCGGGTGGACGACGTGATCAGCGCGCTGGGGGCGAGCGACTCCCCGGCCCGGCAGCTGATGAACGCCTCGTTCGTGGTGCAGGCCGCGCTCTTCGTCGGCGGGGCCCTGCTGCTGCGCCCGGCGCTGCGCGGTGGCGCGGCGCGGGTCGTGCCGGTGCTGCTCGGCGCCGCGGCGCTCGGGGTCCTGCTGGTCGGCGTCTTCCCCACCGACGGCAACGGGTCGCTGCACGCCGTCGGCGCCGTGCTCTACCTGGTCGGGGGCGGGCTGGGCCTGGTCGCGCTGGCCTACGCCGTCCGGCCGCACTCGGAGACGCTGGGCACGATCGTGGTGCTGCTGGGCATGCTGGCGATCGCGACGACGATCTTCTTCCTGACCGGCGTCACCGGATTCCTCGGGGAGGGCGGGACCGAGCGCGCGGCGGCCTATCCCCTGCCGCTCGGGCTGGCGCTGACCGGGGTCGTCCTGTGGTGGACCGACCGGCGTGGCGAGGAGAGCCCGGACGCGACGAGCCTGCGCGCCGAGCGCGCCCGCGAGCAGACCCGTCGTGCCGAGCAGGCACGGGCCCGCGACGCCGCACTCGAGTCGGCCGGCCGCCGGGACGCGGGGACCGCCGGCGGGACGACCCCCGGCGACACCGATCCCGACGACACCGATCCCGAGGACTACTGGGGCCCCTCCGGCCGGCGTGGCTGACCGGTCGTCCTGCTCAGGTCGCGGGGGCGCTCACCACCGCGGTCGGGGTGCGGACGCGACGCCGGGACACCGCGACGCCGGCCAGGCACACCACGCCCCCGGCCAGGGCCAGCGCCGGCGGGGTCTCACCCAGCAGGAGCCAGCCGAGCAGGATCACCAGGGGCGGGACGAGGTAGGTGGTGACGCCGAGCCGGCCGGCGTCCATCCGGGAGAGCGCGTACGCCCAGGTGCTGAACGCCAGGGCGGTGGGCACCACGCCGAGGTACACCAGCCCGGCGGCCGAGGCGGCCGGAGCGCGGCCCAGCTCGTCGGCCAGCGCCCATGCCCACGGCAGGCAGCACAGCGCACCGATGCCGCAGGCGATCGCGGTGACCTGCAGGCCCGGCAGCCGGCGCAGCAGCGGCTTCTGCGCCACGACGCCCACCGCGTAGGTCAGGGCGGCCACCAGGCACAGCAGCACCCCGACCGCGTCGGCGTCGGCGCCGCGGGTCGACGCCCCGATCAGCAGCACGCCGCCGAAGGCGACGGTGATGCCCACCACCAGCCACCTCGGGAACCCCTCGCCGAGCCAGAGCCCGGCGAACACCGCGATGAGGATGGGCCCCACGTTGACCAGCATCGCCGTCGTCCCGGCGTCGAGGTGCTGCTCGGCGGCGTTGAGCGCCACGTTGTAGACGGCGAACCACCCGACGCCGCACACCGCCAGCAACCGCCAGTCGCGGGCCGCCGGCCGGACCCAGCCACGCCGGGCCACCAGCAGGCCGAGCACGAGGGTGCCGACGAGCAGCCGCCCGAGGGCCAGGGCGCCGGGTGAGATGTCCTCACCCACCGCCCGGATCGCAACGAACGCCGACGCCCACGCGAGCACGGTGACGACGACAGCGAGCAGGGTGCGCCCGCCCAGGGCCGGGACAGCGGGGGTGGACACGGGCCGGACCATAACCTTGGCCGCCGACGGTCCCCGGCGGTTTCCGGACATCGCATCCGCCGCGGCGGTCCTCCTCCGGAGATTGGCCGGAGCGCTGCGCTCCTCAGCCGCGCAGGTGCTCCGCCCACGTGCGCCGGCCGTGGTCGCCGCGGCGGGGCAGGGCGCCGCCCTCGCGCAGCGCCGCGCCGAGCCGCCCCGGCACGGGGGTGGGCACGACCCGCGCCGCCGGGGCGCGCACCGCCGCCCACGACCGGGCGAGATCCACCACGGAGAGCTCCTCAGGGCCGCTGAACTCCACCACCCCGCCGGTCGGCCCGGCCGTCACCCGGCCGGCGAGGTGCCCGGCGGCGTCGGCGACGTCCACGGGCCGCACCCGCCACCCGACGGGCACCGGCAGCAGCCGCCCGCGGCGGGCCGTGCCGAGCAGCTCGTCGACGAAGCCGTGGAACTGGGTGATCCGCACCAGGGTGACCGGCAGCCCGGAGGCCAGCAGCACCTGCTCGGCGGCGTACTTGGCCCGGTAGTAGCCCAGCGGGACGCGGTCGACCCCGACGATGGAGACGTGCACGAGGTGGGTGAGCCGGGAGCGGTCGACGGCCTCCACCAGCCGGCGGGTGCCGGCGACGTCGACCTCCCACGGGTCGCCGCGCGGGTCGCTGGCCGCGTGCACGACCACCTCCGCGCCGGCCAGCGCCGGGCGGAGGTCCCGGCCGGTGGCCAGATCGCCCCGCACCCCACCGGGCCCGGCGCCGCGGCGGGACATCTGCCGCACCCGGTGGCCCTCCTCCCCCAGGTGCGGGACCAGCACACGTCCGAGCCGGCCGGTTCCGCCGGTGACCACCACGTCCACCCGTGCAGTCTGGCGCGCGGCGGCCCCGCATGCCCTGCCGGCCTGATCTCACATGCGAGATAACGTGGCCCGGTGACCCTCCTCGACCCGCCCACCGACGCCGCCATGCACCGGATCGGGGCGCTGGTCCGTGACGCCCGCCGGCACCGCGGGCTCACCCAGCAGCAGCTCGCCGAGCGGCTGAACACCAGCCAGAGCGCCGTCGCCCGCATCGAGCAGGGCAGCCAGAACCTCACCCTGGAGTTCCTCGGCCGGCTGTCGGCCGCGCTGGACAGCGAGCTGATCAGCCTCGGCCCGGCCGGCCCCGCGCACCTGCGGGTCACCGGCGGCCGGCCGCTGCGCGGCCGGGTGGCGGTGAAGTCGTCGAAGAACGCCGCGGTCGCGCTGCTGTGCGCGGCGCTGCTCAACCGGGGCCGCACGACGCTGCGCAACGTGTCCCGGATCGTCGAGGTGGAGCGGATCCTCGACGTGCTGCGCTCCATCGGCGTCTCGGCGACCTGGGACGAGCACGGGCACGACCTCACCCTGCTCGTCCCCGAGCACCTCGACCTGGGCGGCATCGACGCCGACGCCGCCCGGCGCACCCGCAGCATCATCATGTTCCTGGGCCCGCTGCTGCACCGGGCCACCGAGTTCAAGCTCCCCTACGCCGGCGGCTGCGACCTCGGCACCCGCACCGTGCAGCCGCACATGATCGCCCTGCGCCCGTTCGGCCTGGCGGTCGAGGCGCACGCCGGGGAGTACCAGGCGACGGTGGCGGGCCCGGCGGCCGCCGACCGCACCATCGTGCTCACCGAGCGCGGGGACACCGTCACCGAGAACGCGCTGCTGGCGGCGGCCCGCACGGAGGGCACGACCACCATCCGCAACGCCAGCTCCAACTACATGGTGCAGGACCTCTGCCTGTACCTGCAGCTGCTCGGGGTCGACGTCGAGGGCCTGGGGTCGACCACCCTCGTGGTCCGCGGCCGCGCGGTGCTCGACGCCGACGTCGACTACACGATCAGCGAGGACCCGGTGGAGGCGATGAGCCTGCTCACCGCCGGCATCGTCACCGGCTCGGAGCTGACCGTGACCCGCGCGCCGGTGGAGTTCCTCGAGGTGGAGCTGGCGGTGCTCGCGGAGATGGGGCTGCGCTACGAGCTCTCGCCGGACTACCTGGCCGACAACGGGCACACCCGGCTGGCCGACATCACGATCCACCCCTCGGAGCTGCACGCGCCCATCGACAAGGTGCACCCGATGCCGTTCCCGGGCCTGAACATCGACAACCTGCCGTTCTTCGCCGTGATCGCCGCCCAGGCGTCCGGATCGACGCTGATCCACGACTGGGTCTACGACAACCGGGCGATCCACCTCTCCGACCTGACCCGCCTGAACGCCGACGTCCGGCTGCTGGACCCGCACCGGGTCCTGGTCACCGGGCCGACCCGCTGGTCCAGCGCCGAGGTCACCTGCCCGCCCGCACTGCGGCCGGCCGTCTGCATCCTGCTGGCGATGCTCGCCGCGAAGGGCACCTCGGTGCTGCGCAACGTCGACATCATCGCCCGCGGCTACGAGCAGCTCTACGAGCGGCTGGTCGAGATGGGCGCCGACATCGAGGTCTTCCGCGACTGAGTAGCCACCCCTGACGATCAGGTGACCTGATCATCAGGGGTCCTGGCTCACCATCGACAGTGAGCCAGGACCACCGCAGGTGAGCCAGGACGGGGGCCGATGCGGGTCAGCGCTCCTGGTCGGTGGGGCGGACGAGCACCTCGTTGACGGCGACGTGCGGCGGCTGGCTGGCCACGTAGACCACCGCGCGGGCGATGTCGTCGGCGTGCAGCGCCCGCATGCCGGCGTGCATCTTCTCCGAGGCCGCCTTCGCCTCGGGCTGGGTGATGTGCGACGTGAGCTCGGTGGTGACCGCACCGGGCTCGACGAGGGAGATCCGGACGCCGCGGCCGGTGACCTCCTGGCGCAGCGACTCGCTGAAGGCGTTCACCGCCCACTTGCTGGCGTTGTAGACGCCGGCGCCCTTGCGGGCCTGCCGGCCGGCGACGCTGGACATGTTCACGATGTCGCCCGAGCCCTGCTCGACCATCCCGTCGATGGCCGCGTGGGTCATGTACATGACGCCCATGACGTTGGTCTGGATCATCCGGCGCCAGTCCTCGGGGTCGGCGCCGGCGATCGTGCCCAGCAGCATCACGCCGGCGTTGTTCACCAGGACGTCGAGGCCGCCGAGCTCCTGCCGGGTGCGGGCGACGGCGCCGGCGCAGGCCTGCTCGTCGGTCACGTCCAACGGCAGCTGGAGCACCGCCGAGCCGGCGTCCCGGAGCCGCGCGGCGAGGGCGTCGAGCCGGTCGGTGCGCCGGGCCCCGATGGCGACGGCGGCCCCCGCGCCGGCCAGGGCGACGGCGGTCGCCTCCCCGATGCCCGACGACGCACCCGTCACCAGTGCGACCCTGCCGGCGAGCGGACGAGCGGCCTCGGTCATGCGGTACCTCCTCCGCGCCGCCGGGTGCGGCGCACCGCCCC
The DNA here is from genome assembly GCF_008124835.1 of Blastococcus xanthinilyticus. Classification (GTDB taxonomy): domain Bacteria; phylum Actinomycetota; class Actinomycetes; order Mycobacteriales; family Geodermatophilaceae; genus Blastococcus; species Blastococcus xanthinilyticus. The sequence goes on along the minus strand of NZ_VNHW01000014.1, from coordinate 13,550 downwards.
ACCCTCTCCTCCGCCGCGTGCCCCCGCCTGCCGGAGGGCCCGGCCGGGGCTCAGAGCAGCGCGTCCAACCCGTCGTCCAGCCCGAGCCCCATCCCGCCGTCCAGCGGCGGGCGGGCCGGTGAGTCCAGGCCCCGCATGCGGGCGGCGTGCAGCGCCAGCAGCAGGTTCAGCCGCAGCGTCGGGTCGGTCGTGAACGGCCCGAGCATGCGCTCCAGCTTGCCGATGCGGTACCGCATGGTGTTGTAGTGGAAGTGCAGCCGGCGGGCGGACTCGGCGACGTTGAGGTTGGTCTCCAGCAGCACCCGCAGCGTCTCGCGCAGATCGGCGGAGTCGGCGTCGACCGCGTCGGCGAGCGGGCCGAGCACCTCGTCCACGTAGGAGCGCAGCTCGCTGCTGTCGGGGATGAGCGACAGCAGCCGGAACACGCCCAGCTGGTCGAAGTGGGTCACCGCCGACCCGCCGTGGATCTCCTGGCCGACACCGAGCGCGCGCTGCGCCTGCCGGTGGGCCTCGGCCAGCTCGGACAGCGAGCCCGCGGGGCGGCCGATGCCGGTACCGAGCAGCCGGCCCACCCGGCGCAGCCGGCCGTTGACCCGGGAGGTGACGGCGGAGACCAGCGCGGAGAGCTCCTCCGGCGTCCGCCCGTCGAGGGGCAGCAGCGTCACGATCTCGGTGGCCAGGCCCGCGACGGCGGCGCCGGCCACCTCCGACTCCAGGGCGGCCCGCCACCCGTCGGCCAGCCGGTCCAGCACGTCGAGGGCCCGCGTCGGGTCGGCGGTGGCGTCGGCCACGGTCTCGGTAGCGGTGACCAGCACCGCGACCGGTCCGTCCAGCCGCCACCCGAACGACCGGGTGTAGGCCAGCGTCCGCTCGGTGTGCCCGACGGCCCCACCGACCAGCCGGCGCACCAGGTCGCCCTGGAACCGGAGCTCCACCGAGTGCACCGCCTGCAGCCGGATGACCGACAGGGCGGCGATGACCGCGGCCCGCTCCAGGACGCCGCCCGCGCCGAGCATCATCTCGCCGGTGCGGTGCACCGCGACCAGCCAGCCGTGCCGCTGGTCACCGGCCATGATCGGCGCGACGGCGTACTCCCCCACCCCACCGGGCAGCTGGTGGTGTCCCGGGACGAGCAGGATGCCGTCGGCCGGGGAGAGATCGGCGTCGGCGAGCACGTCGGCCGGGGTGACGACGGTCTGGTCGGCCCGCACCCCGGAGAGCCGGCGGGACGGCGTGAGCTCGGCCAACGCATCGTCGGCGGCGGCGTCCAGCAGCCACAGCCAGTCGCTGATCTCGGCCACGTCCTCGCGCGGGCCGGCGCTGGTGACCACCTCGCGGTCGGGGCCCAGCCCCAGCACCGCGGCACCCTGCAGCATCACGGCGAGCCGCTGGGCCACCTCGGCCAGCCCGCCCCCGGTGAGCGCCACCCCGGTGAACTCGTCGTCCATGCGGGAGGACAGCGCGAGCGCCTGCGCCTGCTTGGCCACGACCGCGCCGAGGACCTCGGAGATCACCCCGTCCAGCCGGACGGTCGCCGGGACGGCCAGCACGGCCAGCCCCCGGCGGTCGGCCTCGGCGAGCAGCTCCGGGGGCAGCGGCGGAGGGCCGTCGGTGCGCCGGAAGGCCAGGGCGGCCGTGCCGGCGGAGGTCAGCCGGTCCACCAGCGCACGGCAGCCGGCCGGGTCCGCCGGCGGGAGGCGGGCACCGAGGACGAGGAGGACGTCGGGCCCGGCCGCCGCCAGCGGCTCCGCCGGGTCGTCGACCACCATGTGCCGGATCGTCCGGCCGAGGCCCGCGGCGCCGGCCGCGACGGTCGTGCCCCCGAGCACCGGGAGGTCGAGCGCCTCCTCCACGGTCAGGCCCAAGCGCTGCTGCCAGCTCGCGCGGTCGTCGCGCGGCTCGATGCGCGGCGATTCGTCCACCGCCCAGTTGCGACGGAACGGAGCCGTTCCATTACCCTGAGTCGAGGCTCTGAGTGATGCGTCACTCTGGGTCACCAGGCGTCCCCTTCCGGTCGTCATCCAGGGTGCCACACGACAGAATCCTGTCAGGTGTCCCCGGACGGCCCAGCCCATTCTTGGCGACATCCGCCATAAGAAGGCATGCGACGCGCCGCTTAGGTTCGACCTGATCCACCCGCTCGCTGGATGGTAGGCGCTCCCTGCTGCACCGTCCCGTCGGGCGCCTAGAACGAGGGCGGAGTGCCCGGTTCCGGCCTCCGCCGTCCCGCCGGGCGGAGGGCCAGACATGCGCGCGATGGACGACACCGAGATCCGGATCGACCCTGCGGAGACCGCCGCGCGGCGCGGCCAGGCCGCTCGCGCCGGCGTCCCGACGATCCCGCTGCCGCGCGAGTCCGCGCAGGACACCGCCCGCACCGCACCGGCCGGCCGGGTGGCCTCGGCCGTCCCCGCGGCCGCGAGCACCGGGGTCGCCGACCTGTTGCGCGGGCCGGTCCGCCCGGCGCGGGTGCTGCTGAGCGGGCCGGCCGCCGTCTACGTGCAGGTGGTCGGCGAGCGCGGCGGCGGCGACGTCGTCGGGGTGCTCACCAGCGACGCCGCCCGGCTGCCGTTGGGCTGCGTGCTCTTCCGCCCGAGCAACGGCCGCCCCCTGGTCGCCCTGCCCCCGGGGGCACCGGCCCAGGTGGGCGGCGGGCGGATCGTCGTCGGCGACCTCTCGGTCAGCGCGGCCGCCTGGTGGAACCCGCGGCCCCGGCTCCCCGGCGGGCGCCCGGCCCTGCTGCCCGAAGGGGTGCGGCAGCTGCGCACCGCGCTCTACGGCGAGGGGGTGCCGCACAGCTCCTTCACGCTGCCGGGCCTGCCCACCGGGCCGGGTGGGCCGCTGGCCGCGCTGCGGGGGGCGGTCCGCCGGGCCGACCTGGAGGCCGCGCTGCGCACCGCCACCCGGCTGATCGGGCTCGGCCCCGGGCTGACCCCGGCCGGCGACGACGTGATGGCGGGGGCGATCGCCGGCCTCGTGCTGCTCGGGCACCCCTCGGCCGAGCGTTTCGCCGCCGGCGTCTGCTCCCTGGCCGCCGGCCGCACCACCGAGCTGTCCCGGGCGCTGCTCCGGCACGCGGCCGCGGGACGGGTCAGCGGCGAGTTCGCCGCCGTCCTGCACGGCCTGGTCGGCGAGCGGCCGCTCGCCCCGGCCATCGCCCGGCTGCTCGCGACCGGGGCGACCAGCGGCCGGGCGATGGCCCTGGGGCTCTCCACGGCGATCGACCTGGTGGACCGCACGACCCGCTGAGCGCCGCCGGACCGGACCTGCCCTCAGGTCTGGGCGTCGACGCCGACCGGGACCGGCAGCACGGGACCGAACGAGTCCCACTGGGAGATGTGGCAGCCGTCCACCCGGGAGAGCTCGAGGTCGACGGGTTCACCGCGCCACTGGCCGGTGAGGTGCGCGGTCTGCGGGCCGCCGTACTGCTCGGTGCACATGCGGTCGGCCGGCAGCGGCGCGAAGGGGTCGGTCATGCCCGCCAGGTGGGCGCAGGCCTCCGCGGCCCGCGGGTGGCTGCCCTCGGCGGCGCCGTCGCAGTTGAGCGTCCACGTCTGCGGCGCCGCGCCCTCGCCTGCGTCGACGACGATCCGGAGCTCGTCCGCGGTCTCCCCGACGCCCGAGGCGTCGCCGTCGCCGGCATCCGGCACCGCGGAGCCGTCCCCGTTCCCGGCCGGGCTCCGCCCACCCCCGGCGCAGCCGGCCAGGGCGAGCGTGACGAGCACCAGGAGCGGCAGCACGAACGAGCGGGCCGGGCGTCGCACGGGGCGTCCCCTCAGAGTCGTGAGGCGTGGATGCTGGTGACCAGGATCGCGCGCGCGCCGAGCTCCCACAGCTCGTCCATCACCCGGTTGGTCTCGGCCTTGGCCACCATGGCGCGCACCGCCGACCACCCCGGGGTCTGCAGCGGGCTCACCGTCGGCCCCTCGATGCCCGGCGTCATCGCGGTGGCCTTCTCGAGCAGCTCGTTGGGGCAGTCGTAGTCGAGCATCACGTACTGGCGCGCGACGAGCACCCCCTTGAGGCGGCGCCGCAACTGGGCGACCGCCGGGATCTCCTCGGCGCCCTCGCGGCGCACCAGCACGGCCTCGCTGGCCAGCACCGGCTCGCCGATGATGTGCAGGCCGGCCGCGCGCAGCGTCGTCCCGGTCTCCACTACGTCGCAGACGGCGTCGGCCACGCCCAGCCGGCAGGCGGTCTCGACCGCGCCGTCGAGCTTGACCACGGCCGCGTCGAGGCCGGCGTCGGCGAGGAAGCGCTGGAGCAGCACCGGGTAGGCGGTGGCGATCCGCCGGCCGGCGAGCTGCGCCACGCTCTGGATGTCGGACTCGACCGGCGTGGCGAACCGGAAGGAGGAGCGGCCGAAGCCCAGCGGCATGACCTCGACGGCGGCCGCGCCCTCGCCGTCGGCCGGCGCGGTCTCCAGCAGCATGTCCCGGCCGGTGATCCCGACGTCCAGGGTGCCGGCGGCGACGTAGACGGCGATGTCCCGCGGGCGCAGGTAGAAGAACTCGGTGTCGTTGTCCGGGTCGAAGACCGCGAGGTCCTTGGTGCTGCGCCGCTGGCGGTAGCCGCTCTCGGCCAGCATCTCCGCCGCAGGCTCGCTCAGGACGCCCTTGTTGGGCACGGCGATGCGCAGCACTGGTCGGTCTCCCTGTTCGTGGGGGCTGGTCCTGCAGGTGGCGGGTCTTGCAGGTCGGGGGTCTTGCAGGTGGGCGGTCCTACAGGTGCGTGTAGACGTCGTCGAGGGTGAGGCCCCGCGCCAGCATGAGCACCTGCACCCGGTAGAGGAGCTGGCTGATCTCCTCGGCGGTGCGGTCGGCGCCCTCGTGCTCGGCGGCCATCCACGACTCGGCGGCCTCCTCGACCACCTTCTTGCCGGCCGCGTGCACGCCGTCGCGCACCGCGGTGACGGTGCCCGAGGCGGGGTCGGCCGCGGCCACCTTCGCGGCGAGCTCGGCGAAGAGGCTGTCGAAGGTCTTCACGGACGGGCCTCCTGGGCGGCCGGGGTGGCGGCGAAGCCGGTGGACCGCTGGGGCATCCGGAGCTCGCGCAGCACGAGCGCGGTCTGCAGGGCGGCGATCGTCGCCTCCCAGCCCTTGTCCTCGGCCGAGCCCGGCAGCCCCGAGCGGTCGCGGGCCTGCTGCTCGTCGTTCGTGGTGAGGACGCCGTTGCCGACGGGCTTGCCGGCGTCCAGCGCCACCCGGGTCAGCCCGGCGGTCACCGAGTCGCAGACGTACTCGAAGTGCGGCGTGCCGCCGCGGACGACGACCCCGAGCGCCACCACGGCGTCGTGCCGCTCGGCGAGCGCCTGCGCGACCACGGGCAGCTCGACCGCACCCGGCACCCGGACGACGGTCGGCGCCCGGACCCCGCACGCCTGCGCCGCGGCGAGCGCACGGTCCAGCAGCGCTCCGGTCAGCTCCGCGTGCCAGGTCGTGGCCACGATGCCGAGGGTCAGACCCGCGGCGTCGACCGGCCGCGCCTCGGGTGCACCGGCGCCGCTCACTGCGGCTGCTCGTTCTGCCCGAGGGGCACGTCGGTGCCCGGCACCGTGGTGGTGCCCGGTGCGTCGGCCGGGGCGGGCGCCGGGACGTCCGCGGGGCCCGCCTCGGTCTCGGGCTCGATGATGTCGAGCAGGTGACCCATCCGGTCCCGCTTGGTGCGCAGGTAGCCGAGGTTCTCCGCGGTGACGTGGCTGGGCAGCGGCACCCGGCCGAGCACGCGCAGGCCGTAGCCCTCCAGCCCGGCCCGCTTGGCCGGGTTGTTGGTCAGCAGCCGCATCGTGTGCACGCCGAGGTCGACCAGGATCTGGGCGCCGGTGCCGTAGTCCCGCGCGTCGGCGGGGAGGCCCAGGTCGAGGTTGGCGTCGACGGTGTCGGCGCCCATGTCCTGCAGCTGGTAGGCCTGCAGCTTGTGCAGCAGGCCGATCCCCCGGCCCTCGTGGCCGCGGATGTAGAGCACGATGCCGCGCCCCTCCTGGGCGACGGCGGCCAGCGCCGCCTGCAGCTGCGGGCCGCAGTCGCAGCGCAGCGAGCCGAAGACGTCACCGGTCAGGCACTCGGAGTGCACGCGGACGAGGACGTCCTCGCCGTCGCCGATCTCGCCGTAGACGAAGGCGACGTGCTCGCGCTCGTCGTAGGAGCTGCGGTACCCGACGGCGGTGAAGGTGCCCGGGGTCAGCGGCACGATCGCCTCGGCCACCCGCTCGACCAGCTTGTCGAACCGCTTGCGGTAGGCGATGAGGTCGGCGATGGAGATCAGGCAGAGGTCGTGCTCGTCGGCGAACACCCGCAGCTCCTCGCTGCGGGCCATCCCGACCGGGTCCTTCTCGCTGACGATCTCGCACAGCACGCCCGAGGGGCGCAGGCCGGCGAGCAGGGCCAGGTCGACGGCGGCCTCGGTGTGACCGGGGCGGCGCAGCACGCCGCCGTCCCGCGCGCGCAGCGGGACGACGTGACCGGGGCGGGCGAGGTCCGCCGAGGTGCTCTCGGCGGCGGCCACGGTGCGGATGGTGTGCGCGCGGTCGGCCGCGGAAATCCCCGTGGTGACGCCCTCGCGGGCGTCGACGGTGACCGTGTAGGCGGTGCCGAGCCGGTCCTGGTTCACCCGGTGCATGGGCGGGAGGTCCAGCCGGTCGGCGTCGGCCTCGGTGACCGCGACGCAGATGTAGCCGGAGGTGTACCGGACCATGAACGCCACGAGCTCGGGCGTCGCCAGCTCCGCGGCGAAGATGAGGTCGCCCTCGTTCTCGCGGTCCTCGTCGTCGACCACGACGACCGGGCGGCCGTCCTTGATCGCGGCGATGGCGCTCTCGATGGAGTCCAGCCGGGTGCGTGGCTCGCTCATCGACGCGCTCCCAGCAGACGTTCCACGTACTTGGCGATCACGTCGACCTCCAGGTTGACGGGCTCCCCCGGGGCGCGCGCGCCGAGCGTGGTCTCGCGGAGGGTGGTGGGGATGAGGCTGACCTCGAACCAGGGCTCGGGATCGGTGACGGCGCTGACCGCGCTGACGGTCAGCGAGACGCCGTCGACGGCGATGGAGCCCTTCTCGACGACGTAGCGGCCCAGGTCGGTGGGGAGGCCGATGCGGACGACCTCCCAGTGCTCGCCGGGGGTGCGGGACACGATCCGGCCCACGCCGTCGACGTGCCCCTGCATCAGGTGGCCGCCCAGCCGGGTGTGCGGGCTGACCGCGCGCTCGAGGTTCACCGGAGCGCCGTCGGTGACCGCCCCGAGGCTGCTGCGCCGCAGCGTCTCGGCCATGACGTCGGTGGTCCAGACGCCGGTGCCGTCGGCGTCCGGCTGCACGCCGGTGACGGTGAGGCAGACCCCGTTGACCGCGATGGAGTCGCCGAGCGCGACGTCGGTCAGGACGGTGCGGGCGCGGATGCTCAGGACGGCGGAGTCACCGCGGTCCTCCCGGGCGGCCAGGGTGCCCACCTCCTCGACGATGCCGGTGAACACCTCAGCTCCCTCCGTCCGTGGCCGGCCCGCCGGTGCGGGCGCCCCCACCAGTGTGCCGGGTGGGGTGCAGCCGGATCTGCACGTCCCCGCCCAGGGGGGTGAGGTCGGCGACCGAGAGGGACAGCGCCGAGCCGATCCCGCTGATTCCCAGGTCTCCCACGAGGGAGGGGCCGGCGCCGAGGAGCTTCGGGGCGAGGTGGACCACGGCCTCGTCCACCAGGCCGGCGCGCAGGAACGCGGCGGCGAGGGTGGGGCCGCCCTCCAGGAGGATCCGGCGGACGTCGCGGGCGAAGAGCTCGGCGAGCAGTTCGGCGGGTGTGCCCGCCCGGCTGACGACGGTGGGGGCGGCGTCGTCCAGCACCCGGGCGGTGGCCGGCAGCCGGTCCCGGCGGTCGACGACGACCCGCAGCGGCTGCCGTGCGGCGTTCCGGCCGGCGGCGTCCCGGACGGTCAGCTGGGGGTCGTCGGTGAGCGCGGTGCCCGACCCGACCACGACGGCGTCGCATCCGGCCCGCAGCCGGTGGACCTCGGCGCGGGCCTCGGGGCCGGTGACCCAGCGGCTGCTGCCGTCGGCGGCGGCCACCCGGCCGTCGAGGGTCGCGGCCACCTTCCAGATCACATAGGGCCGCTGCGCGCGGACACCGGTCAGCCACCCGGCGAGCGCACCGCGCTCGGCGGCCTCCCGCTCCACCCCCACGACGACGTCGACCCCGGCGGCACGCAGCCGCGCGGCTCCCCCACCGGCCAGCTCGGTCGGCTCGGGCACGGCGACGACGACGCGGGTGATCCCGGCGGCCAGCAGCGCGTCGGCGCACGGCCCGGTGCGCCCCGTGTGCGCGCACGGCTCCAGCGTGACGACGGCGGTGCCACCACGGGCCCGCTCCCCCGCCCGGGCCAGCGCCTCGACCTCCGCGTGCGGGCCGCCGGGGGGCTGGGTGGCCCCCTCGCCGGCGATCGTGCCGTCGGCGGCGAGCACGACGGCCCCCACCGCGGGGTTGGGGCTGGTCGTCCCGAGCGCGCCGGTGCCGAGCTCTCGTGCCCGGGCCATCCCGCGCAGCTCGCCGTCGGTGACGGTCACCCCTGCATCGCCGCGGCGGCCTGCTCCTGCAGCGCGGCGATCGCCGTCGCGGGGTCGTCGGCGCCGTACACGGCCGACCCGGCGACGAACATGTCCACCCCGGCCTCGGCCGCCTGCTCGATGGTGTCGGCGTTGATGCCGCCGTCGATCTCCACGATCAGCGTCAGCTCGCCGGTGTCCACCAGCCGGCGCGCGGTGCGCACCTTCGCCAGCACGTCGGCGATGAACGACTGGCCGCCGAAGCCCGGCTCGACGCTCATGACGAGCAGGGTGTCGAAGTCGGGCAGGACGTCGAGGTAGTCCTCCAGCGGTGTGCCCGGCTTGATGGCCAGGCCGGCCAGCGCCCCGGCGGCGCGGATGTCGCGGGCGACCGCGCGGGGGTCGGCGCAGGCCTCGGCGTGCACGGTGACGTTCCGCGCGCCGGCCTCGGCGTAGCCGGGAGCCCAGCGCTCGGGGTTCTCGATCATCAGGTGGCAGTCGAGCGGGACGGGGCTGACCGCCTGGACCGCCTGCATCACCGGCAGGCCGAAGGTCAGGTTCGGCACGAAGTGCGCGTCCATGACGTCGAAGTGCAGCCAGTCGGCACCGGTGATGCGGGCGGTCTCCTCTGCCAGGCGCGCGAAGTCCGCGGACAGCAGGCTGGGCGCGATCATGGGGAGCCGGGGCACGTCTGCGGAGTCTAGGTGGGCCGCGCCGGCGCCCCGCCGGGACCGGCACGGCGGGCGGGAGCCCGGTCGCTCCCGCCCGCCGCCGGGCCTCAGCCCTGGTAGGGCACGGCGACGTCCAGGACCCACGTGACGCCGAAGCGGTCGGTGAGCATGCCGTAGAGGGGCGAGAACGGCGCCGGGCCGATCGGCGCACGGACGGTGGCCCCGTCGGCCAGCGCGTTCCAGTAGCCCTGGACCTCCCCGGCGTCGTCCCCGCGCACGGAGACGAAGAAGGGGTCCTGACCGGCGTCCCACCCGCGGGCGGCCGGCACGTCGTAGGCCATGACGGCGAAGCCGTTCCCCGTGGCGACCTGCCCCCACATGACCTGGTCGGCCTCTGCCGGGTCGGTGACGGCGGAGGCGTCGGCGTAGGTGACGGCGACCAGGTCGCCGCCGAAGACGGAGCGGTAGAACTCCAGCGCCGCGCGGGCGTCGCCGCGGAAGTTCAGGTGCGTCGTCGTGGTGATGCTCATGTCGGGCTCCTCGTGTGTCGGACTCGTGGTCTCGGTGGCCGCCCGGCGGTGCCGCCGGGCGGGACGAGCCGACTCTGGCAGCAGTAGCGGTCAGGTTCGGTCCGCTTCTGCTGGCATCCTGGAGTCCATGAGCGGGACGTCGTCGCGGTTGCTGACCCTCCTGTCGCTGCTGCAGGCGCGGCGGGACTGGCCGGGTGCCGCGCTCGCCGACCGCCTGCAGGTCAGCTCCCGCACCGTGCGGCGCGACGTCGACCGGCTGCGCGGGCTCGGCTACCCCGTGCACGCGGTGAAGGGGCCCGACGGCGGCTACCGCCTCGACGCCGGGTCCGAGCTGCCCCCGCTGCTCTTCGACGACGACCAGGCGGTCGCGCTGGCCGTGGCGCTGCGGGTGGCCGCTGCCAGCGGCGTAGGGATCGAGGAGGCCGCTGCCCGGGCGCTGGCGACCGTGCGCCAGGTCATGCCCGCACGGCTGCGGCACCGCATCGACGCCGTGCAGGTCGCGGCCGCGCCGAGCCGCTCCGGCGGACGCGCGCTCGACCCGGCGGTGCTCCTGGCCCTCAGCGCCGCGATCCGGGCTCGCGAGGTCCTGCGCTTCGACCACCGGCCGGAGCGCCCCGGGGACGAGGGCGGTGAGCAGGCGGGGCCCGACGTTCCGCCGCGGCGGGTCGAGCCGCACGCCACCGTGACGTGGGCCGGCCGCTGGTACCTGGTCGGCTGGGACCTGGACCGGGACGACTGGCGGATCTTCCGGGCCGACCGCATCGCTCCCCGCACCCCGACCGGGCCGCGGTTCGCGCCGCGGCCCCTCCCCGGGGGCGACGTCGCCTCGTTCGTGCGCGGGCGGTTCCGGGGCGCGGTGGACGGCGACGCGTGGCCGTGCTCGGGCGTGGTCGAGCTCGGCCTGCCCGCTGCCGAGGTGGCCGCGTTCGCCCACGACGGCGTCGTCGAGGCGCTCGGCCCGGACCGCTGCCGGCTCACGCTCGGGGCCTGGTCGTGGACGGGGCTGGCCGCCGCGGTCGTCCGGTTCGACTGCGACATCCGCGTCGTCGGGCCGGTCCAGCTCGGCGAGGCCTTCAGCACGCTCTCCCGTCGCGCCGCCGCGGCGGGAGGTGCGCACCTCGGCCAGGTGGCGTGTTCGCCGCTCCCGACCGGGTAGGGCGCGATCCATGCCTTCCGACACGCCTCCGCCCCGCTACGACGGCTTCGACGTCATGCCCATCGCCGGCACCTGGCGCGCCGGCCGCGCGGGGAAGACCGCTACCGACACCGACCCCTACACCGGCGAGACGCTGACCGAGATCCCGCTCGCGGACGCCGACGACCTCGACGAGGCCTACGCCACGGCCAAGGAGGCGCAGCGCGACTGGGCGGCCCGGCTGCCCAGCGACCGCGCCGACGTGATGCGGCGCGCCGCCCGCATCATGGAGGCCCGCAAGGACGAGATCGTCGACTGGCACATCCGCGAGAGCGGCGCCGCGGCGCCGGCCGCCGAGTTCGAGTACGCGATCACCCTCCGCGACTTCCACGAGGCGTCGTCCTACCCGTACCGCATGGAGGGCCGGATCCTCCCCGCCGACATCGAGGGCAAGGAGAGCCGGGTCTACCGCCGCCCGGTCGGCGTGGTCGCCGTCATCAGCCCGTGGAACGTGCCGATGCACCTGTCCAACCGGTCGGTCGCCCCGGCGCTGGCGCTCGGCAACGCCGTCGTCCTGAAGCCGGCCGGGGACACCCCGGTCACCGGCGGGCTGCTGCTGGCCAAGGTCTACGAGGAGGCCGGGCTGCCGCCGGGCCTGCTGTCGGTGGTCATCGGCGCCGGCCGGGACATCGGCGACGCGATCGTCAGCCACCCCACCCCGCGGGTCGTCTCGTTCACCGGCTCCACCCCGGTCGGCAAGGGCATCGCCGAGAAGGCGGGGCTCAAGAAGCTGTCGCTGGAGCTGGGCGGCAACGGCCCGCTGGTCGTGCTGGACGACGCCGACCTGGAGTACGCCGTCGACGCCGCCGTCTTCGGGAAGTTCTTCCACCAGGGCCAGGTCTGCATGATCACCAACCGGATCGTGGTGGACGGCTCGGTGCACGACGAGTTCGTCGAGCGCTACGTCGAGCGGGTGCGCGGCCTGAAGGCCGGCGACCCCCGCGAGGGCGACACCGTGATCGGCCCGATCATCAACGCCAAGCAGCTGGAGGGCATCCAGGAGAAGGTCGCCCAGGCCCGCGAGGACGGCGCGGAGCAGCTGCTCGGCGGCGACCCCACCGGCCCGATCGGCTCGGTGCTGCCCCCGCACGTGCTGCTGGGCACCAACGAGGTGGCCACCGCCCGGCAGGAGGTCTTCGGGCCGGTCGCGACGATCATCCGGGCCCGCGACGAGGCCGACGCGCTGGCGATCGCCAACGACACCGAGTACGGCCTCTCCAGCGCCGTCTTCACCCGCGACACCCTGCGTGGCGTCAACTTCGCCCTCCAGGTGGAGGCCGGGATGACGCACGTGAACGACTCGCCGCTCAACGACGAGAACAACACCGCGTTCGGCGGGGAGAAGGACTCCGGCCTCGGCCGCTTCGGCGGCGAGTGGGCGATCGAGGAGTTCACCACCGACCACTGGGTGAGCGTCCAGCACACCCGGCGCCAGTTCCCCTTCTGACGCCCCGCCGGGTGACCTCCCGCGGGAGGTCACCCGCCCCCCTGGTCCGACCGCAGGGCTGGGCGGGCGTCAGAGGTCACCCAGGTCCTGGCGGGTGACCAGCGAGGTCACCCGTCCGAGCCGGGTGCGGACGTCGTCGGAGAGCTCGTCGACGACGAGCGAGACGCCGAGGAACTCCGCGCCCGACCGCCGCACGAGGGTCGCCGCCGCCGTGGCCTGGCTCCCGCGCTCGGCCCAGTCGTCGACCAGCAGGACGCGGGTCCCGGGGCCGAGGAGATCCTGCATGCGGAGGTCGTGCCGGCGCCTGCGGTAGTCCGCGGCCGCCGTCGTCGTCAGCGTCGCGCCCGGCAGCGCCCCCGCTGGTCCCTTCCGGACGGCGACGAACCCGGCTCCCAGGGCCACGGCGACCGGTGCGCCCACGACGAAACCGCGGGCCTCGATCCCCACCACGTGCGTGACACCGACGTCGGACCACGGCGCGGCCAGCCCCGCGACGACCTTCCGGAGGGCATCCGCGTCGGCGAACACCCGCCAGACGTCCGCGTGCCCCTCGACCCAGCGGAAGGTGTCCAGGACGGCTCGTCGACCAGGCTCGGTCACGAGCGAGACGGTAGCGACGCACGCCCGTCGGCACGACCGGGAAATGTCGTACCTGCCCTCTAGCCTGCGGGTATGTCGTCGGGTGTCGGGTTCGCGGTCGGGGTGACCGTGATGCCCGTGAGCCCGCCGTCGGAGTGGGAGCTGGTGGATCCGGAGCCGTTGCCGCGGCTGGGTGAGCCGCTGTCGGGCTGGTTGCCGGCCCGTCGGAGTGCTGCGGAGGCGGCGGGGTTGCTGGGGCAGATCGTGGTGGCCGAGGCGCAGCTGGCGGCGTTGCGGGCGGAGCTGGTGATGGATCTGGCCGCGGCCCGCCCCGCACCGGTGAGTGCTCTGCCCGGTGGGCACGGCGCGGGTGCGGTCGGGCCGGGCGGGGTGAGCGAGTTCCTGCCCGATGAGCTGGCCGCCATCCAGAACTGCAGCCGCGCCGCGGCGGTGACGCTGCTGGAGCACGCCGAGCTGCTCACCACCGTGCTGCCGGGAACGCTGGGAGCGCTGGCCGCGGGGGTGCTGGACCGGCCCCGGGCCCACGCGATCGCCGCGGAGGTGGCCGCGACCGGGCGGGAGACCGACCCGGCGGTGATCGC
>NZ_VNHW01000013.1 GCF_008124835.1 Blastococcus xanthinilyticus | reverse complement strand
ATCGAGCACTACAACACTCAACGCCGCCACAGCGCACTCGGCGGACTCCCGCCGGTCAGCCGCCTGGCACCAACCTGATGGCCGGGTACACCTAGGCCGTCGGGAGCAGCCCGCGTGCGGCGGCGAGGGCGACGGCCTCCGTGCGACCGCCGGCGCCGAGCTTCGCGAGGATGTTGCTGACGTGCACGCTCGCGGTCTTCTCGCTGATGTAGAGCTCCGCGCCGATCTGCCGGTTGGTGCGCCCGGCCGCCAGCAGCGCCAGCACCGACTGCTCGCGCGGGGTGAGCACCGCCGCGGCGTCGACGATCCGATGGCCGGGGAGCTCCAGCCGCCCGCGCCGGGCCAGGGCCTCCACCGCCGCGCGCAGCGGTGCCGCCCCCAGCCGGACGGCGACGTCGTGCGCGGACCGGGCCTCGACGGCGGCGCCGGCCCGGTCGTCGGCGGCCAGCAGCGCCTCGGCCAGCCGCCACCGTGACCGGGCCTCCTCGTAGACGTGCCCGAAGCGGAAGGCCTCCGCCGAGGCCCGCCAGAGCTCCGGTGCGGGGTCTCCGGCCAGCCGGGCCGCCTCCGCCGCCACCCGCGCCTGCCAGGCGGTCGCCTCCACGCCCATGGTGTCGCCCCACCACCGCCGGTAGGTGTCGACCGCGTCGCCGGCGAGGCCGACCAGCTCCTCGCCCGCCGCGACCCAGCGCTCCGTGCCACCGGCGTCCCCCGCCCGCCGCGCCGAGGTGGCGGCGTCGACCACGGGGGCCAGGGCCGTGCCGGCCAGCCGGAGCACCCCGAGGTGGTCGTCCTCCCACTCCTCCCGCAGCCGCCGGCAGGCCGCGCGGGCCACCTCCAGGGCGGTCTGCGCGTTCCCCTGCCACGCGGCCAGGTCGATCTCCGACGCGGCCGTGACGAGGTCGAGCAGGATGTGGGCGCGCAGCCGCGAGACCAGCCCGTGGGCCCAGTCCAGCCGCTCGCGCGCCCCCGGATCACCTCGGCCGACCATGACGAGCAGTCCGGCCGCACGCACGTGGGCGGCGATCTCCGGCACGCGGGCCAGCAGGTCGGCCTCCGCGAGGCTCGCGTCCCAGTTACCGGTCATGTACAGCGCGGTCACCTGCAGGTGCCGCAGCTCGGCCGCGTAGTAGGACCAGTCGCTGCCGCGGTCGTGCGCCCGTCGCGTCCCGCGCCGGGTCCAGCCCAGCGCCTCGTCGATCCGCCCGGCCTCGAAGGCGACCGTGGCGAGGTTGTACAGCGCCCGCATCTCCACGTCGAGGTCGCCGGACCGGCGGGCCCGCAGCAAGGCCTCGTCCAGGCGGGCCCGCACCCACTCCGGATCGGCCCCCGGCTTCGCCCGCAGCTGGGTGACGGCGATGTCGGACCACGCGCCGTCGAGCCCCAGCGCGTCCGCCGCCGCGAGCGCCTCCTCGACGGCGGCCTCGGCCTCCTCGATCCGGCCGACGGCGTAGCTCATCCGCGCGTGCGTGGCCGCCGCCCAGGTGCGCACCTCCGACGGCGGGTGCGCCGGCACCAGCGCCATCGCCGCCGTGCTCTCGCGGTGCGCCCCGAACTCGTCCTCGACGCGCACCATGGCCTGGGCCAGCGTGTAGTGCACCCGGGCGCGCGTCTCCGCGTCGGCCTCCGGCCCGAGCACCTGGAGCGCCGAGCGCAGCAGGGCGACGGCGCGGTGCAGCTCCCCCGCCGTCCGCGCCGCCCGAGCGGTCTCCAGCAGCAGGGCGGCCTGGTCGCGACCCGCGCGCTCGGCCGCGTCGGGCACCGCCGACCAGAGCGCCAGCGCGGACTCCAGGTGCTGCAGCTGCTCGGCCGGGGCGCCCAGGCGACGGGCGTCGGACGCCGCCTCCAGCGACGCGCCGAGCGCGCCCGGGAGGTCGTTGCTCTCCCGGGCGTGGTGGGCGCGCTCCGCGGCCGTGCCGGCGTCCCGGTGGGTGGCGAGGTAGCCGGCGATCGCGGCGTGCAGCCGCACCCGCTCCCCGGGCAGCAGGTCGGCGAGCACCGCCTCCCGCAGCAGCGCGTGCCGGAACCGGTAGCGGCCGTCGTCGGAGACCACGAGCAGGTGGTGGTGGACCAGCTCGGCGAACGCCTGCTCCAGCTCGTCCGGGGAGATCTCCCCGACCGCCGCGAGGAGCTCGTGGCGCACCCGCCGGCCGGCGACGGCGGCCACCCGCAGCACCCGCTGGGCCGCGGGCGAGCGCTGCTCCACCCGGGCCAGGAGGACGTCGGTCAGCGCCAGCGGCAGCCGCTCGCCGTGCAGGCCGGCGGCCAGCAGCTCCTCCGCGTAGAACGCGTTCCCCTCCGCCCGCGCGACGACGTCGTCGACGTCGTGCTCCGGGAGCCCGCCGGTCCGGCCGGCGAGGTCGCGCACCAGCTCACCGAGGGCCCGGTCGGGCAGCGGGGCGAGGTCGACCCGCTCCACGCCCGGCAGCCGCACCAGCTCGGCCAGCAGCGGGCGCAGCGGGTGCCGGCGGTGCAGGTCGTCGGCCCGGTAGGAGGCGACGACGACGATCGGCTCGTCGGTCAGCCGGGCCAGCAGGTAGCGCAGGAGGTCGCGGCTGGAGCGGTCGGCCCAGTGCACGTCCTCGAGCACCACCAGCAGCGGGCCGTTCGCGGCCAGCTCGCACAGCAGCCCGGCGACCGACTCGAACAGCTGGAGGCGGCCGTCGTCGACCGGCGGCGGAGCGGCCCGGTGCCGGAGCGGGCCGCTGAGGTCCTGCCCCTCCGCGGGGGGCCGCACCGGGACGACCGCGCCCGGCCGGCCGGCGATCAGGCCGGTGAGCACCGGGTTCTCGCGCGAGGCCGGCACGAGGTCCGGATCAGCCGCCACCGGGCGGAGCAGGTCGACGAACGGCAGGTACGGCAGGCCCACGTCACCGAGGTCGACGCAGTGCCCGGTGAGCACCCGCAGACCGCGCTCGGCTGCGTGCCGGCCCAGCTCGCGGAGCAGCCGGGTCTTGCCCACGCCGGCGTCGCCGGCCAGCAGCGCCGCGGACGCCCGCCCGCCGACCGCCCGGTCGACGTGCGCGAGCAGCCGGGCGAGCTCCTCGGTGCGGCCCACCAGCGGGCCGTCGTCCCAACGTGACACGTCAGCGATCGTGGCACGCGGGGGTGACGGTCCGGGCCGTCCGGCCACCCGTCCGGGTGCGCTCAGCGCGAACGCCGGCGCCGGGAGAACCACGGGCCGCGGCGGGTGCGGGTGCCCTGGCCGCTGGCCATGAGGACCTCACGGCGATAGGCGAGCTCGGCGTCCATGCCGGGGTTGGGGTAGTGCTGGTTCATGGTGTTCCTCCTCGTCGGTCTGACGAGGAGGACGCTCGTGCTGAGGGGGCTCTCCCGGCATCGGGCGACCACGCAGGTCTGCCGGGTCCCCGGCGTCTGAGGCCCCTTACGACGACGACGGGCCCCACCTGAGGTGGGGCCCGTAGAAGTCGAGGTCCGGACCGGATGACGGCCGCCTCGCGGCGAGATGCACAACGCGGCTCCAGGCCCCCGACCGAGGTCGGGGCGGTAGTCCGTGAAGGCGTAACCAAATGGCACCCGGGGGCACGATGCACCCGGCCCGGACACTGTCGAGGCTACCCGTGCGCCCCTGCCCGACACCCACCCGGCGGCAATTTTCCGGACCGTTCCCTCCCGGCCGCGAGCGTCCGGCCCGCCGCCCTCCGTGCCAGACTCCGATCGTGGCCGACCTCTCCGACGACGAGGCCCGCGTGCTCGCCGCCGTCGACGAGCAGTGGGCGGTCGACCGGCTCTGCGCGCTGATCGCCGTCCCGTCCGTCGGCGGCACCGCCGCGGAGAGCGAGGCGCAGCACCTGCTGGCCGACTGGCTCGAGGAGCTCGGCTGCGCCGTCGACCGGTGGCCGATCGACCTGGCCGAGGCCGCGAGCGCCCCGGACGCCCCGGGGCAGGAGGTCGTGCGCACCGAGGCGTGGGGGGTCGTCGGCACCGTGGGCGGCGCGGGCCGGCCGGCGCTGGTGCTGGCCGGGCACACCGACGTCGTCCCGCCCGGCGACCCGGGCCTCTGGGCCGGCGACCCCTTCGTCCCCCGCGTCGCCGACGGCGCGGTGCACGGCCGCGGCGCCTGCGACATGAAGGCCGGCGTGGTGGCCGCGCTGGCGGCGGTGCGCGCCCTGCGGGCGGCGGGCGTCCGCCTGGCCCGCCCGCTGGCGGTGCACGGCGTCGTCGGCGAGGAGGACGGCGGGCTCGGCGCGTGGGCCACCCTGCGCCGCGGCCACACCGGCGACCTGTGCGTCATCCCCGAGCCGACCGCGCAGGCGGTCGTCACCGCCGCCGCCGGGGCCCTCACCTTCCGGCTGGAGGTCACCGGGCACGCCGCGCACGCCGCCATGCGCGACCGCGGGGTCAGCGCGGTGGAGCTGTTCGTGCACGTGCACGCGGAGCTGCTCGCCTTCGAGGCCGAGCGGCAGCGGGACGCCGACCCCCGCTTCGGCGACGCCCGCTTCCCCCACGGCCTGTCCATCGGCCGGGTGCGCGCCGGCGACTGGGCCAGCTCGGTGCCCGACCGGCTGGTCGCCGAGGGCCGCTACGGGGTGCGCGTGGGCGAGCCGGTGGAGGCGGCGAAGGCGGCGCTGGAGAGCCGGCTGGCCGACGTCTCCGCCGGGCACCCGTGGCTCGCCGACCACCCGGTGCGGCTCACCTGGACCGGCGGGGCGTTCGCCAGCGGGCAGCTGCCGGCCGGCGCACCGCTGCTGCCGGCGGTGCGGCGGGCCGTCGTGGACGCCGGCGGGCCCGAACCGGCCGAGCGCGCGGTCGCGGCCGGCACCGACCTCCGGCTCTACGCCGCGGCCGGCATCCCGACGCTGCACTACGGGCCGGGCGACCTGCACCTCGCGCACGGCCCGCTGGAGCAGGTGCCGATCGCCGAGCTGGTCACCGCCGCCCGTGCCCTCGCCCTGCTGGCGCTGCGCACCTGCGGGGCGGCCCGATGAGCGGCCCCGTCGGCTTCGACGCCTGGGCGGCGCTGGCCGGTGACTCCCCCACCTCGCGCACCGAGTGGGCGGCCCTCGTCGCCGCGTGGAGCGAGCCGCACCGCCACTACCACGACCTGGCGCACCTGGCCGCGGTGCTCGGCCTCCTCGACGGGCTGACCGCCGACGTCGCCGACCCGGACGCCGTCCGGCTGGCCGCCTGGTACCACGACGTCGTCTACGACCCGGAGCGCCCGGACAACGAGGAGATCAGCGCGGCCCGGGCGCAGGCCGGGCTGCGCGGCCTGGTGCCCGACGAGCGGGCGGCGGAGGTGGTCCGCCTGGTCCGGCTCACCGCCGGGCACGACCCCGAGCCGGGCGACGTCAACGGAGCGGCGCTGTGCGACGCCGACCTCGCCGTGCTGGCCAGCCCGCCGCAGGCCTACGCCGGGTACGCGTCGGCGGTGCGCGCCGAGTACGGGCACCTCTCCGACGACGACTTCACCGCCGGGCGGATCGCCGTCCTGGAAGGGCTGCTCGCCCTTCCCCGGCTCTACCGGCTGCCTGTCGCGGCGGCGTGGGAGCCGGTCGCCCGGGCCAACCTGGCCGCAGAGCTCACGCTGCTCCGGGCGCGCCCTTCCGCCGGCGGAGACCGGCCGCCAGCAGCCGGCTGAGCAGCTCCCGGGCGCCCACCGGGAGCGCCCCCGCCGCGACGGCGATGTCGTAGAGGTCCTCCGGGACGTCGTAGTGGTCGCCCTGGAACGCCCGGCGCGGGATGCCCAGCTCCGCCGCCACGAAGGCGTGCAGCTCCTCGTAGCTCACGTCGCTCACCAGGTGCGACCACCTCCGCCCCCGCCAGGGCCACACCGGGAAGTCGATCAGCACGGCCACGGGGAGCAGTCTGCCCGGCTCCGGCTAGCGTCTGCCGGGTGAACAGGGAGATCCGCTGGGGAATCGTCGGGCCGGGCCGCATCGCGGAGAACGTGGTGCGCGACTTCGGGCACGTGCCGGATGCGCGGGCGGTCGCCGTCGCCTCGCGGTCGCAGCAGCGGGCCGACGACTTCGCCGCCCGGCACGGTCTCGACCGGGCCTACGGGTCCTACGCCGAGATCCTGGCCGACCCGGAGGTCGACGTCCTCTACGTGGCGACGCCGCACCCGCAGCACCACCCGATCGCGCTGGCTGCCCTCCGCGCCGGCAAGGCGCTGCTGGTGGAGAAGGCGTTCACCGCGACCACCCCGGGAGCAGCCGAGGTCGTGGACCTGGCCCGGGAGACCGGCACCTTCGTGATGGAAGCGATGTGGACCCGGTTCCAGCCGGCCGTCGTCGCCCTGAACGAGCTGGTCGCCGACGGCGCGATCGGCGAGGTGCGCTCGGTGCAGGCCGACCTCGGCGTCGCCCGGGAGTACGACCCGCTGGACCGGCTGTTCGCGATGGAGCTGGGCGGGGGCGCGCTGCTCGACCTCGGCGTCTACGTCGTGTCGTTCGCCCAGATGCTGCTCGGCACCCCGCAGCGGGTGGTCGCCACCGGCGCGCTCTTCCCCTCGGGGGCCGACGCCGACGCCGCGCTGCTGCTCGACTTCGGCGACGGGCGCACCGCGTCCCTCAGCACCTCGCTGCGCACGGCGCTGCCCGGCCAGGCCCGGGTGTTCGGCACGGCCGGCTGGATCGACGTCCTCCCCCGCTTCCACCACCCCGCGACGATCGTGCTGCACCGCGCCGGCGCCGAGCCCGAGACGATCACCCGGCCGCAGACCGGCGGGGGCTACGCGCACGAGCTGATCGAGGTGACCGGGTGCCTGCTCGCCGGGCGTACCGAGAGCGCCGTCATGCCGCTGGCCGACACCCTCGCCGTGCAGGACGTGCTCGGCCAGGCCGCCGAGCAGCTGGGCGTGCGGCACGCGGAGGCGGTCGGCGTCCTCTAGCGTCCGGCCGGCTCGGGCGCCGGCCAGGCGAGCCCGGTGGCCTGGTCGGCGGTGGGCACGCGGGTCGGCGTCCCCCCGGCCCGGCGCACGGCGTCGGCGAACAGCACCGCGTCGATGACGGCGGCGCAGCCGGGGTCGTTGTTGAAGTACACGAGGACGTCGGAGTCGCCGTAGGTCGCGACCAGCCGGTCCGCCCACAGCTGCAGGGTCTCCGGCCGGTAGCGCCAGTTCTCCAGACCGGTGTGGAAGCGCAGGTAGCCCCAGTCGGCGGTGCGCCACAGCGGCGTCACCGGCTGCTCCATCCGGTCGGCCCAGCACAGGGCCGCCCCGTAGCGCTCCAGCAGCGCCCGCACCTCGTCGGTCCACCACGACTCGTGCCGCGGCTCGACGGCGACCCGGGTGCCGGCGGGGAACTGCGCCAGGCACTCCCGCAGCAGCTCGGGATCGGCCTTCAGGGTGGGCGGCAGCTGCAGCAGGATGGTGTCCAGCCGCTGCTCCAGCCCGGCCGCGCGGCCCATCAGCCGGGCGACCGGCTCCTCCGGCTCGCGGAGCCGCTTGATGTGGGTGAGGAAACGGCTCGCCTTGACCGCCCACCGGAAGTCCGGCGGGGTGCGCTCCCGCCACTTCACGAAGGTTTCGTGCTCGGGCAGCCGGTAGAAGGCGGCGTTGCTCTCCACGGTCGCGAAGTGCGTGGCGAAGTGCTCGAGCCAGAGCCGCTGCGGGAGCTTCTGCGGGTAGAAGGCGCCACGCCAGTCGCGGTACTGCCACCCCGAGGTCCCGATGATCACGTTCACGGGGAGCCGCCTACCCTCCGCAGTCATGGCTGACGCACCCGCCCGCTTCAAGGACCTCTGCCTCGACGCCAACGACCACCACGCCCTGGCCGACTGGTGGTGCGCCGCGATCGGCTACGTCCGCCGCGACGAGCTGGAGGACGCGCAGACGCCGGAGGACGACGAGCCGCGCCCGCACGACTGGCCGATCCCGATCGTGGATCCGGCCGGCGAGGGGCCGCTCATGTGGATCGTCCCGGTGCCCGGGCCGAAGACGGGGAAGAACCGCATGCACTTCGACGTCGTCGGCGAGACCTGGCCGCTGCTGTCGGCCGGCGCCACGATGGTGCGCGAGCAGGACGACGAGATCGAGTGGAGCGTCCTCGCCGACCCCGAGGGCAACGAGTTCTGCGTCTTCCCGTCCGAGTGACCGAACCCCTGCGCGACCTCGCGACGACCCGGCTGGCCGCGCTCTGCCTGAACCGGCGGGGACGGCCGCGGGGACTCACCTACGACGACCACCTCGTCCGCGGGGCGCTGATCCTCGACCTGGCGGTCTGCGGCGCCCTCACGGACACCGAGGACGCCGTGGAGCTCGACCACGGGGTGGCGGCGGTGCACGGGCTCGCCGACGTGGCCGCGGAGGCGGACGAGGGCGACACCGGGCTGCAGCGGTGGCTGGACTGGGGACGGCTCGGGTTCGACGAGTGGGCGGGCCGGCTCGTGGCGGCCGACGTGTGGCGGCTGCGCCCGTGGTCGCTGCGGTACCCGTTCCGGAGCTTCGAGGACCTCCAGCGGGAGCGGACGGAGGCCGACCGAGCCACGGAACGCGACGGGACGGAGACGCCGCGGCGGCTCGTCGTCCTGGCGCTGGGGTCGGTCAGCGGGCTGCTGGGACCGATCACCGGACCGCCGTCCTGGGTGCTCGACGGTCTGGGCGAGGCACGCTGGGCCGGTGAGCTGGTGGTCGAGCGGCTGACGGAGCTGCGCGTCCGCATGCGCTCCATCGGCCGCGCCGTCGACTGACCGGCGACAACCCGACCTGGTCCCGGATCGACGATCCGCGAGTTCGGGGAAGTAGCGGCCCGGACGGCGTTACAGGCAGCAACTTCCCCGAACTCGTCGCCCTAGCGGTGCCCGGAACGCCGACAGGGGCGGCCCCGCGATGCGGGACCGCCCCTGCCGGGCAGTGCTGGTGGAGCTGGACTCAGAAGTCCATGCCCGCCATGCCGTCGCTGTTCGGCATGGCCGGAGCGTTCTTCTCCGGCTTGTCGGCGATGACGGCCTCGGTGGTGAGGAAGAGCGCCGCGATGGAGGCGGCGTTCTGCAGCGCCGACCGGGTGACCTTGGCCGGGTCGATGATGCCGGCCGCGACCAGGTCCACGTACTCGCCGGTGGCGGCGTTGAGGCCCCAGCCGGTCTCGGAGTTGCGGACCTTCTCCGCCACGACGCCGCCCTCGAGGCCGGCGTTGATCGCGATCTGCTTCAGCGGGGCCTCGAGCGCGACGCGCACGATGTTGGCACCGGTCGCCTCGTCGCCCTGGAGCTCGAGCTTGTCGAACGCGACGGCCGTGGCCTGCGCGAGGGCGACGCCACCACCGGCGACGATGCCCTCCTCGACGGCGGCCTTGGCGTTGCGCACCGCGTCCTCGATGCGGTGCTTGCGCTCCTTGAGCTCGACCTCGGTGGCCGCGCCCGCCTTGATGACGGCGACGCCACCGGCCAGCTTGGCCAGGCGCTCCTGCAGCTTCTCGCGGTCGTAGTCGGAGTCCGACCGCTCGATCTCGCTGCGGATCTGGTTGACCCGACCGGCGATCTGGTCGGTGTCACCGGCGCCCTCGACGATCGTCGTCTCGTCCTTGGTGACGACGACCTTGCGGGCGCGGCCGAGCAGCTCGAGGCCGGCGGTGTCGAGCTTGAGGCCGACCTCCTCGCTGATGACCTGGCCACCGGTGAGGATGGCGATGTCGCCGAGCATGGCCTTGCGGCGGTCACCGAAGCCCGGGGCCTTGACGGCGACGGACTTGAAGGTGCCGCGGATCTTGTTCACGACCAGGGTCGCGAGGGCCTCGCCCTCGACGTCCTCGGAGATGATGGCCAGCGGCTTGCCCGACTGCATGACCTTCTCCAGCAGCGGGAGCAGGTCCTTGACCGAGCTGATCTTGCTGTTGACCACGAGCACGTACGGGTCGTCGAGGACGGCCTCCATGCGCTCGGCGTCGGTGACGAAGTAGGGCGAGATGTAGCCCTTGTCGAAGCGCATGCCCTCGGTGAGCTCGAGCTCGAGCCCGAAGGTGTTGCTCTCCTCGACGGTGATGACGCCTTCCTTGCCGACCTTGTCCATCGCCTCGGCGATGAGCTCGCCGATGGCCGGGTCAGCGGCGGAGATCGACGCGGTGGCGGCGATCTGCTCCTTGGTCTCGACGTCCTTGGCGGTCGAGAGCAGGTACTCCGAGACCGAGGCGACGGCGGCCTCGATGCCCTTCTTCAGGGCCATCGGGTTGGCGCCGGCGGCGACGTTGCGCAGACCCTCGCGCACGAGCGCCTGGGCGAGCACGGTGGCGGTGGTGGTGCCGTCACCCGCGACGTCGTCGGTCTTCTTGGCGACCTCCTTGACCAGCTCGGCCCCGATCTTCTCCCAGGGGTCCTCGAGCTCGATCTCCTTGGCGATGCTCACACCGTCGTTGGTGATCGTGGGGGCGCCCCACTTCTTCTCCAGCACGACGTTGCGGCCACGGGGGCCGAGCGTCACCTTGACGGCGTCGGCGAGGGTGTTCATCCCTCGCTCGAGGCCGCGGCGCGCCTCTTCGTTGAACGCGATCATCTTGGCCATGTGGTGATGTCCTCCGAGCGTGGATCGCTGCACGGCCGGGTTGGTGCCCGCGACGGACGACACCAGTGGCGTGGACGCTCCTTCGGTCCACCGACCGGTGCCTCACCGTTCCGACCTGATTGGCACTCAAAGGGTACGAGTGCCAGAAACGAGTCTGGCACTCGACCCCGGGGAGTGCAAGAAGTGGCGGAGGCCCGGTCCCCCTAGCGGGGAACCGGGCCTCCGGTGCTGAGCTGTGTGCCGTCAGGCGCCGCGGACGGCGTCGGCCTGGGGACCCTTCGCGCCCTGGACGACCTCGAACTCGACGCGCTGGCCCTCGTCGAGGCTCTTGTACCCGTCCATCTGGATGGCCGAGTAGTGGACGAAGACGTCCTGCCCGCCGTCGACGGCGATGAAGCCGAAGCCCTTCTCGGCGTTGAACCACTTCACGGTGCCCTGTGCCACGTGTGCTCCCACGAACGTGTGTGCGGACGGCTCCTCCGGATCGGGGAGCCGGGTCCACCTCTTCCGCCCGTCGGACACGAACGTGGAACTGGAACCGCGCGAGAACGTACAACAGGAAATGGCTGGTAGCGGTACAGCGACGCCGTTCCGTTGCCCGGATCGGGCGACCCCGGACCCACCGGATCCGGGGCCAGTGCCCTCAGCCGATCAGGCCCGCGGCCCGCACCGACTTCAGCGAGGGGTCCACCCGGTGCGTCGGGCCCACGACCGGCAGCAGCGGGTCGAGGGTCTTCAGGCCCTCGCCGGTGTTGAGGACGACGGTCTCCTTGGCCGGGTCCAGCCGCCCGTCCTCCACCAGCTGGCGGAGGACGGCGACGGTCACGCCGCCGGCGGTCTCGGCGAAGACGCCGGTGGTGCGGGCGAGGTCGCGGATGCCCTGGACGATCTCGTCGTCACCGACCCGGCCGACCGCACCTCCGGTGCGCCGGATGGCGTCGAGCGCGTACGGGCCGTCGGCGGGGTTGCCGATGTTCAGCGACTTGGCGATGCCGGTCGGCTTCACCGGCTTGACGACGTCCCAGCCGTTGTCGAAGGCGGTCGCGATGGGGTCGCACCCGGCCGACTGGGCACCGAAGATCGTCCACTCGGTGGCCTCGACGATGCCCGCGGCGGTGAGCTCGCGGAACGCCTTGTCCACCTTGGTGAGCAGCGAGCCCGAGGCCATGGGGATGACGACCTGCGCCGGGATCCGCCAGCCCAGCTGCTCGGCGATCTCGTAGCCCATCGTCTTCGAGCCCTCGGCGTAGTAGGGCCGCACGTTCTGGTTGACGAAGGCGGTGTCCTCGAACTCGTCGGTCTCGGCGAGCTCGCTGGTGAGCCGGTTGACGTCGTCGTAGGAGCCGTCGACGGCGACCAGCGTCTGCCCGTAGACCGCCGACTGCACGACCTTGCCCGGCTCCAGGTCGCTCGGGATGAACACGAACGAGGGGATGCCGACGCGGGCGGCGTGCGCGGCGACCGAGTTGGCCAGGTTGCCGGTGGAGGCGGCGGCGATCTTCCGGTAGCCGAGCCCCTTGGCGGCGGTGGCGGCCAGGCTCACCACGCGGTCCTTGAACGAGTGCGTGGGGTTGGCCGAGTCGTCCTTCACCCACAGCCCGCCGGTGAGGCCGAGCTCGGCGGCCAGCCGGTCGGCGCGGACCAGCGGGGTGAGGCCCGGGTCGAGCGAGACGCGGCCGGCGGGGTCCTGCCCCACCGGGAGCAGGGCGACGTAGCGCCAGATGTTCTGCGGCCCCGACTCGATCTGCTCGCGGGTGACCGCCTTCATGAGCTCGGGGTCGTAGTCGACCTCCAGCGGGCCGAAGCACTCCGCGCAGGCGTGCTCGGCGACCAGCCCGAAGGTCGCGCCGCAGTTGCGGCAGACCAGGCCGCGGGCCGGACAGGGCGGAACGGGACCACCGGCGGAGCTGTCGGCCTGGACCGAACCGGGAGCGGTGAGAGTCATGCGACGACTACCTCCTCATCTTCCCCGCGGCGGGCCGTCGAGCCGCGCGGGACGGAATTGGCACCTCCCGCTGCACGTGCGCGCAGGCGGCGGTTGCCGGGGCTTCATCGGGCCGTGTCCCTCTGCCCCTCTGGATGAGTGAACGGATGGATCGTACCCGCGGGAGGTACCGGTTCCGCCGCCGGACAGGATGGTGGGCATGGCCCCGGCTGCAGCCCGCATCGTCTACACCGACCTCGACGGCACGATGGTGGGCCCGCGCGGCTCCTTCTGGCACACCGCCGGCCGCGAGCTGACCGACGGGCCGGCCGGGGCGCTGCTCGACCTGCACCGCGCCGGGGTGTCGCTGGTGCTGGTCAGCGGCCGGACGTACGAGCAGGTGGTGGAGGCCGCGCGGATCTTCGCCGCCGACGGCGCCATCGCCGAGCTGGGCGCCACGATCGGCTGGGGCTCGGGGCGGGACACCCACCGGCTGCGCGGCGAGCTGCCCGAGCAGTACGGCGACCGGACGCCGATGGAGGTCATGGCCGAGCTCGGCGTCGTCGAGGAGCTGATCGCCGCGAACCCCGGCCGGCTCGAGTGGCACGCCCCCTGGCACGCCACCCACGCCACCGACGCACTCCTGCGCGGCCGGGTCGACCCGCTGTCGGTCGACGCCTGGCTGGCCGAGCGGGGCGCGGGCTGGCTGACGCTCAAGGACAACGGCGCCATCCCGCCGGCGTCCTGGATGGGGCTGGCCGCCGACCCGGCGCCGCCACGGGTCTACCACCTGATGCCGCGCGGCATCTCCAAGGGCGCGGCGATCGCCTGGGACCTGGAGCGTCGCGCCCTCTCCCCCGACGACGCGGTCGCGATCGGGGACAGCGTCAGCGACCTGGACATGGCCCCCGCGGTGGGCCGGCTGTGGATCACCGCGAACGGCGGCGCCGTCGACGGCATGAGCCAGGCGCTGGCCGCCGTCCCCAACGCCGCCGTCACGGCCGGCGCCATGGGCGAGGGCTGGGCCCAGGCGGTGCGCGCCAGCCTGTGACACGGCGATCCTCCGGATCGCACCGCTGTGACATCGCGATCCTCCGGATCGCACCGCTGTGACATCGCGATCCTCCGGATCGCACCGCGGCCAGGTGCCGTCCCCTGTCGCGTGGAGCCGCTGCGTCGCGCCTGCGCGGACCCCTCCGGGGCCCACTCGGCGCGACAAGCCCTACGACGTGACGTCGCGCCTTGCGAAGTGGCGGAAGCCGAGCGCGGTGAAGATCGCGATGTAGACCAGCGACTGGATGACGCCGCGGAACAGGTCGTCGGAGTCGACCGGCGTCTGCAGCAGGTCGGTCCAGGCGAATTCCTCGGCGGTGGGAAACCAGTCGCGGATCGAGCCGAGCTGCTCCACCTGGTCGAGGATCGCGAAGACGAACATCGTGAACACCGCGCCACCGACGGCGGCCAGCGGCGCGTCGGTGATCGTGGAGAACCAGAACGCCAGCGCGCCGACGACCAGCAGGTGGACGGCGAGGTACCCGAGCATCCCGGCCAGCCGCAGCATCCCCTCGCCCTGGCCGAGGGTGACCCCGACCGGCGTCTGGATGTCGTCGAAGCCGAACGCGATCCCGCCGGCCACCACCGCCACGGCGGCGAGGGTGACCAGCGCCGCGACCGACTGCACCAGCGCGGCCAGCCACTTCTGCCGGAGCAGCCGCATCCGCGGGACCGGCGTGGCCAGCGCGTACCGCAGCGACCCCCACTGGGCCTCGACGGCCACGGTGTCGCCGAAGAACAGCGCGTACACCACGACCAGGAAGAAGCCGGTGGTCGCGAACAGCACGAACAGGGTGAAGTTCAGCCCGCTGGACGTCGCGACGTCGACCAGGTTGATCCGGCTGTTCTCCGCGGCCTCCTCGCTGGCGCCCAGCTGCAGCGCGGCGATGAGCACCAGCGGCAGCGCGATCATCAGCGCGAACACGCCCAGCGTGCGGCGCCGCTTGAACTGCCGGCGCAGCTCCACCGACAGCCGCAGGGTGCGCTCGGGCCGGTAGCCGGCGACCGCGCCGGTCGGCTGGACGTGCTCGCTGCCCGACGTCCGCGTCGCGGTCATGACTCCCCCACCAGTGCCAGGAACGCGTCCTCCAGCCGGCGACGCGGTGAGAACTGGTCGACGGCGATGCCCGCCGCCACCAGCGCCTGCAGGACGTCGGCCCGGCGCGCCCCGTCGAGCTCGGCGACCAGCCCGTCGTCGGTCCGGCCCGCGGTGACCCCGGGCAGGCCGGCGAGGACGGCGATCGCCCGCTCGGTGTCGGCCTCGTCGGCCAGGCCGACGAGCACCGAGCCGCCGCTGCCGACGATCTCCTCGACCGTCCCCTGGACGATCTTCTGGCCCTTCGCCATGACGACGACGTGGCTGCAGGTCTGCTCGATCTCGCTGAGCAGGTGGCTGGAGACGATCACCGTGCGCCCGGTCGCGGCGTAGTTCCGCAACACCTCGCGCATGGCGTGGATCTGCGGCGGGTCCAGCCCGTTGGTCGGCTCGTCGAGGACCAGCAGGTCGGGCAGCCCGAGCATCGCCTGGGCGATCGCGACCCGCTGCCGCATGCCCTGGCTGTACCGGCGCACCGGCCGGTCGAGGGCGGCGCCGAGGCCGGCCACCGCGATCGCCTCCTCCATGTGCGCGTCCTCGATCGGACGGCCGGTGGCCGCCCAGTACAGGGTGAGGTTGTCCCGGCCGGAGAGGTGCGGCTGCAGGCCGGTGCCCTCCACGAAGGAGCCCAGCCGCGACAACACCGGAGCGCCCGGGGCGGCCGCGTGCCCGAAGACGCTGATCCGCCCCTCGGTCGGCTTGATCAGGCCCATGAGCATGCGCAGCGACGTCGTCTTGCCGGCGCCGTTGGGCCCGAGCAGGCCGAGGACCTGGCCGCGTCGCACCTCGAAGGACAGGTCGCGGACGGCGACGAAGCCGTCCTTGTAGGCCTTGGTCACGCCCTCGAAGCGCAGCGGGACGTCCTCGCCGTCGGGCTGGACGTGCGACACCTGCCGGCGCCGGCGGCGGCCCCACCAGAGAGCGGCCAGCCAGCCGAGCAGCCCCAGCGCGAGGACGGCGGCCAGGAGCGCCCACCAGCGCAGCGACCCGGTCGCGGACTCGGTGGCCCCCTCGACCTGCGGCACCGCCAGCAGCGTCTCGCCGGCCGCGGCGCCGTTCGCCGACTCGACCGACGCGAGGCCGACGGAGTAGACCGCCGCCTCGTCCGGGAGCGCGTAGGCCTGGTCGGTCGTGGAGACCACCAGGCGCATGGTGTGACCGCTCTCGAACCGGTGCACGATGCCGGGCAGCGTGACCTGCGCCCGGCTGGGCGCGGCCGGGTCGGCGGACAGGCCGGTCAGCGAGATCGGCGCCACCAGGCCACCGGGCAGCGTCGTGCCGCCGTCCGGGCCGACGTCGTAGAGCTTGGCGAACAGGGTGGCCGAGCCGGTGCGCGAGGAGACGACCAGGTCGACCGTCGAGGCGCCCACGACCTCGACCGGGGCGTCGAGCGGTGCGCTGTCGAAGGCGGCGAACTGGCCGGGGATCTCGGCGGTGGTGCCCCCGAGCGCCGCGGTGAGCGCGCCCAGGCCCGGCAGCGTGGTCAGCGCCGCCGGGGTGCCACCGGCCGGGGTGGCGACGGGCTGCGGGGGGCCCTCGATCGTCACCGTGGCCAGGTCGGCCGGCTCCGCGCCGTCCAGCCCCGGGTAGGTGTCGGCGACGACGGTCCGGCCGCCGCCCTGCACCCGGCCCAGCGTGGCCCCGACGCCGGTCGGCGCCGGGTACTCGAAGCCGGTGCCCGGGTCCTCGCCCTGGCCCCGCAGGTGGAAGTCGAACCAGCCGGCGAGCTGCTCGCGCAGCTCGCCCTCCTGCCCGTCCGAGGACCCGGCGTCGTGCCCGCCGGAGAACCAGACGACCTTGACCGGGGTGCCGTCGGCCGCGATCCCGCGGGCGTTGGCGTCGGCCTGGTCCAGGCCGAACAGCGAGTCCTGGGTGCCCTGCACCAGCAGGGTCGGGACGTCGATGCGGTCGAGCACGCCGGCCGGGCTGCTGCGCTCGAGCACCGCGGCGATCTCCGGGGTGAGCGTGCCGGTCGCGGCCGCCGACTGGTAGGCGGCGCAGATGTCGGCCCGGAACCGACCGCAGGTCAGCAGCTGCTCGACCGCCTCCGGGTTCTCCGCGGCCCGGGCGAGCAGCTCGTCGGGCAGCGCGGCCGGCGTCGCGGGAGCCCCCGCTCCCCCGCCACCGACGGCGTCGAGCAGGCCCCCCGCCGCCGAGCCGATGCCGAAGAACAGCCCCGCCCACAGCTGCTTGAACACGCCCTCGTCAGTGGTGGGCGGGACGGCGGCCACCGTGTCGGCGTCGATCTCACCGGTGTGGTCGGGGAACAGCGCCGTGGTCAGGGAGCTCCAGGTGATCTCCGGGGCGATGGCGTCGACGCGCTCGTCGTAGGCGGCCCCGAGCAACGCCAGCGCCCCGCCGTACGAGGCGCCGGCCACGCCCACCCGGGGGTCGCCGTCGGCGTCGAGCTGCACCTCGTCCCGCTCGGCGAGCAGGTCCAGCAGCGTCGAGAGGTCGGCGATCTCGTAGCGGGGGTCGTTGAGACCGATGCTGCCGGTGCTCTCGCCGAAGCCACGGGCCGAGAACGTCAGGACGACGTAGCCGCGGTCCGCCAGGTCACGGGCGTCGTCGGCGACCGAGCGCTTGCTGCCGCCGAACCCGTGGGCCAGCACCACCGCGGGGGCCGGCTCGTCGGTGTCGGGGAGGTACAGCGTCGCGTCGAGCTCGACGGCGTCGTCGCCGGAGCCGGACGGCACCCGGATCTCCTCGGTGCCGACCTCGGCCGCCCCGGCCGGGGGCGCGAGCACGAGCAGACCGAGGGACAGGGCGAGGGCGAGCAGGGCCCCGAGCGTGGCGCGCGCAGCGGGGCGCGGGCGGGAACGCACGGGCCCGCGAGGGGAGCGCACGCTGCGCCCAACGGGCGAGGGGCCGTTCGTGTTCCGCGCGGCCCCGCCGGCAGGGATCAGGGCTGCCAGTTGCCGGTGGCCACGATGACGAGGCCGGGAGCCGGCACGTCGGGGACCTCGAAGAAGCGCGGTGCGGGGCCGGACAACTCGGGGAACTGCTCGACGAGCTGGACCGCCGCCTGCCGCTGCTGCTCGTCGCCCTCGGTGAAGAAGACGGTGGTGGTGGCGACATCGGTGCCCGGGTAGCCGCCGGCGCCCGGCGACTCCCAGCCCCCGGCCACGACGGCGTCGGAGATCTTCCCGGCCAGCCCGGTGATCGAGGTGGCGTTCAGCACGGTGACCGGTACCCGGACCGGCTCGGTGGCGACGGGGGCCTCGGCCTCCAGGGGCGCGATCTCCAGGGGCGGCAGCGAGGTGGTCGGCGGGGCGACGGCGGGGGCGACCGTCGGCGTGGCGCCGGGGGCGGTCTGCGTCTGCCCCACCGGCTCCGTCTGCTCCGGCTGGGTGACCGTGTAGACGCCCAGCACCGCGGCGGCGACGACCGCCATGGCGGCCAGGCCCTTGAGGACGCGGTGCGGCTTCTTGGCCGGCTCGTCGTCGAAGAGGACGTCGGGGGTGCCGTTGCGCTTGGCCGCCTTGCGACGGGCCGCGTCGGCCGCCTGCCGCTCGACGCGGTAGGCGGCCCGGCCGCGCACGACGGGACCGGTGCCCGGACCGTCGACCGGCTCGGGTGCGTCGCCGGCGACGGCCGCCTCGGCGTGGCCGAACTCGGTGTCGAGCTCGTCGAACGGCTCCTCGGCGGCCCGCCCGCGCTCCGGGATCGCGGTGGTGGCCGGGGCGACCACCACTCGCGCCGCGTGCGGACCGGTGTCCGGCCCGAGCCGCGAACGGCCGGTGTCGTCACTGCGAGAGGGCTTGGTCCAGTCGCCGTAGGAGGACGACGGGGTGCCGGCGGGGGTGGTCTGCCGGGGGACGCGGGGGGCCAGCGGCGCAGGCGTCCGGCCGCTGCGGGCGGGCGCGGACGCCGGGACGTCGACCGGCGGGACCGCGGCAGGCAGAACTGCGGCCGGCAGCTCGACCCGCGGCTCGGGGGTCGGCACGGCCTGGAACGGAGCGGCGCTGGTGGGTGGGGCGGCCACGGCCACGGGGCGGGAGCCGGCAGCGGGGCGGGACCCGGCCGGCACCGGCGGCAGCGGCAGGCGGGGGCGGGACATCTGCCGCCCCGGCTCTGCCGGAGTGCTCAGCGGCACGTCCAGCCGGGGCCGCACGCGCTCGCGCCCGGGCGCCGTGGGGTGGTCGCTCAGGTCCACGCCGCCACCGGACCGGGGGCCGGCCGGACCATCGGTCCGCCGCCGCCCGGCGGCTGCGGACGCGCTTCCCTGGTCCAGCCCGTCACTGCCTGACGCCGCGTGCCTGCCCACGGTGACTGAATCTAATCCATGTGATTCGTTCTGCCCAGGACCTGCGACGAACGGGTTCGCTGCCGGGCGGTGCGCAGCCGGCGCAGCCGGCGGACCAGCAGCGGGTCCTCGGCGAGCGCCTCGGGGCGGTCGACCAGGGCGTTGAGCGCCTGGTAGTACCGCGTCGGCGTCGTGCCGAAGAGGTCGCGGATCGCGGTCTCCTTGGCCCCGGCCCGGCGCCACCACTGCCGTTCGAAGCCGAGCATCTCGTGCTCCCGCCGGGACAGACCTGCCGGGCCGACCTGCGCGGAGTCCCCCGGTGACCCGTCGACCCGGGGCGGGGAGACCACGGGGGTGGGGTCGCTGTTCATGGGTGCGTCATCTCCTGCCGTGCTCGATCACCCGGGCGGCCCGGGCGGCTCGTCGACGACCGTAGCGCCGCCCACCGACGTTTCCCGGCGCGCTGCGCGGCGGGTCCCGGAGCGGGCTCAGGGAGAGGCGACGACCACGTCGCGGGAACCCCGACGGGCGCCGGCCCGGGCGTGTCGCAGGGTGTCGGCGGTGAAGATCGCCAGCGCGATCCACACGATCACGAAACCGGCCAGCCGGGCGGGGGGCATCGGCTCGTCGAAGACGAAGACGCCGATCGCCAACTGCATCAGCGGGGTCAGGTACTGGAGCAGCCCGACCGCCGACAGCGGGATCCGGCGGGCGGCGGCCGCGAACAGCAGCAGCGGCACCGCCGTCGCCACGCCCGAGCTGGCCAGGAGCAGCGCGTGGCCGGCGCCGGCGTTGGCGAACGTCCCGTCGCCACCGGCGTGCAGCACCGCCAGGACGACCGCGGCCGGCACCGCGATCAGCGCCGTCTCCAGGAACAGCCCCGGCGCGGCCTCCACCCGGACGAGCTTCTTCATCAGGCCGTACAGCCCGAAGGACACGGCGACGCCGATGGCGATCCACGGGGGGCGGCCGTAGTCGATGGTGAGCACCGCCACGGCGACGGCCGCGACCGCGACGGCGACCCACTGCAGGGGGCGGAGCCGTTCGCTGAACACGACGACGCCGAGCAGCACGCTGACCAGCGGGTTGATGAAGTAGCCCAGCGACGTCTCCACGACCTGCCCGGAGTTGACGCCGTAGACGTAGATCAGCCAGTTGGTGGCCACGAGCAGCGCCGCGCCGGCCAGGACCAGCACCGTGCGCGGGCTCCGGACCGCCGTCCGCACCGCGCCCCAGCGCCGCACGACGCAAAGCAGCAGGCCCACGAAGACCAGCGACCAGAGCACCCGGTGCGCGACGATCTCCAGCCCACCGGCCGGCTCCAGGAGCGGGAAGTACAGCGGGAAGAGACCCCAGAGCGCGTAGGCGCCGAGCCCGGAGACCACCCCCAGGCGACGCTCGTCCACGGCGGCACCGTACGCCCGGGCGGCGGACCGCCCGAGCGGCTTACCGTCGAGGGGTGCGCAGCCAGCGGCCCAACCCGGTGCAGTGGGTCTGGTACGCCCTCGGCGGGGGGCTTCCCCGCGCGCTGTCGCCGTGGGTGCTGGCCGACACGACCGGGCAGACGTGGGTCTGGCGGCACCTGAGCCGGGCGCTCGTCCAGCTCTCGCCGGTCGTGGCGCTCTGCCTGCTGGTGGTGCCCGTCCCCCTGGCCTACCGGGTCTCAGCCGCGGCCGGCGGCCTCTTCCTCGGACTGCTCTTCTCACTCGCCTTCATGGTCGAGACGGTCGAGCACCGCACGGTCAAGGCGGGCTACCCACCCGGCACCGCCGCGCGGCTGCGCGCCGAGCGGGCCGAGCGCGCCCGGGTCGAGCGGCTCTCCCGCTACCGGCGGGACGGCGCGGGCAGCTTCGACTGAGCGGGTGAGCCGACGAGGGGACTCGAACCCCTAACCGCCCGATTACAAGTCGGGTGCGCTACCAATTGCGCCACGCCGGCGGACCTGGGAACAGGTCTCGGGACAAGGATAGGGACAGCGCTGGGAAGGACTCCGCGGCGTCCGCGCACACGCGGGCGGCGGCCAGATCCGCGAGGCGGTCGCCCTCGCCGACCTCGGCCGCGAGCCGGCCTTAGCGCCGGCTCACTGCGGCTGTGCGACGCCGACTACGTCACTGGCTTCGCCACGCTCATCGAGGGCGCTGACATCGCCGGCACCGACCCGTTCGCCCTGCAACATCAGGTCCTTGGGGCGTTCGGAACAGGCGCCAGCACGGCCATCGAAACTCCGGAGCGGACGCCGGCTCGGCTGCACTCGGGGTCATCGCTCACGAGCACGTCGTGATGTGGGCCGCTTGCCGGGGCTGTCGCTGTTTGGCCAGTAGCGTCCGGGCGTGCCAATGTCCTCGGGACCGGTCGCCCGGTTGGGTTCCTCTTCTTCGCGCCTGCGCTTCGGTGAGGAGGCAAAGGCTGCCGGCGCCTGGGCCGGTCGGCGAGTGCTCAGCGTGGACGGCGAGCCCGCCTTCGAACTGAGCTTCTCGTGCGGCACGTGCCAGTTCTTGTTCCGTCGTCTCGAGGGCGCCAACACCACGCTGTCGGTTGACGAACTGCAGGACCGCCTGACGAACGGGATCTCGGGGTTCGATTCGGACGTCGTCGCGGCCTTCTCCGCGCTGCTCCCAGACGACGACTACCTGCCGCTGCTGTTGCCGATGACCCCTCGCCTCATCCTCCCCATGCGAGAGGGCGACTACTTCGCCGAAGAGCAGGTCGCCACCTGGGGGCTTTCGGCGTTCTGGGGGCTACCGGAGTTCCCACAAACGCCGTACTACCGCACCTTCGAGACGTCAGTGGGTCAGGGCGCACATCTCTTCGAGTTCGTCGTGCCGATGACGCCGCCTTCATGGAATGAGCAAGATCGGGTGGCCGAACACGCTCGTAGGTTGGCGGCTACCTCGGCGCCTACCGCAGTGGCCGTGTCCACGCTCGACGTGGCGCAGCCCGCGATGGACAACCAGAGCGCCGACTACTACGAGCACTGGGGGCTGACGCACTTCCTGCTCGACGGCCACCACAAGCTGCAAGCAGCAGCCGAGACCGGGCGGCCGCTGCAGCTGCTGGCCCTCGTGGCGATGGGCGCGAGCTTGGCGACGATTGAGCAGGTGTCGGCGCTTCGCACCCTCCGCGCACAGCCGGCCGTACGCCGGACAAGCGGTGAGGGTTGACGCCCAGTCAGGCTCGGAGTGCTGCCGACCGCTGACCGCCTCCAGCGCGAACTGCCGAGAGAGGAACCGAAGGCGTGCCACACGACGACGACCCCGAGCGCCCGCTCCCAGCGTCGTGCGGTCGACACCGTCAGAGCCGGGGGTCGACCGGCTCGGACTCCAGCGCCAGGACGGCGAAGACGCACTCGTGGACCCGCCACAACGGCTCACCACGGGCGAGGCGCTCCAACCCCTCCAGGCCGAGCGCGTACTCCCGGAGGGCGAGGCCTCGCTTGCGGCCGAGCTGCCGTTCCCGAAGCCGCTCCAGGTGCTGCGGCTCGGTGTAGTCGGGGCCGTAGATCAGCCGCAGGTACTCGCGACCACGGACCTTCAGGCCGGGCTGCACCATACCGCGCCGCCCGCGGGACAGGTTGGCCGCCGGCTTGACGACCATGCCCTCGCCGCCGGCCGCGGTCATCTCCTCCCACCACGCCGTCGCCGCGGCCTCGCTGGTCGGGTCCGTGACGTCGACGGTGAGCGATCGGGTGCCGCGGACGAGTTCGGGTTCGGCCTCGGCGAGGCGGTCGGCGATGGCCAGGTGCCAGGCGTGCGGTCGGTCGGAGTACGTCGCGCCGGCGGAGGCGAGCAGCTGGAAGGGCGCGAAGGCGACGCCGCTCAGCCCGTCGGTGGGCCAGCAGTAGCGCCGGTACACCTGGGTGAACGCCTCGGCGTCGGCGACCCGCCGCCGCTGGCGGTGGAGCACCTCCCCCACCTCGAGCCCCCGCGCGGCCGCCTGCTCCAGCGCCGCCACCGCGGCGGGGAGCGCCGTGCGCGCGGCGGCACCGACCGCGGCGTACTGGCTCCGGATCAGGTCGCCGGCCTTGACAGACCAGGGCAGGAGCTCGGCGTCGAGCAGCAGCCAGTCGGAGTCGAGTTCCGCGAACAGTCCCGCCTTCTCCACGGCGGTGCCGAGCCGGCCCAGGAACGCGGCGGTGAGCTCGGCGCCGAAGAAGGACCGGCCGGTGCGGGTGTGCAGCACACCGCTGCCGTCCCGGCGGACCAGCGCGACCGCGCGGGAGCCCATGTGCTTCTCCTGGCAGACGACCTCGGCCACGCCCTCGCCGCGGAAGTAGGCGAAGGCCTCGGCCGGGTGCTCCAGCAGCCCCGGCCGGCTGGAGGTGGCGGACGGGCTCATGGTCGGCGGCAGGTAAAGCAGCTGTTCCGGCGCCACCGCGAAGCGGCTCATCACCTCGATCGCCGCCGCGGCGTTCTCCTCGCGCACGGTCACCCGGCCGGCGAGCCGGGTCTCGACCACCCGCTTGCCCAGGACGTCGGCCACGTCGAGGACGTCGTCCCGGCGCCGCGGCTCGGACAGCGGGGCGGCCTCCCCCTCGACCAGGAACGGGCGGGCCGGCTCGTAGTAGGTCTGCGCGGCCGCGACGCCGACCAGCTCGCGCTCGGGGTAGCGCAGCGCGGTGAGCCGGCCACCGAAGACGCAGCCGGTGTCGAGGCACATCGTGTTGTTGACCCACTCGGGCGTGGGGACCGGCGTGTGCCCGTAGAGCACCATCGCGCGGCCGCGGTACTCGGTGGCCCACGGATAGCGCACCGGCAGACCGAACTCGTCGGTCTCCCCGGTGGTCTCGCCGTAGAGGGCGAAGTCCCGCACCCGGGCGCTGGCGCGGCCCTGCAGCGACTCCTTGAGCCCGGCGTGCG
Source organism: Blastococcus xanthinilyticus (assembly GCF_008124835.1). Taxonomy (GTDB): domain Bacteria; phylum Actinomycetota; class Actinomycetes; order Mycobacteriales; family Geodermatophilaceae; genus Blastococcus; species Blastococcus xanthinilyticus. The sequence continues at coordinate 81,947 of NZ_VNHW01000013.1, read as the reverse complement.
CGACGACCAGCGCTCCGCCGTCGAGCACGTAGTGGCTGACCAGGCCGTAGCAGAACTCCTCGACCCGGCGGCGGAAGTCGTCGTCCTCCCCTTCGAGCTGGGCCAGCGTGCGCTCCAGGCCGTGGGTGATCTGCACGTTGCGCCCGCGCAGGGCGCGCACCAGCTTGTTCTCGTGGTTGCCCGGCACGCACAGGGCGTGCCCGGCGGCGACCATGCCCATGACCAGGCGCAGCACGCCGGGTGAGTCCGGCCCGCGGTCGACGAGGTCGCCGACGAAGACCGCCCGGCGTCCGGCCGGGTGCTCGGCGTCCACCGGGCGGCCGTGCTCGTCGCGGCGCAGCTCGTAGCCGAGCTCGCCGAGCAGCTCCTCCAGCTCGGCGCGGCAGCCGTGCACGTCGCCGATGACGTCGAAGGGGCCGGTGTCCTCGCGGCGGTCGTTGTAGGCCTTCTCGTAGCTGACGACCGCGCGGTCGATCTCCTCGGTGCCGTCCAGCACGTGCACCTTGCGGAAGCCCTCGCGGCCCAGCCCGCGCAGCCCGCGCCGCAGGTCCGACCGCTGCCGCCGGATCACCCCCGGTGCGATGTCGCGGTCGGGCCGGGCGGCGTTGCGGGCCAGGCACTCGCCCTCCGGCACGTCGAGGACGACCGCCACCGGCAGCACGTCGTGCTCGCGCGCCAGCGCCACGAGGGAGGCGCGGTCCTCCCGCTTGACGTTGGTCGCGTCGACCACCGTCAGCCGGCCGGCGCGCAGCCGGACCCCGGCGATGTGGTGCAGCAGGGCGAACGCCTCCGGCGTCGCCGCCTGGTCGTTCTCGTCGTCGGCCACCAGGCCACGGCAGAAGTCGCTGGAGAGCACCTGGGTGCCGCGGAAGTGCCGGCGGGCGAAGGTGCTCTTGCCCGAGCCGCTCACGCCGATCAGGACGACCAGAGCGAGCTCGGGGACGACGACGGTGCGCGGCTCGCTGGCCGGGCGCTCCTCGGTCGGCTCGGTCATGCCGCCACCTCCGTCGCCGCGCCACGGGTGAACACGGCCATCTGCGTCGGCGTCCCGACGTCCGGGTCGTCGTCCCCGACGCCGAGCAGCCGCCCCGTGTACCCGTACCGGTCGCCGACCGCGGTGGCCCAGTCGGCGAACTCCGCACGGGTCCACTCGAACCGGTGGTCCCGGTGCCGGAACGTGCCGGCCGGGAGGTCGGCGAAGCGGACGTTGTACTCGGAGTTCGGCGTGGTGACGACGACGGTGGCCGGGGCGGCGGCACCGAAGACGGCGTGCTCCAGCGCCGGCAGGCGGTCGAGGTCGAGGTGCTCGACGACCTCCATCAGCACCGCGGCGTCGTAGCCCCGCAGCCGGGCGTCGGTGTAGGTCAGCCCGCTCTGCAGCAGCGTGATCCGCGCCCGCTGCCGCTCCGGGAGCCGGTCGAACCGGAGGCGCCGGGCGGCCACCTCCAGCGCCCGGGCGCTGACGTCGACGCCGAGGATCTCGGTGAACGACTGCTCCGAGAGCAGCGCGGGGAGCAGCGCACCGGAGCCGCAGCCGAGGTCGATGACCCGCTGCGCGCCCGCCGAGCGCAGCGCGGCCAGCACCGCACCGTGCCGCTGCAGCGCCAGGGAAACCGGCCGGTCGGCCGAGTCGTCCTCGCCGTCTGCGGCCTGCGGGCCGCCGGCCGCCGCGAGCGGCGGCGCGGTCGCGTCGTCCAGCACCTCGGGGTCGGCGTCGTCGACCTCGGCGAGCCGCTCGATCGCCCGGCGGCTGAGCGCGGTCCGGTGGCCCAGGTACCGGCGCGTGATCAGGTCGCGCTCGGGGTGGGTGGCCAGCCAGCCGCTGCCCGCGCGCAGCAGCTTCTCGATCTCGTCGCTGCCGATCCAGTAGTGCTTCGCGTCGTCGAGCACCGGCAGGGCCACGTAGAGGTGGTTCAGCGCGTCCGCCAGCCGCAGCTCCCCGGCCAGCCGCAGGTCCACGTACCGGGACTCACCCCACTCCGGCAGGGTCTCGTCCAGCGGCACCGCCGTCGCCGCCACCTGCCAGCCCAGCGGGGCGAAGAACCGGTGCGCCATCGCAGGCCCACCGCGGCACGACAGCGCGGGGATGTGCACCTCCAGCGGCAGAGCGACGTCGACCAGTTCCGGTCGCTCCTTGCTCACCCCGCGGCGGGCGCTGGAGAACGCCTTGCCCAGCGCCACGGCCAGCAGGCTGGACGCCGCGTACGGCCGGTCGTTGACGTACTGGGCGAGCGCGCCGTCGTCCCCGCCGGCCCGGGCGGTGCGCACCAGGCCGATCGGGTCCACCTCGAGCAGCAGCGCCGCGGTGCACCTGTGCTCGTCCGCCTCCGGGTAGAACACATGCGCCCTGCCGGTCGAGACGTCGACCTGCTGGGCCCGCGCCGGGTTCTTGTGCAGCAGGAAGCCGAGGTCGGTCGCGGGCGCGTGCGTGGTGGACAGGGTGACGAGCACGCCCGAGTCTCACCGAACACCGTCGCGTAGTCGACCACCTTTGCGGGTTTCCGCCCGCGCCCACCCTCGAGGACGAGGAGCCCTCGACCTCAGGCCGCCTCGGCCTCGGTACCCGGAGCGGCGCGCGGCGGCTCGCTGCGGAGGAAGCCCGCCGGATCACCGGCGTGCAGCGGACCGGCGGCCAGCCAGCGGGCGAAGCCGGCCGGATCGCGGCGTTCCAGCTCGTCGAGCACCTGCGCCCGCCGGAGGACGACGCGCTGCCGCGCCGCCGGGGCGAGCGGCCCGCCCAGCTGGGCTCCCGTCCTGAGCCATTCCTCGACGAGGGCCGTGGTCGGCAGGCCGCCCACCGCCGGACCGGGCGTGGACCGCGCCGGGGCCTCCGCCGGCCATGCCGGCCGGGCCGTCGACGCCGCCACCCGGCGGTCGGCCAACCAGCGCAACCCGGCCCAGCCCGCCGCGAGCGCCCCGGCCATCAGCAGCGCCGCCACCCCACCGGCGAGCACGGCGGTGCCGCTCACGACCAGCAGCGCCCCGATCGCGACGGCGCCGGCCTGCACGCCCGCCTCCACGGGCGACCGACGGTCGGGCCCGGCCGTCTCCCGTGCCACGCCGGCGGCGACGAAGCCGGCCAGCGCGCCGGACACGCAGACGGCGACCAGGCCAGGGGCCCGCAGCGCGATGCCGCCGACCACGGCGACCACGGCGGCGCAGGCCAGGCCGAGGCCGAGGAGGAACCGGACGAGTGGACCACGGGCGTGCACGGCAGCCTCCACGGCGCGGACGGAACGGCGGACGGCCGGACTGCCCGGGCCCCCGCGCACGGCACTACCCCGTTCGGACCCGTCGGATGCACGGGCTGCGACGCATCGGTCACCCGCCGCCCCCGCCGGCGGCGGCGCCGGGCAGGATCGGCGCACGTGGGTTCCTCCGTGGTGGACGTCGACTACCGGCTCGCCGTCGTCCTCGTCGCCCTGACCGCCCTGGCGGTCGCCGGCGGGCGGCTCTCCGGCCTCGGTGAGGACCGGCCCGTGCTCGTGGCCGCCGCCCGCGCGACCGTGCAGCTCGGCGTCGTCTCCGCCGTCCTCCTGGTCGTCGTGGAGTCGCTGTGGCTGTCGGCCGCCTTCGTGCTGCTCATGGTCAGCGTCGCAACGGTCACCGCGACGAGCCGCACCACCGACCGGCCGCTCCGCTCACCGGGCAACGCCGGCCGGTTGGCCGCGGTGGCCCTGCCGGTCGCCGGAGGCGCCGCGCCCGTCGTCGCCCTGGTGCTGGCCAGCGGCACCGTCCCGCTGCGCGGGGAGGCCGTCATCCCCATCGCCGGGATCCTCATCGGTGGCGCGATGACGGCGACCTCGCTGGCCGGGCGGCGGCTGCGGGAGGAGCTGGCCGCCCGGCGCGGCGAGGTCGAGGCGGCGCTCGCCCTCGGCCTGCTCCCGCGGGACGCGGTCCTCCTCGTCGCCCGGCCGGTCGCGGGCACGGCGCTGGTCCCGCCGCTCGACCAGACCCGCACGGTCGGGCTGGTCACGTTGCCCGGGGCGTTCGTGGGCGTGCTGCTCGGTGGCGGCACCCCGCTGGAGGCGGGAGCCGCCCAGCTGCTGGTCCTGATCGGCCTCCTGGCCGCCGAGGTGCTGGCCGTCTGGGCGGTCACCGAGCTCGTGGCCCGCGGGCGGCTGCTGCCCGTGCCGCGGTAGCACCCAGGAAGCTCACAGCCTGCCTCCAGCGTTGGGCCAGAGGACGGTCGCACAGTGGGTAGCGACGCAGCAGCCGCAGCCGGCTGCGCGAGGAGAGGACCACCAGTGAGCGAGCACCAGCACCAGTACCCCGGCGCGGGCCAGCAGTTCGCCTGGCAGCCACCCCAGCAGCCGACGACGCCCCAGCCGATCGCGCCCCCCACCTACCCCGGCTACGGCGGCCTGCCCTCCCCCACCGCCCCCCTTCCCGAGCGCCCCGAGCCGCGCCGCGGCGGACGGCTGCGCATCGGCCTGGCCGGCCTCGTCGCCGGCGCCCTGATCGGTGGCGGCGCCGGGGCCGGCGTCGTCGCCCTGGTCGAGGAGCCCGCCGCCGGGAGCGGCACCAGCGCGTCGGCGCAGAGCGTGACCATCGAGAACCCCGAGCGGGCGACCACCGCCACGGCCGCGGCCGCCAAGGCCGCGCCGAGCGTGGTCACCGTCTACGTGAACACCGGCACCGGCGCGGGCAGCGGCTCCGGCGTCGTCCTCACCGCGGACGGCTACGTGCTCACCAACAACCACGTCGTCGCCGGAGACGGCGGCGGCACCGGCAGCGTCCAGGTGCGCACCGCCGACGGCACCCTGTACGACGCCCAGGTCGTGGGCACCGACCCGGGCTTCGACCTCGCCGTGGTCCGCATCGACGGGGCCGACGACCTCCCCGCGGCCACCTTCGCCGACTCCGACTCGGTGCAGGTCGGCGACATCGCCGTCGCCATCGGCGCCCCGCTGGGCCTGTCGAACACGGTGACCGACGGCATCATCAGCGCCACCGACCGGGCGGTCGCCACCGGCTCGACGCGGGACGACGCCACCGCCCTCGACGCCATCCAGACCGACGCCGCCATCAACCCGGGCAACTCCGGTGGCGCGCTGGTCGACGGGGCCGGCGAGGTGATCGGCATCAACACCGCGATCGCCACCGTCGCCTCCGGCGTTCCGGGCGCCCAGTCGCAGAGCGGCAACATCGGCGTCGGCTTCGCCATCCCGAGCAACACCGCCCAGCGCGTCGCGCAGCAGATCATCGAGACCGGCAGCGCCACCCGCGCCCTGCTCGGGGTCGAGGCGACCACGGCCGCCGACGACCAGAACCGCGAGGTCGGCACCGGGGCCGAGGTGGCCACGGTGACCAGCGGCACCGCGGCGGCGGACGCCGGGCTGCAGGCGGGTGACGTGGTCACCGCCGTCGGCGACCGGCCGGTGACGACCTCCACCGAGCTCACCGCCGCGATCCGCAGCCAGGCTCCGGGTGCCACGGTCGAGCTGACGATCCGCCGCGCCGGCGACGAGCGCACCGTGGACGTCACCCTGGGCGAGACCAGCTGACCCCCCGCGGCCGCCCGGACCGGGTCCCTACGCTGGGCCGGGTGGCCGCTCCCCCGCTGACCGCTCCCCTGGCCGGTTCGCTCGACGACCCGGCCAGGGCCCGCGACCTCGCCCGGATGAAACGGCTGGCGACCGGGCTGTTCCTGCTCGCGGCCGCGGTGTTCCTCGGCTGCGTGCTGGTGGGCGAGGAGGCCGGCGCATGGGTCGGCTACGTGCGGGCCACCGCCGAGGCCTCCATGGTGGGCGCGCTCGCCGACTGGTTCGCCGTCACCGCGCTCTTCCGGCACCCGCTGCGGCTGCCGATCCCGCACACCGCGATCATCCCGCGCAAGAAGGACCAGATCGGCACCAGCCTGGGCGCCTTCGTCCAGGAGAACTTCCTGACCGCCGCGGTCGTCGACCACACCCTCGAGACGATCGACCTCCCCGGCCGGCTCGGGACCTTCCTCGCCGCACCCGGCCGCGCCGAACGGCTGGCCGGGGACGCCGGGGTCGCCCTCTCCGGGCTCGGCGACCTGCTCCGCGACGACGACCTCCGGCCGGCCGTCGCCGCCCTCGTCGAGCGCAAGCTGCACGAGACCCCCGCCGCGCCGGCGGTCGCCCGGGCGCTGGAGCTCGTCGTCGACGGCGACCGGCACCAGGAGGTCCTGTCCGCGGGGCTGCGCGGCCTGGCCCGCTTCCTCGAGGAGAACCGGCTGGTCTTCCGGGCCCAGCTCGGCGACGCCTCCCCCGCGTGGGTGCCCGACTGGGTCGACGACCGCGTGTTCGACCGGGTCTTCGCCGGTCTGCAGGGCTTCCTCACCGAGGTCGGCTCCGACCCCCGGCACGAGCTGCGCCGCTCCTACGACGCCCGGCTGCGGGCCTACGTGCACGCCCTGCGCACCGACCCCGCCGCGGCCGCCCGGGTCGAGGAGTTCAAGGCGGAGCTGCTGGCGCACCCCGCCGTGCGCACCTGGTCGGGCTCGCTGTGGAGCCAGGCCAAGGACGCCGTCCTCGCCGCCGCCGCCGACCCGTCGTCGGAGCTGCGCACCCGGGTCGCCGGGCTGATCACCGAGGGCGCCCGCCTGCTGCAGAGCGACTCCCGGGTGCGCGAGCTGGTGCAGAAGCAGGGCCGGCGCGCGGCGGTCTACCTGGTGGAGCGCTTCTCCGGCGACCTGGCCGAGCTGGTCGGGAACACCGTCGCCCGCTGGGACACCGAGGAGACCAGCCGCCGCATCGAGCTGCAGGTGGGCCGGGACCTGCAGTGGATCCGGGTCAACGGCACCGTCGTCGGCGGGCTCGCCGGGCTGGTGATCTACACGGTGGCCCAGCTCCTCGGCTGACCCACGCCGAGGTCGCCTCGCGCCTCACCTCTGGATGTAGTCCACCAGCTGCTGGCGCTCGGCCTCCAGCTCGTCCAGCCGGGCCTTGACGACGTCGCCGATGGAGACGATGCCGACCAGCGCACCGTCCGCGACGACCGGGACGTGCCGGACCCGGTGGTCGGTCATCGTCCGCGCGAGGGCGTCCACGGTCGTGTCGGGCGGGCAGACGTGCACCTGGGTCGTCATCACGCTGGACACGGGGTGCGCGAGCAGCTCGCTGCCCCGGTCGTGGAGCCCGCGCGCGACGTCCCGCTCGGAGACGATGCCGTCGATCCGGCGGCCGTCGGTGGACACGACGAGCGCACCGATCCCCCTCTCGACCAGCACCTGGAGGGCGGACCGGATGCTCGCGGACCCGTCGATGGTGGCGACCTCGGGACCCTTGCTGCGGAGCAGTTGGCTGATGCGCACGCTGTCCTCCTGGGGCCGGTGCCGGGAGTGTGCTCCTGCCCCCGCGTGGGTGCAACGGTCCGGCGTCCGGACCGCCCCGCGCCGGTCGAGGGAGCTACCGGGCCGCGCTCGAGCCGCGGACCAGCGCGGCCTGGTACAGGGCGATGCCGGCGGCGACGCTGACGTTGAGCGACTCGGTGTCCCGCCCGATCGGGATGCGCACGACGACGTCGCACTTCTCCCGGACCAGCCGCGACAGGCCGGTGCCCTCCGCGCCGACGACGAGCGCGACCGGGTCGGCGAAGCCGTCGTAGTCGTGCAGGTCGACGTCGCCGTCGCCGGCCAGGCCGACGGTCTGCAGCCCGGCGTCCTGGTAGGTCCCCAGGGCCCGCGGCAGGTTCACCGCGCGGGCGATCCGCAGCCGCGCCGCGGCACCCGCGCTCGTGCGCCAGGCCGACGCGGTCATCCCGACCGCCCGCCGCTGCGGGACGACCACCCCGTGGGCGTCGAAGGCGGCCGCCGAGCGGACCACGGCACCCAGGTTGCGCGGGTCGGTGACCCCGTCCAGCGCCACGAGCAGCGGGGCGCGACCGGAGTCGTGGGCGATGTCGAGGAGGTCCTCGGGGTGGGCGTACTCGTACGGCGGCACCTGCAGGCCGATGCCCTGGTGCAGCGCGCCCTGGGACATCCGGTCGAACTCGCCCTTGCCCACCTCGAGCAGCGGCAGGCCGCGGTCGGCCGCGAGGGCCAGCGCCTCGGTGATCCGCTCGTCCGTGCCGCCGCGCGTGGTGTCGCCGGTGACGACGTAGAGCGCCGTCGCCGGGATCTGGGCGCGCAGCGCCTCGACGACCGGGTTGCGGCCCAGCAGCAGCTCCGGTGACTCCTCGGCGCGCTGGCGGGCGCGGGCCCGGTCGGTGCGCTGCCGCTCGGCGGCCTGGGCCTTGCGCTGGGCGGGGTGCCCGTAGCGCTCCGCGGCCGGCGGGGTGGCCCCGCGGCCGGCGAGCGAGCGGCGGTTCTTGCCGCCGGTGCCGGCGGTCGCGGTCTTCTTCCCCGCGCCCGTCGTGCGGCCGCGGCGCTGGCTGTTGCCGGCCATCAGGAGGTCAGCTCCCATCGGGGTCCTGAGGGGGTGTCCTCGACGGAGACGCCGAGGGCGGCGAGCTGGTCGCGGATCGCGTCCGCCGCCGCGAAGTCCTTGCGTGCGCGGGCCGCCTGCCGCTGCTCGAGCGCCAGGCCCACGAGGCCGTCGGCCGCCCGGGTCAGCTGCTCGTCGCCACCGGCGGTGGCCCACTGCGGGTCGAGCGGGTCGAGCCCGAGGACGCCGAGCATGGCGCGCACCGAGCCCAGCGCCCCCGCGACCGCCTGGTCGTCCCCGTCGGCCAGCGCGGTGTTGCCCTCGCGGACCGCGTCGTGGATCGCGGCCACCGCCGCCGGGGTGCCGAGGTCGTCGTCGAGGGCGGCGTCGAACTTCGGCGCGCGCCGGGCCTCGCCGGCGTCCGCGCCGACCCGTTCCGCCGCCCGCTTCACGAACGACTCGATCTTCCGGTAGCCCGCCCCGGCTTCCTCGAGCGCGGCGTCGGTGAACTCGACGGTCGAGCGGTAGTGCGGCGCCACCAGGTAGTAGCGGAGCTCGACCGGGCGGACCCGCTGCACCACCTCGTCGACCAGGGCGGTGTTGCCCAGCGACTTGCTCATCTTCTCGCCGCCGAGGGTGACCCAGCCGTTGTGCAGCCAGTACTGCGCGAACCCGTCACCGGCCGCGCGGGACTGCGCCTGCTCGTTCTCGTGGTGCGGGAAGCGCAGGTCCAGGCCGCCGCCGTGGATGTCGAACTCGGCGCCGAGGTAGCGCTCGGCCATCGCCGAGCACTCCAGGTGCCAGCCCGGCCGGCCCCGCCCCCACGGCGTGGGCCAGGAGGCGGTCCCGGGCTCGCCGGGCTTGGCGGCCTTCCAGAGCGCGAAGTCGCGCGGGTCCCGCTTGCGCTCGTCGGTCTCGGTGTCCGCGGCCGGCTCGAGGTTGTCGAGCTTCTGGCCGGTCAGTGCGCCGTACTCCGGGAACGAGCGGACGTCGAAGTAGACGTCGCCGTCCACGGCGTAGGCGTGACCGCGCTCGATCAGGCGGTCCATCAGCTCGACCATGTCGGGAACGTGCCCGGTCGCCCGCGGCTCGTAGGTGGGCGGCAGGACGCCGAGGACGTCGTAGGCGCGGGTGACGGCCCGCTCGTTGTCGTAGGCCCACGCCCACCACGGGACGCCGTTGGCCTGCGCCTTGGCCAGGATCTTGTCGTCGATGTCGGTGACGTTCCGGACGTAGGTGACGTCGAGCCCCTGCGCGGTCAGCCACCGGCGGAGGACGTCGAACGCGAGCGCGCTCCGCACGTGCCCCACGTGCGGCGGGCCCTGGACGGTGAGCCCGCAGACGTAGACCGACGCCTCGCCCGGGCGCAGGGGGACGAAGTCCCGGACCGCGCGTGCTGCGGTGTCGAAGAGGCGGAGGCTCACTGGGGGGAGTCTACGGAGGGCGCACCCGCCGGCGGAGCCGTCTCCGCGGCCGCCTCCCCCGTCCGGACCACGAGGGCGGTGGCGACGGCCGCCCGCCCCTCGCCGCGGCCGGTCAGCCCCAGTCCGTCGGTGGTGGTGGCGGTCACGCTGACCGGAGCCCCGAGCGCCGCGGTGAGCACGGCTTCCGCCTCACCCCGGCGCGGCCCGAGCTTGGGCGTGGTCGCGATCAGCTGGACCGACGCGTTGCCGACCCGCCAGCCGGCCGCGGCGAGCACCTCGCGCACGTGCACGAGCACGTCCGCGCCGAGCGCTCCCGCCCACCGGGGGTCGTCGGTGCCCAGCAGACCGCCGATGTCACCGAGCCCGGCCGCCGACAGCACGGCGTCGGTGAGCGCGTGGGCGACGATGTCGCCGTCGGAGTGACCGGCGCAGCCGTCGGTGTCCGGCCACTCCAGACCGGCCAGCCGGCAGGGCCGCCCCGCCTCGATCGGGTGCACGTCGGTGCCGATGCCGACCCGCGGCAGCTCGGGCAGCGTCACCGGGCCACCTGCCCCTCGGCGACGGCGAGGTCGTGGGCCACGGTGATCTTCGCGGCGCGCTCGTCACCCGCGACGGTCGCGACGGGGACCCCCGCGGCGCGGACCACGGCGGCGTCGTCGGTGAACTCGGCGTCCTCGGCCAGCGCTGCGTAGGCGTCGGCGAGCACGCTCCGATCGAAGCCCTGCGGCGTCTGGACCCGGCGCAGGCGCTCCCGCGGCGGGGCGTCGGCGACCCGGCCGGCGTCGTCGACCAGCACGGTGGTGTCGACCACCGGGAGCACCGGGACGACGGCCGCCGCGCCGCCGGCGAGCGCGGCGAGCACGCGGGCGACGACGTCGGGCGGGGTCAGCGGCCGGGCGGCGTCGTGCACGAGGACGACGTCGGCGTCGGCGTCGGCCGGCAGCGCAGCCAGGCCGGCCCGCACCGAGGCGGTGCGGGTGACCCCGCCGCCGACGAGCCGCACCTCCGGTGGCAGGACGGCGGCGAAGGCGGCGCGCTGGTCCTGCGGCACGGTGACCAGCACCTCGGCGACCCCGCCGGCGAGCAGGCCCTCGACGGCCCAGGCGACGAGCGGGCGGCCGGCGAGCGGGACCAGCGCCTTCGGCAGGTCGGCCCCCAGACGCGAACCGCTCCCGGCCGCTGCGACGATCGCGACAGCGTGCACGGGAGCGGTTCGGTTCGTTCTGGAGAGGCGCTGCCAGCTCAGCTGGCGAGGACCTCGTCGAGCAGGATCTCGGCCTTGTCCTCGTTCGTGCCCTCGGCGAGCGCGAGCTCGCTGACGAGGATCTGACGGGCCTTGGACAGCATCCGCTTCTCGCCGGCGGAGAGGCCGCGGTCCTTGTCGCGACGCCACAGGTCGCGCACGACCTCGGCGACCTTGTTCACGTCACCCGAGGCCAGCTTCTCGAGGTTGGCCTTGTAGCGGCGCGACCAGTTGGTCGGCTCCTCGGTGTGCGGAGCACGGAGCACCTCGAAGACCTTGTCCAGGCCCTCCTGACCGACGACGTCACGGACGCCGACGATCTCTGCGTTGTCGGCCGGCACGCGTACGGTGAGGTCGCCCTGGGCGACCTTCAGCACGAGGTAGGCCTTCTCTTCGCCCTTGACGGTCCGCTTCTCGATCGCCTCGATGAGCGCGGCACCGTGGTGCGGGTAGACGACGGTCTCGCCGACAGTGAAGCCCATGTGGATGTGACCCCTTTCGCTGACCCAAGGTTAGCACGGGACACTGACTCAACGGATCGGAGCCGGGCAGTAAATCTGCAGGTCAGCGGGCTGGTCGATGAGGCCGGAGGGGTTGACAGAGCGTGATCGGTGTGCCCTCGGAGGCCATCCGGCCGGTGGCCACGACCCGGGCGCTCGTGCTCGCCACCCACCCGGGCCCGGCGGCGGCGGTCACCGCGGTGGCCACCCTGCTGGCGGTCGCCGCCGACGTCCCGGCCGGCCGCACCGCGCTGCTCTGCGCCGCCGTCCTCGCAGGTCAGGCGTCCATCGGCTGGAGCAACGACTGGCTGGACGCCGATCGCGACCGGGCCGTCGCACGTCCGGACAAGCCCGTGGTGCAGGGCGCCGTCTCCCCCGGCACGCTGCGCCGGGCGGCGCTCCTGGCGGCCGGGACGGCGACCGTCCTCTCCCTGCTCCTGGGACTGGTGCCCGGGCTGCTCCTGCTGCTCCTCGTCGCCAGCGGCTGGGCCTACAACGCCGGCCTGAAGCGGACCGTCTGGTCCGGCGCCGGCTACGTCGTCGGGTTCGGCGCCCTCCCCGCGGGGGTGGTGGCCGCCGCCCCGGGGGACGCGGCGGCCCCGTGGTGGCTCGTCGCGGCGGGCGCCGCCCTCGGCGGGGCCGCCCACCTGGCGAACGTCGCGCCCGACCTGGAGGACGACCTCGCCACCGGGGTGCGCGGCCTCCCCCACCGGCTCGGGGCGCGCACCTCCGCCGTGGCGGGGGCACTCCTGCTCGCTGCGGCGTCCCTGGTGCTCGTGCTGGGCCCGGCGGGCCCGCCCGCGCCGACCGGGTGGGCCGCGCTCGGGCTGGCCGTGCCGGCCGCCGCAGTGGCCGCGCTCGCCGGCACCCCGCGGTTCCGGCGGCTCGCGTTCCCGGCGGTGATGCTGCTGACCGTGCTCGACGTCGTCCTGCTGCTGGCCGGCGGGGCCGCCCTGTCCTGAGGGCCTGCGTCAGCCCTTCCCGCGACCGCCGCCCCCGCCGTTGCCCTTGCCTCCGCCGTCGCCTCCGCCGTCGCCTCCGCCGTTGCCACCGCCGGCCGGCTCCGCCGCGGGCTCGTCCGACGTCACCGGGGCCTCGACGTCCTCGGTGACCGGCCCGGCGGCCCGGTCGGCCGCCCGCTGCGCGTTGCGCTCGTGCGCCCAGCCGGACACCTGCGCGCCGTCGACGCCGCCGTCCCGGGCGGCCTCGCTGACCCGCGCGCCGAACGGCTCGCCGGCCGGCTGCACGGGCTCCTCCACCGGCTCGGGGACGGCCGGCACGGGCTCCTCGGGAGCCTCCTCGACCGGATCGCCGGCCGGCTCATCGACCGGGCTCTCGACCGGCGCCTCGACCGGCGCCTCGACCGGCGCCACGTCACCGGAGTCCGGGAGCTCGAGCGGGGTGACCTCCTCGACCACGACGGCGACCGTGTCCTGCACCGGTGCGGGCAGGACGTCGGCCGCCCCGGCCCCGGTGACGGCCACGATGGCCGCGCCCGCGCCGGCGGCGGTCTTGGTGACGAGCCCGGCGGAGAGCGCCTTGCTGACGAGCACGGACAGGATCACGCGACCACTTCCCCACTGCGCCCACGGGCGCGCCACGGCCGCGACCGGCCTCTCCTCCTCGTCGGCAGCCTCGGCCCCCGGCTGGAGGACGACTCCCCGGAAGGGGGACGCGCGGCGGCGGAGCTCGCCCTCCGGGCGCCCCACCGGAGCGGCAGATAGGCTCCCGGGTGTCTCCGCGCCACCGATCCCCGGTGGCCGGCACGGTCCTGCTGGAGGTCGACAGCTGTGAACCGCGCTCTGCGCGCCGCCACGACGGGCGTTCTGCTCCTTTCCCCGATCGCCCTCTCCGCGTGCAGCGCCGGGCAGGTCACGCAGACCGCCACGCAGCAGCGGGACAAGGTGGGCGCCATGGCGGAGGTCGGCGACCTCACCCTGCGCGCCATCACGCTGGCCTACCCCGAGGACGGCATCTACGAGGCGGGTGACGACGCCACGCTGCAGCTCGCGATCGTCAACACCGGCATCGAGGACGACACGCTGACCGGGGTCTCCGGCGAGGGCTTCGACGAGGCCGTCCTCAGCCCCGCGGGCGCCAGCCCCTCCACCGGGCCGAGCCGGCCCGACACCGGCACCGGGACCAGCAGCGACGGGACCGGCACCGCCGCCGGGGCGGACGAGGTGGAGATCCCGGCCGGCACGGCCGTGTTCTTCGGCGAGGGCGGCGGGACCATCACGCTGGCCGGCCTCGACGAGCCCCTCACCCCGGGGCAGGCCCTGGAGCTCACCCTCACCTTCGAGAACGCCGGAGAGGTCACCACGCGCGCCGTGGTGACGACGCCCGAGGAGGAGGTGGAGCGCGGCGAGAGCTTCGACTTCCACCACGAGGAGGAGGCGGGCACCGGCGAGGAGTCCCCGCAGGAGCAGGTCGAGGTCTCCGGCGGCACGTCGAACTGACCTCCGGGCCACCGGCCGGGGGCGCGTCTCCCGGAACTGTCGGCACCCGCGGCTAGCGTCGCGGGCGTGCCAGCCGCCGGAGTGAAGTCAGCTCGTCCCGCCCACCGCTGCACCGAGTGCGGCTACGCCTCGGCCAAGTGGGTCGGCCGCTGCCCCGAGTGCCAGGCGTGGGGCACCCTCCAGGAGACCGGCGCCCCGGCCACCGGCCTCCGCGCCGTCTCCGCCGGCCAGGTGACCGCCCCGGCCCGCCCCATCGCGCAGGTCGAGCTCGCCGGCGCGCGCGCCGTCCCGACCGGCATCCCGGAGTTCGACCGGGTCCTCGGTGGCGGGCTGGTGCCCGGCGCCGTCCTGCTGGTCGCCGGGGAGCCCGGCGTCGGGAAGTCCACCCTGCTGCTGGAGGTGGCGCACCGCGTGGCCGCCGCCAACGGCCCCGCGCTGGTCGTGTCGGGCGAGGAGTCGGCCGGCCAGGTGCGGCTGCGCGCGGAGCGGATCGGCGCGCTGCACGAGCAGCTGTACCTCGCGGCCGAGACCGAGCTGTCCGCGGTGCTGGCCCACGTCGAGGCGGTCAACCCCTCCCTGCTGGTGCTCGACAGCGTGCAGACCGTCCGGTCGCCGGCCGTGGAGGGCACCGACGGCGGCGCCACCCAGGTGCGGGCCGTCGCGTCGGCGCTGACCGGGGTGGCCAAGACCCGCGGCATGACGACCATCCTGGTCGGCCACGTCACCAAGGACGGCGCCATCGCCGGCCCCCGCGCCCTCGAGCACCTGGTCGATGTCGTCGTCTCCTTCGACGGCGAGCGGCACTCCACCCTCCGCATGGTGCGGGCCACGAAGAACCGGTTCGGGCCGGCCGACGAGATCGGCTGCTTCGAGATCGGCGACAGCGGCGTCGTGGGCGTACCCGACCCGTCGGCGCTGTTCGTGTCCCGGCGGGCGGACCCGGTTCCCGGCAGCTGCGTCACCGTCACGCTGGAGGGCAGCCGGCCGCTGCTGGCCGAGGTCCAGGCGCTGGTCGCCACCGCGGGCGGAGGCGGGTCACCCCGGCGGGCGGTGAGCGGGCTGGACTCGCAGCGGGTGGCCATGGTGAACGCGGTGGTCGAGCGGCGCGGCCGGGTGAAGCTGGCCGATGCCGACGTCTTCGCCGCCTCCGTCGGCGGTGTGCGGATCGCCGAGCCCGCCGCCGACCTGGCGCTCGCCCTGGCGATCGCCTCCGCGGCGAAGGACACCCCGCTCCCGCCCGGCCTGGTCGCGCTCGGCGAGGTGGGCCTCTCCGGTGAGATCCGCCGGGTCGGGGGCACCGGGCGGCGGCTGGCGGAGGCGGCCCGGCAGGGGTACCGGACGGCGCTCGTGCCGCCGGACGCCGGCTCCGCTCCTGCCGGCATGCGGCTGATCGAGGTCCCCGACCTCGGTGCGGCCTTCCACCGCCTCTTCTGAGCCCGTAAGGTTTCGTAACGCCGGCCCTCGCGGTTGTCCACACCCGAGCCTGCCGCGGCCGGCACCCCGGCACGTAGACTCAGCCGCCGCACCACTCGACCGTCAGGAGCGCTCGTGCCCGCCGCTGTGGACCCCGAGATCGCCCTGCGCGAACTCCTCGGCCGCATCGCCCCAGGTACCGCACTGCGCGACGGCCTCGAGCGCATCCTGGCCGGCCGCACCGGCGCCCTGATCGTGCTGGGCTACGACCGGGTGGTCGAGTCGATCTGCACCGGCGGGTTCGCCCTCGACGTCGCCCTCTCCGCCACCCGGCTCCGGGAACTGGCCAAGATGGACGGCGCGGTGATCGTCTCCTACGACGGCACCCGGATCGTGCGCGCCGGCGTGCACCTCATGCCCGACCCCACGGTGCCCACCGAGGAGTCGGGCACCCGGCACCGCACCGCGGAGCGGGTGGCGGTGCAGACCGGCTTCCCGGTCATCTCGGTGAGCCAGTCGATGCACATCATCAGCGTGTACGTGGCGGGCCGCCGCTACACCCTCGAGCACCCGACCACGATCCTGGCCCGCGCCAACCAGGCCCTGGCCGCCCTGGAGCGCTACAAGCTGCGCCTCGACGAGGTCGCCAGCACGCTGTCGGCGCTGGAGATCGAGGACCTCGTCACCGTGCGCGACGCGATGAGCGTGAGCCAGCGGCTGGAGATGGTGCGGCGCATCGCCGACGAGATCGAGGGCTTCGTCGTCGAGCTCGGCACCGACGGGCGGCTGCTCGCGCTCCAGCTCGACGAGATGCTGGCCGGCGTGGAGGAGGACCGCGGCCTCCTGGTCCGCGACTACCTGCCCGCGAACGGCCGGCGTCCGCGCACGATCGACCAGGTCCTCACCGACCTGCGCGCACTGACCGCCACGGAGCTGCTGGACCTCTCCGCGGTCGCCCGCTGCTACGGGCTGCCGACGTCGCCCGACGCGCTGGACTCGCCCGTCAGCCCTCGTGGGTACCGGCTGCTCGCCCGGGTGCCCCGGCTGCCGGCCGGGATCATCGACCGCCTCGTGGACCACTTCGGCGGCCTCCAGAAGCTGCTGGCCGCCACGATCGAGGACCTGCTGTCGGTGGAGGGCGTCGGGGAGGCCCGGGCCCGGGGCATCCGCGAGGGGCTGTCCCGGCTGGCCGAGACCTCGATCCTCGACCGGTACAGCTGAGCCGTGGGACGACGAGAGCGCAACGACGTGGAGCACCACACGGGAGGGTCCCCGCGGTTGGTGGCCGTCCTGGCCATGCTGGCCCTGGTTGCCGTGGGGGTCGGTCTCGCACACCTCTCGTGGGCGGTCCTCGGCCCGCTCCTGGCCGGGCGGTCCGACGTCTTCCAGGGGATCCTCGGCGCGGTGGTCGGCGCGGCGGCCGCCGCCCCGGCCCTGAAGCTGCTCTCCCCCCAGAGGCGCCCCGCGGCCATGGGACCGGTGCTGAGCTGGCTCCTGGTCGCGGCGGTCTGCTTCCTGTGGGCGGTGCCGTTCCGCCGCGGGAACGTGGCAGACGCCGCGGAGTTCCAGGCGCAGACCGACACCTACGTGGCGTTCTCCGTGCTGGTCTTCCTCGTCGCGACGGTCGTCCTCCTCCGCCGCGTGCCGGAGGAGGCATACCGCCCGATGCACGAATGGCTCGCCGGCGACCCGCCCCCCGACGACCGGGCCTCCCGACGCGGCAGGTAGCCACACGGCCGACCGACCGGTGGACCGCTCCGGCGCCTCAGCCGACGACGATCGGGGCGTCGCCGGAGACCTTCGTGTCCAGCCGGCCGCGCACCGTGTACGCCCCCGGAGCCGGCGTCACCCGCGGGGCGGTGCAGGTCGGCTCGCTCGTGAGCCCGCCCCAGACCAGCGGCAGCACCACCGTCTCCCCCGGCGCGAGCGTCCGCTGGTCGCTGCTGGTCTCCGGGAAGCAGTCGTTGCTGCCCCAGACCCGCGTGCCGGCCGCGTCGACCATCACCAGCTCCTGCACCTGCTTGTCCAGCGGCCGCACGCACGGCACCGCCGAGGTGTTGACGACGACCAGCTCGAAGGTCGGCTTGCTCCCCACCGCGACCTGCCCCGGCGTGCGCACCGAGAGGTCGATCATGTCGTCGGTGCACGGGCCACCGGGCGCGGGCCCGGTCGGCGTCGGCTCGCTCACCACGACCGGCGCGGGCGGAGTGGTCGCCGGGGTCCGCACCTCGGACACCGTGGGCACGACCCGCTCCAGGGCCGGCGTCTCCGAGGGCCGCGCCGTACCGGTCGCGGCGGCCGCGCCGTCGCGGTCTCCGATCAGGGCCACGAGGAGCCAGCCCGACCCACCCAGGACGGCCAGGAGCACCACCAGCACGACCAGCCGGCGCCGCCAGTAGACGGCAGCGGGAAGCGGACCGACCGGGTGCAACACCCGGGGAACGCTAGCCGCCCCGCTCGGTGCACCTCCCCTCGGCACGCCGCGCCGCCGGGCGGGCACACTGGCTGCCCGTGACCAGCCCCTCCCCCCGCCTCTCCGGTCCGGCCGGCGAGGTGATCGTCGACTGGTATGCCACGGCTGCCCGCGACCTGCCCTGGCGCACGCCGGGCGTCGATCCGTGGGCGGTCCTGGTCAGCGAGGTGATGCTGCAGCAGACGCCCGTGGCCCGCGTGGAGCCCGTGTGGCGGGCGTGGATGGACCGCTGGCCCACCCCGGCTGCCCTGGCCGCCACGCCGCCGGGTGAGGTCATCCGCGCGTGGGGCAAGCTCGGCTACCCCCGGCGGGCCCTGCGGCTGCGGGAGGCCGCGATCGCCGTCACCGAGCGGCACGGCGGCGCGGTGCCCGACGACGTCGCCGCCCTCCAGGCGCTGCCCGGCGTCGGTACCTACACGGCGCGCGCGGTGGCCTGCTTCGGCCACGGGCAACGGCAGCCCGTCGTGGACACCAACGTGCGCCGGGTCGTCGCCCGGCTGGTGCACGGCCGCGCGGAGGCCGCGCCCGCCCGGGCATCGGACCTCGCCGACATCAGCGCGCTGGCCCCGCGGGACGACGCCCGCGCCGTGCGGTTCTCGGTGGCGGTGATGGAGCTCGGCGCGCTGGTGTGCGTGGCGCGGACACCGCGGTGCGGCGCCTGCCCGGTGCGCGACCTGTGCGCCTGGCGGCTGGCCGGGTACCCGGCGCACGAGGGCCCGGCCCGGCGGGTGCAGACGTTCACCGGTACCGACCGCCAGGTGCGCGGCCGGCTGCTCGACGTCCTGCGCGCCGCGGAGCAGCCGGTGGACGCCGCGGCGCTGGAGCCGGCCTGGGACGACGCGGCGCAGCGGGCACGGTGCCTGGACTCCCTGCTCACCGACGGCCTGGTCGAGCAGACCTCCGACGGCCTGTTCACCCTGCCCACGTAGCCACTGCACTCGTGCCGAGTGGGCCTCGGAGAGGTCCGCGCAGGCAGGACGAAACGGCTCAGCGGCACAGGGGACGGCCGTTGGCCGCGGTGTCGTCCGGAGGACGACAGACGACAGGGCCGCCCCCACCTCGCGGTGGGAGCGGCCCTGTCGTCGGTGCTAGCGGGTCACTCGGCGGCTGCCGCCGGGCCCTCGTCGTCACCCTCGGCGCCCGAGAGGGCCACCGGCGGGGTGTCGGGCAGGTCGAGCGGCTTCGGCTCACCGCGGAAGGTGAACTTCTGCGCGGGACCCTCGGCGTCGTCGACGTCGACCACGATGATCTGGCCGCTGGCCAGGTCGCCGTAGAGGATCTTCTCCGACAGCGTGTCCTCGATCTCGCGCTGGATGGTCCGGCGCAGCGGCCGGGCACCCAGGACGGGGTCGAACCCGCGGGTCGCCAGCAGCTTCTTCGCCGCCGGGGTCACCTCGATCGCCATGTCCTTGTTCTTCAGCTGGGTCTCCAGCCGGGCCAGCATGAGGTCGACGATCTGGATGATCTCGTTCTCGGTCAGCTGGTGGAACACGACGATGTCGTCGATGCGGTTGAGGAACTCTGGCCGGAAGTGCTGCTTGAGCTCCTCGTTGACCTTCAGCTTCATCCGGTCGTAGTTCGACTGGTCGTCGTTACCCGCCTGGAATCCGAGACCGACGGCCTTCGAGATGTCCCGCGTACCGAGGTTCGTGGTGAGGATCAGGATCGTGTTCTTGAAGTCCACGATCCGGCCCTGACCATCGGTGAGCCGGCCGTCCTCGAGAACCTGCAGCAGCGTGTTGAACACATCTGCGTGCGCCTTCTCGATCTCGTCGAACAGGACCACCGAGAACGGCTTGCGCCGCACCTTTTCGGTCAGCTGACCACCCTCGTCGTAACCGACGTAACCGGGAGGCGCACCGACCAGGCGGGACACGGTGAACTTGTCGTGGAACTCGCCCATGTCGATCTGGATCAGCGCGTCGTCCTCACCGAAGAGGAACTGCGCGAGCGCCTTGGCCAGCTCCGTCTTACCGACACCCGAGGGGCCGGCGAAGATGAACGAACCGCCGGGACGGCGCGGGTCCTTGAGGCCCGCCCGCGTACGCCGGATCGCCTGGGAGACGCTCTTGATGGCCTCTTCCTGGCCGATGATGCGCTTGTGCAGCTCGTCCTCCATGCGGAGCAGACGCGAGGTCTCCTCCTCGGTCAGCTTGAAGACGGGGATGCCGGTCCAGTTGGCCAGCACCTCGGCGATCTGCTCGTCGTCGACCTCGGCGACGACGTCCATGTCGCCGGCCTTCCACTGCTTCTCGCGCTCGGCCTTCTCGCCCAGCAGCTGCTTCTCCGTGTCGCGCAGGGAGGCGGCCTTCTCGAAGTCCTGCGCGTCGATCGCCGACTCCTTCTCGCGGCGGACGCCGGCGATCTTGTCGTCGAACTCGCGCAGGTCCGGCGGAGCGGTCATCCGCTTGATCCGCATCCGGGCACCGGCCTCGTCGATCAGGTCGATCGCCTTGTCCGGCAGGAAGCGGTCGGAGATGTACCGGTCGGCCAGCGTCGCCGCGGCCACGAGGGCGCTGTCGGTGATGCTGATCCGGTGGTGCGCCTCGTACCGGTCGCGCAGGCCCTTCAGGATCTCCACGGTGTGGGCGAGGGTCGGCTCGCTGACCTGGATGGGCTGGAAGCGGCGCTCGAGCGCCGCGTCCTTCTCCAGGTGCTTGCGGTACTCGTCCAGCGTGGTGGCGCCGATGGTCTGCAGCTCGCCACGGGCCAGCATCGGCTTGAGGATGCTGGCGGCGTCGATCGCGCCCTCGGCGGCACCCGCCCCGACGAGGGTGTGGATCTCGTCGATGAACAGGATGATGTCGCCGCGGGTGCGGATCTCCTTGAGGACCTTCTTCAGCCGCTCCTCGAAGTCACCGCGGTAACGGGAACCGGCGACCAGGGCGCCGAGGTCGAGGGTGTAGAGCTGCTTGTCCTTGAGCGTCTCGGGCACCTCGCCCTTGACGATGGCCTGCGCCAGCCCCTCGACGGCGGCGGTCTTGCCGACGCCGGGCTCGCCGATGAGGACGGGGTTGTTCTTGGTGCGGCGGGACAGCACCTGCATGACCCGCTCGATCTCCTTGGCCCGCCCGATGACCGGGTCGAGCTTCTGGTCGCGAGCGGCCTGGGTGAGGTTCCGGCCGAACTGGTCGAGCACCAGCGAGGTCGACGGGGTGCCCTCGGCGGGGCCGCCGGCCGCGGCCGGCTCCTTGCCCTGGTAACCCGAGAGCAGCTGGATGACCTGCTGGCGGACGCGGTTGAGGTCGGCGCCCAGCTTCACGAGCACCTGGGCGGCGACGCCCTCGCCCTCGCGGATCAGGCCGAGCAGGATGTGCTCGGTGCCGATGTAGTTGTGACCGAGCTGGAGGGCCTCGCGCAGCGAGAGCTCCAGGACCTTCTTCGCCCGCGGGGTGAAGGGGATGTGACCGGACGGCGCCTGCTGGCCCTGTCCGATGATCTCCTCGACCTGCTGGCGGACGCCCTCGAGCGAGATGCCGAGGGACTCCAGGGCCTTGGCGGCGACGCCCTCACCCTCGTGGATCAGGCCCAGGAGGATGTGCTCGGTGCCGATGTAGTTGTGGTTGAGCATCCGGGCCTCTTCTTGGGCCAGGACGACGACTCGACGGGCTCGGTCGGTGAACCGTTCGAACATCTGCTGCTTCTCCTCTGACCGGCTGGTCCGGCACTGCTCTCCCCGGAGATGGGGAGAGGCACCCGACGTCCGTCGGCGCGCGGGGGCACCGGTCTTTCCACTGTAGTCGCGGACCACGCCGTCCCGTCGTCGTCCGACGAGGCGGTGGATGGCTGTCCGGTCCAACGACCCCGCCCGTGGTGCTGTTCCTCTCCCGTTACGCCGTGAGCGGACGGCGGCGTGCCGACCCGGAGGACGCCGACGGCCCGGCTCCCCATCGGGGAACCGGGCCGTCGTCGGAGTGGTGCGGTCCTACGTCAGTGCGCGGCCTCGTAGGCCTCGACGACGCTGGCCGGGATGCGGCCGCGGTCGCTGACCGCGTGGCCGTTCTTGCGGGCCCAGTCGCGGATCGCGCCGGCCTGCTCGCGGTCCATGCGGCCACCGCCACCGGTCGCCCGGGAACGGCCCCCACCGGACGCGCGCCCCGCGCCGCGGCCGACCTTGCGGGCCGCCGAGACATAGCGGGCGAACGCGTCACGCAGCTCCGCGGCGTTCTTCTCCGCGAGATCGATCTCGTACGACGTGCCGTCGAGCGCAAAGCTCACGGTCTCGTCGGCCGGGAGATTCTCGTCGAGGTCGTCGCTCAGGATGACCTGGACCTTGCGCGCCATTCGTTCCTCGCTTTTCGCTGTGGCCCGGAAGCCGGTCGGAAACAACACCCGACGGGTGCGAGGACCATTAGAGCACAAGCAACTGCTATTCGGTAATGGTCGTGCAGGTTTCACCCATTGTGCTGGCGCCACAGTTACGGATCTGTTCAGGAACTGATTGGCCTGACCAGAGGGAACAGGATGGTCTCGCGAATTCCGAGCCCGGTCAGTGTCATCATCAGGCGGTCCATCCCGAAACCCAGTCCCCCGGTGGGCGGCATTCCGTACTCGAGCGCCTCGAGGAAGTCCTCGTCCAGCGCCATCGCCTCGGGATCGCCGGCGGCCGCCAACCGGGCCTGCGCGGTGAACCGCTCCCGCTGCGCCACCGGGTCGACCAGCTCGGAGTAGGCGGTGCCCTGCTCGATCCCGCCGATGTAGAGGTCCCACTTCTCCGCCTTGCCCGGCTCCGACCGGTGGGCGCGGGTCAGGGGTGAGGTGTCCACGGGGTAGTCGATGACGAACGTCGGCGACTGCAGGGTGTGCTGGACCAGCGCCTCGAAGATCTCCTCGACCACCTTGCCCGGCAGCCAGGCCGGGTCGACCCCGATGTCGTGCCGCTCCGCGACGGCCCGCAGCTGCGCCACCGGCGTCTGCGGGGTGATCTCCTCCCCCGCCGCCTCCGACACCGCCGCGTAGAGCGACAGCTGCGGCCACTCCCCGGAGAGGTCCAGCTCGGTGCCGTCGTGGTGCCGGGCGACGTGGTCGCCGAAGAGCGCGGTGCAGCACTCCTGCACCAGCTCCTGCGTCATCCGGGCCATGGTCTGGTAGTCCCAGTAGGCCGCGTACGCCTCGAGCATGGCGAACTCCGGCGAGTGCGAGCTGTCCGCACCCTCGTTCCGGAAGTTGCGGTTGATCTCGAACACCCGCTCCAGGCCACCGACGATGCACCGCTTGAGGAACAGCTCGGGCGCGATGCGCAGGTAGAGGTCGAGGTCGAAGGCGTTCATGTGGGTGCGGAACGGCCGGGCGGCGGCGCCCCCGTGGACGGTCTGCAGCATCGGCGTCTCGACCTCGAGGAAGCTGCGGGACGTCAGCCCGGCCCGCAGCGTGCGCATCACCGTGGACCGCTGGTGCACCGTGCGCCGGGCCTCGTCGCGGACGATCAGGTCGACGTAGCGGCGGCGGACCCGCAGCTCCTCGCTCATCGGCTTGTGCGCGACCGGCAGCGGCCGCAGCGCCTTGGCGGTGAGCTGCCAGGAGTCGGCGAACACCGAGAGCTCGCCGCGGCGGGAGGTGCCGACCTCGCCCTCGGCGAAGACGTGGTCTCCGAGGTCGACGTCGGACTTCCAGGCCGCCAGTGGCTCCTCGCCGACCCGGTCGCGGGAGAGCATCACCTGGAGCTCGGCGTCGCCCTCGCGGAGGGTGGCGAAGCACAGCTTGCCGGTGTTCCGGACGAAGATCACCCGGCCGGTGACCCCCACCCGGCTGCCGGTCATGGTGTCCGGCTCGAGGTCCGGGTGCGCGGCCCGCACCTCGGCCAGGGTGGCGGTGCGGGGGACGCCGACCGGGTACGGGTCGACGCCGGACTCGCGCAGCCGGTCGAGCTTGGCGCGGCGGACGCGCATCTGCTCGGGCAGCTCCTCGCTGCCGTCGTCGCCGTTGCCGTGGCCGTTCGGTCCTTCGCTCACGGGGCCCGAGCCTACGGGGCGCCCACCCGCCGCTCGGCGGCCTGCTGCCGCTCGAAGGCCAGCCGCAGGCCGTGCACCGTCAGGTCCGGCTCGCGCTCCCCGATCGTCCGGCAGCTGTCGACGACCAGCGGGGCCAGCCCGCCGGTGGCGACGACGACCGGCGCGGTGCCGAACTGGGCGACGATCTCGGCCGCGATCCGGCTCACCAGCCCGTCGACCAGGCCGGCGAACCCGAGCACCAGCCCCGACTGCAGCGCCGCCACGGTGTTCTTGCCGATCGCCTGCGGCGGGCAGGTGAGCTCGACCGAGCGCAGCTGGGCCGCCCGGTTGGCCAGGGCGTCCAGGCTGACCTCCAGCCCGGGGGCCAGCGCGCCGCCCAGGAACTGCCCGGCCGGACCCACGGCGTCGACGTTGGTCGAGGTGCCGAAGTCGACGACGACGACCGGGCGGCGGCTGCCGTCGGCGGCCCGGCCGAACATCTCGGCGGCGGCCAGGGCGGTGACGACGCGGTCGGCGCCCACCTCGCGCGGGTTGTCCACATGCAGCGGGACGCCGGTGCGCACCCCCGGCCCGATCAGCACGACCGGGACCTCGAGGGAGTCGAGCAGTTGGCGCAGCGCCGGCAGCAGCGCCGGCACGGTGGAGCAGGCGGCGACGCCGGTGACCTCGGTGTCGCGGAGCAGCCCCCGCCACAGCATCCGCAGCTCGTCGGCGGTGGCGCGCGGCGCGGTGGTCACCCGCCAGGTGCCGACCCGGCGGTCGCCGTCGAAGGTGGCGAGGACGGTCTGGCTGTTGCCGACGTCGACGGTCAGCAGCACGGGGTCACCGGACCGGCACGCCCAGATCGCTGCGCCGCTGGTCGGGAGCGCCCGGCACGGGGGCCGACGGGTCACCGCCCAGCTCGACGATCCGGTTGTCGCCGTCCACGTGCACGACCTTGGGGATGTAGCTCTTGGCCTCGGTCTCGTCCATCAGGCCGTAGCTGATCAGGATGACCATGTCGCCGGGGTGCACCAGGTGCGCGGCGGCGCCGTTGATCCCGATGACCCGGCTGCCCCGCTCACCGGGGATGACGTAGGTCTCCAGCCGCGCGCCGTTGGTGATGTCGACGATGGCGACCTGCTCGCCGGGGATCAGGTCGGCGGCGTCCAGGAGGTCCTCGTCGACGGTCACCGAGCCCACGTAGTGCAGGTCGGCCTGGGTGACCGTCGCACGGTGGATCTTGGACTTCAGCATCGTGCGCATCATCGGGGCTCTCCCAGCGTGATCGGGGCGTTGTCGAGGAGTCGGGTGCTGCCGGCGCGGACGGCGACGAGCAGTCGGGCGGGGCCGGCGGCCGGCGCCGGTCCCAGGTCGGTATCGGTGAGTTCCAGGTAGTCCTGAACCAGGTCGGGCACCTCGGCCAGCACCGCACGGGCGGCGGAGAGGACGGCGTCGGCGCCACGGGGGCCGGCGTCCGCGCCCGCGCGCAGTGCCCGGTGCAACGCCGCGGCCCGCCCCCGCTCTTCCGGGGAGAGGTAGCGGTTGCGGCTGGACAGCGCCATGCCGTCGTCCTCCCGGACGGTGGGCACACCGACGACCTCCACCCCCAGGGCCAGCTCGCGGGCCATCGCCCGGATCAGCGTGAGCTGCTGGTAGTCCTTCTCGCCGAACAGCGCGAGATCGGGGCGGACCAGGCCGAACAGCTTCGCGACGACGGTGAGCACGCCGGCGAAGTGGCCGGGGCGCACCGCACCCTCCAGCACCCCGCCGAGCGGGCCGGGGTCGACGGTCACCCCCACGGCTCCGGGCGGGTACACCTCCTCCACCGGCGGGTGGAAGACCACGTCCGCGCCCTCCTCGGCCAGGGCGGCGAGGTCGGCGTCCCAGGTGCGGGGGTACCGGTCGAAGTCCTCACCGGGCCCGAACTGGGTCGGGTTCACGAACACGGAGACGACGACGCTGCCGGCGCGCTCCCGGGCGGCCCGGACGAGGGTGCGGTGCCCCTCGTGCAGCGCGCCCATGGTCGGCACGAGGGCGACCGGGCCGGGCAGCGCGTCGACGAGGGCGCGCAGCTCGGCGGCGGACTCGGCGACCGCGGGCAGCACGCGGACGGTGCTCACCGGAGGAGGGTCCCGGTGCGGGCCGCCGCCAGCAGGTCCAGCAGCGGGGCGGCCTCGTGCGCCCGGAGCCGGCCCGCGGCGAGCGTGCGCTCGGCGGTGCGCTGCGCCATGGCGACGTAGGTGGCCACCGACTCCGGCGCCCGCTCGGCGAGGGTGGTCAGGTGCTGGGCGACGGTGCCGGCGTCGCCCCGGCTGACCGGACCGGTCAGCCCGCGGTCGCCGCGGCGCAGCCCGTTGTCCAGCGCCGCGGTGAGCAGCGGGGCCAGCACCCGGGCCGGCTCGCCCACCCCGGCGGTGCGCAGCAGGTCGGCCGCCTCGGCCACCAGCGTGACCAGGTGGTTCGCGCCGGTGACCAGCGCCGCGTGGTACAGCCCGCGGTCCTCCTCGGCGACGACGAAGGGCTCGCCGCCCATCTCCAGCACCAGCGTCTCGGCGACCGGGCGGTGCTCGGGGCGGCTGGTGACCCCGAACGGGGCGCCGGCGAGCCGGTCGGCGTCCTCGGGGGCGCCGGAGAAGGTCATGGCCGGGTGCAGGGCCAGCGCGAGCACCCCGGCGTCCCGTGCCGGGTCCAGCACCGCCAGGCCGTGCGCGCCGGAGGTGTGGAAGGCCAGCTGGCCGGCCCGCCAGGCCCCGGTGCCGGCCAGGCCGGACACCAGGCCGGAGAGCGTGTCGTCGGGCACGGCGAGGACGACGAGGTCGGCGGCGGCCACGACCTCGTCCGCGGGGACGAGGGGAACGCCCGGCAGCAGCCGGGCGGCGCGCTCGGCGGAGGCGGCGGAGACGCCGGAGGCGGCGACCACGTCGTGGCCGGCGGCAGCGAGGGCCGCGCCCAGGACGGCGCCGACGCGGCCGGCGCCGATCACGCCGACGCGCAGGCGGGCGGGGGCGGAGGACGCCGCCGGGAGGCCGGCGGCGCGGACGGTCCTGCGGGCAGCAGGCATCGGTGCACCTCTCGTTCCAGTCCCTGGCGGGTACCGGACGTCGGGCGCGATCTCCACCAGCGGAGATCGCGATGGGCCGTGCGGTGGTGCGGTGGTGCGGTGGTGCGGTGGTGCGGTGGTGCGGTGGCCGGCGTCCGCTGCGACCGGGTGTGTCACGCGGGCGTCGAGCCGGTGGCGAGTGTGTGTCCAGTGTGCGCCGCCCCGCAACGCCCGCGCCCTGTGTCGTGGCTCACGCCGCCCCGGGCGACCCGGCGGCGGCGGCGTCCGGGGCCCGCCCTACCGTGACGGCCGGCACATCGGCGAGGGAGGCAACGTGCACACGTTCGAGGGACGCACCGCTCTGGTCACCGGCGGCAGCCGGGGCATCGGCCTGGGCATCGCGAAGAGCCTGGTCGACCGCGGGGCCCGGGTGGTGCTCACCGCCCGCAAGCCCGAGGCGCTCGCCGAGGCCGTCGAGTCGCTGGGCGGTTCCGACGTGGCGGTGGCCGTCGCGGGCAACGCCGGCGACGCCGGGCACCGGGCGGCCGCGGTGCGGACCGCGGTCGAGACGTTCGGCAGCCTGGACGTGCTGGTCGGCAACGTCGGGATCAACCCCGCCTACGGGCCGTTGATGGACCTCGACCTCGACGCCTGCCGCAAGATCCTGGACACCAACGTCGTCGCCGCCCTCGGGCTGGTGCAGGAGGCGTGGCGGGCCTGGATGTCCGAGCACGGCGGATCGGTGTTGTTCGTCGCCTCGGTCGCGGGCCTCCGGTCATCGCAGGAGATCGGTGCCTACGGCGTGAGCAAGGCGGCGCTGATCAACCTCACCACGCAGCTCGCGGTGGAGCTGGCGCCGAAGGTGCGGGTGAACGCCGTGGCCCCGGCGGTGGTGAAGACCAAGTTCGCCGGCGCCCTGTTCGAGGGACGCGAGGCCGAGGTGGCGAAGGCCTACCCGATGGCCCGGCTCGGCACCGCGGAGGACATCGGCGAGGCCGCGGCCTACCTGCTGGGCGACGGTGCCGGATGGGTCACCGGCCAGACGCTGGTCATCGACGGCGGCGGGCTCTCGCGCGGCCCCCGCTAGGCCTCAGCGGCCCAGCACCCGGGCGAGGACGTCGTCGGACTCCCCGTCCTCCCGGTACCGGCGCCGGCGGCGCCCGCCGGAGGACGGGCTGACGCCGTTCTCCGCCAGGATCTGCGCCAGCCGGTCGGAGGTGTCCGGCGCGCCGGCGGCCGGCGTCGACGGCGCCCACTCCGGCATGACCGCGGGGCGCTGCGTCGTCGGGGCGGCCTCGGCCGGGAGCGGCCGCTCCAGGGCGTCGTCGCCGCGCCGCCGGCGCGGCGCGCCCGCGGTCGGGGCGGGCGCGGGCGGGTCGAGCAGCGACCGGGCGGCCAGCCAGTCCAGCGGGGACGGCGGCGGTTCGGCCGGCGGCGGAAGGGTCGCCGGCGGGGTGACCACGGGCGAGGCGACCGTCATGGGCGGCGGCGGCGGAGGGGGCGGCGGAGGGGGCGGCGGAGCGGCCGCGCGCCAGGAGGGCGCCGACCCCAGGTAGGGGTCGTCCTCGTGCGCCGCGGCGCGGTCGTGCCGCCCGAAGGCCGGCCGCGCCGGCTCGGGAGCGGGTGGGCGGGGCGGCACCGGCGGCCGGGCGGCCACCGGCGGCGGGACCGGGACCGGCGGGGGCACGGGGCCCGGCGCGGGGGCCGGCGGCACGAGCGGGAACGCCGTGGTGACCGGCGGGGACTGCGTGGACCAGCTGCTGGCCCGGACCTGCTCGAACTGCTGGGTCGTCTCCCGCGGTTCGTCCAGCCGGATGGCCGGCCAGCCCCCGGTCAGCTCCCGGGGCGGGGAGTCCTCGGCGCGGCCGTAGCCGGCGTCCAGCGTGCGGGCCGGGCCCTCCAGGCGGGCGCCCTCCCCCGGCAGCCGGCTGGCCTGGGTGCGCATCACGATCCGCTCGACCAGCATCTCGCTGGACAGCTGCTCGGCCAGCTCGGCCCGCAGCCGCCCCATGTCCTCGCGGAGCGCGGCGAGCTGGCTCAGCTCCGCCCGCATCCCGGTCAGGGCGGCGACGTCGTCCCGCATCCCGGTGAGCGCGGCGACGTCGTCCCGCAGCGCGGCGACCCGGGCGACGTCCTCCCGCAGGCCGCCGAGCGCGGCGAGCTCGCCCCGCATGCCCGACACCCGCGCCACCTCGTCGCGCAGGCCGGCCAGGGCCGCGAGGTCGCCGCGCAGGGCGGCGAGCTCGCCCCGCATCGCGCCCTCGGCCTCGCGGCGCAGCTCGTTCTCCAGCTCCAGCTCGTACTCGCGGCGGGCCGCGACCTCCCGCTCGAGCTCCAGCTCGTAGGCCCGCCGGAGGTCGGCCTCACGGGCGGCGGCCTGGGCCCGGTCGGTGCCGCGCCGCCCGGCCGCGAAGGTGGCGAGCACGAACGCCCAGGCCACGGCGACGACGGCGACCCGCAACAGCTGGGCGTTGTCGGTGAGGAAGACCGCCAGCGTGGCGCCGGCGGCCAGCACGAAACCGGCCGCCTGGAGCAGGGCACGGGATCCGGGGGTGGCCGGGCCGCGGGCGACGTCGTCGTCCTCACGGCGGGGCATGGCACCAGCGTAGCGACGAGTGGCGCTCACGGGGAGGAGCCGCACCCGTGCCGACCGTGGTCATAGCTGTCACAGTGCTGCGGTGACCCTCTCGCTGCTCGACTGGCGCCGCCGCGTGGCCGCGCTGCACGCCACCGTCCGGAGCTGCGCCGACCCGGAGGCCGGCTGGTGCCGCTGGCGGGACGGGCGCGACGAGCTCTTCGCCGGGCATCCGCAGTCACCGCTGGACCCCGCCGCGCGGGCGGCGTTCGACGGGCTGCCCGTCGCGCCCTACGACCCGGCGCTGCGCTTCGAGCCGGCGCTGGAGCCGGCCGCGGCCCTGCGGCTGGAGGTGCCCACGGCCGCCGACGGGGTGGTACCGCTGGAGCGGATCGGCGCGGTCGCGCTGCCCGGCGTCGGCCGGCTCGACGTCTGGTGGGTCGCGCTCTACGGCGGCGGGGTGTTCCTGCCGCTGCGCGACGGCACCGCCGGGAGCACCACGTACGGCGGTGGCCGCTACCTGCTCGACACGGTGAAGGGAGCGGACCTCGGCGGCGCCGGCGACCGGCTGGTGGTCGACCTGAACTTCGCCTACCACCCCTCGTGCGCCTACGACCCGCGCTGGTCGTGCCCGCTGGCGCCCGAGGGGAACCGGGTCGACGCCCCGGTTCCCGCCGGGGAGCAGCTGCCCCCCGGCGGCTGGTACCGCCCCTGATGATCAGGTGACCTGATCGTCAGGGGTCCTGGCTCGGCACCGGTGGTGAGCCAGGACCCCACCAGGTGAGCCAGGACGGGGAGTCAGCCCTGCGCGAGGGCGCCGTCGGAGCTGAAGACGAGCCCGAGGGAGATCTCGCCCTGCTGGAGGGCCGCCTTGGTCAGCGGGCCACCGGTGTCGAGCTCCCGGAAGCTGCCGAACTCCAGCCCGTAGGTCTCCTCCAGGCCCGGCTGGCAGAACGGGCGCTCGGGGCACTCGCCCGGACCGCCCAGCACCAGCGAGCCGTCGCCGCAGGCCTCGGCCAGCTCGGACAGCGTGCTGACCCCCACCTCGTCGGCGAAGGCCTGGGTGACGGCGAAGGCGTTCTGGTCGGCGGCCTCGGACGGCTCGCCGAAGACCAGCCCGGCTCCCTCGGCCAGGGGCGTGAGGGCCTCGACGGTCGCGTCGACGTCGCCGGAGGCGACCTGGGTGGCCTCGTCGCCCTCGATGAACTCCGTGACGGTCGAGAGGTACTCGGGGAAGACCTGGATCTCCCCGCGCTGCAGCGCCGGCAGGTAGAGCTCCCGGTTGCCGACCTCCTGCACGGAGGCGTCGAAGCCGGCGGCCGTGAGCACGTCGGCGTAGATGGTGGCCAGGATCGTGGACTCGGTGAAGTTGGCCCCGCCGACGACGACGGTGCCGCTGCCCTGCTCGAGGCCCGCGGTGTCGACGTTCTCCTCGACCCAGGCCGCGGCGACGTCCTCGGCGCTCTGCCGCTGCACGTCCACGGCGGCGTTCATCTCGACCAGCTCGTCGGTGGTGAGCTCCGCCGACACGGCGTTCAGGGCCGGCAGCAGCGCCGGGTTCGCCTGCGCCGCGGTCGCGGTCACCGCGGGGATGATGTTGTCCGCGTTCTGCAGGCCCTCGTCGTCCTCGAGCACCACGAGCTGGTCGCCGGCGACCGGGGCGCAGGCGTCGCCGGACGCCGCGGTGCCGCCCGCGTCCCCGCCTCCTCCGGTGCCCGAGGAGCCCGACTCGCCGCAGGCCGCGGTGAGCGCGGCCGCGAGGGCCAGTGGAGCGATGATCCGGGTTCTGGCGCGCATGGGGAGGCCCCGCCTTCTGTGTCCCGTGACGGCCCTGTTGCAGCCACGCGTGTCTGGCGGGAAGTCCCGCGGACGCCATGCAACCGCGCCGACCGGTTGCGGGCAACTCATTTCCGAACCCGTTGCGCTTCCGTGACCCCGCTACCGGTCAGCGCGGACGTGCGGCTGCGGACGGTGGCGCCCCGCTCGCGGTGCGCATCCCGAAGGCGGGGAACGCGAACCTGCGCCCGGGCGTCACCAGCCGGGCGAGCAGGGCGAGCGCGGCCTCGCTGAGCACGGCGAGGAGGGCGACGAGGAACGCACCGGCGAGCACCACGCCGTAGTCCTGCTGCGCGAACGCCAGCGTGATGATGCCGCCCAGCCCCCCACCGGCGACCAGTGCCGCGAGCGCCGCCGTCGCCACGACCTGCACCGTGGCGGTCCGGATGCCGGTCATCACCAGCGGGGTCGCCAGCGGCAGCTCGGCGCGCAGCACCACCTGCCGCCCGGTCATGCCCATCGCCCGCGACGCCTCGACGACGTCCCGGTCCACGGAGCGGAAGCCGACGTAGGTGTTGGTGAGGATCGGCGGGACGGCGAAGACGGCCAGCGCGATCGTCGTCGCGGTGGGGCCGAAGCCGATGGGCGTGACCGCGAAGACGGTCAGCAGGGCCAGCGTGGGAACGGCGCGGGAGACGTTCGACAGGGCCACGGTGAAGCCGCCACCGCGGCCGGTGTGCCCGAGCAGCATGCCCACCGGCAGCGCGACGACGAGGGCGACCAGCACCGCGGACGCCGAGATGCGCAGGTGCTCACCCAGCAGCTCCAGGATGCCGCGGTCGCGGGTCCAGTTGTAGGGGTCGTTGAGGTAGACCCACGCATCGCGCAGCAGGTTCACGCGCGCACCCGCTCGGCCCACGGGGTGAGCAGCCGCTCCGCGCCGGCCAGCAGCAGGTCGGCGAGCAGCGCCAGCAGCACGCAGCCGACCGCCCCGGTGACGATCTCGGCGCGGTAGAAGTTGGCGTTGAAGCCGCCGATGATCAGCTGCCCCAGCCCGCCGTGGCCGACGATGACACCGACGGTGGTGAGCGCGACGGTCGACACCGTGGCCACCCGCAGCCCCGCCATGAACGCCGGCAGCGCGAGCGGCAGCTCGACCTGCCACAGCAGCCGGCCGGACCCGTAGCCCATCCCACGCGCCGCCTCGCGCACGTCGGCCGGTACCGACTGCAGCCCGGTGAGGAAGTTGCGCACCAGGATGACCAGCGAGTACAGCACCAGCCCGATCAGCACGGTGGTCGCCGTGAGACCGGTGAACGGGGCGACGAAGGCGAACATCGCCAGCGACGGGATGGTGTAGATCACCGTGGAGAGGCCGAGCACCGGGCCGGCCAGCCACCGGCTGCGCCGCGCCAGCAGCGCCAGCGGCAGCGCGATCAGCGCCCCGAGCAGGACGGCGGCGACGGTGAGCCTGACGTGCTCGCCCAGGTAGCCCACAATGGACTCCCAGTTGGAGGTCACGTAGGACACGTCGAACCACGGGTTCGGCGCCGCATCGGCCGCCCGCACCTCGGCGGTCGCCGCGTTCAGCATCGAGCGCGTACCAGGAAGGCCACCCCGTGGACGCTACTGCTCCCCCCGCCCGCCGCCCAGCGAGCGGGACGCCGGCCGGCGCCGAGACGATCCGCCTGGAGGGCGTGAGCAAGGTCTATCCGGACGGCACGGTGGGCGTGCAGGAGCTCGACCTCACCTTCGCGGCGGGCGAGCTCACGGTGCTGGTGGGCCCCTCGGGCTGCGGGAAGACCACCACGATGAAGATGATCAACCGGATCATCGAACCCACGACCGGCCGGATCCTGCTCGGCGAGGACGACGTCACCCGGGCCGACCCGGTGCAGCTGCGCCGCCGGATCGGCTACGTGATCCAGAACGTGGGGCTCTTCCCCCACCAGACCATCCGGGTCAACGTGGGCACCGTGCCCCGTCTGCTGGGCTGGGACAAGCGCCGGATCCGCGAGCGGGTCGAGGAGCTGCTGGTCCTCGTCGGCCTGGACCCCGCCGTGCACGGCGACCGCTACCCCCACCAGCTCTCCGGCGGTCAGCGGCAGCGGGCCGGCGTGGCCCGCGCCCTGGCGGCCGACCCGACCGTCCTGCTCATGGACGAGCCCTTCTCGGCCGTGGACCCGATCGTGCGGGAACGCCTCCAGTCGGAGTTCCTGCGGCTGCAGGAGGCCGTCGGCAAGACGATCGTCTTCGTCACCCACGACATCGAGGAGGCCGTCCGGATCGGCGACCGGATCGCGGTGATGAGCGAGGGTGGCCGGGTGGAGCAGTTCGCCACGCCCGCCGAGCTGTTGGGGCACCCGGTGAACGAGTTCGTGGCCGACTTCGTCGGCGCCGACCGGGGGCTCAAGCGGCTGGCCGTCACCGGGATCGACCCGCTGGACCTCGAACGGCCACCGGTGGTGCACGTCGCCGACGGGCTGGCCGACGCACGGGCCGCGCTGCAGACCGCCGGCGCCCGCTGGGCGGTCGTCCTCGACGACGCGGAGAACCTGCACGGCTGGCTGTCGCTGGACCGCGCCCAGGGGGCGGGGACGGTGGGCAGCGCGGCCCGGCGCATGGAGGCGTGGGTGCCGCGCGAGGCGTCGCTGAAGACGGCGTTCGCCACGATGCTGCAGCACGAGGCGGGCTGGGTCGCGGTGCTCGACGGCGACCACTTCCTCGGCGTCCTCACCCCCGAGTCGCTGCACTCGGCGCTCCGCCGCTCGGTGGAGGGCCGGGCGCCGGAGACCGCGGGCGCCGCGTCGGGCTAGCCGTCCGCGGCGGCCCGGTCCTCCAGCAGCGGCCCCACCACGCGGTAGCGCGCGCTGACGAACGCGCCGTTCGGGGCCGCCTCGACCAGCTCCAGGTCCAGCCGTCGCGGCAGCAGCGGCCGTCCGGCACCCAGGGTCACCGGCGCGATGGAGACGACGACCTCGTCCAGCAGGCCGGCCTCGGCGAACTGACCGGCCAGGTCTCCCCCGCCGACCAGCCAGAGATGCCGCCCGCCCGCCGCGGCGGTCATCACCTCGTGCACCGCACGGACGTCGCCGGAGGCCAACCGGACGTCGCCGGAGGCGGCGGGCAGCTCCCGGCTCGTCATGACCCAGGTCGGCAGCGTGAAGGGCCACGCGTTGCCGGCCGCGGCCTCGTGGTCGAGGACCCACTGGTAGGTCGTGCGGCCCATGACCAGGGCGCCGACGCCGGCCATGAACTCGTCGAACCCGAAGCCCGGGACGTCGCCCTGCTTCTGGCGGAAGAGCCAGTCCAGGGAGTCGTCGGGGTCGGCGATCCAGCCGTCGAGCGTGGTGGCGGTGTAGTAGGTCAGCACGGTGTTCCTCCCGGGGTGTCGCCGCGGCGGGCGCGGAGCCAGTCGATGGGGTCGCCGGTGTCGATGTCGGTACCGGCGGAGCGCAGCAGGTGCCGGACGAGCTGCCGGCGGTGCGCCGAGTAGGTGAGCACGTGGGCGACGACGCTGCTCAGCACGAAGCTCTCCGGGGGCTCGCACAGCGCGTCGATCAGCCGGTCGTCCCAGCCGCCCCGCCGGTCGATGTCGCGCACCACGGCGAGCCAGCGCGGGGCGGCGGCGTCGTGCCGCTCCAGCAGCCGGGCCGCGGAAGGGTCCTCCTCGCGCCCGGGGAGGTCGTGGCCCTCGATCGAGGCCAGCCACACCTCCAGGGTGCCCACCAGGTGATCCAGCACGGCCTGGACCGACTCCTCCGGGCCGTCCCACTGCAGCACGACCAGGCCGGGCAGCCGCCGCGCGTGGAAGTCCTCGTCGCTCAGGCCCTTCGCGACCTCGATCAGGTGGCGGGTGTCGTCCAGACCGTGCCGCACCAGCTGCTCGGTGAGCGCGTTCAGGGCGTGTTCCGTGCTCTCCACCCACAGCGAGGTGGGCGGGTGGAAGTGGATGCCGTTCGGCGCCGGCAGCCAGTGGCGGGTCGACGCGTCGACCGAGCTGGGGACCCGGCCGAAGGCGCGGGTGAAGGCCCGGCTGAAGCCCTCCACCGACTCGTACCCGGCCGCCCACGCCGCGTCGGTCACGCTGCCGCCCTGCCGCAGCTGCCACGCCGCGCGCTCGAGCATCACCCGCCGCC
The DNA here is from genome assembly GCF_008124835.1 of Blastococcus xanthinilyticus. Lineage (GTDB taxonomy): Bacteria > Actinomycetota > Actinomycetes > Mycobacteriales > Geodermatophilaceae > Blastococcus > Blastococcus xanthinilyticus. The sequence continues at coordinate 46,639 of NZ_VNHW01000013.1, read as the reverse complement.
GCATCGCCACCGGCGCCTCGCCGGCGTCGCGGGACAGCACCCGGCTGAGGTGGAACGGCGAGGCGTAGGCGTCGCCCGCCATCTCCGCGAGGGTGTGGTTGTCCTCGTCCAGCACCGCGTCGAGCAGCTCGCGCAGCCGGTCCCGTCCCGTCATGCGTCCAGGGTGCTGTGCGCGGAGGCCTCGGCGCTTGACCGTTCTTGCGCGGTCCTCCGAACGGTGGCTAGGCCGACACCCCGGGAGCCGGATCGTCGTCGGTCGAGCCCGGCGGGACGCGGCAGGCCGACTCCAGCCACAGCGCCGCCGCGATCAGCGCGAGCGAGCAGACCAGGCCGATGCCCGCGGTGAGCGTGTCGTCGCCGGCGGCCCGCAGCCGGCCCACGGCCGGTGCGGCGTAGACGAGCACCCCCAGCCAGAGGCCGGTGAACACGGCGCCGACGTAGGCGCTGGCCTGGGCCAGCACCGCCAGCCGGGCCACGAGCATGGGCTCCACCGGCCGGACGAGGGAGCCGTCCCGGTCCACGGGGCCGCGCCCGGCCCGGGCATCCCGCAGCGCGCCGAGCCGGACGCGCAGCACCCGGGCGCCCAGCGCCTCCGCCACGGCGAGGACGGCCAGCGGCACCGGCAGCCACCAGCGCAGCGGCGGCAGGTCGCCGTACCAGGCCCGCACCAGCAGCCAGGAGGCGACCGCGAGCCCGAGGGCGAGCACGGCCAGGTCGCGGCGGCGGACGGGGGTCATCGGCCGGCTCAGTGCAGGTGGTCCCAGCGCACGACCGCGGCGACGTCGGCCGGGTCGAGCGCTGCCACCAGGTCGGCGACCGGCCCGTGGCCGGGCAGGACGGCGGTGGGGTCGAGGGTCAGCCACGGCACCAGCACGAACGCCCGCTCGTGGGCCCGCGGGTGGGGCAGGGTCAGTGCGGGGTCGTCGGAGAGCACCGGCGCGCCGTCGTCGCCGGTCACGGTGACCACGTCGACGTCGAGGGTGCGCGGACCCCAGCGCTCCTCCCGGGTGCGGCCGGCCGCCTGCTCCAGCTCGTGGGCCAGGGCCAGCCAGCCGGCGGCGTCGCGGTCGCCCCGGACGAACGCGACGGCGTTGAGGTACGGCGGCTGCTCGACCGGGCCCCACGGCGGGGTCTCGTACAGCGTCGACCGGGCCGAGAGCCCGTGCCCGGTCAGCGCGGTTAGCGCCTCCCGCAGCGCACCGGCACGGTCCCCGAGGTTGGCCCCCAGCGACAGGACGGCGCGGGTCACCGGCGCTCTCGCCGGATGGTCACCGTGACGTCGTCGAAGGGCACGCCCAGCTCGGCCTCGGGCTTGTGCACGGTGATCTCGACGGCGTCCACCAGCTCGTTGGCCAGGCAGACGTCGGCCAGCCGCTGGGCGAGGGTCTCCAGGAGGTTCACCGGCTCGCCGGCCAGCACGTGGTGCAGCTGCTGGGCGAGGTCGGCGTAGTTCACCGTCCGGTCGAGGTCGTCCCCGGCGGCCGCCGCGGCGGTGTCCAGCTCCAGGACGGCGTCGACGCGGAACATCTGCCCGCGCTCCCGCTCGAAGGCGTAGACGCCGTGGTGGGCGTGCGCGCGGATGCCCCGGACGGCGATCCGGTCGGGGGTGCGGTGCCCGGGGTGGCGGGACGGGGGGCTGCTAGCCACGGCCGGTTCCTTTCGCGGCGCGGACGGCCTCGAGGGTGCGGACGGCATCGACCGATGCCGCGGCGTCGTGCACCCGCACCCCCCAGGCGCCGGCCTGGGCGGCCAGGACGGTGGTCGCGAGCGTCGCGGCGTCCCGCGCCTCCGGGGGCCGGGGCGCGCTCTCCGGCCCGGCGAGCAGCCGGCCGAGGAAGGTCTTCCGCGAGGCCCCGACCAGCACCGGCAGGCCCAGCGCGACGAGCCGGTCGAGGCCGGCCAGCAGCGCCCAGTTGTGCTCCGCGCGCTTGGCGAACCCCAGACCGGGGTCGAGGACCAGCTGCTCCGGCGCCACACCGGCGGCGACGACGTCCTCGACCCGGGCGGTGAGCTCCGCGCAGACCTCGGTGACGACGTCGCCGTACTGCGCTGCCGCGTACATCTCCCGGCTGTGCCCCCGCCAGTGCATGAGCACCCACGGGACGCCGGCCTCGGCGACGAGCTCGGCCATGTTCTTGTCGGCCAGGCCGCCGCTGACGTCGTTGACGAGGACCGCGCCGGCCGCCAGCGCCGCCTCCGCCACCTCGGCGCGGGTGGTGTCCACGCTGGTGCGCACCCCGGCCGCGGACAGCTCACGGATCACGGGGACCACGCGGCGGCACTCCTCGGCCGCGTCGACCCGGTCGGCGCCGGGACGGGTGGACTCCCCGCCCACGTCGACGTAGTCGGCCCCGGCGGCGTGCATCGCCAGGCCGTGCGCGACCGCGGTCGCGGCGTCGGCGAAGCACCCGCCGTCGGAGAAGGAGTCCGGGGTGACGTTCAGGACGCCCATGACCAGGCACCGGCCCGGGCGCGGCAGCTCGGTCATCGGCCCAGGACGAGGCTCATCGCCTCGCTGCGTGTCCGCGCGTCCTCCCGGAAGATGCCGCGCACGGCCGAGGTGACGGTGGACGAGCCGGGCTTGCGGATGCCGCGCATCGCCATGCACAGGTGCTCTGCCTGGATGACGACGAGCACGCCGCGGGGCTTCAGCACGTCGGCCAGCGCGTCGGCGATCTGACTGGTCATGCGCTCCTGCACCTGCGGACGGCGCGCGTAGACCTCCACCAGCCGGGCCAGCTTGGACAGGCCGGTGACCCGCCCGTCGCTGCCCGGGATGTACCCGACGTGGGCGACCCCGTGGAAGGGCACCAGGTGGTGCTCGCAGGTCGAGTACATCGGGATGTCCTTGACCAGCACCAGCTCGCTGTGGTCCTCGTCGAACGTGGTCGCGAGGATCTCGTACGGGTCCTGCCACAGACCCGCGAACGTCTCCGTGTACGCCCGCGCGACGCGGGCCGGGGTGTCCTGCAGGCCGGGGCGGTCCGGGTCCTCCCCCACGGCCAGCAGCAGCTCGCGCACCGCGGCCGCCGCCCGCTCCAGGTCCACCCCGCGGGGCGGGTCCAGGAGCTGGTCGGCCGGCTCGGCCGGGATCTCGCTCATCGCCGGTGCGGGCTCATCGCTGGACCGGGGCCCCGACGTCACCCACCGGCGTCGGCTTCTCAGGGGCGACGTGGCCGTTGCCGTTCCGGGCCGCCTGCTCCGCGGGGGTGAGGATCGGCGGCTGGTCCGACGGCGTCCGCTTGCCGAAGCCGTTGTAGGGAGCCAGGGAGGGACGCTTGGCGACCGGCGCGCAGATGCGGGCCATGTCCTCCTTGGACAGCGTCTCCCGCTCGATCAGCTCGAGGACCAGCTGGTCGAGGACGTGTCGGTACTCGACCAGGATCTCCCAGGCCTCGTCGTGGGCGGCCTCGATCAGCGCACGGATCTCGGCGTCGATGTCGGCGGCCACGGCCTCGGAGTAGTCCGGGCGGCTGTGCATGTCGCGGCCCATGAACGGCTCGGACTCACCGCTGCCGTACTTGACCGCGCCGAGCTTGGCGCTCATCCCGTACTGGGTGACCATCGCCCGGGCCATCGCGGTGGCCTTCTCGATGTCGTTGCCGGCCCCGGTGGTCGGCTCGTGGAACACCAGCTCCTCGGCCGCCCGGCCACCGAGCGCGTACGCCAGGGTGTCGATCATCTCCGAGCGGGTCTGGGTGTACTTGTCCTCGGTGGGGAGCACCAGCGTGTGCCCGAGGGAGCGGCCACGCGGCAGGATCGTCACCTTGTGCACCGGGTCCAGGTTGGGCAGCGCGTGCGCCACCAGGGCGTGCCCGCCCTCGTGGTAGGCGGTGACCTTCTTCTCCTTCTCGCTCATCGCCCGCGTCTTCCGCTCGGGGCCGGCGATGACGCGGTCGATCGCCTCCTCGAGGGTGTCGTCGGTGATCAGCGAGCCGTTGTTGCGGGCGGTGAGCAGCGCGCCCTCGTTCAGCACGTTCGCCAGGTCGGCGCCGGTGAAACCGGGCGTGCGCCGGGCGACGGTCTCCAGGTCGACGTCGGGCGCCAACGGCTTGCCCTTGGCGTGCACCTCGAGGATCCGCTTGCGGCCGAGGAGGTCGGGCCGGTCGACGGCGATCTGCCGGTCGAAGCGGCCGGGGCGCAGCAGCGCCGGGTCGAGGACGTCCGGCCGGTTCGTCGCGGCGATCAGGATGACCCCGCCCTTGACGTCGAAGCCGTCCATCTCGACCAGCATCTGGTTCAGCGTCTGCTCGCGCTCGTCGTGACCGCCGCCCATCCCGGCACCGCGCTGGCGGCCGACGGCATCGATCTCGTCGATGAAGATGATGGCCGGGGAGTTCTCCTTGGCCTGGTTGAACAGGTCGCGGACGCGGCTCGCGCCGACACCGACGAACATCTCCACGAAGTCCGAGCCGGAGATGGAGAAGAACGGCACCCCCGCCTCACCGGCGACGGCGCGGGCCAGCAGCGTCTTGCCGGTCCCGGGCGGCCCGAAGAGCAGCACGCCCTTGGGGATCTTCGCGCCCACGGCCTGGAACTTCACCGGGTTGGCCAGGAACTCCTTGATCTCGTGGAGCTCCTCGATCGCCTCGTCGGCGCCGGCGACGTCGTCGAACGTCGTCTTCGGCATGTCCTTGGTGATCTGCTTGGCCTTGGACTTGCCGAAGGCCATGACGCCGCGGCCGCCGCCCTGCATGGAGTTGAACAGCCAGAACAGCAGCAGGAGCAGGATCAGGAACGGCAGGAAGCTGACCAGCAGGCTGACCAGGAGGCTGTCCTGGGTGACGTTGGTGTCGAACTCGGCGTTCTCCTCGCCCTCGGTGCGCAGGAGATCGACGATCTGGTCCTCGATCGCCACCGGGTAGGACGCCGTCACCTCGGTGCTGCCCTCGACCTCGTCGGTGAGCTCGAGGTCGAGCGTCTGCTCCCGGGTGTTGAGGACCGCCGACTCGACGTTGCCCTCCTCGATCTGCTCGAGGGCCGTCGACGTGGCGATCTCGGTGCGACTCCCGTCGCCGCTGAACACCGACGAGACGGTGAGCGCCAGCAGGATGACGAGGACGACCCAGAACCACACGGAGCGGAAGATCTTCTTGCGTTCCATACACCGATGCCGGGCGCCGGCGGACCGGCCTGCCCGTCGACCCTCCTGATCGTCCCGGGGACGCCGCCAGCGGTCCGGGTACGGACCCCGGCGCTGGGGGCAGCGTCGTGGAGATCGACGGTACACCGCCGAACCTGCCCGATCCTTGCGTGCGACCTGGGAGCCCACCCGAGCGGGTGTCGCGACCGGGGACGGGCCCGGAGTGTCCTCACCGGTGCGCCGAGCGGGGGCCGGAGGCTCCCCGAGGGGTGCCGGGGACACGCGGCAGCCGGGTGCGTGGGCCGGGAGCCGCGGATCTCAGGTGAGCCGCTACGCGGGTGTCGCGACCGGTGACGGGCCCGGAGGGTCCTCCCCGGCCGCGACGGAACGGCTCAGCTCAGGCCGGGCACGTCCCCTGGCCGCGGTGTCCGCCGGAGGCGGACAGATGTCACGTGTAGACCGACGGCTTGAGCGTCGCGATGTAGGGCAGGTCGCGGTAGCGCTCGGCGTAGTCCAGGCCGTAGCCGACGACGAACTCGTTGGGGATGTCGAACCCGATGTACTTGACGGGCACCTCGACCTTGACCGCGTCGGGCTTGCGCAGCAGTGCGCAGACCTCGAGGGAGGCCGGGGAGCGGCCGCCGAGGTTCTTCAGCAGCCAGGACAGGGTCAGGCCGGAGTCGATGATGTCCTCGAGGACGAGGACGTGCTTGCCCGTGATGTCGCGGTCGAGGTCCTTGAGGATCCGCACGACGCCGGAGGAGCTGGTGGCCGACCCGTAGGAGGAGACGGCCATGAACTCCATCTGGGTGGGCAGCTGGAGCGCCCGGGCGAAGTCGCTCATGAACAGCACCGCGCCCTTGAGCACGCCGACGAGCAGGACCTCCTTGCCCGCGTAGTCGACCGCGACCTGCTCGGCGACCTCGGCGATCTTGTCCCGGATCTGCGCCTCGCTGAGCAGCACGTGGTCGATGTCCGGGCCGTAGCCGTGGTCGGGACCGAGCGGCCCGGGAGTGGTGTCAGGCTCCGTCACGGAAAGGGCTCCTCATCGGGGTACTGGTCCGGGCGTGCCACCGCGAGGTCCCGGCGGCCGGAGCAACAGGGTGCCAGATGCCCGGAGCACCGCTGCGCCGCCGGGGAGGTCCACCGGCCCCTGCCCCCGCCAGCGCGTGACCAGGGTCTCGACCGCGCGCAGGTGCACCGCCTGCAGGTCGGGGACGCCGGCCCCGCGCAGCCACCCGCGCAGCACCCGCCGGCGCAGGGCGGCGGGCAGCGCCTGGAGGGGCCGCGCCGGGAGGCCGTCCCCGTCCGCCTCCCCCGCGAGCCGGGTCAGCTCCGCGGCGGCGAGCCCGTCGAGGGCGTCGAGGTCCTCCCGCAGCAGTTCGGCGGTGCGGGCCAGCGCCGGGGCCACGCCGCCGCCCAGGACCTCCTCCAGCAGCGGCAGGACCTCGGTGCGCAGCCGCACCCGGGTGTAGGCCGGATCGGTGTTCCAGGGGTCGTCCCACACGGGCAGGCCCTGGTCGGCGCAGGCCCGGCGGGTCGTCTCCCGGCGGACGCCGAGCAGCGGGCGCCACCACGTCGCGCCGTCGTCGGCCCGTTCGGGCACCATCCCGGCGATCGACCGCGGCCCCGAGCCGCGGCCGAGACCGAGCAGGACGGTCTCGGCCTGGTCGTCGAGCGTGTGCGCGAGGGCGATCCGCGCGCCGGTCCCGGCGGCCACCTCGGCCAGCGCCGCGTAGCGGGCGGTGCGGGCGGCCGCCTCGGGGCCGCCGTCCCCGGTGACCTCGACGGCCCGCACGAGCACCGGCTCCAGGCCGAGGCCGGCGAGGAGCTCGGCCGTGCCGTGCGCGCGGCCGGGCGAGCCCGGCTGCAGGCCGTGGTCGACGGTCACCCCGCCCACCCGGACGCCGGCCGACCGGCCCTCGAAGGCGAGCGCCGCGGCGAGGGCGACCGAGTCCGCTCCCCCGCTGCACGCGACGAGCACCGGGCGGTCGCTGCCGCGCAGCCCGGCCCGGACGGCGTGCCGCAGCACCGCGACCGCGCGGGGTGGCCCGCTCACGGGTCGGTCAGGCGGGCAGGGCCGGGCGGCCGAGCACCCGGGCGACCCAGCGCTCGGGCGCGGTGAGCTCGTCGAGCAGCGGCAGGTTCTCCGGCCCCTGCCAGACCCGGTTGAACCCGTCCATGCCGGCCAGGTCGACGACCCCGGCGACGAAGATCCGCCCGTCGGCGTACTGCTTCATCTTCTGCTCCAGCCCCAGCAGCCGGCGCACCACCCGGTCGATCGGCCCGCGGCCCTTGCGGCGCTGGGCGAACCGCTTGCGGAGGGTGCGCACCGACGGCACGACGTCCGGTCCCACCCCGTCCATCACGTACTCGGCGTGGCCCTCCACCAGGCTCATGACCGCGGTGACCCGGTCGAGCACTGCCCGCTGCGCCGGGTCGCGCACCAGCGCCATCAGGCCTTCTGGCTCGCCGTCGCCGTCGCTCCCGCGGACGGCGTCGCTCAAGCCGCGGAGCACGTCCTGCAGCCGCTCGCGGAGCACGTCGGGGCTCAGGTCGGTGGCCGCCACGAACTCCGCGATCTGCGCCTCGAGGTAGCCCGCCAGCCAAGGGACGCCGGTGAACTGCAGCTGGTGGGTGACCTCGTGCAGGCAGACCCAGAGCCGGAAGTCCGACGGGTCGACGCCCAGCTTGCGCTCGGTGGCGACGATGTTGGGCGCCACCAGCAGCAGCCGGCCGCCGGTCCCGAACACCTCGTACTGGCCGAGCACCCGCGAGGAGAGGAAGGCGAGCAGGCCGCCGGCCTGGACGCCGGTGGCCCGGGAGCCGATGGCGGTGGCCAGCGCGCCGGGCCGGGTGCCCTGGCGCTCGGCCAGCTTCTCGACCAGGGGGTCCAGGAGCGCGGCCATGCCGCGGGCGTTCGCGTCGGCCCAGCCGGGGCGGTCCACGACCGCGACCTCGGGCACCGGTCCGCCCGGCACCGGACGGAGGCCGGTGAGGGCCTCGACGTGCGCGACCGCCGTGGCGGCCGCCCGGTGCAACTCGGCGACGACGGCGGCGGCTTCCTCGCGTGTGGTCCGCGGGCCGGCGTTCACCAGGCGGCGGGCCGTGCGTCCGGCGAGGTCCCAGTCGACCATCGAGGGGGCGCTGCTCATCGGCTCACCGTACGCGCGGCCCCGCGGCGGGGCCCGGGGCGCCGGTCAGCAGCCGCAGGCGGCGAGCGTGGCGGCGAACTGGTCCAGCGCGGCCTCGGCGGCCGCCTCGCTCGCGGTCGTCTCGTCGGCCACGACGGAGAACGCCAGCAGCCGGCCGTCGGCGGTCACGACGGTGCCGGCCAGGGCGTTCACCCCGAGCAGCGTGCCCGTCTTGGCCCGTACGGTGCCGGGCGCGGTCACCGGGTCGTCGTCACCGCGATCGGCGAGCGTGCCGTCGTACCCGGCGACCGGGAGACCGGCGAGGAGGCCTGCGGCATCGCCGAGGCTGCCGTCGGAGGCGCCGGTGATCAGCGCGGCGAGCACCTCGGCGGTCACGACGTTCTGCGAGGAGAGGCCGCTGCCGTCGGCGAGGGTGACGCCAACGACGTCGAGGCCGGCCTCCTCCAGCGCGTCGACGACGGCCTGCGCCGCACCCTCGAAGGTGGGCGGCTCGTTCCGCGCCAGCGCCACCTGCCGGGCCAGCGTCTCGGCGAGCACGTTGTCCGACATCGACAGGGCCTGCTCCACCAGCCGGGAGATCGGCGCCGACTGCACGGTGCCCAGCGTCGTCGCGCCGGCCGGCGCCTGGCCGAGCACCACGGCGGCACCCGGCGCGCCCAGGGCGTCGGCGAGGGCGGCGCCGGCGTCGATGCCCGGCTGGCCGCTGCGGGCGGTCGAGCCGGGGCTGACCCGCGCCCCGTCGACGGCGGTGGCGGTGACCGGTGCGGCGTAGCTGGACGGCGCGTCGCCGGCCCCCCAGCCGGAGGCGGTGAGCGGCCCGCTGTACAGCGAGCTGTCGACGACGACCCGGGTCACCGGCGTCCCGGCCGGCAGCGCGGCGACCACCTGGGTGGCGAGGTCGGCCATGGTCGGCGCGCCCGGGTAGGTGAGCGAAGGATCGGTGCGCGAGAGCGTCGGGTCTCCCCCGCCCACGAGGACCACCTCGCCGGGGGCGGCGCCGCTCACCACCCGGGTCTCGAGGGTGTCGGAGGGATCGAGGGCCGTCAGCGCGGCGGCGGCGGTGAGCAGCTTGGCGGTCGAGGCCGGGGTGAGCGGCGCCGTCGCGTCCAGGTCGTAGAGGACCTCCCCGGTCGCGACGTCGACCACCTGGGCGGTCGTCCCGGGGCCCAGCGCCGGGCCGGTGGCGATCGGCGTCAGGGCGGCCGCGAGGACGTCGGGGTCGGGCACCGGGGCATCGCTGCCGAGCCCGGCGAGCACCGGCTCGGCGTCGCCCAGCTGGGGCAGCTGCGCGTCGGGGACGGCGACCGCGTCCCCTCCGGCGTCGGAGTCGCCACCGAGCAGGACGCCGAGCGCGACACCCCCGCCGACGAGCAGCACGACGAGCAGCACGACGCCGGTCACCAGGCGCCGGCGCAGGCGCCCGTAGTTCGCCGTGACGACCGTCGATCCACTCGACGAGATGCTCTCCACCCCCCAGGAGGGGGCCTCCGCCGACCGGATCGCCCCCCGTGGGCCACACTACGTTCGTGCAGTTCGACGTGACGGTAGAAATCCCGAAGGGCCAGCGGAACAAGTACGAGCTGGACCATGAGACCGGACGCATCCGCTTGGACCGGATGCTCTTCACCTCCACCCGCTACCCGGCGGACTACGGCTACATCGAGAACACCCTGGGGCAGGACGGCGACCCGCTCGACGCCCTGGTGATCCTCGAGGAGCCGACGTTCCCCGGGTGCCTGGTCACCTGCCGGGCCATCGGCATGTTCCGCATGACCGACGAGGCCGGAGGGGACGACAAGGTGCTCTGCGTGCCGGCGACGGACCCGCGGGTGGCGCACCTCAAGGAGATCGAGGACGTGTCGGAGTTCGACCGCCTCGAGATCCAGCACTTCTTCGAGACCTACAAGGACCTGGAGCCGGGCAAGTCGGTCGAGGGCGCCGAGTGGGTCGGCCGCGACGCGGCCGAGGCCGAGATCCTGGCCTCGATCCAGCGCGCCAAGGACGAGTCCCCGCACCACTGACCCCGCCGGGCCTGCGGGCCGGGCGTCGGGCGCACCGACGGCGGCACACCCCACGGGGGCGTGCCGCCGTCAGCCGTTCCCGCGGAACGGTCGCGCGGCCTACGGTGCCGGCATGGCCGATGAGCAGAGCGGCGCCTACACCAGCCACCTGAGCATCTCCTTCGGCGACCCGCCCCCCGCGCCGTCCCCACCCTCGGCGACCGACGCCGACGACGAAGGCCTGCGCCGGCTGCGGCAGGACGTGGTCGAGCCGGTCGTCCGCAGCATCGTGCGGGACGACGAGCTCACCGCGATCCGCGTGTACCGGCAGGGCGCCGGGATCCCCGGCGACATCTGGGTCGACGTCGTCGCCGGTGGCGACTGTTTCGGCCTGCTGCTCAGCAGTGCGTCCTGGGAGGGCGAGCCGCGCTGGGGCGCCGACCGGCTGGCCGCGCGGCTCGCCGACGCCCTGGAGGACTGGGTGCCCGAGACGTCCTTCGCGTGGGGCCGGCTCCGCTCCGCCGACCCGCAGGCGTGGCGGGACCGGCCCGGGAACGGAACAGCGGACCCGTCGTCGTGACCGGGTCCGCTGGGATTCCGCGAGCCGCCTGTCGGAATCGAACCGACGACCTTCTCATTACGAGTGAGATGCTCTACCGACTGAGCTAAGGCGGCGAACTGCCCGCACAGCCTACGACACCGCCGGCGCGGCCTCGCGCAGGGGCAGCGGGTCTAGCTGGGCAGCCGCAGCGCCACGGTGAGCGCCTCCAGCGCCACCTGCGGCTTCACGTTCCGCTCCAGCGAGTGGCGGCAGGCGAGGATCGCGTCGATGCGGCGCAGCGCCCCTTCCGCCCCGATCCGGCGGGCGAGCTCCTCGGCGTCGGCTCGGCGGTCGGGGTGGTTCAGCTGCGGCGGTGCACCGGCGGCGGCGTCCAGCACGAGGGCGTCGCGGTACAGCCCGGCAAGGTCGACCAGCGCGCGGTCGAGGGAGTCGCGCCCGATCCGGGTGGCCCGGGACTTCTGCCGCCGCTCGAGCTCCTTGAGCTGGCCCGCGCCGCCCCGGGTGGCCGCCACGACCCCCGGGCCGCGCGCCCCCACGCCGAGGCTCGCCTTGAGCGCCTCGGTCTCGGAGCCGTCCAGCGCCTCGGTGGCCGCCTCGGTCTCCTCCTTCGCCGAGCCCACCAGGTCGTCGGCGGCGTCGAGGCAGGCGGCCAGGGAGACCAGCCGCAGCGGGACGTCGAGCACCGCCTTGCGGGCCAGCCGCGCGTCCTCGTCCCGGGCCAGCCGCCGGGCCCGGCCGACGTGGCCACCGGAGGCCGCCGCCGACCACGCGGCCAGCGCCGGGTCCACGCCGTCCCGGTGGACCAGCACGTCGGCGATCGCCTCCACCGGCGGCGTCCGCAGGCCGATCACCCGGCAGCGCGACCGGATGGTGACCGGGACGTCGTCGGGGTGCAGGCTGGGCGCGCAGAGCAGGAAGACCGTCCGCGGCGGTGGCTCCTCGATCATCTTGAGGATGGCGTTGGAGGCCGACTCGGTCATGCGGTCGGCGTCCTCCACCACCAGCACCTGCCAGCGCCCGCCCGACGGCGCCCGCCCGGCGACCCGGATGAGCCCACGGGCCTCCTCGGCACCGATGGACAGCCCGTCCGGCACGACGACGTGCACGTCGGCGTGGGTGCCGGCCAGCACGGTGCGGCACTCGTGGCAGGTGCCGTCTCCCCCGGCGGGGCACTGCAGTGCAGCGGCGAAGGCGCGGGCCGCCACCGACCGGCCCGAGCCGGGTGGGCCGGTGAACAGCCAGGCGTGCGTCATGGCCGCGGGGTCGGCGATCGCCGCCCGCAGGTCGGCCACGACCGCCGGCTGACCGACCAGCTGCGTCCAGACGCCCTCCGTGGGCGCCACCACCGGTGCGCTCACGGGTGCAGCTGGGTGGTCGCGCCGGTCTGGGCGTGGGGGTGGTGGGCGTGGGGGTGGTGGGCGACGGTCGTCACCGGTTCGCCGGCGTGCCGCAGCGGCGGCTCGACCCGCGGCTGGGGCACCGGCTCACCGAGGGTCTGCAGCGGCAGACCGGAGAGCAGCTCGGCCACCCGGACCCGGATGGCCGCGGCGATCTCGTCGGGCGAGCTGCGCGCGTCGAGCACCAGGTAGCGGTCCGGGTCGGCCTCGGCGAGCTCCTGGAAGGTCCGGCGCACCCGCTGGTGGAACTCCAGCGACTCGGACTCGAGACGGTCGGCCGTGGCGCGCCCGCGGGCCCGGGCCAGACCCACCTCGGGCGGCAGGTCGAGCAGCACGGTGAGGTCCGGCTCCATCCCCCCGGTCGCCCACCGCGAGAGCATCCGCACGTCGTCCAGCGGGATGGTGCGCCCGGCGCCCTGGTAGGCCAGCGAGCTGTCGACGAACCGGTCGGTGATCACGACCTCGCCGGCCTCCAGCGCGGGGCGGAGCACCTCGTGCACGTGCTGGGCCCGGTCCGCCGCGTAGAGCAGCGCCTCCGACCGCGGGGCTATCCCCACCTGCGCCTTGTCCAGCACGATCGAGCGGATCCCCGCCCCCGGTGGCGTCGCGCCGGGCTCGAAGGTCGCCCGGGCGACCAGCCCCTCCTGCGTCAGCCACTCCTGCAGGCGCCGGACCTGCGTCGACTTCCCGGCGCCCTCGCCGCCCTCGAAGGCGATGAGCACCCCGCCCCCGGCGAGCCGGCGGCGGGCGGTGTTGTCCCGGCGCAGCGCGGTCATGACGTCGGCCAGCAGCGGGACCGGGCGGCCGTCGTCCATCTGCCGGTAGGCCAGCAGGCCGACCCCGACGGCCAGCAGGCCGGCGACGAAGAGCATGACGCGGGCTCCGTCGAACGCCAGGGTGACCGGGCCGACGTCCAGGTCGTGCTGCCCGACCAGGCCGACGCCGAACGGCACCACGCCCAGCGAGAGGATCAGCGCAGCCCGCACCAGGGACTGCACGATGGCGAAGGTGCGGCCGCGGATCTCGTCCTCGACCTCCGTGCCGAGCAGGGTGAAGCCGGCCAGGTAGGCCATCCCGGCGAAGAAGCCCATCAGGACGACGAGCACCAGCGAGATCCACAGCGTGGGCGAGCCCGACAGCAGCAGGACCGCGGTGCCGGCGAAGACGATCGCCACCCCGAAGACCCGCTCGCGGGCGAGGTCGCGGGCGACGCTGGGCCCGACCGCGATGCCCAGGCCCAAGCCCACGAACACCGCGCCGAACAGCAGACCGTACGCGGCCTCGCCACCGCCCAGGGCCTCCACGTAGAACCGCCCGGTGGCGATGATCGCGCCGGCGGCCACGAAGGCGCCGGTGATGCCGACGACCAGCCCCCGGACCAGCGGGGTGTGCCCGGCGAAGGAGAACCCGTCCTTGAGCGAGCCGAGGAAGCTCTCCTGCTGGACCACGGTGCCGGCCGCCCGGCGGCCGCTGATCGAGGGCAGGTTCCAGATGACCACGGCGGCGACCAGGAAGGTCAGGGCGTTCACGTAGAGCGCGAGGTCCACCTCGTTGACCGAGGGGAACACCTGCTGCAGCTCCCCCCCGATGACGGCGAGGACCGAGAAGACGACGGCCGCGAGCACCGGCGTGAGGCCGTAGGTGGTGATGAGCGAGAGCTGGTTGGCCGGCTCGAGCTGGTCCTTGCGCAGCATGTTGGGGACCGCGGCGTCCTTCGCCGGGATCCAGAACAGGCTGAACGCCTCGATGACGAACTGGGCGATGAACAGCCACAGCAGGTTGTCGACGATCGGGATCGAGGCGAACAGGCCGAAGCGGAAGATGTCGGTGACGACCATGGTCTTGCGCCGGTCGAACCGGTCGGCGAAGGCCCCGGCCAGCGGACCGAGGACGATCGCCGGCAGCAGGCGGAACAGCAGCACCCCGCCGAGGGCGAAGTTGGACGCCGCGAAGCCGTCGACCATCGTCGTGGCCATCGCGGTGATCGCCAGCAGGCCCAGCCAGTCGCCGAAGCTGGACAGCGACATGGACAGCCAGAGCTTCCGGAAGTCGCGCACCCGCAGGACGGCGCGGATCTTGGCGACCGACCCGACGGCGCCCGAATCGCCGGACCCGCTGTCGCCGGCGGGCCGGCCGCCGTCGGACTGCGCGCCGTCGGACCCGTCCACGTCGGCCAGCGGCACCGCGACGTCCTCCGGCACGGGCGTGCCGGCCGGCGGCAGCCCGTCACCCGGAGCCGCACCGGCTCCGGCCGGTGCGGCGGTGCCCGTCTCGTCGGGCGGTGGTGCCGGTGCAGGCGGGTCGGCCGGAATGGCGAGCTCCCCAGGTCGTCGGGCGCCGGGACGGAGCCGGCCCCGGCGGGGTCACGCTACCGGGCTCCCGTGACGATTTCGCCGACTTGCCGCCCGGTCGGGGCAGGTCGGCGGTTCCGGTGCCGTTGCGGCGTGTCCCGAATAGGGTGGGCGCCGATGGCAGGCATGGAGCACCCGACGCGCACGACCGCCGGGAGTTCGCCCGGCCGTTGGCAGCCCGACACCTACCTCCGGTTCGCCGGGGAGCGGGGCCGCCCCTTCGCCGATCTGCTCGCCCGGGTGGGCGCGGAGTCGCCGGAGCAGGTGGTCGACCTCGGCTGCGGCACGGGTGCGCTCACCGCCTCCCTCGCCGAGCGCTGGCCGGCCGCCACCGTCACCGGCGTCGACTCCTCCCCCGAGATGCTCGCCGCGGCGGAGGTCTCCGCGCTCCCCGGGCGGGTGGGCTTCGAGGCCGGCGACGTCCGCGACTGGGCGCCCGCCGCGCCGGTCGACGTGCTGGTGAGCAACGCCGTCCTGCACTGGGTCCCCGGGCACGCCGGCCTCCTCGCCCGCTGGGCCGGGCACCTGGCCCCGGGCGGATGGCTGGCCGTGCAGGTGCCCGGCAACTTCCGCGCGCCCACCCACGCCCTGCTCGCGGAGCTGTGCCGGTCCCCCGAGTGGGCCGACCGGCTCGCCGACGTCGCACCGGCGCCGGACACGGTGCTCGAGCCCGCCGGGTACGCCGACGTGCTGTCGGCCGCGGGGCTGGGGCCCGACGTGTGGGAGACCACCTACCTGCACGTTCTCCGCGGGCCCGACCCGGTGCTCGCGTGGGTGCGCTCGACCGTCCTGCGGCCGGTGCTCGCCCGGCTCGACGGCGACGACGCGGACCGCTTCACCGCCGCCTACGCCACCGCGCTCCGGACCGCCTACCCCGCCCGCCCGGACGGCACCACCCTGCTGCCGTTCCGCCGGATCTTCGCCGTCGGTTCCCGCCCCTGACCCCCGGAGGTCCTGTGCTCACCCGGCTCCACCACGTGCTGGTCGCCTGCCCCGCCGGGAGCGAGGACGCCCTGCGGGCCTTCTACGGAGCGGTCCTCGGCATGACCGAGGTCGCGAAGCCGGCCGTGCTCGCGGCCCGCGGTGGGGTCTGGTTCCGGTCGGGACCGGTGGAGATCCACTGCGGCGTGGAGGCGGACTTCCGGCCGGCGCGCAAGGCGCACCCGGGCCTGCTCGCCGACGACCTGGACGGGTTGGCGGCGGCCTCCGACGCCGCCGGGCACCCGGTGGAGTGGGACCCCCACTTCCCCGGCCACCGGCGGCTGTACGTCTCAGACCCGGTGGGCAACCGGCTGGAGCTGCTCGAGCCGCTCAGCGCGGGGTGAGCCGGTAGGCGCAGGTGACGTACGGCAGCTCCAGCACCGGCCGGCCACGGGTGCCGGGGTGGGCGGCCAGCAGCTCCCGGACGGCGGCGAGGAAGGTCCGCCTCCGGGCCTCGTCCATGACGGCGACGTAGCTCCGGGTCCCGATGCCTGCGACCACCTCCTCGGGGGTCAGCCGCTGGACGATCCTCGACTCGGTGGTCGCGACGTCGGCGGGCAGCTCCGCCGCCAGGTCGGCGACCACACCCTGCTCGGCCTCGTGCCCGTGGGACACCTCGGCGATCAGCGCACCCAGGGCGCCGACCCAGGGCACCCGCTCGTCGCGGGTGTTCCAGATCAACCCGAGGTTCCCACCGGCGCGCAGGACACGGCGGATCTCGCGGGCGGCCGGCGCGGGGGCGAACCAGTGCGCAGCCTGCCCGGCGACGACGGCGTCGACTGCCGCGTCCGCGAGCGGGACGGCCTCGGCGGTCCCGACGGCGGTGCCGACGCCCGGCAGCCGGCGGGAGAGCTGGGCCAGCATCTCGGGCGAGGGGTCGACCGCCACGACCCGGTGGCCGGCGCCGGTCACGACCTCGGTCAGCAGCCCGGTGCCGGCCCCGAGGTCGAGGACGGTGCGCCGCCGGTCAGGCCCGGCCAGCAGGAAGTCGACCGCGTCCGGCGGGTAGGTCGGGCGCAGCACCGCGTAGCCCGCGGCGACCGGGCCGAACGACCGGGCACCGATCGGCCCGCCCTCGCGGCGCGCGCCCGCCACCGGTCAACCCCCGGAGGAGACCGGCTCGGCGGGCGCCGCCTTCTTCGTGGTGGCCGCCTTCTTGGTGGTCGCCTTCGCGGCGGTCGCCTTCTTGGCGGTGCCCTTCGCGGCGGTCGCCTTCTTCGCCGTCGTCTTCTTGGCGGCCTTCTTCTTGGTGACCGGCCCCCGCGCCCGTCGCTCGGCCAGCAGCTCCGCCGCCCGGTCGATGGTGATCGACTCGACCTCGTCGCCCTTGCGGAGGCTGGCGTTGGTCTCGCCGTCGGTGACGTACGGGCCGAACCGACCCTCGCGCACGGTGACCTGCCCCTGGGTGACCGGGTCGGGACCCAGCTCCTTGAGCGGGGCCTTCGCCGCCGCCCGCCCGCGCTGCTTGGGCTGGGCGAAGATCGCCAGCGCCTCCTCCAGCGTGACGGTGAACAGCCGGTCCTCGCTCTCCAGCGAGCGCGAGTCGGTGCCCTTCTTGAGGTAGGGGCCGTACCGGCCGTTGAGGGCCTGGATCTCCTCGCCCTCCGGTGCCGTGCCGACCGTGCGGGGCAGGGTCAGCAGCTTCAGCGCGTCCTCGAGGGTCACCGTCTCGGGCGTCATCGACTTGAACAGGCTCGCGGTGCGCGGCTGCTCCTTGCTGCCCTCGGGCACCAGCGTGGTGACGTACGGCCCGTACCGGCCGGCCTTCACCGCGACCGGGAACCCGGACTCCGGATCGGTGCCCAGCTCGCGGTCCGACGACGGCGCGTCGAGCAGCTCGGCGACCTTCTCGCTGGTCAGCTCGTCGGGGGCGATGTCCTCGGGGATGCTCACCCGGGCGCCGTCCTCGCCGCCGGCCTGCAGGTACGGCCCGTACCGGCCGACCCGGACGACGACCGGCTCGCCGTTGGGCGCGACCGCCCGCAGTGGGATGGAGTTGACGCCCCGGGCGTCGATCTCCTCCAGCCGCTGACCGATCACCGACTTGAGCCCACCGGAGGCCGCGATGCCACCGGCGTGCCGGCCCTCGCCGCCGAAGTAGAACTCGGTGAGCCAGTCGACCCGGCCGAGCTGCCCCGCGGCGATCTCGTCGAGCTCGTCCTCCAGCAGGGCGGTGAAGTCGTAGTCGACGAGCTGGCCGAAGTGCTGCTCGAGCAGGTTCACCACGGCGAAGGCGATGAAGGACGGCACGAGGGCCGAGCCCTTCTTCCACACGTAGCCGCGGTCCTGGATGGTCTGCATGATCGACGCGTACGTCGACGGCCGGCCGATCCGCAGCTCCTGGAGCCGGGCGGTGAGGCTGGGCTCGGTGTACCGCGCCGGCGGGGTGGTGGTGTGCCCCTTCGGCTCCAGCTCGCGGGTGTCCAGCCGCTGGCCCCGCTCGACGCGGGGCAGCCGGCGCTCGCTGTCGTCGGTCTCGGCGTCGTCGTTGCTCGCCCCTTCGTCCTTGCCCTCGACGTAGGCGCGGAGGAACCCGGGGAAGGTGATGGTCCGGCCGGAGGCGGTGAACTCCACCGTCTCCCCGGTGCTGGAGCTCCCCGCCAGCCGGATGCTCAGCGTCTTGCCCACGGCGTTGGCCATCTGCGAGGCGATCGTCCGCTGCCAGATGAGCTCGTAGAGCCGGAACTCGTCGCGGGCCAGCTGCCCGGCCAGCTGGCCGGGCGTGCGGAAGGAGTCACCGGCGGGGCGGATCGCCTCGTGCGCCTCCTGGGCGCCCTTGTCCTTGGTCGCGTACCGGCGGGGCTCGGCCGGCACGTAGGCGTCGCCGTAGAGCTCGGCGGCCTGCCGGCGCGCGGCGCTGATCGCCTCGTTGGACAGGTTGGTCGAGTCGGTCCGCATGTAGGTGATGTGGCCGTTCTCGTACAGCCGCTGGGCCACGCGCATGACCTGGGCCGACGACCAGCCGAACTTGCGGCCGGCCTCCATCTGCAGGCTCGAGGTGATGAAGGGCGCGTAGGGCTTGCGGGTGTAGTCCCGCTCGTCGACCCGGCTGACGGTGACCGGCCGGCCCTGCAGGCGGGCCGCGAGCCCGCGGGCGCCGGCCTCGTCCAGGTGGACGACGTTGCTGGTGACCGTGCCGGTGTCGGCGTCGAAGTCCTTGCCGGTGGCGACCCGGCTGTCGTCCACGGTCACCAGCCGGGCGCGCAGGGACGTCGGCTCCCCCGCGTCGGCCCCGGCGCTGCGCTCGGCGACCTCGAAGACGCCGTCCAGGCTCCAGTAGTCCGCGGCGGTGAAGCGCATCCGGGCCCGCTCGCGCTCGACCACGATCCGGGTGGCGACCGACTGGACCCGGCCG
Organism: Blastococcus xanthinilyticus; assembly: GCF_008124835.1. GTDB lineage: Bacteria > Actinomycetota > Actinomycetes > Mycobacteriales > Geodermatophilaceae > Blastococcus > Blastococcus xanthinilyticus. Next base: position 27,755 of record NZ_VNHW01000013.1, on the reverse strand, counting down.
GCCGACAGCTTGGGGAGCACCTTCTTCCACAGCACCGGGGAGACCTCGTAGCCGTAGAGCCGGTCGAGGATGCGGCGGGTCTCCTGGGCGTCGACCAGGTCGGTGTCCAGCTCGCGGGGGTTGGCCACGGCGCGGGCGATCGCCTCGCGGGTGATCTCGTGGAACACCATCCGGCGGATCGGCACCTGCGGCTTGAGGGTGTCGATCAGGTGCCAGGCGATGGCCTCGCCCTCCCGGTCCTCATCAGTGGCGAGGTAGATCTCGCTGGCTTCCTTGACCAGCTGCTTCAACCGCGTCACCTGCTGCTTGCGGTCGGGGCTGACCACGTAGAGCGGGGAGAAGCCGTTGTCGACGTCGACGCCCAGCCGGGCCCAGGACTCGCCCTTGTGCGCGGCCGGCACGTCGGCGGCGTTGCGCGGCAGGTCGCGGATGTGCCCGACGCTGGCCTCCACGACGTACCCGCTGCCGAGGTAGCCGGCGATCTTGTTGGCCTTGGTCGGCGACTCCACGATGACCAGCGGCCTGCCGCCGGGCGCGGCGGAGCCCCGGCGGGCGGGGGTCTTCTTCCCGCCGTCGGTCGGGGGCGCGCTCTCGGTCTCGGTCTGCGTGGTCTTCGTGGGCACGGGACTCCTGTCGGTGCTGCTGAGGTGGTGCGGGTGCGGCACGCCGGCCGTCCGGCCGTCGTCCGGCGGGTGCCGGACGCCGGGCGCCACCGCGGAACGCCCCTCGGCGCGCCACGGTAAGCCACCCCGCGCTCCAGGCGCCGTGGCGACCTTCCGTGGGCGTGCCGTCACCCCACACAACGGAGATGCTGCTGCCCTGTTCCCGGGACGCAAGGGGCTGTCCCGCCAAGGGGGTGGTCCGGGGCGGGCGCCCGGTCAGGGAGCGCTGGTGGTCAGCCGGTCGCCGGTGGGCACGGCGTCGGCCCCGCCGACGACCACCGAGCGGCGCTTGGAGACCACCACCGCGGCGACCACGACCGCCACCGCCGCGAGGGCCACCAGCACGCGCAGCGTGGTGTTCGCGCCCTCGCCGACCGAGAGGCTGACGACGGCCGGGGCGATGATCAGCGCGACCAGGTTCATCACCTTGATCAGCGGGTTGATCGCCGGCCCGGCGGTGTCCTTGAACGGGTCGCCGACGGTGTCGCCGATGACGGTCGCGGCGTGGGCCTCGCTGCCCTTGCCGCCGTAGGCACCGTCCTCGACCATCTTCTTCGCGTTGTCCCAGGCGCCGCCGGAGTTCGACAGGAAGACGGCCATCAGCGTGCCTGCGGCGATGGCTCCGACCAGGTACGCCGCGAGCGGGCCGAAGCCCAGCCCGAACCCGACCGCGACCGGGGCGAGGACGGCGAGCAGGCCGGGGGTGGCCAGCTCGCGGAGCGAGTCCTTGGTGCAGATGTCGACGACGGCCCCGTAGTCGGGCTTCTCGCTGTAGTCCATGATCCCGGGCTTGGTGCGGAACTGCTCCCGGACCTCGAAGACCACCCGGCCGGCCGCCCGCGAGACGGCGCTGATCGCCAGGCCGGAGAAGAAGAACACGACCGCGGCGCCGATGATGGCGCCCACGACGTTGTTCGGGTTCACCAGGCTGAAGGCCTCCTGCAGCGTCGCACCGGCGGTGTCCCCGGCGTCCTCCAGTGCCAGCTCGAGCTGCGCGTTGTAGGACCCGAAGAGCGCCGTGGCCGCCAGCACCGCGGTCGCGATCGCGATGCCCTTGGTGATCGCCTTGGTGGTGTTGCCGACGGCGTCCAGGTCGGTGAGCACCCGGGCGCCCTCCTCGTCGATGTCGCCGGACATCTCCGCGATGCCCTGCGCGTTGTCGCTCACCGGGCCGAAGGTGTCCATGGCGACGATCACGCCGGCCGTGGTGAGCAGCCCGCACCCGGCCAGCGCCACGGCGTAGAGGGCCGCGGCACCCCCGATGAGGAAGGCCCCGTAGACCGCGCCGCCGATGAGCAGGGCGGCGTAGACGGCCGACTCCAGGCCCAGCGAGATGCCGGAGAGGATGACGGTGGCCGGCCCGGTCAGCGAGCTGCGGCCGATGTCCTTGACCGGTTTGCGGCTGGTCTCGGTGAAGTAGCCGGTGAGCTGCTGGATCGCCGCGGCGAGCACCACGCCGATGAGCACGGCGACGAAGCCCAGCACCTGGGGGCTGACCTCCATGTCGACGCCGCCGGAGATGCTCGGCAGGTAGATGAAGGACGCCGCCGCGACGAGCACGAGGGAGACCGCGGCGGAGGTGAAGAAGCCGCGGTTGATCGGCGCCATGCCGCTCGCGTCGGTCTTCGCGGGCCGGGTGGCGAGGACACCGACGATCGAGGCGATGACGCCGATCGCGGCGATCATCAGCGGGAAGACCATGCCGACCGAGCCGAAGAAGACCTGTCCCAGGATCAGCGCGGCGACCAGCGTGACGGCGTAGGACTCGAAGAGATCCGCGGCCATGCCCGCGCAGTCACCGACGTTGTCCCCCACGTTGTCGGCGATGGTGGCCGCGTTGCGGGGATCGTCCTCGGGGATGCCGGCCTCGACCTTGCCCACCAGGTCGGCGCCGACGTCGGCCGCCTTGGTGAAGATGCCGCCGCCGACGCGCATGAACATGGCCAGCAGCGCACCGCCGAACCCGAACCCCTCCAGCACGATCGGTGCGGTCTCGTCGAAGAGCAGCAGCACGAGCGCGGCACCGAAGAGGCCGAGGCCGATGGTGATCATCCCGACGACGCCACCGGTGCGGTACGCCGTCCGGAAGGAGGGCAGGTACCCGCCGGCGTTGGCGGCCGCGGCGACCCGGACGTTCGCGCGGGTGGCCAGGGTCATCCCGATGAAGCCGACCGCTGCCGAGAAGAGCGCGCCGACGAGGAAGAAGATCGCCCGCCCGATGCGGGTCTCCCAGCCACCGTCGGCGACCGGCAGCACGAGGAGGAGCAGGAAGACGACGACGGCGAAGAAGCCCAGCGTCCGGAACTGCCTGCGCAGGAAGGCCGCCGCACCCTCCTGGACCGCCAGCGCGATCTCGCGCATCCGCACCGTGCCCTGGTCGGCGGCCATCACGGCCTTGACCAGGTAGGCGGCGAAGGCCAGCGCGGCCAGCGAGATGACGAGGACGACGACGACCAGCGCCGTGTCACCGCCGGACAGCGAGCTCTCGGGCATGTGTTCTCCAGGCGTCGGCGGCCGCCCGGGAGGCGCCGTGCTCCCCGGATCGGTGGAGGTCGGCGTCCGGCACCAGCCGGCATCGGCCGGGGCACGAACGGCGTGAACTGTAAGGCAGATCACACCGGCTGTGACCCTCTCCGCTCGCGCCGCGACCGGGAGCCCAGCGGCCGCCGTGCGCTCGGCCGACGTCGCCTTGCGCGCAGGTGTGACAGTGGAGAGGTGACCGAGCTCCACCCGGTCCGGTCGGCTCCCCCTCCCGGCCTGGACGACGTCCCCGGGGGGAGCGCGTCCCAGCAGGCCGTGCCGCCCGGGGGTGAGCTGCTCGCCGCCGTCCTCACCGGGACGCCGGAGGAGGAACAGCCGGTCACGCACGTGCACCACGTCCCGGTGCGGGAGAGCCGGACGGCGGGCTGGCCGGCGTGGACCGACACCGGGCTGCGCGGCCGGCTCGAGGCCGGCGGCGTCCGGTCGCTCTACGCGCACCAGGTCGCCGCCGCGGAGCTGGCGCGGGCCGGGCGGCACGTGGTGGTGGCCACGGGCACGGCCTCGGGCAAGTCGCTGGCCTACCAGCTGCCGGCGCTGACGACGCTGGCCGAGGACCCGCGCGCCTGCGTGCTCTACCTGGCCCCGACCAAGGCGCTGGCGCGCGACCAGCTGGCCTCGGTGGCGGCGCTGGCCGACCCCTCGGTGCGGCCGGCGGCCTACGACGGCGACACCCCGGCCGAGGAGCGCGACTGGGTGCGGCGGCACTCCCGGTGGATCGTGACCAACCCCGACATGCTGCACCGCGGGATCCTGCCGGCCCACCAGCGCTGGTCGAGCACGCTGCGGCGGGTGGCCTACGTGGTCATCGACGAGTGCCACTCCTACCGCGGCGTCTTCGGCTCCCACGTGGGCCACGTGCTGCGGAGGCTGCGGCGGATCTGCCGGCGGTACGGCGCCGATCCGGTGTTCGTCCTGGCCTCGGCCACGGTGGCCGACCCGGCGGCCGCGGCGACCCGGCTGGTCGGCGAGGACGTCGTCGCGGTCACCGACGACGGCTCCCCACGGCCGGGGGCCACCTTCGCCCTGTGGGAGCCGCCGCTGACCGAGCGCACCGGCGAGCACGGGGCGCCGCTGCGCCGGTCGGCCGCCGCGGACGCCGCCGGCCTGCTCGCCGACCTCGTCGAGCGTGGCGCGCGGACCCTGGCGTTCGTGCGATCCCGGCGCAGCGCGGAGTCGGTGGCCGAGCAGGCCAGGAGGATCCTGCGCGACCGCGGCCGGGGCGACCTGGTGCGCCGGGTCGACTCCTACCGCGGTGGCTACCTGCCCGAGGAGCGGCGCGAACTGGAACGGGCGCTGTCCTCCGGCGACCTGCTCGGGGTCGCCACCACCAACGCCCTCGAGCTGGGCATCGACATCGCCGGCCTGGACGCGGTCGTGCTCGCCGGGTACCCCGGCACGCTGGCCTCGCTGTGGCAGCAGGCCGGCCGCGCCGGCCGGGCGCAGCGCGAGTCGCTGGTCGTCTTCGTCGCCCGCGACGACCCGCTGGACCACTACCTGGCGCACCACCCGCGGGCGGTCTTCGGCCGCCCGGTCGAGGCCACCGTCACCGACCCGGCCAACCCCTACGTGCTCGGCCCGCAGCTGTGCTGCGCCGCGGCGGAGCTGCCCCTGGTGCCCGCGGACCTGCCGGACTTCGGCGGGCCGGTGGCCGAGGCGCAGCTCGCGGAGCTGGTGGCCGCGGGGCAGCTGCGCCGCCGGCCGGCGGGCTGGTACTGGGCGGGCCGGGGGCGGCCGGACGTCGACATCCGCGGCTCGGGCGACGAGCCGGTCGCGATCATCGAGGCGGGTACCGGGCGGCTGCTCGGCACCGTCGACGGCGGCGCCGCCCACGCGACCGTGCACGAGGGCGCGCTCTACGTGCACCGCGGGGAGACCTTCGTGGTCGAGGAGTACGCCGTCGAGGACGCCTGCGCGGCGGTGCGCCCGGAGAGCCCCGACTGGACGACGGTGGCGCGCGACGTCACCGACCTGGCGATCGCGGGCATCGAGCAGACCCGGCGGCTGGGCCCGGTGACCGCGCACACCGGCGTCGTCGACGTGACCAACCAGGTGGTGGCCTACCAGCGGCGCCGGCTGGGCACCGGCGAGGTGCTGGCCGAGTTCCCGCTCGACCTCCCTGCCCGCCAGCTGCGCACCAAGGCGGTGTGGCTGACGCTGGACACCCGCGCCGTGCAGCGGGCGGAGGTGGACGATGCCGCGCTGCCGGGCTCGCTGCACGCCGCCGAGCACGCGGCGATCGGCATCCTGCCGCTGCTGGCCACCTGCGACCGCTGGGACCTCGGCGGGCTGTCGACCGCGGTGCACCCCGACACGGGGACGGCGGCGATCTTCGTCTACGACGGGCACCCCGGCGGCGCCGGGTTCGCCGAGCGCGGGTACGCCGCGCTGCGCCGCTGGCTGACCGCGACGCGGGCGACGGTGGCCAGCTGCGAGTGCGAGAGCGGCTGCCCCTCGTGCGTCCAGTCGCCCAAGTGCGGCAACGGCAACGACCCGCTGGACAAGGCCGGGGCGGTGCGGGTGCTCGACGTCGTGCTGGACGAGCTGGCCGCCGCCGAGGAGCGCGGGGAGACCGGTCCGGCCGACGGCTCCGCCGACCCGGACGACGCCGACGAGGCCGACGACGCCGTCCGGACGGGCGGGCCGGCCGCCACGGAGCCCGACCTGGTCTTCTGACCGGCCCACCTCAGGCTCCCGGAGCGGGAGCCGGGCCGGCGCGGGCCCGGCCGTGCGCGGTATGCACGCCGAGCCGGCCCAGCCGCACGGGGACCTCCACCGTGACGTCGACGACGGACCCCTCCCCCACGGCGCAGCCGGTCAGCTCCGCGCCGTTGGCGGTGGCGGTCTCGGCCGCGACCGCGCAGGCGGCGGGATCACCCAGCACGGCCCGCCCGGCGGCGGCGAGCGCGGCGAGGTCGGCGGCCCCGGCGGCGCGGTGCCGGGCCACCGCGGCCGCGCCGGCCAGCACCCCGGCCGCCGCGACCAGCGCGAGCACGGCGGAGAGCGCCAGCACCCACACCGTCGCCGAGCCGCGCTCGTCCCGCTCGCCGCTCACCCGCCGGCTCCCGCGCCGGGCTCCAGGCGGGCGACCGCACCGGCGGATACGGTGACCCGCCACGGCAGCGGCCCCAGCGGAGCCACCTCCCCGGTCACCCGGACCCGCACCTCCTCGCCCTGCACGGTCACCGAGCTCCGCGCCCCGTCGGGCGCGGCGCGCTCCGCCCACCCGGCCACCACCGCCACCGGCTCCCCGCGCGCCGCCGCCCGGGCGCCCTCGGCGGCCGCGTCCACGCAGCGCAGCTGCGCGCCCACCACCGTGACGGCGGCGACCGCGCCGGCCAGGACCAGCAGCAGCACCGGGAGGACGACCGCGGTCTCGGCGGTGACCATGCCCGCCTCCCCCCGCCCCGTGCCCCGTCCCGAGCCCCGGAACCGCCGCACGGCTCAGGACAGCGTCGCGAGCGCGGTGTCGACCAGGTCGGTGAGCCCGGAGACGATCGAGTCGCCGGTGACCACCCGGTAGAGCACCGCGGCGAAGGCGCAGGCGGCCACGGTGCCGACCGCGTACTCGGCGGTGCTCATCCCCGCCTCCGCGGTCGCCCGGAGGCGGGCCCAGCGCCGGGCGAGGAACCCGCGGGCGGGCGCGGGCGGGCCGGCGGGGGCGGAGTCGGCGAGGGCGGAGTCGGCGAGGGCTGGATCGGTGGGGGCGGTATCGGCGGTGGGCTGCGGTGCGGACACGGGGTTCCTCCTCGGACGGGGCCCCGGCGGGGCCGACCTCCTGAGCCTCGGGGTACGGCGGCGCCTGGCCGAGGGCCGCCGGGGATCTGTGGACGACGGGGCGGGCTGGGGACCGAGCCGGCCGAGGAGGGAGCGGGCCGGAGGCGCTCAGCCGAAGACGTCCCCGGCGATCCCGAGCACCAGCGGCGCGACGCCGAGGCACACGAACGCCGGCAGGAAGCAGACGCCGAGCGGCGCCAGCACCCAGACCGCGCCCCGCTGCACCGCCGCCTCGGCGTCGGCCCGGTCGGCCGACCGGCTCTCCGCGGCCAGCGTGCGCAGCGCCGGCGCGGCGGCCACCCCCGACTCCCCCGCCCGCACCAGCGCCCGGCCCAGGGGCGCCAGCTCGGCGGGCACCTCCGCCCACGCCCGCCGCGGGTCCGCGCCCAGCCGCAGCAGCGCGGCCACCCCGCGCAGCCGCGACCCCAGGGGCGCCGGCACGGCGTCGCCCACGGCAGCGAGCGCACCGGCGACCGGCAGCCCCGCGGCCAGGCAGACGGCGAGCAGCTCGCAGGCGCCCGGCAGGTCACGGGCCAGCGCCGCCCGCGCGGCGGCGTCCTCGTCCGGGACGGCGGCGCGCAGCAGGCGGTCCGCCCCGCCGGCGACCGCGAGCGCGGCTCCCACGCCGAGCACGCCGCCGAGCAGGAGACCGGCCGACAGCCCCGCGGCGCCGGCCAGCAGCCACCGGTTCCGCGCCGGCCGCGGGACCTCCGGCGCCCGGCGGGCGGCACCGCCCGGGCGGCGCAGCCCGCGCGCCCGCAGCGCCGGGACGGCCGTCGACGGCACGGCGACGGCGCACGCTGCGGCCAGCAGCAGGACCGGCAGCCAGGCACCGTCCCTCACCGGCCGATCCTCGCGACCAGCCGGCCGGTCCACGCGATGCCGGCGATCTCCAGGGCAACCCCGGCGACGAGCAGCACCTGGCCGGGACCGGTCGCGGTCAGCACGTGCCACGGATCGGCGCCGACGCCGCTGCCCATCGCCAGCCCCAGCAGCGGCAACCCGGCCAGCAGCCGGGCGCTGGCGCGCGGGCCGGCGGTCGCGACGCGCAGCGCCTGACGGCGGCGCAGCCGCGCCCGCAGGTCGTCCTCGACCGCTGTGACCACCGTGGCCAGCGAGCACCCGGTGCGGGTGCTGAGCCGGACGGCGGCCGACACCCGGGCGAGCTCGACGGCGAGGCCGGCGCCGGCCGGGAGCTTCCCGGGCGCCCCGGAGGTCCGCAGCGCCCGCGCGAGCGCGGCCCCCGCCTCCGGGTCGGGGCAGGCGGCGGCCGCCCCGCGCGCCGCGTCCTCCGGGAGCCGGCCGGCGCGCAGCTCGGCCGCGAGCGCGCCCAGCGCCTCGGCGAGGACGGCCAGCCGCCCCTCGGCGGCGGATGCGGCCCGACGGGCTTCCCAGCCGCGTGCGGCCAGGGCCGCGCCGCCGCCGGCGAGCAGCGCCACCAGCGGCGTGCTGAGCACGGCGGCGAGCCCCGCCGCCCCGGCTCCGGCCACCACGGGCAGCGGCACCGGACGCCGCGCCGCCCCGCCGCCGGTCGCGGCGACCGCCCGCACCCGCCGCCGGAGCCCGGCGCGTCCGTCGGGCCAGACCGCGACGGCGGCGGCCACCGCGAGCAGGGCCCCGGTCACCGGCCGGCCAGCAACTGCCGGAGCGCATCGCCGCCCGGGCACGGCCCACCGTCGTCCCGCCAGCCGGGCTCGACGGTCACCAGGTCCCCCGTCCGGCGGACCACACCCAGTTCGGCCACCCGCCGGCCGGACCGGCCGCGGCGCACGTGCACCACCACGTCCAGCGCCGCGGCCGCCTGGCTGTGCACCGCGACGCGGCCCAGGCCGGCGGCGACCCCGAGCGCCTCCAGGCGCGCCGGCACCTCCGCGGACCGGTTGGCGTGCAGGGTGCCGCAGCCGCCGTCGTGCCCGGTGTTGAGCGCGGCCAGCAGGTCGACCACCTCGGCGCCGCGCACCTCGCCGACGACCAGCCGGTCCGGGCGCATCCGCAGCGCCTGCCGCACCAGGTCCCGCAGCCCGACCGCGCCGGCGCCCTCGACGTTCGGCGGCCGGGTGAGCAGCCGCACCACGTGCGGGTGGTCCGGCGCCAGCTCGGCGGCGTCCTCGCAGAGCACCAGCCGCTCGACCGGGTCGACCTCGCCCAGCAGCGCGGCGAGCAGGGTGGTCTTCCCCGAACCGGTGCCCCCGGTCACCAGGAACGCCAGCCGCCGGGCCAGGACCGCCCGCAGCAGCTCGCCGCTCTCCCCGGGCAGCGCGCCCCGCTGCTCGAGCTCGGCCAGCGACTGCGCGCGCCGGCGCAGCACGCGCAGCGACAGGCAGGTGCCGCCCCCCGACACCGGCGGGAGGACCGCGTGCAGGCGCGTGCCGTCGGGGAGGCCGACGTCCACCCACGGCGCGGCGTCGTCGAGCCGGCGGCCCACGGACGCCGCCAGCCGCACCGCGAGCCGGCGCACGGCGTCGTCGTCGGCGAACCGCACGCCGGGAGCCCGCTCGAGGCCGGCACCGCGGTCCAGCCACACCTCGTCGGGGCCGTTGACCAGCACGTCGGTGACGCCGGGCAGGCCCAGGAGCGGCTCCAGCGGACCGGCGCCGGCCAGCTCGTGGACGGCCTCGCGCGCCGCGAGCAGGACGTCGTCGTCGGCCAGGAGGCCGCCGCTCTCCTGGCGCACCAGGGCCGCGACGCCGGCCCGGGAGGGCGGCTGCTCCTCGACGGCCAGCCGGGCGCGGACCCGGTCCAGCAGGGACGGCGCGCTCACCGGTGCTCCTCCCCGGGGATCAGGGCCAGCACCTGCCGGGCCAGGGCGCCGACGGGCGACCGCACCGACGCGCCCGGCGGCTCCCCGCGCTCGGCGCGGGCCACGGCGCCGCGGTCGTGCGGCAGCTCGCCGAACACCGGGCGCCCGACGACCTCCTCGACGTCCTCGGACCGCAGCCCACCGGGGACCGAGCGCACCACCAGCCGGGCCGCCGACCAGGGCGAGCCGTCGGCCACCAGCAGCCGCGCGGCGGTCGCGGCGCGCAGCCGGGCGGGCACCACCAGCACCGCCACGTCGGCGTCGGCGAGGACCGCCTGCGGGCCGGGGGCGACCCCGGCCGGCCCCGGCCGGGGCAGGTCGGCGACGACCGGCCGGCCGGTGGCCCGCGCCGCGTCCACCGCGGCCGTCAGCGCCTCCTCGGGTACCGCGGTCGCCGGCTCCCGGCCGGCGGAGAGCAGGTGCACCGCGTCGACCTCGGGGAGCGCGGCGAGCAGCGCATCCCCCGCGACGCGGCCGCGCAGGCCGGTCAGCTCCGGCCAGCGCAGCCCCTCGGCGCGCTCGGCGCCGAGCAGCAGGTCCAGGCCACCGCCCCACGCGTCGCCGTCGACCAGCACCGCTCCGGAGGGCGCGGCGAGCGCGACCGCCGCGGCCACGGTGCTCGCCCCCGCACCGCCGCAGGCGCCGCCCACGGCGAGCAGCGGCCCCCGGGCCACCGGCGCGCGCACGGCAGCCGCGGCGCGGGTGAGCAGCCACGTCTCGTCACCGGGGAGCACCGCCACCCGCTCGGCCCCGACCTCGACCGCCGCCGCCCACTCGGCCGGGGGCAGCTCCCCGGCGGCCACGACCACCAGCCCCGGCCGGCGGGGCAGCGTGCGCACCGCACCGGCGACGAGGGCGTCGGCGCCCAGCAGCACCAGCGGCGCCTCCCGGTGGGCCCGCCGCAGGGCCGGGCCACCGGTGGCCAGCTCGGGCTCGGCACCGGCCGCCGCGAGCAGGCGGAGCAGCTCGTCGAGCAGCCGCTCGTCGGTGCTGACGACGAGCGGGCGGGGCGGCCGGGACGACGGCGGAGGCGGAGACACGCGACCGACCCCACCGGAGCCTGGGCAGACAGTGCCAGAACGACGGCCGAACTGTGGATGACCCCATCGGGTGTGGACGGTGTGCGGAACCGATCACACCCCGCCGATCCCCCTACAGTGAGTTCCGTGTCCCGCGCCGCGGCGTTCTTCGACCTCGACAAGACGGTCATCGCCAAGTCCAGCACCCTGGCCTTCGGCCGGCCGTTCTTCCACGGTGGGCTGATCAACCGGCGCGCCGTGCTGAAGACGGCCTACGCGCAGTTCGTCTTCTCCCTCGCCGGCGCCGACGCCCAGCAGATGGAACGGCTGCGCGCGCAGCTCACCGCCATGGTCACCGGCTGGGACGCCGCCACGGTGCACGAGATCGTCCGCGAGACCCTGCACGAGATCGTCGACCCGCTGGTCTACGCGGAGGCCGCCGACCTGATCGAGGAGCACCGCGCCGCGGGCCGGGAGATCGTCATCGTCTCCAGCAGCGGCGCGGAGATGGTGGAGCCGATCGGCGAGATGCTCGGCGTCGACCGGGTCGTGGCCACCCGCATGGTCACCGAGGACGGCCGGTACACCGGCGAGATCGACTTCTACGCCTACGGGGAGAACAAGGCCGAGGCGATGCGGCAGGTGGCCGCCGAGGGCGGCTACGACCTGGCCGACTGCTACGCCTACAGCGACTCGATCACCGACCTGCCGATGCTGGCGGCCGTCGGCCACCCGACCGCGGTCAACCCCGACCGGGGGTTGCGCAAGGCGGCGCTGCAGCACGGCTGGCCGGTGCGGCGCTTCGAGCGCCCGGTGCGGCTGCGCGCCCGGTTCTCGGTGCCCCCCACCCCGGTGGTCACCGGTGCGGCCATGGGCGTCGGCGCCGCCGTCGTCGGGCTGGCCTGGTACGCCCGGCACCGCGCGGTGCGCGCCGGGCTGGTCGCCCCCGACCCCGCGCCGGTCGCGGGCCGGTGGCGCCGCCGCGGCGCCTGACCGCCCGATCGCCCGACCGCCCGACCGCCCGACCGCCCGACCGCTCAGCGGCCCAGCCGCTCCCGCACGCCGTCCACCAGCGTCTTCAGCCCCGACACCGGCCGGAACGCGCGCGCCGCGGCGGTCAGCGCCGCCACCTCGTCCTCGGCCAGCGCCAGCTCGTCGGCCGCGGCATTCGCCTCCAGCTGCTCCACGCTCGACGCACCGGGGATGACCACGACCCGCGGCTGGGCGACCAGCCAGGCCAGCGCCACCTGCGCCGGCTTGGCGTCGTGGGCGTCGGCCACCTCGCGGAGGAGGTCGAGCAGCGGCGCGGCCCGCCGCAGGTTCTCGGTGCCGAAGAGCGGGTTGGCCGCCCGCACCCCGCCCGGCCGGTTGCCCTCCGAGTAGCGCCCGCCGAGCAGCCCCTGCGCGAGCGGGCTGTAGGCGATGACCACCCGGCCCTCCCGCTCGGCGAAGGGGACGAGGTCCTCGAGCGGGCCCGCGTGCGCCAGGGAGAACTGGACCTGGTTGCTGAGCACCGGCGTCCCGAGCGCGGCGTCGGCGGCCCGCCAGCGGTCGAGGGAGTAGTTGGAGACCCCGGCCGCGCCGATCCGCCCCTCGTCGAGGAGGGTGCGGAACGCCGGCATGGGAACCGAGTCGGGGACCACGGGGTTGGCCTGGTGCACCTGGTACAGCGGGATGCGGTCCACCCCGAGCCGCCGGGCGCTGCCCGCCCAGCGCTGCCGCACCACCGGCGGGAACGGCGCGACCGGGAAGATCTTGCTGGCGACGACGACCTGGTCGCGCTCCTCCCCCAGCGCCGCACCCAGGATCCGCTCGCTGCGCCCGAAGCCGTAGACCTCCGCGGTGTCGAACAGCGTGATCCCGAGCTCGCGCGCCCGGCGGACGATGTCCCGCGCCCCGGTGTCGGCGTAGCTGTCGCCGTAGCCCCACTCGCGGGACCCGAACTGCCAGGTGCCCAGACCGATCCGGCTGACCGGGCCGAGCCCGGGGACGTCGAGGGTGCGCATGCCCCCAGTCTCAGCCGCGGAGCAGGCTCTCGCAGATCGCCAGGCCCTCCAGGGCCCCGTGCTCGGTGGCCCGGCAGCAGTGCACCAGCCACGCGGCGACGCCGTCCGGGGTGCCGGAGGCGTACGCCGCCAGCGCCTCGCCGTAGGCGTCGCGGCCCAGCTCGGCGAAGCCCACCTCGGGCACCGACACCGCCTTGGGGTCCAGCCCGCGCGAGATGCCGGTCAACCGGGCGGCGGCCCGGGCGACGACGCCGTCGGCCACCCCGAACGGTGCCAGCGCGGCCAGCTCCCCGTGCACCAGCCCGGCGACGATCGTGGCCGGCACCGCCGTGACCCCGGTGGCGATCGAGAACAGCCCGGCCAGCCGCGGGCCGGCGTGCACCCCCGGGCGGCCGAGCGCGGCCGGGTCGGCGAGGTCGGCCGCCGCGAGGACGTGCAGCCGGGCGAGCACCTGCCCCGGCGCCTTCGGCCACGTCTCCACCATGGCGCCCAGCGCCGCGGACGCCCGCAGCGCGCCCTGGACGACCGGGTCGGTGACGGAGCCCGCCCGCAGGTCGGCCAGGGGGATGTCGACGCCGGCCAGAGCGGCCGAGGCGCGGGCGCCGCGCAGCGCCGACTCGGTGCTCACCCCCGCCGACTCGCGGCGCAGCACCCGGTGGCCGAGCAGCCGGTCGACGCCGGCACGGGCGGCGTCGGCGGCCGCGCGCACCCCGGGGAGCTCGAGCAGCGGGGCCAGCGGGTCGGGGGCGCCCGGAGGGGTCGCGGGGCGGCCGGCGCCGGAACGGACGGGGATGCTCACGGGACGACGGTACGAGGCGGCCGGCCGGAGATCCCGCAGACCCCTGCCCTACGCTGCCTCCTTGCCATGGCCACCCCCATCACCCTCCTGCTCGTGCGGCACGGGCAGAGCGAGTGGAACGCGGCCGGCCGCATGCAGGGCCAGACCGCGCACGTGCCGCTCACGCAGCTGGGCCACCGGCAGGCCGAGGTGGCCGCCGAGGAGCTGGCCGGCCTGCGCCCCGGCGCCCTGCTGTCCAGCGACCTGCTGCGCGCCGTCCAGACCGCCGAGCACTGCGCGCGGACCACCGGCCTGACCTTCACCACCACCCCGGCCCTGCGCGAGCAGGGCTACGGCGTGCTGGAGGGCCGCCCCTCGCACGAGCTGTGGGACGTCGTGGACTGGTCCGACGCGCACTGGTCCGCCGACGGCGGGGAGAGCCTGGCCGAACTGCACGCCCGGGTCGCGGCGTTCCTGACCCAGTTGTGCGCGGAGCCGCCGGCCGACGTCGTCGCCCTGGTCACCCACGGCGACACGATCCGGGCGGCGCAGGCGGTGGCGGCGGGCCTCGGCCCGGACGCGATGCCGGCGATCACGCCGCACAACGGCTCGGTGACCCGGCTCGAGGTCTGCGAGTGACGACGGGCCCGGCCGCACCGCGGCCGGGCCCCGTCCCAGTTCAGCGCCGCCGGAGGAGGCCCTGCACCACGCGGCCGATGCCGCCGCCGGAGGCCGCGGGAGCTCCGCGGCCCCGGCCGGATGCGGCGCGCGTGGTGGCGCGGCCCATGCCGCGCCCCGGCCGCACCCTGCCGCGTCCACCCCGGGCCGTTCCCCGGGTTGCGCTCTGCGCCGTGCCCATCAGCTTGCCGAGAATGCTCATTCGTCCCTGGTGCCCGCCGACGGCCGTCCCGACGCGCGAGCGGGCCGGCCGCCGCGGGTGACCGGGCGTGCCGTCACGCTGGGACCGCCCGCGGGGACGGTGCGCCAGGTCAGCCGGTGACCTCGACCAGGTCGATGACGAAGACGAGCGTGGAGCCTGCCGGGATGGGACCGCGGTCCTGGTCGCCGTAGCCGAGCTCGCTAGGGATCACCACGACCCGCCGGCCACCGACCTGCATCCCGGTGATGCCCTGGTCGAACCCCTCGATGACCTGCCCGGCCCCGAGCGTCACCGGCAGGGTCTCGTCGGCCCCCCGGCTCCAGGAGGAGTCGAACTCCTCACCGCTCTCGTAGAAGGCGCCGACGTACTTCACCGCCACGCTGCTGCCCTCGACGGCCTTCTCGCCGTCGCCCACGACGACGTCCTGGACCTCCAGCTCCGTCGGGGCCGGGGCGTCGCTCTCCGGGACGTCGGGGACCTCGGTGAGGTCGGCCGGGATCTCCTCGGCCACCTGCTCGGCCACCGACGACGTCGCCGCGTCCTCGTTCCCCCCGCACGCGCTCAGGGCGAGGGTCAGCGCGAGGATCGCGCCGGGGACGGTGCGGCGGGACATGGGGCCTCCAGGGCGGTGGGGTGCTCAGGTCTGGTCCGGCGAGCCAGGACGTCGCTCGCCGAGGGCGGGGCGCGCATCGCACGCCCCGCCCATCGTCCCAGAGGATCCGGTCCGGCTCAGGCGGCGCCGAGGGCGTCGGCCATCCGGTGGTGCACGACCGCCTCGCTCCCCCGGCTCTGCCGCTCCAGCGTGCGGGCCAGCGCCCGGCGGGCCCAGCCGTTGCTCGGCGCCCGGTCCACCAGCCGGGCCAGCGACTCCTCGGCCGGGGCGAGCTGCGCCGAGCCGTAGTAGGCCCGGGCCAGCAGCTCCAGCGCCGCCTCGTTGTGCGGCTCGGCCTCGACGACCGGCCGCATGATGCGCGCGGCCTCGGCGGGCTGCCCCATGTTCAGGAAGAGGTCGGCCCGGAGGAACTCCGAGTGCAGGTCGAGCTCGAACTCCCGTGTCATGCCCGCCTCAACGCCGGCCCGGTCCGCACGCTTCCCGCGCTCAGTCCTCCGGCTCCGGGTGGCGGGCGCCCGCGGCCAGCTCGGTGCCGTCGGCCACCCTGGCCTCCCGGCCGACCAGCGTGATGTCGCCCTCCCCGCCCACCGAGGCGCCCTTCCCGACGTCCACGTTGTCGTCGAGCACGGCCCGCGTGACCGTGGCCCCCGCCCGCACCCGCACGCCGGGCAGGAGCACCGAGTCGAGCACCGTCGCGCCCGGCTCGACCACCACGCCCGGGGAGAGCACCGACCCCCGCACGTTGCCGGAGATCCGGGTACCGCCGGACAGCAGGCTGTTCTCGATCCGCCCGTCCTCGAGCACGCGGGCGGCGCTGTGCCGGCCGCCCCGGGTGTGGATCGGCCAGCGCGGGTCGTCGAGGTCCAGCGGCGGCTCCGCGTCGAGGAACTCCCGGTGCGTCCGCCAGTAGGAGTCGACGGTGCCGACGTCCCGCCAGTAGCCGTCCAGCGGGTGGGCTCGGGCGAGCCCCTCCTCCGTCTGCGCCGGCAGCAGGGAGTCGCCGAGGTCCTCCAGCCCGTCCTCGCCGGCCTCGTCGTTCAGCGCCTCCAGCCGGTCCAGCGTCGGCACCGGGGAGAACACGAACACCTCGTTGGTCGCCGTCGTCGTCGCCGGGTTTTCGGGCTTGTAGGCGTAGCCGGTCACCCGGCGGCCCTCCCCGACCTCGACGATGCCGTAGCGGGAGGCGTCGTCCGCCTCGACCTCGGTGGTCACCATCGTCACCTCGGCACCGGAGGCGAGGTGGCCGTCGACGACGTCCCGGTAGTCCAGCTTGTAGACGGCGTCGGAGCTCACGACCACGAGCGCGTCGGGGGCGAACTGCCGGATCAGCTCGGACTGCCGCCACAGGCCGTCGGCGGTGCCCTCGGTGAAGCCGCCCCGCTCGCTGCCCTGGAACGGCGGCAGCATCATCAGGCCGCCGTTGGTGCGGTCGAGGTCCCAGGGGCGACCACCGCCCAGGTGCTCGTTCACCGACTGCGGCTGGTACTGCACCGACACCCACACGTCGGCGATCGCCGAGTGCTCGCAGTTCGACAATGGGAAGTCGATCAGCCGGTACACCCCCGCGAACGGGACCGAGGGCTTCGCCCGTCGTTCGGTGAGCAGTTCCAGCCGGTTGCCCTTGCCACCGGCGAGCACGAGCACGAGGACCTTCGGGAGCGCCATGCGCCCTCAGCTACCCCGCCGCTGCGAGGCCCACCCGCACGGTCAGCCGCGCCGCACCGAACCCACGAACCCGGCGATCCGCTCGCGCAGCTCCATGGCCCGCTCGGCGACCACCTCCGCGGGGTCCCGCTCCTGCAGCCACGGCGGGATCTCCGTGCGCACCCGCTCGGAGCAGCGCAGGTCGGCGCAGATGTAGGTGCCCACGGTGTTGCCGTTGCGGCCCGCCTCGCCGGCCCGCTTGGCGGTGAACAGCGACACCCCGTCGCCGGGCTGCGCGGTCTGGCAGAGCAGGCACATCACCGACGTCCGGCCGGACATCCGGCTCTCCGCCGCCCGGACGGCGATCCCGACGGTCTCGCCGTCGACGTCGGCGACCAGGTAGCCGCGCAGCGGCGCCTTCGGGTCGCGCCAGCCGAGCACGTCCTGCTCGCTCCAGTCGAGCTCGCCGAAGTCCCTGGGCAGGGCGAGGGTCTTCGCCTCGCCGCGCGAGCAGTTGACGAACGAGCGCCGGACCTCGGTCTCGGTCAGCGGTCTCACCGGGCGTGCCTCTTCCTCGGGGGTGCGGATGGCCGCCGAGGATCATCGGTGATCGTGCCGGGAACCTCACCCGGTTTTCGCCGGGCCCGGCTCAGGCGGGGAGCTCGCCCTCCGGGCCGGCCGCCTCGGCGAGCAGCCGCTCGCGCTGGTCGGCGGGCAGCAGGTCGACGTACACGGTGCCGTCCAGGTGGTCCACCTCGTGCTGCAGGCAGCGGGCCGCCATGCCGGTCGCCTCGATCGTCACCGGGTCACCGTGCAGGTCCACCCCGTCCACCCGCGCGCGGAAGGCCCGCGGCAGCTCGGCGTAGGGCCCCGGGACCGAGAGGCAGCCCTCCTCGGTGACCTCCTCCGCCGGGTCGTCACCGGCCGGGCCGGGGATGGTCAGCGACGGGTTGACCACGTAGCCGACGACGTCCTCCCCGTCGGCGTCGGGGCAGTCGATGACGAACACCCGGGCGTCCACGCCGATCTGGTTGGCCGCCAGCCCGACCCCGTCGGCGGCCTCCATGCTGGCGAACATGTCGAGCACCAGCCGGCGCAGCGCGTCGTCGAAGGCGGTGACCTCGGCGCAGCCGCGGTGCAGGACCGGGTTGCTGCCGTAGGTGACGATCGGCCGGGCGACGCCGTCGTAACGGCCGAACAGGCGCATGCCGACCGATCCTAGGGACGCCGTCCCGGCCGGCACCCGGGGACGGGGCCCTTGGCACCATGACGCCGTGCGCCGCCCGCTCCCCGATGCCGCGACCGCGCTGGGCCTGGCCGCCGGCGCGCTGGCCGACCTCGCCCTCGCCGATCCGCGCCGCGGGCACCCGGTCGCCGGCTTCGGCACCGTCGCGGCGGCCCTCGAGCGCCGGCTCTGGCGCGACTCGCGCGCCGCCGGTGCGGGTCACTGGCTGCTGCTGGTCGCCGGTGCGGTCGCCGTGGGCCGGGCCGCCGACCGGGGCACGCGGGGACGGCCCGCGCTGCGCGCGACGGCGACGGCCGCCGCGACCTGGGCGGTGCTCGGCGGCACGTCGCTGGGCCGGACGGCCGGGCGCATGCACGACGCGCTGGCCGCCGGCGACCTCGCCACGGCCCGCGCCACCCTGCCGTGGCTCGCCGGCCGCGACCCGGACGCCCTCGACGCGTCGGGCCTGGCCCGCGCGACCGTGGAGTCGGTCGCCGAGAACACCTCCGACGCCGCCGTCGCGCCGCTGCTCTGGGGCGCGCTGGCCGGGCTGCCCGGGCTGCTCGGCTACCGGGCGGTGAACACCCTGGACGCGATGGTGGGCCACCGCTCCCCCCGCTACGCCCGCTTCGGCTGGGCCGCCGCCCGCGCCGACGACGTCGCCAACTGGGCGCCCGCCCGGCTGACCGCCGCCCTGACGGTGGCGTGCGCGCCGCTGGCCGGCGGCTCGCCGGCCGGCGCCTGGCGGGTCTGGCGGCGCGACGGCGCCGCGCACCCGAGCCCGAACGCCGGCCGCTGCGAGGCGTCGCTGGCCGGGGCGCTCGGGCTGCGGCTGGGCGGCCGGAACGTCTACGGCTCCCGGGTGGAGGACCGGCCGGTCCTCGGCGACGGCGGGCCACCGGCGCCGGCCGACGTCCTCCGCGCCGTGCGGCTGTCCCGGGCGGTCTGGCTGGCCGCCGCCGCGCTGGCCACCGCGCTCCGGGTTGCCCTGGGTGGGTCGCGTCGCGGACCGTTCGGGAGAATGCGACAGCTGCCGCCGGCAGGCCCCGAAGTGCCCGGAAGGGGACGTGCCCCGTGGTCTACCTCATCGCCCGCCTGATCCTCCGCCCGCTGTTCCTGCTGTGCCGGCCCCGGGTGACCGGCAAGGAGAACGTGCCGGCCACCGGGCCGTTCA
The DNA here is from genome assembly GCF_008124835.1 of Blastococcus xanthinilyticus. Taxonomy (GTDB): domain Bacteria; phylum Actinomycetota; class Actinomycetes; order Mycobacteriales; family Geodermatophilaceae; genus Blastococcus; species Blastococcus xanthinilyticus. The sequence goes on along the minus strand of NZ_VNHW01000013.1, from coordinate 8,639 downwards.
TCATCGCCAGCAACCACCTGTCCTTCATCGACAGCATCGCCATCCCGCTCATGGCCCCGCGCCGGGTCGGCTACCTCGCCAAGGCCGAGTACTTCACCGGCTCGGGGGTGCGCGGCTGGCTGATCCGCACCCTGTTCACCGCGCTCGGGGCCCTGCCGGTCGAGCGGGAGACCCACCGCGCGGCCCAGGAGGCGCTGGATACCGCCATGACCGTGCTGCGCGACGGCGGCGGCTTCGGCATCTACCCGGAGGGGACCCGCTCGCGCGACGGCCGGCTGGCGCGCGGCAAGACCGGGGTCGCCTGGCTGGCGCTGACCGCCGACTGCCCGGTGGTGCCCGTGGGGATCACCGGCACCGACCGCATCCAGCCGGTGGGGGCCCGCTGGCCCTGGCCCCGGCGCTTCGCGATCACCTTCGGCGAGCCGATGACCTTCCCCGAGCACCGCGGCAAGGCGGGCAACGGCCGGGCCCGCCGGGAGGTGACCGACCGGATCATGGTCGCGATCGCGGAGCTCTCCGGTCAGGAGAAGGCCGGCTGGGACGCGCCCCGCGAGACCGCGTGAGCGGGGCGCTGCTCGTCGCCGGCACCACCTCCGACGCCGGCAAGTCGCTGGTCACCGCGGGCATCTGCCGCTGGCTGGTCCGCCAGGGCGTCTCGGTGGCGCCGTTCAAGGCGCAGAACATGAGCAACAACTCCATGGTCACCCCCGACGGCGCGGAGATCGGCCGGGCCCAGGTGATGCAGGCGGCCGCCGCGCGGGTCGAGCCGGAGGCGGCCATGAACCCGGTGCTGCTCAAGCCGGGCGGGGAGAACTCCAGCCAGGTCGTCGTCCTGGGCCGGCCGGTGGCCGACGTGACCGCGCTGTCCTACCGGCCGATGAAGGCGGCGCTGCTGGAACAGGTGCTCGCGTCGCTGGCGGACCTGCGGGCGCGGTTCGACGTCGTCGTCTGCGAGGGCGCGGGCTCTCCCACCGAGATCAACCTGCGGGCCGACGACATCGCCAACATGGGCCTGGCCACCGCCGCGGACCTTCCCGTCGTCGTGGTCGGCGACATCGACCGCGGCGGGGTCTTCGCGGCCCTGCACGGCACGGTGGCGCTGATGCCGCCGGCCGACCAGCGGCTGGTCGCGGGGTTCCTGGTGAACAAGTTCCGCGGGGACGTCCGGCTGCTCCGGCCCGGGCTGGACCAGCTCGCCGCGCTCACCGGCCGGCCGGCGCTGGGCGTGCTGCCCTGGCTCGACGGCCTCGAGCTGGACGTCGAGGACTCGCTGAACGTGCCTCGCTCGTCGGCCGGCACCGCGCCGTTCGGGGACGACGTCCTCCGCGTCTCGGTCGCCCGCCTCCCCCGGCTGTCGAACTTCACCGACCTGGACGCGCTGGCCGCCGAGCCCGGCGTCCTGGTGCGCTACGCCACCCGCCCGGAGGAGCTCGCCGACGCCGACCTCGTCGTCCTCCCGGGCACCCGCGCGACGGTCGCCGACCTGGCGTGGCTGCGCCGCACCGGCCTGGCCGACGGCGTGCTGCGCCGGGCCGCCGCGGGGACGCCGGTGCTCGGCATCTGCGGCGGGCACCAGATGCTGGCCCGCACCATCACCGACGACGTGGAGTCCCGCGCCGGCACGGTGCCTGCGCTGGGGCTGCTGCCGGCCGACGTCCGCTTCGCCCGGGAGAAGACGCTGGCCCGCCCGGCCGGGGCGGCCCTGGGGCACCCGGTGCGCGGCTACGAGATCCACCACGGCGTCGTGACGGTGGACACCGACGCCGAGCCGTTCCTCGACGGCGCGCGGGCCGGCGCGGTCTTCGGGACGACGTGGCACGGCGCGCTGGAGAACGACGGCTTCCGCCGCGCCTTCCTCACCGAGGTCGCCCGCCTCACCGGCCGCCGGTTCGTCCCGGCCCCGGGCACCGACTTCGCCGCCGTCCGCGAGGCGCGGCTGGACCGGCTGGGCGACCTGGTCGCCGAGCACGCCGACACCGACGCGCTGTGGCGGCTGATCGAGCACGGGCCGCCGCCCGGGCTCCCGCTGCTGCCGCCGGGCGCGGGCTTCAGCGCGCGGTGAGCCGCGCCCGCACGTCGTCCGGCCACGGCGCGGCGCGGCCGTCGGCGACGCAGACGTAGGTGGTGCGGACGACGCAGCAGATCCGCTCGCCCACCCGCACGGTGAAGCGCACCGCCACGCTGGTGCGCCCGACCCGCTCGGTCTCGGCGTCCACGGTGACGGTGTCGCCCCAGCGGGCGGACGAGCTCCACTCCAGCGCGCTGGCCTTCACCACCGGGTCCACCCCGCGGGCGACCAGCTCGTCCCAGGTGAGCCCCTGGGCGGCCCACCACCCGTTGGAGGCCTCGTCGGCCCAGGTCAGGTAGTGCGGCGTTGAACACGACGCCCTGCTGATCGCACTCGACGTATCGGACCGGGGAGCTCCACACCTGCGGCACGAGGCGCCAGGCTAGTAGGGCGGTGCGGCTACGGTCGTCGGGTGCCCGCTGCCACCCCGCCCCCGATGCCCACCGACGAACCGGCGCTGGCCGGGTACCGGACGCCGGGCGGCCTGGTGCTGGACAAGGTGATCGACCACCTCGACGCCCACTGCCGGGAGTTCATCGCGCACGCCCCCTTCGCGACGCTCGCGACGGCCGACGCCGAGGGCTGGCCGGACGTCTCGCCGCGCGGCGGCGACCCGGGCTTCGTGCACGTCCTCGACGAGCGCCGGCTGCTGCTGCCGGACCGGCCGGGCAACTACCGCGTCGACAGCCTGCGGAACCTGACGGTCAACCCGCGGGCCGCGCTGATGTTCCTCGTCCCCGGCGTCGAGCAGACCCTGCGGGTGTACGGCACGACCACGCTGGTCGCGCCGGAGGAGCTGGCGGTGGATCTCACCGAGTTCGGCCGGGCGCCGCTGTCGGTGCTGGTCATGGAGGTGCGCCGGGCCTACTTCCAGTGCCCGAAGTCGGTCATGCGCTCGGGGCTGTGGGACCCCGCCCGCCAGGTGGCCCCCGGTGTGCTCACGCCGTTCGGCCGGGTGATCCGCGACCACTGCGCGCTGGAGACCGACCTGCCGGACGACGCCACGATCCGGGCGGAGCTGGCCCAGGAGCTCTGAGCCGGCGATCTGTCGGTGGGCGGTCCTAGCCTGCGCGCATGGCGTTGGACTTCCAGGTCACCATCGACTGCCGCTCGCCGCACGAGCTGGCCGACTGGTGGGCCGAGGCGCTCGGCTGGGCGGTCGAGCCGCAGGACGAGGCGTTCATCCGCCGGATGGTCGCGGCCGGGATGGCCGCCGAGTCCGACACCACCACCCACCGGGGCCGGCTGGTGTGGCGGGTGGGCGCGGCCCTCACGCCACCGGAGCCCGGGCGCCCCCGGGTGCTCTTCCAGGCAGTTCCCGAACCGAAGACGGGGAAGAACCGGCTGCACCTCGACGTGCGGGTGGGCGCCGAGCAGCGGGAGGCCGAGGTCGCCCGGCTGGTGGCCCTCGGGGCGACCGAGCTCTGGCGCGGGTCGCAGGGGCCCCTCCAGTGGGTCACCCTCGCCGATCCGGAGGGCAACGAGTTCTGCCTCGCCTGAGGGCTCAGCCGGCGCGGAGGTCGCGGGCGAGCCGGCGGTCGGCCACCGCTCGCTCGGTGAACGCACGGACGCGTTCGCGCCGGGGTCTGCGGTCGGCGCCGCGGTAGCGCGCGTCCTCCACCAGCTGGAAGGCGGCGAGCACGCTCGCCTTGACCTCTCGCGCCCTCGGGACGGGCGGTCGGGCCGGCTCGGCCGAAGTCATGGAGACCCCCTTCTCCCAGGGGCCCCGCCAGGCACCCCTGTGGGCCCATGGTGCCCCCCTTTCGGCAGCGCCAATCCTGTCGGTGACCAATTGGTGCCCATGTGTCACATGTGACAGTGCGAGACGCTTTCGTGTCCTCCGGCGCCCGGTCCGACCCTCCCCCGCCCGCCTACCGTGCTGCCATGGCCGCACCCCGGGGACTCGTCCGCACCGTCGCGCGGCTGACCGGCCGGGTGGCCGGCGCGCTCGGCCGGCGGCCCGCCGCGGCCCGGCGGGCCGGCCCGGACGTCGACTACCGGCCGCGCGCGGACGGCCGCCCCGACCCGGGCGAGGTCGTGTGGACGTGGGTGCCGTTCGACGAGGGCGACGGCCGCGGCAAGGATCGTCCGGTGCTGGTGATCGGGCGGCGCGGGGACGAGCTGCTCGGGCTTCTGCTGAGCAGCCAGGACCACGACCGCGACGCCGCCGACGAGGCCCGGCACGGCCGGCACTGGACCGACATCGGCACCGGACCGTGGGACGCGCGGGGGCGGCCCAGCGAGGTGCGCCTGGACCGGCTGCTGGTGCTCGACCCGGCGCGGGTGCGGCGGGAGGGGGCGGCGCTGGACCGCGCCCGGTTCGACCGCGTCGTCGCCGCGGCCCGCCGCGTGCAGGGCTGGTAGCCGCGCTCAGTCGGCGAGCCGGTCCTCGTGGGTGAGCCGCTGGGCCGGGGGCCGCAGGTGGTAGATGCCCGCCTGCTCGCCGACCACCTGCAGGTCGTACCGGTGCACCACCTTGGGGCCGCCGTGCAGGTGCACGTGCGTGACCGTCGGCAGCGGATCACCGTGCCGGGCCTCCCGGATCTGCACCCTCCCGTCGAGGGGGCCGCCGACGAACAGCAGCACCGCGCCATCGGTGCCGCTCCCGGTGGCGGCTGCGTTCTCCTCGGACAGCTGGCTCTCCTCCCCCTCGTGCGCCGGCCCACGAGAGTAGGCCCGCCACCGCCGTCCGGGAACGCCGCGGCTCACCTGGGCCGCCTCCGCCGCAGCCACCGGGCCACCAGCGGGGCGCTGAACAGCATCACGAACAGCCGCAGCACCTGCACCGAGAGCACGAAGGTGGTGTCGGCGCCGGCGTCCCGGGCCGTGGCCAGCACCGCGTACAGACCACCCGGCGTCGTCGCCAGGTAGCCGTCCAGCGCGCCGGCCCCGGTGGCGGCGGCCAGCAGCCCGCCCAGCCCGGCACAGGCGGCGATGAGCGCCACGGTGATGCCCAGGGCCAGCGGCAGCGCGCGGCCGATCGTGCGCAGGCTGTCCCGGGTGAAGCTGATGCCGACCTGCACGCCGATGACGAGGAAGGCGGCGTTCTCCACCGGCACGGGCACCTCCGCCCCGCCGGCCAGCCCGGTCAGGTCGGCTACCGCCGCGGCGACGAGCGGGCCGAGCAGCGCGGCCACCGGCAGCCGCACCAGCCGCCCGGCGACCACCCCCACGACGGCGCAGGCGGCGGTGAACGCCAGCCCGGCGAGCCAGCCGGGCCCGTCCGCGTCCCCGGGGACGACGCCGGTCCCGGTGGTCCCGCCGTAGGCGGTGGTGGCGACGACCGGCATCAGCAGCACGATGAGCAGCACCCGCAGGTACTGCAGGACGGCGACCATCCGCGCGTCGGCGCCCAGCTCGCGGGCCATCACCACGATCCCGGACGCGCCGCCGGCGATCATGGAGAAGGCGCCGGTGACCGGGCTGATGTCCCGGTGCAGCCGCAGGGTCAGGCCGGCCAGCAGGCTCAGCAGCAGCGTGGCCACGGTGACCAGCAGCACCGGCAGCCAGTCGGCGGCGACCGCCCGCAGCGTGTCCGGGTCGACCAGCACCCCCATGGCCACCCCGATCACGGCCTGACCGGCGGCGCCCGCCGGCGCGGGGACGCGGGGCGCGGCCGGGAGGGCCAGCGCCCGGACCAGGCCGGCGAGCAGCCCGCCGAACAGCGCCGGCGAGGGCAGCCCGGCGAGGTCGAGCAGCAGGGTGATCGCGACCGCCCCGGCGACGACGAGCAGGACGTCGAGGAGCACCGCGCCGCGCCACCGCCGCACCCGGTCCCCCGTCCTCGCGCACCCTGCCGGGCACACTCTGCCGGGAGCTCGCCCGGGACGCGGCGTCAGCCCCAGGAAGGCGGCGTCAGCCCCCGGTGATCCGCCGCAGCTCGGCGACGTGCGCGTCGAACGCGGCCCGGCCCGCGGCGGTCAGGCCCAGGCTGGTGCGCACCCGGGAGGCCCGGGTGGCCTTGCGGACCGTCACGTAGCCCGCCTCCTCCAGCTGCCTGACGTGCTTGGAGAGGACCGAGTCGCTCACCCCCACCTGCTCGCGGACGGTCGCGAAGTCCATGCTCTCGACGACGGCGAGCAGCCCGCACACCTGCAGGCGGGGCGGGGCGTGGATCACCGGGTCGAACCGTGGCGTGACAGCGGTCACAGCTCGCCGCGGAGCTGGGCGACGAACAGCTGCCCGGACCGCCGACTGAGGACCGTGACGACGACCCCGCACGCGGCCGAGACACCGGCCACCAGCCACGGCATGGCGAACGACATGCCGAGCCCGGCGGCGACCGCCCAGGCGACGCAGCAGGCCAGCCACAGCCGCAGCAGCGGCTGCAGCCCCGGGCGGTCGGCGCTCGGCCACAGGCCCGTGCGGCGGCGGTAGTACGTGACCAGCCCGTAGATGCCCAGCAGGAACACGGCCAGGGCGGCGGCGATCAGCAGCCAGTTCCGCGTCGCGTAGGAGCCGAAGAAGAGGAAGACCAGGGCGCCGAGGGCGACGTCCCACCACCACGGCTGGAGGACGCGGTCGGCCAGGGCCGCGCGGTCGGACCGCAGGGCCGCCAGCTGGGTGCGGGCGTCGTGCTCGTCGCTTTCCATGTCGGAAAGCGTGCTCGTCACTTTCCGATCCGTCAAGTGGCGCCACGCGGCCGTTACACGGCCGTGGTCTCATGGCGGTCCGCCCGGACGACCGCGAAGAGGAGACGTGACCGATCTGCGCCACCACGGGGACGCCGAGCTGGCGCCCGGCCTGGTCGACCTCGCGGTGAACGTGCGGGCCGGCACACCCCCGGCCTGGCTGACCGACGTCCTGCACCGCGCGCTGGCCGACAGTGCCGCCTACCCCGACGGCACCCGCGCGCGGACCGCGGTCGCCACCGCCCACGGGCGCGACCCCGCCGAGGTGCTGCTGACCGCGGGCGCCGCCGAGGCGTTCGTGCTGCTGGCCCGGGCCCTGCGCCCCCGGCACGCCGTCGTCGTCCACCCGTCCTTCACCGAGCCGGAGGCGGCGCTGCGGGCCGCCGGCCACCCGGTCACCCGGCACCTCCTCTCCCCCGGCGACGGCTACCGGCTCGACCCCGCGGCGATCCCCGCCGACGCCGACCTCGTGGTGCTGGGCAACCCGACCAACCCGACGTCGGTGCTGCACCCGGCCGGCGACCTGGCCGCGCTGACCCGGCCGGGGCGGGTGGTCCTCGTCGACGAGGCGTTCGCCGACACGGTGCCCGGCGAGCCCGGGTCGCTGGCCGGGCGCACCGATCTCCCCGGCCTGCTCGTCGTGCGCAGCCTGACCAAGACCTGGGGTCTGGCCGGGGTGCGCGTGGGCTACGCGCTGGGGCCGGCGGAGCTGATCGCCGCCATGGCCGCGCAGCAGCCGCCGTGGCCGGTGAGCACCCCCGCGCTGGCGGCACTGGTGGCCTGCAGCGCGCCGGCGGCCCGCGCAGAGGCGCACCAGGCCGCGGTCACGCTGACCGGCGACCGGGCGGCGCTGCTCGACGCCCTGCCCCCGGGCGTGCAGGTGCTCGGCGAGCCGCGATCCTCGTTCGTGCTGCTGCGCGTGCCCGACGGCGGCCGGGTGCGCCAGGAGCTGCGCGACGCCGGCTGGGCGGTCCGCCGCGGGGAGTCCTTCCCCGGCCTGACCGCCGACCACCTCCGGGTGGCCGTCCGGGACCCGGGCACCTCCCGCGCCTTCTGCGCGGCGCTCGCTGGGATCCTGTCCGCAGCACCCCCGACCGGGCCCGCCCCGGAGCCCGCCGCCGGCGTCCCCGAGGAGATCCGCTGAACGCCACCCCGGTGCCCCCCGAGTCGGGCACGGTCTACCCGGTCGGGCTGCGGCTGCGCGACCGGCTCGTCGTGGTCGTCGGCGGTGGCCGCGTGGCGCACCGCCGCGTGGCCGGCCTGCTCGAGGCGCGGGCCCGCGTGGTCGTGGTCAGCCCCCAGGTCACGCCCGCGGTGGAGTCGCTGGCCGCCAGCCGCGGCGTCACCTGGCACCGGCGCCCGTACCGGCCCGGCGACCTCCGGGACGCCTGGTACGCCGTCGCGGCCACCGACGACCCGGCGGTGAACGCCGCCGTGGCCGCCGAGGCGGAGGACGCGCGGATCTTCTGCGCCCGGGCCGACGACCGCGCGGCCTCCAGCGTCTGGACGCCGGCCGTCGGCCGGCAGGGCGAGCTGGTCATCGGGGTGCACGGCGGCGGGGACCCGCAGCGCGCCATCGGCGTCCGGGACGCGATCGTCGCCGGGCTGACCGACGGCAGCGTGGGCGACCGGGCGGCCCGCCCCGCCCCCGGCGGCAGCGTGGTCCTCGTGGGCGGCGGACCGGGCGACCCGGGGCTGATCACCGTCCGCGGCCGGCAGGCGCTGGCGCACGCCGACGTCGTCGTCGCCGACCACCTGGGACCACAGTCCCTGCTCGCCTCGCTGCCCCCCGAGGTCGAGATCGTCGACGCCTCGAAGCTGCCCCGCGGCCGGTTCATGGCGCAGGAGCGGATCAACGCGCTGCTGGTCGAGCACGCCCGCGCCGGCAAGCGGGTCGTGCGCCTCAAGGGCGGCGACCCGTTCGTCTTCGGCCGCGGCTA
>NZ_VNHW01000012.1 GCF_008124835.1 Blastococcus xanthinilyticus | reverse complement strand
CCGGGCGGATGTGGGCCTTAGACAAGCCACACCCCACTCGGAGGTTCTCCTGCGTTCAAGCCCGACCGCCGTCACCAACGTCATGGCCGGGTACATCTAGGACGGGTCGCGGGCGGTCAGTCGGGAGCAGGGAGCGCGTTCCACTCCGCCCAGGAAATGTCCCGGCCGACCAGACGGGCGGGCGCGGGCAGCGGCCACTCGTGGGCCAGCCAGCGGGGTACGAACTCGTCCAGCTCGCGCTCGGCGTCGCCGCCGACCAGCCGGTCGACCACCCACCACGACACCTCGGCCCCGACGTCCCCGGCCTTGGTCGGCGGGTCGATGTAGACGCAGCCGAGCAGCTCGGCCTCGTCGTCGTCGAACAGCCCGTACAGGAAGCTCTCGTGCGCGGCGGTCTCCCGCTCGTGGTGCGCGAGGTCGTCCCGGTCCTGCTCCACGGTCATGTGCGCCGGCGGCCACCCCCACGCCTCCCCGTAGATGGACCACAGCCGCTCCCGGGAACCCATCACGGCCGGGTGGTCGATCTCGGTGTCCGCGGCGCCCATCGGGCGCAGGTGCCGCCCGCTCGGCAGCCCGACGCGCAGCGGATGGGCGAAGCCGCCGGGCAGCCAGGTCACGGACGGCACCGTAGCGGCGCCGGTCGGTTCAGCGGGTGCGGCAGATCACCGGGTGCGGCGGAGCAGCGCCATGAACATCGCGTCGGTGCCGTGCCGGTGCGGCCACAGCTGGCCGTAGTCCCCGCGGGCCATGTCCGGCACCTCCGGGAACAGCGGGGCCACCGGCAGCACCTCGACGTCGTCCCGGGCGGCGGCCACGTCGACCACCGCCACGGTCTCCTCGGTGTGCGGGGAGCAGGTGACGAAGGCGACCACGCCGCCGGGCCGCACCGCCGCCAGCGCGCTCGCCAGCAGCTCCAGCTGCAGCTCCACCAGCGGGGCGAGGTCCTCCGGGGTCCGCCGCCAGCGGACCTCCGGGCGCCGGCGCAGCGCGCCCAGGCCGGTGCACGGCGCGTCGAGCAGCACCCGGTCGAACGTGCCCGGCTGCCACGGTGGCTCGCGGCCGTCGGCGGCCACCACCTCGACGTCGTCCTCGCCGGCGAGCGCCTGGCGCACCAGCTCGGCCCGGTGCGGGGCGCGGTCGGCCGCGGTGAGCCGCACTCCCCCGGGCCGGGTGACGGCGAGCAGCCCGGCCTTGCCGCCGGGCCCCGCGCACATGTCCAGCCAGGCGCTCTCCGGCCCGTCCAGCGGCGCCCGGGTCAGCAGGAGAGCGGCGAGCTGGCTCCCCTCGTCCTGCACCGCCGCACGGCCCGAGCGCACCGACGCCAGCCGGCCGGGGTCTCCCCCGCCGAGCCGCACCGCGTACGGCGACCACGGCCCCGGCTGCCCACCCGACTCCTCGGCGAGGGCCGCGCGGTCCATGCGCCGGGCGACCAGGTGCACCTCCGGGGCGACGTCGTCGGCGAGCAGGGCCGGTTCCAGCTCCGCCTCGTCGCCCAGCGCGTCCCGCCAGGCGTCGACGATCCACCCGGGGTGGTCGGTGGCCAGCGCCAGCCGCTCGTCGCCCTCGGCCGCCAGCGCGGCCAGCCAGGCGGCCCGGTCCCCGCCCGCGGCGACCTTGCGCAGCACCGCGTTGACCAGGCCGGAGGCGCCGGTGCCCACGATGGCGCGGGTGAGGTCGACGGTGGTGTCGACGGCCGCGTGCGACGGCACCCGGAGGTCGACCAGCTGGTAGGCGCCCAGGCGCAGCAGGTCCAGCACCCGCGGGTCGAGCTCGGCGAGCGGCCGGGACACCAGCCCGGTGAGGATCGCGTCGAGGGTGCCCTGCGCCCGCAGCGTCCCGTAGGCCAGCTGGGTGGCGAAGCCGGCGTCGCGCGGCTCCAGCTGCCGCTCGCGCAGCAGCTGCGGCAGCAGCAGGTTCGCGAACGCCTGCCGCGAGGTGACGGCGTCGAGGACGTCGTAGGCGGTCAGCCGGGCACCGTCGAGGGCCCGTCGCCGGGTGGCGGGGTGGCGACGCCGGCCCCCGGAGCGCGGCGGGCTCACGCGCCCACCCGCTCGCCGGGCGCGAGCCGCGCGCCACGGGCCCAGTCGGCCGCGGGGAACATCCGCTTGCCGGCCGGCTGGACGTCGCCGAGCCGGACGGCGCCCCGCCCGGTGCCGACCAGCACGCCGGAGGGCCCGACGGACAGCTCGCCGGCCGCCAGCCCGAGGGACGTCGGCAGCGGCTCGACCGGGCCGAGCCGCAGCCGGTCCCCGCGCCAGGTCGTCCACGCGCCCGGAGCCGGCGTGACCCCGCGGACCCGCCGGTCCACGACGTGCGCGGGCAGCGCCCAGTCGACCCTGGCGTCGGCGGTCTCCACCTTCGGCGCGAGGCTGACGCCGTCCGAAGGCTGCGGCCGGGGGTCGAGCGCGCCGGCGGCGATGCCGTCCAGCGTGGCCACGAGCAGCCCGGCCCCGCTCACCGCGAGCCGGTCGAGCAGGTCTCCGGCGGTGTCCCGCGGGCCGATGGCCTCGGTGAGCGTGCCGAACACCGGCCCGGTGTCGAGACCGGCCTCGAGGAGGAACGTCGACGCGCCGGTGAGCTCGTCCCCGGCCATGATCGCGTGCTGCACCGGCGCGGCCCCGCGCCAGGCGGGCAGCACCGAGAAGTGCAGGTTGACCCAGCCGTGCCGCGGCAGGTCGAGCGCCGCCTGCGGCACCAGCGCGCCGTAGGCCACCACCGGCGCGCAGTCGACGTCGAGCGCGGCCAGCTGCTCGAGGAACTCCGGCTCCCGCGGGGAGCGCGGCTGCAGCACCGGGACGCCGGCGGCGTCGGCCCGCTCGGCGACCGGGGAGCGGCTCACCTTGCGGCCGCGCCCCGAGCGGGCGTCGGGGCGGGTGAGCACGGCGACGACCTCGTGGTCGGAGGCGAGCAGCGCATCGAGGGACGGGACGGCCGGGGCCGGCGTACCGGCGAACAGGAGCTTCAGTGCGGGCTCACCTTCACGACGGGGAGGTAGCTGCCGTAGCCGGCCCACTCGGCGGCCTGGATCTCGGCCAGCGCCGCGGCGCGGTCGGCGTCGGCGAGCCGGTCGACGAACAGCACGCCGTCGAGGTGGTCGGTCTCGTGCTGGATGGCGCGCGCCAGCAGCTCGGAGCCCTCGACGCGCACCGGGTCGCCGTGCATGGTCCAGCCCGAGGCGACCACGTGCAGGTGGCGCCTGCAGTCGTAGCGCAGGTCGGGGATGGACAGGCAGCCCTCCGGGCCGTCCTGCACCTCCTCGCCCACGGCGGCGACGTCGGGGTTGACCAGGTGGCCGACCTCGCCGTCGACGTACCAGGTGAACACGCGCAGGCCGACACCGATCTGCGGCGCGGCGAGGCCGGCGCCGCCGGCCGCCCGCATCGTCTCGGTCAGGTCGGTGACCAGCTGCCGGAGCTCGGCGTCGAAGTCGGCGACCGGCTCGGCCGGCCGGTGCAGCACCGGGTCGCCGAACAGCCGGATGGGGGTCACGCTCACCCGACGATCGTAGGTGGGGGCTCCGCGGCGTCCTCCCCCAGCGCTGCCCGGACGCGGCGCACGACGGCCCGGGCGCCCATCGGGGCCGCTGGTCGACCAGTGGCCTGCCCACGGTTCACGACCCGGAACGCCTGAGCAACCTGCTCTCAGACGAGGTCGAGCGGGTCGAGCTGCACGCGGACGTGCTCGGGGGCCTTCTTCGCGCTGCGGACGCCCTGCACCTCGGCCAGGGCGTGGGCCAGGGCTGCGCCCTCGGCGCGCGGCACCCGCACCAGATAGCGCTCGCGCTCCCCCTCCTGACCGGGCCGAGGCCGCTCCGGCACCGGCCCGAGCAGGTCGGCGTCGGCCGGCAGCCGGGCCGCGGCCAGGAACTCCGCGAGCGCGGCCGGTGACCCCGCCAGCGACGCCATCCGGGTGACCGGGGGGAACCCGAGCTCCCGGCGGTCGGCCAGCTCGCGGGCGGCCAGCCACGCCGGATCCCACCGCACCAGCGCCTGGACGACCGGGTGCGCGGCGTCGGCGGCGACGATGACGCGTCCCCCGGCCGGCGCCGGGCGCACCAGGGCCGCGGCGTTCGTCCAGCGGCGGAGCGTCTCCTCGCCGGCCCGCAGGTCGGCCCGGCCGAGCAGCGCCCACGAGTCCAGCAGCAGCGCGGCCCCGTAGCCGCCGTCGGCGACCGGCTCCGCGCCCGGGGTGGCCACCACCAGGGCCGGGCCGGCGGGCACCGTCGCGAGCACGCCCGAGGTGCTGCCCGACGTGCGGACGGTCGTGCCCGGAAAAGCCCGGGCGAGCTCCTCGGCGGTGCGCGACTCCCCCACCACCGCCGCCCGCAGCTTCGTGCCGTGGCAGTGCGGGCAGTCGAAGGTGGCGGCCGGCCGGGCGCACCAGCGGCAGGCGGGGATGCGGCCGCCCCCCGGCCCCGGGCGCGGGGAGATGCCGAGGGGGCCGGCGCAGTGGGGGCACCGGGCCGGGGCGCGGCAGCGGGCGCAGGACAGGGACGGGACGTAGCCCCGCCGGGGCACCTGCACGAGCACCGGGGTCCCGGCGGCCAGCGCACTGCGCGCGGTGTCGAAGGCCAGGGACGGCAGCCGCGCGGTGCGGGCGGCGGCGTCTCGGGCCAGCTCGAAGTCCTCGCCCAGCGCCTGCACCCGGGGCGCGGCGGCGCGCAGGGCGGCACGGTCGGCGACCAGCTCGTGCGCCCACCCGGACTCGACCAGCAGCGCCGCCTCGGCGGTGCGGGAGGTCCCGGCGACGACGGCGGCGCAGGAGTCCAGCCACGCCCGCTGCACCAGGACGTCGCGGGCGTGCGGATAGGGAGCGTGCTCGTCGGAGTGCAGGTCGTCGCCGTCGTCCCAGACGACCACCAGGCCGAGGTCCCGGACGGGCGCGAACATCGCCGCCCGGGTGCCCAGCACCACCTGCGCGGCGCCGCGCGAGGCGGCCAGGAACCGCCGGTAGCGCTTCTCCGGCGAGTCGTCGGCCCGCAGCACCGTGAAGGAGTGCTCGGGCAGCAGCCGCTCCGCCGCCGCGGTCAGCCGGTCCAGGTCCTTGCCGTCGGGCACGACGACCAGCGACCCGCGCCGGCCGGAGAGCGCCGCGCGGCACAGCTCGACCAGTCGGCTGGGCCAGTCCTCGCCGGGCAGCGCCGTCCAGACCGCGCGCGCCGGCCGTCCCTCGGCCAGCGCACCCAGCAGGGCGGGCCCGGCCGGGTAGCGGGCGAACCCGGCCGGGTCGGGCACGGCGGGCAGCGCCTCGGGCGTGGGCGACTCGCGCTTCTCCGCCGCGGCCCGGCGGGGCGGCAGCGCCAGCCGCAGGACGTCGCTGGCGGTGCCCGCGTACCGGTCGGCGACGGCGCGCACCAGCCGCGCGACCTGCGGGGTGAGCACCGGCTCGCCGGAGGGCACGTGGGACAGCGGCTGCAGCGCGCCCGCGAACTCGGTGGTGTCCGCCAGCTCCCACACGACGCCGTCGACGAGCCGGCCGCGGAAACGCACCCGCACCCGGCAGCCGGCCTGCACGGTGCCGGCGAACTTCTCCGGGACGGCGTAGTCGAACGGCCGGTCCAGGTGGGCCAGCGGGACGTCGACGACGACCCGGGCCACCTGCACCGGACCAGTCTCCCCGCCCCCACCGACAGCTCCGGTGGGGGCGACGGCGTCCGCCGTCAGGCCCCGACGGCCGAGCGCAGCGCCTCGACGCGGTCCAGCCGCTCCCACGGCAGGTCCAGGTCGGCGCGGCCGAAGTGGCCGTAGGCGGCGGTGGGGCCGTAGATGGGCCGCAGCAGGTCCAGGTCGCGGACGATCGCGCCGGGGCGCAGGTCGAACACCGAGCCGATCGCCTTCTCCAGCACCTCGTCGGCGACCGTGCCGGTGCCGTGCGTGTCGACGAACAGCCCGACCGGGTGCGCGGCGCCGATCGCGTACGCCACCTGCACCTCGCACCGGCGGGCGAGCCCGGCGGCGACGACGTTCTTCGCCACCCAGCGCATCGCGTAGGCGCCGGAGCGGTCGACCTTCGACGGGTCCTTGCCCGAGAAGGCACCGCCGCCGTGGCGGGCCATGCCGCCGTAGGTGTCGACGATGATCTTGCGTCCGGTCAGCCCGGCGTCACCCATCGGGCCGCCGATGACGAACTTGCCCGTCGGGTTGACCAGGAGCCGGTGCCCCGTCGTGGGCAGGCCGAGGGCGGCCAGCTCGGGCTCGACGACGAGCTCCTCGATGTCCGGGGTCAGCAGCGTCTCGATCGAGATGTCCTCGGCGTGCTGCGAGGAGACCACCACGGTGTCGACCGCGACCGGCCGGTCGTCCTCGTAGACGACGGTGACCTGGGTCTTGCCGTCGGGCCGCAGGTAGGGCACCGAGCCGTCCTTGCGCACCGCGGACAGGCGCCGGGACAGCCGGTGCGCCAGCGCGATCGGCAGCGGCATCAGCTCGGGGGTCTCGTCGGTGGCGTAGCCGAACATCAGCCCCTGGTCGCCGGCGCCCTGGCGCTCGATCGCGTCGTCGGAGGTGCCGCCGGTGCGCGCCTCGTAGCCGGTGTCGACACCCTGCGCGATGTCCGGCGACTGCGCGCCGATGGAGACGCTGACGCCGCAGGACGCGCCGTCGAAGCCCTTGCGGGAGGAGTCGTACCCGATCCGCAGCACCGTCTCGCGGACGATCGCCGGGATGTCGACGTAGCCGGCGGTGGTGACCTCGCCGGCGATGTGGACCTGGCCGGTGGTGATGAGGGTCTCGACGGCGACCCGGCTGCGCGGGTCCTGCGTGAGCATCGCGTCCAGGATCGAGTCGCTGATCTGGTCGGCGATCTTGTCCGGGTGGCCCTCGGTCACCGACTCGGACGTGAAGAGGCGGCGTGGCACTCGGGCTCCCTGGGGTGTGACGGCGGGGGGTCGGTGCGGCGCACCGGGTGCGCACGTTACCGGCGCGGGACCGCGGGAGGTATCGCGGCGTCCGTCAGGCCGGAGCGAGGCGGCCGGCCACCGCCGTCCAGATGCCGGCGGCCACGGCGTCCTTGCTGCCCCGGGGCAGCTCGGTGGGCGGCCCGTCGGCGGACAGGAGGACGACGGCGTTCTCCGCCCGGCCGAACACCTGCCCGGCCGAGACGTCGTTGACCACGAGCAGATCGCACCCCTTGCGGGCGAGCTTCGCGCGGGCGTGGGTGAGCACGTCGCCGTCGTCGTCGCCGGTCTCGGCGGCGAAGCCGACGACCAGCTGCCCCGGCGACCGGGCAGCGACCAGCTCGACGAGCACGTCGGGGTTGCGCACCAGCTCGATCGCGGTCGGCTCGCTGGCGGCGCCCTTCTTCATCTTGGCGGCGGCGACGCCGGCCGGCCGGAAGTCGGCGACCGCGGCGCTCATGACCACGACATCGGCCCCCGCCGACTCGGCCAGCACGGCGGCGCGCAGCTCCTCGGCGGTCCCGACCGGGACCACCCGGACCCCGAACGGCGCCGGCAGCTCCACGTTGGCCGCGACCAGGACGACCTCGGCGCCGCGCGCGGCGGCGACCCGGGCCAGGGCCCAGCCCTGCTTGCCCGAGGACCGGTTGCCGAGGTAGCGCACCGGGTCCAGCGGCTCGCGGGTGCCACCGGCGCTGATGACCACCCGGCGCCCGGCGAGGTCCCGGGGCAGGGCGTCGGCGCCCTGCTCGAGCACGACCGCGGCCAGCGCGGCGATGTCGGCCGGCTCGGGCAGCCGGCCGGGACCGGAGTCGGGTCCGGTGAGCCGGCCGACGGCCGGCGGCAGCACGATCGAGCCCCGGCGGCGCAGCGTGGCGACGTTGTCCTGGGTGGCGGGGTGCAGCCACATCTCGGTGTGCATGGCCGGCACGAACACGACCGGGCAGTGCGCGGTGAGCAGCGTGGCGGTGAGCAGGTCGTCGGCCCGCCCCGCGGCGGCGCGGGCGAGCAGGTCGGCGGTGGCCGGGGCCACCACCACGAGGTCGGCGGTCTGGCCGATGCGCACGTGCGCGACCTCGGGGACGTCGGACCAGACGTCGGTGGTGACCGGGTTGCCCGACAGCGCCTCGAACGTCGCGGACCCGACGAAGTGCAGCGCGCCGGGGGTCGGGACGACGCGCACGTCGTGCCCGGCCTCGGTGAACGCCCGCAGCAGCAGGGCGGCCTTGTAGGCGGCCACGCCACCGCTGACGCCCAGCACGATCCGGCTCATGCGCTCATCCTCCCCCAGGCACGACGACGCCCCCGGCACCTGCCGGGGGCGTCCTCACTACAAAGGGCGGTGACGACGGGCGTCACCAGCCTGATCAGTTCTCGCCGGCGGCGTGGGCCAGCAGGCCCTCGTTGATCTCACGCAGCGCGATCGAGAGGGGCTTCTCCTGCGGCGCGGTGTCGACCAGCGGGCCGACGTACTCGAGCAGGCCCTCGGAGAGCTGGCTGTAGTAGGCGTTGATCTGGCGCGCGCGCTTGGCGGCGAAGATGACCAGCCCGTACTTGCTCGTGGTGCGCTCGAGCAGCTCGTCGATCGGCGGGTTGGTGATGCCCTCGGGGGCGGGTGCGACTCCGGACACGGGCGGGCGTGCTCCTCATTCGATGGCGGGAGGAAGCAGCCGGCGGGACCACCGGCGGAGCTCTTCCTCGTGGGCGCTACTCCCCCGGCACGAGTCCGGGCGAGGGCGCAGTCAGCAATCCTACCAATTCGTCGGCGGCACGGGCCACGTCGTCGTTGACGACCACCACGTCGAACTCCCCGGAGGAGTCGAGCTCGGCCTGCGCGATGGCCAGCCGGCGCTCCTGGACGGCGGCCGGCTCGGAGCCCCGGCCGGCCAGCCGGCTGACCAGCTCGGCCCACGACGGCGGGGCCAGGAAGACCAGCTGGGCCTCCGGCGCCCGCGCCCGCACCTGCCGGGCCCCCTGCAGCTCGATCTCCAGCAGCGCCGGGCGCCCCGAGGCGAGCTGGGCCCGCACCGGCGCCACCGGGGTGCCGTAGCGGTTGCCCGCGTACTCGGCCCACTCCAGCAGCCCGTCGGCGGCGATCAGCCGGTCGAACTCGGCCTCGTCGACGAAGTGGTAATGCACGCCGTCGACCTCACCGGGCCGGGGACGACGAGTGGTGGCCGACACCGACACCCACACATCGGGGTGCCGGCGCCGGACCTCGGCGACCACGGTGCCCTTGCCGACCCCTGAGGGTCCGGAGAGCACGGTCAGCCGTGCCGGTGTCGCTGCAGCCACTCGTCGTCCTCGCCCGGGGTCGTCGGCGGTGCCGACGGCTCCCCTCAGACGGAGCCGTCGACGGGAACCTGCTCGGGAACGACCTGGTCGCTCCCGAACTCGGCCTCCAGGGCCCGCCGCTGGTTGGCGCCCAGACCCCGGACGCGGCGCGTCGGGGAGATCTCCAGGCGTTCCATGATCTTCGCAGCCCGGGCCTTGCCGACGCCCGGCAGGGACTCCAGGACGGCGGACACGCGCATCTTGCCGATCACTTCGTCGGACTCGCCCTGCTTCAGGACGTCACCGACGGTGGCGCCCTTGCTCTTGAGCCGCTCGCGCAGCTCGGCGCGCGCCTTGCGGGCCGCGGCAGCCTTCTCCAGGGCGGCGGCCCGCTGTTCCGGGGACAGTTCAGGCAGGGGCATGGTGCAACCCAATCGTGTCGTCGCCGGCCTCGTGGAGACCGGCGCTCGTTCGGTTCGTCGAGACGGATCACGTCTCACCCGGAGCCTCTCGGTCCCCGTCGCCGGGAGCAAATCTGCTGGTCACACTGCCCGGCAGGTCGCCGCCCGGACGCGCCATCCGCGACTCGCCACCGTCGTCGCCCCATCTCGTGACGCTACGTGATCAGCGCAGGTCGAGCGGTATACGGCCGTCCCCGTTCCATTCGCCCGCGCCGGGAGCCCGGGAGCGGTCCGCCACCCGACACGCCGAGCACACGACACGCCGAGCCCCCGGGCACGGTCCGGGCCCACCGGACGCCGGGACCGCTGGTCAGGCCGCCAGCGCGTCCGCCCAGCGGTCCGCGGCCGCCCGCAGCGCCCCGGCGTCCGGACCGGCCGACAGCACGTCCCGCGACACCGTGGGGACGACCGCGCGGGCCCGCCCGAACAGCCGGCGCAGATCGGCCACCGAGCCGCCCTGGGCGCCGAGCCCCGGCGCCAGGACCGGGCCCCCCAGTGAATCGAGGTCGACGTCCAGCTCGGGCAGCGTGGCGCCGACGACGAGCCCGAAGGATCCCAGGGAGGGGCCGAAGCCGACCACGACGTCCTCGGGGTGCCGGGTGTTCCAGCCGCACACGGTGTCGACGACGGCTTGGGCGACCGACCGGTCCCCCACCGTCGCGTGCTGGAAGGTCGCGGCATCGGGGTTCGACGTGCGGGCCAGCACGAACAGGCCGCCGCCGGAGCGCTCGGCGGTGCGCACCGCCGGCGCCAGCGACTCCGGTCCCAGGTACGGGCTCACGGTCATCGCGTCCACCTGCAGCGGGTGGTCGCTGCGCAGGTAGTCGGCGTAGGCCTCCATCGTCGAGCCGATGTCCCCGCGCTTGGCGTCCAGCAGCACCAGCGCCCCGGCCGCGCGGCAGGCGGCGACCGCTTCCTCGAGTACCGCCAGGCCCCGCGAACCGAAACGCTCGTAGAAGGCCATCTGCGGCTTGAGCACGGCCACGCTCCCGGCGAGCGCCTCTACCACCGCGTCGGTGAAGCGGCGCAGTCCGTCCAGGTCGTCGCCGACGCCCCAGTCGATCAGCAGCGACCGGTGCGGGTCGAGGCCCACGCACAGCGGCCCGCGGGCGGCGACCGCGGCGGACAGCCGCATGCCGAAGGGCTCGACGTCGGCGAAGTCCGGCCGGCGCCCGGGGACGCCGCCCGGGGGAACCGTCGGGCTCATGCGGGCACCTGGTCGGTCACGGGGCCTCCACGGCTCGGGGCAGGGTCTCCCCCAGGGCGGCGATGCAGCGCCGGGCGAGGAACGGGTCGGCGAAGGCGCCGGCGGCCGACTGCACCGCGTCGGCGCCGGCGGTGAACAGCGCCTCGAACGAGGCGGGGTCGGTGACCCCACCCATGGCGAGGACGTCGAAGTGCGCCCGCCCGGCGGCGCGCAGGGCGACCAGCCGGCGGGTGAAGTCCAGCGCCGGCTCCCGGATCGCGATGCCGGAGAGCCCGGCCAGCTCCCGGCCCGGGAAGGTGGCGGCGCCGTCGCTGCGGCGCACCCGGCTCTGCAGGGTGTTGATGCCGGCGATGCCGTCGACCAGCGGGACCAGCCGGGGCACGAGCGCGGCCAGCGCCGGCTCGTCCAGCCAGGACAGCTTCGCCACCAGCCCGGTGCGGTCGTCCAGCGCCCGCCGCACCGCCTCCACCACCGCGACGGTGGCGTCGGCGTCCAGGCACAGCGGCGGCTTCACGCCGTCGGCCGAGGCGCTCAGCGTGTTGGGGCAGGACAGGTTGAGCTCCACGACCGGTGCACCGGCCTCCTCGGCCAGCCGAGCCGTCCGGGCGAAGTCGGTCACCAGGTCGGCGCCGTCCCCCTCCCCCATGACGCTGACCAGGAGCAGCGCGTCGTCCCCGACGGCGGCCAGCGAGCGCGCCAGGTCGGCCATCCACTCCTCGGGCGCCGGCGAGGGCACCCCGAAGGAGTTGACCGTGCTCACCGCGGGGTCCCCCGGCGGCACCCAGCTCCACGGGTCGGAGACCACCTCGGCCGCCGCGCCCGGGGGCAGGCTCGACCGTGCGCCCGGCGCGAACGTCCAGTTCGGCTGCTCGTTGGGTGGGTGCTCCCGTCCGCGGACGGTCTTGTAGGTCAGCACGCGGTAGCCGCCCGCCACGTTGTGCCGCACCCAGGCCTCGCTGCCGTTCAGCACGCAGGCGGGCACCCCGATCGGGAAGCCGACGGTGCGGCCGAGCAGCCGCCAGCGCCGTCCGCCCGCCGTCGGCCGCTCGGGGAGCCGCGGCCCCAGCGGGCGGGCCAGGTTGTCCCGGAACCCGCCCAGCACGTCGTAGCCGGGCACCGGCAGCCCGGCCGCGGCGAGGAGGTCGGCGTGCCCGGCGAAGAAGAGCACCCGCGTGAGCAGGGGCAGGTCCTGCTCCCCCACCTCACCGGTGGCCAGCCGGGCGGCGAGGTCCTCCGCCGCCGACCGCTGCGCGTCGAGCTCGGCCGGCGCCGGGCGGGCGAACCGGGTGACCCCGGCGAGGAACGCGGCCGGGAGCTGGCCGACCGGCCCGCGGCCGACCAGCGCGGCGCGGACCTCCCGGACCGCCGCGTCCCCCGCCCCCGTCACGCCGACGTGCCGGCGAACGTGCTGGGGCCTCCCGACGTGCCGCCGGCCAGCGCCGCGTGCACCTCCTGCAGGCTGCGCACGCCGATGCCGCCCTGGCGCAGCGCCTCGATGCCCTGCACCGCGGCCGCCATGCCCTGCACCGTGGTGATGCACGGGATGCCGGCGCTCACCGCGGCGGTGCGGATCTCGTACCCGTCCAGCCGCGGACCGCTGTTGCCCGGCGCGCCGAACGGCGTGTTGAACACCAGGTCGACGTCCCCGGCCTGGATCCGCTCGACGATGTTGCCCGGGCCCTCGCTGAACTTCCCGACCACCTCGGCCGCGACGCCGTGCCGGCGCAGCACCTGCGCGGTGCCGGTGGTGGCCAGCAGCGTGAAGCCGAGGTCGGCCAGCCGCTTGATCGGGAAGACCGCCGACCGCTTGTCCCGGTTGGCCAGCGAGACGAACACCGTGCCGCCGGTCGGCAGCGACCCGTACGCGGCGGCCTGCGACTTCGCGAACGCGGTTCCGAACTCGGCGTCGAGGCCCATCACCTCGCCGGTGGACTTCATCTCCGGGGAGAGCACGGTGTCCACGCCGTAGCCCTCGACGGTGCGGAAGCGGTGGAAGGGCAGGACCGCCTCCTTCACCGCGATCGGGGCGTCGTCGGGGAGGTCGGTGCCGTCACCGGCGGCCGGCAGCACCCCGGCGGCGCGCAGCTCGGCGATCGTCTCGCCGACCGCGATCCGGGCCGCGGCCTTGGCCAGCTGCACCGCCGTCGCCTTGGAGACGAACGGCACCGTGCGGCTGGCCCGCGGGTTCGCCTCGATCACGTAGAGGATGTCGTCCTTGATCGCGTACTGGACGTTCATCAGCCCGCGGACGCCGATCCGTGCGGCCAGCTTCTCGGTGGCGGCGCGGATCTTGAGGAGGTCCGCGGTGCCGAGGGTGATCGGCGGGAGCGCGCAGGCCGAGTCGCCGGAGTGGATGCCGGCCTCCTCGATGTGCTCCATGACCCCGCCCAGGTACAGGTCGGTGCCGTCGTAGAGCGCGTCGACGTCGATCTCGACGGCGTCCTCCAGGAACCGGTCCACCAGCACCGGGTGCTCCGGGCTGACGTCGGTGGCCTTGGCGATGTAGGCCTCGAGCGTGGCGTCGTCGTAGACGATCTCCATCCCGCGGCCGCCGAGGACGTAGGAGGGCCGCACGAGCACCGGGTAGCCGATGTCCGAGGCGATCCGGTGCGCCTCGGCGAACGTCGTCGCGGTGCCGTGCTTGGGCGCGAGCAGCCCGGTGTCGGCCAGCACCCGGGAGAAGGCGCCGCGGTGCTCGGCGTCGTCGATCGCCTCCGGGGAGGTGCCGAGCACCGGGACGCCGGCGTCCTTCAGCCGCTGCGCCAGGGCCAGCGGCGTCTGCCCGCCCAGGGTGCAGATGACCCCGGCGACCGGGCCGGCCGCGCGCTCGGCCTCCATCACCTCGAGGACGTCCTCGAAGGTGAGCGGCTCGAAGTAGAGCCGGTCGGCGGTGTCGTAGTCGGTGGAGACGGTCTCCGGGTTGCAGTTGACCATCACCGCCTCGTAGCCGGCGTCCTGCAGCGCCATCACCGCGTGCACGCAGGAGTAGTCGAACTCGATGCCCTGGCCGATCCGGTTGGGGCCCGAGCCGAGGATCAGCACCGCCGGCTTCTCGCGCGGCTGCACCTCGGTCTCCTCGTCGTAGGAGGAGTAGTGGTACGGCGTGCGGGCGGCGAACTCCGCGGCGCAGGTGTCGACGGTCTTGTAGACCGGGCGCACGCCGAGCCGCCAGCGCAGCACCCGGACGCCGTCCTCGCCGGCGAGCTCGGGGCGCAGCGCGGCGATCTGCCGGTCCGAGAGGCCGTGCCGCTTGGCCCGGCGGAGCAGCTCCGGCGTCAGCGACGGCGCGTCGCGGACGGCGTCGGCGATCTCGCGGACCAGGACCAGCTGGTCGACGAACCACGGGTCGAAGCCGCTGGCCTCGGCGACCTGCTCCACCGTGGCGCCGGCGGCGAGCGCCCGCTCCGCGGTGTACAGCCGGCCGTCGACCGGCGTCCGGAGCGCCTCGAGCAGCTCCTCGGCCGACCGCGGGTCGGGCTGCCCGGTCCAGAAGCCGGCCGCCTTGGTCTCGGTCGACCGCATGGCCTTTCCCAGCGCCTCGGCGAAGTTGCGGCCCATCGACATGACCTCGCCGACGCTCTTCATCGTGGTGGTCAGCCGCGGGTCTGCGCCCGGGAACTTCTCGAAGGCGAACCGCGGGATCTTCACCACGACGTAGTCCAGCGTCGGCTCGAACGCCGCCGGGGTGACGCCGGTGATGTCGTTGGTGATCTCGTCGAGGGTGTAGCCGATGGCCAGCTTGGCCGCGATCTTGGCGATCGGGAAGCCGGTGGCCTTCGACGCCAGCGCGCTGGACCGGGAGACCCGCGGGTTCATCTCGATGACGACCAGCCGGCCGTCGGCGGGGTTGACCGCGAACTGGATGTTGCAGCCGCCGGTGTCCACGCCGACCGCGCGCAGGACGGCGATGCCGACGTCGCGCATCTTCTGGTACTCGACGTCGGTCAGCGTCATGGCCGGGGCGACGGTCACCGAGTCGCCGGTGTGCACGCCCATGGCGTCGATGTTCTCGATCGAGCAGATGACGACCACGTTGTCGCTGCGGTCGCGCATCAGCTCGAGCTCGTACTCCTTCCAGCCCAGCACCGACTCCTCGATGAGGACGGTGTGCACCGGGGAGTCGGCCAGCCCGTGGGAGGCCATGCGGCGCAGCATCGCCTCGTCGGTGGCGAACCCCGAGCCGAGGCCCCCCATGGTGAAGCTCGGCCGGATGACGACCGGGTACCCGACCTCCTCGGCGGTCTCGATCGCCTCTTCGACGGTGCCGCAGACCCGCGAGCGCGGGGCGTCGGCGCCGATGGAGCGGACGATGTCCTTGAACAGCTGCCGGTCCTCGCCGCGGTTGATCGCGTCGACATCGGCACCGATCAGCTGGACGCCGTACTTCTCCAGCACGCCGTTCTCGTACAGCCCGATGGCGATGTTCAGCGCCGTCTGCCCGCCCAGGGTCGCCAGCAGCGCGTCGGGGCGCTCCTTGGCGATGACCTTCTCCACGAACTCCGGGGTCAGCGGCTCGATGTAGGTGGCGTCGGCGATCTCGGGGTCGGTCATGATCGTCGCCGGGTTGCTGTTGACCAGGCTGACCCGCAGCCCCTCGGCCCTGAGCACGCGGCACGCCTGGGTGCCGGAGTAGTCGAACTCGGCGGCCTGGCCGATGAGGATCGGGCCGGAGCCGATCACCATCACGTGCGCGATGTCGGTGCGCTTGGGCACGTCAGGCCTCCTTCTCGCCGGTGCTGTGCTCCACGACGGGAGGCGGGCTGACGGGTTCCCCGCCGCCGCGGGCGCTCTCCATCAGGTCGACGAAGCGCTGGAACAGGGGTGCGGCGTCGTGCGGCCCGGCCGCCGACTCCGGGTGGAACTGGACGCTGAAGGCGGGCGCGTCGACCAGTCGCAGGCCCTCGACGACGTCGTCGTTGAGGCCCACGTGGCTCACCTCGACCGGGCCGTACGGGGTGTCGGTGGGCCGGTCCAGCGGCGCGTCGACGGCGAAGCCGTGGTTGTGGCTGGTCACCCGCACCGTGCCGCTGACCCGGTCGAGCACCGGCTGGTTCAGGCCGCGGTGGCCGAACTGCAGCTTGTAGGTGCCCAGGCCCAGCGCGCGCCCGAGGATCTGGTTGCCGAAGCAGATGCCGAACAGCGGGCGGCGGGCGTCGAGCACGCCCCGCACCGCCTCGACCGCGTAGTCGGCCGCGGCCGGGTCGCCCGGGCCGTTGGAGAGGAACACCCCGTCGGGTCCGGCCGCCAGCAGCTCCTCGGCGGTGGCCGTCGAGGGCAGCACGTGGGTCTCGACGCCGAGCGCGGCCAGGTGCCGCGGCGTGGCCGTCTTGATGCCCAGGTCGAGCGCGGCGATGGTGAACCGCTTCTCCCCCACCGCCGGGACCACGTAGGGCTGCTGCGTGCTCACCGTCGGGGCGAGGTCGGCGCCGGTCATGCCCTCGGCCGCGGTGACCCGGGCGAGCAGCTCGTCGGCGGAGAGCTCGGTGCTGATGCCGGCCCGCATGGCGCCGCGGTCGCGCAGGTGCCGGGTCAGGGCGCGGGTGTCGATGCCGCTGATCCCGACGACCCCCTGGGCGACCAGCTCGTCGTCCAGGCTGCCGGTGGCCCGCCAGTTGGCCGGCCGGCGGGCGGGGTCGCGGACGACGAAGCCGGCGACCCACATGCGGCTGCTCTCGTCGTCCTCGCCGTTGACCCCGGTGTTGCCGATGTGCGGGGCGGTCATCGCCACGATCTGCCCGGCGTAGCTGGGGTCGGTGAGCGTCTCCTGGTAGCCGGTCATGCCGGTGGCGAAGACCGCCTCGCCGACCGTGGTGCCGGTGGCGCCGTAGGAGTCACCCTGGAACGTCCTGCCGTCCTCGAGCACGAGGATCGCGTCACTCACCGTGTCCCCGTTCCCGGCCACGCTCGCTCCGCTCCTCGCTCGTTCCTCGCTGCGATGCTCACTCGCTGCCGGTTCACCGTGTTGCCTTTCCGTCCAGAACGGTCGCCGTCCCCCGGAGGAACGTGGCGACCACCCGGCCGGGGAGCTCCCGGCCGGCATAGGGGCTGTTGCGGCTGCGGCTGGCCAGCGCCGCGGGGTCGACCGTCGCGCGGGCCGCGGGGTCGACCAGGACCAGGTTGGCGGGCTCGCCGGGGGCGATGGGGCGGCCCTGCGACCGGTCACCCAGCCCGTCGAGCCGGCCGATGGCGGCCGGGCGCACCGACATGCGGTCGGCGACGCCGGCCCAGTCGAGGCGGCCGGGCTCGACCATCGTCTCGATGACCACCGCCAGCGCCTGCTCCAGCCCGAGCATCCCGGGCCGGGCCTGGGCCCACTCGCTCTCCTTGTCCTCCACCGCGTGCGGGGCGTGGTCGGTGCCGACGGCGTCGATCGTGCCGTCGGCCAGCCCGGCACGCAGCGCCTCGACGTCGGCGTCGGTGCGCAGTGGTGGGTTGACCTTGAACACCGGGTCGTAGCTCTCGGCGCAGGCGTCGGTGAGCAGCAGGTGGTGCGGGGTGACCTCGGCGGTGACCTGGACGCCCCGCGACTTGGCCCAGCGCAGGATCTCCACCGAGCCCGCCGTCGAGACGTGGCAGACGTGCAGCCGGGCGCCGACGTGCTCGGCCAGCAGCACGTCGCGGGCGATGATCGCCTCCTCCGCGGCGGCCGGCCAGCCGGTCAGGCCCAGGCGGGCCGAGCGGTCGCCCTCGTGCATCTGGGCGCCGACGGTGAGCCGCGGCTCCTCGGCGTGCTGGGCGACGACGCCGTCGAAGGCCTTCACGTACTCCAGCGCCCGGCGCATCAGCGCCGGGTCGGCGACGCAGTGCCCGTCGTCGGAGAAGACGCGGACCCGGGCGGCGGAGTCGGCCATCGCGCCGAGCTCGGCCAGCCGCTCGCCGGCCAGGCCGACGGTCACCGCGCCCACCGGGACGACGTCCACCAGGCCGGCCTCCTGCCCGAGCCGCCACACCTGCTCGACCACGCCGGCGGTGTCGGCGACCGGGTCGGTGTTGGCCATGGCGTGCACCGCGGTGAAGCCGCCGAGCGCGGCGGCGCGGCTACCGGTCTCGACCGTCTCGGCGTCCTCGCGGCCGGGTTCGCGCAGGTGGGTGTGCAGGTCGACCAGGCCGGGCAGCGCGATCAGCCCGGCCGCCTCGACCACCTCGGCGCCGGTCGCGGACAGCGACTCGCCGATCGCCGCGATCCGGCCGTCGGTCAGCAGGATGTCGGCGGGCTCGCCGCCGCAGGGCCTCGCGCCCTTGATGAGGTAGCTGGTCATGCGGGCGCGCCTCCGAGCAGCAGGTAGAGCACGGCCATGCGGGTCGAGACCCCGTTGGCGACCTGCTCGACGATGGTGGAGCGGGCGGAGTCGGCCACCTCGGCGGCGATCTCCATCCCGCGGTTCATGGGGCCGGGGTGCATGACGATGGCGTCGTCGGGCAGCACGCCCATCCGGCGGGCGTCCAGGCCGTACCGGCGGCTGTACTCGCGGGCACTCGGGAAGAACGAGGCGTTCATCCGCTCGGCCTGCACCCGCAGCATCATCACCACGTCGACCTTGGGCAGCACGGCGTCCAGGTCGTAGGAGACCTCGGCCGGCCAGCTGCCGACGCCGACGGGCAGCAGGGTCGGCGGGGCCACCAGCGTGACGTCGGCACCGAGGGTGTGCAGCAGGCCGACGTTGGAGCGGGCCACCCGGCTGTGCAGCACGTCGCCGACGATCGCCACCCGCACGCCCTCGAGCCGGCCCAGCCGCTGCCGGATCGTGTAGGCGTCCAGCAGCGCCTGCGTCGGGTGCTCGTGGGTGCCGTCGCCGGCGTTGACCACGCTGCCGCGCACCCAGTTCGCCAGCCGATGGGGTGCCCCCGAGGAGGAGTGCCGGACGACGACGGCGTCGGCGCCCATGGCCTCCAGGGTCAGCGCGGTGTCCTTGAGGCTCTCGCCCTTGGAGACGCTGCTGCCCTTGGCCGAGAAGTTGATGACGTCGGCGGAGAGGCGCTTGGCGGCCAGCTCGAAGGAGATGCGGGTGCGGGTGGAGTCCTCGTAGAAGAGGTTCACCACGGTGCGGCCGCGCAGCGTCGGGAGCTTCTTCACCTCGCGGCCGGCCAGCGCCTGGTCGATCTGCGCGGCGGTGTCGAGCACCAGCGTCGCATCGGCCCGGTCGAGGTCGGCGGCCTCCAGCAGGTGCCGCTTCACCGTGCCTCCTCTCCCCGCGGTTCCCGGACCCCTGGCTCCCCGTCGGTCACGAGCACCTCGTCGGCGCCGTCGATCTCCGCGAGGTGCACCCGCACCTGCTGCGACCGCGACGTGGGCACGTTCTTGCCCACGAAGTCGGCCTTGATCGGCAGCTCCCGGTGGCCCCGGTCGACCAGGACGGCGAGCTGGACGACGCGGGGCCGGCCGAGGTCGCGCAGCGCGTCGAGCGCGGCCCGCACCGACCGGCCGGAGAAGAGGACGTCGTCGACGAGCACCACCAGCCGGCCGTCGATGCCGGCGTCGGGCAGCACGGTCGGCTCCAGCGCGCGGACGCCGCGCAGCCGGAGGTCGTCCCGGTACAGGGTGATGTCGGCGGTGCCGACGTCGACGCGGGTGCCGGTGAAGGCCTCGATGCGCGCCGCCAGCCGGCGGGCCAGCGGGGCGCCGCGGGTGGGGATGCCGACGAGCACCAGGTCGGCGAGGCCGCCGTCGGCGCCGTCCTCGGCCCGCCCGCTGGCGGCCCGCTCGATCAGCTGGTGGGCCATGCGGTCGACGACGCGGGCCACGTCGGCGGAGGTCAGCAGGGTGCCGGGAGCGCCACCGGGAGCGGTGCTCCGGGCAGGCTCGGGTGCGCGGGCCATGAGGCCTCCTTCCCCGCCTCACGGGACGGGTCGTTAAAGGAGTGGTCGGACCGGGCCCGACGGTACTGCACCGCGGGCGGCCGCCCGCCGCCCACCCGGACGCGGGCGGGGCCGATCCGGCACGCCGAGGTACCGCTCCTCACCACTCGGGCGTGTCGGGCCGCCTGTTGTGATCCCGGCATCGCCAGTACGCTGCGTGACGACCAGCACCGATCCGAGACGACGGACTGTGAGCAGACAGCGATGAGCACCGACTACTCGCGGGCCCTCGGCGCCCGGCTCCGAGCGATCCGCAACCAGCAGGGGCTCTCCCTGCAGGGCGTGGAGGACAAGTCGCACGGCCGCTGGAAGGCGGTCGTCGTCGGCTCCTACGAGCGCGGCGACCGCGCCGTCACCGTGCAGCGCCTCTCCGAACTGGCCGTCTTCTACGGCGTGCCGGTGTCGGAGCTGCTGCCCGACCCGCGGCCGAGTTCCGCGGTCACCGCGACGAACAAGATCGTCCTCAACCTGGAGTCGCTGGGCTCGCTGCCGGCCGACGAGGCCGGGCCGCTGGCCCGCTACGCCTCGACGATCCAGGCCCAGCGCCACGACTACAACGGCAAGGTCCTCTCGATCCGCGCCGAGGACCTGAAGTCGCTGGCGATCATCTACGACATGAGCCCCGACGAGCTGACGTCCCGGCTGATCGAGTGGGGCGTGCTCTCCCCCGGCATGGAGGGGATCGTCGGCAGCGGCGACGACGAGGACCTCGAGGAGGACGTCGACGAGCCCTGGGGCGACCGCCGGCGCTCCCCGCGCTGACGACAGGGCTCCCGCCGCACGGCGGGAGCCCTTCGCCGTTCCCGGCCCTGCGGTTCCCGGGTCCTGCGCTTTCCGGGTCCTGCGCTTTCCGGGTCCTGCGCTTTCCGGGCCCTGCGCTTTCCGGGCCCTGTGCTTTCCGGGCCCCCGCGGTTCCGACACGCACGCCGGACGCTGTCACCGCGGACGTCGCTGTGCCAGGGTGCTCCCACCCGGGCGGCTGATCCGGAAGGCAGGGAGGCCCGCATGCCGGCGGTGGAGATGGTGGGGGTCTCGAAGACCTACCGCGGACGGGGCGGCCAGCCCCTGAAGGCGCTCGACGGGCTGGACATGGTGGTCGGGTCCGGCGGCGTCCACGGCCTGCTGGGGCCCAACGGGTCGGGCAAGACGACCTCCATTCGCGCCCTGCTCGGGTTGGTCGGCGTCGACGGTGGCAGCGGCACGATGAAGGTGCTCGACCAGCCGGTGCCCTCCGGGCTCCCGGGCGTCATCGGCGACGTCGGCGCCATGGTGGAGACCCCGCTGTTCTTCCCGGGCTTCTCCGGCCGCCGCAACCTCCGGCTGCTGGCCGAGACCGCCGGGGTGCCGTCGGCCCGGGTCGAGGAGTGCCTGGAGCTGGTGGACCTGCGGGAACGCGCCGACGACCGGTTCAAGGGCTACTCCCTCGGCATGAAGCAGCGGCTCGGCATCGCCGCGGCGCTGCTCAAGGCCCCCCGCCTGCTCATCCTCGACGAGCCGAGCAACGGCCTGGACCCGGCGGGCATCCGCGACGTGCGCGAGCTCATCCGGCGGCTGGGCTCCGACGGCCGGACGACGGTGCTGGTCTCCTCCCACCTGCTGGCCGAGATCCAGCAGGTCTGCGACTCGGTCACCATCCTCGCCCGCGGCCGCCGGGTGGCGTCCGGACCGGTCGCCGAGGTGCTCTCCCGCGCCGGCACCGGCGACGTCCGCGTGGTCGTGCCCGACCCCGCCGCCGCGGCGGCCGTGCTCTCGGCCGCGGGGTTCTCCGTCTCCCCGACCCCCGACGGCCAGGTGCTCGTGCACGGCGCACCCGCCCCCGGCCAGATCACCCGCGTGCTCGCCGAGCACGGCCACTACGTCGAGGAGCTGGTCCGCGTGACCCCCGACCTGGAGAGCGCCTTCCTCGCCATCACCGGGGAGCGGGCATGAGCGCGATGACCGAGCAGCCGACCACGGCGCCGCAGCCGGCCGCAGCCGCCCACCGGGGCAGCCTGTTCCGGGCGGAGCTGCACCGGTTCCGCGCCCGCCGCTTCGTGCAGGTCCTGCTGGGCCTCGCGGTGCTCGGCTGGCTCGGCGCGGTGGTCATCGGGCTGCTGAACTTCGGTGAGCCGACGGAGGCCGACTTCGCCGACGCGCGGCAGCAGATGGAGGAGATCCTCGCCAGCGAGCGGGCCTGGTACGCCGAGTGCGCGGCGGAGGCCGAACGCGCCGGCGAGCTCGCCGAGCAGATGTGCGGCCCGGGCATCGACGCGTCCACCTGGCGGGTCGAGGACTTCGTCCAGACCGCGCCGTTCGACTTCGCCGCCACGGCCGACGCCGGGGCCATGGCCTTCGCCGCCGCCGCCGCCGTCCTCCTCTTCCTGATCGGCGCCACCTGGATCGGCGCCGAGTGGTCGCACCGCACGATCGTGGCGCTGCTGTTCTGGGTGCCGAACCGGGTGCGCGTCATGGCCACCAAGATCGGCGTCCTCGCGCTCGCGGCGGTCGCGATCGGCCTCGCCGCGCAGCTGGCCTGGCTGCTCATGGCCTGGATCCTGCGCACGTTCGTGGGCGACGGGCAGGAGCTGCCCGACGGCTTCTGGGGCGACCTGCTGGCCGTGCAGGGCCGGGGGGTCCTGCTGGTGGTGCTGATCTCCCTGATCGGCTTCGGGCTGGCCAACCTGGTGCGCAACACCGGGGCGGCGCTGGGCGTGGGCTTCGTGTACTTCGCGATCGTGGAGAACGCGCTGCGGATCTACGACCCGATGCTGGAGCGCTGGCTGATCTCGACCAACGCCGCCGCGCTGGTCGCCCCGGACGGGGTCCGGGTCGTCGACTACAGCGTCATGACCACCGGACCGGAGGGCCCGCCGTCCTACCTGGTCACCAACCTGCAGGGCGCCCTGGTGGTCGGCGCGGCCGCCGCGGTGATCGTCGGCATCGGGGTCTGGCTGTTCGCCCGCCGCGACCTGCACTGAGCGCACCAGGCGTCGGACGGTCGGGACCGATCGGAGGGGCCTACCCCTCCTTGGACATGCCCTTCGCGGACGAGGAGCCGGAACCAGGGGTGTGCGACGGACTCGTCCCCGGCGCGGGGCCCCGTGGCGCCTTGGGCATCGCGGAGACGACCGGTCCCGTCGCCGGGTAACCGCCCTTCTTCTCGGACCCCGAGTGCGACAGCGACTTGGTGGGGTGTCCCGTACTGCGCACCGGCCTTGCGATCAGACCTCCAGGACGTCGGCGTACTCGACTTCTTCCCAGAAGTACGAACAAGGAGGTACGACCGTCCACAGGCTGGATGCGGCCCTCGTCGTCCTCGAGGAACTCACCGGTGTCCGCCTCGACCCGGTCTGAGGCGCCCGCTCAGCAGTCGGGCGCGTCCCACCGGAGAATCCGCGGGGCGCTGACGTCCCGATTGTCGATCAGCACGTCGGCCCCAGTCTCCGGATCTGCTTCGGCGCGGTAGAGCGCCTGCCCCGGCAGGTAGCGGGCGCGGTAACGCTGCTCCAGTTCGGCCAGTGAGGCATAGAGCGAGCGGTCCCGCTGCCGAGCGCGCGCGAGGACCGTCTGCTCCGGGACCCGGAGATGAACCGAAAGGTGCCACAGGCGCCTCAGCTGCGGTCGGAGCAAGAAGATGCCGTCGACGACCAAGGTTCGCGGCCCGGCCCCGTCCGCCCCGTTCCGGAAGGGAACGAGGACCTCTGCCAGCAGCCGGTCGTGGTCGATGGCGTCCAGGTAGAAGCCCTCAGCGGACAATTCCCCCCGGCGGTAGCGCTCCTCGACGGGCCGCGGGAAGTCGTCGACGGAGACCCGCTGCACCGGTCCCGACAGCTCGGCGGCGAGCCGATCGGCGAGCGTGGTCTTTCCGGCGGCGTCCGGCCCGTCGATCCCGACCAGGACCCGCGAATGCCGGGCCGTCAGAGCAGCGACAGCTGCGGCCAGCCGGGAGACGAGTTCCACCGTGGCTCAGGCGGTCGGGACCTCGGCGGCGAGGATCGCGCCCAGCACGCCGTTGACGTACTTCGGCGAGTCGTCGGTGGACAGCGCCTTGGCCAGCTCCACCGCCTCGTCGATGACGACGGCGTCGGGCACGTCGTCGGCCCAGAGCAGCTCGTAGGTGGCCATCCGCAGGATCGCGCGGTCGACGTCGGGCAGCCGGTCCAGCGACCAGTTGCTGGCGTGCGCCCCGATCAGCTCGTCGATGCGGGCGCCGTGCTCCGCCACGCCCTCCACCAGCCGGACCGCGTGCTCCGACACCGGCGGGTTGCCGTCGGCGACCCGCTCACGGAGCAGCTCGAGCCGGTCGCGACCGCGGACGTCCGCCTCGTAGAGGACGTCGACGGCGCGCTTGCGCGCCTTGGACCGTGCAGCCATGCCGGCCTACCCCGCCCGCCCCGCGCTCAGTTGACCCGGCCGAGGTACCGGCCGTCGCGGGTGTCCACCTTGAGCTTCTCGCCGGTGGAGATGAACAGCGGCACCTGGATCTGCGCGCCGGTCTCCAGGGTGGCCGGCTTGGTGCCGCCGGTGGAGCGGTCGCCCTGCAGGCCCGGGTCGGTGTGCTCGACGACGAGCTCCATGGTCACCGGGAGCTCCACGTACAGCGGCGTGCCGTCGTGCACTGCGACGACGACCTCGGTGTTGTCCAGCAGGTAGTCCGCGCCGCCCCCGACCGTCTGGGACGGCACGTAGATCTGGTCGAACGTGTCGCCGTCCATGAAGACGAAGTCGGTGCCCTCCTTGTACAGGTAGGTCATCGACCGCTTGTCGACGGTGGCCGTCTCCACCTTGGTGCCGGCGTTGAAGGTCTTGTCCACGACCTTGCCCGACAGCACGTTCTTCAGCGTCGTCCGCACGAACGCGCCGCCCTTGCCGGGCTTGACGTGCTGGAAGTCGGTGACGGTCCAGAGCTGGCCGTCCAGGTTGAGGACGATGCCGTTCTTGAGGTCGTTGGTGGTAGCCATCTACAGAACCAGCAGTTCCTTGCTCGTGAGGGTCAACAACTCGGGCGCGTCATCGGTGACGATCAAGGTGTCCTCGATCCGGACACCGCCGTGGCCGGGCAGGTAGACGCCCGGCTCCACGGTGACGGCCATTCCGGCAGCGAGCGTACCCGCGCCGAGCTGGCCGATGCCCGGCGCCTCGTGGATCTCCAGGCCCACCCCGTGCCCGAGGCCGTGGGTGAAGTGCTCGCCGTGGCCGGCCGCGACGATGACGTCGCGCGCCGCGGAGTCCACCGCGACGACGTCCGCCCCGACCGCCAGCGCCGCCCGCCCGGCGGCCTGGGAGGCCGCCACGAGCGCGTAGATCTCCCGCTGCCAGTCAGCCGCGTGCCCGAGCACGAGGGTGCGGGTCATGTCGGAGTGGTAGCCCTCGACGGTGGCGCCGAAGTCGAGCTTGAGGAAGTCACCCGCGCGCAGCTCGGTGCGGTCGGGCCGGTGGTGCGGGATGGCCGAGTTGGCCCCCGCGGCGACGATCGTCTCGAACGACGGCGCCTCCGCCCCGAGGGCCAGCATGCGGGCGTCGAGCTCGCGGCCGACCTCGAGCTCGGTGCGCCCGGGCCGCAGCGCGCCCTCGGCGGCCAGCTCGGCCAGCGCCTGGTCGGCGACGGCGCAGGCACGGCGGAGCAGCTCGATCTCGTTGTCGTCCTTGATGATGCGCTGCGCCTCCACCGCCCGGCGCACCGACGCCAGCTCCGGCGCCGTCCCGCCGGCGGCGGCGTCGGCCAGCACCTGCTCCAGCCCGTGCAGCCCGTCCACGGTGAGGTCGTGCGACTCGTAGCCGATCCGCACGCCGCCGCGCCGCACCGCCTCGCGGGCCAGCGCCGGCACGGTCGCCCGGTCCACGACCAGCTCGACGTCGGGCACCTGGGTGCCGGCCTGCGTGGTGTACCGGCCGTCGGTGCCGAAGACGTCACCGCCGTCGGCCCGCACGAGCAGCGCGCCGTTGGACCCGGTGAAGCCGGTCAGGTACCGCACGTTGAGCAGGTTCGTGACCAGGACGGCGTCCAGCCCCCGCTCGGCCGCCGTGGCCCGGAGGACGTCGCGGCGACCGGCTTCGCGACGGGTGTCCCGGCTCACGACAGACCCCGCAGGGTCATCCACTGCAGCGCCAGCACGTAGCCGTGCACGCCGAGCCCGGCGATGGAGCCGTCGGCGGCCCGGGACACGTAGGAGTGCCGCCGGAAGTCCTCGCGGGCGTGGATGTTGCTGAGGTGCACCTCGAGCACCGGCGCGGCCACGGCGGCCAGGGCGTCGTGCAGCACCACGGAGGTGTGGGTCCAGCCGCCGGGGTTCACCACGATCGGGTCGCCGGCGTCGGTGGCGGCGTGGATCCAGCGGAGCAGCTCGCCCTCGTCGTCGGTCTGCCGCACCTGCACCTCGACGTCCAGCTCGCGGGCGGCGGTCTCCACCAGCTCGACCAGCTGCGCGTACGTGGTCGTGCCGTACACCTCCGGCTGGCGCGTGCCGAGCCGGCCGAGGTTGGCGCCGTTGAGCACCTGGATGGTCATGAGGTCTCCGATACTGCGGCCCACGCCGCGTCGAGCCAGGCCTGGTCGGGGTTCGTGAGGATGGTCGGGTTGCCGAGCCCGTCGAGGACGACGAACCGCAGCGCGGCGCCGCGGGCCTTCTTGTCCACCCGCATGACCGCCTGAAGCGCCGGCCAGTCGCCCGAGTAGCGGGTGGGCAGGCCCATCGCCGCCACGAGGTCCCGGTGGCGGGCCACCTCGGCGGCAGTGAGCAGCCCCGCCTGCCCGGCCAGCTCGGCGGCGAACACCGTGCCGACGGCGACCGCCTCGCCGTGCCGCCAGCCGAAGTCCTCCACCCGCTCGATGGCGTGGCCGAGGGTGTGCCCGTAGTTCAGGAACTCCCGCCGTCCGGTGTCGTAGAGGTCCTCCCCCACCGCCGCGGCCTTGACCCGCACCGCACGCTCGATCAGCTCCTCGGTGTCGCGGTGCCCGGTCGGCTCGGCCTCGAGGAGCTCGAGGATGCGCGGGTCGGCGATGAACCCGCACTTGACCACCTCCGCCATGCCGGCCCGGAACTCGGCCTCCGGCAGTCCGGCCAGCAGGCCGGTGTCGGCGAGCACCGCCGACGGCGGGTGGAAGGCGCCGACCAGGTTCTTGCCGGCGGCGGTGTTGATCCCGGTCTTGCCGCCGACCGCGGCGTCGACCATGCCGAGCAGGCTGGTGGGCACCTGGACCACGCGGATGCCGCGGGTCCAGGTGGCGGCGAGGAAGCCGGCCAGGTCGGTGACCGCGCCCCCGCCGAGCCCGACGACGGCGTCGGAGCGGGTCAGGCCCAGCCGGCCGAACTCCTCCCACAGCTCCGCGGCGACGGCGGCGGTCTTCGCCGCCTCGCCGTCGGGGACGACGACGGCCTCCGCGGCCACGCCGGCGGTCTGCAGCGTCTCCACCGCGGCGCCCGCGGCGGCGGCCAACGGTGGCGCGTGCACCACGACGGCCTTGGGCGTGCCGGCCAGCACCAGCGCGAGCTCGGCCTGGGCGCCGGGCCCGATCACGACCTCGTACGGCTTCTCCCCCGCGACGGGGACGCGGCGGCTCACGGCTGCACCTGCGGGGACACGACGGCGATCACCTCGGTGACGACCTCCTCCGGCGAGCGCCCGGCCGTGGGCACCCGGTGGGTGGCGACCTCCGCGTAGAGCGGGGCGCGCTGTTCGAGCATGGTGCGCAGCATGGCGCGCGGGTTGACCGCCAGCAGCGGCCGGTCCCGGGACAGGCCCACCCGGCGGGCCGCCGAGGCGACGTCGACGTCGAGCCAGACCACCGCCGCGCCGGTACCGCCGTGCGCCACCAGGAGCTCCCGGGTGGCGGCGCTGGTCACCGCTCCCCCGCCGAGGGCGAGCACGCCGGCGTGCTCGGCGAGCGCCCGGGCGACGGCCCGCTCCTCCAGCGCCCGGAAGTGCGGCTCCCCGTGCTGGACGAACAGGTCCGCGACCGACACGCCCGTCTCGGCCTCGACGTCGCGGTCGGTGTCGCGGAAGGGCAGCTCGCGCGCCTCGGCGACCGCCGTGCCGACCGTCGTCTTCCCCGACGCCGGTGGCCCGACCAGCACCAGGGCGGGACCGCTCACCGGTAGGGCAGGGCGTCGAGGTAGGCCTGGGCGTTGCGCCGGGTCTCGGCCACCGAGTCGCCGCCGAACTTCTCCAGCACGGCGTCGGCCAGCACCAGGGCGACCATCGCCTCCATGACCACGCTGCCGCGGGGCACCGCGCAGGCGTCGCTGCGCTGGTTGATCGCGACCGCCGCCTCCCCGGTGGCGACGTCGACGGTCTGCAGCGCCCGGGGCACCGTGCTGATCGGCTTCATGGCGGCCCGGACCCGCAGCACCTCGCCGTTGGTCATCCCGCCCTCGATGCCGCCGGCGCGGTCGGTGAGCCGCTGCACCCGTCCGTCGTCGGCGAGGACGATCTCGTCGTGGGCCACCGAGCCCCGGCGGCGGGCGGTCTCCAGCCCGTCGCCCACCTCCACGGCCTTGACCGACTGCACGCCCATCAGGGCGGCGGCCAGCCGCGCGTCGAGGCGGCGGTCCCAGTGCACGTGGCTGCCCAGGCCCGGCGGCAGGCCGTGGACCACCACCTCGATGACCCCGCCCAGGGTGTCCCCGGTCCGGCGGGCGTCGTCGATCTCCGCGGTCATCGCCGCGCTGGTCGCCGGGTCGGCGCAGCGCACCGGGTCCTCGTCCAGCCGCGGGTTGTCCCCCGGGCCGGGCACCAGGCCGTCGGGGGCGACCACCGGGCCGATGCCGACCACGTGGCTGACCACCGAGACGCCGACCGCCTGCCGCAGGAACGCCTGGGCGATCGCGCCGAGGGCGACCCGGGCGGCCGTCTCCCGCGCGCTGGCCCGCTCGAGCACCGGCCGGGCGTCGTCGAAGCCGTACTTCTGCATGCCGGCGAGGTCGGCGTGGCCCGGGCGCGGCCGGGTGAGCGGCGCGTTGCGCGCCTGGCCGGCGAGGACCTCGGCGTCCACCGGGTCGGCCGACATCACGGTCTGCCACTTCGGCCACTCCGTGTTGCCGACCTGCACGGCGATCGGCCCACCCTGGGTGCGGCCGTGCCGGACGCCGCCGGTGAGCGTGACGACGTCCTGCTCGAAGGACATGCGGGCGCCCCGCCCGTGCCCCAGCCGGCGGCGGGCAAGCTGCAGGTCCAGGTCGGAGGTCTGCACCTCCACGCCTGCGGGCAGGCCCTCGAGGATGGCGGTGAGCTGCTGGCCGTGCGACTCACCGGCGGTCAGCCAGCGCAACATGCCGGGGATTCTGCCAGGCGGCCGGAACCCGCCCCGACGGCATGGGTCATCCGGGCGGGATCCCGCCGATCGCCAGGGCCAGGACGGCGCCGGCCAGCAGCGGCGGGCCGAACGGCACGGTGTCCCGCCAGCCGGCCCGGCGGGTGGCCACCAGCACCACCGAGGCGAGGGCGCCGGTGAGCAGGCCGAGGAACAGACCGGCGAGCAGGACGCCCCACCCGGCCCAGCCGAGCACCAGCCCGAGCAGCCCCAGCAGCTTCACGTCCCCGAGGCCGAGCGCCGGGGGCGCGGCCAGACGGACGCCCCCGGAGACCACGAGCGTGGCGGCGCCCGCGGTGACGGCCCGGGCCAGCGCCGGCCAGGCGCCCTCGACCGCGGCGTCGGCGAGCAGCGCGGCGCCGCACACCCCGAGCGCCGGGGCGAGCACCCGGTCGGGCAGCCGGTGGGCGGCGAGGTCGACCAACGCCAGCACGACGGCGGCGCCGGCGGCCCAGGCGAGGGCGATCGTGGCCGGGCGCAGGCCGCCGAGGAGCACCGCGCCGGCCAGCCCGCCCGCCAGCAGCGCGGTCGCCAGCACCGTCGTGCCGGAGGTCGCCGTCGCCCGGGGATCCCGGGCGGTGAGCCGGGCGGCGGTCCGGGCCAGCCACGGACCGAGGACCAGCGCGCCCGCCACGGCGCAGCCGAGGACGCCCCAGGGCTCCACCGCGGTCAGCGGGCGTCGAGGGCGGCGCGCATCGCGGCGAGCGGAGCCGGCTGCCCCGTGATGAGCTCGACCTGGGCGGTGGCCTGCCAGAAGAGCACCTCGAGGCCACCGACCACCGTTCCGCCGGCGTCGGTGACCCGGTCGGCCAGGGGCGTGGGCCACGGCGCGTAGAGGACGTCGAGCACGGTCTGCCCGGCCCGCCAGTCCAGCGCGGCGACGGCCGGCTGCCCGGCGACGGGCACGGTGCTCACCGCGAGCGGCGCCTCGACCCGCGCGCCGGCCAGCGGCAGGACGCGGTTGCCCACGCCGAGGGTGTCCAGCACCCGCACGACCTCCCCGGCCCGGGCGGTGTCCCGGACGAGGACGTCGACCTCCACCGCGCCCAGCGAGGCGAGGGCGACGGCGGCGGCGGCCGCCGTCCCGCCGGCCCCCAGGATCGCGGCGCGCTCGACCTGCTCGACGCCGGCCAGCTGCAGCGCCAGCCCGACGCCGGTGACGTCGGTGTTCTCGGCCCGCCAGCCGGCATCGGTGCGGACCAGGGTGTTGGCCGCCCCCAGCAGCCGGGGCAGCGGCTCCACCACGTCGGCGGCCTGGACCGCCGCCTGCTTGCACGGCATGGTCACCGAGAAGCCGCGCCACTCCTCGCCCAGCCCCGCGACCAGCGGCGCCACGTCCTCGGCCCCGACGTCCAGGGCGTCGTAGGTCCAGTCGGTGAGCCCGAGCGCCGCGTAGGCCGCGCGGTGCAGCAGCGGGGAGAGCGAGTGGGTCACCGGCCGCCCGAGGACAGCGGCCCTCATTCGTCGGGCTGGGCCCGGAGCCACTGCCGGAAGACCTCGACGTTGACCGCGTGCTCCTCGGCGGTGCGGGCGAACCGCGTCTCCCCCGTGTCGGGGTCGACGACGACGAAGAAGCGCCAGTCGCCCTCGGCCGGGTTCTGCACCGAACGCAGCGCCTGCTCACCGGGGTTGCTGATCGCCCCCGGGGGGAGCCCGGCGTGCACGTAGGTGTTGTACGGGGAGGGGTTGGCGCGGTCCTCCGGCGTGGTGGTGATCCCCGCCTTGCCGTTGGCGTAGTTCACGGTGGTGTCCAGCTGCAGCGGCATGCCGTCGGCGAGCCGGTTCTCCAGGACCCGGGCCACCTTCGCCATGTCCTCGGCCGAGGCGGCCTCGGCCTGCACGATGCTCGCCTTCGTGACCGTGACGAGCCGCTCGGCCTCGGGGATCTGGAGGGCGTCGAGCGCCTGGTCGGCGCGCGCGACCATGGCCGTGAGCATCTCCGCGGGCGTGTCGTCGGGGTGGAACTCGTAGGTCGCGGGGAAGAGGAAGCCCTCGAGCATGCCGCCGGCGTAGGGCGGCAGGCCCAGCGCCGCCGGGTCGGCGGCCGCGGCCTCGAGGTCGGCCAGCGGGGTGCCGGTCTGCTCGGCGAGCAGGGCCAGCGTCTGCTGGACGGTGAGGCCCTCGCGCACGGTGACCCGGGAGACCTGGCGGGCCGCGGGGTCGAGCAGCAGGTCGAGCGCCGACTCGCCGCTCATCTGCGAGCGCAGGGTGTAGACGCCGGGCTGGATGCCGGTGGCGTCGGGATTCGCCTTCGCCGCGCTCACGAACGGGCCGGTGGAGGCGATGACGTCGGCCTCCTCCAGCGTGCGGGCGATGTCGCTGAGCGTGTCGCCCTCCTGCACGCGGACGTCGATGCTGCCGGTACCGGCGCCGGCGTAGTCCTGGGAGGCCGGGTTGAACAGGCCGAGCAGCTGCTGGCCGCCGATCACGATGCCCGCCACCAGCCCGCCGAGCACCAGCAGCGCGAGGACCACCGCGAACGGCCGCCGGCGCCGCCGGCGGTCGCCGCGCGAGTCGTAGGGCTCGACGGGGATCTCCTCGTCGGAGAACGGCTCGTGGACGTCGGTGTGCCCGGTGTCCAGCATCTCGTCGGACCCGGCGTGGACGTCGTCGTGCTCGTCGGCCACCGCGCCGGCATCCCCGGGGGCGGCCGGCGGGACCGACCGGCCGGCGCGGCGCAGGCCGCGACGCCGGGGCCGGTCCTCGTCCACGTTCGCGCCGATGACGTCCAGGCCGCCGGTCTGCTCGTCCCAGTGGGTCTCGTGGACGCGGGGCTCGTCGTGCAGCTCGTCGTAGTGCTCGTCGTCCGGTCGCCCGCCCAGCCGGGGCGCAGCCACCGTGGCGTCGTCGTCACCCAGCCCCGGTCGCGGGCGCATCCGGTCCCAGGCGCCGGTGGGCAGCGGCGGGAGCGGCGCCGACGGGTGGGGGCCGTAGCCGTAGCCGTGGTCGTCCGCGTCGCGGCGCGCCGTCAGCGGGTGGTCGGCGGAGCCGGTGGCCCCGGAGGACCACCAGTCGCGCTCCATCGGCCCGGTGGCATCGGCGTGGCCGGTGCCCCGGCCGAAGCCCGGCGGGAGTCCTCCGGCGGCGGCACCCGCACCGGTCCGGAACGACGAGGACGCCGTACCCGGGAACTCGTCGAAGGAGTGCCTGCCCCGCCGCGGCGGCCCGCCGGGCGCCGTCACGAGCTCGCCCCCCGGGAGTCGAGATACTGCTGGAGGATGACCACGGCCGCCGCCTGGTCGATCACTCCGCGCTGGCGGCGGCTGTCGATGCCGCCCTCGCGGAGGTGGCTGGCTGCGGTCACGGTGGAGAGCCTCTCGTCGATCAGGTTCACCGGCACATCCGGAATGCGGTCGGCCAGTTCCTGAGCGTAATCGGCAGCATCGCGGGCAGAACTGCCCGCCGCACCAGAGAGGTGCACCGGCTCCCCCACCACCACCTCTGTCACCTCGTGTTCCACCACGAGCGCCGCGAGCTGGTCCAGGTCGGACCCGTTCCTGGCCCGGCGCAGGGTCTCCAGCGGGCTGGCGAGGGTGCCGGTCGGGTCGGACATGGCCACGCCCACCCGGACGGTGCCGACGTCGATGCCCAGCACCCGGCCCCGGGCGGTGGCCCCGGGCCGGCGCGGCGGCACCTTGAGGTGCGTGGGCCAGCCGCCGGACAGGTCGATCTCGGTGGTCTCGTGCTTGACCGGCGGGAACCCCTGGCTGAGGTCGATCTCGGTGGTCGGGTGGTACGTGGGCTGCTCACCCGTCGACGGACGCGGGCGCGCCGGCGGGACGGCCGGCAGCTCACGGCGTCGCCGGCCGACGGGGCCGGTGTCCTCGGGGCTGTGCTCGGATCCGGACACGATGGTCTACCTCCCAGTGGCGGTCACGACCGCCTGGATGCCTGCCTGCAACGCAGCGGGGATACCCGCGGGATCGGTTCCGCCCCCCTGCGCGACGTCGGACTTGCCGCCGCCACGGCCCCCCACCGGGGCCGAGGCCGCCTTGAGGACGTCGTTGGCCGACAGCCCCAGCGTGACCGCGGCCGCGTTGAGCGCAGCCACCAGTGCCACCTTGCCACCGGATTCCGACGCGAGCAGCACGACCGACGGCCGGTCGGCCGCCAGCCGCCCCCGGACGTCGAGGGCGAGGGTGCGCAGATCGCCACCCCCCAGCCCGGCCGGCGACCCGGTGACCACGGCGACGCCCGCGACGTCGGCAGCGGACGCGGCGAGCTCACCCGCCGCGGCGAGGTTCTGCTGGGCGCGCAGGTCGGCGAGCTCCCGGTCCAGGTCGCGCAGCCGCGCCACCATGCCGCTCACCCGGTCGACCAGCCCGTCCTGCGGCGACTTGAGCAGCTCGGCGAGCTGGCGCACCAGGTCGCGCTCGCGGGCCAGGTAGCGGAAGCCCTCCAGCCCGACGACCGCCTCGACGCGGCGGGCGCCCGAGCCGACCGACGACTCCCCGGTCAGGGCCAGGGTGCCGATCTGCGCACTGCCCCGCACGTGGGTGCCACCGCAGAGCTCGCGGGACCACGGTCCGCCGATCTCCACGACGCGCACCTGCTCGCCGTAGGTCTCCCCGAACAGGGCCAGGGCGCCGAACGCCTGCGCCTCGGGGAGCGTCATCCAGGAGGCGCTGACCCGGTGGTCGGCGCGGACGGCGGCGTTGGCGACGTCCTCGATGTCGGTGCGCTGCTGCGCGGTGAGCGCGCCCTGCCAGGCGAAGTCCAGCCGGAGGTAGCCCGGCCGGTTGTACGAGCCGGACTGCAGCGCCTGGGGGCCGAGCACCTGGCGCAGCGCCGCGTGCACCACGTGCGTGCCGGAGTGCGCCTGGCAGGCCGAGAGCCGCCACTCGCGGTCCACCTCGGCGGTCAGCTCGGCGCCCTCGGTGAGCTCGCCCTCGAGCACCCGCACCTGGTGGGCGACCAGCCCCTTGACCGGGCGCTGCACGTCGATGACCTCCGCGCGCCCGCCGTCCCAGGTCAGGATGCCGGCGTCGGCGACCTGACCACCGGACTCGGCGTAGAACGGCGTCCGGTCCAGCACCACCCGGGTGATCTCACCGGGGCCGGCCGGCCGCTCGCCCTCGTCCCCGCCCTCGTCCTGGCCCTCGCGGACGACGCCGAGCACGCGGGAGTCGGTGCGCAGGGTGTCGTAGGCCCGCCAGTCGGTGGGGCCGTGCTCGGCGAGCAGCCGCCGGTAGGCCAGGACGTCGACCGAGCCGGTGCGCTTGGCGCGGGCGTCGGCGCGGGCGCGGTCGCGCTGCTCGGTCATGAGGGCGCG
Source organism: Blastococcus xanthinilyticus (assembly GCF_008124835.1). Taxonomy (GTDB): domain Bacteria; phylum Actinomycetota; class Actinomycetes; order Mycobacteriales; family Geodermatophilaceae; genus Blastococcus; species Blastococcus xanthinilyticus. The sequence continues at coordinate 94,805 of NZ_VNHW01000012.1, read as the reverse complement.
GAAGCCGGCCTCGTCGACGGTCACGCCCTGCTCGGCGGCCATCTCGAGGGTCACGTCGATGGGGAAGCCGTAGGTGTCGTGCAGGCTGAACGCCTGCTCGCCCGACAGCGTCGGGGAGCCGGCCTTGCGGGCCTGCGCGACGGCGGTCTCGAACAGCGTCGTCCCGGAGGTCAGCGTGCGCCGGAACGCCTCCTCCTCGGCGTAGGCCACGGCGGAGATCCGGGCGAAGTCGGTCTCCAGCTCCGGGTAGCTGGCCTTCATGGCCTCCTTGGAGACCGGCAGCAGTTCGGGCAGGGTGGCCTCGTCGACGCCGAGCAGCTTCATGGAGCGCACGGCGCGGCGCAGCAGCCGGCGCAGGATGTAGCCGCGCCCCTCGTTGCCCGGCGTGATGCCGTCGCCGATCAGCATCAGCCCGCTGCGCACGTGGTCGGCGACGACCCGCAGCCGGACGTCGGCGTCGACGTCCTTGCCGTAGGTGACCCCGGCGAGGTCGGCGGCGCGGTGCAGCACCGGGGCGACCTCGTCGATCTCGTACATGTTGTCGACGCCCTGCAGCAGGTAGGCGACCCGCTCCAGGCCCATGCCGGTGTCGATGTTCTTCCTCGGCAGCTCGCCGACGACCGTGAACTCCTCCTTGCCGCGGACGTCGGTGAGCTCGTACTGCATGAAGACGAGGTTCCAGATCTCCAGGAACCGGTCGCCGGCGGTGTCCACCAGCGGGCCGCCGTCGGGGCCGAACTGCGGCCCGCGGTCGAAGTAGATCTCCGAGCAGGGGCCGCCGGGGCCGGCCGCCCCGGTGTGCCAGTAGTTGTCCTTCTTGCCCAGCCGCTGGATCCGCTCGACCGGCAGGCCCGCGATCCGGTGCCAGGCGTCGGCGGCCTCGTCGTCGTCGAGGTAGACGGTGACCCAGATGCGGTCGGGGTCGAAGCCCAGCCCGCCGTCCTCCAGCCGCCCGGTGATCAGCTCCCAGGCGTGCTGGATCGCCCCCTCCTTGAAGTAGTCGCCGAAGGAGAAGTTGCCGTTCATCTGGAAGAACGTGCCGTGCCGGGTGGTCTTGCCGACCTCCTCGATGTCGAGGGTCCGGACGCACTTCTGCACGCTGGTGGCGCGCGGGAACGGCGCGGGCTCCCGCCCGGTCAGGTACGGGATGAACGGCACCATGCCGGCGACGGTGAACAGCAGCGACGGGTCCGGCGAGACCAGCGACGCGCTGGGGACGACGGTGTGCCCGCGCTGGGCGAAGTGCTCGAGGAAGCGGCGGCGGATCTCGGCGGTCTGCATCGTCTACTCAGTTCTGCGGGGCCGGGCCGCGGGCGGGGTCCGGCCGGTGGTCAGAGGTCGGCGGCGTGGGCGCCGCGACCGGGCCCCTGGCGGCTGGGCAGCTGGACCTGGTCGCCGGTGGGCAGCGGGGCGTCCAGCCCGGTGCCCGAGCGGAGCTCGACCTCGCGCTCGTCCATCGCGGCGCGGACGTCGGCACCGAAGTCACCGATCGCGTCGGCCAGGTCGCGCAGCCCCTCGGCGATCGAGGTGCCGATCCCGGCCGGGGTCATCTTCTCCGCGGCGGCGGACAGCTTGCGGACCACCAGGGCACCGATGGTGACGCCCATGGCCAGCCAGAACAGCCGGCGCATCAGGCGGCCCGCCGGGCGGCGCGGCGCTCGCGGCGCGCGGCCTTGTCGCGGGCGGCGGCGTCGGCCAGGGCCTGGCCCTCGCGCTTCTTCCGCGTCGCGCTGCGCACGCCGTAGCTGAACGCCGCGACCTTGATCAGCGGGCTGCCGATCGTGGCGGCGACGACGCTGGTGAGCGCGGCGACGTTGCTCGAGACGTTCGCGGCGTTGCCGGTGATGTCGTCGACCCGCTCCAGGTTGCTGTTCACGTGGGCGACCGTGGTGCTGGCCTGGCCGAGGATCGGCGCGCTCTGCTCCCGCACCTGGCGGATGGTCAGGGTGGTCTCGTCGAGCGTCCGGCCGAGCTTGAGCAGCGGCACGGCCACCAGCACCACCAGCAGCACCAGCGCCCCGGCTGCGATCAGCCCGGCGATCTCTCCTGCGGACACGCGTGCTCCTGTTCTGAGGGGAATCGACGCCGGCGGCGACGCTCCGGCCTGATCACAGTAGTCGCGCACCCTGTGGGTCGTCGGTCCCCCGCCGGGGCGTCACCGCGAGCGGCGGATGATCGCCCGGAGCTTGGCCAGCCGCTCCCCCAGTCGCGCCTCCGCACCCCGGCCGGTCGGCCGGTAGTAGTCCCTGCCCACCAGCGCGTCGGGTGGGTACTGCTGCGGGACGACGCCGTCGGGGTGGGCGTGCGGGTACACGTACGTCGCGCCGTGGCCCAGCTTCTTCGCCCCGGCGTAGTGCGCGTCGCGCAGCCCGGCCGGCACCGGGCCACCGAGCCCGGCCCGCACGTCGGCCATCGACTCACCGATGGCCGCCGTGACCGCGTTGGACTTCGGGGCGGTGGCGAGGTGCACGACGGCCTGGGCCAGCGGGAAGTGCCCCTCCGGCATGCCGATGAAGGCGACGGCGTCGGCGGCGGCGACCGCGGCCAGCAGCGCCGTCGGGTCGGCCATGCCGATGTCCTCGCTGGCGGAGATCACCAGGCGCCGGGCGATGAAGCGCGGGTCCTCCCCCGCGGTCACCATGCGGGCCAGGTAGTGCAGGGCGGCGTCGACGTCGCTGCCGCGGATCGACTTGATCAGCGCGCTCGCGACGTCATAGTGCATGTCGCCCTGCCGGTCGTAGCGCACGGCTGCCTGCGCCACCGCCGTCTCCAGCGTGGCGAGGTCGATCTCCGCCCCGCCGGCCGCCTGCGCGGCGCCCGCGCCGGACTCCAGCGCGGTGAGCGCCTTGCGCGCGTCGCCCCCGGCCACCCGCACCAGGTGGTCCTCCGCCTCGGTGCTCAGGGTGAGGGCCCCGCCGAGCCCCCGGTCGCTGGCCAGCGCCCGGTGCAGGACCGCGCGGATGTCGTCGTCGGTGAGCGGCTGGAGGGCCAGCACGAGGCTGCGCGAGAGCAGCGGGCTGACCACGGAGAAGAACGGGTTCTCCGTGGTGGCCGCGATCAGGCTGACGATCCGGTCCTCGACCGCGCTCAGCAGGCTGTCCTGCTGCGTCTTGGAGAAGCGGTGCACCTCGTCGATGAAGAGCACGGTGCGGCGGCCGGCGTAGGTGAGCTCCCGCTTGGCGCCGGCGATGACCGCCCGCACCTCCTTCACCCCGGCGTCGAGGGCGGACAGCTGCACGAACTGGCGCTTGGTGGCCAGGGAGATGACGTGCGCCAGCGTCGTCTTCCCGGTGCCCGGGGGGCCGTACAGGACCAGCGACATCGGCTCGTCGGACTCGACCAGCCGCCGCAGCGGCGCCCGGTCACCGAGCAGGTGCTGCTGGCCGACGACCTCGTCCAGCGCGCGCGGCCGCATCCGCACCGCCAGCGGCGCGCCCGGGTCGACCGCCGCGGGGCCGTCGTCCTCGGGTGCGTCGAACAGCGAGCTCACGGGTGAGAACGCTACCCGCGGGGCACGACAGCCCCATGCAGCAGCGACGCATCGGGAACCTGACCGTGGGCGCCATCGGCCTGGGCGCCATGCCCCTCTCGACCAAGACCGACCGCCCCTCGCGCGAGGAGGCCGCCGGCGTGGTGCACGCCGCCCTGGACGCCGGGGTGACCCTCGTCGACACCGCCGACGCCTACTCCCTGGACGAGGCGGAGTTCGGCCACAACGAGGAGCTCGTGGCCGAGGCGCTGCGCTCCTACGGGCCGGGAGCCGCCGACGTGCTGGTCGCCACCAAGGGCGGGCACACCCGGCGCGGCACCGACTGGGAGCTGGACGGGACGCCGTCCTACCTCCGCCGGGCCTGCGAGGCGTCGCTGCGCCGGCTGGGGGTGGAGGCCATCGGGCTCTACCAGTTCCACCGGCCCGACCCGGCCACCCCGTGGGAGGAGTCGATCGGGGCGCTGCGGCAGCTGGCCGACGACGGGCTGGTGCGCATGGTCGGCATCTCCAACGCCGACATCGCCCAGATCGACGCCGCCCGCTCGATACTCGGCGACGCACTCGTCAGCGTGCAGAACCAGTTCTCCCCCGGCTGGCGCTCCTCCGCCGGCGAGCTGGCCCACTGCGCCGAGCTCGGGCTGGCCTGGCTGCCCTGGAGCCCCTTCGGCGGGGTGCCCGCCGCAGGCTCCCTCGGCTCGTCGGCGCCGGCGTTCGCGGAGGTGGCCGACGAGCTCGGGGCATCGGTCCACCAGGTGGCGCTGGCCTGGCACCTGGCGCAGAGCGACGTCGTCGTCCCGATCCCCGGCGCGTCCCGGCGGGAGTCGATCGTCGACTCCGCCGCCGCGGCCGACCTGAAGCTCACGCCCGAGCAGCTGGCCCGCCTCGACGCCGCCTGATTCGTCTTCCGCTCGACGAGTGGGCAGTTGCGGTCGCCGACACGCGCGGACACGCCAGGCCGGACGACCACGACTGCCCACTCGGCGTCCACAGGCGGGAATCCCTTCCACGGACCCGCCGCCCGCGGCCCGCCGCCGCCGGGGCGCACCGACGCCTCCCCGGTGGACCGCATCGGGCTGCCGCCCGCCTACACCCGCCCGGAGGCCGCTGCCGCCGGGCTGACCCGCGCACAGCTCCGGGACGACGGCGTGCGGGTGACCCGCGGCGCCTACGTGTCGACGGCGGTGCCGCTGGGTCTGCGCGCTGCCTGCCTGGCCGCGCTCCCGGTGCTCCCCGCGGGCACGGTGTTCTCCCACCGAACCGCCGCCACGCTCCTCGGCGCACCGCTGAGAGCCGGCTGGCCCGTGCACCTCACCGTGCCGCCGGGCACGCACCGACCCCGGCGCGCGCGCTTCGCCGCACACGTGTGCGCCCTCGGGGAAGGCGACGTCACCACCGAGCACGGGCTACCGCTGACCAGCGGGGTCCGCACCTGGCTGGACCTGGCCGGACTGCTGCCGCCGGGAGAGCTGCTCGCCGTGGGGGACGCGCTGATGCGGGCCGGCCACCTCGACGCCGCCACGCTGGCCCACCGGCTGGCCGGCACGACCGGGCGCCGGGGCGTCGTCACCGCGCGCGCCCTGGCCGGGCACCTGACGCCGCTGGCCGCATCTTGCCCGGAGAGCCTGGTCCGCCACGCTCTCCTCAGCAGCGATCTCCCGGGGCCCGAGGTGCAGGTGCCGGTGCAGGACCCACGGGGGCGGGTAGTGGCGCACGCGGACCTGGGCTACCGGCGCTGGAAGATCGCCGTCGAGTACGAGGGGCGGCAGCACGCCGAACGGGCGCAGTTCGACCGGGACATCGATCGGTACTCGCTCATGGCCGCCGACGGCTGGCTCGTGCTGCGTTTCGGGCACGCGGTGCTGGGACGGCTCGGCACCGTGGTCGACCGCACCCGACGTGCCCTGATCAGCCGGGGCGCGACGTGGTGACCGCAGCGCCTCCCGGGTCGAGAAGGCAGTTGCGGTCGCCGACACGCGCGGACACGCCGGCGCGAGCGGTCACGACTGCCCACTCGGCCGTCGTGCTCAGGCGGTGGTGGCCCGCCGGGCGGCGAGGCGGGGCCGGACGAGGCACACCAGGGCCGCGACGACGACGGCGGCGATGAGGGGGGCCACCGGCTGGTAGTCCGGCCGCGCGGCGACCCAGAAGACCTCCTGCACCGCTGCGGCGAGGGCTTCGGACAGCGTCTCGGGGACACCGGGCATGCCGGGCACGGCGCCGCGCAGGTAGAACTCCAGGTTGACCACCGCGGTGAACGCCGGCTCCACGAACCAGGCACCCACCAGCACCACCGCCCACCACGCCAGGCGCGCCGCCGGGCGGATGCCGATCACCACGAGGGCTGCCGCCAGCACGGCCGCCCCGGCCCACTCGGTCCACCGCCAGTCGAGGACGAGCAGCCCGTCGGCCTGCGTCGCGTTCAGCACCGCGATCTGCAGCGAGCTCGACCACGCGGGTACCGCGGTCGCCAGCGCGGCCAGGGCGACCCCCAGCCCGACCCGACCGACCACCCAGGCCGAGCCGAGCGCCCAGCCGAGGAGACCGGCCAGGACCGTGAGCAGGCCGAGGCCGGCCACCACCCCGCCGTCATCGCCGGCCGCCGGCCGCTGGTCGGCGAGGAACAGCCCCACCAGCAAGAGGGTCACCGCCATCGCGGCGGCCATCCCGGCACCCGTCGCGCCCACCGCGGTCCGGCGTCGTCCCCGGCGGGCGAGCAGGCCGAGCAGGCCGGCCGCGATCCCGCCCGCGAACGCGCCCGTCACCAGGGCACCGCCCCGGGTGGCGAGCAGCGGCACCAGCGGCCATCCCCGGACCGGGGAACCGGCGAGGAGCTCCTCGAGGAGCGCGGGGAGGTAGCCGACCAGCCACCAGCCCAGCCCGGCGACCGGGACGAGCGCCCACGGCGGCAGGCCCCGGGACGGCCGGCCCGTCGATGCCTCCTGGTGCGGAACCTCCTGGTGCAGCATGTGCCCAGTGTGCCCTACGCCACATCGGGCGCGGGGGTCAGCGGCCGAGGACGTCCCGGAGGGCGGCCAGCACGAACGCCACCTTGGCCGGCGACGCGTTCGGCCCCATGAGGCCGATCCGCCAGACGGTGGCCGCGTAGGCGCCCACTCCCCCGCCGATCTCCAGGTCGAACCGCTCGAGCAGCTCCTTGCGGACCGCCGCCGAGTCGACGCCGTCGGGCACCTGCACGGTGGTCAGCTCCGGCAGCCGGGAGCCCTCGGCGGCGAAGAGCTCCAGCCCGAGCTCCGCGAGGCCCTCGTGCAGCAGCCGGCCGGCCTCGGCGTGCCGGGCGTGGACGGCGTCGAGCCCCTCGTCCAGGATCCGGCCCAGCCCCGCGTGCAGCGACACGACCATCCCGGTCGGGGCGGTGTGGTGGTAGGTGCGGCCGCCCGACCCCGCGGCCTCGCCGGCGTAGCCCCCGAGCATCCCGAGGTCGAGGTACCAGCTCTGCGGCTTCTGGATCCGCCGGTCCCAGGCCCGGTCGCTGATCGTGAACGGCGCGAGCCCCGGGGCCACGCCGAGGCACTTCTGGGACCCGGAGTACGCGAGGTCGACACCCCACTCGTCCAGCGAGACCGGGATGCCACCGAGCGAGGTGACGCAGTCGGCCAGGAGCAGCGCGTCGCCCTTCCCGGCGGCCAGCGGCTGGAGGTCGGACAGAACGCCGGTGGAGGTCTCCGCGTGGACGGCGGCGATCAGCTTGGGCGCGGGGTGGGCGTCCAGCACGCGCGCGGCGTCCACCGGCTGCCCCCACTCGTGCTCGACGGCGACGACCTCGGCTCCGCAGCGGCCGGCGACGTCGACCATGCGCTGGCCGAACAGCCCGTTCACCGCGACGACGACGACGTCGCCCGGGCCCACGGTGTTGACGAACGCCGCCTCCATGCCCGCCGAGCCGGTGGCCGACAGCGGCAGCGTGCGCCGGTTCGCGGTGCCGAAGACCTGGCGCAGCCGGTCGGAGGTCTCGTCGAGGATCCGGAGGAACTCCGGGTCGAGGTGCCCCAGGAGCGGCTGGCCCAGCGCGACCTGCGCCTCGGGGTAGGGGTTGGACGGACCGGGACCGAGCAGGGTGCGGGCGCGCAGAGGCATGGCCGGGACGCTACCGGCCCCCCGGCCGCACCGAGTGGGCAGTTGTGGCCGCCGACACGCGAGGACACGCGGTCGCGGGCGGCATCAACTGCCCACTCGGGCTCACTTCGTCGGGTCGGAGGGGCCCGGCGCCCCAGGCTCGCCGGGCAGCGCCGGCTCCTCCGGCTTGGCGTCGATGCCGGACTCCTTGCGCTGCGCGTCGGTGATCGGCGTCGGCGCGCCGGTGAGCGGATCGAAACCGGCGCCGGTCTTCGGGAAGGCGATGACCTCCCGGATGGACTCCACGCCCGACAGCAGCGCCGCGAGGCGGTCCCACCCGAGGGCGGCGCCGGCGTGCGGCGGCGGGCCGTAGGCGAACGCCTCGAGGAAGAAGCCGAACCGCTCGCGGGCCTCCTCGCGGGACATGCCGAGGGTCTCGAACACCCGCTCCTGCAGGTCGGCGTCGTGGATGCGGACCGAGCCGCTCATCACCTCGTTGCCGTTGATCACCATGTCGTAGGCGTCGGACAGCGCCGCGCCCTTGTCGTCGGCGAAGCCGTCCCGCCACTCCGGGGTGGGCGAGGTGAAGGGGTGGTGCATGAAGGTCCAGGAGCCGTCCTCGGTCTCCTCGAACATCGGGAAGTCGACGACGAAGAGGAACGACCAGGAGCCGGGCTCGATGAGCTCCAGCCGCTTGGCGATCTCGTTCCGGGCCGCGCCCAGCAGCTCCTGCGCCGACCGGCGTGCCCCGGCGGCGAAGAAGACACAGTCGCCCGGCTTCGCCCCGACGGCCTCGACCAGGCCCGCGCGCTCGGACTCGGAGATGTTCTTGGCGACCGGGCCGCCGAGCGTGCCGTCCTCGGCGATCGTCACGTAGGCCAGGCCGCGGTAGCCGCGGGACTTGGCCCAGTCCTGCCACGCGTCGAACGCCCGCCGCGGCTGCGAGCCGCCGCCGGGCATCACGACGGCGCCGACGTAGGGCGCCTGGAAGACCCGGAACGGGGTGTCGGCGAAGTACGACGTCAGCTCGGTCAGCTCGACGCCGAAGCGCAGGTCGGGCTTGTCGGAGCCGAACCGGTCCATGGCCTCGCGGTAGGTCATCCGCGGGATCTCGGGCACCTCGTAGGAGGCCAGCCCGCGCCACAGCGAGCGGACGACGTCCTCGGCGACGGCCAATACGTCGTCGCGGTCGACGAAGCTCATCTCGAAGTCCAGCTGGGTGAACTCCGGCTGCCGGTCGGCCCGGAAGTCCTCGTCGCGGAAGGCGCGGGCGATCTGGTAGTACCGCTCCAGCCCACCGATCATCAGCAGCTGCTTGAACAGCTGCGGCGACTGGGGCAGCGCGTACCACTTGCCCGGCTGCAGCCGCACCGGCACGAGGAAGTCGCGGGCCCCCTCGGGCGTGGACCGGGTCAGGTTCGGCGTCTCCACCTCGACGAAGCCGTGGCCGGCCATCACGCCCCGGGCGATCCGGTTGATCTCCGAGCGCAGCCGGATGGCCTTCGCCGGGCCCTGCCGGCGCAGGTCGAGGTAGCGGTACCGGTACCGGACGTCGTCGGAAGCCGCCTGGTCGGTCTCGATCGGGAACGGCAGCGGCGCCGCCGCCGACAGCACCCGGAGCTCCGACGTCGCCACCTCGATCTCGCCGGTGGGCAGCTCCGGGTTCTCGTTGCCCTCCGGCCGGCGCCGCACGTCACCGGTGACGAGGACGCAGTACTCGTTGCGCAGGTGGTGCGCCTCCTCCTCCCGGACGACGACCTGCACGTACCCGGAGGCGTCGCGCAGGTCGAGGAAGACCACCCCGCCGTGGTCGCGGCGGCGGGCGACCCAGCCGGCGAGGGTGACGGTGGTGCCGGCGTCGGACGCGCGCAGCGTTCCGGCGTCGTGGGTGCGGAGCACGGGAGATTCCTTCGGGTGGGTGGTGGGAGGCGGCGGAGCGTGGGTGGTGGGAGGCGGCGGAGCGTGGGTGGCGGGAGGCGGTGCGGTGGAACGGTTACCAGCGGTCGTGCACGTGGGCGCGGATGCGCTCGTCGTACAGCCGCTCGAGGTCGGCGAGCTGGGCGTCCGACAGCGGCGCCATCGTGGCCGCCGCGACGTTGCCGCGCACCTGGGTGACGTTGCGCGCCCCCGGGATGACGGTGGTGACGCCGGGCTGGTCGATGACCCAGCGGAGCGCGAAGGCGGCCGTGGGCACCGCGTCGCCGGCGATCGCGGCGACCTCGCGGGCGGCCTCGACGCCGACCTCGAAGGGCACCCCGGCGAACGTCTCGCCGACGTCGAAGGCCTCGCCGTTGCGGTTGAAGTTCCGGTGGTCGTCGGCCGGGAACGTCGTCTGCTCGTCGTACTTGCCGGTCAGCAGCCCGCTGGCCAGCGGCACGCGGGCGAGGATGCCGACGCCGGCGCGCTGCGCGGCGGGCAGCAGCTCCTCCAGCGGCTTGCGCCGGAAGATGTTCAGGATGACCTGGATGGTCTGGACGCCCTCGTGCTCCAGCGCCGTCAGCCCCTGCGCGGCGGTCTCCACCGAGACGCCGTAGGCGGCGATCGAGCCGTCGGCGACGAACCCGTCGAGCGTGTCGTAGACCCGCTGATCGGAGTAGACAGCCGGCGGCGGGCAGTGCAGCTGCACGAGGTCGAGGGTGTCGACGCCGAGATTGCGGCGGGACCGGTCGACCCAGGCCCGGAGGTTCTCCGGGGTGTACTGCGCGGCCTCGAACGGGTCGGCCCGCCGGCCGGCCTTGGTCGCCACGAAGGGCCGGTCCGCCCGGGGCGCCAGCGCCTTCCGGATGCGCTCCTCCGAGCGGCCGTCGCCGTAGACGTCCGCGGTGTCCAGCAGGGTCACCCCGGCGTCGAGCGCGGCGTCGAGGACCTCGCCGGCGGTGTCCTCGTCGACGTCCCCCCAGTCACCGCCGAGCTGCCAGGTGCCCAGGCCGATCACGCTGACGTCCGCACCGGTCCGGCCGAGTGGTCGCTGCTCCATGCTGGTCATCCCTCCACACTCGCACGCACCGCGTCGAACAGCTCGGCCACCGGGACCGCCCGCTGCTCACCGGTGCCCATGTCCTTGAGCTGGCCCACGCCCTCGGCCAGGTCGCGATCGCCGACGACGACGACGTGCGAGGCCCCCGAGCGGTCCGCGGCCTTCATGGCCCCCTTGAGCCCGCGGTCGCCGTAGACGGTGTCGGCCGCGATGCCGGCCTCCCGGAGCTGCCCGACCAGCCGGACCGCCAGCCGCTTGGCCTCCGCCCCGAGCGGCACGACGAACGCCTGCACGCCCGCCCTCGAGCCGATGTCGAGGCCCTCGGCCTGCACCGCGAGCAGCGTCCGGTCCACGCCGACGGCGTAGCCGATGCCCGAGACGTCGGGGCCACCGAGCGCCGCCGACAGCCCGTCGTACCGGCCGCCGCCGCCGATCGCCGACTGCGCGCCGAGCCCGTGGTGCACGAACTCGAACGTCGTCTTCGTGTAGTAGTCCAGCCCGCGGACCAGCCGGGGCGCCTCGGTCCAGGTGACGCCGAGGTCGGTGAGGTGCTGGCGGACGGCGTCGTAGTGGGCCCTGGTGCTGTCCGAGAGGTGGTCGACCATCAGCGGGGCGTCGTCCAGCTGCGCCTGCACCTCGGGCCGCTTGTCGTCCAGCACCCGCAGCGGGTTGATGGCCGCGCGCCGGCGGGTCTCCTCGTCCAGGTCGAGCTCGTCCAGGAAGGCCACCAGCAGCTCGCGGTACTGCGGCCGGCAGGTGGCGTCGCCCAGCGAGGTGAGGAGCAGCTCGAAGTCGGTGAGCCCCAGGTCGCGGAAGCCCTGCACGCCCAGCGCCACCACCTCGGCGTCCAGCGCGGGGTCGTCGGTGCCCAGGGCCTCCATGTCGACCTGGGTGAAGTGCCGGTAGCGGCCCGCCTGGGGTCGCTCGTACCGGAACGCCGAGCCCACGGTCCAGAGCTTCACCGGCAGCGCGCCGTCGTGGAGCCGGTGCTCGATGAACGCCCGCATCAGCCCGGCGGTGAGCTCGGGGCGCAGGGTCAGCGAGCGGCCGCCGCGGTCGGCGAAGGTGTACATCTCCTTGGTGACGACGTCGGTGGACTCCCCCACCCCGCGGGAGAAGACGGCGGTCTCCTCGAACACCGGCGTCTCGACGTAGCCGTAGCCGGCCCGGCGCAGCGGCGCGGTCAGCGTGTCGCGGACGGCGAGGAAGCGCGCCGAGTCCGGCGGGAGCGTGTCGAACGTGCCCTTGGGGGCCGTCATGCCCGCGCTCACAGCCCGCGCCCCTTCGGTGCCGCGGCCGCCTCGGCGAGGTAGGGGTTGGCGGCCCGCTCGCGGCCGATCGTCGTCGCCGGGCCGTGCCCGGGCAGCACGACGGTCTCGTCGTCCAGCGGCAGGACGACGTCGCGCAGCGAGCTGAGCATCGCGTCCCAGGAGCCGCCGGGCAGGTCGACCCGGCCCACCGAGCCGGCGAACAGCACGTCGCCGGCCAGGAGGCCGGGGGCCTCGCCGAGGTCGAGGGAGAACATCACCGACCCCTGGGTGTGCCCGGGCGCGTGGCGGACCGTGAGGTCGACGCCGGCCAGCGACAGCACCTCGCCGTCGTCCAGCGCCTTCACCTCGCTCGGGTCGGGCAGCCGGACGCCGGTGATCAGCGGGGCGAGCTGCGGCCCGTGCCAGCGCGCGGGGTCCGACAGCATCCCGGAGTCGGCCGGGTGCAGGTAGGCGGGGATGCCGTAGCCGTCGCACACCGGCAGCACCGAGAAGGTGTGGTCCAGGTGCCCGTGGGTCAGCACCACGGCCACGGGCTTGAGACCGTCCTCGGCGAGCATGCGGGCCAGGGGCTCGACGGAGTCCATGCCGGGGTCGACGACGACGCACTCCTGCCCCGGGCCCGAGGCGACCGCGTAGCAGTTGGTGCCGAACGCGCCGGCGGGGAACGAGCGGATGAGCACCCGTGCAGGTTACGCGGGGCCCCGCCCCGGCCCGGCGTTGCCAGAGAGCGCCCAGGTGCGGCACCTAGACTGCCTCCCCGTGCCGACGAACAAGCAGCGCCGCGAAGCCGCGCAGCGTCACCTGCAGCGCCAGCTGGAACGCCGCACCGAGCTGGCCAAGAAGCGGCGGCGGAACCTGGGCCTGATCCTCACCGCGCTGGCCGCGGTCGTCCTGGTCGGGGCCGCGCTGCTGTTCACCGGCGTGCTCGGTGGCGACGACGACGCCGCGGACCCGGCCGCCGACGGGAGCACCCCGACCACGTCGGCGCCGACCTCGAGCTCCGCGACGCGGACCACGAACGCCGACGGCACGGTCACCTGCGAGTACCTGCCCGACGAGTCGGGCAACCCGAACCTCACCGACGTCGGAACGCCGCCCGACCCGGAGGCCACCCCCACCCAGGGGAGGGTGGACCTGCTGATGGCCACCGACCAGGGCGACCTGACCCTGACCCTCGACCGGTCCATCGCGCCCTGCGCGGCGGCAAGCTTCACCTACCTCGCCGAGCAGGACTTCTACGCCGGCAGCACCTGCCACCGGCTGGTCACCCAGGAGGCCTTCGGGCTCCTGCAGTGCGGCGACCCGACCGGCACCGGCTCGGGCGGCCCGTCGTACAAGTACGCGGAGGAGGTCACGGCCGAGACCACGTACCCCCGCGGGACGATCGCCATGGCCAAGACCGCCGCCCCGAGCAGCACCGGCAGCCAGTTCTTCCTGACCTTCACCGACGTGACCCTGCCGCCGGAGTACACGGTCGTCGGCTCGATCGACGAGGCCGGCCTGGCGGTCCTGGACACCGTCGCCGCCGGCGGGGTGCAGGGCGCCGAGGGCCCGGGCGACGGCCCGCCCAACATCCCGGTGACGGTCGAGGACATCGCCGTCGCCGGCTGAGCCCCCCGCCTCGACGAGAGCGCCGGCCCCCCGTTCGGGGACCGGCGCTCTCGTCGTTCGGCAGCTAGGCCGTCACGCGCTCCACGTCGAAGACGCCGTCGACGTTGCGCACCGTCTGCAGCACCGCGCCCAGGTGCGCCGGGTCGGCGAGCTCGAAGGTGAACCGGCTGACGGCGACGCGGTCGCGGCTGGTCTGCACCGACGCCGACAGGATGTTGACCCGCTCGTCGGCGAGCGCCTTGGTGACGTCGGAGAGCAGCCGGTGCCGGTCCAGCGCCTCGACCTGGATGGCGACGAGGAACACCGAACCCGGCGACGAGGCCCACTCGACCTCGACCAGACGTTCGGGCTTGCTCTGCAGGTCCGCCGCGTTGGTGCAGTCGGTGCGGTGCACGCTGACCCCGCCGCCGCGGGTGACGAAGCCGAGGATGTCGTCGCCGGGCACCGGTGTGCAGCACTTCGCGAGCTTGGCCCAGACGTCGGTCATGCCGTGCACGACGATCCCCGGGTCGCCGGCCGAGCGCCGGACCACCGGCCGCCGGGTCGGGATGGCCGTCTCGGCGATGTCCTCGGTGGCGCCCTCGCTGCCGCCGAGGGCGGCGATCAGCTTCTCGACCACCGAGGTCGCGGACAGCTGGCTCTCCCCCACCGCGGCGAACAGCGCGGTGACGTCGGCGTGGCGGAGGTCCTTGGCCAGCGTCGACAAGGCCTCACCGCCGAGCAGCCGCTGCAGCGGCAGCCCCGCCTTGCGCATCGCGCGGGTGAGCGCCTCCTTGCCCGCGTCGACGGCGTCCTCGCGGCGCTCCTTGGTGAACCACTGGCGGATCTTGGTGCGCGCCCGCGAGGAGCCGACGAAGCTCAGCCAGTCCTTCGACGGGCCGGCGTTCGGCGACCGGGAGGTGAAGATCTCGACGACGTCGCCGTTGGAGAGCTTGCTGTCCAGCGACACCAGTGAACCGTTGACCCGCGCACCGATGCAGCGGTACCCGACCTCGGTGTGCACCGCGAACGCGAAGTCCACCGGCGTGGAGTCGCCGGGGAGGCTGACCACGTCGCCCTTGGGCGTGAAGACGAAGACCTCCTGCGGACCGAGGTCGTAGCGCAGGGTCTCCAGGAACTCGCCGGGCTCCTGCGCCTCGCGCTGCCAGTCCAGCAGCTGGCGCAGCCACAGCATGTCGTCGGGCGAGCCGGCCTTCGGCGGTGCGCCGAACTCCCCGGCGCTGGGCTTGCCCCCGGCGCGCGCCTTCTCCTTGTACTTCCAGTGCGCGGCGATGCCGTACTCGGCGGTGCGGTGCATGTCGTGCGTGCGGATCTGCAGCTCGACCGGCTTGCCCTGCGGCCCGATCACCGTCGTGTGCAGCGACTGGTACATGTTGAACTTCGGCATCGCCACGAAGTCCTTGAAACGGCCGGGCACCGGCTGCCAGTGGGCGTGCATGATGCCGAGTGCGGCGTAGCAGTCGCGCACCGAGTCGACCAGGATCCGGATGCCGACCAGGTCCCAGATGTCGGTGAAGTCGCGGCCGCGGACGATCATCTTCTGGTAGATCGAGTAGTAGTGCTTCGGCCGGCCGGTGACGACCGCCTCGATCTTCGCGGCCTTGAGCTGCTCGTTGACCGTGGTGGTGACCTCGGCCAGGTAGGTGTCCCGGGACGGCGCCCGCTCGGCCACCAGCCGCACGATCTCGTCGTACCGCTTCGGGTACAGCGTGGCGAACGCGAGGTCCTCGAGCTCCCACTTGATGGTGTTCATACCCAGCCGGTGGGCCAGCGGGGCGAGGATCTCCAGCGTCTCGCGCGCCTTCTTCTCCTGCTTCTCCGGCGGGAGGAAGCGCAGCGTGCGCATGTTGTGCAGCCGGTCGGCCAGCTTGATGACCAGCACCCGGGGGTCCCGGGACATCGCCACGATCATCTTGCGGATGGTCTCGGCCTGGGCGGCATCACCCAGCTTCACCTTGTCGATCTTGGTGACGCCGTCGACGAGGTGCGCCACCTCCGACCCGAAGTCGGTGGTGATCGTCTCCAGGGTGACCCCGGTGTCCTCGACGGTGTCGTGCAGCAGCGCCGCGATCAGCGTCGTGGTGTCCATCCCGAGGCCGGCCAGGATGGTGGCGACGGCCAGCGGGTGGGTGATGTAGGGGTCACCGCTCTTGCGCTTCTGCGTGGCGTGGGCAGCCTCGGCGACGTCGTAGGCGCGCTGCAGCAGCACCAGGTCGCCCTTGGGGTGGCTCTGCCGGTGCAGCGAGGCCAGCGGCTCCAGCACCGGCCGCACCAGGCCGCTGCGCTGGCCGGCGACGATGCGGCGGGCGAGCCGGTCGCGCACCCGCCGCCGCGGCGTCCCGGAGTCGGCGTCGAGCGGCTCGGCACCGACGTCGTCGGGCCGGCGGACCGCGGGGCGTTCGGGCAGCGGGCTGCGCACCGGCGCGTCGCCGGGCGGGGCCGCGACCGCGCCGGGCACCTCCGGAGCCGCACCAGGCCGCGCGGGAGCGGCGTCAGCGGCTACTTCGGAGGCCACGGCTACTCCTGCCGGCTCGAGGAGGGGGAACCTCCCCCATGCTAGCGGGAGGTGACCACCCGGCGATGTCCGCCGCCGGGCCACCTCCCCCGGTCAGGTGGTCCAGAGCGCGTGCACGGTGTGCGGCGCCAGGCGTTGCCGGCCGCCGAGAGCCGCCAGCTCCACCACCACTGCCACGGCCGCGACGACCCCGCCGAGCTGCTCGACGAGCGCGACCGCCGCCGTCAGCGTCCCCCCGGTGGCGAGGACGTCGTCGACCACGAGCACCCGCTGACCGGGACGCACCGAGTCGGTGTGCAGCTCCAGCGTCGCGGTGCCGTACTCGAGGGCGTAGTCGGCCGCGATGCGCTCCCGCGGCAGCTTCCCGGCCTTGCGCACCGGGACGACGCCCACGCCGGCGTCCAGCGCCACAGCTGCGGCCAGGAGGAAGCCGCGCGCCTCCACCCCGGCGACGACGTCGAACGCCCGGTCCCCCGCGCCCGCGCCGGCCAGCGCCGCGGCCCGCGGATCGGACAGCGCCGGCGCCGCCAGACCGTCGACCACCCGGCGGAAGGCCGGGCCGTCGGCGAAGACCGGGGTCAGGTCGCGGAAGACGATCCCCGGCTCGGGGTGGTCGGGGACGTCGACGGTGAGGCCGGCGATCAGCTCGTCGAGCGGGGGCCCGGAAGGATCGCCGGTCACCGACGCCGCTTGCCCGCGGGGCCACTGCGCCCGTCGGGCCGCTGCGGACGGGCGCCCGGGCGCGGTGCCGCGGTGGCACCCCGCGACGGCTCCGGGCGCACCGAGGCCGGTGACTCGACGACCACGTCGGCGGCCACGGTCTCGGGCAGCTCGGCCACGGCCACGCCGCCGCCTCCGGCCGACCGCCGGCGCCGGGCGCTGGCCACGGGGCCGGCCGGGGGCGCACCGGCGCCGGTGCGTGCCGCCGAGGACCGGCGGGCCAGCACCCGGCGCCGCAGCGCCTCCTGCGCGGGCTCGCGCTCCTTGAGGTCGGCCACGATCGGCGTCGCCAGGAAGATCGACGAGTAGGTGCCGGCGGCCAGGCCGACGAAGAGCACCAGCGCGAGGTCCTTGAGCGTGCCGACGCCGAGCAGCCCGGCGCCGACGAACAGCAGGCCGGCGACCGGCAGCAGCGCGATCACCGAGGTGTTGATCGACCGCATCAGCGTCTGGTTGACCGCCAGGTTGGCCGCCTCGCCCCAGGTCATGCGGGCGCTGCGCTCCAGGTCACGGGTGTTCTCGTCGACCTTGTCGAAGACCACGACGGTGTCGTACAGCGAGAAGCCGAGGATGGTGAGGAAGCCGATCACCGTCGAGGGCGTCACCTCGAAGCCGATCAGCGAGTAGACGCCGGCGGTGAGCACGATGTCGTGCAGCAGCGCGACCATCGCCCCGACCGCCATCGCGGGCTGGAACCGCACGGCGAGGAACAGCACCACCGCGACCAGGAAGACGGCGAGGGCGATCAGCGCCTGCTGGGTGATGTCCCCGCCCCACTCGGCGCTGACCGACTCGGGGCTGACGTCGTCGGGCGCGATGCCCACCGAGTCGGCCAGGGCGGCCACCACCGCCCGCTCGGCGGCGTTGTCCAGCTGCTCGGTGCGGATCAGCAGGGTGTTGCCACCGACCACCTGGGCGGTGGCGACCTCGGCGCCGGCGTCCTCCGCCGCCGCCCGGGCGTCCTGCAGCTGCTGCTCCGAGCCGGGCAGCCGGAAGCTGTTCCCGCCCTCGAAGTCGATGCCGAAGTTGAACCCCCGGAACACCATGGACAGCAGGCACAGCAGCACGACCACCGCGGTGACCTTGTAGATCAGCCGGCTCCGGCCGACGACGTCCAGCCCGGCCTCGCCGTTGTAGAGCCGGTGTGCCAGCCCGGCCCGGCGACCCGCCGGGGCCGGAGGCGTGGCGTCGCCGTCGCCGCCCGGGTCCTGGGGCAGCCCGGCGTCGACGAGCGCCTCCTCGCCGGTGCGGGCCTCCTCCGGCGCCGCGGCGTCCGGATCGGTCGGGCGGGTCATGAGGTGCTCCTGTCCTGCGGGCCGGTCCCGGACGCGGCGCCGACGAGCTCCCGGCCGCGGGCGGGCGGCGCCGGACGGCGGGTGTGCTCGACCCGGCCGAGACCGGAGAACCGGTTCGCGCCGAACTTCTTGAACCGGGAGAGCACGGCCATGAGCGGGTGGGTGAAGAGGAAGACGACGACCAGGTCGAGCACGGTGGACATGCCGAGGGTGAAGGCGAAGCCCTTCACGTCACCGATCGCCAGCACGTAGAGGATCGCCGCCGCCAGGAAGCTGACCGCGTCGGCGGAGAGGATCGTCCGGCGGGCGCGGACCCAGGCCCGGGGTACCGCCGAGCGCAGCGACCGGCCCTCGCGGATCTCGTCCTTGAGCCGTTCGAAGTACACGACGAAGGAGTCGGCGGTGATGCCGATCGAGACGATGAACCCGGCGATGCCGGCGAGGCTCAGCGTGAAGCCGATCTCCCGGCCCAGCAGGATCAGGCAGGCGTAGACCACCGCCGCCGACAGCAGCAGGCTGGCGATCATCACCAGGCCCAGCAGCCGGTAGTAGAAGAGCGCGTAGACGAACACCAGCGCGATGCCGAGGGCACCGGCGATCAGCCCGGCCTCGAGCTGCTCCGCGCCGAGCTCGGTGGAGATCGACTGGGCCGTCGCCTGGGTGAAGGTCAGCGGCAGGGCGCCGTAGCGCAGCTGGTTGGCCAGCTCCGTGGCCGACTCCTGGTCGAACTGACCGGTGATCGTGGTCGGGTTGGTCGTGATCGCGCTGTTGATCCGGGGCGCGGAGACGACCCGCCCGTCCAGCGTGAACGCGACGCTCGAGCCGACGTTGGCCGAGGTGTAGCCCGCCCACGTCGCCAGGCCGTCGGACTGGAAGTCCAGCAGGACGACCCAGCTGCCGTCGGACTGCTCGGTGCCGGCGGTGGCGTCATCGATCTCGGTGCCCTCGATGATCGTGGGCCCGAGGAGGTACTTGGCGGTGCCGTCCTCGCTGCACGCCGCGACGAAGGACTCGGGCCGGTCGATGTCACCGGTGACGTTCTCGGTCTCGCAGGTCAGCGTCGCGAACTCCGCGGCCGCCTCCTCCTGCGTCACCGGAGGGGCGTCGGGGTCGGGCAGCTCGGGCGCCTCGACGGCGTCGTCGGCGTCGGTGGGCGCCGCGGGGTCGGTCTCCTCGGCGGTGTCGCCCTCGGCGCTGCCGTCGGCGGTCTCGGCCCCCTCGGTCTCCTCGGCGGGCGCCTCCTCCGCGGCAGCCGCGGGGGCGGGGCCCTCGATCACCGGGCGGAACCGCAGCTGCGCGGTGGCGCCGAGCTCGCGGGCCTGCTCGCCGTCGTCACCGGGCACGGAGATGACGATGTTCGAGTCACCTTCGGTGACCACCTCGGCCTCGGCGACACCGAGGCCGTTCACCCGCTGCTCGATGATCCGGCGGGCCAGCTCCAGGTCCTCCTGGGCCGGCGCCTCGCCGTCGGGGGTGCGGGCGGCGAGGGTCACGGTCGTGCCGCCGCGGAGGTCCAGCCCCAGCTGCGGGGTGCGGGTGTCGCCGGTGAAGAAGACCAGCCCGTACAGCAGGGCGACGATCAGCGCGAAGGCGCCGAAGTAGCGGCCCGCGGGGAGCGAGCGGTTTGCCACGGAATGCCTCCGGGTCAGACGGTGCCGTCGGCGGGGCGCGCGGGGTCGTCGTCGACCGCCGTCGCCCCGGCCGGGCGACGCACCTCGAGGATCGCCTGGATGGCGAAGGTGACCACGACGCCGGGGGCGATCTCCAGGTCGACGGTCTTCTCACCCTTGGCGGCGACCGTGCCGTGCAGGCCGCTGGTGGTCATGACCGGGGTGCCGACCGCGAGCGAGGCCTGCATGGCCGCCTGCTGCTCCTGCATCTTCTTGCGCTGCCGCGCGGGCAGGACGAAGAGCAGGACGGCCAGCACGGCCAGCATGATCAGCGGGAAGTACTCCACGACAGGTGTGCCTCTCTTCCGCGACCGGTGCATCGCGGTGGGTGCGGCCCGGGACGGGACCGCTCGGGTACGTCGGTTGCGGCGCGCGCGGCGACCGGACGGGGCGCACGGCCCGGCCTGCGAGTTGCGCGCCAGCGTCCGGGAGTCTAGGCGTCGAACAGCACTTCTGACGACGACCCCGGGACCTGTGGGTCGGCTGTGACCCGACCGAGCGGGACGCCGCCGCGCGGCAGCGGCCGGCCCAGGTGCTGCCAGGCGGCCTCGGTGGCCACCCGGCCGCGGGGGGTGCGGGCCAGCAGTCCGGCCCGCACCAGGAACGGCTCGCACACCTCCTCGACGGTGTGCGGCTCCTCCCCCACCGCGACCGCGAGCGTGGCGACGCCGACCGGCCCGCCGCCGAACTTCGCGACCAGCGCCTCCAGGACCGCCCGGTCCAGCCGGTCCAGCCCCAGGTGGTCGACGTCGTAGAGGGCCAGGGCCGCTTCGGCGACCGCCCGGGTCACCCGGCCGTCGGCCTCGACCTCGGCGTAGTCGCGCACCCGGCGCAGCAGCCGGTTGGCGATGCGGGGGGTGCCGCGCGACCGGCCGGCGATCTCGGCCGAGCCGTCGGCGGTGAGCTCGACGCCGAGCAGGTCGGCGCTGCGGGCCAGCACCCGCTGCAGGTCGGCGGTCTCGTAGAACTCCATCTGGCCGACGAAGCCGAACCGGTCGCGCAGGGGGCCGGTGAGCAGGCCGGCCCGGGTGGTGGCGCCGACGAGGGTGAACGGGTTGATCTCCAGCGGGATCGCCGTGGCCCCGGGGCCCTTGCCGACGACGACGTCGACCCGGAAGTCCTCCATCGCCATGTACAGCAGTTCCTCGGCGGGGCGGGCGATCCGGTGGATCTCGTCGATGAACAGCACGTCGCCGGGCGCGAGGTTCGACAGCATCGCAGCGAGGTCGCCCGACCGCTCGATCGCCGGGCCGCTGGTGATCTTCACCGCCGTGCCGAGCTCCGAGCCGATGATCAGCGCCAGGCTGGTCTTGCCGAGCCCGGGTGGCCCGGAGAGCAGCACGTGGTCGGGCGTGCGCCCCCGCCGCTTCGCGCCCTCGAGCACCAGCGCGAGCTGGCGGGCGACCTTCGGCTGGCCGATGAAGTCGTGCAGCGAGTGCGGCCGGAGCGCCGACTCGACGACCCGTTCCTCGTCGCCGGCCTGCGGGGACACCGACCACTCGGCCGGCACCTCCCCGGCCAGCTCACCGGTCAGCGACCGGTCGAAGGGCGCGCTCACGGCCTACCTCCCCCGCTCATGACCGCCCCAGCAGCTGGAGCGCCTGCCGCAGCAGCACGGCGACCTCCACCTTCCCGGTGGCGGCGAGCTGCTCGTCGGCGACGGGGGCGAGCTGGAGCACCGCCCCCTCGGCCTCCCTGCTGCTCCAGCCGAGGCCGACCAGGGCGGAGGTCAGCTGGTCCCGCCACGGGGCGACCGGGGTGACCGAGGGCAGCCCGGAGGGTGCGGGCGCGTCCAGCGACGTGTCCACGCTGGTGGAGCCGAGCCGGTCGCGCAGCTCGAGGATCAGCCGCTCCGCGCCCTTCTTGCCGATGCCGGGCACCTGCATGAGCGCCTTGACGTCGGCCAGCGAGACCGCGCGGCGGACCTCCCGCGGCGGGTGGATGGCCAGCACCGCCTGGGCCAGCCGCGGTCCGACCCCGTTCGCCGTCTGCAGCAGCTCGAACAGCTGGCGCTCGTCGTCGTCGGCGAAGCCGTAGAGCGTGAGGGAGTCCTCCCGGACGACGAGGCTGGTGGCCAGCCGGGCGGTCTCCCCCACCTGCAACCGGGCGATCGTGCCGGGGGTGCACTGCACCGCCAGGCCGACGCCGCCCACCTCCACCACGGCGCCGTCGGGGCTCACCGCGGCCACCCGCCCGTGGACGCTGGCGATCATCGGGCCGCCACCCCGGTCCAGCGCGGCAGGGTGGTGGCCCGGACCGGCGCCCCGATGCCGCCGGCGATCGCCGCCGAGCGCAGCCGCTGCTGCGCCGGGCCGCGCCAGGCGTGGCAGACGGCCAGGGCCAGCGCGTCGGCGGCATCGGCCGGCTTGGGGGCGGCGGCGAGCCCCAGGACCCGGGTGACCATGAGGGTGACCTGCTCCTTGTCCGCGCGGCCGTTGCCGGAGATGGCGGCCTTGACCTCGCTGGGGGTGTGCCAGGCGACCGGCCGGTCGGCCTGCGCCGCCGCGAGCGCCGCGACGCCGGCCGCCTGCGCGGTCCCGGTGGCGGTGCCCTTGTTGTTCTGGGTGAACACCCGCTCGATCGCCACGACGTCGGGCCGGTGCTCGCGCAGCAGCGCGGTGACCGCGGTGTGCAGCTCCAGGAGCCGCAGCTCGAGGTCCAGCTCCGGCATGGTGCGGACCACGCCCACGCCGACCGCCGTCGGCCGGGCGCCGGGGCGGCCGTCGACCACACCCCACCCGCACCGGGTGAGGCCCGGGTCGATGCCGAGCACCCGCATGGTCACGCTCCCGTCAGCCGAACTGGTGTTCGACCGAGGCTAACCGTGGCGGACGACGACGCACGGCGACACGCTGGACGGGAGTTCCGCTCAGGCGTCGGCGGTGACCTTCTCCATGACGTCGTCGGGCACGTCGTAGTTCGCGTAGACGTTCTGCACGTCGTCGAGGTCCTCGAGCGCGTCGATCAGCTTGAAGACCTTCCCGGCGCCGTCCTCGTCGAGCTCCACCTGGACGCTGGGCACGAAACCCATGTCGGCGGAGTCGTACTCGATCCCGGCCTCCTGCAGCGCGGTGCGGACGGCGACCATGTCACCGGGCTCGCTGACCACCTCGAAGGTGTCACCGAGATCGCGGACCTCCTCGGCGCCGGCGTCGAGCACCGCGAGGAGCACGTCGTCCTCGGTGTGTCCGGCGGCGGGCACGACCACCACGCCCTTGCGGGAGAAGAGGTAGGACACCGAGCCCGGGTCGGCCATGGTGCCGCCGTTGCGGGTCATCGCGGTGCGCACCTCCATCGCCGACCGGTTCTTGTTGTCGGTCAGGCACTCGATGAGGACGGCGACGCCACCGGCGGCGTAACCCTCGTAGGTGATGCCCTGGTAGTCGACGCCGCCGGCCTCGAGGCCGGCCCCGCGCTTGACCGCGCGGTCGATGTTGTCGTTGGGGACCGAGCTCTTCTTCGCCTTCTGGATGGCGTCGAACAGCGTCGGGTTCCCGGCCGGGTCGCCGCCTCCGGTGCGGGCCGCCACCTCGATGTTCTTGATCAGCTTGGCGAACAGCTTGCCGCGCTTGGCATCGATGCCGGCCTTCTTGTGCTTGGTCGTCGCCCACTTGGAGTGGCCACTCATGAGTCCTCCTCGCTGACGCTCGTCGTCCGCATGAGCGGCCGCGGCGCTGTGTCCATTGGTGAACTCGCACGCTCGTTCACGGCGACTGTCCCCTCTCGTCCCCAGCGGCCCCGGAATGAGCGCAGCCGGCCCTCTCGGCCAGGTGACGGCGCACGATGTCGACGAACAGCTCGTGCACCCGGCGGTCCCCGGTCAGTTCCGGGTGGAAGCTGGTGGCCACCACGTTCCCCTGGCGGACCGCGACGATCCTACCGTCGGCCGCCCCGCCGACGACCCGGCCGAGCACCTCGACCCCGGCGCCGGCCTCCTCCACCCAGGGCGCCCGGATGAAGACGGCGCGCAGCGGCCCGCCGTCGAGGCCGAGGCCGACCTCCGACTCGAAGGAGTCCACCTGCCGGCCGAAGGCGTTGCGGCGCACCGTCACGTCGAGCCCGCCGACGGTCTCCTGGTCCGGCGGCGCATCGAGGATCCGGTCGGCGAGCAGGATCATCCCGGCGCAGGAGCCGTAGGCGGGCAGCCCCCCGCGCACCGCGGCCCGCAGCGGCTCGAGCAGGGCGAACCGGGCGGCGAGCTTCACGATCGTCGTGGACTCGCCGCCGGGCAGGACGAGGCCGTCGACCGCCGCCAGCTCCTCGGGGCGGCGGACGGCGACCGGCTCGGCGCCCTGCTCGCGCAGCGCGGCCAGGTGCTCGCGGACGTCGCCCTGCAGCGCGAGGACCCCGACGACGGGGCGGGCGGTGGACACGTCCGCCCACGCTACGGCGGCCGGGGTTCAGCCCGGCAGGTGGACGGCGGCCGCGCGGGTCGAGCTCCAGGTCAGCAGCCGCTCGAGCGGCCCCCGGCCGAACACCGCCCGCCAGCCCGTGGCACCGGCCATCGCGCAGACGGCGAACACCACCCAGGCCCCGGCTCCCTCCACGGCGGCCGGGTCGAGGCTCATCAGCACCCGGATCACGACGATGTGCGCGGTGTAGACCGTCAGCGCCAGCGCACCCACGGCGGCCAGCGGGGCGAGGACGACCGGCACCCGGTCGGCCAGCACCAGGCACGCGGCGATGACGAGCACCGCGACGCCGGTGGAGCCGACGATCTCGAAGGTCGTGCCGCTGTGCGCCTCCGCGCCGCTGAACCAGATGGCGTCCCACTCCCCCACCGGGGCGGCGAAGCCCTCCTCCGGGCCGCGGGACGGCGCGCCGCCGGCGAGGGCCTCGGTGCTGAGCCGGCCACCTCCGTAGCCGAGGACGACGGCAGCTGCCCCGGCCCCGGCCAGCCGCGCCCGGACGCCGGCCGCGCCCAGGTCGAGCCGGCCGACGGCCAGCCCGACCAGCACGAAGGCCAGCCACAGCATGGCCGGGTAGGTGCCGGTCACCAGCAGTTCCGCGACGTAGTGCCCGTCGGCGTCCAGGGCCGACAGGACCTGGCCGGTGAGCGCGTCCAGCGGCGGCCCGGCCACGGCGATGACCCCTGCGGTCACCAGCAGCCGCCGCGGCGACCAGCGGAGGAAGGGCAGCGCCAGCACGAACAGCACCGCGTAGACACCGAGGATGATCGCGACGAAGGTGTGCAGCCACTCCAGCACCGCACCGATCGCGAACACCCAGGCCGCCCGGACGGTGATCCGCAGCCGGGCGCGGACCAGGTCGACGCCGTCCGCGGGCCGGGACCGCCCGGACAGCAGCGCGATCGAGACGCCGGCCAGGGTGGCGAAGAGGATCGACGAGCGGCCGTCGACGACCGCCGCCCAGCTCGACGGGTCGGCGGTCAGCTCCTCCCCCACGCGCAGGTGGGCCCCGAACATGCCGAGCACGGCCAGCCCGCGGGCGAGGTCCAGGCCGGCGATGCGGTCGGGCCCTGCCCCCGGGTCGTACGTCACCAGCCCCGGGTGGCGTACCGCTCGCTCTCCGGCAGGGTGGCGACGTTGATGCCGACCATGGGCTCGCCCAGCCCGCGGGAGACCTTGGCGATGACGTCGGGGTCGTCGTGGAAGGTGGTCGCCTGCACGATGGCGGCGGCGCGCTGCGCCGGGTCGCCGGACTTGAAGATGCCCGAGCCGACGAAGACCCCCTCGGCGCCGAGCTGCATCATCATCGCCGCGTCCGCCGGGGTGGCGATGCCACCGGCGGTGAAGAGGACGACGGGCAGCTTCCCCAGCCGGGCGACCTCGGCCACCAGGTCGTACGGCGCGCGCAGCTCCTTGGCGGCGACGAACAGCTCGGTCTCGTCCAGCGTGCCCAGCGCCTTGATGCCGGCCCGGATCGACCGCATGTGCCGGGTTGCCTCGACCACGTTGCCGGTGCCCGCCTCGCCCTTGGACCGGATCATCGCCGCGCCCTCGGAGATCCGCCGCAGGGCCTCGCCCAGGTCGGTCGCGCCGCAGACGAACGGCACCGTGAACGCGCTCTTGGCGATGTGGTGCGCCTCGTCGGCGGGGGTGAGGACCTCGGACTCGTCGATGTAGTCGACGCCGAGGCTCTGCAGCACCTGGGCCTCGACGAAGTGGCCGATGCGCGCCTTCGCCATCACCGGGATGGAGACGGCCCCGATGATCGACTCGATCATGTCCGGGTCGCTCATGCGGGCGATGCCGCCCTGCGCGCGGATGTCGGCGGGCACCCGCTCCAGCGCCATGACCGCCACCGCCCCGGCGTCCTCGGCGATCTTCGCCTGCTCGGCGGTGACGACGTCCATGATGACGCCGCCCTTGAGCTGCTCGGCCATGCCGCGCTTCACGCGGTCGGTCCCGATGCCGGTGCCGGTCGGGTCGAGGTGCTCTGCCACTGTGTCCGCCTCCGGGGAACGAAATCCGTTGCGCGCGACCTTACGGGCGTCCGGCGCCCGGCCGGCCCACCGGGTCGGCGCTCCGTGGAGCCGGGGTGCAGCGGTCGTCGATGTCGAAGTACCGCGGCAGGGGCTGGGACCGGTGCAGCCCCGTCCAGCGCGGGAACCGTCCGCCGCGGAGCTGCCGGGTGTCGCGCACGGCGTCGTTGTAGAAGCGCCGGGCGAGGGCCAGCCGGGTCTGCGTGCCGGTGAGGTCGGTGCGCAGCGAGGCCGGGACGGCGGGCAGCTCCGCCGGGAGCTCCCGCAGCACGTGGCCGAGCGCGTTCTCCGCGAGCTCCCGGTCACCGCCCGCCGACGCCCGTGCCTCGGCCGCGGCCGCCGCCAGCGCGCCGGCGGCGGCGTCACCCAGGGCGGCGGGGTGGAACCGGGCCAGCTCCTCGGCCAGCCCGGCGCGGCGGCGGAGCTGGGCGTCCAGGGCCACCCAGGCGCGGTCGACGCGGGCGGCCAGGCGGCGCAGCCGGGTGTGCGTCCAGCCGGCCCACAGGAGCAGCACGGTCAGGACACCGGCGGCGACCAGCACCACGAACTCGGACGTCACGGGCCGAGGCTAGCGGGGCGGCCGCCGGATCCGGGGACGTCCGGCCGCGGTTCCTGTCGGCGGAACGGCCGGGAAGTCGTCCACCGGCCCGGCCGTCACCACGCCGCCGTCCGGCGGCAGCACGGTCTCGTACACCGCCAGGATCCGCCGGGTGAGCACCTGCCAGTCGTAGCGGCCGGCCACCGCGGCTCCCCGGTCGGCGAGCTCGGCACGGCGGGCCGGATCGGCGAGCAGGTCGCACAGCGCGCTGCCGAGCGCGGCGGCGTCGCCACGGGGCACCAGCACGCCGGCCGCGCCGTCGTCGAGGACGCGGGAGAAGGCGTCGAGGTCGCTGGCGACGATCGGCGCCCGGGCGGCCATCGCCTCGATGAGGATCACCCCGAACGACTCCCCGAGGAGGTTG
Source organism: Blastococcus xanthinilyticus (assembly GCF_008124835.1). Classification (GTDB taxonomy): domain Bacteria; phylum Actinomycetota; class Actinomycetes; order Mycobacteriales; family Geodermatophilaceae; genus Blastococcus; species Blastococcus xanthinilyticus. The sequence continues at coordinate 67,775 of NZ_VNHW01000012.1, read as the reverse complement.
GGCGCGACGTAGACGTCGACCGAGCGGAGCATCGCCGCCTTGTCCGCCTCGGAGATCTCGCCGAGCAGCGCGACGTGCGGCCGCAGCTCCTCCCCCACGAGCCGGTCGAGCTCCGCGGCGTCGCCCCGTCCGGCGACGAGCAGCCGGGCGTCCGGGTGCTCCTGGACGACGGTGCGCAGCGCCCGGAGGAGCACCGGCAGGCCCTTGCGCGGCTCGTCGTAGCGGCCCAGGAAGCCCAGCGTGGGTGGGCCGCCGGTGCCGCGCCCGTACCCGGGCAGGGTGGGGCCCTCGGCGAAGAAGGGCACGTGCACGCCGTTGGGCAGGATGACCGCGTCACCACCGAGGTGCTCGACCTGCACCCTGCGGGCGAAGTCGGAGACGGCGATCCGCCCGCTGATCTTCTCCAGCCACGGCTGGACCAGGGGGGCGACCGCCGCCAGCCACTTGGAGCGGGTGGTCGCCGCGTGGAACGTCGCGACGATCGGCCCGGTGGCGATCATGCAGACCAGCAGCGACACCGACGGCGTCGCCGGCTCGTGCACGTGGACGACGTCGAACCGGCCCTCCCGCAGCCAGCGGCGGACCCGGGCCGCCGACACGGGGCCGAACTGCAGGCTGGCCATCGAGCCGTTGTAGGGCACCGGGACCGTCCGGCCGGCGAAGGTGATGAACGGGTCGGTCAGCGACTCCTCGCGCTCGGCGGGGGTGAGGATCTCGACGTGGTGGCCCATGCCGCGCAGGGTCTGGGCGAGGTCGCGCACGTGGTACTGGACGCCGCCGGGGACGTCCCACCGGTACGGGCAGACCAGGCCGATGCGCATCAGGCGGTCGCCCCCGCGCGTCCCCGCGGCGGGTCGGCGGGCACGTCGGGCCAGATGCGGCCGAGCATGTGCCAGTCCTCCGGCCGCTCGGCGATGCCCGCGGTGAACGCGTCGGCGACTCCCTGCATGGCCGTGGCCACCCGCTCGGCGAGCCGGCCGGGACCGTCAACGGGGACCTCCGGGTGCACGACGTGCTCCCAGCCGTCGTCGGTGAACCGGCCGACGACCGGGTGCAGCGCGGCCCCGGTGCGGGCCGCCAGCAGCGCGGGCCCGCCCGGCATGGTCGCCGGGCGGCCGAAGAAGGTCACCGGCACGCCACCGGGCCCGAGGTTCCGGTCGACCAGCAGGCAGGCCGACCCGCCTCCGGCGACCCACTCCCGCAGCACGTCCGAGCTCGGCCGGTCCCCGCCGGTGAGCGGGACGACCCGCATCCCCAGCTCCTCCCGGTACGCCACGAACCGGCGGTACAGCGACTCCGGCCGGAGCCGTTCGGCGACGGTCATGAAGGGGCCGCCGAGCCAGTCGACGAGCCAGACGCCGGCGGCGTCCCAGTTGCCGCTGTGCGGCAGCGCCAGCACGACGCCGCGGCCGTCGGCGCGGGCCTTCTCCAGGTGCTCCGCGCCGGGAACCGTGGTGCGGGAGAGGATCCGCTCCGGGCCGATGGCCGGGAGCCGGAACGCCTCCTGCCAGTAGCGCGCGTAGGACCGCATCGCCCGGGAGGTCAGCTCGTCCAGTTCGGCCTCGGTGAGGCGGCCGCCGGTGACGACCCGGAGGTTGGCCCGCAGCCGCCGGACGCCGGCCCCGTCACGCCGGGCGGCCCAGCCGCCGGCCAGGTCGGCCAGGCCACGGGCGGCCGGCTCCGGGAGCATGCGCACCGCCCGCCACCCGGCGGCGTAGCCCGCGTCGGCCAGCCGCTCGAGCAGCTGGTCGCGGCGGGGGCTCACGGTTCGATCCGCGCGCCGGCGGCCGCCCGCTTCACCGCGAGCACGCGCTGCCCCACCGTGACCGCGCTGCCGACGAGCAGGACCCACAGCGCGACGTGCACCGCGTAGGGGATCTCCAGGCCGGTGAAGCCGGTGCCGACGAGCACCAGGATCAGCCGCTCGGTCCGCTCCACGATGCCGACGTCGCAGGCCAGCCCCATGCCCTCGGCGCGCGCCTTGATGTAGGACGTCAGCACGCCGAGCACCAGGCACAGGAGCGCGAGCAGCACCAGCATCCGGTTGTCGCCCTCGCCGGAGTACCACCAGACCAGCGCGCCGAAGATCGCGGCGTCCGCCGCCCGGTCACCGGTGGAGTCCAGCACCGCCCCGAAGACCGAACCGCCGCCGCGCAGCCGCGCCAGGGCGCCGTCGAGCATGTCCAGCAGCACGAACACCGTCACGGTGAACGCGCCCCAGAACAGGTGCCCCGTGGCGATCAGCCCGGCGGCGCCGGCGATGGCCCCGACGGTGCCGGTGATGGTCACCATGTCCGGGGTGACGCCGACCCTGGCCAGCCGGACGGCCAGGGGGTTGACCACCTTGGCGACCGCGGGGCGGGCGTTGACGCCGAGCACTCAGGCCTCCGCGGGCAGGGTCCGGGGCGCGGGCCCCGCCGGGGGGTCGTCCTGCGCCCAGGCGGTGGCCAGCAGCGCCCGGGTCTCCTTCAGGACCTGGGGCAGCACCCGGGTCAGGCCCACCACCGGCATGAAATTGGTGTCCCCGCCCCAGCGCGGTACGGCGTGCTGGTGCAGGTGGTCGGCGATCCCGGCCCCGGCGACCGAGCCCTGGTTCATCCCGATGTTGAAGCCGTGCGCCCCGCTGACCGCGCGCACCACCCGCATCGCCGTCTGGGTGAACGCACCCAGCTCGGCGACCTCGGCGTCGGTGAGGTCGGTGTAGTCGGGCACGTGCCGGTACGGGACGAGCATCAGGTGCCCGGCGTTGTACGGGTACAGGTTCAGCACCGCGAAGACCGCCCCCCCGCGGGCCACGACCAGGCCGTCCTCGTCGTCCATCGCCGGGATCAGGCAGAACGGGCAGTCGTGGTCGCCGGTGGGCTTGTTCTCCCCGCGGATGTAGGCCATCCGGTACGGCGTCCAGAGGTGCTCGAACACCGCGGCCGGGCCGCCGTCGTCCGACGAGACCGCGACCCGGTAGGCCCCGGCGTCCCCGGTGCCGCTGCCGACCCCGCCCGTCCCGACGCCGCCCATCCCGACGCCGCTCATCCCGACGCCGCGGTGTTCTCGGCCGTCGGGTCGGCGTTGCTGCGCGCGGCGACCCAGGCGGCGATCTCCGCCACGGCGGTGTCGACGGGGATGCCGTTGCGCTGGCTGCCGTCGCGGTAGCGGAAGGACACCGCACCGGCCTCGGCGTCGGTGGCCCCGGCGATCAGCACGAACGGCACCTTCTGCTTGCTGGCGGTGCGGATCTTCTTCTGCATGCGGTCGTCGGAGTCGTCGAGCTCGAAGCGCAGGCCACGCTGCCGCAGCCGGAGGCCGATGTCGTGCAGGTAGGGCACCTGCTCGTCGGTGACCGGGATGCCGACGGCCTGGACCGGCGCCAGCCACGCCGGGAAGGCGCCGGCGTAGTGCTCGGTGAGGACGCCGAAGAAGCGCTCGATCGAGCCGAACTTCGCCGAGTGGATCATCACCGGCTGCTGCCGGCCGCCGTCGGCGGAGGTGTACTCCAGGCCGAAACGGGCCGGCTGGTTGAAGTCGTACTGGATGGTCGACATCTGCCAGGTGCGGCCGATCGCGTCCCGCGCCTGCACGGAGATCTTCGGCCCGTAGAACGCCGCGCCGCCGGGATCGGGGACGAGCTCGAGGCCGGTCTCCTTCGCCGCCTCCTCGAGCACCGCCGTGGCGACCGCCCACTCCTCGTCGGAGCCGATGAACTTCCCCTGCTTCGCCGGGTCGTCGCCCCGGGTCGACAGCTCCAGGTAGTAGTCGTCCAGGCCGAAGTCGCGCAGCAGCCCGAGCACGAAGGCCAGCAGGTGCCGGATCTCGCCGGGCGCCTGCTCGGGGGTGACGTAGCTGTGCGAGTCGTCCTGGGTGAGCCCGCGGACGCGGGTCAGGCCGTGCACGACGCCGGACTTCTCGTAGCGGTAGACCGTGCCGAACTCGAAGAACCGCAGCGGCAGCTCGCGGTAGGACCGCCCGCGCGACCGGAAGATCAGGTTGTGCATCGGGCAGTTCATGGCCTTGAGGTAGTACTCGGCGTTCTCCAGTTCCATCGGCGGGAACATGGTGTCGGCGTAGTACGGCAGGTGGCCGGAGGTCTCGAACAGCCCACCCTTGCTGATGTGCGGGGTGCCGACGTAGTCGAACCCCTCCTCGATGTGGCGGGCCCGGACGTAGTCCTCCATCTCCCGCTTGACCACGCCGCCCTTGGGGTGGAACACCACCAGGCCGGAGCCGATCTCGTCGGGGAAGCTGAACAGGTCGAGCTCGGCGCCGAGCCGGCGGTGGTCGCGGCGCTCGGCCTCGGCCAGGTGCTCGAGGTAGGCCTTGTGCGCGTCCTTGCTCTCCCAGGCGGTGCCGTAGACGCGCTGCAGCTGCGGGTTCTTCTCGCTGCCGCGCCAGTAGGCGGCGGCGCTGCGGGTGAGGGAGAAGGCCGGGATGCCGCTCGTGCGCGGCAGGTGCGGGCCGCGGCACAGGTCGGTCCAGACCCGCTCGCCGCTGCGCGGGTCGAGGTTGTCGTACATGGTCAGCTGCGCGCCGCCGACCTCGACGTCGGCGCCCTCCGCGGCCTCCCCCGCACCGCCCTTGAGCCCGATGAGCTCGAGCTTGTACGGCTCGTGCACCAGCTCGGCCTGCGCGTCGGCGTTGCTGATCTCGCGGCGGGAGAAGTGCTGCCCGGCGCGGACGATCTCGGTCATCTTCTTCTCGAGCGCCTGCAGGTCCTCGGGGGTGAAGGGCCGCTCGGGGTCGAAGTCGTAGTAGAAGCCGTTCTCCACCGGCGGGCCGATGCCCAGCCGGGTGCCCGGGAACAGCTCCTGCACCGCCTGGGCCAGCACGTGGGCGGTCGAGTGCCGGATGACCGCGCGGCCGTCGGCGCTGGAGGCGGCGACCGCGTCGACCTCGGCGTCGGCGTCCGGCGTCCAGGCGAGGTCCCGGAGCTCGCCGGTGGCGAGATCCCGGACGACGACGGCGGCGTCGGCGCCCTTCAGCGGGACGCCGGCCTCCTTGAGGGCCTGCTGCGCCGTCGTCCCGGCCGGCACCCGGATCGGGCCGACTGCGGTTGGCGAGGGCGGGGTCGACACGGGGTGCTCCAAGAGATCGGCGGAGAGATCGGCGGACGGACGGGCCAGGACCCGAGCCTAGTGCGCGCCCCCGCCGGGGCCCGCACGCCTTTCACCCCCCGGCGATCACCAGCCCGTCGGCCACCGCGCCCCGGCTGTCGAGGACGTCGGCGATGCGGGCGGAGCTGACCGGGTCGGCGGGCACGACCTGCACACCGGCGCCGACCTCGATGCGCAGCGGCACCGCCTCCGCCGTCGTCACGGTGAACCGGCCGTCGGGCCCCCGGGTGAAGGTGAACCGGGCCGCCACCGAGTCCTCGGTCGGATAGCCCCGCGTGGCGTGCTCGGCCAGGTGGTTGCCCAGGCCGTAGGCGACCCACTCGCCGTCGATCCGCTCGAAGGGCTGCACCACGTGCGCGTGGTGGCCGAGCACCAGGTCGACGTCCGGTGAGGCCAGCAGCGTGCGCACCGCGACCTCCTGCTGGGGCGTCGGGTCGTGCCGGTACTCCAGGCAGCAGTGCAGGCTGGCCACGACGATCTCCGCCCCGGCCGCGCGGGCACGGGCGGCCGCCGCCAGCACCGGCGCGACGTCCGGCACGTCGACGACGTCGACCGACCACTCCCGGCCCGCGGGCAGCGGGACGCCGTTGAGGCTGAACGTGGCCGCGACGTGCCCGATCCGGATCCCCGCCGCCTCCACGACGACCGGCTCGAGCCGCTCGTCGGGAGTCCGGTAGGTGCCGGTGTGCGCGATCCCGGCGGCGTCGAGCCGGTCCAGGGTGCGCACCAGCCCCTCGGTGCCGTCGTCGAGGGAGTGGTTGGACGCCGTGGAGCACAGGTCGTACCCCGCGTCGGCGAGCGCGTCGACGACCGCGGGCTGGACGGCGAAGCTGGGATACCCGCGGTACGGGCCGCCCTCCGGCGCGACCGGGGTCTCCAGGTGGCAGATCGCCAGGTCGGCGGCGCCGATCACGCCGGCCACGGGGGCCAGCACCCCGGTGAAGTCGTAGGAGCCGTCGGGCCGCTGGGCGCCGGCGGTGAGCGCCCGCCCCTGGTGGACGAGGACGTCGCCGGTGGCCAGCAGGGTCACCGTCTCGGGGGTGGGCGGCGGGACCGGCGACGCGGCCGGTGAGGAGGTCGGTGACGACTCGGCGCCCTCGCCGGGTGGCGCCGGCTCCGAGGACGAGCCGCAGCCCGCGACCAGAACCACCGCCAGGGCGGCGAGGGCTCCGGAACGGCGGTGCGTCACGGCCGCAGGCTAGAGGACGACGGGGTCCCCGACGGTGATCTCGCCGGGGCGGCGCACCTCGGCGTACACGCCCAGGCAGTGCTTGGGGGTGCGGGTGATGTGCAGCTCGGCCGCGCCGATCCGGACCGTGCGGCCGACCCAGGTGCGCTCGTCGTCGTCGGGGAGGTCGAGCAGCACGTTCGCCCGCGGATCGTCGGCCGAGCAGCCCTCCGGGACGTCGCCCGCGACCGCCCGGTCGATCGCCTGCCGGGAGACCAGGTGGACGGCGGCGACGTCGGCTCCGGAGCCGCCCGCGGCGGGCTCGACGCGGACCGGCCGGCCGAGCGCCGCGCCGATGCGGCGCGCGTCGTCGTCCGGGGAGCCGGTGGCCGTCAGGCCGGCCAGGGCGGGCGCGCGCTTGCCCCGCAGCACCTCCCCGCTCCCCGCGTCGACCACGGTGTAGGCCCGGTCGCCCGCCGGCCCCGCCGCAGCCAGGTGCACCCGGTCGCGCGCCGTCCCCCCGAGCGACTTCACGGGGTAGATCCAGATCGCGTTCACGCGGCCGGTCGTCGTCACGGCCCGACCCTAGGCGGCGGCATCCAGGCGGCGGAGCCGGCGCAGCTGCGCGTCCAGGTAGGGGCGGGCGCGCCGCTGGCCGCCGAGGCGGACGATCGCCTCGTCCAGCGCGATCAGCGCACGGGCGAGCCGGTGGACGTCGGCCGGCCAGCCGCGCCGCCGGCACTCCTCCAGCCACTCGACCGGTGCCCGGTGCCCGCGCTCGCCGTTGCACCGCCCGCAGGCGGCGACCTCGTTCTGCAGCCACGACGGCCCGCCCTTGACCCGCGGCACGACGTGCTCGGTCGTCGGCCGCACGAGCGGGGAGAAGGCCCGGCCGCACCACACGCAGGTCGGCCCGTCCCGGTCGAGGACCATCTGGAGCCGGGCCGCTCGATCGGGCTGGGCGCTCACCCGTGCCATGGTCCCGCGATCCGCCGCGCCGCGCCGCCGGCCCGATCCCGGGTTCCGGGACGACGAAGGCCCGGTCCGCTGCCGCGGGCCGGGCCTGTCGTGCCGGTGGGCGATACTGGGTTCGAACCAGTGACCTCTTCGGTGTGAACGAAGCGCTCTACCACTGAGCCAATCGCCCGGCACGTCGATTGTGCCAGACGCTCACCGCCAGAGCGGAACCCACCCCGGGACCCAGTCGGGCACGCCGGTCATGTGCAGCGTGAGCACCAAGATCCCGTACACGAACACCGCCGTGAGGGCGCCGAGCACCAGCCGCACCCACATCGGCTGGGCGCTCACCCAGTCGGTCCAGCGCGACACGTGGCGCCTGGTGAACTCCAGCAGCCGCTCGGCCCAGGTGAACTCGGTGGCCAGCACGAACAGGCCGGCGATGACCGTGAACCACCCGGGTCCGGGCAGCGGGATGGTCACCAGGCCGAGGGCCACGATCAGCCCACCGACGACGCCGACGCCGATGCGGTAGCTGTGGTTCAGGCTCCGCCGGGCGGACAGCCGCTGTCGCCACGCCGCCGCGGCGACCCGCTCGCGCAGGCTGTACACCTCGTCGGTGTCGTACCGCTCGCGCCGCTCGTCGGCGGTCTCCGGCTGCGGATGTCCCATCGCTGCCGTCGTCCTCGTTCCGCTCAGCTGGTCACCTGCCCGGTCGCGACGACCTCCGTCGGAGCCGACGGAGCCTGCCGACCGGGCTCGATGCTGATGCCGTACTCGGGGAACGCGTCGACCCCGGTCTCCCCGGAGCCTACGGAATGGATCTCGATCTGTGACCGTGCGACGTCGAACTCGCCGAGCGCCACGGGGTCGCCCTCGCCGAGTCCCCACACCACGTACGTCGTCGACCTCGAGTCGTTGGGTTCCAGCCCGTCGGTGATCACCTGCAGCGCGTCCTCGCGGACGACCACGCTGGCCACCTCCTGGTCCTCGGCGGTCAGCGGCGTGATGCGGGCCGGGCCGGGCCGGGTCAGCTCGGCGACGACCTCCTCCTGCGCCGCGACGGTCGCCTGCAGGTCGCCGCGGGTCTGGTCGAGGACCGCCACCCACACCCCGAGCCCGACCACCGCCGCGGTCGCGGCGGCGACCAGCACCCGGGGCAGCACCCGGCTCCGAGCCGGGGCGCCACCGGGCACCGGCGGCAGGCCTGCCTCCGCCGCGGTGCTCCTGGTCGCCCCGGCGTGCGGCTCGGCGGTTCCGGCGCCGGGGGGCAGCTGCTCGGTCTCCTCGACGGCAGCGCGCAGCCGGGCCCGCAACCCGGGCGAGGGCTCGGCCGCCGGCAGGTCCCGGGCCATCGCCGCCATCACCTCGTTGGTCTCGGCGACCGTGCGCCGGCACCGCTCGCAGCCGGACAGGTGGCGGGTGAAGGCGGCTTCGTCGTCCGGCTCCAGGGCGTGCATCGCCCAGCCGACCGCCAGCTCGTCGTAGGCGTGCTCGTCGTACGGCTGCCGGGGAGTCATGGCGCCGTCCCGTCGAACGGGGCGCCGTCGTCGAGCGCACCGCCCGCCGCCTCGCCGGGCATCCCGCCCAGCTGGGACCGCAGCCGGCGCATCCCCGCCAGCATCCGCGTCTTCACCGTGCCGAGCGGCGCCCCGGTCAGGGCGGCCACCTCCCGTTGCGTGTAGCCGCCGTAGTACGCCAGCGTGAGCGCCTCCTTCTGCGATTCCGGGAGCTCGCCCAGCGCCGACCGCACCTGCTCGGCGACGACCCGCGACCAGGCGTCGTCGGCCACGTCCCGGACCGCGACCGGCGCATCCAGGACCGCCTCGTCCTCCGCCCGCGCCTGGCGCCGGCGCTGGGACTCCTCGCGGCGCACGGCGTCGACCGCCTTGTGGTGGACGACGGCGAGCAGCCACGAGGCGAAGCTGCCGCGCGCCCCGTCGTAGGCGTGCGGATCCCGCCAGACGCCGAGGAAGACCTCCTGCAGGACGTCCTCGGCGAGACCGTCATCGGCCAGGATCCGCCGGGCCAGCGCGAAGGCCGGGCGGCGGAAGCGTTCGTACAGGTCGTCGACCGCGCTCCGGTCGCCGGCGCGGATGCGGCGGAGGATCTCGACGTCGCCGACGCCGTCCTCCACCCCCGGCACCGGTCGGCTCACGGCTCCCATGATCACACGGGGTCTTCGTTCGGACCCGCTCGTCCGGTTCGATGTGGCTCCTGTGGGGGATGATGAGGGTGTGACCCGATCTGACAGATCTCGTGACTTCTCGACGCTTCGATCGTTGACCTGACATGACGAGCCGATGGACCCCCGGCCACATCTCCCCCATCACTCTTCAGCTGGTCGGCCCGCAGTCCTGGACCGAGGTCCCGGCGCTGCTCTGCTACGACCCCACCGACCCCTTCGCGGTGCGGATCGCCTTCGGCGAGGGCGAGCCGGATGGCGGCGACGGCGACGACGGCATCGCCTGGCTGGTGAGCCGTGAGCTGCTGCAGGCCGGCCTGGAGCACCCGACCGGCGACGGCGACGTCCGCGTCTGGCCGGCCCACGCGACCGCCGACGTGCTGTTCCTGCACCTGCGCGCCCCCTCGGGCGAGGCGCTGTTCGAGCTCTCCCGAGGAACCGTCGCGGCCTTCCTCCGCCACACGGAGGTGCTCGTGCCCCCGGGGTCGGAGAGCTCGCTCCTCGAGCTCGACCAGGAGCTCGACGCCCTGCTGTCCAACGGCGGGCCGGACTCGCCGGGGCGCTGACCTGGGGGGACGCGCCTGCGGACAGGGTCCGGGGACACCGGGGGGACCCCCCTTCAGGCCCCGTTCACCGGTCCGCTACAGTTGTTCTCGTACGCGGATGTGGCTCAGTGGTAGAGCATCACCTTGCCAAGGTGAGGGTCGCGGGTTCGAATCCCGTCATCCGCTCGGAACCTCGGGCACCGGTCGAGAGACTGGTGCCCGCGTGCGGTGGAGTGGCCGAGAGGCGAGGCAACGGCCTGCAAAGCCGTCTACACGGGTTCAAATCCCGTCTCCACCTCGTCTCCTCTGCGGAGCACGAGCGCGGAGGTGGGTCCAGCCGCAAGGCCGGAACGGGCGATTGGCGCAGCGGTAGCGCGCTTCCCTGACACGGAAGAGGTCACTGGTTCGATCCCAGTATCGCCCACAGAACGACGAGCCCCAGGTCACCGACCTGGGGCTCCCGTCGTCTCCGGGTTCTCGTCGTCTCCGGGCCCTGGCCGGCTCAGCGGGACGGTGCGATCCGCTCGGCCCAGACCTGCGCCACCTGTTCGGCCAGGCGCTCGGGCTCCCCGTCGTTGTGGAGCACCACGTCCGCGACGGCCCGCCGCTGCTCGTCGCTGGCCTGCGCTGCGATCCGCGCTCGCGCGTCGTCCTCGGGCAGACCGCGCCCGATCAGCCTGGCCACCCGGATCTCGGGATCGGTCTCGACGACCAGGACGAGGTCGTAGGAGCTCGCCTGACCGGTCTCCACCAGCAGGGGCACGTCGTTGACCACGACGGCGTCCGGCGGGGCGGCGGCGACGATCTCGGCGGAGCGACGGCGGACGAGCGGGTGCACCAGGGCGTCGAGCCGCCGGCGGGCGCCCTCGTCGGCGAAGACGATGCGGGCGAGGGCGGCGCGGTCCAGCGCGCCGTCCCCGGCCAGCACCCCGGGCCCGAACTCGGCCGCCACCGCGGCGAGGCCGGGGGCACCCGGCTCGAGCACCTCACGGGCGATCCGGTCGGCGTCCACGACCAGCGCCCCCCGCTCGGCCAGCAGCCGCGCAACGGTGCTCTTCCCCGAGCCGATCCCGCCGGTCAGTCCGATCCTCAGCACGCACGGACAGTAGCGACCGCCCGCCTGGAGATCACGGAGAGGTAACACGAGGGCGGAGCTCCCGGCGCGTCGCACCAGTCACACGAGTCCCATCGTTAACGTCTGCCCCGGCGAACTTCCCCGCCGAGAGAGGCAGATCGAGAACATGTCCCGTCACACGCCCGCTGCATCCCCGTCCTCCCGCGCCGCCGGACGGCACCGGCTCGGCGCTGCCTCGGGCGTGCGCTGCGCCGACATCCCCGCCGTCCGCGACCGGATGGCGTTCCAGCGGCCCGCCGTCGCCCACCGCAGCTCGCTGCTGCGCTGGATGTTCCAGACGCCGACCACCGGACGCCACACCTGGAGCTTCCTCGCGGGCTCCGGCGGCCGCCCCCGCACCGCGTTCGCCATCATCCTCAGCCTCTGAGCCGTCGCCGTCCGCGGACGGCGACCTCGATCGGCCCGCCGGAGCGCCTCGCGCCCGGCACCTGGCTGCCCACACGCATTCCGAAGGGCCCGTGGACGTCGTCCACGGGCCCTTCGTCGTGCCCGGGCACCCGTTCCCCGGGAACGGCGGAGGCCCAGGACCGGATCGGTCCTGGGCCTCCGTCGTGCAGAGCTGGCGGGTCAGACCCTCAGGTCACTCGCCGCCGGCCAGCTTGGCACGGAGCGCCGCGAGCGCCTCGTCGCTGGCCAGGGTGCCGCCGGTGCTGGCCGGGGCGTCCGGACCAGCAGCGTCGTCACTGGAGTAGCTGCCGCCGGCAGCCGCCTCGGCGTCGGCCTCCTTGGCCGCGGCGATCTGCTTGCGGTGCGCCTCGAAGCGGGCCTGCGCCTCGGCGTACTGCTTCTCCCACGTCTCGCGGGCCTCATCGTAGCCCTCGAGCCACTCACCGGTCTCGGAGTCGAAGCCCTCCGGGTAGATGTAGTTGCCCTGCTCGTCGTAGGACGCGGCCATGCCGTAGGCGGCCGGGTCGAACTGGTCCTCGTCGCCGACGACGCCCTCGTTGGCCTGCTTGAGCGACAGCGAGATGCGGCGGCGGTCCAGGTCGATGTCGATGACCTTGACCAGGATCTCGTCGCCGACCTGCACGACCTGCTCCGGGATCTCCACGTGGCGCTCGGCCAGCTCGGAGATGTGCACCAGGCCCTCGATACCCTCGTCGACGCGCACGAACGCACCGAAGGGAACCAGCTTGGTGACCTTGCCGGGGACGACCTGCCCGATCTGGTGCGTGCGGGCGAACTGACGCCACGGGTCCTCCTGCGTCGCCTTCAGCGACAGGGAGACCCGCTCGCGGTCCAGGTCGACGTCGAGGACCTCGACGGTGACCTCCTGGCCGACCTCGACGACCTCAGACGGGTGGTCGATGTGCTTCCAGGACAGCTCGGAGACGTGCACGAGGCCGTCCACGCCACCCAGGTCGACGAACGCACCGAAGTTGACGATCGAAGAGACGACACCCGAGCGCACCTGGCCCTTGGCGAGCTTGTTGAGGAACTCGCTGCGGACCTCGGACTGGGTCTGCTCCAGCCACTGGCGACGGGAGAGGACGACGTTGTTGCGGTTCTTGTCGAGCTCGATGATCTTCGCCTCGAGCTCGCGGCCCACGTAGGGCTGCAGGTCGCGGACGCGACGCATCTCGACCAGCGACGCCGGGAGGAACCCGCGCAGGCCGATGTCCAGGATGAGACCACCCTTGACGACCTCGATGACGGTGCCGGTGACGACCTCGTCGGCTTCCTTCTTGGCCTCGATCGTGCCCCAGGCGCGCTCGTACTGCGCGCGCTTCTTGGAGAGGATCAGCCGCCCTTCCTTGTCCTCCTTCTGGAGAACCAGGGCTTCCACCTCGTCGCCGACCTTGACGACCTCGTTGGGGTCGACGTCGTGCTTGATGGACAGCTCGCGCGAGGGGATGACGCCCTCGGTCTTGTAGCCGATGTCCAGCAGCACCTCGTCCCGGTCCACCTTGACGATGACGCCCTCGACGATGTCGCCATCGTTGAAGTACTTGATCGTCTGGTCGATCGCCGCGAGGAAGTCCTCGGCGGTGCCGATGTCGTTGATGGCGACCTGGGGGGTGCTGGAAGGACGGACCTGAGTGGAGGTCATGTGGTTGGTTGCTCCGGACGGTTTATGCGTAGGGACAGGACACCCACGGCCGGACGACCGCGGGGAGGAACAGCGGTGAGAACCGGCGAGGCCCGCCCCCTGCGCGGGGATGAGCACGTCAGACCTCTGGCGCCCCTCCATGGTACGGACGTCGGGACGCCCGGGTCCACCTGGGTGGATCCGCTCTCCGGGCGGCGGCGTGTCACGATCGGCGTGTCATGACCCACCCCTCCGCCTCCGCCCCGCTGCCGCTCGACAGCGACGGCTACCCGGCCGCCGGCGGCGTCGCCCGGCGGCCCGCCGGGGACGCGGAGTCCGCCCGCGCCAACCGCCGCTGGTGGGACGCCGCCGCCCCCGCCTACCTGGCCGAGCACGGCCGCGACCTGGGCGATGTGGACTTCCTGTGGTGCCCCGAGGGGCTGCGGGAGGCCGACGCCCACCTCCTGGGCGAGGTGGCCGGGCGGCGGGTGCTGGAGATCGGCTGCGGATCGGCCCCGTGCGCGCGCTGGCTGCGCTCGGCCGGGGCCGACGTCGTCGCCCTCGACCTCTCCGCGGGCATGCTCGCGCGGGCGGCGGAGCTCAACCGGAGCACCGGCCTCGCCGTGCCCCTGCTGCAGGCCGGCGCCGGCGCGCTGCCCCTCGCCGACGCGAGCGTCGACCTCGCCTGCTCGGCGTTCGGCGGGCTGCCCTTCGTCGCCGACGTCGAGGGCGCGCTGCGCGAGGTGGCGCGGGTGCTCCGGCCGGGCGGGCGGTTCGTGGCGTCGGTGAACCACCCGATGCGCTGGCCGTTCCCCGACTCCCCCGACCCCGACGACCTGCGGATCGTCTCCTCCTACTTCGACCGGACGCCGTACGTCGAGACCGACTCCGCCGGCGCCACGGTGTACGTCGAGCACCACCGGACGGTCGGCGACTGGGTGCGGGCCGTCGTCGGGGCGGGTCTCGTGCTCACCGACCTGGTCGAGCCGGAGTGGACGCCGGGGCGCACCGAGAACTGGGGGCAGTGGTCCCCCGAGCGCGGCGCCCTCGTCCCCGGGACGCTCGTCCTGGTGTGCACCCGACCCTGAAGCTCAGGTAGAGGCTCAGCCCCCCGCGATGGGTCGGGAGCCGTGCCGCACCCACAGCTCGTGCCCGGCGGCCGAGAGCGCCGCGGTGAGGGGCACGAACAGCAGCGCCCGGCGATCCCCCACAGGACGCCGCCGACGGTGACCGCGATGAGCACCGTCGCGGCGTTCAGCGGCAGCCGATTGCGCATGACGTAGGGCTCCACGAAGGAGTTGCCGAGCTGCTGCACGACGACCACCAGGCCGAGGACGAGGGCGGCGGTGACGAACCCGCCGGACGCGTAGCCGACCACCACCGCGACCAGGCCGGCGACGAACGCCCCGATCGTGGGGATGTAGGACGCCAGGAACTGCAGCGCCGCGAGGGTCAGCGCGAGCGGGACGCCGAGCAGGAGCAGGCCGACGCCGATGCCCACGGCGTCGAACACCGCGACGATCGTCAGGCCGCGGACGTAGCCGCCGGCGGTGGTCCAGGCCGCCCGCCCGGCAGCATCGACGTCCTCGCGCAGCCGGCCGCCGAACTTCTCCAGCAGCCACCGCCAGATTCCCGGCCCGCCGTGCAGGAAGAGGTAGGCGAGCGCCACGACGAGAAAGGCGGCGATCACGACCTCGAGCACCGTGCGCGCCGGGCCGAGCAGGTCACCGGCGCTGGTCCCCCCGCCGGAGCCGCCGCCACCGCCTCCGGACGAGCCCAAGGCCGGCAGCTCGACGCCGAAGCGCTGGGACAAATCGTCGGAGACCTGCTGGAACTGCTCCCGCAAGCGCGGCAGCTGGCCGGCGATACGCGCGCCGAGGGCCAGGAGCGCGCCGCCGAGGACGCCGACCAGGAGCAGCACCGCCCCGCCGGCCGCCAGCCAGCGCGGCGCTCCACGACCGTGCGACCACTCGACGAGCGGTGCCAGGACGCCGGCGACGAGCAGCGCGATCAGGACAGCCACCAGCGGCAGCGTCACCTTGACCGCGAGGCCGGCCAGCAGCCAGACGAGGACCGCGAGGACGAGCAGCCGGCCACCGACGGCCGAGGACCGCGCCAGCCAGTCAGGGACAGCGGGACGGTTCGGACCGGACGGCGGTGGGGTGCTCATGGACCCGTGTGTGGACGCCCGAGCGGCGGCTGACACATCCGCCGGGCCCATCGGGCCGGATCGACAACACGCTGTAACGCAGGGCCACCCGGGCCGGGGCGCCTCCGTCAGTGGGCGGCTTCGTCCCAGGTCCGCCCGAAGCCGACCGAGACCTCCAGCGGCACCGACAGCTGCGCAGCCCCGGCCATCTCCCGGCGGACCAGCGCCTCCAGCACCTCCCGCTCCCCCGGCGCGACCTCGAGCACGAGCTCGTCGTGCACCTGCAGCAGCATCCGGGAGCGCAGCCCTTCGGCGGTGATCGCCTTCTCCACGCCGAGCATGGCCACCTTGATGACGTCGGCGGCCGAGCCCTGGATGGGCGCGTTGAGCGCCATCCGCTCGGCCATCTGCCGGCGCTGGCCGTTGTCGCTGGTCAGGTCGGGCAGGTACCGCCGCCGGCCCAGCGTGGTCTCGGTGTAGCCCGTCTGTCGGGCGTCGTCCACCACGCCGTCGAGGTAGTCGCGGATGCCGCCGAAGCGCTCGAAGTAGGCGTGCATCTGCTCGCGCGCCTCCTCGACGGAGATGCGCAGCTGCCCGGACAGCCCGTAGGCGGAGAGCCCGTAGGCCAGGCCGTAGCTCATCGCCTTGATGCGGCGGCGCATCTCCGGGTCGACCTCGGAGATCGGGATGTCGAAGGCCCGGGAGGCGACGAAGGAGTGCAGGTCCTCCCCGGACATGAACGCCTCGATGAGGCCCTCGTCGCCGGAGAGGTGGGCCATGATCCGCATCTCGATCTGGCTGTAGTCGGCCGTCATCAGCGACTCGTAGCCCTGCCCGACCACGAACGCCTGCCGGATCCGGCGGCCCTCCGCGGTGCGGATCGGGATGTTCTGCAGGTTGGGATCGGTCGAGGAGAGCCGGCCGGTCGCGGCGATCGTCTGCTGGAACGTCGTGTGGATGCGCCCCGCGTCGTCGACCATCGGGATGAGCCCGTCGATGACCGTGCGCAGCCGGGTTACGTCGCGGTGCCGCAGCAGGTGCTCGAGGAACGGGTGCCCCGTCGAGGCGAGCAGCGAGGTGAGCGCGTCGGCGTCGGTGGTGTACCCGGTCTTGTTCTTCTTCGTCTTGGGCAGGCCCAGCTCGTCGAACAGCACCGCCTGGAGCTGCTTGGGCGAGCCGAGGTTCACCTCGCGGCCGATCACCGCGTAGCACTCGGCCGCCGCCGCGGCGACGCCGTCGGCGAACTCGCGCTGCAGCTCGCGCAGGAAGTCCACGTCGGCGGCGATGCCCCGGTACTCCATGGCCGCGAGCACCCGGGTGAGCGGCAGCTCGATCTCGCCCAGCAGGTGGTCGCCCCCGCGCTGGCCGAGCACCGTCTGCAGCGCGTCGGAGAGGTCGTTCACGGCGACGGCCTTGAGGACGTCGGCGTGCGCCGCCTCCCGGGCGACGTCGTCCTCGCTCGGACCGAGGCCGTCCAGGGTCAGCTGACCCTCGGGCTCCGCGGTGTCCTTGAGCTCGCGCCGCAGGTAGCGGACGGCGAGGTCGCCGAGGTCGAACGACCGCTGCCCCGGCATCGCCAGGTACGCGGCGAGCGCGGTGTCGCTGACGATCCCCTGCAGCTCCCAGCCGCGCGCCCAGATGGCCAGCAGCGGGCCCTTGACCTCGTGCACCACCTTCCCGGCCGCCGGGTCGGCGAGCCAGGCGGCCAGCGCCTGCTCGTCGGCGACGTCGAGCTCCGGGCCCACGTCGACGAAGGTGGCGTGGCCGTCGCCGGCCGCCAGCCCGATGCCGGTCAGCTCGCCGGCGCCGCGACCCCACGCGCCACGGAAGATGACGCCGGTCCGCCCGGTGCGGGCGTGGGTGTCCAGCCACTCCCCCAGCTCCCCGCGGGTGAGCTCGTCGAGGTCGACCTCGAAGCCGCCCTCCACCTCGGGCTCGGCGCTGGTGAGGGTGGCGAACAGCCGCTCCCGCAGCACCCGGAACTGCAGGTTGTCGAAGAGGGTGTGCACCTCGTTGCGGTCCCAGGCCTGGACGGCGAGGTCCTGCGGGCCCAGCTCGAGGCTCACCGACCGGTCGAGCTCGGTGAGCCGCCGGTTCTGCAGCACCGAGGAGAGGTGCTCGCGCAACTTCTCCCCCACCTTGCCCTTGACCGTGTCCACCTGGTCGACCAGCGCGTCCAGGGAGCCGTACTCGCGCACCCACTTGGCGGCGGTCTTCTCCCCCACGCTCGGGATGCTCGGCAGGTTGTCGCTCGGGTCGCCCCGCAGCGCCGCGAAGTCCGGGTACTGCGCCGGGGTGAGGTTGTACTTCGCCTCGACCTCCTCCGGCGTGAACCGGGTCATGTCCGAGACGCCCTTGCGCGGGTACAGCACGGTGACGTGCTCGTTGACCAGCTGGAGCGCGTCACGGTCGCCGGTGGCGATCAGGACGTCCATCCCCTGCTCGACCGCCTGCACGGTGAGCGTGGCGATGACGTCGTCGGCCTCGTAGCCCTCGGCGGTGATGACCGGCACCCGGAGGGCGCCGAGCACCTCCTGGACCAGGCTGACCTGCCCGCGGAAGTCGGTGGGGCTCTCCGACCGGTTGGCCTTGTACTCGGCGTAGATCTCGCTGCGGAAGGTCTTCCGCCCGACGTCGAACGCCACCGCGAGATGGGTGGGCTGCTCGTCGCGCAGGATGTTGATCAGCATCGAGGTGAAGCCGTAGACCGCGTTGGTCGGCTGCCCCGTGGTCGTGGAGAAGTTCTCCACCGGCAGGGCGAAGAAGGCGCGGTAGGCCAGGGAGTGCCCGTCGAGCAGCAGCAGCCGCGGGCGCGGACCCGTGCTGGTGGGGTCGGCGGACGGCGGGGCGCTGGGGGTACTCACCGGAGCGGACATCACCGCCGATCCTAGGGCTGCTCCCCGACAGGACGACCGCGCGACGGCTGGCTACCGTGCCAGCCGTGAGCACCCCTCCCCCCGCCTGGCTGCCCGACGGCCTGACCAGCCCGCTCGACGACAAGGTCGGCGTGCAGATCACCGACTGGAATCCCGACCGGATGGTCGCGACCATGCCGGTGGCCGGCAACGAGCAGCCCTTCGGCCTGCTCCACGGCGGGGCCACCTGCACCCTGGCCGAGACGATCGGCTCCATGGCCGCGGCCGTGGGCGCCGGGCCGGAGCGGCAGGTCGTCGGCATCGAGCTGAACGTCAGCTACCTGCGGGCCGCGACGTCGGGCCAGGTGACGGCCGTCTGCACGCCGGTGCGCCGGGGCCGGACCCTGTCGACGTTCCTCATCCAGATCAGCGACGAGCAGGGCAACCAGACCGCCACCGCGCGGCTCACCTGCATGTCGCTCAACGCGTCGAGGAAGGCCTGAGCCGGCGACCGCTCGGCTCCTCGGCGTGTCGCAGAAAGGTCACGTCTGGGTGCACGGGGACAGCTGGCCCGGAGAACTGCGTTAGGTTCCCTCCTCAACGAATCCGCCGAGGAGGTCGAGTGACGCACCCGACGGACCGTGTCCGCCGGCACGGTCGACGAAGCAGGCCCGCACGCGCGGGGGCTCGGACGCCGGCCGGTGGGCCACCGCCCAGAGGGCTGACCGCGCTGCGGCTGCTCCTGGTGGTCCTCTTCACCGCGGGCCTCGCCGCGCTGGCCCCGGGCGCCGCACACGCGGCCGAGGACGCCGCCGAGCAGGTCTCCGGCACGCTCCGCACCAGTGTCAGCGGCCCCATCTCGGGTGTCGAGGTCGTCGTCACCACCCCGGACGGGGACGAGGTGGGCACCGACGAGACCGACGACAACGGGCGGTTCGCCGTCGAGCTGCCCGGTCCCGGCCAGTACACGGTGACCGTTCCCGAGGACTCGCTGCCCGAGGGCGTCGAGTTCAACTCGGGCAACAGCCGGACCGTGACCGTGGACCCCGGCCGCAACCAGGGCGTCATCATCGGCCTGGACGACGGCAGCCGGAACTCCGGTGGCGGCAACGTCCGGTGGGTCCAGCTGCTCGTCGACGGCTTCCGCTTCGGGCTGCTGATCGCCATGGCCGCCGTCGGGCTCTCGCTGATCTTCGGCACGACCGGCCTGACCAACTTCGCCCACGGCGAGCTGGTGACCATCGGGGCGATCGTCGCGTACTTCATCAACGTCGACGGCGGCGTCCCGCTGATCCCCGCCGCGTTGCTGGCGATGGTGATCGGCGCCGGCATCGGTGCGCTGAACGAGCGGCTGCTGTGGCGCCCGCTGCGGCGGCGCGGCACCGGGCTGGTCGCGGCGCTGGTCATCTCGATCGGCCTGTCGCTGCTGCTGCGCTACGGCTACCAGATCATCTTCGGTGGCAGCTCCGAGGCCTACGCCGACTACCGGGGCCAGCGGGCGGTCGACTACGGCCCGTTCACGCTGACCGACAAGGACCTGTACTCGATCTTCGTCGCGCTGGTCGTGCTCCTGCTGGTGGCGCTGATGCTGCAGCGGACGAAGATCGGCAAGGCCATGCGCGCGGTCGCGGACAACCGCGACCTGGCAGCGTCCTCGGGCATCGACGTCAACCGGGTGATCCTCGTCGTCTGGATGATGGGTGGCGCGCTGGCCGCCCTGGGCGGGGTCCTCCTCGGCCTGTCCGACGAGGTGCAGTGGGACATGGGCTTCCGCCTGCTGCTGCTGATGTTCGCCGGGGTCACCCTGGGCGGGCTGGGCACCGCGTACGGCGCGCTGGTGGGGAGCATCGTCGTGGGCGTCTTCGTGCAGATGTCCACGCTCGTCGTCCCCAACGACATCAAGTACGTCGGCGGGCTGCTACTGCTGATCGTCATCCTCATGGTGCGGCCGCAGGGCATCCTCGGCAGTCGGGTTCGGGTGGGCTGAGCAATGGGCGAGATCATCGACGCACTGGCGATCGCCCTGAAGGCGGGGATCGGCTTCCAGGCCGTCTTCCTGGCCCTCCTGGCCATCGGCATCAACATGCAGTTCGGCTACACCGGGCTGCTCAACTTCGGCCAGATCGCCTTCGCCCTGCTCGGCGGCTACGGCATCGCCATCTCGGTGAGCCAGTGGGGGCTGAACTTCTGGGTCGGGGTCCTGATCGGGCTGCTGGCCGCGGTCGTCCTCGCCCTGCTGCTGGGTCTGCCCACGCTGCGGCTGCGGGCCGACTACCTGGCGATCGCGACGATCGCCGCCGCCGAGGGCCTGCGGCTGCTCTTCCGGTCGGTCTCGGCCACCCCGGTCACCAACGGCTCCCGGGGCATCTCCGGCTTCAACAGCGGCTTCGTCGAGCTCGCGCCCTGGGACACCGGCCGCCGCTACCGGCTGCTGGGCACCTTCTGGAGCGGCGCGGACCTGTGGGTCACCGCGGTCGGCTGGACCCTGGTCGCCCTGGCGTCGCTGCTGGTCTGGGCCCTGGTGCGCAGCCCGTGGGGCCGCGTCGTGCGGTCCATCCGCGAGGACGAGGACGCCGTCCGCGCCCTGGGCAAGAACGTCTACGTCTACAAGATGCAGGCGCTCGTCCTCGGCGGTGTCTTCGGCGCCCTCGGCGGGATGATCTACGCCGTCGGCACCGGCTCGACCACCCCGGACCAGTACCAGAACGCCAACACGTTCCTCGCCTACGCGGCCCTCATCCTGGGCGGCGCGGCCCGGGTGCTCGGTCCCGTCATCGGCGCCATGCTGATGTACTTCATCATCCAGTTCGCCGACTCCGGCCTGCGCAGCCTGACGGAGAACGGCGTCATCCCCGACGGCCTGCTCACGACGACCGACGTCGCGCAGATCCGTTTCGTCATCATCGGTCTCGGGCTGATCCTGCTGCTGGTGTTCCGGCCGCAGGGCATCTTCGGTGACCGACGAGAGGTGATGCTCGATGCCCGCTGAGCCCACGCCGGCCACCGGCGCGCACGCCCTGTCCGCGACGGGCCGCGCCGGGGGGCCGCCCCAGCGGCTGGCCCAGGCGGCGCTGCGCGACCTCCCGTGGGAGGTCGGCGTCGCCAAGCCCGACCCGGCCATCGTCGTGGACGGCGTCACCCGCACCTTCGGTGGCCTGACCGCGGTGTCGGTCGACCACCTGGAGATCCAGCGCGGCGGCATCACCGGGCTCATCGGCCCCAACGGGGCCGGGAAGACGACGCTGTTCAACCTGCTCACCGGGTTCGACCAGCCCGACGGCGGGACCTGGTCCTTCGACGGCCGCCCGCTGGGCAAGCTCGCCTCGCACCAGGTGGCCCGGCTGGGCGTGGTCCGCACCTTCCAGCTGACCAAGGCGCTGTCCCGACTCACCGTGCTGCAGAACATGCTGCTCGGCGCCCAGGGGCAGAAGGGCGAGCGCTTCTTCTCCGCCCTGGTGCCCGGCCTGTGGCGGAAGCAGGAGCGGGAGAACACCGAGAAGGCCCTCGAGCTGCTGCGGCGGTTCAAGCTCGACGCCAAGAAGGACGACTTCGCCGGCACCCTCTCCGGCGGCCAGCGCAAGCTGCTGGAGATGGCCCGCGCGCTGATGAGCGACCCGAAGGTCGTCATGCTCGACGAGCCGATGGCCGGGGTGAACCCCGCGCTCACCCAGAGCCTGCTCGGGCACGTCAAGGACCTCCGCGAGGAGGGCATGACGGTGATCTTCGTCGAGCACGACATGGACGTCGTCCGGGACATCAGCGACTGGGTCGTGGTGATGGCCGCCGGCAACGTGATCGCCGAGGGCCCGCCCGAGTCGATCAGCCAGAACAAGGCCGTGGTCGACGCCTACCTCGGCGCCCACCACGACGCCGCTCTCACCATCGAGGACGAGGACCGCCAGCTGGCCGAGGCCGACGCGATCATCGCCCGCGACGCCGACGGCGGGGCGGCCCGCGCTCCCCGCTCCGACTCCGGAGGCACCGCCCGATGAGCACGATGGACAACCCGGCCAGCGAAGACCCGCTCTTCCAGGTGGGGTCCGGCGGCGACGGCGGAACACCGGACGAACGGGCCATCACCGGCGCGGACGGGGTCTCCCCGGCCGAGCTGGCCGCCACCCGCGGCGAGCACGTCCGGCTGGCCGAAGGGGCGCTCGTGCGCGCCGACGAGCTCGTCGCCGGCTACGTCCCCGGGGTCAACATCCTCAACGGCTGCGACTTCTACCTGCACGACGGTGAGCTGGTCGGCATCATCGGGCCCAACGGGGCCGGCAAGTCGACCCTGCTCAAGACGCTGTTCGGGCTGATCCCGGTCCGCTCCGGCGCGGTGACCCTCCGCGGGGAGGACATCACGTCGGCACCCGCGCACCGGCTGGTGTCCCTCGGGGTCGGCTACGTGCCGCAGAACAACAACGTGTTCCCCTCGCTCACGATCGAGGAGAACATGGAGATGGGCGCCTACCTGCGGCCCAAGGTGTTCAAGGAGCGGTTCGACTACGTCGCGGACCTGTTCCCGATGCTCGGTGAGCGCCGCAAGATCAAGGCCGGCTCGCTGTCCGGTGGCGAGCGGCAGATGGTGGCCATGGGCCGCGCGCTCATGATGGAGCCGTCGGTGCTGCTGCTCGACGAGCCGTCGGCGGGCCTGTCCCCCGCCTACCAGGACGAGGTGTTCATCCGCTGCCGGCGGATCAACGCCACCGGCGTCTCGATCATCATGGTCGAGCAGAACGCCCGGCGCTGCCTGCAGATCTGCGACCGCGGCTACGTGCTCGACCAGGGCCGCAACGCCTACACCGCGACCGGCGAGTCGCTCATGCACGACCCGAAGGTCATCGAGCTCTACCTGGGGACGCTGGCCAAGGCGCACTGAGCCCCCGTACCGCGCGACCACGGCGCCGGCACCCCTCACGGGTGCCGGCGCCGTTCTCGTGCCCCCGTCGGCCGTTGCGCGCCACCCACCCGGCGCCCGGTACCGGTCGCCGAGAGCTCGGACCGGCGCGACGGGTGGCCGGACCCCCACCCCCCGCCCGGGCTGCCGCCAGGAGGCTGCTGAGAGGCCGCCCGAAGGCAGCGGGATGGCGACGGGAAGACGTCGGGGGCGGACGGTCGGCGGCCCGGGCACAGCAACAGGGGCCCGGCACCATGACGGTGCCGGGCCCCTGGTGGGCGGTCAGCGGATCAGCGACCCGCCGGCCGGGTCAGTTCCGCGCGGGGCCGACGCCCTCTGCGTTGAGCCCGTCGATGATGCGGGCCGACTCCTCGAAGCCGATCACCACGACCGCGTCGGGGTTGAGGTCGACCATCTGCTGCACCTCGGCGTCGAAGTTCGCCGCCGTGGGGTCGTAGATGACCAGCTCGATGCTGTCCTCGGCGAGACCGCTGGAGACGAGGTTCTCGACGGTGTTCTCGGCCAGGCCGGTGCCGTAGGAGTCGTTCCGGGCCAGGATGCCGACGGTGTTGGCGCCGTCCTCGATGATCAGGTCGGCCAGCGCCCGCGACTGCAGCGTGTCCGGCGGCGCGGTTCGGAAGTACAGACCGTTGTCGTTGTAGGTGGTGAACTCGTCCGACGTGTTGGCGGGCGAGATCTGCACGACGCCGGCACCGGTGACCTTGTCGATGACCGTGCGGGTCACGGCCGAGGAGGCCGCACCGACGATGACGTCGACGTTCTCCTGCAGGAGGGCGTCGACCGACTGGGTCGCGATGTCGGTGGAGGTGTCACCGGAGTCGCGCTGGATCAGCTGCACCGGCTGGCCGAGCACGCCACCGGCCTCGTTGATCTCCTGGACGGCCAGGTCGGCGCCGGCGATCTCCGGGGGGCCGAGGAACGCGAGGTCGCCGGTCTGCGGCAGGAGCGTGCCGATGACCAGCGGGTCGTCGGAGGTCGCTCCCGGCGCCGCGGGCGCCGGACCCTCGTCCGAGGCGGCGTTGGCCTCGTCGCCGGCGAGCACGAAGTCCGTCTCGTCGGAGGCGATCGCGTTGTCCGGGCCGAACTGCAGGATGCCGAAGCTGGCGACCGACGGCTCGCCCGCTTCGGCGAAGGCCAGCGGGCCGGAGATGCCGTCGTAGTCGGGGTTGCCGCCCCCGTCGACGATCGCCTTGCAGTCGGTGAACGTCTCGCAGGTCTCGCCACCGAAGGTGACGCCGTTGATGTACGGCGCGAACACGGCAGGGTCGGTGCTGCCGGCCAGCATCGAGGCGATCGCCGAGATCATGATCGCGTCGTAGGTCTCACCGGCGTAGTTGAAGTCCTCGAGCGCCGGGTCGATCTCGAGGAGGCGGTCGGTGAACTCCGACCCCAGCTCGGTCAGCGGCGTGGTTCCCCGCATGCCGGCGAGCGCGCCCTCCTCCGTGAACGACTCACCCAGGGCGTTGCCCATGTTGCCGTCGGTGCCGTAGACGTTGACCTGCTTCTCGCCGTCGCCGCCGCCACCTTCAGCGGCCGGGGTGGTCCCCTCGTCGCCGCCGCCGCAGGCGGTCAGCGCCAGCAGGGCGGCACCGGTGACGGCGATGCCGCGGGCAGTTGTGCCAGTGCGCATCAAGCAACTCCCAGTGTCATCAGTGCGTCCGGCGCCGGCGCGCGTACGCGACGACCGCCGACCGGACGCCGATCGGTGCGCAGAACCTAGCCGCCGATCGGAGCGATGCACCCGGCTGCGCGGGGATAGTGATGAGGTCGTGACCTGGCCATCCACCCGTGGGCGGGCGCACGACACGCCGGGAAATCCGCCGGATCGGTCAGGCGGAGCTGCCCTCCGGGGTGACGGCGCCCTCGAGCACCGCCTCGGCGAGGGCCTTCATGCTCGACCGCTGGTTCATCGCGGTGCGCTGGATCCACCGGAACGCATCGGCCTCGGTCATCCCGTGGTCGGCCATCAGCCGGCCCTTCGCCCGCTCGACGACCTTGCGCGTCTCCAGCCGCTCCTCGAGGGTGCGCACCTCGCCGTCGAGGGCGGTCATCTCCGCGAACCGCCCGCGGGCCACCTCGATCGCCGGCACCAGGTCGTTCTTCGAGAAGGGCTTCACCAGGTAGGCCATCGCCCCGGCGTCCCGGGCCCGCTCCACCAGCTCCCGCTGGCTGAACGCGGTCAGCACGATCACCGGCGCCGTCCGGGACGACGCGATCCGCTCCGCCGCCGACAGCCCGTCCAGCACCGGCATCTGGATGTCGAGGATGACGAGGTCGGGCCGCAGCTCCTCGGCCCGGTCGACCGCCTGCTGGCCGTCGCCGACCTCGGCGACGACCGTGTACCCCTCCTCCTCGAGCATCTCCTTGAGGTCGAGGCGGATCAGCGCCTCGTCCTCGGCGATCAGGACGCGGATCGGCTCGCTGGTCACGGCAGCAGAGCCTAGCGACGTCGGCCGGGGAGCACCGCCCGGCTAGGCTGCTCGGGCGGCCGGCACCACCGGCGCGCCCCCGTACCCCAATCGGCAGAGGGAGCGGATTCAAAACCCGCGCAGTGTGCGTTCGAGTCGCACCGGGGGCACCTCAGGAAGCGGTCGAGCGATTCACAACCCGCGCAGTGTGCGTTCGAGTCGCACCGGGGGCACCTCAGTGGACGCAGCGACGCGCTAGCCTGCGGCCCGTGCCCTCCGGCCTGTCGGCCCGCCTGGCCGCCGTCGTGACCGCCCTCCCGCTCGAGCCGCACTCCCGGGTCCTGGAGATCGGCTGCGGCCCCGGGGCCGCAGCGCGCGCCGTCGCCGACCGGCTCGTCACCGGTCACGTGCTCGCGATCGACCGGTCCGCGGCGGCGATCGCCCAGGCGGCCGCCGCGTCGGCCGGCCACCTCGCCACGGGACGGCTGCGCCTGCGCCACGTCGCCGCCGAGGACTTCGTCCTGACCCCGGAGGACGAACCGTTCGACGTCGTCTTCGCGGTCCGGGTCGGCGCGCTGGACGGCCGGCACCCCGCGGCGGGGGCCGTGGTGCTCCGCCGGCTCGGCGCGGCGACCGCGCCCGGTGCCCGGCTGTTCGTCGACGGCGGGCAGCCGCTGCGCGAGCTCACCATCCCCCGGCGCTGAACCGGGCGGCCACCGCTCCGGGAGCCACCGGAGCCCGGCGGAGCGGACGCAATACGGTGG
The DNA here is from genome assembly GCF_008124835.1 of Blastococcus xanthinilyticus. Classification (GTDB taxonomy): domain Bacteria; phylum Actinomycetota; class Actinomycetes; order Mycobacteriales; family Geodermatophilaceae; genus Blastococcus; species Blastococcus xanthinilyticus. The sequence continues at coordinate 41,566 of NZ_VNHW01000012.1, read as the reverse complement.
CACCGTGACCGAGCCCGCTCCGCACATGACCCCCGAGCAGTTCCGGCGCCACGGCCACGAGGTGGTCGACTGGATCGCCGACTACTGGAGCCGGGTCGGCACGCTCCCCGTGCGGTCCCAGGTCTCCCCCGGCGACGTCCGTGCCGCGCTCCCGGACGCCGCGCCGGAGCAGGGCGAGCCGTTCTCCGCCGTGCTCGCCGATCTCGACCGCGTGGTCGTCCCGGGCCTGACCCACTGGCAGCACCCCGGCTTCTTCGGCTACTTCCCCGCCAACACCTCCGGGCCGTCCGTGCTGGGCGACCTGGTGTCCGCCGGGCTGGGCGTCCAAGGCATGTCGTGGGTGACCAGCCCCGCGGCGACCGAGCTCGAGCAGCACGTCATGGACTGGTTCGCCGAGCTCCTCGGCCTGCCGGAGTCCTTCCGCTCGACCGGCACCGGTGGCGGGGTGGTCCAGGACTCCAGCTCCGGGGCCAACCTGGTCGCACTCCTGGCCGCGCTGCACCGGTCCAGCGGCGGGGCCACCGTGCGACAGGGCGTCCAGCCCGACCGCGCCACTGTGTACGTCTCCAGCGAGACGCACTCGTCGATGGAGAAGGCCGTCCGCATCGCCGGTCTCGGCACCGACGCGGTGCGGATCGTGGAGGTGGACGGCGACCTCGCCATGAACCCCGGCGCGCTCGCCGCCCGGCTGGAGCGCGACACCGCCCGGGGCCACCGGCCCGTGCTGGTGTGCGCGACGGTGGGCACGACGTCGACCACGGCGGTCGACCCGCTGGCCGCGATCGGCCCGATCTGCCAGAGGTACGGCGTGTGGCTGCACGTCGACGCCGCCTACGCCGGGGTGAGCGCGGTGGCGCCCGAGCTGCGCGAGCTGCAGGCCGGCGTCGAGTGGGCCGACAGCTACACCACCGACGCGCACAAGTGGCTGCTCACCGGCTTCGACGCCACCCTGTTCTGGGTCGCCGACCGGGCGGCGCTCACCGGCGCGCTCGCCATCCTCCCGGACTACCTGCGCAACGCCGCCACCGACGCCGGGGCCGTCGTCGACTACCGCGACTGGCAGATCGAGCTGGGACGTCGCTTCCGCGCCCTCAAGCTGTGGTTCGTCGTCCGCTGGTACGGCGCGGAGGGCCTGCGGGCGCACATCCGCGGCCACGTCGCCCTCGCCCAGGAGCTGGCCGGGTGGGCCGACGCCGACGAGCGGTTCGACGTCGTGACGCCGCACCCCCTCGCGCTGGTCTGCCTGCGCCCCCGCTGGCCCGAGGGGGTGGACGCCGACGTCGCCACCATGACGCTGCTCGACCGGCTCAACGACGGCGGTGAGGTCTTCCTGACGCACACCACGGTCCGCCGCGAGGTGGTGCTGCGCGTCTCCATCGGCTCCCCCGCGACCACCCGGGCCCACGTGCAGCGGGTCTGGGCGCTGCTGGTCGAGGGCCACGACTGGCTGGCCGCCGACTTCGCGGCGCAGGCGGCCGAGCAGGCCGCGGCGCGCGCCGCCGAGCGCCGGCGCGCGGAGGCCGAGCGCCAGCAGGCCGAGGCCGACCGGGCGGCGCGCGAGCAGGCCGAGCAGCCGCCGGCGGAGCCGGCGCAGGAGCCCGTCGCGGAGCCGGCGCCGGACGCCGGCGCGGAGGACGCCACCGCGGAGGGCGCGGAGCACCCGGCCTGAGACGCCGCGGCGTCGCCCGGCAGGTCGTTCAGCGCTCCAGGGAGCGGATGAGGCCCTGCTGGGCGACGGTCGCCACGTGGGTGCCGTCGGCGGCCCAGATGTCACCGAAGCAGAGCGCGCGCCCGGCCGAGGCGGCCGGGCTGTCGGTCTCGTACAGGAACCACTGGTCGGCGCGCACCGGCTGGTGGAACCAGACCGCGTGGTCGAGGCTCGCGCCCACGTAGCGCCCGCCCCAGCCGCCGCCGAGGCGGGCCAGCCCTGCCGACAGCAGCGTCAGGTCGCTGACGAAGGTGAGCGCCGCGGCGTGCACGGCGTCGTCCTCCGGCAGCCGGCCGGCCACCCGCATCCAGGCGTAAGTCTTCGTGCGCGGCGGAACCTTGGGCTCGCGGTTGAACGGGTCCTCCATCAGCCGCTGCTCCACCGCCCGGCTGATCGCCAGCGCCGCCGAGGCCTGCTCCCCGTAGGGCGCGACCAGCTCGGCGAGGGTCGGCAGCTCCTCGGGCGCGGGGACGTCGGGCAGCGGCCGGGCGTGCTCGGCCACCGCAGGCTGCGGCGCCGAGGCGTCGGCCGTCAGCGAGAAGATCGCGACGTCGGCACCCTTGCGGCGCTGCCATGCCACGACCCGGCGGGTAGTGAAGGTGCGCCCGTCCCGGATCCGGTCCACGGCGTAGCGGATCTCCTCGTGCGGATCGCCGGGCCGCAGGAAGTAGGAGTGCAGCGAGTGCACCGCGCGCCCCTCCGGCAGCGTCCGGGTGGCCGCCATCAGCGCCTGCCCGGCCACCTGTCCGCCGAAGATCCGCTGGAGCGGGCTGCGCGGGGTCTGGCCGACGTACAGGTCGGTGTCGCGCTGCTCGAGGTCCAGCACCGTCATGAGCGACGCCGCCTGGCTGCCGGCGGTCGCCTCGGTCACGAGTCGGTACCCACCTCGTGGACGCGGATGAGGTTGGTCGAGCCGACGGTGTTGGGCGGGCTGCCCGCGACCACGACGACCCGGTCGCCCACCTGGAGCCGGCCGATCGACAGCAGCGAGAAGTCCACCTGCTCGACCATGTCGTCGGTGTGCTCGACGGCGGGCACGAGGAAGGTCTCCACGCCCCAGGACAGGGCGAGGAGGCTGCGCACCCGGGCGTCCACCGTGAACGCCAGCAGGGGCTGCCGGGGGTGCAGGGCGGCCAGCCGGCGGGCCGTCTCACCGGTCTGCGTGAAGGTCGCCAGCGCCTTGACGTCGAGGGACTCCCCGATGTCCCGGGCGGCGCGGACGATGGCCCCGGACCGGGACCGCGACCGGCGCGCCACCTCGGGCACCCACAGGTGGTCGCCCTCGACGGCGCTGATGATCCGGTCCATCGTGCGGACGGCGCCGATGGGGTACTGCCCCACCGAGGTCTCCCCCGACAGCATCACCGCGTCGGCGCCGTCGAGCACCGCGTTGGCGACGTCCGAGGCCTCGGCGCGGGTGGGCCGGGAGTTGACGATCATCGACTCGAGCATCTGGGTCGCGACGATCACCGGCTTGTTGCGCTCGCGGGCCGCCTGGATCGCCCGCTTCTGCACCAGCGGCACCTGCTCCAGCGGCAGCTCCACGCCGAGGTCGCCGCGGGCGACCATGATGCCGTCGAAGGCCTCCACGATCGCGTCGAGGTTGCGCACCGCCTCGGGCTTCTCCAGCTTGGCGATGACCGGGACGTAGATGTCCTCCTGCCGCATGATGTCGCGCACAAGGGCGACGTCGGTGGGCGAGCGCACGAAGGACAGCGCGATGAAGTCGACGCCCAGGTGCAGGGCGAAGCGCAGGTCGCGCTCGTCCTTGTCCGAGAGCGCCGGCACACTGACGGCGACGCCGGGCAGCGACAGCCCCTTGTTGTTGGAGACCTTGCCGCCCTCGACGACGAGGCAGAAGACGTCGGGGCCGTCGACCCGGACGACGCTGAGCGACAGGTTGCCGTCGTCGACCAGCAGCCGGTCGCCGACGCGGACGTCGTTGGCGAGGTCCTTGTAGGTGGTGGACACCCGCTCCGCGGTTCCGGCGACGTCCTCGACGGTGATGCAGATCTGGCTGCCGGTGACCCACATGACCGGGCCGTCGGCGAAGGTGCCGAGGCGGATCTTGGGGCCCTGCAGGTCGGCCAGGATGGCGACCGCGTGGCCGATGCGGTCCGAGGCCTCCCGCACCCGGCCGTAGGCGACCGCGTGGTCCTCGTGCGAACCGTGGCTGAAGTTGAGGCGGGCGACGTCCATGCCCGACTCGACGAGGGCGGTGACCTGCTCGGCGGAGCTGGTGGCCGGACCCAGGGTGCAGACGATCTTCGCGCGGCGGGACATGGCGATAACGCTAGTGCCACGACGAACTCCGTGGCGGGGCGGGACCGGCGTGTCGGCGGGTCCCGCCCCGGGGTGGTGGATCGGTCGCGGGGCCCGGAGGGTCCCCGACCGGGACACGGGGAAGGGCTCCGCGTCGGTCGGGGACGGCTCCTGGCCGCGGTGCGGTCCGGAGGACCGCAGTGTTTCAGCGGTGCGGTCCGGAGGAGCGCGGTGTCAGCGCAGGGCGACGGCGGTGGGGGTCACCGGGCGCGGCAGCATGGACTCGCCGGTCAGCCAGGTGTCGGCCGCCGCCGCGGCGGCCCGCCCCTCGGCGATGGCCCACACGATGAGCGACTGGCCACGGCCCATGTCGCCGGCCACGAAGACGCCCGGCACCGTGGACATGAAGTCGTCGTCACGGGTGACGTTGCCCCGCCCGTCGACCTCGACGCCCAGGGTGTCCACCAGGCCCTCCCGTTGCGCGCCGGTGAAGCCCATGGCCAGGAAGACCAGGTCGGCCGGCAGCTCGCGCTCGGTGCCCTCGATCTTCTGGAAGCGGCCGTCGACCCGCTCCACCTCGTGCAGCAGCAGCGCGCGGACGTTGCCCGCGTCGTCGCCCAGGAACTTCTCGGTGTTGACCGAGTACAGCCGCTCCCCGCCCTCCTCGTGCGCGCTGGAGACCCGCATGATCATCGGGTAGGTCGGCCACGGGTTGGCGCCCTGGTCACGGCGGTCCGGCGGCGCCGGCATGATCTCCAGCTGGGCCACCGAGGCCGCGCCCTGCCGGTGGGCGGTGCCCAGGCAGTCGGCCCCGGTGTCACCGCCACCGATGATCACCACGTGCTTGCCGTGCGCGTTGATCGGCGGGTCGTCGAGCTCGCCGAGCGCCTGGCGGTTGCCGTAGGGCAGGTACTCCATGGCCAGGTGGATGCCGGCCAGCTCCCGCCCGGGGGCGGGGAGGTCCCGGCCGACGGTCGCACCACCGGCGAGCACGACGGCGTCGAAGTCCGCCCGCAGCTGCTCGACCGACAGGTCGCCCTCGCCGCTGCCGCCCACCTCGACCCCGGTGACGAACCGGGTGCCCTCGCCGCGCATCTGGTCCAGCCGCCGGTCCAGGACGGACTTCTCCATCTTGAACTCGGGGATGCCGTACCGGAGCAGCCCGCCGACGCGGTCGGCGCGCTCGTAGACGGTGACGTCGTGCCCGGCGCGGGTGAGCTGCTGGGCGGCGGCCAGCCCGGCGGGGCCGGAGCCGATGACGGCGACCTTCCGGCCGCTGCGCTCGGCGGGGGTCTGCGGGGTCACCCAGCCCTCGTCCCAGGCCCGGTCGATGATCTCCCACTCGATCTGCTTGATCGTGACCGGGGACTCCTGCAGGTTGAGCACGCAGGAGCCCTCGCACGGCGCCGGGCACAGCTTCCCGGTGAACTCCGGGAAGTTGTTGGTGGCGTGCAGCCGCTCGATCGCGTCCTGCCAGTCGTCGCGGCGGGCCAGGTCGTTCCACTCCGGGATGAGGTTCGCCACCGGGCAGGCGTGGTGGCAGAACGGGATGCCGCAGTCCATGCAGCGGGCCGCCTGGGTGCGCACCTCCGCCGTCGGGAACAGCGGGTCCTCGCCGTTCTCCCGCCGGGTGTAGACGTCCTTCCAGTCCAGGAGCCGCAGCTCCACGGGCCGGCGCGGCGGGAGGGCGCGCTCGTACTTGAGGAAACCGGTCTGGTCAGCCACGTGCCGCCTCCATAACAGCTCGATCCACGTCGACGCCTGCGGCCTCGGCCGCCCGCCGGGCCTCCAGGGCCCGCCGGTAGTCCCGCGGCATGATCACGCTGAACTGCCCGGACCAGCGGCCCCAGTCGGCCAGCAGCGCGCCGGCCACCGGCGACTCGGTGTCGGCGGCGTACCGCACGAGCACGTCCCGGAGCCACTGCGCCGCCTCGCCGTCCAGCGGTTCGACGTCGACCATCTCGGTGTTCACCCGGTGCCGGGCCAGGTCGAGCACGTAGCCGATCCCGCCGGACATGCCGGCCGCGATGTTGCGGCCGGTCTGCCCCAGGATGACCGCCCGGCCACCGGTCATGTACTCGAGCGCGTGGTCGCCCACGCCCTCGACGACGGCCAGGGCACCGGAGTTGCGGACGCAGAACCGCTCCCCCACCCGGCCGCGCAGGAAGATCTCCCCGCTCGTGGCGCCGTAGCCGATCACGTTGCCGGCGATGACGTTGTCCTCGGCGGCGAAGGACGCCTCCCGCGAGGGCCGGACGACGATCCGGCCGCCGGAGAGCCCCTTGCCGACGTAGTCGTTGGCGTCACCGAACAGCCGCATCGTGATGCCGCGCGGCACGAACGCGCCGAAGGACTGGCCGGCCGATCCACCGAAGGTGAGGTCGATCGTGCCGTCGGGCAGCCCCTCGCCGCCGAACCGGCGGGTCACCATCGAGCCGAGCATCGTGCCCACCGTGCGGTTGACGTTGCGCACCGGCAGCTCCAGGCTGACCGGCCGCGCGTCGAGCAGGGCGCCCTCGCAGAGCTGGATCAGCGTCTGGTCCAGCGCGACGTCCAGACCGTGGTCCTGGCCGCGGACCGCCCGCCGGGGGGTGCCCTCGGGCAGCTCGGGGACGGCGAGCACCGGCGAGAGGTCCAGCCCCTGCGCCTTCCAGTGCCCGACGGCCTGCCGGGTGTCGAGCAGCTCGGCGTGGCCGACGGCCTCGTCGATCGACCGGAAGCCCAGCTCGGCCAGGTAGTGCCGCACCTGCTCGGCGAGGAACTCGAAGAAGGTGACGACGAACTCCGGCCGCCCGGTGAACCGCTTGCGCAGCTCCGGGTTCTGGGTGGCCACGCCGACCGGGCAGGTGTCCAGGTGGCAGACCCGCATCATCACGCAGCCGGACACCACCAGCGGCGCGGTCGCGAAGCCGAACTCCTCGGCGCCCAGCAGCGCCGCCACGATCACGTCGCGGCCGGTCTTCATCTGGCCGTCGACCTGCACCACGATGCGGTCGCGCAGGCCGTTGGCCAGCAGCGTCTGCTGGGTCTCGGCCAGCCCGAGCTCCCACGGGGAACCCGCGTGCTTCAGCGAGGTCAGCGGCGCAGCACCCGTGCCGCCGTCGAACCCGGAGATCAGGACGACGTCGGCGTGGGCCTTGCTGACCCCGGCCGCGACCGTCCCGACCCCGACCTCGGCGACCAGCTTGACGTGGACCCGCGCCTCGTTGTTGGCGTTCTTCAGGTCGTGGATGAGCTGCTTGAGGTCCTCGATCGAGTAGATGTCGTGGTGCGGCGGCGGGCTGATCAGCCCGACGCCCGGCGTGGAGTGCCGGGTGCGCGCCACCCACGGGTAGACCTTGCCGCCGGGCAGCTGGCCACCCTCGCCGGGCTTCGCGCCCTGCGCCATCTTGATCTGGATGTCGTCGGCGTTGACCAGGTACTCGCTGGTGACCCCGAACCGGCCGGACGCCACCTGCTTGATCGCCGAGCGGCGCAGGTCGCCGTTGGGGTCGGGCAGGAACCGGTCGGGGTCCTCGCCGCCCTCCCCGGTGTTGGACCGCCCGCCGAGCCGGTTCATCGCGATCGCGAGCGTCTCGTGCGCCTCCTGGGAGATGGAGCCGTAGCTCATCGCCCCGGTGTTGAAGCGCTTGACGATCTCGCTGACCGGCTCGACCTCGTCGATCGGCACCGGGGGGCGCACGCCGGTCCGGAGGGTGAACAGGCCGCGCAGGGTCGCGGCGTTCTCCGACATCTGGTCGACCGTCTGCGTGTACTTCTCGAAGACGTCGTACTGCCGCGCCCGGGTGGCGTGCTGGAGCAGGAACACCGTCTCGGGGTTGAACAGGTGCACCTCGCCCTCGCGGCGCCACTGGTACTCGCCACCGGTCTCCAGCCGGCGGTGCGCCCGCTCGGTGGGGTTCTCCGGGTAGGCGCGGCGGTGGCGCATGGCCACCTCCTCGGCGAGGACGTCGATGCCGACCCCGCCCAGCGGGCACGAGGTGCCGGTGAAGTACTCGTCGACCAGGTCCTGGGAGAGGCCGACGGCCTCGAAGATCTGCGCCATCGTGTACGAGCCGACGGTGCTGATGCCCATCTTGCTCATGACCTTGAGGACGCCCTTGCCCAGCGCCTTGACCACGTTGCGGACGGCCTGCGCGGGCTCCACGCCGGTGAGCACGCCGTCGCGGATCAGGTCCTCGATCGACTCGAACGCCAGGTAGGGGTTGACCGCGGCGGCGCCGTAACCCAGCAGCAGCGCGACGTGGTGCACCTCGCGGCAGTCGCCGGACTCGACGACCAGCCCGACCTCCATGCGGGTCTTCTCCCGCACCAGGTGGTGGTGCACGGCGGCGGTCATGAGCAGCGACGGGATCGGCGCGCGCTGCTCGTCGCAGTCGCGGTCGGACAGCACGATGATCCGGGCGCCGGCGGAGATGGCCTTGGAGACCTTCGTCCGCAGCTGCTCGATGGCCTCGGCGAGCGCCGCCCCGCCGCCCTTGACGTCGAAGTGCCCGGTGATCCGGACGGCGGCGTAGCCGGGCAGGTCGCCGTCGTCGTCGATGTGCAGGATCTTGGCGAGCTCGTCGTTGTCGATGACCGGGAACGGCAGGTGCACCTGCCGGCACGACGCCGGGGTGGCGTCCAGCAGGTTCTGCTCCGGGCCGAAGGTGCGGCCCAGGCTGGTGACCAGCTCCTCGCGGATGGCGTCCAGCGGCGGGTTGGTCACCTGGGCGAACAGCTGCCCGAAGTAGTCGTAGAGCAGCCGGGACCGGTCCGACAGCGAGGCGATGGGGGTGTCGGTGCCCATCGAGCCGATCGGCTCGGCGGCGGTGGCCGCCATCGGCGTCACCAGCAGGCGGAGGTCCTCCTCGGTGTAGCCGAAGAGGAGCTGCCGGCGGACGACCGACTCGTGGCTGGGCCGCGAGCGGCGGCGCTCGGGCAGCGCTGGCAGGTGCACCAGGCCGGCGTGCAGCCAGTCCTCGTACGGCTGTGCGGCGGCCAGGGCGCCCTTGACGTCCTCGTCGGAGACGATCCGCCCGGAGGCGGTGTCGACGAGGAACATCCGGCCCGGCTGCAGCCGGCCCTTGGCGACGACGTCGGCGGCCGGGATGTCGAGCACGCCGACCTCGCTGGCCATGACCACCAGGTCGTCCTTGGTGTGCCACCAGCGGCCCGGGCGCAGCCCGTTGCGGTCCAGCACCGCGCCGATCAGCGTGCCGTCGGTGAAGCAGACGGCGGCCGGCCCGTCCCACGGCTCCATGATCGAGGAGTGGAACCGGTAGAAGGCCCGGCGGGCCGGGTCCATCTCGTCGTGGTTCTCCCACGCCTCCGGGATCATCATCAGCACGGCGTGCGGCAGCGAGCGGCCCGACAGGTGCAGCAGCTCCAGCACCTCGTCGAAGGTGGCCGAGTCGCTGAAGTCGCTGGCCGTGACCGGGAAGATCCGCTCCAGGCCGAGCTCGGACGCGGGACCGGCCGGGCCGTCGAACATCTCGGTCTCGAGCTTGGCCTCGCGGGCCCGCATGCGGTTGCGGTTGCCCTTGATCGTGTTGATCTCGCCGTTGTGCGCGATGAAGCGGAACGGGTGGGCCAGCGGCCAGCTCGGGAAGGTGTTGGTCGAGAACCGGCTGTGCACCAGGGCGATCGCCGACTCGTAGCGCTCGTCGCGCAGGTCGGGGAAGAACAGCGGCAGCTGGTCGGTGGTCAGCATGCCCTTGTAGGTGATCGTCCGCGACGAGAGCGAGGTGATGTAGAGGGAGCTGCCGGCGTCGACGGCGGCGCGCTCGGCGCGCTTGCGCAGCACGAAGGAGCGGCGCTCGAGGCGGGTGACGCCGTTGCAGACCACGTTGCCGCCGAAGGCGGTCCCGTCGGCCCGGCCGCCCATCGTCTCGGCGACGAAGAGCTGGGCGAAGTGCGGCATGACCGCGCGGGCGGTCGGGCCGAGGTCGGCGCCGTCGGGGTCGACCGGCACGTCCCGCCAGCCGAGGACGGTCAGGCCCTCCTCCTCGGCGAGGCGGGCGACGTCCTCGACGCGCGCGGCGCGCTCGGCCTCGTCCACCGGCATGAACGCGATGCCGACGGCGTACTCGCCCATCGGCGGCAGGTCGAAGCCGACGCCGGCGCGCAGGAGCCCGTCGGGGATCTGGGTCAGGATGCCGGCCCCGTCGCCGGAGTTGGGCTCGGAGCCCGCGGCACCCCGGTGGTCGAGGTTGTGCAGGGCGGTCAGCCCGGCCTGCACGATGCGCCGGCTCCGGCGGCCGCGGGCGTCGGCCACGAAAGCGACACCGCAGGCGTCCTTGTCGTTCGCCGGGTCGTAGAGCCCGCTCGGGGCGGGCAGGGCCGAGAAGGGGACCGCGGGAGCCGCGGAGGTGGGCGCTGCCGCGGTGGCGGAGGCGGGAAGGTCGGTCATGTCACTCCCGTCGTCGGCGCACCGTCGTCCCTCGCGGGGAGGACGGGGGGCGGGGCCCGGGCCGGAGGTCAAGGGCGGCGGAGATGGCGGCAGGTGCGGAGCGCGGCGTGCCGGCCGGTCTCAGGTGCACCGGCCGCGGTGGCGCGCGAGCTTCCCGGTGGTGCCGGGGAGCCGTCGTCCGCGGGGCAGCGCTGGCCCGGTTCCGACACGACGACCCGGCCAGGATCGCTGGCGGGTCAGCCCGAAGGGTACACAGCGGTAACGCCGTCCTGACACGACCGAAGCCGATCCGTGACGGGCTGACGGCTTACCGGCGAACGGTGGCCGGACCGGCGCGCTCGCGAGGCGTCAGGAGGCCGTCGGCGGGCGGTGATCGTCCTCACCCACGCGGGTGACCGAAGTCTCGGCCGGGGGCTCGGCTGCCCGGTCCTCCGGCGGTGCGCCGGCGACCCGTGCGCCCCGGTCGATGACCTCCCGCGGCCGGCCGCGCTGCCAGACGAAGTAGGCCACCGCGAGGAGCCCGACGACGACCGAGGTGAAGACGTTCACGCGGACGCCGAAGAACGTCTCGGCCGGATCGGTCCGCATCAGCTCGATCCAGAGCCGTCCGGCGCAGTAGGAGGCGACGTAGAGGGCGAAGGCCCGCCCGTGCCCGAGCCGGAAGCGGCGGTCGGCCCAGATCACGAACGCCGCGGCGGCGAGGTTCCACAGCAGCTCGTAGAGGAACGTCGGGTGGAAGGTGCCGAGCACCACCGGCTGCCCGTCGGCGCCGACGACGGCCTCGCCACCGCTCCACTCGTAGATGGTCAGCGCCCACGGCAGGTCGGTCGGGCCGCCGTAGAGCTCGTTGTTGAACCAGTTGCCCAGCCGGCCGATCGCCTGCGCGACCAGCAGACCCGGGGCCAGCGCGTCACCGAAGGCGGGCAGCGGGATGCCGCGGCGACGGCAGGCGATCCAGGCGCCGACGGCCCCGAGGGCGATGGCCCCCCAGATCCCGAGCCCGCCCTCCCAGATGGCGAAGGCGCGCAGCGGGTCGCCGTTCTCGCCGAAGTACGGCCGCGGACTGGAGAGCACGTGGTAGATCCGGCCGCCGACGATGCCGAACGGCACCGCCCACACGGCGATGTCCAGCACGTCACCCGGGGCGCCGCCGCGGGCCACCCAGCGCCGCTCGGTGATGACGATGGCGGCCACGATGCCGGCGATGATGCAGAGCGCGTATGCGCGGACGGGGAAGGGGCCGAGCTCCCAGACGCCCTGGGTGGGGCTCGGGATGGCCGCGAGCACGGTCATGCCGACACCCCCGCCCGGCGGACACCGGCGGCCAGGTCCTCGGTCAGCGCGCGGACGCCGTCGGCCCCACGGCCCTCGAGCATCACCCGCACGTAGGCCGAGCCGACGATGACGCCGTCGGCGAAGGCGGCGAGCTCGGCGGCCTGGGCGCCGTTGGAGACCCCGAGACCCACGCACAGGGCGATGTCCGGCCGCGCCTCGCGCGTCCGGGCCACGAGCGTCTGCGCCGCGTCGCTCACTTCGTCGCGGGCACCGGTCACGCCCATGGTGGAGGCGACGTACACGAACCCGCGGCTCGCGTCGGCCGTCGAGCGCAGCCGCGCGTCGGTCGACGACGGCGCGACGAGGAAGACCCGGTCCAGGCCTTCCCGGTCGCTGGCGGCGATCCACCCGGCCGCTTCGTCGGGGATCAGGTCGGGGGTGATCGCCCCCGCGCCCCCGGCGGCGGCCAGGTCGGCCGCGAACCGGTCGACGCCGTAGCGCTCGATCGGGTTCCAGTAGCTCATCACCACGGGGACGGCGCCGGCGTCGGCCACCGCCCGGACGGCCCGCAGCACGTCGGGCATGCCCACCCCGGCCCGCACGGCGACGTCCACGGCCTCCTGGATCACCGGGCCGTCGATGCCCGGGTCGCTGTAGGGCACCCCGATCTCGATCGCGTCGGCCCCGGCCTCGACGATGGCCACCATGGCCGCGATCGAGGCGTCGACGTCGGGATACCCCACCGGCAGGTAGGCGATGAGCGCCGCGCGCCCCTCCTCCTTCGCCGCGGAGATCCGCTCTGCGAGCCCGCTCATGCCTGCTCCCCCGCCTCCGGGCCGGCGACGGCCTCGTCGTTGCTGACCGCACCCTCGGTGGGCTGCTGGTCGGTGTCCAGCCCCGGGCCCGGGTCGACCTCCTCGCGGTCGCCCAGCCCGAACCACCGGGACGCCGTCTCGACGTCCTTGTCACCGCGCCCGGAGAGGTTCACCAGGAGCAGCGTGTCCGGCCCGAGCTCCTGCCCCAGCTTCATGGCCCCGGCGAGGGCGTGCGCCGACTCGATCGCCGGGATGATGCCCTCGGTCCGGCAGAGCAGCGCGAACGCCTCCATGGCCTCGCTGTCGGTGACCGCCCGGTACTCCGCCCGGCCGATGTCGTGCAGGTAGGAGTGCTCCGGGCCGACGCCGGGGTAGTCGAGGCCGGCGCTGATCGAGTGCGACTCGATCGTCTGCCCGTTCTCGTCCTGGAGCAGGTACGAGCGCGCACCGTGCAGCACGCCCGGCGAGCCGCCGGTGATGGTTGCCGCGTGCCGGTCGGTGTCGACGCCGTCGCCGCCGGCCTCCAGGCCGACCAGCCGCACGCCCTCGTCGGGCACGAAGGCGGTGAAGATGCCGATCGCGTTGCTGCCGCCACCGACGCAGGCCAGGACGGCGTCGGGGAGCCGCCCTTCCCGCTCCAGCACCTGGACGCGCGCCTCGTCGCCGATGACCCGCTGGAAGTCGCGGACCATCGCGGGGAACGGGTGCGGCCCGGCGACGGTGCCGAACACGTAGTTGGTGGTCTCCACGTTGGTGACCCAGTCGCGGAAGGCCTCGTTGATCGCGTCCTTGAGGGTGCGCGAACCGGTGGTCACCGGGATCACCTCGGCGCCGAGCAGCCGCATGCGGGCCACGTTCAGCGCCTGGCGCCGGGTGTCCTCCTCGCCCATGTAGACGGTGCAGGACAGCCCCATGAGCGCCGCGGCGGTCGCCGTCGCCACGCCGTGCTGGCCGGCGCCGGTCTCGGCGATGACCCGCTGCTTGCCGATCCGCCTGGTCAGGAGCGCCTGGCCCAGCACGTTGTTGATCTTGTGCGAGCCGGTGTGGTTGAGGTCCTCCCGCTTGAGCAGGACGCTGGCGCCGCCGCAGTGCTCGGCGAACTTCGGCACCTCGGTGACCGGGCTGGGCCGGCCGGTGTAGTCGCGCTGCAGGCGGGCGAACTCGGCGAGGAAAGCGGGGTCGACCCGCATCGCCTCGTAGGCCTCGGTCAGCTCGTCGAGCGCGGCGATCAGCGCCTCGGGCACGAACCGGCCGCCGAAGGCCCCGAAGTGCCCCGACGAGTCGGGCCAGCCCGGCCGCGCCGGGAGCGAGAGTTCTCCGGTCTGCGGGGGGCTGGTCGTCGTCATGCGCCCAGTGTCCCGCGCCGGGCGCCGGGAGTGGCGCAGGGGTGGCGGCCGACGTGCCGACGAACCCCCGGACGGGTGGTCGGGCGCTTCCGCGGCGCCCCCGGGGAGGTCAGCGGGTGGTGCGCGGGGTCGCCGGGTGCGCGCCGGCGGTCACCAGGTCGGCGACGGCCTGGCGGGCGTCGCCGGCGGTGACCAGGCCCTCCCCCACGAGGACGGCGTCGGCCCCGGCGGCGGCGTAGCTGATCAGGTCGTGCGGGCCGCGGACACCGGACTCGGCGACCTTCACGACCTCCGACGGCAGCCCGGGGGCGATCCGCTCGAACGTCGACCGGTCCACCTCCAGCGTGGTGAGGTCACGGGCGTTGACGCCGATGACCGACGCGCCGGCGGCCATCGCGCGGTCGGCCTCCGCCTCGGTGTGCACCTCGACCAGGGCGGTCATGCCGAGGGACTCGACCCGCTCCAGCAGCCCGAGCAGCACGTTCTGCTCGAGCGCGGCCACGATCAGCAGGACGACGTCAGCCCCGTACGCCCTCGCCTCGTGCACCTGGTAGCTGCTGACCACGAAGTCCTTGCACAGCACCGGGACGTCGACGACCGCCCGGACCGCGGCGAGATCGGCCTGCGAGCCGCCGAAGCGCCGGCGCTCGGTCAGCACCGAGATGACGCGGGCGCCACCGGCGGCGTACTGGCGGGCCAGCGCCGCGGGATCGGCGATGTCGGCCAGGTCGCCCTTGCTGGGGCTGCGTCGCTTCACCTCGGCGATCACCCCGACCCCGGGTGCCCGGAGGGCGGCCAGCGCGTCGCGCGCGGGAGCGGCGTCCCGGGCGGCGGCCTTGATCTCCTCGAGCGGCCGGAGGGCCTCCCGGGCGGCGAGATCGGCGCGGACGCCGACCACGATCTCGTCGAGGACGGTCACGGCGTGGCCGCGCCTTCGGCCGAGGTCCCGGAGATGCTCATGCGCGCCGCTGCCTCTCGTCCGTCGATCCCGCACCGGGCGGATGGTGCGACCACTGTAGAGGCGGGCCGGGTCCGCCCGGTCCCGGGGGCCGGTCCTCCGGCTCCCGCCCGTCCCACTACGCCCGCCGGTCCACCGGTGCACCGGGAGCCGGGTCGGTGGGGTCCTCGCCCCGGTCCAGTGCCTTCCACGCGTCGTCGGCGCGGTCCTCCGCCGACCGCTCCCGCGCCGGCGCGGAGCTGCGCTCGTACCGCTGCCCCATGCCCGGCCAGGAGCGCCCGCGGACGGCCACGAGCACGCCGACCGCTGCGGCCAGGACGCCCGCGACGACGGCCAGGGCCGGCCAGCCCACCGTGACGTCGACCGCCGTCGAGGTCACGTCGCCGCCGGAGAAACCCGGCAGGTCCGCCGCGGCGTCGGCCACTCCCCCGGCGAGCACCCGCACGCCGGCCCACAGCAGCGCGACCCCGGCCGCCGCCATGGCCACGCCGACCGCGATCCGGCCGGCGCCGCGCACCGCGAGGAGCGCGAGCGCCGCGGCCAGCAGGACGAGCCCGGCGGCGGGCACCAGCGGGGCCGCGTCGGTGCCCGACAGCGCGCCGGCGACCGGGGGGAACGGCGCCCGGCGCTCGACGGTCACCCCGGCCCACTGCTGGCCCGCGGCGGAGAGCGCCAGCGCGCCGGCGACCACCCCTCCTGCGACCGCGGTGGCCAGCTCCCGTCGGGAGGTGGCGCTCACCCGCCCTCCGGACCGCGCAGCTCCCGCAGGCCCTCGGCGGTGGCGATCGCGGAGAGCACGGCGCGGGCCTTGTGCCGGGTCTCGGCCTCCTCGGTCGCCGGGTCGCTGTCGGCCACGATCCCGGCGCCGGCCTGCACGTAGGCCCGCCCCTGGTGCAGGACGGCGGTGCGGATGGCGATCGCCATGTCCATGTCCCCGCTGGCGTCCAGGTAGCCGACGGTGCCGGCGTACAGCGCCCGCCGCGTCGGCTCCAGCCGCTCGATGATCGTCATGGCGCTGGGCTTGGGCGCGCCGGAGACGGTGCCCGCGGGGAACGTGGCGTCGAAGACGTCCAGGGCGTCGCACCCGGGGCTGACCTCGCCGGCGACGGTCGACACCAGGTGCATGACGTGGCTGTAGTGCTCGACCCGCATGAAGTCGGGCACCTCCACGCTGCCCGGCACGCAGACCCTGCCCAGGTCGTTGCGCGCGAGGTCGACCAGCATCACGTGCTCGGCGCGCTCCTTGGGGTCGGCCAGCAGCCCGTCGGCCAGCCGGACGTCCTCCTCGGGCGTCGCCCCCCGCGGGCGGGTGCCGGCCGGCGGGTGCACGACCGCGGAGGAGCCGGTGACCGTCACCAGCGCCTCGGGCGAGGAGCCGACGACGTCGAACGGCGACTCGCGACCGGCGAACCGCAGCAGGTACATGTACGGCGAGGGGTTCGTCGCCCGCAGCACCCGGTACAGGTCGAGCGCCTCGACCTGCGTCTCCAGCTCGAACCGCTGCGCCAGCACCACCTGGAAGGCGTCACCGGCCCGGATGTGCTCGCGGATGGCCTCGACCCCGGCGGCGTAGGCGCCCGGCTCCAGGTTGCTCCGCACCGGCGGCGCGTCGGCGGCCTCGAACACCGCGACCGCCGGGGCGCTGGGCGCCACCAGGGCGGCGGCCATGGCGTCCAGCCGGGCGACCGCGTCGTCGTAGCCGGCGTCGCCCGCCGCCGCCCCGCGCAGGACGTTGGCGATGAGCAGCACCGAGCCGTCGGAGTGGTCGAGGACGGCCAGGTCGGTCACCAGCATCATCGCCAGCTCGGGCATGCCGAGGTCGTCGGTGCTGGTCTCCGGCAGCCGTTCCAGCCGGCGCACCACGTCGTACCCGAGGTAGCCCACGAGGCCGCCGGTGAGCGGAGGCAGCCCCGCGGTGCGCGGCGAGCGCAGCCGGCGGGCCAGCACCCGCACCGCCTGCAGCGGGTCGGCCGGGAGGTCGTCGGCGAGCCCGGCGACCTCGTCGCCGAGCCAGCGGGTGCGGCCGTCGACCTCGGTGAGCACGCCGGCGCTGCGCACCCCGACGAAGCTGTACCGCGCCCAGCGCTTGCCCTGCTCTGCCGACTCCAGCAGCACCGTGCCGGGCCGGTTGCCGGCCAACTTGCGGTAGACGCCGACGGCGGTCTCGCCGTCGGCGAGCAGCCGGCGGGTGACCGGGACGACCGCACCGTCGAGCGCCGCGAACTCCGCGCGCGACGGCGAGGTGACGCCGAACCTCACGACGGCACCCCCGCCGCGCTCCCCTGGACGGCGGGCAGCTCGCGGTGGAAGCAGCTGCGCTCGCCGGTGTGGCAGGCGGGGCCCTCCTGGTCGACCAGCAGCAGCAGCGCGTCGCCGTCGCAGTCCAGGCGCACCTCGCGCACCCACTGGCGGTGGCCGGAGGTCTCGCCCTTCACCCAGTACTCCTGCCGGCTGCGCGACCAGTAGGTGGCCCGGCCGGTGGTCAGGGTGCGGTGCAGCGCCTCGTCGTCCATCCAGGCGACCATGAGCACCTCGCGGGTGTCGTGCTGCTGGACGACGGCGGCGACCAGGCCGGCCGGGTCGCGGCGCAGGAGCGCGGCGACCTCGGGGCCCGGCGCGGAACCGGTGGGGACACGGGCGGACATGCCCGCCAGTGTGCCGTGCGCGCGGGTCAGCCCTGCGGGGCGGTGAACCACCGCCGTCCGCCGCCGAGCAGGACCAGCCCCAGGGCGACCAGCGGCGCCGCCGAGAAGAACAGGCTGAGCGCGGCCAGCACCCCGGTGACGTCCTGCGCCCCGGCCGCGGGGCCGAGCAGGTCGTTGAGCTGCGCCCACCAGTACGCCGCCAGCCCGAGCTGCGCCACGAGGGCCCCGACCAGCAGCCCCCAGGCGTACCGGGCGCGGCGGGTGAGGGCGAGGATGCCGGCCGCCACGAGCAGGACCACGGACAGCAGCTGCACGACCGCCAGGACGGTGCCTTCCCGCGCGAACTCGTACGCCTGCGCCGGGGCGGCCGTGGGGCTCTCGGCGATCGCCAGCTCGGCGATCGAGGCGAAGAACCAGACGTAGAGCGACGCGATGAGCACCAGCAGCGCCTGGACGAAGCCCAGCACCGCGGCGCCGACCACCTGCCCGGGTCGGCGCGGCGGACCGCCCGGGTACGGCGCGGCCGGGTAGCCGCCGGGGTAGCCGTAGGGCGGCGGCCCGTACCCGGGCGGTGGCCCGTAGTAGCCCTGCCCGTACGGGGGCTGGCCGTAGGGGCCGGGTGCCGCGTACCCGTACGGCGGGGGTGCCGTGGGCGGCGGACCGGCGTAGGCCGGCCCCTGATCGGCCGGCGTGCCGGGGTCGGACCAGGGACTGCTCACAGGGCCGCCGCCAGCGCCCGGCCGGCGGTGCGCCCGGAGAACAGGCAGCCGCCGAGGAAGGTGCCCTCCAGCGAGCGGTAGCCGTGCACGCCTCCGCCACCGAACCCGGCGACCTCCCCGGCCGCGTACAGCCCCGGGAAGACCTCGCCGCCGGGGCGCAGCACGCGGCCGGACAGGTCGGTCTCCAGGCCGCCGAGGCTCTTGCGGGTGATCACGTTGAGCCGGACGGCGATGAGCGGCCCGGCCTCGGGGTCGAGGATGCGGTGCGGCGGGGCGACGCGGATGAGCTTGTCGCCGAGGTAGTTGCGGGCGCCGCGGATGGCGGTGACCTGCAGGTCCTTGGTGAACGGGTGGGCGATCTCCCGGTCGCGGGCCACGATCTCCCGCTCCACCTGCGCGAGGTCGAGCTCCGGCGTGCCGCCGGTGACGCGGTTCATGCCGGCGACCAGCTCGGGCAGGGTGCGGGCGACGACGAAGTCCTCCCCCTTGTCCAGGAACGCCTGGACCGGGCCCGACACACCGGCCTTGACCCGGCCCATCAGCAGCTTGACGTCCTTGCCGGTGAGATCGGGGTTCTGCTCGGAGCCCGAGAGGGCGAACTCCTTCTCGACGATCTTGTGGGTGGCGACGAACCAGGTGTGCTCGTGGCCGGTCGTCCCGATGTGGGCCAGCGTGCCGAGGGTGTCGAAGCCCGGGAACAGCGGCACGGGGAGCCGCTGGCCGGTCGCGTCGAGCCACAGCGACGACGGCCCGGGCAGGATCCGGATGCCGTGCCGGGCCCACACCGGGGAGTGGTTGGCGATGCCTTCGGTGTAGTGCCACATCCGGTCGCCGTTGACCATGCTGGCGCCGGCGGCGACGGTGGCCTCCTGCATCAGCCCGTCGACGTGCGCCGGGACGCCGGAGAGCAGCCGCTGCGGCGCCGGCCCCAGCCGGGCCGGCCAGTTCTTCCGCACCAGGTCGTGGTTGCCGCCGATCCCCCCGGAGGTGACGACGACGGCCTGCGCGGCGATCGCGAACTCGCCGACCTCGGACCGCGAGCTGGCCTCGCCGCGGGCGACGTCGCTCGGCTCGAGGACGGCGCCGCGCACGCCGGTCACGGCGCCATCGGTGACCACGAGCTCGGACACCCGGTGCCGGAAGCGCAGGTCCACCAGGCCCGCCTCGACCGCGGCCCGCACCCGCCGCTCGAACGGCGCGACGATCCCCGGCCCGGTGCCCCACACGATGTGGAACCGCGGCACCGAGTTGCCGTGGCCGGTGGCGGTGTAGCCGCCGCGCTCGGCCCAGCCGACGACCGGGAAGAACCCGACGCCCTGCTCCTTGAGCCAGGCGCGCTTCTCGCCGGCGGCGAACTGCAGGTAGGCCTCGGCCCACCGCCGCGGCCAGTGGTCGGTGTCGCGGTCGAACCCGGCGGTGCCGAACCAGTCCTGCCGGGCCAGCTCGAGGGAGTCGTGCACCCGCAGCCGGCGCTGCTCCGGGGAGTCGACGAGGAACAACCCGCCGAAGGACCACCACGCCTGCCCGCCCAGGGACGCCTCGGGCTCCTGGTCGACCAGGACCACCCGCTTGCCGGCGTCGGCCAGCTCGGCGGTGGCGACCAGGCCGGCGAGCCCCGCCCCCACCACGACGACGTCGACCTCGGGGGTGTGCGTGTCAGTGCTCACAGCGCGACGCTAGCGGGCGCGGTGGACGCGGCGCGTCCCCCCTGCTGGCGAGTTGCGCCGCCCCCCCGAGGCGTGACGCGTGGTCGGTCGCCCGTCGCCGGCCACCGATCCGGTCACCGGGCCGCAGACCCCTCGGGGCACATCGGTGGCAGTCGACCGTGACCTCGCGCTCCCGTCTGCGGGACCTGCGCGGGTGGACGGGTCACTCCGCGGCCCGGCTGCGAGGCCGGGCGAGGACGGCGGGAAGGAGGAAGGCGGCGACGACGGCACCGGCGGCGGCGAGAGCCGCATAGCCGGCGCCTGCGGTCAGGGGCCCGGCTGCCACGCTGCCGCTCGCTGCGGCGACGCCCATGCCTGCCTCGCCCCACCCCTCTCGGCGGGGGCGGTCGCCGGGGCGGGCGCCGGCGGTGAGGAGCACGCTGCCGCTGATCAGCGCCAGGTTCCACCCCGAACCCAGCAGCACCATCGCCGCACCCAGCACCGGCAGGGAGTGCGCGCCGACGACTGCCAGGAGGGAGGCCGCGACGAGCAAGATGCCGGCGATGCCGGCGGACCGCGAAGCGCCGAGACGGTCGGTGAGCCTTCCGCTGAGCGGGGAGGGGGCGAACATGGCGGCGATGTGCGCGCTGACCACCACGCCGATCGAGGTCATCGGGTGGCCGAGGTGGTGCAGCTGGACCGGCGCCATGGTCATCACCGCGACCATCACCAGATTGGCGATCCCCAGGACCACCAGACCCACCACGCCGTCCCGGCCGAGCCGGTCCGGCGGGCGCAGCGCGGCGGCGGGCTGCGCTGCCGGTCGGGCGGGAGCGGGCAGGCCGGCCATCACGGTGAGGCCGGCGACGGCGAAGGCGGCGCCGGACAGCAGGTAGGCCCCGCTCAAGGCAGGTACGCCGAGCCAGATCGCCAGGGAGCCTGCGGGTGCGAGCAGGTTCGGGCCCACGACGGCACCGACGGTGGTGGCCACCAGCACCGAGGCCATGGCGCGGGCGCGCGAGCCCTCCCCGGCGAGGTCGGCGGCGGCGTAGCGGACCAGCATGACCGCGGTGGTGCCGGCTCCCAGCAGCAGGCTGCCGGCCAAGAGCCCGAGCAGGCTGGCGGCAGCGGCCGCGACGACCACCGCGGCGCAGCCCGCCAGGGCGACGCCGGCTCCGGTGGCCAGGGACGCCCGCCGTCCGCGGCGAGCGGCGATCCGGGACAGGCCCAGCGCGGCCCCGGCGGAACCGGCGACCAGGGCGGCCTGCGGCAGGCCGGCCACCGCCTCGGAGCGACTCACCTGGACGGCGAGCAGGGCGCCGGCCGCTCCGGCCAGGGACTGGCCCAGGCCGCCGACGGCACTGGCGGCGAACAGGATCCGGAGGGCCCACGTGTCACCCCGACCGGTCCCCGTGGTCGGGGTGCCCACCTGCCCGGTGCGGCCGACCGCGACGCGACCGGAGGACCACGTCACGATGCGGCATCCTTCGCGCGCCCGGGGAAGGCGGTTGCCCGGCGTGACGAGCGTGGACCGGTGAGGGCCAGCGCGACGACGGCGCCCAGCGCGGCGGCAGCGGTCAGCACGACGGCCAGGCGCATGCCGGCCGGGGTGTAGCCCGCGCCGGCCCAGGCGGCGGTGACCAACGCGGGCCCGAGGCCGAACCCGAGGCTGCGGGCCAGCCCGGAGGCGCCGCCGGCGGTGGCCAGCGACGACGGCGGGGCCGCGCTCATGATCCGCGTCTGGTTGGGACCGACGAACACCGCCATGCCGGCCCCGACGACCGCCAGGCGCCAGGCCAGGTCCGCGGCGCCCCAGGCGGTCGACAGCGGTAGGAGGAGGACGAGCCCGGCGACGACGACGACAGCGCCGGCCAGTGCGACGCGGTGGGCGCCCACCCGGTCGGCGAGGAGGCCGCCGAGGGGACCCAGCACCACCATGGCCAGCGGCAGCGCCGCCAGGGCGAGGCCGATGCCGCCCGGCGAGGTACCGGCCTGGCGAGTGAGGAAGAAGGGGACGAGGTACACCACAGCGCTGGTGCCGGTGGACGCCAGAGCCAGCGCGAGGACACCACCACGCACCGGCCTGGCCCGGGCCACGGCGAGCAGCGCGGCGCTGGTGGGCAGGCGACGCCACAGCCCCAGCAGCGGCACCGCGATCACGGTCAGCGCGAGCCATCCGGCTCCGGCCTGCACGGTCAGGGTCAGTGCGCCGACCACCGCGAGGACCGCCCCGCCGAGCAGCACCGCTTCAGCCACCCAGCTCCGACCGGGCCACCGCAGCCGGGCCCCGGCCGGGAGCGCGCGCACCGCGAGCACCGCCAGCACCGCGCCGATCGGCACGTTGATCAGGAACAACGCGCGCCAGCCGGCCGCCTCGGTCAGCCAGCCGCCCAGCGCCGGCCCGCTCAACGCCCCGAGCGGACCGAGCGTGGCGACGACGCTCATGGCCCGGCCGCGCACCTCCGGACGGACCGCGACGGTGACCAGCACCGGGGTCAGCGCGGTGAGCATCGCGGCGAAGACGCCCTGAGCCGCACGGGCGATCAGCAGCACACCCAGCGAGCCGGTCAGCGCGCACGCGAGGCTGGCCGCGGCGAAGCCGCCCACCGCGAGCAGGAAGGCCGCCCGGTGCCCGGCGCCGTCCAGCCACCTGCCGGTGGGCAGCGCCAGTGCCGCCATCGGCAGGAAGTAGGCGAGGACGACCCACTGGAGCCCTGCGGGTCCCACGCCGAAGGACCCGCCGATGCTGGGCAGTGCCACGGTGACGACGTAGGTGTCGAGCATGGCCATGAACACCGCCAGCCCCGCGGCGGCCACCAGCGGCCAGCCCCCCGGGTCCGCCCGGTCGCCCCCTTGCTGGTGCCCGACCACGGTGGTGGTCGCCGGGCGGCGCCCGCTCGCCCGCTCAGGCACCGGCTCGGGCATCGGCCGGCGCCGGGTCGAGCACGGCCCGGCCGGCCCAGCGCGCCAGGCGCGCCCCCTGGTGCGCGGCGACCCGCAGGGTGAGCGGATCGGGCCCTTCCCCGCGGCCGGACAGCCAGGTCGAGCCGTAGGGGTTGCCGGTGGCGAACACCGCCGGGTCGGTGTAGCCGAGGGGGACGATCACCGCACCCCAGTGGGCGTAGACCGCGCTCAGCGACAGCAGGGTCGTCTCGTGGCCGCCATGAGCGGTCGAGGCGCCGGTGAAGGAGGTGACGACCTTGTCGGCGAGCTCGCCCTGCTGCCACAGCGGGCCGGTCATGTCCAGGAACTGCTTGAGCTGGGCGGCGATCATCCCGTACCGGGTCGGCGAACCGAAGGCCAGGCCTTCGGCCCACTCCAGGTCCTCCAGCGCGGCCTCCGGCACGGCGGAGGCCGCCGCGACGTGTTCCTGCCAGGCGGGGTTGCCGGCGATCGCGGCCTGGGGGGCCAGCTCGCGCACCCGGCGCAGGCGGACCTCGGCCCCGGCCTCGGCCGCTCCCGCGGCCAGCGCCTCGGCAAGGCGGTGGGTGTGCCCGGTGGCGGAATAGTAGATGACGGCGACGCGAGGAGCCATGGGTGTTCTCCTTGATCGGGGAGGTGGCGAGGGGGTGGCGCGCGCAGGAACCGACGGTCAGGCCCCCTCCTCGTCCAGCCCCCAGGAGGTGACCTTGGCGGGGGTCAGCCGGATCAGGGCCTCGGCGCCGGTGGCGAGGTCGGCGGGGACCGCCTGCGCGGGGCCCTGCACGTGGACGCAGCGCGGGCGCCACGGGGGCAGGACGTCGTCGATGACCAGCGCCGCCCTGGGGTTGGCAACGACGTTGCGGTACTTCCGGGTGGCGGCGAAGTCCCGGCCGGAGATCTCGAACGTGCCGAGCCGCTCGTCGTAGCGCCAGCCCACCGGCACCACGTGCGGCTGGCCGTGGACGTCGCTGGTGGCCAGGCGCCCCAGCAGTCGCCCGGATCGGAGGAAGCCCAGCTCGGCGGCGGACAAGGGAGCAGCAGCCGTGGCGGCCGGGCCGCCCGGGGGACGCGCCGGATCGTGACCAGCCGGCGGCCGGTGGACACCCCGGGGTGGGGGTGCGACCGCTGCGTCGCCTTCGTCTGCCGAGGGAGCGTTGGGAACCATCTTCGCCTCCTGGAAGCTTGACTGGCTAAACAGTCGGAAGCCTCCACCGGTTGCTTGACATCGTCAAGTGTTTCCCGAGTCGAGTACTCTGCGATCATGGGCACTGCGCGGGACGCGACGACCGGGCATCCGGCAGGTGAGGCCCGGGACACCGCCGCCCTGCTCATGCACGTGACCGAGCTGACCCGCGCGAACTTCGAGGCGGCCGCCGCCTCGTTCGAGCTGACGACGGCACAGGCGCGGGCGCTGCTGGCCCTGGAGGCGGCCGCTCCCATGCGTTCCCTCGCGGAGCACCTGCGCTGCGACGCCTCCTACGTCACGGGCATCGCCGACCGGCTGGAGGGGCGCGGCCTGGTCGCACGAGCCACCCGCGAGGGCGACCGGCGCGTCAAGCTGCTCGAACTCACCGACGCCGGCAGGCGCACCAGGGACGCCCTGCAGGCGGCCATGCTCGAGTCCTCCCCCGTGATGGTGGCTCTCGACGCCGACGAACGGCACCTGCTGCGGACCCTGCTCGCCAAGGCCGGCACCGCCCAGAGGGTGCAGTAGACGACCGCGGTGAAGGGGGCACGCGGTCGCTTCCGGCCGCGGCACCCGTCAGTCCCTCCGCCGACGGCCGAGACGTCCGCTCGCCTGGCCCGGGAACTCAGCCGATGACCGGCTCGGGCTCGCCGGCCGAGGAGCGGCGCCACGAGGCGTGCAGCCGCGCGTAGGGGCCCTCGGCGTCGACCAGCTCCGCGTGCGTACCGCGCTGCACCACGTGCCCGGCGTCGACGACCAGCACCTCGTCGGCCCGCTCGGCGGTGGAGAGCCGGTGCGCGATGGTCAGCGTCGTCCGCCCGTCGGTCAGCCGGTCCAGCGCCCGGGTCAGCCGCTGCTCGGTGGCCGGGTCGACGGCGCTGGTCGCCTCGTCGAGCACCAGCAGGTCGGGGTCCGCGACGTAGGCGCGGGCGACGGCCACCAGCTGCCGCTCGCCCGCCGAGAGCGACTCGCCGCGCTGGCCGACCGCGGTGGCCGCCCCCTCGGGGAGCCCCGCCAGCCAGTCCCCCAGCCCCAGGTCGTCGAAGGCGGCGACGACGTCGGCGTCGGTCATGCCGGGCCGGCCGTACCGGACGTTCTCGGCGACGGTCGCGTCGAACAGGAAGCCGTCCTGCGGCACCATCACCACCCGCGCACGCAGCGAGGCGAAGGCGACGTCGGCCAGCGGCACCCACCCGCCCGCGTCGGAGCCGAGCAGCACGGTGCCTTCGACCGGGTCCATGAGCCGGGTGACCAGCTTGGCGAACGTCGTTTTCCCCGAGCCGGTCTCCCCCACGATCGCCACCCGCGTGCGCGGCGCGATGGTGAGGTCGACGCCGTCCAGCGCCGCCCGGGCGCCGGGTGCGTAGCGGAAGGTGACCGCCTCGAAGCGGACGCCGAGCGGCCCCTCCGGCAGTGCCCGCACCCGGCCGGGGGTCGCGACGGCGGGGTCGCGGACGTCGGGCTCGGTGTCGACCACGTCGAGCACCCGGCGGAAGCCGGCGACGGCGTTCTGCGCCTCGTTGAGCACCTCGCTGGCGGTCTGCACCGGGGCCACGAAGAGGGTGACCAGGAACAGGAAGGCCACCAGGGTGCCGGCGGTGATGTCACCGGCCAGGCCGAGCAGCACCCCGACGACGACCACGGCCGCGTTGGCCAGCGCCGCGACGAACTCGCCGCTGACGAAGACGGCGGCGGTGACCTTCTGGGCCTCGACCTGGGCGCGGTAGTGCCGGTCGATGGCGGCGTCGAGCCGGGCGGCGGTGCGCCCGCGCACGCCGTAGGCACGCACCGTGGGAGCCCCGACCACCGACTCGGCGACCGCGGCCAGCACGTCGCCGACCCGCTCCCGCACCACGCCGTAGACCCGCACCAGCCGCTGGGCGAACCAGCGGACGGCGAACACCAGCGGCACGAAGCAGACGAGCACCAGCAGGGTCAGCTGCCAGGAGTAGACGAACATGACCACGGTGGCGACGAACAGCTGTCCCACGCTCACGAGGCCGAGCACGCCGCCCCACTGCATGAACACCGACAGCTGGTCGACGTCGCTGGTGACCCGGGAGACCAGGGAGCCACGGCGCTCGCCCTGCTGGTGCAGCACCGAGAGGTCGTGCACGTGCCGGAAGGCGCGGGCGCGCAGGTTGGCCAGCGCGGTCTCCGTCGTCCGGAACAGCCGCACGTTCATCCGGTAGACGGCGACGGCCGTAAGCACCACGACCAGCGCGCAGCCGGCGATCAGCCAGGTGACCAGCTCCAGGTCGGCCCCGCCGGGGGTCAGCCCGCGGTCGATGACCTGCTGCACGGCGATGGGGACGACCACCCGGCCGGCGGTCGCGACCAGGGCCAGGGCGAAGGTGACCGGCAACCCGCGCCGGAACTCGGGCATCATCCGCAGCCCGCGGCGCAGGGTCGCCAGCGCCCCCTCGGTGCGCTGGGCCGGCGCGGTGTGCTGGGCCGACCCGGTCACGCGGCCACCTCGGCCTCGGAGTAGGCGCGCACCAGCGCCGCGTAGCCGGACACCTGGGCGAGCAGCTCGTCGTGGGTGCCCCGGGCGACGGCCCGCCCGTCGGCCAGCCAGACCACCTCGTCGGCGAGGGCGATGGTGGCCTGCCGGTAGGCGACCACCACGACCGTCGTCGGCGTCTCGCTGCCGCGCAGGGCGTCGAGGATGCGGGCCTCGACGGCGGGGTCGACGGCGCTCGTGGCGTCGTCCAGCACGAGCAGGCGGGGACGGCGGACCACGGCGCGGGCCAGCGCCAGCCGCTGCCGCTGGCCGCCGGACAGCGAGGCGCCGCGCTCCCCCACGCGGGTGTCGAGGCCCTCGGGCAGCGCCCCGACGAACTCGTCGGCGGCGGCCACGCGCAGCGCCGCCTGCACCTCGTCGTCGGAGAACGGCGCGCCCAGGGTGACGTTGCCGCGGACGGTGTCGTCGAAGAGGAAGGCGCTCTGCGCGACGAACGCCGCCTGGGCGCTCGTCTCGCCCTCGCGCAGCCGGCGCAGGTCGACGCCGTCGAGCAGCACGCTCCCGTCGGCGGGGTCGACCAGGCGCACCAGCAGCCCGGCCAGGGTGGACTTGCCCGAGCCGGTGGGCCCGACCACGGCCACGGTGCGGCCGGCCGGCACGTCGAAGGTGACCTGGTGCAGGGTCGGGCGGGACACCCCGTCGAAGGTGAAGCCGACGTCGCGCACGCCGATCCCGGCGCCCCCGGCAGCGGCGACGGCGGCATCGGGCCCGTACGGGGTCTCGCCGGTCGCCTCGAGCACCGGGGTGACCCGGTCGAAGCCGGCCAGGGCCCGCGGCAGGTCGGCCAGCACCCAGCCGATGGCCCGGATCGGCAGCGCGAGCAGGGTGAACAGGTAGGCGATGGAGACCAGGTCGCCGGCGTCGACGGCGCCGTCGGCGACCCGGCCGGCGCCGATGAGCAGGACGGCGAGCGTGCCCAGGTTGGGCAGGGCCTCCATCAGCGGGTCAAACATCCCGCGGACCCGGCCGACGGCGATCAGCCCGTCGCGCAGCTCCTCAGCCCGCTCGGTGAAGCGCTCGGTCTCGGTGTCCTCACGGCCCAGCGTCTTGACCACGAGGGCGGCGTCGAAGCTCTCGTGTGCGATCTCGCTGACCTCGGCCCGCAGCTGCTGCGCCCGCTGCATCCGCGGGCTCATCACCTGCGAGTAGACGATGTTGGCGCCGAACACGAGCGGGAAGACGACCAGGCCGACCAGCGCCAGCAGCGGATCGGTGAGCACGAGCGCCACGCTGGTGATCGCGATCATCACCAGCGCGCCGCAGGCGAAGGGCAGCGGCGCGACGAAGAACCAGGCCGACTCGACGTCGGAGTTGGCGTTGGAGAGCAGCTGCCCGGTCGGGTGGCGCTGGTGCCAGGACAGCGGGAGCCGGAGGTACTGCCCGGTGACGCGCCGGCGGTACTCCGCCTGCAGCCGGTAGCTCATGATGCCGGCGAACAGCCGGCGGCCCAGGATGCCGACGATCTTCAGCAGGGCGACGCCGAGGATGGCGACCGAGGCCAGGGTGAGCGCGGCCGTGGTCGTGGCACCCTCGTCGAACGCCGGCAGCAGCACCCGGTCGGTGACCTCACCGATGACGTACGCGCTGGCCACCGTCATGCCCCCGTAGAGGCTGCTGGCGAGGAACGCGAGGGTGAACATGCGCGGCTGCTCGCGCACGGCCCGGCCGATGTGGCGGAGCCCGCGGCGCACGACGGCGTCTCGGCGGCGGGACACGGGGCTCCTCGGGGTTCGTAGCTGCGACCAGCATGCCACGGGGTCGTTAGACGGGCTAAGCGATCGGGCCCGGAGAGGCCCGGTCGGGTTTCGCCCGCGGGGCTTCCTCGGTAACTACGCGAGGTGAGCGCCTCTTCCCTCCCTCTCCCGGACCGCGAGCGCGCGGCGCTCGCCGATCTCCTCGACGAGCTCGGGCCCGACGCGCCGACCTGCTGCGCGGGGTGGACCACCGCCCACCTCGCCGCGCACCTGGCCGTGCGCGACCGGCGCCCCGACGCCCTCCCCGGCTACGGCCTGGAGATGCTGCCCGGCGGTGCGCGGCTGGCCTGGTGGTCGCACCGGCTGGAGGACCGGCTGCGCGGATCGACGCCCTACGCGGAGGTGGTCGGCCAGGTGCGCAGCGGGCCGCCGTCGTGGTCGCCGATGACGCTGCCGGCCGCCTCGAAGGCGTTCAACGTCTCCGAGTTCGCCATCCACCACGAGGACGTCCGCCGCGCCCAGCCCGGCTGGGAGCCGCGCGAGCTGCGCCGCGACGAGCAGGACCAGCTGTGGGCGGGGCTCGGCCTCTACGCCCGCCGCGCCGCCGGTCGGCGCGGCCTGGTGCTGCGCCGCAGCGACGTGCCCGGCGAGGAGAAGCGGCTCGGCGACGGCGGGCGCACCGTCTCCGGCGAGCCGCTGGAGCTGATGCTGTGGGCCGCGGGCCGGCGTGACGTGGCACGGGTGGAGATCTCCTCGCCGCCGGGCGCTCCCTGACCGGATCGATGAGTCGGGACTGCTCGGGCCGTCTGGACACCCATGAACGCGCTCCCGTCCATCACGGTCACGCCGGTCCAGGTCGCCGACCTGCTCGTCGAGGGCGAGGTGATGCCGGTCTACGTGCACGTCATCGACCATCCCGAGGCGCGCGTGCTGGTCGACACCGGCATCAAGGAGCTGCACCCGCTGCTCGCCGACATGCGTCCCCGCCTCCGCCCGTGGAGCGAGCAGGACGTCGACCCCGCCGGGATCGACATGGTCGTCAACACCCATCTGCACGCCGACCACTGCGGCGGGAACCACCTCTTCGCCGGCAGGCCCGTCTACGTCCAGCGTCGGGAGCTCGACGACGCGCGCAGCCAGGACGACTACACGATCCGCGAGTGGCTGGAGGCGCCCGGGGTGCGGTACGTGCCGGTCGACGGCGAGCTCGAGCTCCTTCCCGGGCTCCGGCTCGTTCCGGCACCGGGCCACACGCCCGGCACCCAGGTGGTCGTCGTCGAGACCGGCGGGCGCCCGGTCGTCGTCGCCGGCGACGCGGCGGTGTGGTTCGGCGAACTCGACGAGCCGCGGACGGAGGGCCAGCTGATGATCCGCGGGCTCGAACCGGAGATGGTCTGGCTCGCGCACACGCACCAGCCATGGCGGCCCCGCACCGGCTGACGCTCCGCGCGGTGTCCCCGAGCGGGCGGCGCCGATGAGTTCGCGGCACCCGGCCGGTCCGACCTCCTGACACCGGAGGAAAGGACAGCGCCATGTCGGAGCTTCTCGTCGACTTCATCACCTCGCTCGACGGCTACGCATCGGGAGAGGGCTGGCCTGGGTTCTGGGGCCTGGAGAGCCCGACTACCTCGCCTGGCTCGGCGAGCAGCCGGCGGCCACGTACCTGATGGGAGCGAACACCTACCGCCTGATGTCGGGCTTCGCCGCCGGCGAGGTGCCTCCCGGCCAGGAGGAGTTCCGGCCCGAGGAGGAGGCGTCCGTCGACGAGCTCACCCAGGCCCCGAAGGTGGTGTTCTCCTCCTCGCTCGAGGAGCCGCTGACGTGGGCCAACTGCACCCTCGTCCGCGGTGACGCCGTCGACGCGGTCCGCGCCCTGAAGGAGGACGGCGAGGGGCTCCTGAGCACGATCGGCAGTCTCAGCCTGTGCCGGTCCCTGCTGCGCGCCGGGCTCGTAGACCGCTTCCGGGTCGGGATGTTCCCGGTGATCACCGGGGCCACGGGTGAGGAACGCATCTACGACGGCTACCCCGACGTCGCCCTCGAGATGATCGACCACCGCACCTTCGACGGCGGCATCCAGCTGGTCGAGTACCGGCCACGCGTGCTCGACCACCCGCCGCTCGGCGCCCCTGCGTGACGTCGCACCGGCGTCCGGCCTCAGGGCTTGCCCGCCGCGCGGGTGACCGCGCGCGAAAACGACACGCTCGGGTCCGGTGGCCCGGCTACGGTGCACCGCATGTCCGTCGCCGACCCCGTCCCCCTCGCCGGCAGCTCGCCGGTCGAACCGGTCCGGCCCGCGCCGCCGACCGACGCCGCGGCGCCGGTCCCCTCCCCCTACGGGCCGGTACCCCGGGCCGGGTGGACGGCGGTTGCGCGCACTGCCCCGGACGGGCGCCCCGGACGGGCCCTCGAGCAGGTGCTCGCGGGGGCCTTCGCCCTCGCCTGGCTGACCTGCCCGCTCGTGGAGCCGATGCCGGCCCACGACATGGCCTATCCGCTCTGGCAACTGCCCTTCGACATCGCGGCCGTGGTCACGATCGTGCTGGCCGTCGCGGCGCTGTGGCGGGGCAGCCGGTACGCGGCCCGGTTCGGCATCGCGGCGGCCGGGTGCATGGCCGTGATGACCATCCTCTGCCCGCTCGCCGGTCACACGCCGGTGGGCTGGTGGACCTGGGTGCAGACCGGCATGTCGCTGTTCGTGCTGGGCGCGAGCACGGTGCTGGCCACGCGACGGCCGGCGGCCGGCTGAGGCGCCCGGTCGGAGAAGCGGGTGGTCGGCCTCCCGGCGCAGGGGTAGCTCGTGCCGGCGAGAGCGCCCTTCACGTCGCCGATCCGCAGCGCGCCGAAGTGGAAGAAGCTCGCCGCCAGCACCGCGTCCGCGCCGGCCTCGACCGCGGGCGGGAAGTCCTCGACCGCGGCCGCTCCCCCGCTGGTGATCAGCGGCACCGAGACCTCGCGGCGCACCTGCGCGATGAGGTCGGTGTCGAAGGAGAAGGGTGTCAGCCCGCACCCGTCTCCGTCCCTGAGCGGCCCACAATGGGACACCCGCCGACATGTTTGAGGCGGGGCCCGGCTGGTGCCCGACCAGCAACGTCTCGAAGAAGGGGCGGGAACTTCGGTGCGTAACTCGACCCACTGCCTCGGTCTGGCGCCCGCAGGCCTTCGGGGGGCCCGCATCGCGTCAGCGGCCGGCATCCGACACTCGCGCGGCGTAGTGGAAGCGTGGGGTCACTATGCCCGGTGAACGCAGGCGTGTGGTGTCGTCAAACCCCCTCGCAGAGGCGCTTGCAATTGGTCTTCTGATCGTTGCGGTCGCATGGACCGCATCACTGTTCGTTTCTCACCGGCCGACTCTACCTGCGAACAATCTGCGGATCTACTTTGCCGCTACACTTCCTCCGGATTGGGAATCGTCGGCCACTCCGGTAAGGGAAGCTCAAAGCCCGCGACTTGATGTGACCTTTCAACGTGGCGATGATGGTGGCACAGACATTGCTATGAACGTTAGAGTCATGCCAGGCACGATATGGGACCTTGTCGTTCGAGACGACAACGAGAGCACGACGTGGTCCGCGCCTGTGGACCTGGCCGATGTCGTCGCGGCGACACTTGCGGACGAAGTGGATGCGTCGGATCCGCTCGCCGCGTATTTCGTCCCCCAGGCGGAGACATATGCGGTTAGTGATGAAGGGTCGCTACATATCCTTGCCGAGGTGGCGGAGGGGTCCCTGGCGAAGTCCGTCGTTTCAATCGGGGGGCACACCTCCCAAGTCTTCGAGGAAGACTCCGATGGCTACTCAAGCGTCAAGTTCGCGCGCGTTAATAGCTACTACAGCTCGGATGATGAAGCGGATTTTTCCCTTGCCACTCCTGCATATCTACCGCTCACTCCCTGTGAAAGCGCGGCGGACCTGGCGACCGATGCTCAAGACATCGCTTGTGGAGAGATGGAGGGCCAGATAGGTCAGGAGTACGTCATCGTGAATCAGCGTTTCGTCATCCCAGGGGACTCGCCACCGAGCATCCTTGCCTCCTCCGGTGGTGTGAATGCCAGAGGCATGGAACCGCTCGGCGTGGAGACATCCGAGGCGGGAACGAGTGCGAGCGCCTGGGCACTGGCCGACCAGGCAGGTGCCGCTGATACTCGGGCAGCGAAAGCCGGAGTCGCTGGGGTGTTGCTCAGCGTGGAGATCTCTTCGCTGGTGTGGCTTACCAGGCGTCTAACGCGATTCCGACAACAACAGGCCAATGAGACGCGCGCCGTCCCTCAGACCCGACCCGGTGCGCAACATCGTCGTTCCCGACTTGCCGCCCGGCCTCCCGCGGTCGGGCCCGGACGCTGGTTAACCACGGGAGCCGCCGAACGCCGTACGCCCGCGACACCTCTTTGGTCTAGGACGGTGCGGTGGAGAGGGCGTTACCTCGAACTCCAGATTGTCTACCCATCCCGCATGAATCGCCTCCTTAAGAGCTCATCGGTCAAAGCCCCCTTCGCCGTTGGACGTCCGCGGCCGAGGACGCGGGGAACAAGACTTCCGCAACCGCACGACTCGTCGAACCACAACGAATCCGGCTTCCGCACGTAGGCATCGCCACCTCGCGGGTGCCTGCTCTGCAAGACGCGAAGCAGTCCGCGCCGCACCTCGGGCGTACGATTGCTCATCGGCGCCAAGCTCGCGGGTCGCCAATAACCGCAGGCCTATGAGTGCAACCTCAGTGCATAGCGTCTCCCCGCCGGCGCCTCAGCGACGTTCCCGCCCACTATCCGACTGCGCTATCGCCAACCACCAGCCACTGCGACGTTCCGCGGGGCCCTTGGCGGCGGACCCGTGCACCGGGTTCGACCGCGACAGGGTCAACGTCAAGGTCGCCGCTTCGGCGTCCGTGCGGTCCTACAGTCCGCGTGCATTGCCAGGTCGCGACTGTCCCTAAAGCCGCCTTCAGGGCCACCGTTGCCGAGCGCGGCACAGCTTCGGCCCACGGTCTAGGGAACGAGGCGGACGGCGCCCTTGTCCGCCGACTGGGCGAAGGCTGCGTAGGCGCGCAGCGCCGTGGACACCACCCGCTGCCGGTCCCGGGGCCGGTACCCGCCCGCAGCCTCCAGGGCAGCCCGCCGGGTGGTCAGCTCCGCCTCGGTCACCTCGAGGGTGATGCTGCGCGCCGGGATGTCGATCGCGACGGTGTCGCCGTCCTCGACCAGGGCGATGACGCCGCCCGCGGCCGCCTCCGGCGAGACGTGCCCGATCGACAGGCCGGACGTGCCGCCCGAGAAGCGCCCGTCGGTGACCAGCGCACAGGCCGCGCCCAGGCCCCGACCCTTCAGGAACGACGTCGGGTAGAGCATCTCCTGCATACCCGGCCCGCCCCGCGGTCCCTCGTAGCGGACCACCACGACCGCACCGGCCCGCACGCGGCCGCCGAGGATGGCGTCGACCGCCTCCTCCTGCGACTCCACGACCACCGCCGGACCGCTGAACCGCAGGATCGACTCGTCGACGCCGGCGGTCTTGACCACGCAGCCGTCGGGAGACAGGTTGCCGCGCAGCACCGCCAGGCCGCCGTCGGCGCTGTACGCGGCCGCGACCGAGCGGATGCAGCCGTGCTGCGCGTCCAGGTCGAGGCTCGCCCAGCGCTCGGACTGGGAGAACGCCGTGGCCGACCGCCGGCAGCCCGGCGCCGCGTGGAACAGCTCGACCGCCTCGGGGGTCGCCCGCCCGCCACGGACGTCCCAGTCGTCCAGCCAGCTGCGCAGGTCCGGGGAGTGCACCGTGCGGACGTCGCGGCGCAGCAGCCCGGCCCGGTCGAGCTCGCCGAGGATGGCGGGGATGCCGCCCGCGCGGTGCACGTCCTCGACCAGGTACGGGCCATTCGGCGCCACCTTCGCCAGGCAGGGCGTGCGGCGGGAGATCCGGTCGACGTCGTCGAGGGTGAAGTCCAGCTCGGCCTCGGAAGCGGCGGCGAGCAGGTGCAGGACCGTGTTCGACGAGCCGCCCATCGCGACGTCCATCGCCACGGCGTTCTCGAACGCGGCGACGCCGGCGATCGCGCGCGGCAGCACCGCGGCGTCGTCCCGCTCGTAGTGGGCGCGGACCAGCTCCATGACCGTGGTGCCGGCAGCCTCGTAGAGCTCGCGGCGGGCGGTGTGCGTCGCCAGGGTGGTGCCGTTGCCCGGCAGGGCGAGACCGAGGGCCTCGGTCAGGCAGTTCATCGAGTTGGCGGTGAACATGCCCGAGCACGAGCCGCAGGTCGGGCAGGCGTTCTCCTCGATCCGGCCGAGGTCCTCGTCGGAGACCGCGGGGCTCGCGGAGTCGGCGATGGCCGAGATCAGGTTCAGGCCGGTGCGCACGGTGCCGTCGACGAGGGTGGCCGTCCCGCCCTCCATGGGCCCGCCGGAGACGAAGACCGTCGGGATGTCCAGGCGCAGCGCGGCCATGAGCATGCCGGGGGTGATCTTGTCGCAGTTGGAGATGCAGACGAGCGCGTCGGCGCAGTGGGCCTGGACCATGTACTCGACCGAGTCGGCGATCAGGTCCCGCGAGGGCAGCGAGTAGAGCATGCCGCCGTGTCCCATCGCGATGCCGTCGTCGACGGCGATCGTGTTGAACTCACGGGGCACGCCCCCCGCGGCGGAGATCGCCTCGGAGACGATCCGGCCGACCGGCTGCAGGTGGGTGTGGCCGGGCACGAACTCGGTGAAGCTGTTCGCGACGGCGACGATCGGCTTGCCCAGGTCGCCGGCCGCGACGCCGGCGGCACGCAGGAGCGCGCGGGCGCCGGCCATGTTCCTGCCGGCGGTGACGGTCCGGGAGCGCAGCGGTGGCATGCGGACCAGTCAGCCACCCGGGGCGGCCGGCGCGGTAGACGCTGCCACTGCTAGTAGCGGCGGTACTAGGTTCGGGGCCGTGAGCCAGCAGGCCCGGCGGACGGAGCTGGGCACCTTCCTGCGCAACCGGCGTCAGGCGCTGACGCGGCAGGACTTCGGTCTGCCCACTCCCCCACGCGCGCGGACCAGCGGCCTGCGCCGCGAGGAGGTTTCGACCCTTGCCGGGGTCAGCGTCACCTGGCTCACCTGGCTGGAGCAGGGGCGGGACGTCAACCCCTCCCGGCAGGTGCTCGAGGCGCTCGGTCGCGTGCTGCGTCTGACGGCGTCCGAGGCGGCGTACCTGCTGTCCCTCGGCGGCTACTCCCCCCGACCGCCGGACGCCGCCGACCAGGTACAGGAGGTCGCGCCGCCGTCCACCCAGCGGCTGCTCAACAGCCTGCCGTTCCCGGCCTTCGCCGTGGCCGCGGACTGGACCATCGTCGGCTGGAACGCCGCCTACGCCGCGCTGTACTCGCGCATCACCACGCTGGACCCGGCCGACCGGAACCTGCTCTGGCTGGTCTTCACCGATCCGCACCTGCGCGACATGCTCCCGGACTGGACGGCGGACAGCCGGCACTTCGTGGCCGAGTTCCGCGCGGAGTCCGGCGCACGGCTGGGCTCGGCCGCGCACTCGGCGCTGATCGCCCGGCTCAGCGAGGCCAGCGCGGAGTTCCGCGAGCAGTGGGCGGACCTGACCGTCGAGGGCTTCACCTCCCGACGGCGGCGGTTCGTGCACCCGACGGCCGGCGTGCTGGACTTCGAGCACCACCGCCTGGTGCCGTCGGACCACCCCGACCTGCACATCGTCGCCTACGTCCCCGAGCCGGGGAGCGCTCCCGCCACCTGGATCGGCGGTTCACCGCGCTAGGGCGCGACGGGTGGTGCGAGCACCACGTGGGTGTCGGGCACGTGCCCGACGACCGGGCTCCCCGCCAGCACCAGCGTGGCGGAGCTCCACGGCTGCTCCCGCAGCAGGAACGGGTGTTCCTCGCGCAGCCACTCCTCGACGTGCCGCTGCTGCTCGGGCGAGTCGCCGTCCCGATCCAGCAGCCGGCGTCCGGCGTCCCGCCGGTCGACCTGGACCCACACCGACGCGTCGAGCAGCGGCGCCAGCCCGCTCCGCAGCACACCGGTGCCCTCGACCCACACGGTCTCCAGGCCGGCGGGCACCACGACGGAGCCGGGACGGCCCCGCTCCACCCATGACGGCGGGCGGAAGTCGACGCCCGCACCCCGGCGGAGCGGCTCCAGCACGTGCTCGGCCAGCACCCCGGCCCAGTCGAAGAAGGAGTGGTGCCAGGCGACGTCGTCGGTGTGCACCACGGCTGACCTCGGCACGTGCGCCAGAAGACGCTGCACCAGAGTGCTCTTGCCGGCTCCACCGCGGCCGTCGATCGCCACGATGCGGGGCCGGCCGGACACGTCCCCGGCGGCGTGCAGCTGCTCGACCAGCTCCCCGAGCGGCACGACCCGCCACGGCCCGGCCGCCGGTTCCCCCTGCTCCAGCTGCACCGCGCTAGCCGCCCACGGGGTGGTCGGCCTCCCGGCGCACGGGGTAGCCGGCGCCGGCGAGAGCGCCCTTCACGTCGCCGATCCGCAGCGCGCCGAAGTGGAAGACGCTCGCGGCGAGCACCGCGTCGGCGCCGGCCTCGACCGCCGGCGGGAAGTGCTCGACCGCGCCCGCTCCCCCGCTGGCGATCAGCGGCACCGAGACCTCGCGCCGCACCTGCGCGATCAGGTCGGTGTCGAAGCCGGCGCGGGTGCCGTCGGCGTCCATCGAGTTCAGCAGGATCTCCCCGGCGCCGAGTTGGGCGGCCCGGATGCACCACTCCACGGCGTCCAGGCCGGTGCCGCGGCGCCCGCCGTGCGTGGTGATCTCGAAGCCGGACTCCGTCTCCGCGCCGTCCCGGCAGCGGCGGGCATCGAGGGAGAGCACCAGCACCTGGTTGCCGAAGCGGTCGGCGATCTCGGCGATCAGCTCGGGCCGGGCCACCGCGGCGGTGTTGACCGCGACCTTGTCCGCACCGGCCCGCAGCAGCCGGTCGACGTCGTCGGGGCTGCGCACGCCGCCGCCCACGGTGAGCGGGATGAACACGCTCTCCGCGGTGCGGCTGACCACGTCGTAGGTGGTGGCCCGGTTGCCGGAGCTCGCGGTGATGTCGAGGAAGGTCAGCTCGTCGGCGCCTTCGGCGTCGTAGACGCGCGCCATCTCCACCGGGTCACCGGCGTCGCGCAGGTCGACGAAGTTGACGCCCTTGACCACCCGGCCGGCGTCGACGTCCAGACAGGGGATGACACGCACGGCGAGACTCACGCCGGCACCCCGCGCACCGCGTCGACCTCGATCTCGACCAGCAGCCCGGGGTCGATGAGCGCCGACACCTCCACCATCGTCGACGCCGGCCGGATGTCGCCGAAGACCTCGCCGTGGACCCGGCCG
The DNA here is from genome assembly GCF_008124835.1 of Blastococcus xanthinilyticus. Lineage (GTDB taxonomy): Bacteria > Actinomycetota > Actinomycetes > Mycobacteriales > Geodermatophilaceae > Blastococcus > Blastococcus xanthinilyticus. The sequence continues at coordinate 4,170 of NZ_VNHW01000012.1, read as the reverse complement.
ATCTCCTCCCAGCGGCTGATGTCGGTGACGTACATCCGAGTGCGGACGACGTCGGCGAGTCCGAACCCGGCCCGCTGCAGCGACGCCCCGATCGTGGCCAGGACCTGCCGGGTCTGGGCCGCCGCGTCTCCGGGGGAGGTCACGACGCCGTCGACCATCGCCGTCGTCCCGCTGACCCAGGCGGTGTCGCCGCGGACGACGATCCGGCTGTAGCCGACCACCGGCTCCCAGGGGTTGGCCGAGCCCAGGTTCAGCACCGTCATGCCAACTGCTCCGTGAGCGCCAAAGCCTCCGGCAGCGTGAACTGGCCGGCGTAGAGCGCCTTGCCCACGATCGAGCCCTCGACGCCGATCGCGGTGAGGCCGGCCAGCGCGCGGATGTCCGCCAGCGAGCTGACGCCGCCGGAGGCGATCACCGGGCGCGGGGTGGCGGCGCACACCTCGCGGAGCAGGTCGAGGTTGGGCCCGCGCAGCGTGCCGTCCTTGGTGATGTCGGTGACCACGTAGCGGGCGCAGCCCTCGGCGTCCAGGCGGGCGAGGGTCTCGTAGAGCTCGCCGCCCTCCTGGGTCCAGCCGCGCGCGGCCAGCCGCGTGCCGCGCACGTCGAGGCCGACGGCGATCCGGTCGCCGTGCTCGGCGATCGCCCGCGCGCACCACTCGGGCGACTCCAGCGCCGCGGTGCCCAGGTTGACCCGACGGCAGCCGGTGGCCAGCGCCGCGGCCAGCGACTCGTCGTCCCGGATGCCACCGGAGAGCTCCACGTCGACGTCGAGCTCGCCGACCACGCGGGCCAGCAGCTCGCGGTTGCTGCCGCGGCCGAAGGCGGCGTCGAGGTCGACCAGGTGCACCCACTCGGCGCCGTCGCGCTGCCACTGCATCGCGGCGTCGAGCGGGTCGCCGTAGGAGGTCTCGCTCCCGGCCTCCCCTTGGACGAGACGGACGGCCTGCCCGTCGGCGACGTCGACGGCGGGGAGCAGCTGCAGCTTCGGCACCCCGACAGCCTAGGGACGGGCCCTCCGGCGATCGGCGTCAGCTCCCCCGGGCGTGCCGGCCGGCGAACTGCCCCGGCGTCATGGTGGTCACGCGGGCGAAGTCGCGGGTGAAGTGCGCCTGGTCGGCGTAGCCGAGCACCGCCGCCACCTCGCCGATGCTGGCCGGCTTCCCACGCAGCCGCTCGGCCGCCTCCTGCAGCCGGCGGCGCTGGATGAGCCACTTCGGCGTCAGCCCGAGCCGGCGGTGCACCAGCCGCTGCAGCGCCCGCTCGGCGAGGCCGAAGCGCTCGCACACCTGCGCGACCCGGACCACCTCGCGGTCGCCCTCCACGAAGGCGACCACCTCGTTGACCAGCCGGCCGTCGTCGTCGACCGGGAGGAACGGCCGCAGCGCGTCGCCGAAGGCGGCCATCGCGGCGGCGTGGGCCTCCGGGTCGTGCGCGTCCCGGGCCATGGCGGCGCGGACCCGGGTAGCGAGCCGCTCGCCCTCGGCGCCCAGGACCTCGGCGACGTCGACGTACCGGTCGGTGTACCCGCTCATCGGCCCGCCGGCGACCAGGGCGCCCGCCGCGGGCGCGCACATCACGCCCACCGCCCAGCCCTCGCCGGTCAGGGTGGTGGTCGACAGCCCGGAGACGACGCCGTAGAACCGGGCGTAGTCGCCGGCGACGACGAGCAGCGCGACCGGGTACTGGAGCACCCGCTGCGGCGCCTCTCGGCCGGGCGGCACCGACCACACCGGGATCCAGAACCGCTGCAGCAGGCCCTCGAACTCCGGCGCCGCGGGATAGCGGTGGATGACGTGCGAGGCGTCGCCGGGCTCCACCAGGTGCGCGCGCTCGATGTGGTCCATCGGCCGGGAGCTGTCGGGTTTCATCAAGACCGAGCCTGCCGCACCTCCCTACGATCCGGGGCATGACTTCTCCCGCTGCGGACTTCCAGGCCGCCGACCGCTCCCTCACCGCCCTGCTCGACACCGTCCCCCCGGCCGGCTGGACCCGCCCGTCTCCCTGCGAGGGCTGGACCGCCGCCGACGTCGTCGGGCACGTGATCGAGACCCAGCGGGACTTCCTCGCCACGCACGGCGTCGACCTGGGCGAGGCCCCGGACCTAGCCGCCGACCCGGCCGCCGCGTGGCGGGCGCACGCGGAGCGGGTGGCCGGCGCGGTGTCCGACGACGCCGTGCTCGCCCGCGGGTTCGACGGCTTCTTCGGGCCCACCACGGTCGGCGCCACCTTCGAGCGGTTCTACGTCTGGGACATGGTCGTGCACCGCTGGGACGTCGCCCGCGCCGTGGGGGCCGACGCCGCGCTCACCGACGAGGAGCTGGACCGGGTCGAGGCCGGCGCGGACGGCTTCGGCCCCGCCCTGCACATGGACGGCATCTGCCGGCCCGCCCTGGACGTCCCCGCGGACGCCGACCGCGCGACCCGTGTGCTGGCCCGGCTCGGGCGGGCGGCCTGACCACCGCCCCGGTGCGGCAGGCTGGGGGCGTGGAGTTCGCCGAGGTCGTCCGCCGTCGTCGCATGGTCCGGGACTACGACCCGGACCGGCCCGTGCCGCCCGAGGTGCGGGAGCGGCTGCTCGAGCACGCGATCCGCGCCCCCTCCGCCGGCTTCAGCCAGGGCTGGGCGTTCGTCGTCCTGGAGACCGCGGAGGAGCGGGACAGCTTCTGGGCCGCGACCGCCGGCGAGGGCGCCCCGGACGCCTGGCTGACCCGGATGCGCCGCGCGCCGCTGCTGATCCTGCCGCTGGCGAACAAGAGCGCCTACCTGGAGCGCTACGCCGAGCCCGACAAGGGGTGGACCGACCGGGACGAGGCCCGCTGGCCGGTGCCCTACTGGGACGTCGACGCGGGGATGGCCAGCCTGCTGATGCTGCTCACCGCGGTCGACGAGGGCCTGGGGGCGTGCTTCTTCGGCGTGCCGGTCGAGCGGCTGGACGCCGTCCGGGCCGCGTTCGGGATCCCGGCGGAGTACCGGCCGGTCGGCTGCGTGTCCGTCGGCTATCCCGGCACGGACGACCGGAGGTCGCCGTCGCTGCGACGCGGCCGGCGCGGGGTGGACGAGGTGGTGCACCGCGGCCGCTGGTGAGCGGTCCGCTCAGCGCAGGGTGCCGAGCCAGTTGGTCAGCAGCTGGGCGCCGGCGTCGCCGCTCTTCTCCGGGTGGAACTGGGTGGCCGACAGCGCGGCGTTCTCGACCCCGGCCACGAACCGGTCGCCGTGCTCGGCCCAGGTCACCTTGGGCTTCGCGAGCGGCGACGAGCCGCCGTCCTCCCCGAGGGTGAACTCCCGCACGCCGTAGGAGTGCACGAAGTAGAAGCGCTCGTCCTCGATGCCGGCGAACAGGGTGCTGCCCGGGGCGGCCTGCACCGAGTTCCAGCCCATGTGCGGCAGCACCGGCGCCTCGAGCTGCTCCACGACGCCCGGCCACTCACCGCAGCCCTCGGCGTCGACACCGTGCTCGACGCCGCGCTCGAAAAGGATCTGCATGCCGACGCAGATGCCCAGCACCGGTCGGCCACCGGCGAGGCGGCGGCCGATGATCCGGCGCCCCTGGACGGCGTCCAGCCCCGTCATGCAGGCCGCGAACGCACCCACACCGGGGACGACGAGCCCGTCGGCGTCCAGGGCCGTCTGCATGTCGGAGGTCACCGTCACGTCGGCACCGACCCGCGCCAGCGCACGCTCGGCCGACCGCAGGTTGCCCGACCCGTAGTCGAGCACCGCCACCTTCTTCACGCCTGCCACGCTACCCATCAGCCCGTTCGCGGCCGGATGTGTTCCCGGTCGGTAGCTGCTGCCCACCGTGAGCTGGCCGACGTGGCGTGGCCCGCGATGGGGCCGCCCTCCTCAGCTGTCAACCCGGTCACGGGCGTTGTGGACGAGCACCTGACCTGGGGATTCATGCTGCGGACTACGGTGATCAGCGGTATCATTCGTACATGCGTTCGACTGGTGGATCCGGGGCGGTGAGCCGCTTGTCGGCTGCGCTGGACGAGCTGGCCGACGAGGACCTGTCGGGGCGGTTCGGGCCGCAGCTGCTCGAGGAACTGCGGGTGCTGCTGGTGGCGCAGAACCGGTTGGTCGCGCGGGTGGTGCGGGAGTGCGAGGTCACCGGCGCCGCGGAGCACGACGGGCAGAAGACGATGGCCTCGTGGCTGCGCGGGCACGCCCGGT